>JAXLSG010000001.1:0-770284 GCA_046330715.1 Candidatus Nanopelagicales bacterium
TACGTCGACGAGGACGTGAAGATCCGCCGCCTCATGACCAAGGGCATGGAGCGGGCCGGCATCAGCAAGGTGGAGATCGAGCGCACGCGCGAGCGCGTCCGTGTCGACATCCACACCGCGCGTCCCGGCATCGTCATCGGCCGCCGCGGCGCCGAGGCCGACCGCATCCGCGGCGACCTCGAGAAGCTGACCGGCAAGCAGGTGCAGCTCAACATCCTCGAGGTCAAGAACCCCGAGGTCGACGCCCAGCTCGTCGCTCAGGCCGTGGCCGAGCAGCTCTCGAGCCGCGTCTCGTTCCGCCGCGCCATGCGCAAGTCGATGCAGTCCTCGCTCAAGGCCGGCGCCAAGGGCATCCGTGTCCAGGTGTCGGGCCGTCTCGGCGGCGCCGAGATGAGCCGCACCGAGTTCTACCGCGAGGGTCGCGTCCCGCTGCACACGCTGCGCGCCAACATCGACTACGGCTTCTACGAGGCGCGTACGACGTTCGGCCGCATCGGCGTCAAGGTGTGGATCTACAAGGGCGAGGTCAGCCAGTCGCGCACCGAGCGCGAGGCAGCTGCCGCCGCGGAGCGTCTCGGCGCCCCGCGTCGCGAGCGTCCGGCCCGCCCGGCCGGCCGTCGCCCCGCCGCCACCGAGGCCCCGGCCGCCGAGGCCGTCCTCGAGGCGCCCGTCGTCGAGACCGTCGAGGCTGCGGCCGAGACCACCGGATCGGAGGCCTGACCCCATGCTGATCCCCCGCAGGGTCAAGCACCGCAAGCAGCACCACCCCAACCGTCACGGCGCCGCCAAGGGCGGCACCGAGGTGACGTGGGGCGAGTACGGCCTGCAGGCGCTGGAGCCGGCCTACGTGACCAACCGCCAGATCGAGGCGGCCCGTATCGCGATGACCCGCCACATCAAGCGTGGCGGCAAGGTCTGGATCACCATCTACCCGGACCGCCCCATCACCAAGAAGCCCGCCGAGACCCGCATGGGCTCCGGCAAGGGCTCGCCGGAGTGGTGGGTCGCGAACGTCAAGCCGGGTCGCGTGATGTTCGAGCTGGCCTACCCGAACGAGACCGTGGCTCGTGAGGCGCTCACCCGCGCCGCTCACAAGCTCCCGATGAAGTGCCGGATCGTCCGGCGCGAGGTTGGTGACAAGTAATGGCGACGGGAACCAAGCCCGCCGAGCTCCGCAACCTGACCGACGAGGAGCTCGTCGAGAAGCTGCGCGAGGCGAAGGCCGAGCTGTTCAACCTGCGCTTCCAGGCTGCCACCGGCCAGCTGGAGAGCCACGGCCGACTGCGCGCCGTCCGCACGGACATCGCGCGCATCTACACCATCATGCGCGAGCGCGAGCTCGGCATCACCCCCGTGGGTGCGGCATGAGCGAGACGAGCGAGAAGACTGTGACTGAGACCAACGAGTCGCGCGGGTTCCGCAAGACCCGCGAGGGGTACGTCGTCAGCGACAAGATGGACAAGACCGTCGTCGTCGCCGTCGAGGACCGCTTCAAGCACCCCCTCTACGGCAAGGTCGTGCGCCGCACGAGCAAGCTGCACGCCCACGACGAGGCCAACGCCGCCGGCATCGGCGACAAGGTCCTGCTCATGGAGACCCGCCCGCTGTCGGCGACCAAGCGCTGGCGCGTGGTGGAGATCCTCGAGAAGGCCAAGTGACCCCTGGGGCGGGCTGCTAGCAGATCCCGCCCCTATCCCGCGAGTTTGGGCCGTCCGCGGACGTCCACCTAGACTCACCAGGTCCGGCGCCCAGGCGCCGGCCCGCAGACCCATCAGTTCGGCCAGGCTCGAGGCTGGCGCCCCGAGAACCGGCACGACAACAGGAGAGACAGTGATCCAGCAGGAGTCGCGACTGCGCGTCGCCGACAACACGGGTGCCAAGGAGATCCTCTGCATCCGCGTTCTCGGTGGCTCCGGTCGGCGCTACGCGGGCATCGGGGACATCATCGTCGCCACCGTGAAGGACGCCATCCCCGGCGGCAACGTCAAGAAGGGCGACGTCGTCAAGGCGGTCATCGTGCGGACCAAGAAGGAGCGCCGCCGTGCGGACGGCTCCTACATCCGCTTCGACGAGAACGCCGCGGTGATCCTCAAGTCCGACGGCGAGCCGCGCGGCACGCGCATCTTCGGCCCCGTCGGCCGCGAGCTGCGCGAGAAGCGCTTCATGAAGATCATCTCGCTCGCGCCGGAGGTGCTCTGACCATGGCCGGCATCGCCATCAAGAAGGGTGACCTCGTCCAGGTCATCACGGGCAAGGACAAGGGCGTCCAGGGCAAGGTCATCAAGGTCCTGGTCGACCAGGACCGCGTGATCGTCGAGGGTGTCAACCGGATCAAGAAGCACACCAAGGTCGGTACGTCGGCCCGCGGTGCCTCGACCGGCGGCATCATCACGCAGGAGGCCCCGATCCACGTCTCGAACGTGCAGCTCGTGGACCCCAGCGACAACCGCCCCACCCGCGTGGGCTTCCGTCGCGAGACCGTCACGAAGAACCGCCCCGACGGCACCTCGTACGAGGCGACGCGCAGCGTGCGGGTCTCCAAGCGCACCGGTAAGGACATCTGATGACCACGACCGCCGCCGAGAAGGTGCAGCCGCGCCTCAAGACGCGCTACCGCGAGGAGATCGTCCCCGCGCTGCGCGAGGAGTTCGGCTTCGCCAACGTCATGCAGGTCCCCGGCCTGACCAAGATCGTGGTCAACATGGGTGTCGGCGAGGCTGCTCGCGACTCCAAGCTGATCGAGGGCGCGATCCGCGACCTCGCCACGATCACCGGCCAGAAGCCGCAGGTGACCAAGGCCCGCAAGTCGATCGCGCAGTTCAAGCTGCGTGAGGGCATGCCGATCGGCGCGCACGTCACGCTGCGCGGCGACCGGATGTGGGAGTTCCTCGACCGCCTGCTGGCCGTCGCCCTCCCGCGCATCCGCGACTTCCGCGGCCTGTCCGCCACGCAGTTCGACGGCCGTGGCAACTACACCTTCGGCCTCAACGAGCAGTCGATGTTCCACGAGATCGACCAGGACTCGATCGACCGCGTCCGCGGCATGGACATCACCGTGGTCACCACCGCGGCCACCGACGACGAGGGTCGCGCGCTGCTCCGGCTCCTCGGCTTCCCCTTCAAGGAGAACTGACCGTGGCGAAGACCGCGCTCATCAACAAGGCGAACAAGAAGCCGAAGTTCGCCGTCCGTGCCTACACCCGGTGCAACCGGTGCGGTCGTCCGCACTCGGTCTACCGCAAGTTCGGGCTCTGCCGCGTCTGCCTCCGTGAGATGGCGCACCGCGGCGAGCTGCCCGGCATCACCAAGAGCTCCTGGTAAGTCCCGACGACGCCGCAGGTCCGACGCGAGGTACGCGTCGGATACCACGGTGAGAGAGGCCATCCGGCCATGACGATGACAGACCCCATCGCAGACATGCTCACGCGTCTGCGCAACGCCAACACGGCGTACCACGACACCGTCGTGATGCCCCACTCGAAGATCAAGGCCGGTATCGCCGAGATCCTCAAGCAGGAGGGCTACATCGCGGACTGGTCCGTGGCCGACGCCGAGGTGGGCAAGGCGCTCACGCTGAACCTCAAGTTCGGCCCGAGCCGCGAGCGCTCGATCGCCGGCGTCCGCCGCGTGTCGAAGCCCGGCCTGCGCGTCTACGCGAAGAGCACGGCTCTTCCGCGCGTCCTCGGCGGCCTCGGCGTCGCCATCATCTCGACGTCCTCCGGTCTGCTGACCGACAAGCAGGCGTCCAAGAAGGGCGTGGGCGGGGAAGTCCTCGCCTACGTCTGGTAAGGGAGGAGAACAGACATGTCGCGCATCGGACGTATGCCGATCTCCGTCCCCTCGGGCGTCACCGTCGACATCGACGGCAGCACCGTGACGGTCAAGGGCCCCAAGGGCACCCTGACCCACGAGGTCAAGGAGCCCATCACCATCGCCAAGGCCGAGGACGGCACCCTCGAGGTCGCCCGCCCCAACGACGAGCGTCTCTCGCGCTCGCTGCACGGGCTCACCCGCACCCTGGTGAACAACATGGTCGTCGGTGTCACCGACGGCTACTCCAAGGCGCTGGAGATCTCCGGCACCGGTTACCGCGTCGTCGCCAAGGGCAGCGCGCTGGAGTTCTCGCTCGGCTACAGCCACCCGGTCGTCGTCGACGCGCCGGAGGGCATCACCTTCGCCGTGGAGAGCCCCACCAAGTTCTCGGTCGCCGGCATCGACAAGCAGAAGGTCGGCGAGGTCGCCGCGAACCTGCGCAAGCTGCGCAAGCCCGACCCGTACAAGGGCAAGGGCGTGCGCTACGCCGGCGAGGTCATCCGCCGCAAGGCCGGAAAGGCGGGCAAGTAACCATGTCGGTCGTCACCAAGCTCGGCTCGGGCAACAAGAAGGCGGTCGCCCGCAAGCGCCGCCACACCCGGGTCCGCAAGAAGGTCACGGGCACCGCGTCCCGTCCCCGTCTGGTCGTGTCGCGCTCGACCCGTCACCTGTTCGTGCAGGTCGTCGACGACACCGCCGGTACCACGCTCGCGTCCGCGTCCACCATGGAGGCAGACCTGCGTGCGTTCGACGGTGACAAGAGCGCCAAGGCCAAGAAGGTCGGCGAGCTCGTGGCCGAGCGTGCGAAGTCCGCTGGCGTCGACGCGGTCGTGTTCGACCGCGGCGGCAACAAGTACCACGGCCGCGTCGCGGCCCTCGCCGATGGCGCCCGCGAGGGCGGCCTCGCGTTCTGACGCGAACGACGGATCCGAAGGAAGAGGAATCATCATGGCTGCAGCCCAGCGCCGCGGAGGCGGCGCCGGCGGCAACGAGCGGGGTCGCGACCGTCGCGACGGCAAGGGCCCCGTCGCGGAGAAGTCCGCGTTCGTCGAGCGCGTCGTCGCGATCAACCGGGTCGCCAAGGTCGTGAAGGGCGGTCGTCGCTTCAGCTTCACCGCCCTGGTCGTCGTCGGTGACGGCGACGGCACCGTCGGCGTCGGCTACGGCAAGGCGAAGGAGGTGCCGGCTGCGATCGCCAAGGGCGTCGAGGAGGCCAAGAAGAACTTCTTCAAGGTCCCGCGCGTCCAGGGCACGATCCCGCACCCCATCACGGGTGAGGCGGCGGCGGGCGTCGTCCTGCTGCGTCCGGCCGCTCCCGGTACCGGTGTCATCGCCGGTGGTCCGGTGCGCGCCGTGCTCGAGTGCGCCGGCATCCACGACGTGCTGAGCAAGTCGCTCGGCTCCGACAACGCCATCAACGTCGTCCACGCGACGGTCGCGGCCCTCAAGGGTCTCGAGCGTCCCGAGGAGGTCGCGGCCCGCCGTGGTCTCCCGCTCGAGGACGTCGCCCCGGCCGCGCTGCTGCGCGCCCGTGCCGCAGGGGCGGGTGCCTGATGGCCCGCCTCAAGGTCACCCAGCTCAAGAGCGAGATCGGCGGGAAGCAGAACCAGCGCGACACGCTGCGCTCGCTCGGTCTCAAGCGCATCGGCGACGTCGTCGTGAAGGAGGACCGTCCCGAGATCCGGGGGATGGTCAGCACCGTCTCGCACCTCGTCAAGGTCGAGGAGGTCGACTGACATGACTCTCAAGGTCCACCACCTGCGTCCGGCCCCCGGCGCCAAGACTCCCAAGACCCGCGTGGGTCGCGGTGAGGCGTCCAAGGGCAAGACCGCTGGTCGCGGTACGAAGGGCACCAAGGCGCGCTACCAGGTGCCGGCGTCCTTCGAGGGCGGCCAGATGCCCATGCACATGCGCCTGCCGAAGCTCAAGGGCTTCAAGAACCCGAACAAGGTCGAGTTCCAGGTCGTCAACGTCGCGCAGCTCTCCGCGCTGTTCCCCGAGGGCGGCGCGGTCAGCGTCGACGACCTCGTGGCGGCCGGCGCCGTGCGTCGTAACCAGCCGGTCAAGGTCCTCGGCAACGGCGACTGCACCGTCGCGGTCCAGGTGAGCGCCCACGCGTTCTCCGAGACCGCGAAGAGCAAGATCGCCGCGGCCGGCGGCTCGGTCACCGAGCTCTGACCCGCACCACCGCGCTCGGAGGGCGTTCCGAGGCGTCGTAGCCACGACGCCGAGGGACGCCCTTCGGCGTCCGGCTGTTAGAGTCGGCACGTCCGTCCGGGGGGCCCGGACGCGTGGTGAACCACGCCCTCGACGCCGTCGGGGGGTCCGCTCCAGCACATCGGGCGCCCGCGGCGCCCACCAGGAGGAACCGTGCTCTCCGCGTTCGCGTCGGCGTTCCGCACGCCGGACCTGCGCAAGAAGCTCCTGTTCACCCTGGGCATCATCGCGCTCTTCCGCCTCGGGTCGGTCGTGCCGACGCCCGGCGTGGACTACAAGGCGATCCAGACCTGCATCTCGGTCGTCCAGGACAACTCGCTGTACGGCCTGATCAACCTCTTCAGCGGCGGCGCGCTCCTGCAGCTGTCGGTGTTCGCGCTGGGGATCATGCCCTACATCACCGCGAGCATCATCATCCAGCTGCTCACGGTCGTGATCCCGCGCCTGGAGTCGCTGCGCCAGGAGGGCCAGTCCGGCCAGGCCAAGCTCACGCAGTACACCCGCTACCTCACCATCGGCCTCGCGGTGCTGCAGTCGACGGGCATCATCGCCCTCGCGCGCGTCCCCGGCCGCCTGTTCCAGGGGTGCAACGAGTCGCTGCTCGTGAGCAACGACATCAGCCTCGTGCTGACCATGATCTTCGTGATGACCGCCGGCACCGGCGTCATCATGTGGCTCGGCGAGAACATCACCGACAAGGGCGTCGGCAACGGCATGTCGCTGCTGATCTTCACCTCGATCATCGCGACGTTCCCCGGCCAGCTCTGGCAGATCGGCACCATCAACGGCGCGTTCACGCTGCTGCTCGTGCTCCTGGTCGGCGTCTTCATCATCGCCGGCGTGGTCTACGTCGAGCAGGCCCAGCGCCGCATCCCGGTGCAGTACGCCAAGCGGATGGTCGGTCGCCGGATGTACGGCGGCACCTCGACCTACATCCCGCTCAAGGTCAACATGGCCGGCGTCATCCCGGTCATCTTCGCCTCGTCGCTGCTCTACATCCCGACCCTGATCGTGAGCCTGTCGGGCAACCAGGGCGAGGTGGCGCAGTGGATCTCGCGCAACCTGCAGCGCGGTGACGAGCCGCTGTACATGGCGCTCTACGCCCTGCTCATCATCTTCTTCACCTACTTCTACGTCGCGATCACGTTCAACCCGACCGAGGTCGCCGACAACATGAAGCAGTACGGCGGCTTTGTGCCCGGCATCCGCGCGGGCAAGCCGACCGCGGAGTACCTCGACTACGTGCTCACGCGCATCACGCTGCCGGGCTCCATCTACCTGGCGATCATCGCGATCATCCCGTTCGCGGCCTTCGCCTACCTCGGGGTCGGCCAGCGCTTCCTGTTCGGCGGCACCAGCCTGCTGATCATGGTCGGCGTCGGTCTCGACACCGTGAAGCAGATCGAGTCCCAGCTCCAGCAGCGCAACTACGAGGGGTTCCTCCGCTGATGCGCATCGTCCTCATGGGCCCGCCCGGCGCGGGCAAGGGCACGCAGGCTGTCGTCCTCGCGGAGCGCCTCGGCGTCCCGCACATCTCCACCGGCGACATCTTCCGCGCCAACGTCGCGGGCGGCACGCCGCTCGGCGTCGAGGCCAAGAAGTACATGGACGCCGGCGACTACGTGCCCGACTCGGTCACCAACGCCATGGTGCGCGACCGGCTCGGCCAGGACGACGCCGTGAAGGGCTTCCTGCTCGACGGCTACCCCCGCACGGTGGCGCAGGTCGACGAGCTCGCGGACATCCTCGCCGCGAACGGTGTCGCCCTCGACCACGTCGTGGAGCTCACCGTCGACGTCGACGAGGTCGTCGGCCGGCTGATGAAGCGGGCCGCGGAGCAGGGTCGCAGCGACGACACCGAGGACGTCGTGCGCCGCCGCCTCGAGATCTACTTCGACCAGACCGCGCCGCTCATCGCGGCCTACGAGGCCCAGGGCCTGCTCACCCGGGTCGACGGCATGGGCGCCGTCGACGAGGTGACCGCCCGGGTGCTCGACGTCCTCGGCGACTGACGTGTTCCGCCGCAAGGACCGGGTCGAGATCAAGACGCCGGAGCAGATCGCGCTCATGCGCGGCGCCGGCCTCGTCGTCGCCCGCACCCTCGAGCGCCTGCGCGAGGCGGTCGCCCCCGGCGTCACCACCGCCGACCTCGACAAGATCGCTGAGGCCTCCATCCGCGACGAGGGCGCCGTGCCCTCGTTCCTCGGCTACCACGGGTTCCCCGGGCACATCTGCGCCTCGGTCAACGAGGAGGTCGTCCACGGCATCCCGGGCAGCCGGGTGCTGCGCGAGGGCGACCAGATCTCCATCGACTGCGGCGCGATCCTCGAGGGCTGGCACGGCGACGCCGCCATCACCGTCGCGGTGGGCGAGGTGTCGGCCGCCGACGCCGAGCTGTCGCGGGTGACCGAGGAGTCGATGTGGGCGGGCCTGGCCGCCGCCCGCGTCGGGGGCCGGCTCAACGACATCGGCCGCGCGGTCGAGGCGAGCGTGCGCTCGGCCCCGGGCGGGGCGGCGTACGGCATCGTCGAGGAGTACGTCGGGCACGGGATCGGCACCCGTATGCACATGGACCCGAACGTGCCCAACTACGACGTCCCGGGGAAGGGCCTCGCGCTCGTGGCGGGCATGGCCCTGGCCATCGAGCCCATGGTCTGCGCCGGAACCCGGCACACCCGGACGCTGTCGGACGAGTGGACGGTCGTGACGGCCGACGGCGCCCGCGCCTGCCACTGGGAGCACACCGTGGCCCTCACCGACGAGGGTCCCTGGGTGCTCACGGCGCTCGACGGGGGCGCGGCCCGCTTCGCCGAGCTCGGCGTGGCCTCGCCGGCCGCCTCGCGCCCCTGAGCGACGTCGATCAGGCGCCCGATCGGTGCCGGAGATGCCCCGTTATGTCCGGTACGCCGGGTTGGTCGGGGCCGATTAACGCTCGCGCGGGATTCTCACGTAGACTCGACCCTCGGCTCATCGAGTCGCGCCCAGTCACGCATGCCCGGGGTCTGTCCGCAGGCCTCAGGTCGGTGCCCGAGCGCGTTCCCGGTGGACCAGCACACTACCCAGCCGATACGGACGAAGTGCGAGGACATGCCCAAGAAGGACGGTGCCATCGAGCTCGAGGGCACGATCACCGAGTCGCTCCCGAACGCCATGTTCCGGGTCGAGCTCGACAACGGGCACAAGGTGCTTGCGCACATCAGCGGGAAGATGCGGATGCACTACATCCGGATCCTTCCCGACGACCGGGTCGTCGTGGAGCTCTCGCCCTACGACCTGACCCGCGGCCGGATCGTCTACCGCTACAAGTGACGGTCGCGCGGCTGCGCCGGCGTACGCCGAGGCATCCGTACCGACCACCCATGTCCACCATCTAGTCGCACGGGCGCATGCCGCCTGGCACGAGCACCCGTGGAGAGAACGATGAAGGTCAACCCGAGCGTCAAGAAGATCTGCGACAAGTGCAAGGTGATCCGCCGTCACGGCCGGGTCATGGTCATCTGCGAGAACCCGCGCCACAAGCAGCGCCAGGGCTGATCGCGGTCCGACCGCACCCACAACTGCATCGCTAGATCGCACGTCCCCGGCACAGGCCCGGGACGGCCAGAAGCGGACACCCGACCCCCGCGCAGCACACGTGCCGCGCGCGGGACGCCACCCCCGGCCCGGAGGCCGGGGACCCACCGAGGGCGGTGGGACCGGTGCCGCTCCAGAGACCTCCGGACGAACAGAGAAGAGAACCGCCCGATGGCACGTCTCGTCGGCGTCGACCTCCCCCGCGAGAAGCGGCTCGAGGTTGCGCTCACGTACATCTACGGCATCGGCAAGACCCGCGCCGCCCAGACGCTGCAGGAGACCGGCATCAGCCCGGACCTGCGCGCCAAGGACCTCTCCGACGAGGACCTGATCAAGCTGCGCGACTTCATCGAGGCCAACTACAAGACCGAGGGCGACCTCCGTCGTGAGGTTGCCGCCGACATCCGGCGCAAGGTCGAGATCGGCTGCTACCAGGGCCTCCGTCACCGCCGCGGCCTGCCCGTGCGCGGTCAGCGCACGCAGACCAACGCGCGCACCCGCAAGGGCCCGAAGAAGACCGTGGCCGGCAAGAAGAAGGCCGGCAAGAAGTAGTAGCCCGACGGTCCTGCCCCCACGCGGGCGGCCCAGGGCCGATGACCTCAACCAGAACGGATAGTCGATGCCTCCCAAGAGCCGTACGGCTGCCGGCGCCAAGAAGGTGCGCCGCAAGGAGAAGAAGAACGTGGCCCACGGCCACGCGCACATCAAGAGCACGTTCAACAACACGATCGTCTCCATCACCGACCCGACCGGTGCGGTGATCTCGTGGGCCTCGTCCGGCCAGGTCGGCTTCAAGGGCTCGCGCAAGAGCACGCCCTTCGCCGCCCAGCTCGCGGCCGAGGCGGCTGCGCGCCGTGCCATGGAGCACGGCATGAAGAAGGTCGACGTCTTCGTGAAGGGCCCGGGTTCGGGCCGCGAGACCGCGATCCGCTCCCTGCAGGCGACCGGCCTCGAGGTCGGCACCATCCAGGACGTCACCCCGAGCCCGCACAACGGCTGCCGCCCGCCCAAGCGCCGCCGCGTCTGACGCCGAGAAGAGAGACTTTCCGACCATGGCCCGTTACACCGGACCGGACTGCAAGCGCTGCCGCCGCGAGAAGACCAAGCTCTTCCTCAAGGGCGCCAAGTGCGAGTCCCCGAAGTGCCCCATCGAGAACCGTCCCTACCCGCCCGGCCAGCACGGCCGCGGCCGGACCAAGGACAGCGAGTACCTGCTCCAGATGCGCGAGAAGCAGAAGTGCGCGCGCATCTACGGCGTGCTCGAGAAGCAGTTCCGCGGCTACTACGAGGAGGCCCAGCGCAAGCAGGGCAAGACGGGTGAGAACCTGCTCCGCATCCTCGAGTCGCGCCTCGACAACGTCGTGTACCGCGCCGGCTTCGCCAAGAGCCGCGACATGGCCCGCCAGCTGGTGCGCCACGGTCACATCACCGTCAACGGCGTGAAGGTCGACATCCCGTCGTACCGCGTGTCGGCCAACGACATCGTCGAGGTCCGCCAGGCCAGCCGCGAGCTCACCCCCTTCGTGGTCGCCCACGCCGAGCTCGGCGAGCGCCCCGTCCCGGCGTGGCTCGAGGTCATCCCCTCGCGGATGCGCGTGCTCGTCCACTCCCTGCCCGAGCGTGGTGCCATCGACACGCAGGTGCAGGAGCAGCTGATCGTCGAGCTCTACTCGAAGTGACCCTGGGTACCGGGTCCCGCCCGCGCGGGACCCGGTGCTCCGCACTGCCCCAGCCAGCCCACCATCCGGCGTCAAATAGCGGGCGCCACGGAAGGACACGAACGTGCTGATCGCCCAGCGGCCGACCCTCGTCGAGGAGCCGGTCTCGGAGTTCCGCTCGCGCTTCATCATGGAGCCGCTCGAGCCCGGTTTCGGCTACACCCTCGGCAACTCGGTGCGCCGCACCCTGCTGTCGTCCATCCCCGGCGCGGCTGTCACCAGCATCCGCATCGACGGCGTCCTGCACGAGTTCACCACCGTGCCGGGCGTCAAGGAGGACGTCACCGAGCTGATCCTCAACATCAAGCAGCTCGTGGTCTCCTCGGAGCACGACGAGCCGGTCGTGATGTACCTGCGCAAGCAGGGCCCCGGTGCGGTCACCGCCGCCGACATCGCGCCGCCGGCCGGTGTCGAGGTGCACAACCCGGACCTGCACATCGCCACGCTCAACGGCAAGGGCAAGCTCGAGATGGAGCTCGTGGTCGAGCGCGGCCGCGGCTACGTCAACGCCGAGCTCAACAAGCAGCCCGGCCAGGAGATCGGCCGCATCCCGGTCGACTCGATCTACTCGCCGGTGCTCAAGGTCTCGTACAAGGTCGAGGCCACCCGCGTCGAGCAGCGCACCGACTTCGACCGTCTCGTGATCGACGTCGAGACCAAGCAGTCGATGGCTCCGCGCGACGCCGTCGCGTCGGCCGGCAAGACGCTGGTCGAGCTCTTCGGCCTGGCCCGCGAGCTCAACGTCGACGCCGAGGGCATCGACATCGGCCCCTCGCCCGCCGACGCGTTCGTCGCCGAGCAGCTCTCCACGCCGATCGAGTCCCTCGACCTCACCGTGCGCTCGTACAACTGCCTCAAGCGCGAGGGCATCCACACGGTCGGCGAGCTCATCGGCCGCTCGGAGGCCGACCTGCTCGACATCCGCAACTTCGGCTCGAAGTCGATCGACGAGGTCAAGGCCAAGCTGGCGACCCTCGGTCTGGCCCTCAAGGACAGCCCGCCCGGGTTCGACCCCACGACCGCCGTGAGCTTCTACGACGACGACGACCAGGGCTACGCCGAGGACGAGCAGCTCTGACGAGCTGATCGCACTCGAGACCCGACACAGGAGAACTGATGCCTACCCCCACCAAGGGTGCCCGTCTCGGCGGCAGCCCGGCCCACGAGCGCCTCATGCTCGCGAACCTCGCCACGGCGCTGTTCGAGCACGGCAAGATCACCACGACCGAGGCCAAGGCCAAGCGCCTGCGCCCGCTCGCGGAGCGCCTCATCACGCTGGCCAAGCGCGGCGACCTGCACTCGCGCCGTCGCGTGCTCACGGTCGTCCGTGACAAGGGCGTCGTGCACGTGCTCTTCACCGAGATCGCGCCGTCGTACGCCGGCCGTCCCGGCGGCTACACCCGCATCACCAAGATCGGCCCCCGCAAGGGCGACAACGCCCCCATGGCCGTGATCGAGCTCGTCGAGCCGCTCGCGGAGCAGGTCGTCGCCGAGGCCGAGGGCGCTGCCAAGCGCGCGGCCAAGGAGAAGGCCAAGAAGGCCGAGACCGACGGCACCGTGGCTGCGGCCGCGAAGGCCGACGAGGCCGTCGAGAAGACCGAGGACGTCGTCGAGGACGCCGTCGACGAGGTCGAGGACGCGGCCGAGACCGTCGAGGAGAAGGCCGAGGAGGTCGTCGAGGGCTCTGCCGACGACGCCGCCGACGCTTCCGAGGAGGCCGCCGAGGAGACCGAGGAGACCGAGGACAAGGCCTGATCCACCCCGCACCAGCCACGAGCCCGTCGCCCCCTGGCGACGGGCTCGTGCGTTGTGCAGAAGGATGTGCCCCGTGACCGAGCTCGCGCCCACCGTCGACGGCGAGCCCCTGCCTGCCGAGCCGTCCGACGACGTGGTGCGGCTGCGGCTGGACATCGCCTACGACGGCACGGCCTTCCACGGCTGGGCGCGCCAGCGCGGGCTGCGCACGGTGCAGGGCGAGGTCGAGACGGCGCTGACGACCGCGCTGCGGCTGCCCGAGCCGGCGCGGCTGGTCTGCGCCGGTCGTACCGACGCCGGGGTCCACGCGCGCGGCCAGGTGGCGCACGTCGACGTACCGCGCGCGGTCTGGGACGCCCAGGACCGGCCCGACCGGCTGGTACGCCGGCTGGCCGGGCTGCTGCCCGACGACGTGCGTGTGCACGCCGCGGCCCCCGCGCCGGAGGGGTTCGACGCCCGGTGGTCGGCGCGGTCGCGCACCTACGCCTACCGCGTGTCGGACCGGCCCGGGGGAGCCGACCCGCTCACGCGATCGCACGTGCTCTGGCACTCCGGGCGCGGTGGCGCGCCGCTCGACCTCGAGGCGATGAACGACGCTGCGGCGCACCTGCTCGGCGAGCACGACTTCGCGGCGTTCTGCCGCCGCCGCGACGGCGCGAGCTCGGTGCGCACGCTGCTCGAGCTGCACTGGGACCGCGACCCCGACAGCGGGCTGGTCGTCATGACCGTGCGCGCCGACGCGTTCTGCCACTCGATGGTGCGCGCCCTGGTCGGTGCGCTCCTCCCCGTCGGCGACGGCCGTCGCGACCCGCAGTGGCCCGCGCGGATCCTCGCCGGTCGCGAGCGGGACCCCGACGCCGACGTCGCGCCGCCGCAGGGCCTGTGCCTCGAGGCCGTCGAGTACCCGCCCGACGACGACCTCGCCGCCCAGGCCCACCGCTCCAAGCGCTTCCGCGGCGCCTGACCCCACCCTGAATCCGGCTGAGGGTGCCCCAGGCTGCGCAAGACGCAGTCAGGACTCCCCAGCCTCCCGGGGCCCGTTGCCGACCGATCGTCGTGCCGGGCCGCGGTCGCCGTGTGGTGGCCCGCCGGGCGCGTCCGGTGGCGCGTCCGTCGACCCGGCTCGTCTCCGTCGGGTGGACGCGCGTCGAGACGTTGGGGAGCGTGGGCTGCGTCTTAGGCAGTCTGGGCACCTTCAGCGCGTTCGTAGGGGTGGGGACCTGCGTCCGGGCTGGCGGAGTGGCAGGGTCGGAGGGGGAGCAGGGAGGGCGTGATGCGGGTCGTGGTGGCGCTCGGGGGCAACGCCCTGGCGCAGCGCGGTGAGCCGATGACGGTGGCCAACCAGCGGGCCAACGTGCGGGTCGCGTGCCGGGCGCTCGCGCCCGTCGCGCTCGAGCACCAGCTCGTGGTCTCGCACGGCAACGGGCCGCAGGTCGGCCTGCTGTCGCTGCAGGCGTCGGCGTACGACGAGGAGTCGACGTACCCCTTCGACGTCCTCGGAGCGCAGACCGAGGGGATGATCGGCTACCTCATCGAGCAGGAGCTCGGGAACCTGCTGCCGTTCGAGACGCCGATCGCGACCATCCTCACGATGACCGAGGTCGACCCCGACGACCCCGCGATGTCGAACCCCACGAAGTTCGTGGGGCCGGTGTACTCCCAGGACGACGCGCAGCGGATCGCGGCCGAGCGCGGCTGGACGGTGCGCCAGGACGGCGAGCACTGGCGGCGCGTGGTGCCCTCGCCCGCGCCCAAGCGGATCTTCGAGATCCGGCCGATCAAGCAGCTGCTCGAGTCGGGCGTGGTCGTGATCTGCACCGGTGGCGGCGGCATCCCCACGATGTACCTGCGCGAGGAGCGGCTCGAGTTCGACGACGACCACAACCCGCGCACCCTCGTCGGTGTCGAGGCCGTCATCGACAAGGACCGCTCGTCGGCGGTGCTCGCGCAGGACCTCGACGCCGACCTGCTCGTGATCGCGACCGACACCGACGCCGTCTACCTCGACTGGGGTACGCCGGAGCAGCGCGCCGTCGTGTCGGCGTCCCCGGAGGCCCTGTCGGCGCTGGACCTCCCGGCCGGGTCGATGGGGCCGAAGGTCGAGGCCGCGTGCCAGTTCGTCCGCTCCGGGCCGGGGCGCCGCGCGGCGATCGGGTCGCTCGGCGACATCCGCGCGATCATCGCCGGCACCCGCGGCACGCAGGTGACCGCCGACGCCGAGGGGATCTCCACCCGCTGACCCGACGTCCGGTGCCGGCGGGGAACGACAGCCGCGATCGCTCCCTGGTCATGGAGAATCGCCGCGTGGATCGCGTCGCCCCGGTGGGGCTCCCGCTGCCGGCCGCGCTCGTCCCGGGGGACCGCGTCGCGGTCGTCGCGCTGTCGAGCCCGGTGCCCGACGACCGCCTCGACGCCGGCCTCGCCGTGCTCCGGTCGTGGGACCTCGACGTCGTCGAGGTCTCGGGCCTCCGCGCGCGGCACCCCGACCTGCCCTACCTCGCCGGCACGGACGAGGAGCGCGCCGCGGCGCTCGTCGCCGCGTGGACCGATCCGCAGGTGCGCGCCGTGCTCGTCGGCCGCGGCGGGTACGGCGTACCCCGGATCCTCGACCTGCTCGACTGGGACGCCCTCGCGGCGGCGGGACCGCGCACCCTCGTGGGCTTCTCCGACGTCACGCCGCTGCTGCACCAGATGGTGCGGCGCCTCGGGTACGCCGCGGTGCACGGGCCCGCCGTCACAGGTCTCGGCGACGGTCACGGCTCCTCGCGCGCGTCGGTGCGCGACCTGCTCACCGGGCCGCCGGGGGAGCGCGTCGTGGCTGACGGCCTCGACGTGCTCGTCCCCGGCGACGCGAGCGGGCCGCTCGTCGGCGGCAACCTCGCGCTGCTCGCCGCGAGCCCCGACGACCTGCTCCCCGCCGGCGGGGCGCTCGTGCTCCTCGAGGACGTCGACGAGTCGCCGCACCGCCTCGACCGCACGCTGACGACGCTGCTGCGGTCGGGCTGGCTCGACGACGCGGCGGGAGTCGTGCTCGGCGGGTTCACCCGCTGCGGCGACGACGCCGTCGTGCGCGCGCTGCTGATCGACCGGCTCGGCGGTCTCGGCGTACCCGTCGTGGCGGGTGCGCCGGTGGGCCACGACGAGCCCAACCTCGCCGTGCCGATCGGCGCGACGGCGCACCTGCGCGGCGGCTCGTTCGCGATGGAGGTCGAACGGCTCGGGACATGACGAGGGGACGCCGGGCGGTGCCCGACGTCCCCTCGCGCGGTCAGCTCAGACGAGCCACTTCGGCACGTGCTTCTCCCACATGCGCCCCAGGCCCCAGTAGCGGCCGGCGAGGACGAACATGAGGACCATCAGCGTGGCCGAGTAGATGATGTGCTCGTCGAGGAGCGGGTTGTTGGACGCGACGGTCGAGCCGCCCTTGTCCTCGTACTTCGCCCACGGCGCGACGGCCAGCCACATGCTGAGCAGCAGGATCGCGGCACCGATGCACGAGATGCGCATGCCGATGCCGAGCACCAGGCCGACGCCCGCGCCGAGCAGCGCGAGCATGAACAGCCAGTTGACCGGTGCCGACGGCGAGGTCGGCGCGAGGCTCGTGTAGAAGTCGTGCAGCGGACCGTTCGGGTTGACGCCGAACTTCAGGAACCCCGCGGTCGGGTTGCCCTCGCCGGCTCCGAAGAGCCAGCCCTTCGTGCTGGAGAAGCCCAGCCCGAAGCACTTGTCGAGGAACGCCCACAGGAACGTGAAGCCGAGCAGGATGCGGGTCACCCCGGCCCACTTCTGGGCCGCGGAGATGGTGATCCGGTCGGTGGTGTCGACCGTCGTGGCGACGGCCTCGGTGTCGGCGGACATACGCCCTCCCCAGGTACGCCGGCCCGCCCCACGGCGGACCGTGCAGGGGGCGTCGTACGCCGTGCCCCCACCGACGGAGGGTCCGCGCGTGACCGTGCGTCGTCAAGCAACCACGCTCCCAGGATGCCGAGGCGTGTCGTTACCTACCGGTCTCCGGACGGATCAGGCCGTGAGCGGCCCGGCGAGGAAGCGGCGCACGGCGTCGGCGTCGGCCGACGGGTAGTGCAGCCGCGGGTCGTCGACGGCGACCCGGTGCCACAGCGCGAGGAGCAGCACGGTGGGGTCGGCCTCGAGGTCGGCGTGACCCGGGTCGTCGACGCGCCGGCCGTGCAGCCGGCCGCGACCTGCGGGCTGGACGAGCCAGGCCGCGGTGCCGGGCGAGCGCAGCACGAGCGGGCGGTCGAGCCGCTGCCCGGGATAGCGGTCGGCGTACGTCGCGAAGAGCTCGTCGACGCCGTCGGCCGACAGCTCGGGATCGCGCACCACCTCGAGCCCGGCGGCCGCCTCGAGGTCGGCGAGGTGGACCGACGCCTCGTGCGCCTGGTGGCGCGGCCACCAGCCGAGGGTGCCGGCCGCGCCCTGCGCGAAGTTGGGGCACGGCACGTCGGGGTCGGCCGCGGCCGCGGCGAGCGCGTCGACCAGCTCGGCGGTGACCTCGTCGTACCGGTCGAGCAACCGGTCGCCCCGACGGCGGGAGACGCGCAGCCCGCCCGACGGCGCCTCGCGAGTCGTGACGATGCCCAGCGCCCACTCGTGGTCGCCGGTGAGGTGGGCGACGAGGTGGTGCACCGTCCAGCCGCGCACGAGCGGCACGGGCAGGTCGTGGGGCACCTCGCGCGCGAGGGCGCCGAAGCGCAGCGCGGCCTCGCGGGTGGCCTCGACGAAGTCCAGCGGCATGGCCGGACGCTAGCCCCGGGTCCCGACAGCCGTTACGCGATTGCGGCCAGGAGGGTGCGGCGGGGGAGAATCGCGCCTCGTGGGTCACGTCGACGTCTCCAAGGTCACGCACACGCTCCCCGACGGGCGCGTGCTGCTCGACGAGGTGTCCTTCCGCGTCGCCGACGGCGCCAAGGTCGCGCTCGTCGGTGCCAACGGCGCCGGCAAGACGACGCTGCTGCGCCTGGTGTCGGGCGACCTCGACCCGCAGGAGGGCACGATCGTCCGCTCCGGCGGGCTCGGCGTCATGCGGCAGTTCATCGGCCAGGTGCGCGACGAGTCGACCGTGCGCGACCTGCTCGTCTCGGTGGCGCCCCCGCGCGTGCAGGCCGCGGCCGCCGCGATGGAGAAGGCCGAGCTCGCGATGATGGACAGCGACGACGAGGCCACGCAGATGGCCTACGCGCACGCCATCGCCGACTGGTCCGACGCCGGCGGGTACGACGCCGAGGTGCTCTGGGACGTCTGCACGGTGGCCGCTCTCGGCATCCCGTTCGACAAGGCGCAGTACCGCGAGACGCGCACGCTCTCGGGCGGCGAGCAGAAGCGGCTCGTGCTCGAGGCTCTGCTGCGCGGGCCCGACGAGGTGCTGCTGCTCGACGAGCCCGACAACTACCTCGACGTACCGGGCAAGGAGTGGCTCGAGCAGCGGCTCGCGGAGTCGCCGAAGACCGTGCTGTACGTGTCGCACGACCGCGAGCTGCTCGCGCGTACGGCGACGCAGGTCGTCACCGTCGAGCTCGGTGCCGCGGGCAACACGACGTGGACGCACGGCGGCGGGTTCGCGACCTACCACCAGGCGCGCGCCGACCGGTTCGCGCGGCTCGAGGAGCTGCGCCGGCGCTGGGACGAGGAGCACCAGAAGCTCAAGGACCTCGTGCAGATGTACAAGGTCAAGGCGGCGTACAACGACGGCCTCGCCTCGCGGTACCAGGCGGCCAAGACCCGCCTCGCGAAGTTCGAGGAGGCCGGGCCGCCGCAGGAGGTCGCCCGCGAGCAGTCGGTGCGGATGCGCCTCACCGGCGGCCGCACCGGCAAGCGCGCGGTCGTGTGCGAGGACCTCGAGCTGACCGGGCTCATGCAGCCCTTCGACCTCGAGGTCTGGTTCGGCGAGCGCCTCGCCGTGCTCGGCGCCAACGGCTCGGGCAAGTCGCACTTCCTGCGGCTGCTCGCCGCGGGCGGGTCGGACCCCGACGTCGAGCACCGGCCGGTGGGCGACGTCCCGATCGCGCCGGTCGCGCACACCGGGGTGGCCCGGCTCGGCGCCCGCGTGCGCCCGGGCTGGTTCGCCCAGACCCACGAGCACCCCGAGCTCCTGGGCAAGACCCTGCTCGAGATCCTCCACCGCGGCGACGCGCACCGCGACGGCATGGGCCGCGAGCAGGCCGCCCGCAAGCTCGACCGCTACGAGCTCGCCCACGCCTCGGAGCAGACCTTCGAGTCGCTCTCGGGCGGGCAGCAGGCCCGGTTCCAGATCCTGCTCCTGGAGCTCTCCGGGGCCACCCTGCTGCTCCTGGACGAGCCCACGGACAACCTGGACCTGGCCAGCGCCGAGGCCCTGGAGGAGGGCCTGGAGGCCTTCGAGGGCACCGTGGTGGCGGTCACCCACGACCGCTGGTTCGCCAAGGGCTTCGACCGGTACGTCGTGTTCTCCAGCGACGGCACCGTGCGGGAGACCGACGAGCCCGTCTGGGACGAATCGCGCCCCGTTCGCTAGCGGCGTGATCTTGGTCAGTTGCGACTTTCCCGGCCCGGGTAGCTCGCAACTGACCAAGATCACGCAGGTTCAGGGGGATCGGGCCAGGTCAGGGGCCCTTCCGGCGATTTGGTCGGGGGCGTGGGGCGCCGGTAGCCTTGACCCCTGCTGCGCCCTTCTGCGCGGGCCCCTCCGGGTCCGTCGCTGGGCAGCCTGGGCGTCCGGGAGGACGTCCAGTACGGCGCTCCGCCACCCACGGCTCCGGCCTCGGGCAGCGGTGCGTGCAGAGTCCATGTCCCGACGAGCGAGAGAACAAGGTGCCGCTCCATGCGCACTTACAGTCCCAAGGCCGGCGAGCTCCAGCACGAGTGGTACGTCATCGACGCCACCGACGTCGTGCTCGGTCGCCTCGCGTCCCAGGCCGCCACGCTGCTGCGTGGCAAGCACAAGCCCACCTTCGCCCCGCACGTCGACGGCGGTGACTTCGTCATCATCGTGAACGCGGACAAGGTGGCTCTGACCGGCAGCAAGCGCGAGCAGAAGAAGGCCTACCGCCACTCCGGCTACCCGGGCGGCCTCAAGGCCACGACGTACGCCGAGCTGCTCGAGACCGACCCGCGCCGCGCGGTCGAGAAGGCCGTGAAGGGGATGCTCCCCCACAACAAGCTCGGCCGCCAGGTCATCAAGAAGCTGAAGGTGTACTCGGGTCCCTCGCACCCGCACGCCGCTCAGCAGCCCCAGCCGTACGAGATCTCCCAGGTCGCGCAGTAAGCGCCGCGGACGAGAGACGAAGAGAGGACCGCGACGTGAGCGAGACCGTGAACGAGACCACCGAGACCGAGACCCCCGAGGACTTCGAGGGCTCCTACACCTCCGAGACGCCGACCACCGCTGTCGCCGTCACGCACCGCGAGGCCGCGAGCGGCCCCGCCAACGCGACCGGCCGCCGCAAGGAGGCCATCGCCCGCGTGCGCCTCGTGCCGGGCACCGGGCGCTTCACCGTCAACGGCCGCACCCTCGAGGACTACTTCCCGAACAAGGTGCACCAGCAGCTGGTGAACGAGCCGTTCGCGACCCTGGACCTCATGGGCGCCTACGACGTCATCGCCCGCCTCAACGGCGGCGGCTCGAGCGGCCAGGCCGGCGCGCTGCGCCTGGGCATCGCCCGTGCGCTCAACGAGATCGACGCCGAGGCCTACCGCCCCGCGCTGAAGAAGGCCGGCTTCCTGACCCGCGACGCGCGGATCAAGGAGCGCAAGCACTACGGCCTCAAGAAGGCGCGCAAGGCGCCTCAGTATTCGAAGCGCTAAGCGAGCGACGAGACCGAGCTTGCTCGGGCTCGTCCGAGCGTGCGCGAGAACCGATCGTCCGTGGCGCAGCCGCAGACGATCGGACAGCAAGCGCTCAGCGCAGAGGGGCGTCCTTCGCTCCAGCAGGACCATGCACGATGCCCCGGGGCTACGCTCCGGGGCATCGGTGCGTCAGGGGCCTTCTGGCCCCGCAGAGCGACCGGGCTCGGGGGAGCCCGCCGACGACGAGGAGAGCACGTGGGACGGCTGTTCGGGACCGACGGCGTACGCGGCCTGGCCAACACCGACCTCACGGCCGAGCTCGCGCTCGACCTGGCCGTGGCGGCCGCGCACGTGCTCGGCGACGTCGGCGCGTTCTCGGCGCACGAGGGCCGTCCGGTCGCCGTCGTCGGCCGCGACCCGCGGGCCAGCGGCGAGTTCCTCGAGGCCGCCGTGGTCGCAGGTCTCGCCAGCGCCGGCGTCGACGTGTGGCGCGTCGGGGTGCTGCCCACGCCGGCCGTCGCGTTCCTCACCGCCGAGGTCGACGCCGACCTCGGTGTGGTGCTCTCGGCGTCGCACAACGCCATGCCCGACAACGGCATCAAGTTCCTGGCCCGCGGCGGGCACAAGCTCGCCGACGACGTCGAGGACGCGATCGAGTCGCGCATGAACGAGGAGTGGGCGCGTCCGACCGGCGCTGCCGTCGGCCGCGTGAGCGACCACGCCGAGGGCGCCGCGCTCTACGTCGACCACCTGCTCTCGACCCTGCCGCACCGGCTCGACGGTCTGCGCATCGTCGTCGACGGCGCCAACGGAGCCGCGGCGGTCGTCGGGCCCGAGGCACTGCGCCGCGCGGGCGCCGAGGTCATCGAGATCCACACCTCGCCCGACGGCTACAACATCAACGAGGACTGCGGCTCGACCCACCTCGGCGACCTGATCAAGGCGGTGCGCGAGCACGGTGCCGACGCAGGTGTCGCGTTCGACGGCGACGCCGACCGCTGCCTGGCTGTCGACGCCGAAGGGGACGTCGTCGACGGCGACCACGTGCTGGCGATCCTCGGCCTCGCGATGCGCGAGCGCGGCGTGCTGGCCCACGACACCGTCGTCGCGACCGTGATGGCCAACCTCGGCTTCAAGCTCGCGCTCGAGGAGGCGTCGCTCACCGTCGTCGAGACCGGCGTGGGCGACCGCTACGTGCTCGAGGCCATGCGCGAGGGCGGCTTCGTCCTCGGCGGCGAGCAGAGCGGCCACGTGATCCTCGCCGACCACGCGACCACCGGCGACGGCACCCTGACCGCCCTGCACCTGCTCGCGCGCGTGGCCCAGACCGGGTCGTCGTTGCGCGACCTCGCGTCCGTCGTGAGCAAGCTCCCGCAGGTGCTGCTCAACGTGAAGGGCGTCGACAAGTCGCGCGTCGACTCCGACGAGGCGCTGGCCGCGGCCGTCGCAGCCGCCGAGGCGGAGCTCGGCCGGACCGGGCGCGTGCTGCTGCGCCCCTCGGGCACCGAGCCGGTCGTGCGCGTGATGGTCGAGGCGGCCACAGCGGAGCAGGCGGAGGCCGTGGCCGAGCGGCTCGCCGACGTCGTGCGGTCCTCGCTGGGCTGAGGCCCTGACCTGCGGGTACGGCGTACCCGGCGGCGTGTCGTGCGCCACGAGGCCCTGCGTGGGCGACCCGCGGCGGGCCAGGAGGAGGCCCGCGCCGGGATACCCTGGGGCACATGTGCGGAATCGTCGGGTACGTCGGTGAGAAGCAGGCGCTGCAGGTCGTGGTCGACGGGCTGCGGCGCATGGAGTACCGCGGCTACGACTCCGCAGGAGTCGCCGTCGTGGCCGACCACGAGCTCGACACGCGCAAGAAGGCGGGCAAGCTCGCCAACCTCGAGACGCTGCTCGGCAACGACCCGCTGCCGCAGTCGACGATCGGCATCGGCCACACCCGCTGGGCCACCCACGGCGGGCCGACCGACCTCAACGCCCACCCGCACGTCAGCGAGGACGGCAAGGTCGCGATCATCCACAACGGGATCATCGAGAACTTCGCCGAGCTGCGTGGCGAGCTGACCGCGAACGGCGTCACGCTCGCCTCCGACACCGACAGCGAGGTGGTCGCGCACCTGCTCGCGGCCGTCCTGCCCAGCGTCGGCATGAACCTCGCCGAGGCGATGCGCGTCGTGTGCCGCCGGCTGTCCGGCGCCTTCACCCTCGTCGCCGTGCACTCCGACATGCCCGACGTCGTCGTCGGTGCCCGGCGCAACAGCCCGCTCGTCGTCGGCCGTGGCGAGGGCGAGAACTTCCTGGCCTCCGACGTCGCCGCCTTCGTCGCGCACACCCGCCACGCGACCGAGCTCGGCCAGGACCAGGTCGTGGAGCTGCGCCGCGACTCGATCACGGTCACCGACTTCGACGGCCTGCCCGCCGAGGTCAACGACTTCGAGGTCACCTGGGACGCGGCCGCCGCCGAGAAGGGCGGCTACGAGACGTTCATGGCCAAGGAGATCTACGAGCAGCCCAAGGCTGTGTCCGACACCCTCCTCGGCCGCGTCGACGGCAGCGGCCGGCTGCACCTCGACGAGATGCGCCTGACCGAGAACGACCTGCGCTCGATCGACAAGGTCGTGGTGATCGCCTGCGGTACGGCGTACCACGCAGGCCTCGTCGCGAAGTACGCACTCGAGCACTGGACCCGTGTGCCGTGCGAGGTCGAGCTCGCGAGCGAGTTCCGCTACCGCGACCCGGTCGTCGGGCACCGCACGCTCGTCGTCGCGATCTCGCAGAGCGGCGAGACGATGGACACCCTGATGGCGCTGCGCTACGCGCGCGAGCAGGGCGCGAAGGTGCTCGCGATCTGCAACACCCAGGGCTCGACCATTCCGCGCGAGAGCGATGCCGTGCTCTACACGCACGCCGGTCCCGAGGTCGCGGTCGCGTCGACGAAGGCGTTCCTCACGCAGATCGTGGCGACCTACCTCGTGGCGCTGTACGTCGCGCAGGTGCGCGGCAACAAGTTCGGCGACGAGATCCAGGCTGTCGTCCGGGATCTCAACGACATGCCGCAGAAGATCGACCTCGTGCTCGACACGACCGAGGAGGTCAAGGCGCTCGCGCAGGAGCTCAAGGACGCGAAGTCGGTGCTGTTCATCGGCCGCCACGTCGGCTACCCGGTGGCCCTCGAGGGCGCGCTCAAGCTCAAGGAGCTCGCCTACATGCACGCCGAGGGCTTCGCCGCCGGCGAGCTCAAGCACGGACCGATCGCGCTGCTCGAGGACGGCGTCCCGGTCATCTGCATCGTGCCGCCGCCCAGCGGGCGCAGCATCCTGCACGAGAAGATCGTGTCGAACATCCAGGAGGTGCGCGCCCGCGGCGCTCGCACCATCGTCATCGCCGAGGAGGGCGACGACGTCGCGGCGATGTACGCCGACCACCTCGTGCGCATCCCCGCTGCGCCGACGCTGCTGCAGCCGCTCGTCGCGACCGTGCCGCTGCAGGTCTTCGCCGAGGCGATGGCCACCGCCAAGGGCCTCGACGTCGACCAGCCCCGCAACCTCGCCAAGTCCGTCACCGTCGAGTAGCGCGACCTCGGGCGGCGCTCGGCACGTCGGGCCGGTCCGGCGTCACGAGGTCCATTGCCGGAGCACCACGCAGACGGTCGTCGAGTCGAGCAGGGCGAACTCCAGCGGCCCCCAGGGCTGGCGGGTGATCCGGTCCAGGTTCGGGTGCAGCAGGTCCGGCCGCCGCGCGGAGATGTCGGCGTAGACCGACTCGATGTCGTCGGTCTCGATGGAGAACGCGGGCCGGTCCTTGGCCGCCTGCTCCGCGTCCTGCAGCAGGTGCACCTTGACGCCGTCCTTCTCGGCGACGACGAGGTCGTCGTCCTGGTGGATGACGCGCAGCCCGAGGCCGTCGACGAACAGGTCGATGCCGACCGCGATGTCGCTGTAGAAGACCTTCGGGATCAGGACCGTCAGCATGCGCCGAGCATGACCGGCCGAGGCCGCCCCCGCCAGCGCAGCCGCGAAGCATGCCCGGACGACCTCTGCGTAGGCGGGTGCGGTTCAGGTGTCTCGGGATGCACGTGCATCCTCGTCACCACCAGGAGCAGTAGGACATGAGCAGGGTGTCGTGCCAGCCGTCGTCGGCGGTGTTGCGCTCGCGGCCGTGGAGGATGCCGACGCGGCGGAAGCCGGCGGAGGTGTAGCAGGCGATCGCGGCGTCGTTGCTCGCCGACGGGTCGATCTGCACGAGGTGGTGACCTCGGAGGTCGACGAGCCAGTCGCGGACCGCCTCGACGACCTCCTTGCCGAGGCCTCGCCGGTGCACGGACGGTGCGAGGAACAGGTCGATGCCGCACTCGTCGTAGTCGGGGTCCTCGCCCTCGTACGCCTGGATCATCCCGACCACCGCACCCGAGGGGCCGACGTCGGGGGCGTGCGCGATCTCGACGACCCAGCGCGTGGTGTCGGCGTCGAAGTCCCACGGGAAGGTGTCGTCGGGCTGGTGCCACCAGCGGGCGACCGCGGGCGTGCGCACGATCGCGCGCAGCGTCGCGGCGTCGTCGTCCTCGAGCGGGCGCAGCCGGGTGCGTGCCGTGACGAGCGTGGGTACGTCGGCCATCCCGCCATCCTCGCCCCTGGGCGCGGCGCGGGCGGCTACGTTTCGAGACATCCGAACCGATGCGGGAGGCCCCCATGGATGCGACGCCGAAGCCGGCCACGAGGGCGGTGCTGGAGCACCACGCGCACGCGCGGGAGACGCTGCCCTTCCACGACGAGCGCGACTTCGAGCAGGCTGCCCGGGGCTTCCTCGGCGGGGTCGACCCGTGCGTCGTGCTGGCCGAGGACGGCCGCGTGGTGTGGGACAACGACTCGTACGCCTTCGTGACCGGCGACGCGCCCGACACCGTGCACCCGAGCCTGTGGCGCCAGTCGACGCTCGTCGCGATGCAGGGGCTGTTCGAGGTGGTGCCCGGGATCTACCAGGTGCGCGGCCTCGACCTGTCGAACATGACGATCGTCGAGGGCGACACCGGCGTCCTCGTCATCGATCCGCTCATCTCGACCGAGACCGCAGCAGCCGCGCTGGCGCTCTACCGCGAGCACCGCGGCGACCGACCGGTGACGGCGGTGCTCTACACGCACAGCCACGTCGACCACTTCGGTGGTGTGCGCGGCGTGGTCGACCAGGCCGACGTCGACGCGGGCCGCGTGCCCGTCATCGCGCCCGAGGGCTTCATGGAGCACGCCGTCGTCGAGAACGTGTACGCCGGTCCGGCGATGTCGCGCCGCGCGGGCTACATGTACGGCGCTGCACTGCCGCGCGACCCGCAGGGGCAGGTCGGTGCGGGCCTCGGGCAGACGACGTCGGTCGGCACGGTCACGCTCATCCCGCCGACGCTCGACATCACCGAGACGGGGCAGGAGGTCGTCGTCGACGGCATCCGCATGGTGTTCCAGCTGACGCCGGGCACCGAGGCTCCCGCCGAGATGCACTTCTACTTCCCGGACCACCGCGCGCTCTGCCTCGCGGAGAACGCGACCCACACGCTGCACAACATCCTCACCCTGCGCGGCGCAGTCGTGCGCGACGCGCACGCGTGGTCGTCGTACCTCACCGAGGCGCTCGACCTGTTCGGCGACGAGTCCGACGTCGCGTTCGCCTCGCACCACTGGCCCACGTGGGGCAACGACGAGGTGCGCGAGTACGTCGCCATCCAGCGCGACCTGTACGGCTACCTGCACGACCAGACCTTGCGGATGCTCAACCAGGGCATGGTCGGCGAGGAGATCGCCGAGGCGTTCCAGATGCCGCCGGCGCTCGAGCAGGCGTGGCACGCGCGCGGCTACTACGGCTCGGTGAACCACAACGTGAAGGCCGTCTACCAGCGCTACCTCGGCTGGTACACCGGCAACCCGAGCCAGCTCTGGAAGCACCCGCCGGAGGCGGCGGCAGCGCGGTACGTCGAGTTCATGGGCGGCGCCGACGCGGTGGTCGAGAAGGCGCGTGCGACGTACGACGCCGGCGACCTCCGGTGGACGGCCGAGGTGCTCAACCACGTGGTGTTCGCGCAGCCCGACCATGCCGGGGCGCGCGAGCTGCTGGCTGACACCTACGAGCAGCTCGGCTACCTCGCGGAGAACGGCACGTGGCGCGACGTCTACCTCAGCGGCGCGTACGAGCTGCGCCACGGGTCGTTCGGCACGCCCGCCGGAACCGGCTCTCCGGACATGGTCGCCGCGCTCACCGCGGCGCAGCTGCTGGACTCCCTCGCGATCAGCATCGACGGCCCGCGCGCGTGGGACCTGCACCTGCGGCTGGACTGGGAGGTCAGCGACACCGGTCAGACCTTCCGGATCCTGCTGCGCAACGGCGTGCTCACCTACTCGACGGCGTACCAGGGCGACATCGCCCCGCTCGTGCTGCGCGGGCCGCGCCTGGCGTTCGCCGCGATGGCGGCCACGGGTGCGCCCGCCGAGGGCATCGAGGTCGAGGGAGACCTCGCGGTGCTGCACGCGCTCGCGTCGGTGCTCGTGAGGCCCGACCCCGGCTTCGCCATCGTGACGCCGTAACCCGACACGGTCGATGGGTGCGGAGCGGGGCTTCTAGACCTCGCTGGGCGCCCACCGACGTGGTGCCCGCCCGTGCGGAGGACCGGGGATAGCCTCGGGGCGTGATCATCGGGATCGGGGTCGACGTCGTGAGCGTGCCGCGCTTCGCCGAGTCGCTGGAGCGCACGCCCGCGATGGTGGAGCGGCTCTTCACGGCGGGGGAGCGCGTGACCGACGACGGGCGGCCGCGTACGCCGACGTCGCTCGCGGCGCGCTTCGCGGCGAAGGAGGCGGTCGCCAAGGCGCTCGGCGCGCCGCTGGGCATGGAGTGGCACGACTGCGAGGTCGTGGGCGACAGCGACGGCCGGCCGTGGCTGCGGATGCACGGCACGGTCGCCGCGCAGGCGCTCGACCAGGGTGTCGACCGCTGGCACCTGAGCCTGACCCACGACCACGAGGTCGCGGTCGCGTACGTCATCGCCGAGTCGCTGCGAGGGGAGCACCCGTGACCCGCAGCCCCGCCACGCTCGCGCTGCGCGTCGACGCCGTACGCCGGATCGAGGCCGAGGCGATGGCGCAGCTGCCCGAGGGGACGCTCATGCAGCGCGCGGCCGCCGCGATAGCGGTGTCGGCCGGCGCGATGCTGCGCGAGACGGTCGGTCGCGTGAGCGGCTCGCGCGTGGTGCTGCTCGTCGGCAGCGGCGACAACGGCGGCGATGCCCTGTACGCCGGTGCGCGCCTGGCTGCTCGCGGCGCTCGTGTCGACGCCGTGCTCGTGGCGGACCGTCACCACGTCGAGGGCGCGGCCGCCCTCGCGCGGTCCGGCGGGCGGCTGCACCAGGCTCCGCTGCCCCCTCCCGCCGACGCCCCGCGGCTGCACGTCGTCCCGGATCCCGTCGAGCCGGATCCTCGTGCGCCGCAAGTGATCTCGACCGACCTTCTCGGTGCCGCGGAGCTCGTCGCCGGCGCCGACCTCGTGCTCGACGGCATCCTCGGGATCGGCGGTCGCGGCTGGCTGCGCGAGCCCGCGGCGTCGCTCGCAGCCGTCGCGCGCGAGACCGACGCGCTCGTGCTCGCCGTCGACCTGCCGAGCGGCGTCGACGCCGACAGCGGCGAGGCGCTCGACCCGGCGCGTGCGGTCGACGCCGACCGGACCGTCGTGCTCGGCACGCTGAAGCCGGGGCTGCTCGTCGGCGACGGCGCGCGTCTCTCGGGCGACCTCGAGGTCGTCGACATCGGCCTCGGCCTCGACGCCGTGAGCGACGACGAGACGGTCGTGCTCGTCGACGACGCCCTCGCGCGCGAGGTGCTCACCCGTCCCGGCTCCGCCGACGACAAGTACACGCGCGGCGTCGTCGGGATCAGCACGGGCTCCGAGCTCTACCCGGGTGCGGCCGTGCTCTCGACCGGTGGCGCGCGTCGCGGTCTCGCGGGCTACGTCCGCTACAGCGGACCGGCGTACCGGCAGGTCGTCGAGGCGTGGCCCGACACCGTGGCGATGCCGGGACGCGTCGGGGTCGCGGGGCGCACGCAGGCGTGGGTCGTGGGGTCGGGTCGCGGCACCGACGAGGACGCGCGGCTCGCCGTGCTCGATGCGATCGCGCTCGAGGTGCCGCTCCTGCTCGACGCCGACGCCCTGACGCTGATGGCCGAGGACCGCGAGGTGCAGGAGGCCGTCGAGGCGCGCGTGGCCCCCACGCTGCTCACGCCGCACGACGGCGAGTTCGGCCGGCTCAACACCGGGTCGCGCCCCGGCCCCGACCGGATCGGGGCTGCGCGCCTGCTCGCTCGCGAGCTGCGCTGCGTCGTGCTGCTCAAGGGATCGTCGACCATCGTCGCCCCGCCGCAGGGTCCGGCGTACGTCGTGCTCTCGGCACCTCCCGAGCTCGCCACCGCAGGATCGGGCGACGTCCTCGCCGGCCTCACCGGCTCGCTGCTCGCGCACCACCAGGCCGTGGGCGCGCTCGACGACGCAGGCGTCGCGCGCATCGCCGCGGTGGCCGCGCACCTGCACGGCCGTGCGGGCGCGGTGGCCGCCGACGAGGGCCGCAGCGTGGCCGCGCTCGACATCGTGCACGCGCTCCCCGAGGCCCTCGCCTCGGTCCGCTCCGGCTGACCCGGAGCTCGTCGGACCAGGCCGGACGGGTCGGCGCGAGGCACGGGTGGGGCGCGACGGGCGGTGGTGCTCCCGTGGCGATCGTGGTGCGAGAGACTGGGCGGGTGACCGCGGTGCCGACCCCTGCGAGCCTCGCGTCCGCGTGGACGCCGGAGGCGCTCGCGCGCGGCGCGGTGGCGGCGATCGACCTCGACGCGCTGCGGCACAACCTGGGCGTGGCCCGCGAGGCGGCCGGCGTACCGGTCATGGCGGTGGTGAAGGCCGACGCGTACGGGCACGGCC
The DNA here is from genome assembly GCA_046330715.1 of Candidatus Nanopelagicales bacterium. Classification (GTDB taxonomy): domain Bacteria; phylum Actinomycetota; class Actinomycetes; order S36-B12; family CAIYMF01; genus Longivirga. The sequence goes on from JAXLSG010000001.1 coordinate 29,799, forward strand.
TCGTGCCGTGCGCGCTGGCCGCCCGCGAGGCGGGCGCGGAGTGGCTCGGCGTCGCGCTGCTGCAGGAGGCGGTCGCGCTGCGCGACGCCGGCGTCGAGGGACGGATCCTCGCGTGGCTCGGAGTGCCCGGTGGTCCTTGGGAAGAGTGCGTCGCGCTCGACGTCGACCTGGGGATCTCGGCGCTGTGGGCGCTCGACGAGGTGCGCGCGGCTGCGCGTGCCACGGGTCGCCGTGCGCGCGTGCAGCTCAAGGCCGACACCGGCCTCTCGCGCAACGGCGCTACCGCGGCCGACTGGCCCGCGCTCGTCGCGGCGGCGGTCGAGGCAGAGGCGGAGGGCGCGGTCGTCGTCACGGGGCTGTGGTCGCACCTCGCGTGCGCCGACGAGCCGGCGCACCCGTCGGTGGCCGTGCAGCTCGCGGCGTTCGACGATGCGGTCGCGTACGCCGAGGCCGCGGGCCTGCGCCCCGAGGTGCGCCACCTCGCGAACTCCGCTGGCGCGTTCGCGATCCCCGCCGCCCGCCACGACCTCGTGCGCGTCGGAATCCACATGTACGGCCTCTCGTCGGGCGTCGCGCCCGCCTCCGACCTCGGGCTGCGCCCGGTGATGTCTCTTCGCGCGCGGTTCGCGTCGGTGAAGCGGGTGCCCGCGGGGTCGGGCGTGTCCTACGGGCAGGAGTACACGACGTCGGCCGAGGCCACGCTCGGGCTCGTCCCTGTGGGGTACGCCGACGGCCTCCCGCGCGCGGCGGCGAGCGCCGGCCCGCTCCTCGCCGCCGGTCGGCTGCGCACGGTGGCCGGACGCGTGTGCATGGACCAGGTCGTGGTCGACCTCGGCGACGACCCCGCCGAGGCGGGCGACGAGGTCGTGATCTTCGGCGCAGACGGCCCGTCGGCCGACGACTGGGCGGCCGTGTGCGGGACGATCGGGTACGAGATCGTCACCCGCATCGGGCCGCGGGTGCCCCGCGTCGTCCTGGGAGGGGGGTCGTGAGCGACTTCTCGCGCGCTGCCGGCAACCCGGGTCGGGTCGCTGGCGTCGTCGGCGCGCTCGGTGCCGCCGCCGCCGTGGGTGCTGCCCTCGGCGTCGCGACCGAGCGCGTGCTCGTACGCCGTGCGCTGCGCCCCGACACCGAGCGCGACGAGCCCTTCGGCCAGCTGCGCGGACGCGTCGTACCCGTCGTCGCCGACGACGGCGTGCCGCTGCACGTCGAGGTGGAGGAGCCGCCCGAGGGCTCGGTGGCCGACCGTGCGGGCGACGGGCTCACGATCATCTTCAGCCACGGCTACGCGCTCGAGGAGGACTCGTGGCACTACCAGCGCCGCGACCTGCGGGCGCTGGGGCGCCTGGTGTTCTGGGACCAGCGCAGCCACGGCCGCAGCGGCCGCGGTGATGCCGAGAACGCGACCATCGACCAGCTCGGCCGCGACCTGGGCGCCGTCATCGAGGCCACGGCGCCGACCGGCCCCATCGTGCTCGTCGGCCACTCGATGGGCGGCATGACGGTGATGTCGTACGCCGCGCAGCACCCCGAGTCCTTCGGCGAGCGCGTGCGCGGGGTCGGGCTCGTCGCGACGACGTCGGGCGGCCTGGCCGACGTACCGCTGGGTCTGCCGGCGCCGCTCGCGAAGGTGTTCCACGGACGCGCGCCCGCGATCGCCGGGGCGCTCGCGCAGCGCAAGGAGCTCGTCGAGCGCGGCCGCAAGGCCGGCAGCGACATCGCCTACCTGCTCACGAAGATCTACTCGTTCGGGTCCAACGTGCCGCCCTCGCTGACCGGCTTCGTGCACCGGATGCTGTCGGCGACGCCGATCGACGTCGTGGCCGAGTTCCTGCCCACGCTCGAGGCGCACGACAAGCGCGAGGCGCTCGCGGCGATCGGGCGCGTCGACACCCTCGTGATCGTCGGCGACGACGACCGCCTGACACCGGCGGAGCACAGCGACGAGATCGTGCGCCACGTGCCCGGTGCCGAGCTCGTCGTGATCCCCGACAGCGGCCACATGGTGATGCTCGAGAAGTACCCCGAGGTGAACCAGCACCTGCGCGAGCTCGTCGGACGCGTCCGCGCGAACCTGCGGGCCGAGGCGCAGGAGCCCGCGTGACCTCGGTCGCGGTTCCCACGCGCGACGACATGCACGCGCTGGGGCGGCGGCTCGCTGCTGTGCTGACGGCGGGCGACCTCGTGGTCCTGTCCGGCGGTCTCGGCGCCGGGAAGACGACGTTGACGCAGGGGATCGGTGAGGGCCTCGGCGTACGCGGCGGCATCACGTCGCCCACGTTCGTCATCGCGCGCGTGCATCCCTCTACGCACGGCGGTCCGGCGCTCGTGCACGTCGACGCCTACCGCCTCGGCTCGATCGAGGAGGTCGACGACCTCGACCTCGACGCGTCGCTCGAGGCCTCGGTCACGGTCGTCGAGTGGGGCGAGGACAAGGTCGAGGAGCTCTCGGAGGACCGCCTTGCGGTGGTCATCGAGCGGCCCGTGGGTGGGGAGCCGGTCGACGACGGCGACGAGCCGCGCACCGTCACCGTGGTGGGCGTCGGGAACCGCTGGGACGCAGTCGATCTGGCGGCGGTGGTGGCGCCGTGAGGCTGCTCGCGCTCGACACGTCGTCGTCGGCCGTGACGGCTGCCGTGCACGACGGCGCACGGCTCCTCGCCGAGGTCACCGAGCCGGGTGCGCAGGCGCACGGCGAGCTGCTCGCGCCGGTGGTGCAGCGCGCCCTGGCCGACGCCGGCGTCGAGCCGCGCGACCTCGAGGGCATCGTCGTCGGCACCGGACCCGGGCCGTTCACGGGTCTGCGGGTCGGGCTCGTGACGGCTCGCGTGATGGCCGAGGCGCTCGGCGTCCCGGCGTACGGCGTGTGCTCGCTGGACGCGATCGCGGCTCAGGCGGTCGGCGAGGAGCGGGTCGCGACGTCGTTCGCCGTCGCGACCGACGCGCGGCGCAAGGAGGTCTACCTCGCGACCTACGACGCGACCGGTGCCCGCACGTCCGGGCCCGACGTCGTGCGCCCCGGCGACGTCGACCGCATGCTCGTGGCCGGCCCTGTCGTGGGTGAGGGCGCGTGGCTGTACCCCGACGTGTTCGACGACCCGCGCGAGCCCGGCTACGTGTCGGCCGCGTGGCTCGCGGCGTACGCCGTCGCGCGGATCGCCGCGGGCGAGGAGCTCGGCGGCACGACGCCGCTGTACCTGCGCCGGCCCGACGCCGTGGAGAACGCCGCCCGCAAGCGGGTGACGCCGTCATGACGCTGCGGCCGATGCGCTGGTGGGACGTCGAGGCCGTGGCCGCACTCGATGCCGAGCTCTTCCCGCACGACCCGTGGAGCCCCGAGCAGCTGTGGGGCGAGCTCGCACACGTGCCCGAGACCCGGTGGTACGCCGTGCACGACGACGACCAGGGCATCGACGGCTACGTCGGCCTGTACGCCGTGCCGCCCGACGGCGACGTCGCGACGATCGCGGTCGCACCGCGCTCGCAGCGCCAGGGCCTAGGCAGGGCGCTGCTCGACGCCCTCGTGGCCGAGGCGCGTCGTCGCGGCGTGACGCAGCTCTTCCTCGAGGTGCTCGAGACCAACGAGCCCGCGATCGCGCTCTACGAGTCGAGCGGCTTCGAGCGCCAGGGGCGTCGTCGCGACTACTACGGCCCCGGGCTGCACGCCGTGGTGCTGCGTCGTCGACTCGCGCACGAGGGGGTGGCGTCGTGACCGACGAGCCGCTGGTGCTCGGGATCGAGACGTCGTGCGACGAGACCGGTGTCGGTCTCGTGCGCGGCACCACGCTGGTCGGCGACGCGCTCGCGAGCAGCGTCGACGAGCACGCGCGCTTCGGCGGCGTGGTGCCGGAGGTAGCGAGCCGCGCGCACCTCGACGCGATGGTCCCGACGCTGCAGCGCGCGTGCGAGTCCGCGGGCGTGCGGCTCGCCGACGTCGACGCGATCGCGGTCACCGCAGGCCCCGGTCTCGCCGGCGCGCTGCTCGTGGGCGTGGCCGCCGCGAAGGCGCTCGCGCTCTCCCTCGGCGTACCGATCTACGGCGTCAACCACCTCGCCGCGCACGTGGCGGTCGACCAGCTGCAGCACGGCCGCCTGCCCGAGCCGACGACGGCGCTGCTCGTCAGCGGCGGGCACTCCTCGTTGCTGCTCGTGCCCGACGTGACGTCCGACGTCCGGCCGCTCGGCGCCACGATCGACGATGCCGCGGGCGAGGCGTTCGACAAGGTCGCACGCGTGCTGGGGCTGCCGTTCCCCGGCGGTCCGCACGTCGACCGCGCCGCTGCCGACGGCGAGGTCGTCATCGACTTCCCGCGCGGTCTCACGTCGGGCCGCGACCTCGAGCGCCACCGCTACGACTTCTCCTTCAGCGGCCTGAAGACCGCGGTCGCGCGGTGGGTCGAGGCCCGCGAGGCGGCGGGGGAGCCGGTGCCGGTGGCCGACGTCGCGGCGTCGTTCCAGGAGGCCGTCGTCGACGTCCTGACCCGCAAGGCGCTGCTGGCGTGCCGTGAGAACGGCGTCGAGCACCTCGTCATCGGCGGTGGCGTCGCGGCGAACTCGCGGCTGCGCGCGCTCGCCCAGGAGCGCTGCGACGACGCGGGCGTGACGCTGCGCGTGCCGCGCCCGTCGCTGTGCACCGACAACGGCGCCATGGTCGCCGCGCTCGGCGCGGAGATGGTCGCGCGGGGGCGGGTGCCGGGCACGCTGGGGCTCCCGGCAGACTCGTCGATGCCGGTCACCGAGGTGTCGGCCTGACGCGACGAGGAGCGAGCCGATGATCGTGCGCCTGTGGGAGGCGACCATCGTCCCCGGCCAGTACGACGACGCCGTCGAGTGGGTGCGCCGCGACCTGGTGAAGCGCGCGCTGTTCACGCCTGGCTGCATGGCCGCGGAGATCCTCGTCCACGAGGGCACCCCCGCGTCGGTGGTGCTCCTGACCCGCTGGGACGTCGCACCGGTCTTCGAGGAGGCGCCGCCCGACGACCTGTTCGTCCGTGCCCGCGCCCAGCACCTGCAGACCCTGCGTCCCGAGATCACCTGAGCCCCACGAGCTCCCCGGCTCGGGCGTCTCAGCGCATCCTCAGCGGCTCGCCAGCGTGCGGCCACCGCGCTGCGCCAGCCTCGGGTGACCGGACGCCAGGAGGGGCCATGACCGACGACCGCACGCACGACCACGACCACGACCTCGGGCTCGCGCACGACGTCGAGGTGCTCATCGACCGACGCCGCCTGCTCGGGATCCTCGGCGGGCTCACCGTCGCCGGAGCCCTCGCCGCGTGCGCGGCACCGGCGGCCTCGTCCTCGTCCTCGTCGGCGTCGTCCAGCGGGTCGTCGTCGAGCGGCACGACGTCGCTCCCCGAGGTGCCCGACGAGACGGCCGGCCCCTACCCGGCCGACGGCTCGAACGGCCCGAACTCCCTGGACGACTCGGGCATCGTGCGCTCCGACATCCGCGCGAGCTACGGCACGTCGTCGACCGTCGCGACCGGTACGCCGCTCACGGTGCGGCTGACGGTGCGCGACGCCTCGACGGGCGACGCGCTGAGCGGTGCCGCCGTCTACCTCTGGCACGCCGACCAGCAGGGCCGCTACTCGATCTACTCCAACGGTCTCGAGGCTGAGAACTACCTGCGCGGCGTGCAGGAGACCGACTCCACCGGCACAGTGGAGTTCTCGACCGTGTTCCCCGGCTGCTACGACGGTCGCTGGCCGCACATCCACTTCGAGGTCTACGAGAGCCTGGCCGCGGCGACGACGTCGGGCCCGATCGTGAAGACCTCGCAGCTCGCGATGCCCAAGGAGACCTGCGAGGCCGTGTACGCCGCGAGCGGCTACGAGGCGAGCGTGCAGAACCTCGCGCGCACCAGCCTTGCGAGCGACATGGTCTTCGGCGACGACGGCGGCATCCACCAGCTCGCGAGCATCAGCGGCTCGGTCGGATCGGGGCTCGCGGCCAGCCTGACGATCGGCGTGTGACACCGACGCCGTACGGTCGTGCCATGAACGACCTGCACGCGCTGCTCGCCTCCGGCCACGCCGCCATCGACGGCGGGCTCGCGTCCGAGCTCGAGGCGCGCGGCCACGACCTCACGGGCGACCTGTGGTCGGCCCGTCTCTTGCGCGACGACCCGGCCGCGATCCGCGACGTGCACACGACGTACTTCCTCGCCGGTGCGACCGTCGGGATCTCGGCGTCGTACCAGGCCTCGCGCTCGGGCTTCGTCCGCGCCGGGCTCAGCGCCGACGACGCCGACCACCTGCTCACGCTGTCGGTGCAGCTCGTGCGCGAGGCGCGCGCCGTCGCCGCCGGCGCGGGTGCGCACCACCCGATGCTCGTCGCCGCCTCGGTCGGTCCGTACGGCGCGACGTTGCACGACGGCTCGGAGTACCGCGGCCGCTACGGCGTCGACTTCGAGAAGCTGCTCGACTTCCACCGCGAGCGCCTCGACGTGCTCGTCGCCGCGCGGCCCGACCTGCTCGCGATCGAGACGATCCCCGACCTCGACGAGAGCCGGGCGATCCTCGAGGCGCTGCGCGGCTTCGACGTCCCCGCCTGGATGTCGTTCTCCTGCGCCGACTCCGCCACGACCTGCGCGGGCCAGCCGATCGAGGAGGCGGCGGCCCTCGTGGCCGGGGCCGGTCTCGCCGCGATCGGCGTCAACTGCACCAAGCCCGAGCACATGAGCGGCCTGGTCGAGCGCATCCGCGCGACCGCGCCGTCGCTGCCGGTCGTCGTCTACCCCAACGCCGGCCGGGTGTGGGACGGCGCCGCCTCGGTCTGGCTCGGCGACGGCAGCGACGTCCTGCCCGAGGCTGCGGTCGCGTCGTGGTTCGACGCCGGCGTCTCGCTCGTCGGCGGCTGCTGCGGCCTCGGCCCGCAGGCCATCGAGTCCGTCGTCGCCGTCGCCGCGCGCTGACCGTGGCCGCGCTGCACGACGACGAGCCGGACGTCGGCCTGGCGCTGGTACGCGCGCTCGTCGACCGGGCGATGCCGCAGTGGTCGTCGTTGCTGCTGCGCGAGCTGCCGGCGACGGGTACCGATCATCACCTGTTCCGTCTCGGTGACGAGCTCGTCGTGCGCGTCCCGCGCATCGAGTGGGCCACCGACCAGGTCGACCGCGACGCCCGGTGGCTCCCGTTCCTCGCCGAGCACCTCCCCGGGGTGTCGCTGCCGCTGCAGGTTGCACTCGGCGAGCCCGACCTCGGCTACCCGTGGCGCTGGTCGGTCTGCCGCTGGGTCGAGGGGCGTACGCCGGACCGTCGCGACCCGCGTGACCGGGCCGCGCTCGCCGAGCCGCTCGGGCGCTTCTGCCGTGCGCTGCACGAGGTTCCGGCCGACGACGGACCGCGTGCGGGGGTCGACGTGTCGCGCGGCGTACCGCTGGTCGATCGCGACGAGGCGACCCGTGAGGCGATCAACGACGTCGCCGACGAGCTGCACGCGCCGTCGCTGCTCGCCGTGTGGGAGGAGTCGCTCGCGGCTCCGGCGTACGACGGACCCGGTGCGTGGTTCCACGGCGACCTGCTGTCGGGGAACCTCGTCGTGGCGCGCGACGGCGGCGACCTCGTCGGCGTCATCGACTGGGGGCCTTCGGGTGTCGGCGACCCGGCGACCGACGCGGCCGCGGGGTGGGCGCTGCTGTCGGCCGACGAGCGAGTCAAGTTCCGCGACACCGCCGGCTTCGACGACGCCGCCTGGGTGCGCGGCCGCGGCTGGGCGCTCTCGACCTCGCTCGTGGCGCTGCCCTACTACCGCGGCCGCAGCCACCCGCTCGCGACCCAGTCCCGCCACACCCTCGCCGAGATCCTCGCCGACTCCTGAACCCGCGTGATCTTGCTCCAGTGCCAGTATCCGGCTCCGGAGACTGGCACCCGAGCAAGATCACGCACGGGGGAGCCGGGTTAGGCTCGGGGCATGAGCGGCGACGTGCGCGTGGAGAACATCGACCATTCCTGGACCGTCACGAAGATCGTGGCGATCATCGTCGCGGTGGCGACCGCGGGCTACATGGCGCCGTGGGCCGTGGCCGCGGTGCGCGACGTGCGGCACTGGTCGGTCTTCTGGATCAACCTGCTCCTGGGCTGGACGATCATCGGCTGGATCTGGGCACTCGTGCTCGCTCTGCGCTCGCAGCGGCTGCGCGTCAGCGTCTGATCGCTCACCCCTCCGCGCGGCCGCGCGGACCGGCTCCGACCGGACGCTGCAGCGGTGGCAACGCCGGTAGTCGGAGGAGCACGCTGGACGGGTGACGTCGACGTCGACGGTCGCAGCAGACCGCGTGGTCGTGCCCGCCGCAGGGCTGGACGGGCTCTTCGACGCGTTGCACGCCGAGGGCTGGCCGGTCGTCGGTCCCACCGTCCGCGACGGCGTCATCACCGTCGCCCCCATCACGAGCGCCGACGACCTCCCGCGCGGCTGGGGCGACGAGCAGGACGCCGGCTCCTACCGTCTCGTCCGCCGCGACGACGACGCGTTCTTCGGGTACGCCGCCCCCGCGGGCACCTGGAAGCGGCACCTGTTCCCCTCGCACGCGGTCCTCTGGCGCTCGCGCGTCGTACGCGGCGCACCCGTCATCGAGGAGACGGCCGAGCGGCCGGGACGCCGTGCGCTGCTGGGGATCCGGGGCTGCGACCTCGCGGCCGTGCTCGTGCAGGACAAGGTCCTGCTGCACGGCGCCCATCCCGACCCCCTCTACTCCGCACGCCGTGCCGACCTGCTGCTCGTCGCCGTCGCCTGCGGCACTCCGGCCGCCACCTGCTTCTGCGCGTCGATGGGTTGCGGCCCCGGCGTCGGCGACGGCGCCGACATCGCGATGACCGAGCTCGACGCCGGCGACCCGGCACGCCACCGGTTCCTCGTCGAGGCGCGCACCGAGGCCGGGCGCACCGTCGTACGCCGTCTCGCGGGTACGCCGACCACGGACGACGACGACCGCGCCGCCGCCGACGTCGTAGCCGCTGCAGCCTCGGCGCAGACGCGCTCGGTCGACGGCGAGCGGGTGCCGGCCGCGCTGCGCGACGGTGCCGAGCACCCGCGCTGGGACGACGTGGCGGAGCGGTGCCTGTCGTGCGGCAGCTGCACGATGGTCTGCCCCACCTGCTTCTGCACCGACGTGCGCGACGAGCCCAACGTGCTGGTCGGCGTCGACGAGCGGGTGCGCGTGTGGGCGTCGTGCTTCGAGCTCGGCCACTCCTACCTGCACGGCGGCGCGGTGCGTCCCTCGCCGCGCGCGCGGTACCGCCAGTGGGCGACGCACAAGTTCTCGACGTGGTGGGACCAGTTCGGCACGTCGGGCTGCGTCGGCTGCGGCCGCTGCATCGCCTGGTGCCCGGTCGGCATCGACGTGACCGAGGAGGTCCGCGCCGTCACGGAGGAGGTGTCGCCGTGACCACGCAGTCGATGGCCGACGAGCTGGCCGCCCACCGCTTCTTCCGTCTCATCCCGTCGGAGCTGCGCGAGCGGCTCGCGGGCTGCGCCAAGAACGTCGTGTTCTCCGCGGGCGACCGGATCTGCGTCGAGGGCACGCACGCATCCGGCTTCTTCGCGCTGCGCTCCGGCCGCGTCAACGTCGGCATCTACGTGCCGCACCAGGGGCTGCAGGTGCTCGAGACGCGGCACGCGGGCGACGTGATCGGGTTCTCGTGGCTCTTCCCGCCGTACCGCTGGCAGATCGACGCCGTCGCGGCGGAGCAGGTGCGCGCCATCGAGCTGCACGCCGACTGCCTGCTGCCCTACCTCGAGGAGCACCCGGCCGACGGCTACCTGCTCGTGCGGATGTTCGCGCAGGAGATGGAGGAGACCATCCAGTCGACCCGGCTGCGCCTCCTCGACGTCTACGGGAGGGACCGTGACCGCGTTCGCTGACACGACCCGACCCGAGCCCACGACCGTGCGTGGGTCGATGACGCCTGTGCCGCACCGCGTCGTCGACGTCGTGCACGAGACGCGCGAGACCGTCACGCTCACGCTGGAGCCGGTCTCCGACGCGGTGGCTGCTCCGGCGCCCGGGCAGTTCACGATGCTGTGGGCGTGGGGCGCAGGCGAGGTGCCCATCTCGGTGAGCGCGCTGCCCGGCGACGGCCTGCTCGTGCACACGATCCGCGACGTCGCCGGCGTCACGAAGACGCTCTGCGCGTCGCAGCCCGGCCAGGTGCTCGGAGTGCGCGGGCCCTACGGCAGGGGCTGGGACGTCGACGCCGCCCGCGGTCACGACCTCGTGCTCGTCGCGGGCGGCATCGGCCTCGCGCCGCTGCGTCCCGTCGTGCACGCCGTTCTCGCCGACCGCGCTGCGTTCGGCCGCGTCGTGCTCGTCGTCGGCACCCGCACCGAGCAGGAGCTGCTCTTCCGCGGCGAGCTCGACGGCTGGTGGCACGGCCGGCAGATCGCGGTGCGCACGATCGTCGACCGCGCCTCCCCGGGCTGGACCGGCAGCGTCGGCGTCGTCACCGGCGAGCTCGTGGGGCTCGACGTCGACACCGAGCGCACGCGCGTCATGGTGTGCGGACCCGAGGTGATGATGCGCGTGGTCGCGCAGCACGTGACCGACGGCGGCGTACCGCCGTCGCAGGTCGAGGTCTCCCTCGAGCGCAACATGCAGTGCGCCGTGAAGACCTGCGGCCACTGCCAGGTCGGCCCCTTCTTCGCCTGCACCGACGGGCCTGTCCTCACGTGGGACGTCGTCGACGCCCTCCTCACGGTGCGTGAGCTGTGAACGCCCCCACGCGCCGCGTCGCCGTCGTGAAGCTCGCCTCCTGCGACGGGTGCCAGCTCACGCTGCTCGACTGCGAGGACGAGCTGCTCGGCATCGCCGGCGCCGTCGACATCGTCCACTTCCTCGAGGCCGGCGGCCCGGTGCTGCCCGGGCCGTACGACCTCGCGATCGTCGAGGGCTCGGTCACGACCGCGCACGACGCCGCGCGCATCCGCGAGCTGCGCGACCAGTCCACGGTCCTCGTCTCGATCGGGGCCTGCGCGACAGCAGGCGGCATCCAGGCGCTGCGCAACGCCGGCGACGTGTCGGAGTACGCGTCGCTCGTGTACGCCCACCCCGAGTTCATCAAGACGCTCGCGACCTCCACGCCGGTGTCGTCGCACGTGCAGGTCGACGTCGAGCTGCGCGGCTGCCCGGTCGACAAGGGCCAGCTGCTGCACGTGATCTCGTCGTACCTGCTCGGACGTCCGCCGCGCCTGGACTCCTCGCCCGTGTGCGTCGAGTGCAAGCGCGCCGGGCGCACGTGCGTCCTCGTCGCCCACGGCACCCCGTGCCTCGGCCCCGTGACGCACGGCGGTTGCGGCGCGCTGTGCCCCGGATTCGACCGCGGCTGCTTCGGCTGCTTCGGCCCGGCCGACACGGTCAACGTCGACGCGCTCGTCGCCCGCTTGCGGCGTACGACGAAGGCGCGCGACATCACGCGGATGCTGCACACGTTCACGACGGAGGCGCCCGGCTTCCGCGGCACCACCGCGGAGGAGCAGGAGGCGACGCCGTGACCGCACGGGAGACGACCGGCCGCGTGCTCGACGTCGCGGCGCTCGCTCGTGTCGAGGGCGAGGGTGCGATGCGGGTGCGCATCGACGGCGACCTCGTCGTGGGCGTCGAGCTCGACATCTACGAGCCGCCGCGGTTCTTCGAGGCGTTCCTGCGCGGCCGCGGCTACCAGGAGCCGCCCGACATCACCGCGCGCATCTGCGGCATCTGCCCGGTGGCCTACCAGATGAGCTCGGCGCAGGCGATCGAGCAGGTCTGCGGCGTCACCGTCGACGGCCAGCTCGCGGCGCTGCGCCGGCTGCTCTACTGCGGCGAGTGGATCGAGAGCCACGCGCTGCACGTCTACCTGCTGCACGCGCCCGACTTCCTCGGGTACGACGGCGGCATCGCGATGGCCCGCGACCACCGCGACGTCGTCGAGCGGGGCTTGCGGCTCAAGCAGATCGGCAACCGGCTCATGGAGGTCGTCGGCGGTCGCGCCATCCATCCGGTGAACGTGCGCGTCGGCGGCTTCTACAAGCTCCCCGACCTCGACGAGCTGCGCGCGATGGTGCCCGACCTGCAGTGGGCCGTGGGCGCCGCGCTCGACACGGTGGCGTGGGTAGCCGGCTTCGACATCCCCGAGCACCACGGCGAGTGGGACCTCGTGTCGCTCGCCGGCGAGGGCGAGTACCCGATCATGGGTGGGCGCATCGTGACGTCGGCATCGTCGGACGTCGTACCGATCGAGGACTTCTCGTCGCACGCGGTCGAGGAGCACGTCGCGCACTCGAACGCGCTGCACGCGTCGTGGGACCAGCGCACGTACCTCGTCGGCCCGCTGGCGCGCTACTCGCTCAACCACCACCTGCTGCCGCCGCTCGCGCGCGAGGCCGCAGCGGCGGCGGGCCTCGGTCGCGAGTGCCGCAACCCCTTCGCGTCCATCGTCGTGCGGTCGGTCGAGCTGCTGACGGCGTGCGAGGAGGCGCTGCGGCTCGTGCACGAGTACGTGCCGCCGCCGGCGCCCGCCGTGCCCGTCGTACCGAGGGCGGGGGTGGGGCACGGCGCGAGCGAGGCGCCGCGCGGGCTGCTCTACCACCGGTACGAGATCGACGCCGAGGGCACCGTGCGCAGCGCGACGATCGTGCCGCCGACATCGCAGAACCAGCGCGCGATCGAGCGCGACCTCTGGCAGGTCGCGCAGGCCGGCATCGCGCTCGACGACGACGTGCTGCGCGCCCGCTGCGAGCAGGCGATCCGCAACTACGACCCGTGCATCTCGTGCGCCACGCACGCCCTGCACGTGCAGATCGACCGGAGCTGGGACCGCTACCGCCTCTAGCCGGATCCGCCTCCGGCGAGGACACTCGCCCGCAGGGGGTGGTCGGCATGGCTCGACCCTGGTCGCTCGCCACGACGGTGGCGCTCGTCGCCGCCACGCTGGTGAGCCTCGCGCTGCTCGTGCTCGCTCTCGTCTACCCCGCCTACGCCACCGAGTCGCAGGCGGCGACGGTCGGCGGCGCGGACCCGGCTCCGGTGCAGCGCAGCACGGCGACCCTCGTGCAGGTGAACGGGTTCGGCGTGCTCGTCCCCATCCTGATCCCGCTGGTGGTGACGCTGCTCGTGGCCCTGCTGGTCCGCCGAGGGTCGTCGGTGGCCGAGTACGTCACCGCCTGGGTGATCACGCTGCTCCTCGGCGGCCTGTGCCTGCTGGCCATCCTCAGCATCGGCCTGTTCATGCTTCCGGTCGCGCTCTGCCTCGTCGTCGCCTGCGCCACCGCGCGGCTCCCCGACGTGCGCCGGCTCGCGCCCGCCTGATCGCCTGCGGGTGGCCCTATCGGGCCTTCCGGACGAGCAGCGGCGCGAGGACACTCCGTCCCGAGGGGGTGGTCGGCATGTCCGGTCCGTGGACCCGCATCACCACGGTGGCGCTGGCTGTCGCGGCGTCGCTCGGTGCGCTGATCGTCGTGCTCGGCCTCGTGCTGCCGGTGTACGGCTCCGAGTCGACGATGACGACGGTGAACGCCGACGGCTCCCAGACCACGACGACGACGTCGGGCAGCGCGACGATCGTGTCGGTCAACGGCTGGTGGGGCCTCGTGGCGGTCTCGATCCCGCTCGCCGTGACGATCGTGGTGGCGCTGCTGCTCCTGCCGGGGACCGGTCGGGTCGGCCCGGTCGTCGCGTGGGTGCTGACGCTCGCCTACTGCGGGTTCTGCGTGCTCGGAGCGATGACCATCGGCATCGCCCTCGCGCCGGTGGGGCTGGCGCTGTTCATCGCCTGCCTCGCGGCACGACGCACCGAGCCGGCGGAGACCGTGCAGGTGGCACCCGCCTGAGTCAGGCCGGGTCGCACACGTAGGCCCACGGGTCGTCGCCGACCCGCGTGAGCAGCACGACCGCGCTGCCGCGTGCCTTCGGCAGCGAGAGGCGACGGCGTACGTCGTCGACGTCGAGCGACGTCGCGCGCTTCTTCACCACGACGTGGCCCACCTCCTCCGCGACCAGCGCCGCGTGCAGCGTGCGCAGGTCGAAGGGCAGCGCGCGCCGGACGCGGAACGCGGCGTACAGCGGGCTCGGCAGCCACATCTCGTCGTCGGCCGAGAAGTAGGCCACGCGCGGGTCGAGCAGCCAGCCGGGGAAGTGGCCGGCCAGCGGGCCGACCAGGCCGGCGCGGATGACGGCGTCGTCGGGCTCGAAGACGTAGCGGCCCACGGGCTGGACCGGTGGCGGGGTCTCGTCGGCCAGGTCGAGGTGCGAGCCGATGCGCGCCGAGCGGTCGCCGCGCACTGCGATCGCCGCCCGTCGCACGCCGTACGCCGTGAGCGCCGGCCACGCGAGCTCGGCCTCGACGAGCTGACCGTCGACCGACGTCCAGGTTCCGCAGCCGCCGTGCGGGATCATCGCGTGGTCGACGCCCGGCGCGACCTTCGCCGCCGTCCGCGGCACGTGCGCCGCGACCGCCTCCACCCACGACCAGGGCGGCGACCAGGCCTGCGGGTCCTCGACACGCACGCTGCGGCCGTCGCGACGACGGGTGGTGTCGCGGCGCGCCGGGTCGAGGAAGGCGGCGTCGACGCGGGGGAGCACCGAGGCCAGCACCCCGGGGTCGGTGACATCGCCCTCGCGGACCTCGACGCGGTCGTCCACCCCGCACTCCGCGACGTTGTGCCGCGCGACTGCGGCGACGACCGGGTCCCGCTCGACCGCCACGACCTCGAGGCCGGCGCGGGCGAACGCCAGGGCGTCGAGGCCGAGGCCGCAGCCGAGGTCGGCGACCCGGGTCGCGCCGGCCGCGGCGTACCGCTGGGCCCGCAGGTCGGCGACGGCCGTGCGGGTGGCCTGCTCGAGGCCGTCCTCGGTGAGCAGCAGCCGGTCGGCCAGGTCGCCGAGGCGCGGTCGGGCCCGCCGGCGCAGCCGCACCTGGGTGAGCACCGCCGAGAGCAGCGCCGGGTCGGTGCCGGGGTGGCTCGCCCGCAGCGCCGCGGCGGCCCGCAGCGGGTCCACGGCACCGGAGTCGCCCGCGGCAGCACGGGCGTGGGCGTCGTCGTCGTACGCCGAGGCCTCGGCCAGCAGCGCCCGTCCCTCGTCGCCGCCCAGCCACGCGACGGTCCCGACCTCCACGCCCGGCAGCCTGCCAGAGCCCTCCCCGCGTGATCTTGGTCGTGTGCTCGTTTCCCGGCCCTTCATGCCCCGGGAAGCATGCACACGACCAAGATCACGCCGGATGTCCGGACGGGGGAGAGGTGCGAGGGCTGGCACTCGGGTTGACCGACTGCTAACGCGTTCTTAGAGTGGGACCCGTTGGCACTCTCACCCCGAGAGTGCCATGCGCCAGCCCGGTGCGGCACCCGCGACGACGCCCCGGCGGCCAGCCAGCCACTCAACATCTAGGTGGAGGACAGACCGTGTCGGTCACCATCAAGCCGCTCGAGGACCGGATCCTCGTCAAGACCCTCGAGGCCGAGCAGACCACGGCCTCCGGCCTGGTCATCCCGGACACCGCCAAGGAGAAGCCCCAGGAGGGCGAGGTCCTGGCCGTGGGTCCGGGCCGCTTCGAGGACGGCCAGCGCCTGCCGCTCGACATCAACGTCGGCGACAAGGTCATCTACTCGAAGTACGGCGGCACCGAGGTCAAGTACGACGGCCAGGAGTACCTCATCCTGTCCGCCCGCGACGTCCTCGCCGTCGTCACCAAGTAGTCCTGCGACAAGCAGCTCGACGACAGCTGATCCGCCCCGGCGGCCTCCGGGCCCCGGGGCGGACCCGTCACCAGACCACGAAGGAAATCTGAGCACCCATGGCCAAGATCCTGGAGTTCGACGAGGACGCGCGTCGCAGCCTCGAGCGCGGAGTCAACGCGCTCGCCGACGCCGTCAAGGTGACGCTCGGCCCGAAGGGCCGCAACGTCGTCATCGACAAGAAGTGGGGCGCCCCCACGATCACCAACGACGGCGTCACCATCGCCCGCGAGGTGGAGCTCGAGGACTCCTACGAGAACCTCGGCGCCCAGCTGGCGAAGGAGGTGGCGACCAAGACCAACGACATCGCGGGCGACGGCACCACCACCGCGACCGTGCTCGCGCAGGCGATGGTCCGCGAGGGCCTCAAGGTCGTCACCGCCGGCGGTGCGCCGATGGACCTCAAGCGCGGCATCGACAAGGCGGTGAAGGCCGTGAGCGACCGCCTCCTCGAGGTGGCCCGCCCGGTCAACGGCAAGGAGGAGATCGCCGACGTCGCGACCATCTCGTCGCAGGACCGCGTGATCGGCGACCTCATCGCCGAGGCCTTCGACAAGGTCGGCAAGGACGGCGTCATCTCCGTCGAGGAGTCCAGCAGCACCGCGATGGAGCTCGACTTCACCGAGGGCATGCAGTTCGACAAGGGCTACATCTCGCCGTACTTCGTCACCGACGCCGAGCGCATGGAGGCCGTCCTCGACGACGCCCTCGTGCTGCTCGTCCAGGGCAAGGTCTCGAGCGTCTCCGAGCTGCTCCCGCTGCTCGAGAAGGTCGTCCAGGCCGGCAAGCCGCTGTTCATCATCGCCGAGGACGTCGACGGCGAGGCGCTGTCGACCCTCGTCGTGAACCGCATCCGCGGCACGTTCTCCTCGGTGGCCGTCAAGGCTCCGGCGTTCGGCGACCGCCGCAAGGCGATCCTGCAGGACATCGCGATCCTCACCGGCGCCCAGGTCGTGAGCGCCGAGGTCGGCCTCAAGCTCGACCAGGTCGGCCTCGAGGTGCTCGGCAGCGCCCGTCGCGTCGTCGTCACCAAGGACGACTCGACGATCGTCGACGGCGGCGGCGACCACGCGGCCGTGGCCGACCGCGTCGCGCAGATCCGCGCCGAGATCGAGAACACCGACAGCGACTGGGACCGCGAGAAGCTCAACGAGCGCCTCGCCAAGCTCGCCGGCGGCGTGTGCGTCATCAAGGTCGGCGCCCACACCGAGGTGGAGCTCAAGGAGAAGAAGCACCGCATCGAGGACGCCGTGTCCGCGACGCGCGCGGCGATCGAGGAGGGCATCGTCGCCGGCGGCGGCGCCGCGCTCGTCCACGCCGCCACGGTGCTCGAGGGCGACCTCGGCCTCGCGGGCGACGAGGCGACCGGCGTCGGCATCGTCCGCCGCGCCACCGCCGAGCCGCTGCGCTGGATCGCCGAGAACGGCGGCGAGCAGGGCTACGTCGTGGTCTCCAAGGTCCGCGAGCTCGGTGACGACGAGGGCTACAACGCCGCCACCGACGAGTACGGCAACCTCGTGACCGCGGGCGTCATCGACCCGGTCAAGGTCACCCGGTCCGCGCTCGCCAACGCCGCCTCCATCGCCGGCCTGCTCCTCACCACCGAGGCGCTGGTCGTCGAGAAGAAGGAGGACGCCGACGACGAGGGCCACGGTCACGGCCACTCGCACGGCCCCGGCGGCCACTCGCACTGACGCACGCACGACGAAGGCCCCCGACCGCGAGGACGGGGGCCTTCGTCGTACTGCGTCCCGGGCTGCGCGGGGGAACGCGCCGGGAATCGGGACCCCGGTACGCCGCAGCCGTGGGCGCTTCGGCGTACCGGGAGGTCGTGGTGGTTACGCGGTCTGCGGGATGCGACGGCGCAGGTAGATCGCCTCGCGCTCGTCCTCGCTCATGCCGCCCCAGACGCCGTAGGGCTCGCGCACGGTGAGCGCGTGGGCGGCGCACTGCGCCATCACGGGGCACCGCGCGCAGACCGACTTGGCGGCCAGCTCGCGCGAGAGGCGCGACGGACCGCGCTCGCCCTCGGGGTGGAAGAACAGGTCGCTGTCCTCGCCGCGGCAGGCCGCGTGGAGCTGCCAGTCCCAGAGGTCGGCGTTGGGACCCGGGAGCCGGGAGACGTCCGCCATGTCGGCACCTCTTCTCTCGTCGTTGATCCGAACGTACAACCGCGCCATAAGTTGGTCAAGAGGAGCAGTTGAACAAGATACGACGCGTTTGACGTGACTCCGGTCACGCGCGGTCCGCGGGAGCGTTCCTGCAGGTCACACGTGCTTCCTGACAGTGAGGACGTCCCGCGGTCTGCTCGGGTTCAACCACCGCGTGGCGCGATTCGTTCCGGGTCGTTGGCGCGTCTCGAATGGCAGGACCGCTCCCGTCGCAGGACACTGGTGCGCGTCATGGCCGAGACCGCTCCTTCCGCCGGGAGCCCCGGACTGACGGTCGCCGCCGTCGCGCGCCGTCTCGGGGTGGCTCCGGCGACCCTGCGCACCTGGGACCGCCGGTACGGCGTGGGCCCCTCGGCGCACACCGCGGGCTCGCACCGGCGCTACTGCGCCCTCGACATCGCCCGCCTCGATCTCATGCGGCGGCTGGTCAACGCAGGCGCCCCGCCCGCCGAGGCCGCCCGCGCGGCGCTCGCCGCCGACCTCACGCCCGCCCCGGTCGTGGGCCTCACGCCCGACACCGACACCGGCGAGGGCGCCGACGTCGTCGGCCTTCCGGGGCTGGCTTCGCTCGCCGGCTTCGACGCGGGAGACCCCGCCGAGCTCGCGGCGCTGCTCGACGAGCCGGCTGCGCGTCCCGGCGGCGGTCGGGTCCTGCCGCTGTCGACGTCGAGCCCCGCGGTGCGCGGCCTCGCTCGCGCGGCCATGAGCCTGGACTCGGTCGCCTGCACGACGATCGTGCGCGACACCCTCGACCACCGCGGCGTCGTCTGGACCTGGGACCACCTCGTGCTCCCCGTGCTCGTCGGCGTGGGCCGGCAGTGGGAGCAGACCGGCCGCGGCGTCGAGGTCGAGCACGTCCTCTCGGAGTCGATCACGAGCGCGCTGACCGGCGTCGTCGCGCGCATGCACCGCCCGCTCAACCCGCGTCCCGTGCTGCTCGCGTGCGCCGACGAGGAGATGCACTCGCTGCCGCTGTTCGCCGTCGCGGCGGGCCTCGCCGAGCGCCACGTCGGGTCGCGCGTGCTCGGTGCCCGCGTGCCGCGCGAGGCGCTCGTCTCCGCGATCCGGCGTACCGGGCCGGCCGTCGTCCTCGTCTGGTCGACCATGCCCGGCGAGGAGGGCTCCGACCGCCTCGCCGACCTGCCGGCGCTGCGTCCCGCGCCGCTCGTGCTCGCGGCCGGGCCGGGCTGGGACGCGCAGCTTCCGGCGGGCGTCTCACGGGTCGACGACCTCGTCGGGGCCCTCGCCCGCATCTGCGGCGCCGTCGGCGTCTGACGTTCCACCCGCGCGGGTGCGCGGTCGCGGCCGGGGTCGGCCGATACGCTCGCAGCGCGCGGTGCACGGGCACCGCCGGAGGTGGGGGAGCGGTCCGTGGACGAGGAGCTCACCGACCTGCTCGCGACCGGCGAGCGGGCGGCCTTCCACGGGCGCCCCGCGGCGGGGGTCGCCCCCCTCCAGCGCGCGGTCGAGGTCGCCCACGGGTCCGGCCACGACGCCGAGGCCACCGCCGCGGTGTGGCTGCTCGGGGTGTGCCTGGGCGCTGCCGGCCGCTACGGCTCGGCGATGGTCGTGCTCGAGCCGCTCGCCGAGGCCGACACCGGCGACGCCGAGCGCCGGCTGTTCTCCTCGCTCGCCTCCGCGACGCTCGCGAGCATCTCGCGCCAGCTCGGCCGCCACTCCGAGGCCCGGCGCCTCGACGTGCGGGCGCTCGAGCTCGCCGGCGACGCCGCGGAGGCGCGGTTCGACGCCGTGCTCGGTCTCGCTGCCGACGCCGTGGGCCTCGAGGAGGTCACCGAGGCCGACGCCGCCCTCGCCGACGCCGCGGCCCTCGTCGACGGCCGTCCGGACTGGTGGCGCCAGCGGGTGCGCCTGGACTGGGTTCGTGCCGAGGTCGCGCTGCTGCGCAACCGGCCGGAGGAGGCGGTGTCCCGCTCCGACGCCGCCGTGACCCTCGCCGAGGCGTCCGGCGCCCCGCGCCACGTGGCCAAGGGCCTGCTCTTCGAGGGGGTGGCCCTCGTGCAGGTGGGCGACATCGAGGAGGCCGCCGCCACGCTGCGCCGGGCCGCCACGCTCGCCGAGAGCCTCGGCGCCGTACCCCTGGTGTGGCCGTCGCGCGCCGTGCTCGGCGCGCTCGTCGCTCCCACGAACCCCACCGAGGGCGGCTCCTCGCTGCAGGCGGCCCGCACCGCCGTGCGCCAGATCGCCGACGACCTGCCCGGCCGCTACGCCGAGGACTGGCTGGCCCGTCCCGACATCGCCGCCCTCCTCGCCGACTGACCTCTCCCGCCCGGTGCGGGAGGCGCGTGATCTTGGTCAGTTGCGAGCTTCTGGACCCGGGTAGCTCGCAACCGACCAAGATCACGCGGGTTCGTGGTGACCCCGCGGTGAGGGTGGCCTCACCCCGGAGCGTGCTGTGACCTGCGGATTCGTTGCGCCGTACGACTGAAGTCCGGTCACCCACCTGCCGAACATCTCCGTGTCAGAGGTCGCAGCCTGCGACCAGCCCGACCCGGGAGGACGTGCGCACCGCCATGACCACCGTTCTCGTCTGCGACGACGCTCCGCAGCAGCGCCAGACCATCGTGCGTGCGGTGAGCGCCATCCCGGGCGTCGAGCGCGTCACCGCCGCAGGCAGCGGCGAAGAGGTGATCGCCCGCTTCCCGATCGAGCGCCCCGACCTGGTCCTCATGGACGTCCGCATGCCCGGCATCGGCGGTGTCGAGGCCTCCCGCCGGCTCGTCGCGGCCCACCCGGACGCCGCTGTCGTCATGCTCACCATGGGCGAGGACCCCGACGGCGTCGCGCGCGCCGTGTCGGCCGGTGCCCGCGGGTACGTCGCCAAGGACGCCAGCCGCGAGGAGGTCGCCGCGACCGTGGCGCTCTCCCTCGCCTCCACCCGTGACGGCGTCGGCGGTCGCGCTCCGCGCGTGCGCCCCGCCGGTGCGCCGCCCTCGCTCACCGAGCGCGAGCAGCAGGTGCTCGACGGCATGTCGCGCGGCAAGTCCAACGCCGAGATCGGCCGCGAGCTCTACCTCTCCGAGGACACCGTCAAGACCCACGCGCGGCGCCTGTTCCGCAAGCTCGCCGCCGCCGACCGCGCCCAGGCCGTGGCCCTCGGCTTCCGCTGGGGCTTCCTGCGGTAGGTCCCGGCATCCCGACCGGCTGCGTCGTCGTCGTCGGCGGTAGCGCTGCTACCGCGCTCCTCCTCCGCCTTGCCGCTCGGGCGCCGCAACCTCCCGCCTGATCCAGATCGAGAGATCCGACCGAGGTCGGTGGACCGTTCGGTGGGCGGGCGCGCTCGCGTGACGTTCGTTCGGCGCGGTCAGTCGAGGCGGGTCACGTCGAGCGTGAAGCCCTGGGCTCGTAGGCGATCCGCGAGGACCGTCCCGAGGGCGGACGCCGGGGTCAGGACTCCTCCACCGCCCGGCAGCCGGTCGGTGTCGAGGGCGAGCGCGAGGGCGCTCTGGCCGAGCATCACCGAGGTGGCCTGGTAGCCGGGGTCGCCCTGCGCAGTCATGACGCAGGAGTACCGCGCGCCGCTCGTCGTGCGGGTGCGGGTCTCGGTCGTGAAGTGGCCCTCGCGCCTGGTGCGCTCGTCGGGACCCTCGCCGGGCGAGGGGAGCAGGCGGTCGAGCACAGCGCGGGTCGGCGGGATCGCCATGCCGGCCGCGACGGCGCCGAGGCCGACGGCCACGCCGGCGGCGCGCAGCGGGGCCAGCGCGTCGCGACCGAACGCCATCTCCTCGCCGTAGGCGAAGGTGCGTCCGTACGACCAGCCGGACAGCGCGTTCGACAGGCGTACGACGCGGGTGTTGTACGTCGCCATCGCGAACGGCCCGACCCACTCGCCGCTGCCGTTGCGGCGGATCGCGGCCGCGTCGGACGGCTGCGCGACCTCGGGCTCGGCGCCGCGGTGCGGGCTCATCGTGTACGGGTCGACGAGCTGCTCGACGAGCGCGCGGTCGGCCACCACGGCCTCGGTGATCGCCCGCAGCGAGTCGATGGTGCCGCCACTGATCCCGCCGCTGAAGGTCTTCACGAGCAGGCGCGTCTCCTCGAGCGTGCCTGCGCCGTCCGCCCGCGCCGCCTCGGAGAGGAGCAGCACCGACAGGTCGGACGGGATGCTGTCGAACCCGCACGAGTGCACGATCCGAGCCCCGGTGGCTCGGGCGGTCGCCGCATGGTCCTCGAGGGTCCGGCGTACGAACAGCGCTTCACCGGTGAGGTCGGCGTAGTGCGTGCCTGCGCGTGCGCACGCCTCGACGACGGGCATGCCGTAGCGCAGGTAGGGGCCGACCGTGGTCGCCACGACGCGCGTGCGCTCGGCCATGTCCCTGACGGAGTCGACGTCGCCGGTGTCGACGACCAGGAGCGGCCAGCCGGCCGCCACCTCGCCGAGCCCGGCGCGCACCCCCTCCAGCCGTTCTCGGCTGCGCCCGGCCAGGCCGACGCCGACCCCGGGAGGAGCCGTGGCGGCGAGGTGCTCGGCGGTGAGGCGGCCGACGAAGCCGGTCGCGCCCAGCAGGACGACGTCGAGGTCGGGGCGATCGGTCATGCCTCCACGGTGCCACGCGCGGCACCGCGGCGGGCGAGGACCGCGGTCAGCGGGTGATGCCCCGCTGCTGCAGCAGCTCGGCCGAGCAGGGCTGCACGAGCAGGTGGTCGGAGAGGGAGAGCGGCGCGGTCGCGAGCGCGGCGTCGGCGGAGCCGCTGCGCACGAGGCAGACCGACGTGTCGACCGACGTCGACGGTCCGGACGACGTCGACACCACGAACTCGACGTAGTACGTCGGCGCCTCGCCCGGGACGGCCAGAGCGGCGGTGACCTCGGCGAACAGCGTCGCCCCGGTCCCCAGATCGGCGCGGCCCACGTCGGTGGTCCACACCGGGCCGATCTGGTTCGACTGAGGCGTCGCGATCGCCCACGAGAAGGCGTCGATGCTGCGCTGGCCGGCCGGCAGCGCGGCCTGGCGCTCGAGCTCCTTGAAGGACTTGGTGATCGTCTGGTCGGCGAGCATCGAGGCCTGCGCCGAGGCGGCCGAGCCGCGGGTCACCGCGACCGCCCCTGCCACCAGTCCGAGGACGAGGAGCAGCCCGAGGACCACCGCCAGCGGCCGGCGGGACCGCCCTCGCGGGCCGTCCTCCGCCGCCGGCGCGGCAGGGACCGGGACATCGGTGATCGATGACATGACGCCTCCCCCGGGGATCGCAGGCCACCACGGTGGCACAGCCGGCGCCCGTACGGCGGCTCCTTGCTCCGACCGGGGTTCTCGTGGGCACCGCAGCGGATTACCGGGCTGCTGCGGGCCGCAGGTAGATTGGGGGTCACCGCCTGCGACCGGAAGGCCCCTCGTGTCGGACACCCCTGGCATCCCTGACAAGTTCGCCGCGCTCGGGCTGACCTACGACGACGTCCTGCTGCTGCCGGGCGAGACCGACGTGGTCCCGGCCGAGGTCGACACCACGAGCCGGCTGACCCGCGAGATCTCGCTGCGCGTCCCGCTCGTCTCGGCCGCGATGGACACCGTCACCGAGGCCCGGATGGCGATCGCGATGGCCCGCCAGGGCGGCCTCGGCGTCCTGCACCGCAACCTCTCGATCGAGGACCAGGCCTACCAGGTCGACCTCGTGAAGCGGACGCAGACCGGGATGATCTCGAACCCGATCACGATCCACCCGAAGGCCACCCTCGAGGAGCTCGACGAGCGCTGCGGGCAGTACCGCGTCAGCGGCCTCCCGGTGGTCGACGAGGACGGCGTCCTCCTCGGCATCGTGACCAACCGCGACCTGCGCTTCACGCCCGTCGCGGAGTGGGCCCGCACGCTCGTCTCCGACGTGATGACGCCGATGCCGCTCGTCGTCGGGCACGACGGGATCTCGCGCGAGGAGGCGACGCTGCTGCTGCGCCAGCACAAGCGCGAGCGCCTCCCCATCGTCGACTCGCACGGCCGGCTCACCGGGCTCATCACGGTGAAGGACTTCGTGAAGTCCGAGCAGTTCCCCCACGCCAGCAAGGACGGCGACGGCCGCCTCATGGTGGGCGCGGCGATCGGCTACTTCGGCGACGCCTGGGAGCGGGCGACCACGCTGGTCGAGGCCGGCGTCGACGTGCTCGTCGCCGACACCGCGCACGGCCACGTGCAGCTGCTGCTCGACATGGTGCGCCGGCTCAAGACCGATCCGCTGACCCGCCACGTGCAGGTCATCGGCGGCAACGTCGCGACCCGTGCAGGGGCGCAGGCGTTCGTCGACGCCGGCGCCGACGCCGTGAAGGTCGGCGTCGGTCCGGGCTCGATCTGCACCACGCGCGTCGTCACCGGTGTCGGCGCCCCGCAGATCACCGCCGTCTACGAGGCCTCGCTCGCGGCGAAGCCCGCCGGCGTACCCGTCATCGCCGACGGCGGTCTGCAGTACTCCGGCGACATCGCGAAGGCGATCGTCGCGGGTGCCGAGTCGGTGATGATCGGCTCGATGCTCGCCGGCTGCGACGAGAGCCCGGGCGAGGTCATCTTCGTCAACGGCAAGCAGTACAAGTCCTACCGCGGCATGGGATCGCTCGGTGCGATGAGCTCGCGCGGCAAGAAGTCGTACTCCAAGGACCGCTACTTCCAGGCCGAGGTCGACTCCGACGACAAGATCGTGCCGGAGGGCGTCGAGGGCCGCGTCGCCTACCGCGGCCCGCTCTCCGCGGTCGCGCACCAGCTCGTCGGCGGCCTGCGCCAGTCGATGTTCTACGTCGGTGCGCGCACCGTCCCCGAGATGCAGGAGAAGGGGAAGTTCATCCGCATCACGGCGGCCTCGCTCAAGGAGAGCCACCCGCACGACATCGAGATGACGACGCAGGCCCCGAACTACCCGTCGTCCTGATCCCATCCACCCGTAGAGGATCCCCGTGACCGAGATCGAGATCGGCCGCGCCAAGCGCGCGCGTCCGGCGTACGCGCTCGACGACATCGCCATCGTGCCGAGCCGTCGCACGCGCGACCCCGAGGCCGTGTCGCTGGCCTGGACGATCGACGCCTACCGCTTCGAGACGCCGCTGCTCGCCGCCCCGATGGACTCCGTCGTATCGCCGGCGACCGCCATCGAGATCGGCCGCCTCGGCGGTCTCGGCGTGCTCGACCTCGACGGGCTGTGGACCCGGTACGACGACCCCGAGCCGCTGCTCGCCGAGATCGCCTCGCTGCCCGACGACGCGTTCACCGCGCGGATGCAGGAGATCTACGCGCAGCCGATCCGCGAGGACCTCATCGCGCAGCGCATCGCCGAGGTCCGTGCCGGCGGCTACGTCGTGGCCGCGGCGCTCTCGCCCATGCGCACCGCGCAGTTCGCGAAGGCCGTGGTCGACGCCGGCGTCGACATCTTCGTGATCCGCGGTACGACGGTGAGCGCCGAGCACGTCCCCGCGGCCGGAGCCGCGGAGCCGTTGAACCTCAAGCAGTTCATCTACGAGCTCGACGTCCCGGTCATCGTCGGCGGCTGCGCGACGTACCAGAGCGCCCTGCACCTCATGCGCACCGGCGCTGCGGGTGTCCTCGTCGGCTTCGGCGGCGGCGCTGCGCACACCACGCGCGCCGTGCTCGGCGTGCGCGTGCCGATGGCGTCGGCCATCGCCGACGTCGCGGCCGCGCGCCGCGACTACATGGACGAGAGCGGCGGCCGCTACGTCCACGTCATCGCCGACGGCGGCATGGGCCGTTCCGGCGACCTGCCCAAGGCGATCGCCTGCGGCGCCGACGCCGTGATGGTGGGCTCGCCGCTCGCGCGCGCCACCGAGGCGCCCGGCCGTGGCTACCACTGGGGCATCGAGGCGACCCACCCCGAGCTGCCGCGCGGCGAGCGCGTGCACCTGGGCACCGTCGGCACGCTCGAGCAGATCCTCAACGGCCCGTCGCACGCGCCCGACGGCACGATGAACCTGCTCGGCGGCCTGCGCCGCGCGATGGCGACGACGGGCTACAGCGACGTCAAGGAGTTCCAGCGCGTCGAGGTCGTCGTCGAGCCCTCGCGCTGAGGACCCCCGCTCTGGAGGTCCGAGCGTGAGCCATGGCTACCGCTCAGACCTCCAGATCGGGAAGGGTTGGGCCTTCTCGACCGCTCGTGCCGTGCGCAGGACCGTGCGCTCGTCGAAGTGCGCGCCGACGACCTGCAGCGCCATCGGCAGGCCCTCGGTCGAGAGCCCGACCGGTACGGCGGCAGCGGGATGGCGCGTCATGTTGATCGGGTACGTGAACGGCGTCCAGTCGACCCAGTGCGTCTGCGTCGCGGGGTCGGCGACGTCGCTGCCGAGCGGGAACGCGAGCGTCGTGACCGCCGGCGACACGATCACGTCGTACCGGGTGAGCACGTCGTTGAACGCCAGCGTCGCGGCAGCGCGCAGGGCATCGGCCTCGAGGAAGTCGAACGCCGTGAGCTCGCGCCCCCTCTCCCAGGTCGCGATCAGCCCGGGGTCGCACAGCGCGCGCTGCTCGTCGGTCAGCGGGTCGACGATGCGGCCGAGCGCGGCGTCCCAGAGCACGAGGAACGCGTCGCGGCAGTCGGGGTGCCCGGGGTCGACCTCCTCGACCTCGGCACCGAGGTGCTCGAGCAGGTGCGCGGTACGCCGTACCGCCTCGGCGATCTGCGGGTCGACCGAGGCGCCGCCGTACGTGGGGCTGTAGGCGATCCGCATGCCCGCGACGCCGTCCTCGAGCCCCGCGAGCCACGAGCTCTCGTCGTCCTGCGTCGGGTAGATCTCGCGCGGGTCGGGGCCGGCGACCGCGGCCATCATGTGCGCGCAGTCGCGCACGGTGCGCGTGATCGGACCGACGTGGCTGAGCAGCCCGGAGCCGCCCGGCGGGTAGAGCGGCACGAGCGCGTGCGTCGCCTTGAGCCCGAAGGTGCCGCAGAACGCCGAGGGCATCCGGATCGAGCCGCCGCCGTCGCTGCCGACGTTGAGCGCCGCCATGCCGGTGATCGCCGCGACCGAGGCGCCGCCCGACGATCCGCCCGGCGTACGCGTCGGGTCCCACGGGTTGCGGGTGTCGCCGGTGAGCGGGCTGTCGCACAGGCCCTTCCAGCCCTGCTCGGGCGTCGTCGTCTTGCCGAGCAGCACCGAGCCGGCGTCGCGCAGCCGGGCGACGACGGGGGAGTCCTCGGTCGCGGGCGCGTCCGACGTCGTGAGCGACCCCTTGCGCGTCGGCCAGCCGGTGACGAGCGAGAGGTCCTTGATCGACGCGGGCACGCCGTCGAGCGGCCCGTACGCCGTCCCGCTGCGCCAGCGCTCCTCGCTCGCGCGGGCCTGCTCGAGCGCACGCTCCTCGTCGACGAGGACGAACGCGCCGAGCTCGCCGTCGAGCGCCCGGATCCGGTCGAGCGCCTCGGTCGTCACCTCGACGGGCGACACCTCGCCCGCGGCGTACGCCGCCGCCAGCGCGTCGACGTCGTGCATGTCGCTCTCCTCCTGCGTCGGGCCCCCGGACGCGGTCGCCTCCCGGGACCGCTCGCCGATCATGGACCGGATCGGGTCGTGGCGGACGGCGACGGGCCTGCGTGTCCGCTCACCCGCGCACCTCCCGCGCCGCGCGTCACGAGACGGCGGCGGAGGCTACCCGTGGGTAACCTCCGCGGGTACGCTGCGCGCCAAGACCCGCACGACCCACGGAGGAGCCCCGCATGCCCGAGACCGTGCACTACGACGTCGTGGTCGTCGGATCGGGGTTCGGCGGCTCGGTCACCGCGCTGCGGCTCACGGAGAAGGGCTACCGCGTCGGCGTCCTCGAGGCCGGTCGCCGCTTCCACGACGACGACTTCGCGAAGACCTCGTGGCGGGTACGTCGGTTCCTCTTCGCCCCGCGGCTCGGGCTCTACGGCATCCAGCGCATCCACCTGCTGCCCGACGCCGTGGTGCTCTGCGGCGCGGGCGTCGGCGGCGGCTCGCTCGTCTACGCCAACACCCTCTACGTCCCGCCGCGCGAGTTCTTCGAGGACCCGCAGTGGGCCGGCATCACCGACTGGCAGAAGGAGCTCGCGCCGCACTACGACCAGGCGTCGCGCATGCTCGGCGTCAACCAGGTGCCGCGCCGGACGCCGCTCGACGACGTCTTCGCCGAGGTCGCCGAGGACATGGGCGTCGGCCACACGTTCTCGCTGACACCGGTCGGCGTCTTCTTCGGCGACGGCGCGGGCGTGCCGTCGAAGGACCCGTACTTCGGCGGCGTCGGCCCGGAGCGCAACGGGTGCCAGGAGTGCGGTGCGTGCATGACAGGCTGCCGGCACAACGCGAAGAACACGATGCCGAAGAACTACCTCGGCCTCGCCGAGGCGGCGGGTGCCGTCGTCCACCCGCTGCACACGGTCACGTCGATCCGTCCGCGCCACGGCGGCGGGTACGTCGTCGACACGGCACGCACCGGCCCGCGCATGCGTCGGGCCACGACGTTCACGGCCGACCACGTCGTCGTCGCCGCGGGCACGTTCAACACGCAGAAGCTGCTGCACCGCATGCGCGACGAGGGGATGCTCCCCAACATCTCCTCGCGCCTCGGTGCGGTGTCGCGCACGAACTCCGAGTCGATCGTCGGCGCTGTCTCGACGCGCAAGGACGTCGACTTCACCAAGGGCGTCGCGATCACGTCGTCGTTCTTCCCCGACGAGCGCACGCACGTCGAGCCGGTCCGCTACGGCAAGGGCAGCAACCTCATGGGCCTGCTCGGCACCGTGATGACCGACGGCGTCGACGGCGTACCCCGGTGGAAGGTCTGGGCCAAGGAGATGGCCAGCAACCCCAAGATCGCCGCGAGGTCGATCTCGGTCCGGAAGTGGTCGGAGAAGGGCGCGATCGCGCTCGTCATGCAGTCGTGGGACAACTCGCTCACGGTCAAGGGCGTGAAGACCAAGCTCGGCTACTTCCTCACGTCGAAGCAGGGCGACGGCGAGCCCAACCCCACCTGGATCCCGGCGGGCAACGACGCCTCGCGGCGCATCGCGGAGAAGATCGACGGCTTCCCGATGGGACAGCTCGGCGACCTCATCGACGCGCCGATGACCGCGCACTTCGTCGGCGGCGCGTGCATCGGCAAGGACCCGGAGAGCGGCGTCATCGACGCCTACCACCGCGTGTTCGGCCACGAGGGGCTGCACATCGTCGACGGCGCCGCGGTGTCGGCGAACCTCGGTGTGAACCCGTCGCTCACGATCACGGCGCAGGCCGAGCGCGCGATGTCGTTCTGGCCCAACAAGGGCGACGCCGACACGCGCCCGGCGCTCGGCGAGGAGTACGTGCCGGTCGCGCCCGTCGCGCCGCGCCGCCCGGTCGTACCCGAGGGTGCGCCCGGCGCCCTGCGCCTGCCGCTCGTCGACGTCCGCCACGGCTCCGCCGCCCGCGAGGCCGCCCCGACCGACTGACCTGCACGACGTCACTGCCCGGATGCGCGGGTCCAGGCCGAGAAGCCGTGCTCTCGGGCAGTGACGTCGCGGCAGTTCTGACTTGGAGCCTCGGCGTCCGTGGTCAGACTGTCGACCGGGCCTCGAGGGCGAGCTCGCGGACGCGGGCGATGTCGGCGTCGGTGTACGGGCCGTTGACGCCGCTTATGACGGCGAGCTGCATGCCGTGCTTGAGGCCGAGCTTGTAGATCTCCTTGACCTTGGCCCACTCGATGTTGCGGCCCACGGTGAAGTCCTCGAACCGGCCCTCGAGCGCGAGCACCACGGTCTCCGCGAGGCACGCGTACGCGACACCGGAGGGCAGGCCGATGTTCTTCATCCGTACGTCGTCGCCGGGGAGCTCGATCTCGCCGGACTCGATGACCAGGACGTCGGGGCGCTTGGCGACGTCCTCGGCCGAGAGGTCGAGCGGCCGTGCGACATCGGTGATCACGCAGCCGGGCTTCACGGCCATGATGTCGAGCACGCGCTTCCCGGCGCCCGA
The DNA here is from genome assembly GCA_046330715.1 of Candidatus Nanopelagicales bacterium. Classification (GTDB taxonomy): domain Bacteria; phylum Actinomycetota; class Actinomycetes; order S36-B12; family CAIYMF01; genus Longivirga. The sequence continues at coordinate 59,584 of JAXLSG010000001.1, forward strand.
CGTCGCGGTGACGATGAGGTCCATCTCGGCGAGGTGCTCGCCCGGCTTCGCAGCCACGTGGATCGACGCGCGGGGGTGGTCGCGCTCGATGTCCTGCTTGAGCGCGAGCAGCTTCGCCGTCTCGGGCGACACCAGCCACAGCTCGTCGCACGACAGTGCCAGCAGGCGCGCGCACACCGATCCGATGGCGCCGGTCGCGCCCACGACCATCGCGGTGCCCTTCATCCGTCCCTGGTCGTCGAACTCGGCGAGGCCGAGCTTCTCGAGGGCGTCGTGCGCCGCCCACAGCGCGCCGGAGGCGCTGTAGCTGTTGCCGGTCGTGATCGGCAGCGGGGCGCGGCGCGACACGGTGACGCCGGCGTCGCCGACGACCTTGGTGAACGCACCGAGGCCCATCACCTGCGCGCCCTTCTTGCGCGCGATCTCGGCTGCCTCGAGGAGCTTGGCGTAGGTGAACTCGGGGCTGTGGGCGAGCAGCTCCTTCGGCGTACCGCCGACGCTGATCAGCCAGCCCTCGGCCTCGGCACCGGTCGGCGAGGTGATGCCGCTGACGTGGCTGAAGACGAACGGGGGCAGGTAGGCCACGCCCTTCTCGACGAGGTCCATCACCGGCGCCGGCGCGACCTTGGAGATGGTGGCGAGCGGCTCGACGGTCGTGAAGAACTGCTGGGAGAGCGGGTGGATCACGAAGGCGAACCGGCTGCGGCGGCGGAAGCCGTTGGGCCAGAGCATCCGCGGCTTCATGTCGGCGTCGACGATCATGTCGAGCAGGTCGTCGTCGGTGAGCCGCCCCGAGCCCGCCGACACCGCGATCATCATGGCCTCGAGCACCGCCGGCGTGACCGTGACGTCGAACGGCTGCGGCGTGGTGTCGAGCACGAGGTCGACGTCGCGCGCGGCGAGGTCGGCGAGCCGCTCCTCCGAGACGGCCGTCGTGATGACGGTCTTGCGCGCGAGGTCGATGTCGCCGAAGCCGGTGAGCTCGTCGTACGTCGCGACGACCACGTGGCAGTCGGCCGCGGCCTTGCGTGCGAGCGCGTTCGAGAGCCGGTGGCCCGGAGTCGTGACGGAGAGGCGCGAGGTCCCGGGCAGCAGTCGTACCGGTGTCTTCACGACGTCGGACACCATGCCGAGCACGGGGTTCGAGTGCAGCTTCGCCGAGACGTCCCAGCGCATCAGCGGCTCGGCGTACTCGAAGTTCTCCGTCCACTCGCGCAGGACGCGCACGGTGCGTGCGTGGTTGTCGCCGCCGAGGACCAGCGTGCGCGCGTTGGTGAAGTAGCCCGGCATCTCGAGCTGCACCTGGCGCACGGCCCACTCGGCGAGCACGTCGCGCAGCGCGTGCCCGTCGGTCACGGGCACATCGTCGGTCGCCCGGCGCACGCGCTCGATGGCCTCGAGCTCGCCGTCGTACAGACCGGTCGCGCGCGCCTCGCGGATGCCGGTGACGGCGATCGCGTCGGCGGCGCCGGCCCACTCGCGCACGAGGGTCTCGGCGAGGCGGACGTCGCCGTTGGTCCCGACGCGCACGACGCGGACGTCGTGGTCGAGGAAGCGCACCTTCTCGTCGTAGTCGCGGTCGGGCGACGCGAGGCTGACGTTGACGACGAGGAGCGGGTCGGTGGCGGTCATCGGGCTACTCCTGGGTGGGTCGGGTCAGACCATCGCGGCGGAGCCGATCTCGGGGTGCGCGGCCCAGAAGTCGAGCATCCGGTCGGCGTACGACGTGAAGCGCGGGCAGCTCACGCCGGTCCCCTCGAGGTCCTTCTCCGCGTTCGCGGTGTCGTAGTGGGTGGGCGAGACGAGGTAGTCGAGCGCCTCGGCCGGCACGGCGAGCAGCCGCTCGACGCCGGGCACCGAGCTCAGCAGCGCGCGCGTCGGGCGCTTCGGCAGCCGCACCCACACGACCTTCTTGCCGAGCCGCCCGGCGATGACGTCGACGGCCTCGCGGATGGTCGGCGGGTTCGGGTCGGTCAGGGCGTACGTGCGACCGAGCGAGCGGTCGAGCACCGACAGCGCGTCCATCGCGTCGAGCACGTAGTCGCGCGGCACGAGCGACGCCTCGACCGTGTCGGGGTCGGCGAGCAGCGGCACGAACGCGAACGGCCCGGGCTGACGACGCAGGAACGTCGCGTACATGTACGGGCCGTCGAACTTCTGCGTCTCGCCGGTCTGCGAGTCGCCGACCACGATGCCGGGCCGGTAGATCGTCGTGGGTACGCCGGCGTCGCGCGCGGCGCGCACGAGCACCTCCGCCTCGAACTTCGTCGACTCGTAGTGGTTGAGGAACTCCTGCCCGACGTCGAGCGCGTCCTCGGTGAAGGTGCCGTCGTAGCGGCCGCTGACGTAGCAGGTGCTGACGTACTGCAGCCGGTCCAGGCGCGGCAGGTCTCGGCAGACGTCGAGCACGCGCTCGGTGCCCCCGACGTTCACGCGGCGTGCGATGGCCTCGTCGACCGCGAGGTCGTAGACGGCCGCGAGGTGCCAGACCTCGACGATCTCGTCGCGCAGCGCGCCGAGGTCGTCGAGCCCGAGGTCGGCCTGCGTGATGTCGCCCTCGACGAGGCGGATCCGGCCGCGCACGTGGGGGTGGCGCGCCTCGAGCGTGGCGACGCGCGCGACCGCCGTGGGCAGGTGGTGGCGCTGCACGACGCAGACCGCGTCCGCCCCGTCGCGGCGGGCCAGCAGCCGCGGCAGCAGCGCCGAGCCGAGGAAGCCGGGGAAGCCGGTCATGAGCAGCGCGGGCACGGGGATCGCCTTCTCGGGTACGTCGGGACGCTGTCGCGGCCCTCGTCGCCCACCCCCGGCGGGCGCGCGGGCCCACGACTCATCCTTCTCACCCGAACGACCCGTGTCGCGGTGCGCGGCGAGGGGGTCGTCACACCCGTGACCGGGGCGCGAGAGGTGCTCCTAGCGCACCGCGGGGCACCTTCACCGCACCCGCTCGGAGCCGTTTCACCCCAGCGACGCGAGCAGCGCGCGCATGGGAGCGGGTCAGTCGGCGTCGCGCCAGGAGGCCCACAGCGCGGCGTACGCGCCGCCGGCGGAGACGAGCTCGTCGTGGGTGCCGAGCTCGCTCACCCGGCCGTCCTCGACGACCGCGATCCGGTCGGCGTCGTGGGCCGTGTGCAGGCGGTGCGCGATCGCGATGACGGTGCGCCCGGACAGCACGGCGTTGAGGGACCGCTCGAGGTGGCGGGCTGCGCGCGGGTCGAGGAGCGAGGTCGCCTCGTCGAGCACGAGCGTGTGCGGGTCGGCGAGCACGAGCCGGGCGAGCGCGAGCTGCTGCGACTGCCCGGGCGCGAGGGAGTGGCCGCCCTGGCCGACCGTCGTGTCGAGGCCCTCGGGCAGCTCGTCGAACCACGGCCGCGCGTCGACGGCGTCGAGGGCGGCGACGAGCGCGTCGTCGCCCGCCTCGGGGCGCGCGAGGAGCAGGTTGTCGCGCAGCGTGCCCACGAACACGTGGTGCTCCTGGTTCACGAGCGCGACCTGCGTGCGCACCGACTCGGCCGGCATGCGCGCGAGCTCGGCGCCGCCCATCTCGACCGATCCCGTGCGCGGCGCGTAGATGCCGGCCATCAGCCGGCCGAGCGTCGACTTGCCGGCACCCGACGGTCCGACCAGCGCGAGCCGCTCGCCGGGCGCGACGTCGAGGTCGATGCCGTGCAGCACGTCGCGCCCGGCGCGGTAGCCGAAGCGCACGTCGTCGACGACGAGACGGTCGTCGGCGGGCTCGAGGTCGGGGTCGGTCTCGGGGTCGGGCACGTCGCGCACCCCGACGAGGCGTGCGAGCGACGCCTGGCCGACCTGCAGCTCGTCGTACCACATGAGGATCAGGTCGACCGGCTCCACGAGCATCTGCGTGAGCAGCAGCCCGGTCGTCAGCTGACCCAGGGTGATCTGCCCCTGCGACACCTGCCAGCCGCCCCACACGAGTACGCCGACGAGCGGCAACACGTAGCCCATCTCGATGAACGGGAACCACGAGCAGCGCAGCCAGAGCGTGTACCTCTCCCACGACACCCAGCGCCGGATCCGGGAGTCGGTGACGCCGATGCGCGCCTGCTCGAGCCGGTAGAGCTCGACCGTGCTCGCGGCGTCGACGGTCTCGGCGACCGAGGCCGACACCTGCGCGTACGTCGACGACTCGGCGCGGTAGCTCTGCGGCGCACGACGGAAGTACCACCGCGACGACAGCCAGATCGGGAGGACGCCGAGCAGCCACGGCAGCGCGAGGGTCGGCGCCGTCACGACGAGCGCGACGCCGACCAGCAGCGCCGTCACGATCGCGATGGCGATCTCCGGGATCGCGTGGCGCACGGCCCAGGTGAGCCGGTCGATGTCGGTCGTGGTGCGCGACACGAGGTCGCCGGTGCCCGCGCGCTCGACGACGCCGGTCGGCAGGTTGACGGCGCGCGTGAGGAAGTCCTCCCGCAGGTCCGACAGCACGAGCTCGCCGACGATGCCGGCGCGCAGCCGCGACATGCGCGTGAACACCGTCTGCACCGCGAGGGCGGCGACGAAGATCAGCGCCGCCTGGTCGATCGTCCAGCGCGTCGGCTCGCCGGTGAGCCCGTTGACGATGCCGCCGAGCACGAACGGACCGGCGAGCCCGGCGACCGCTGCGATCGCGTGCATGACGATGACCGTCGCGAACGCGCGACGGTGCCGCCCGAGCAGGCTGCGCGTGTAACGGCGCACGGTGTCGTCGTTCGCGACCGGCAGCGACTGGCCGGTGAGGGTCGACGCGGCGACGGCGTCCTCCGGAGGCCTCATCCCGCGCTCACCTCCTCGCGCGTCACCACGGCGCGGTAGAGCGGCTCGTCGCGCAGCAGCGCGCGGTGCCGACCCGTGGCGACGACGACGCCGTCGATCACGAGCGCGACCGAGTCGCTGCGGTCGAGCATGAGCGGCGACGACGTGAGCACCACGGTGGTCATGCCGGGTCGGATGTCGTGCAGCCCCGACGCGATCCGTGCCTCGGTGTGCGAGTCCACCGCGCTCGTCGGCTCGTCGAGCACGAGCACCGGCGGATCGACGACGAGCGACCGCGTCAGTGCCAGGCGCTGGCGCTGGCCGCCCGAGAGCGACCGGCCGCGCTCGGTGATGCGCGCCTGCAGCGGGTCGGAGACGTCGGGGGAGGAGTCGACCAGGGCGTCGAGCACGTCGTACGCCGATGCCGCAGACACCGCGTCGGCGAGGCGGACGCGCCCCGACCGGGGCACGTCGAGCAGCTCGGCGAGCGTGCCCGACAGCAGCACGGGGTCCTTGTCCTGCACGACGATCCACGACCGCAGCTGCTCGCGCGGGACGGTCGAGAGCGGCACGCCGTCGAGAGCGACGTCGCCGCCATGCTCGCCGAGACCGGCGAGGCGCATCGCGAGGGCGTCGGCCGTCGACTGCTCGGCGCACACGACGGCAGTGAGCTCACCCGGGCGCACGACCAGGCCCGAGACGGGATCCACGAGCGTGGCGGTCGCGGGGTCGAGCGACTCGAGAGCCGGCGGCTCGGTCGCACGCCAGCGCTCGAGGCGCAGCACCGCCACCACGCGCCCGGCCGCGACGTACGCACGCGTCCACTTCTGCGCGGTCTCGGTGAAGGTGCGCAGCGGCAGCAGGAGGAAGGCCGAGAGTCCGTAGAACATCACCAGCTGGCCGACGTCGAGCTGGCCCGACACGACCAGCCGGGCGCCGACCCACGTGACCACGACGACGAACAGCCCGGGCAGGGCGACCTGCTCGGCGTCGAGCAGCGAGTGCACCTTCGCCGAGCGCACGGCCGCTGCGCGCACCTCCTGCGAGGCGTCGCGGAACCGGCGCAGGAACAGGTCCTCGCCGCCGATGCCGCGCAGCACGCGCAGCCCGGCGACCGTGTCGGTGGCGAGCGCGGTGGCGGAGCCGACCTTGGTGCGCTGGTCGGACTCGGCGCGCTCCAGCGGGCGCAGCAGCGGCCCGACGGCGAGCCCGAGCAGCGGGATGCCCACGAGCACGACGGCGCCGAGCAGCAGCGAGGCGTGGAGCAGGACGGCCGCGACCACGACGAACGCGACGATGCCGCCGACGAAGCGGGCCAGCACGTCGAAGGCGTTGCCGATCTTCTCGACGTCACCTGAGGAGGCGGCCACGACCTCGCCCGTGCCCACGTGCTGGCGGAGCTCGTGCCCCATGCGCACCGCGTTGCGCGTGAGGAGCTGCTGGGTGCGGCTGCCGGCGGTGATCCAGTTGGTCACGGCCATCCGGTGGCGCAGGATCCCGGCCGCGGCCTGGACGGTGCCGAGCACCAGCACGAAGGCCGCCGCCCGGAGCACAGCGCCGTTGTCGCGGTCGGTCGCGCCCTGAACGGCGGCGCCGATACCGATGGGGATGGCCGCCTGCGCGAGCATCCAGAGGATGCCCCACGCGACGCCCGCAGCCAGGGTGCGCCACTGCGCCCGCGTCATCCACCAGAGGAACGCCCTGGTCGACCGCAGGTCCGGGACCCCCGGGTCGTCGAGGGGGAGGCGGGCGAGGGACATGGCCGCACGAGACTACGTCCGGCGGAGGTCCCCGGTCGCCGCGGTTTCTCCCGCCCGGGCGTGCCGCGGCCGGACGCGAGGCACCCGGCATCGACTTACGCCGCCGGAGCCGCACCGCGACGCGCAGGCCGGATGGGCGTCGCCCGCGTCGTCGTGGTCGCTAGCGTCGACCTCGTCGCCGGGGCACCCGCCCGGGCGCCGACCGACCCGAGGTGCCCGTGTCCTTCCCGACCCCTCCGCCGGACGACGACAACCCGTTCGCGCCCCCGCCTCCCGGCGGCTCGCTCCCACCGCCTCCGCCGCCTCCTCCTCCGCCGGCCCCGAGCCAGCCCGCCGCCCCGCCGTACGGCACCACGCCCTACGGCGCCCCGCCGCCCGGGTCGACGCCTCCGCCTCCGCCCCCGCCGCCCGCGCCTCCGGCGTACTACGGCGCCCCCGGCTACGCCGCGCCGTACGGCCAGGGCTACGCCGCCCCGGAGAACGGCAACGGCACCGCGGCGCTCGTCCTGGGCATCGTCGGCATCGTGCTCTCCTGCTGCTACATCGGCGTGATCGCCTCGATCGTCGCGATCGTGCTGGGACGCAAGGGGATGGCGCTGGCCGACCAGGGCCGGGCGACCAACCGCGGCATGGCCCAGGCGGGCCTGGTCCTCGGGATCATCGGCGTCGTGCTCCTGGTCCTGGTCGTGGTGTTCGCGATCGCCTCAGGGGGCACGCGGACCTCGTTCAACTTCGGGTCCTGACCCGCTCCGGACGCGCGCGCAGGCGGGCGGTGCCCGACGACTACGATCGTCGGAACCGCCCGCCTCGCCGTCTCCGGCGCCAATGCGAAGGGTCCCCGGTGAGCACCGTCACCCACCGCCCCGTCCTCGTGGTCGACTTCGGTGCGCAGTACGCGCAGCTCATCGCCCGGCGGGTCCGCGAGGCCCGGGTCTACAGCGAGATCGTGCCCTCGACCATGCCCGTCGCGGAGATGCTCGCGAAGGACCCGGTGGCCGTGATCCTCTCCGGCGGCCCGTCGTCGGTCTACGCCGACGGCGCCCCGATGGTCGACGCCGAGCTCTTCGGCACCGGCGTACCGACCTTCGGCATCTGCTACGGCTTCCAGGCGATGGCCCTCGCGCTCGGCGGTGAGGTCGCGCGCACGGGCCTGTCGGAGTTCGGCCGTACGCCGCTCACCGTCACCGAGCCGGGCTCGGCGATCTTCTCCGGGCTGCCCACCGAGTCGTCGGTGTGGATGTCGCACGGCGACGCCGTGCACCGCGCGCCCGACGGCTTCGTCGTCACCGCGGTCACCGACGGCGCGCCGGTCGCAGCCTTCGAGGACACCGCCCGCGGCCTGGCCGGCGTCCAGTTCCACCCAGAGGTGCTGCACTCCGAGAACGGCCAGAAGGTGCTCGAGCACTTCCTCTACACGGTCGCCGGCATCGAGCCGACGTGGACGTCGGCCAACGTGATCGACGAGCAGGTCGAGGCGATCCGCGCGCAGGTCGGCGACAAGCTCGTGATCTGCGGCCTCTCGGGCGGCGTCGACTCCGCCGTCGCCGCGGCCCTCGTGCACAAGGCGGTCGGCGACAACCTCACGTGCGTCTTCGTCGACCACGGTCTGCTGCGCAAGGGCGAGCGCGAGCAGGTCGAGACCGACTACGTCGCGGCCACCGGCATCCGGCTCAAGGTGGTCGACGCCTCGGACCGCTTCCTCGACGAGCTCGACGGCGTCACGGACCCCGAGGAGAAGCGCAAGATCATCGGGCGGCTGTTCATCCGCGTCTTCGAGGACGCCGCCCGCGAGGTCGTCGCCGAGGCCGGGTCGCACGGCCAGGAGGTCGAGTTCCTCGTCCAGGGCACGCTCTACCCCGACGTCGTCGAGTCGGGCGGCGGCACGGGCACTGCGAACATCAAGAGCCACCACAACGTCGGCGGCCTCCCCGACGACCTGCAGTTCTCCCTCGTCGAGCCGCTGCGCACGCTGTTCAAGGACGAGGTCCGCGCCGTCGGCGCCGAGCTCGGCCTTCCGCCCGCGATGGTGTGGCGCCACCCGTTCCCCGGGCCGGGTCTCGCGATCCGCATCGTCGGCGCGGTGTCGCGCGAGCGCCTCGACGTGCTCCGTGAGGCCGACGCGATCGTGCGCGAGGAGACCGCGGCCGCCGGCGTCGACCGCGACATCTGGCAGCTGCCCGTCGTGCTGCTCGCCGACGTCCGCTCGGTCGGCGTCCAGGGCGACGGTCGCACCTACGGCCACCCGATCGTGCTGCGCCCGGTGTCGAGCGAGGACGCCATGACCGCCGACTGGTCGCGCCTGCCCTACGACCTGCTCAGCCGCATCTCGACCCGCATCACCAACGAGGTCCGCGAGGTCAACCGCGTGGTCCTCGACATCACGAGCAAGCCCCCGGGCACCATCGAGTGGGAATGACGAGGCTGCAGGCAGCGTCGTCATCTCCCGCGACCATCACCATCGAGTGGGAATGACGCTTCCCACCTGAATGACATCGCATCTCCGGAGATGCGATGGCATTCGTGAGCTTCCGCGCACACGCGGGTGGTGGGACGAGAGCGAGGAGCGGGCATGGCGATCGAGCCGGACACCAAGGACTGGACCTGGGTGCTGTCGCGCCCGTGCCTGGAGTGCGGGTACGACGGGGCGCTCGTCGACCCGACCGACGTCGCGGCGCGCGTGCGCGCGACCGTGCCCGTCTACCGCGCGGCCCTGGCCGAGCCCGACGCCGCGGTGCGCTCGCGCGAGGACCGCTGGTCGACCCTCGAGTACGCCTGCCACGTCCGCGACGTCCACCGGCTCTACACCTACCGGCTGCAGCTCATGCTCACCCAGGACGACCCGCTGTTCCCCAACTGGGACCAGGACGACTCCTCCGACGGGTACGCCGACGAGGACCCGGCCGTCGTGGCGGAGGAGCTCGCCGAGTCGGCGGAGGAGATGGCCGCGGCGTACGAGTCGGTGCAGGGCGACCAGTGGCAGCGCACCGGCCGGCGCAGCGACGACAAGGAGTTCACCGTCGAGTCGTTCTCGCGCTACTTCCTGCACGACATCGAGCACCACGCCTGGGACGTCACCGGCCAGCCCGCCGGCTCCTGGCTCTGATCCCCATCTCGGCATCCCGATTCGGGTAGAAGGTGCCCCAGGCTGCCTAAGACGCAGCCTGCGCTCCCCAGCGTGTCCCCGAGGGGAGCCGATAGCGGGCGCGACGGGAGCAGGCGCGCCGGTATGCGGAGGGGCGCGCGGCGCTCGGGGTGGGGAGCCTGGACTGCCCCTGAGGCAGCCTGGGGCACCCTCAGCGCAGGTCGGGGGTCACTGGCCGCCGTGGGCGCGGAGGGCGAGGTCCTGGGTGGCGCGCCACGACTCGAGGCGGCCGGCGTAGTCGGCCTCGGCGATCGACAGCGGCGCGGCGCCGAAGAAGACCCGCAGCGGCGGCTGCTCCATGTCGACGATCTCGAGGATCGGTCCGCGCGTGGCCGCAGGGTCGCCGGGCGTGCCGCGACGGGTCGGGCGGTTGCGACCCGCCTCGTGCACCGCGGCGTACGCCGGGTTCTCGGCGGCCCGCTTCGCGGAGGCGCCGCCCCAGTCGGTCGAGAAGCCGCCGGGCTCGATGAGCGTGACCTTGATGCCGAAGCCGGCGACCTCCTGGGCGAGCGCCTGGCTGAAGCCCTCCAGCGCCCACTTCGACGCGTGGTAGATGCCGATGCCGCCGAACGCGGAGATCCCGCCGATCGAGCTGACCTGGACGATGTGGCCGGAGCCCTGCTCGCGCAGGAACGGCAGCGCCGCCTGCGTGACCCAGAGCGCACCGAAGACGTTGGTCTCGATCTGCGCGCGGGCCTCCTCCTCGGAGAGCTCCTCGATCATGCCGAACTGGCCGTAGCCGGCGTTGTTCACGACGACGTCGAGGCGGCCGAACCGCTCGTGCGCCGTCGCCACCGCCGCGAAGGCGGCCTCGCGGTCGGTGACGTCGAGCGCGATCGGCAGGACGGCGTCGCCGAACCGCTCGACGAGCGGGGCGAGGCTGGCGACGTCGCGCGCGGTCGCCGCGACCTGGTCGCCGCGCTCGAGCGCGGCCTCCGCCCACTCGCGTCCGAAGCCCCGCGACGTCCCGGTGATGAACCACGTCTTCATGCCTCGACCCTACGGATCCTCCTGCCGCGAGCGACCCCTCGTTCCGCCTCGGGGAAAGCGTGGCCGGTCGGGATCCCGCGACGCTGGGGAGCCTGGGCTGCGTGTTAGGCAGCCTGGGGCACCTTCGCGCCATGTCGGGGGTGTCAGATGTCGCCGGTGAGGAGGAGGCGGAGGACCTCGGTCTCGCGCGCGGTCCACGGCGCTGCGCCGCCGGACGCGAGCAGCGCCTCGTTCGCGCGGAGGGCCTGGGCGGGGGAGACCCGCACCGCGACGAGGCCGAGGTCGCGCTCGTAGTCGTCGAGGTCGGTCGCGGCGACGTCGTCGGACACCGACGCCCGGTAGTACGTCGACGACATCTCGAACGTCGCACCGTCGTCGTGCGAGTCGGGACGGCGCTCGACCACGTGCAGCACCGCAGGCCCGAGAGCGACGAGGCGACGGCCGGTCTCCTCGAGCAGCTCCCGGGCGAGGGTCTGCTCGTGGGTCTCGCCGTCGTGCACGCCGCCGCCGGGGAGCTTGTGGTCGCCGGTCGACGGGGTGACGAGCAGCAGCAGGAGACCGTCGCGCTCGACGACCGCCTTCGCCGCCTCGCGCGCCACGACCCGCGGCCGCGACGGGTCCGCCGCGCCGAGCTCGAGGGTGCGCACGGCGCCAGCCTGCCCGAGCACCGTCCGGGACTCCCGCCGGACGGGCGCTCGGGATCCGCTCCCACGATCAGGGTTGGAGCGGGGCTCCCGGGGTAGGCGGACCTGCGCTACGCTCAGTTCCGTACGAGCCGTGGAGCGCTCCCACGATCCGTTGCTAGGGTGGCCGGACGCCGGTCCGCCGGCAGCGGTCGGCACGGGGGCGACCGCCGCAGCCCGTCCACCATCGCCCGACCTGGAGGACCACCCCGTGTCCGTGCCGACCTCGGCCACCGCTCCCGCTCCCCGCGCCTCCTCGGCGCGCCACTTCCCCGCCGGCTTCGTGTGGGGCGCCGCCACCGCTGCCTTCCAGATCGAGGGCGCCAACACGGAGGACGGCCGCAGCCCCTCGATCTGGGACACCCTCTGCGAGCGGCCCGGCGCGGTCCTCGACGCCTCCGACGGCTCGGTCGCCTGCGACCACTACCACCGCTGGGAGTCCGACCTCGACCTGCTCGCCGGCCTCGGGCTCTCGGCGTACCGGTTCTCGCTGTCGTGGCCGCGCATCGTGCCCGGCGGCAAGGGCGAGGCCAACGAGAAGGGCCTCGCGTTCTACGACCGCCTCGTCGACGGACTGCTCGAGCGCGGCATCACGCCCTACGCGACGCTCTACCACTGGGACCTGCCGCAGGTGCTCGAGGACAAGGGCGGCTGGCGCAACCGCGACACCGCGCTGCGCTTCGCCGAGTACGCCGCCGTCACCCAGCACCGCCTCGGCGACCGCGTGAAGCACTGGGCCACCCTCAACGAGCCGTGGTGCTCGGCGTTCCTCGGGCACGCCTCGGGCGAGCACGCCCCGGGCCGCACCGACCCGGCCGAGGCCGTCGTCGCGAGCCACCACCTGCTGCTCGGCCACGGGCTCGCGACCGAGGCGCTGCACGGCGGGCGCCGTCCGGCCGAGGTCGGCATCGTGCTCAACCACTACGACGTGTCGCCGCTGACCGACTCGCCCGCCGACGTCGACGCCGCGCGCCGCCTCGACGGCCAGCAGAACCGCTGGTGGCTGGACGCGCTCTACAAGGGTGCGTACCCCGCCGACATCGTCGAGGACGTCTCGCGGTGGACCGACATGTCCTTCGTGCACGACGGCGACCTCGAGACGATCTCCACGCGCCTGGACTGGATGGGCGTCAACTACTACAGCTCGTTCGTGGTCCGCGGACTCGACGCCCCGGCGCCGGCCGGCGCGCGCCCGACCCCGTGGATCGGCTGCGAGGACGTCGAGATCGTGCCGAACGGCGAGCCGGTCACGCACATGGGCTGGGACGTCGTGCCCTCCGGTCTCACGAAGGTGCTCGAGCGGATCCAGAACGACTACGACGCCCCGCCGATCTACATCACCGAGAACGGTGCGGCCTACGACGACGTCGTCGTCGACGGCCAGGTCGAGGACGCCGACCGCACGGCGTACATCGACGCGCACCTGCGCGCGGCCCTCGACGCGATCGACCACGGCGTCGACCTGCGCGGCTACTTCGTCTGGTCGCTCATGGACAACTTCGAGTGGGCCTGGGGCTACACGCGGCGCTTCGGCGTCGTCCGGGTCGACTACGACACCCTCGAGCGCACGCCGAAGGCGAGCGCCCACGCCTACGCCGCCATCGCCCGCGAGAACGGCTGGGCCTGACCGACTCCTGGGGCCGTTCCCGGACGCATCGGGAGCGGGGAACGGCCCCAGGGCCTCCATGACGGAGGGCCGCCCCGAGGTGACCGGGGCGGCCCTCCGTTCGTGCAGGTGCGGGTCAGGTGGACTCGCGGGGCACGAGGGTGACGGGGATGATCTCGTGGCGCGGGGCGCCGCCGCCGAGCTGCTCGAGCAGGAGCGACGCCATCGCGACGCCGAAGCCCTGCACGTCCTGAGCCATCGTCGTGAGCGTCGGGCTCGAGCTTTCGGCCAGCAGGTCGTCGAAGCCCACGACGGCGACGTCGCCTGGCACGTCCTTGCCGGCCACGCGGAGCTGGCGCATCGCGCCGAGCGCCATGAGGTCGTTCATCGCGAACACGGCGTCGAGGTCGGGCACGCGCTCGAGCAGCCGCGCGAGCGCGTCGGCACCCGAGTCGATGGTGAACGCCGCGGTCTCGACGAGCTCGTCGCCGGCGTCGAGGCCGGCGTCCTTGAGCGCCTCCTGCCAGCCGGCGAGGCGGTCCTGCACGACGGTCATGTCCTCGGGGCCGGTGATGAGACCGATGCGGCGGCGGCCCTTCTCGACGAGGTGCTCCACCGCGGTGCGCGCGCCGGCCCGGTTCTCGGAGTCGACCCAGCCGACGCGCTCCACGAGCGACTCGGCGGGACGGCCCGCGGTCACGGCCGTGACGCCGGCGTCGACGAGGGAGTGCACGAGCTTCTCGTCGCCGCCGCCGCGGACGATGAGGACGCCGTCGAGCCGTGTGGTCGCGAGCTCGACGAGCTTGTCGCGCTCGGACTCCTCGGTGGCCAGCGACAGGATGAGCGCGACGCCGTCCTCCGCCAGGCGGTCATGGGCGCCGCGGGCGAGCTCGCCGAAGAACGGGTCGGTCCAGAGCTTGTGCTGCGGCTCGTTGACCAGCAGGCCGACCAGGCCGGTGCGCCCGGTCACGAGGCTGCGCGCGGCGAGGTTGGGCCGGTAGTGCAGCTCGGCGGCCGCGCGGCGCACGGCCTCGACGGCGGACTCGCTCACGTTGCTGGCACCGGACAGCACGCGGCTCGCGGTGCCACGGCTCACGCCCGCGAGGGCGGCGACCTGCTCGAGGGTGGGACGGGACGAGGTACGGCTCGAAGTCATGGTGTCGCGATCCTAGGGTGGCGTCGGGTGGAGACGGACGTGCGCAGTGCGACCCCCAGGCAGGAGCACGAGCGCGGGAACGCGCTCCCTCGCATCATGGCCCGCCGACGTCCTGTCCCGATAGTTGTAGGACAGCATCGGCGCGGCGTGGCACGGTGGAGCGCGTGACGGAGCACCCGGGGGCAGTACCCCTCGATCTGCATCTCGAACGTGGGAACGCCCGCATTTTCGTGATCGCTCCCGCGTGGGCCGGTTGGGCGCGCTCCCAGCGTTCGAAAGCCGGTGACGAGGCCGCGATCGACGAGCTGCTGGCCTACGCGCACCGGTACGCCGTGGTCGCCGAGCGGGCCGGCATCGCGTTCCCGGCCGCGTTCGCGCCCCGCATCCTCGGCGAGGTCGCAGGCAACGCGACCACCGACTTCGGCGCCCCGGACGCCGAGCTGCCCTCGGACCGGCCGCGCCGTACCGCTGCCGCGAACGCCGACCTCGAGCGCCAGGTCGCGCTCCTGCGAGCCGCGTGGGAGCTGCTCGACGAGGTCGCGGCCGCGGCACCGGGGGAGCTGCGGAAGGGACCTCGCGGCGGGGGACGCGACACCTCGGGCGTCGTCGCGCACGTGACCGAGGCCGAGCGGAACTACGCGCGCCAGGTCGGAGTGCGCCACAAGCCCTACGACGCCGACGACCACGTCGCCCGCGACGCGATGCGCGACGACCTCGTGGCCGCGCTGCTCGCCGACGAGCGCGACGGCGCGTGGGTCGCGCGGCGGTGCCTGCGCCGCACGGCGTGGCACGTCCTGGACCACCTGTGGGAGATCGAGGACAAGAGCACGTGACGAGGGGCCGCACCTGGAGGTAGGTGCGGCCCCTCGTCGTGGGGGGAAGGACGGGTCAGGCTGTCTCGTCGTCGGTCGAGGCGGGCACCTCGGCGAAGCGCTTCTCCTCGCGGAGGTTCGCGCTCACCGCGGTCGCGATGCCGGCGGCACCGAGGGCCACGAGCACGAGCGGCCAGACGAACCGCGCGTCGACGTTCACGTCGGTGACGGCGACCACGAGGTAGAGCACGGCGATCCCGGTGAAGACGATCCCGCCGATCAGCGAGACCCAGTCGAGGTCATGACGTCGCACGGCGCACCACCAGCTGTCCGAGGCCGATGTCGGCCTTGAGGGTCACGGTCCGGGCGACCGTGGTCGTGAGGGCGGGCACCGTCGCCGTCGAGGTGAGGTTGGTGCCGTCGTTGGGCCGGCTGCCGGGGAGGTCGATCTCCCCGACGCCGACGCTCGCGTCGAGCACGAGCGTGGTGTCGGCGGGCACGACGACCCGGAGCTCGCCGATGCCGACCTTCGCGGTGTACGACGCGGAGCCGGCAGGCGCCTTGCTCAGGTCGAGCACCGCGCTGCCCGCGCCGAGGTCGAACGCCTGCGACGACGTCACCGGCGTCCACCGGCGGTCGCCGACGCCGGACGCGCTGCCGACGAGGTGGTGCACCGCGGCGGTGCCCTGCACGAGCAGGAGCACGACGAGGGCGGGGGCGATCAACCAGCGGGCACGTCCGCGCCAGGCGCCGACGAGCAGACCGAGGCCGAGCACCAGCAGGACCGAGGAGAAGATCGCGAGCCCGCTGATGGAGGCGCCGAGGGAGTTGGCGAGGCCGAGCAGCGCGCCGACCACGAGCGCTGCCGAGACGGTGAGCAGCCCGAGGTAGGAGCGGGGCTCGGTCCGCGGCGGCGGCACGTAGCGGTACGCCGTGCTGCCGTAGACCTGGCCCGTGGCGGGGTCGACGTAGGAGCCGGTGCCGCCGGCGGCGTACGGGGTGTACGCCGGCTGCGGAGGCGCCTGCTGCGCGACCGGCGCCCAGTAGGTCGGCTCGTCGGGGATGAAGATCCACGCGAGGACGTAGGCGAGGAGGAAGACGCCGCCGGTGAAGACGGTCGCGACGACGACGAGGATCCGCAGCAGGACGGGGTCCATGTCGTAGTGGCGGCCGATGCCGCCGCAGACGCCGCCGAGGACGCGGTCCGAGCGCGAGCGGTAGAGCTTGCGCACGGGGGCGAACGGCGGGGGAGGCGGGGTGGTCGGGCCGGGAGCCGTGGCCGGGCCGGGATCGGTAGCGGTGCCGGTGCCCCCGGCGCCGTCGACCGGCTCGGCGATCGTGGGTTGGGTGTTCTCTGTCATGGCTTCAGCGTCGTGCGCGGGGGTGCTCTCGGACATCCGGCGTCACCCCTGATCCGACCCTGGTCGCACCCTGAACGATCCGTCGGGTCGATCCCCGATGTGGCCGGGGGTCCCGGACGGGATCATGGAGGCGTGTCGCACCCCGTCAGTGTCCCGCGCCGGGCCTACCGCGCGCGCCGAGGCCGTGTCCTCGGTGGTGTCGCGCGCGGGCTCTCGAACCACCTCGGGTGGTCGGTCGGGCTGATCCGTGCGGCCTTCGTCCTGCTGGCGTTCACCGGCTTCGGCCTGATCCTGTACGCCGCCTACTGGGCCTGGCTCCCGCTCGAGGACCAGGGCGCCGACGACGAGGGCGGCGGCCGCGACCTCGCCGGCGTCCTCGGTCTCGGAGCCCTCGCCATCGGTGCGCTGCTGCTGCTGTCTGCCAACGGCATCGACCTGTTCAGCTCGTGGCTCACCCCGATCGTGCTCGTCGGCATCGGCCTCGCCGTGATCTGGCGGCAGAGCGACGACGCGCGCCGCTCCGCGCTGCTCTCCGACGTCGGGGCCAGCGCGCGCATGACGACGGCCACGGCGCTGCGCCGCGGCGGCCCGCGCGTGCTGCTCGGCCTCGCGCTGGTGCTGCTCGGCGTGCTCGCGGCGCTCGTCGGGCGCGTCGACCTCGGCGCCTCGATCCGCGGGCTGGCCGCCGTGCTCCTCGCTGCGGCGGGGCTCGCCCTCGTGCTGCTGCCGTGGGGCCTGGGCTGGTGGCGCGACCTGGAGAGCGAGCGTCGCGCGCGCATCCGATCCGAGGAGCGCGCCGAGGTCGCCGCGCAGGTGCACGACTCGGTGCTGCAGACGCTCACCCTCATCCAGCGCGCGTCGCACGACCCCGACGAGGTGGTGCGCCTGGCCCGCACCGAGGAGCGTGCGCTGCGCTCGTGGCTGTACGCGCCGACGGGCGACCCCGACGCGACGTTCGCGGCCGCGCTCGAGCGCGAGATCGGCGACGTCGAGGCGTCGTACCCGTGCCAGGTCGACTTCGTCCACGTCGGCGACGTCGGCCGCGACGACCGGGTCGACGCGCTCGTGGCGGCGTCGCGCGAGGCGATCGTCAACGCCGCCAAGCACGCCGGCGGCGCCGTGTCGGTCTACGCCGAGTGCACCGAGGACCAGGTCGAGGTGTTCGTGCGCGACCGAGGCACGGGCTTCGACGTCGACGCGGTGCCGGAGGACCGGCTCGGGCTGCGCGAGTCGGTGCACGCGAGGATGGCCCGGGTCGGCGGCTCTGCGCGCGTGCGCTCCGCGGTCGGCGAGGGCACCGAGGTGGCGCTGACGCTGCCCGTGGGCGTGAGGAGCTGGACGTGACCGACGTGACCGACGTGACCGACGAGACCGGAACCACCGCGCTGCGCGTCGTCCTCGTCGACGACCACCGGCTCTTCCGCGCCGGCGTGCGCTCGGAGATCGGCGACCGGGTCGACGTCGTGGGCGAGGCCGGCGACGTCGACGAGGCGGTCGCGGTCGTGAGGGCCACGCGTCCTGACGTCGTGCTGCTCGACGTGCACCTGCCGGGCGGCGGCGGTCGCGCCGTGCTCGACGCGTGCTCGACCGACCTGCCCGACGTGAAGTTCCTCGCGCTGTCGGTCTCCGACGCCGCCGACGACGTGATCGGCGTCGTACGTGGAGGCGCGAGAGGCTATGTGACCAAAGCGATCTCGGCCGACGACCTGGTCGACGCGATCCGTCGCGTCGCCGACGGCGACGCCGTGTTCTCACCGCGTCTCGCCGGCTTCGTCCTCGACGCGTTCTCGTCCGGGACCGTCGCGGACGAGGCCGAGGACGCGCTCGACGCCCTCTCGCCGCGCGAGCGCGAGGTGATGCGCCTCATCGCGCGCGGCTACACCTACCGCGAGGTCGCCAAGGACCTCGTGCTGTCGGTGAAGACCGTCGAGACCCACGTGTCGTCGGTGCTGCGCAAGCTGCAGCTCTCCAACCGTCACGAGCTCGCGAAGTGGGCGGCGGCGCACCACGTGGTCTGAACTGCGTCAGCTCGTCGAGCGCCAGGCGACGAAGAACGCGAGCGCCGTCATCAGCCCGATGAGGACGTAGAGGACCAGCCACGCGCGGCTCGACGCGGTCCAGCGGTCGAGGCTGGGCACCGTCCCGGGGTAGCGGCGCTGGAGCTCGTCGATGTCGTGCGTCTGCTCGACGTGCAGCGGTACGCCGCGGGCCGCGAGCGGCGCGAACACCTCGGGCGGCCAGATCCGGGCGAGGTCCTCCTCGGTGAGCCCGGCCATCCCGCTCGTGACGTGCGCGAGCGTCGCGAGGCGCGTGCCGTCGTCGGCCACGAGGAGCAGGTAGGTCTCGGGGAAGCGCACGTAGCCCTCGGTGCGCACGTACGTCTCGGCGCGCACGACGGCCGCGAGCGTCGGGCGTCCCATCCGCCGGCTGTCGGGCAGGCCCCACAGCTCGCTGGTGCTGCCGTCGGTGAACCGGCAGCCGTGGTGCTCCGCCACGATCGAGATCCGCTGCGCGCGGCGCCCGTGCCGCGACTTCGCGTCGTACACGTTGCTGCTCGGCGCGAGCAGCACCGGCCGGCTGAGGTCCCCCACGTCCCCATTCTCACCGCAGGGCCGGCGCACGACGCGTCAGGCGCGGGCGTCCTCGGCGAGCCACCGCTTCCAGCTGCTGCGCACGAAGAGCACGGCGAGGCCGACCCCGAGGAGCGCGCTGAGCACGCGTCCGACGTTCTGGGGGAGCGGCACGCCGAGCCCGAAGATGAGCACCCCGGTGACGACCAGGCCGAGGAACATCCCGCACCAGGAGACGGCGAGCGTCGCCGTCACGCGCAGCACCCGCACCCGCGGCCGCACCGTCGTCCCCCCGTCGGTCACGACGTCATCCTGACCGTCTGAGCCCGCCACGTCAGCCGCCGACCGGGCGCAGGGCGGTCATCGTCGCGGCGACGTCGCGCAGCCGCTCGTGCGACCCGGCGGACGACGGCAGCACGTCGAGCACCATGGTCATGAGCGACGTCTCGCTCCCGTCGGTGCGCGTGACGACCACCCTGACACCGGGTCGCAGCCCTGCCGGTCGGGCGACCCGGACGTCGGCGACGTCGGACCACGCGATCGACCGGCGCCACGGCCCCCACTGCTCGTGGATCCCCTCGTCGTCGACCGACGTCGACGCTCCGAGCGCGCCGAGCAGCCCCGCGCGGAAACGCACCTCGTCCCCCATGGGCGGAGCCTCCCATGCCGGGTCGCCGAACGCGCTCGGCCGGGTGGGCGGCGTACGGCGCCTGCCCGGTCGATCGCTGCCATGCTGACCCGGTCGCACGCGGACGGGGGACAGGGATGCAGGACGACGTGCTGGTCGACGCCGACGAGCCGCTCGACGACGTGCGCACCGAGTGGATGCGGCTGCACCTGTGGCTGGTGGCCTCGTTCCCCGAGGCCGCGGCGCGGATCCGGCCGCCGAGCGGACGTCCGGTGCCGGCCGAGCTCGTCGAGGGCAGCGGCGGCGCGTGGCCCGACGACCTCGTGGGCTGGTTCGGCCTGCACGACGGCGCGGAGCACGGCACGTTCTCCGACTTCCTCGGCGGCTACCGCATCCTCGGCGCGCAGGAGGCGCTCGAGTCCTGGCAGGGCGATCTCGCCGCGGCCGAGATCTTCGACGCCGACGAGCGGGCGGGCAGCGAGGGCGACGCCGGCGAGGACACGATGATCTACGACCCGCGGTTCGTGCCGATCGCGGCCGACGGCGCCACCGGGACGCTCGTGGTCGACCTGCGCCCCGGCCCCGCGCGCGGCAGTGTCGTCGCCTTCGGTCCCGAGTCGGGCACGGACTACCACGCCGACAGCGACCCATCGCTGGCCGCGCTGGTGCGCCGCGTGCTGCTCACGCTGCAGGACCCCGCCGCGGCCGGGTACGTCGAGAGCGGCGACGCCATGGCCTTCATCGCCACGATGACGTCGTACGACCCCGACGCCGAGGAGTGGATGGCGGCCGACGAGGCGGCGTGGCGGGAGGCCGACCTGCAGCCCGGCGCGTTCAGCCCGCCGCTGCGACGCGCGAGCCCGGAGCCGGCCTGGTCGTGGGCCCGGGTCGGCGATGCGGTGAGCGACACGAACTGGGGCGACGACGCCCAGGCGCTCGCGATCCTCGGGCCGGCGTTCGACTACCTGCTGACCCTCGACGTCGACGAGCTCGGCGCTGCCACGGCCGAGGAGCCGACCGAGGTGCCGCACGTCGGGCTGGAGGCGTTCATCGGTGCTGCTGTCGACCATGCGTACGCCGTCCGCGGCCTCGAGCCGCCCGCCTGGACGCGCGGCCGCACCCGGCGCATCACCGGAGGTGCGTGGTCGGTGCTCGACGTGCCCAGCGCCGAGCTGCGACGGCTGCGCGCCACCCCGGACGCCTTCTCCGCCCACGGCATCCGCTTCACCTGGTCGAGCTGAGGCCACCGTCCCGTGTTCCGCCTGGTGCGACACGGGCGCGAACCGGAGGCGCGCGCGGCCGGGCTCCGTTAGCGTCGCCGGAGCCGTCGCTCGGGTCCGGGGGACCGTCGACGGCGTACCCGTGAGTCGTGGAGCCGTCGTCCGAGGGAGAGACCGTGTCGGTGCAGGTGCAGGGAGTCGTCGCTCGGAGCAAGGGGGCTCCGGTCAGCCTCGAGACGATCGTCGTCCCCGACCCGGGTCCCGGCGAGGCGCGGGTGAAGGTGCTCGCGTGCGGCGTGTGCCACACCGACCTGCACTACCGCGAGGGTGGCATCAACGACGAGTTCCCGTTCCTGCTCGGGCACGAGGCCGCGGGCATCGTCGAGTCGGTCGGCCCCGACGTCACCGAGATCGCGGTCGGCGACTACGTGATCCTCAACTGGCGCGCGGTGTGCGGCACCTGTCGTGCCTGCCTGCGCGGTCGTCCCTGGTACTGCTTCTCGACGTTCAACGCGACGCAGAAGATGACGCTGCTCGACGGCACCGAGCTCAGCCCTGCGCTCGGCATCGGCGCCTTCGCCGAGATGACGCTCGTGGCCGCGGGCCAGTGCACGAAGGTCGACCCGGCCGCACCGCCGGAGGTCGCGGGCCTGCTCGGCTGCGGCGTGATGGCGGGCCTCGGTGCAGCGATCAACACCGGCGGCGTCACGCGCGGCGACACGGTGGCCGTCATCGGCTGCGGCGGCGTCGGCGACGCCGCGATCGCCGGAGCGAAGCTCGCCGGTGCGCGCACGATCGTGGCGGTCGACATCGACGACCGGAAGCTCGAGAAGGCGCAGCACTTCGGCGCGACGCACACGGTGAACTCGCGCAACGTCGACGCCGTCGAGGCGATCCGCGCGGCGACCGGCGGTTTCGGGGCCGACGTCGTCATCGAGGCGATCGGGCGCCCCGAGACCTACGAGCAGGCGTTCTTCGCCCGCGACCTCGCCGGCACCGTCGTGCTGGTCGGCGTACCCACCCCGGACATGAAGCTGGAGATGCCGCTGATCGAGTTCTTCGGTCGCGGCGGCTCGCTGAAGTCGAGCTGGTACGGCGACTGCCTCCCCTCGCGCGACTTCCCGATGCTCATCGACCTCTACCTGCAGGGCCGTCTCCCCTTGCAGGACTTCGTGTCCGAGACGATCGGCATCGGTGACGTCGAGGCCGCGTTCGAGAAGATGCACCACGGCGAGGTGCTCCGCTCGGTCGTCCTCTTCGACGCATGAGCGCGCGCGTCGACCGCGTCGTGACGAGCGGCGTGTTCAGCCTCGACGGCCAGGACTTCGACGTCGACAACAACGTGTGGCTCGTCGGCGACGACAGCGAGGTCGTGGTCGTCGACGCCGCGCACGACGCGCCGAAGATCCTCGACGCCGTCGCCGGCCGTCGGGTGGTCGCGATCGTCTGCACGCACGCGCACAACGACCACGTGAACGCCGTGCAGGACCTGGTCGCAGCGACGGGCGCACCGGTCCGCCTGCACCCCGACGACACGATGCTCTGGGACGTCGTCAACGCGGGCGTCGCCTTCGAGCCGCTGCACGACGGCGAGCGGCTGCACGTCGCGGGCACCGACCTGCAGGTGATCCACACGCCCGGGCACTCGCCCGGCGGCGTGTGCCTGTGGTCGGCCGACCTCGGCGTGCTGCTCTCGGGCGACACGCTCTTCCACGGCGGCCCCGGTGCGACGGGGCGCTCGTTCAGCGACTTCCCGACCATCCTCGACAGCATTCGCGAGCGGCTGCTCACCCTGCCTCCGGGCACCCGGGTGCTGACCGGCCACGGCGACGAGACCGAGATCGCGACCGAGGCCGCCGACTACGACGCGTGGGTGGCGCGCGGCCACTGACGGTCGGACGACATGCGCGCGGTTAGAGTGCGGCCGTGGACACCGTGTACAAGCTCATCCTGGTCCTGCACTTCGTCGGCGTCGCCATGGTGCTCGGCGGCTTCTTCGCGCAGATGGGCAAGAAGCCTCCGGTCGTGACCCACTGGGTCCGCGACGGCGCGTTCACCCAGATCCTCACGGGCTTCGCCCTGGTCGGCATCGCGCCGAACCTCGAGGGCGGCGAGCCCTTCGACAACGCGGCCGTGGGCGTCAAGCTCGTCGTCGCGGTGATCATCGCGGCGCTGGCCCTGTTCGGCATGCGCCAGGAGCCGGAGAAGCAGCGCCCGTACTGGCTCGCGTGCGGCGTCCTCGCCCTGGCCAACATCGTCGTCGCCGTCTTCTGGGTCGCCGCCTAGCCCCGCGTCTCCCGGCTGTCGGGCGAGACGGCGTACGCCGGGGTCAGACCGGGATCGAGACGAGGAAGAAACCCTCGGCGAGGCGGCCCTCGGCGAACCCCGCGACGCCGCCGGCGCGCTGGGCCCAGCCACGGATGAACCCCTCGAGGTCCTCCATGTGGGCGGTCTGCGACTCGTGCGCGCGCAGCGCCGCGATCTTGCGCGGGAACTGCTCGGTGATGTCGACGTAGTGGGTCAGGGTCGGGTGCGACATCACCCAGACCTCGGGCACGGACCACGCCTCGAGGCCCTCGTCGTCGAGGAGCGACGGGTGCGCGAAGGGGTTGCGCGCGTCCGGGTACACCGCTTGCATCGCAGCCTCGCCGGCGGCCATGTGGTCGGGGTGCGAGGCCGGGATGCGCTCCCAGTTTCGTTCGGGGGTCTGCACGAGCATGCGTTGCGGCCGCACCTGGCGGATCACGCGCGAGATGTCGCGGCGCAGGCCGTGGCTGACGGTGAGCTCGCCGTCGCGGTAGCCGAGGAACCGGACGTCGGTGACGCCCACGGCGGCCGCGGCCGCGACCTGCTCGGCGCGCCGGATCCGGGGGATCTCCGAGCGCGGGACGTCGGGGTCGAACCCGCCGGCGTCGCCGTCGGTCACGATGCAGTAGGTGACCTCGATGCCGCGGTCGGTCCAGCCCGCGATCGTCCCCGACGCCCCGAAGTCGACGTCGTCGGGATGGGCGGTCACGACCAGGACGCGCGTGACGTCGGCGTCGTCGAGCATGCGGGCTCCTCGGGGCGCGTCCGGCTTCCGGTCGATCCGGCGGACCGCGTGCGGGCTGGTCGGGTGGTGGCGAGGGTCATCGTACGGATCCGGCGAAAGCACCGGGCATCCGCTGCCGATGCAGACGAGGTGATGGCTCTGCGCTCCGGACGTCCCCGTCGTACCCCGCTCCTGGCCGCCGCGGCCCTGCTCGGCGCGCTGGTGCCCGTGCTCGGCGCAGCCCCGTCGCAGGCGGTCGTCCCGCAGACACCGACGTTCGCGACGACCGACGTCGACGGCTGGGCGCAGTACGACGGCCAGACGCTGTGCTCGCCCGCGGCGAAGGCAGGCACCCGCAAGCTGGCCAACCTCCTGCTCGCGACCTACGGGAGCGCCTCCATCGGCATCTCCCGTCCGTGCAGCGACGGCGGCCAGAGCGAGCACAAGGAGGGGCGCGCGCTCGACTGGATGGTCAGCGTGCGCGTCGCGTCGCAGAAGGCGAAGGCCACCGCGTTCCTCGCGTGGCTGCTCGCCGCCGACGCGAACGGCAACAAGGCCGCGATGGCCCGGCGCCTCGGGATCATGTACATCGGCTGGAACAACCAGATCTGGCGCTCGTACGGCACACCCGGCTGGTCGGACCTCAAGGGCTGCAGCACCGACCCCGCGAAGAAGGCGTCGTCGTACGACACCTACTGCCACCGCAACCACGTGCACCTGTCGCTCTCGTGGGACGGCGCCGCCGGCCTGACCTCGTTCTGGACAGGGAAGCCGCTGGCTCCCGCGTGCCAGCCGCCGTGGGGCGGCGCGACCACCCTCGTCGGCGCCGGTGCCGACCTCGTGCCGGTGGAGCCGGTCCGCGTGCTCGACACCCTGCGCGGCACCGGGCTCGACGGTCCGTGCCGCCTCGGCGCCCCGCCGTCGTGGGACCAGACGCGCGGCGACGTCGTCGTGCCCGTCACGGGCGTCGGCTCCGTGCCTGCGACCGGGGTCGCGGCCGTGGCGCTGCGGGTCACGGCGTACCGCACCAGCGGGATCACCCCGACCGTCTACGCGCGCTCCACGGCCTCGGCCGGCTCGCGCGCCGTGGTGACCTCGCTGTCGGCGACGTCGTACGCCGGCAGCACGGTGGTCCCCGTCGCGTCCGACGGCACCGTGCGCCTCTGGGTCGACCGCGCGGGCGCCGACCTGCTCGTCGACGTCGTGGGCTACGTACCCCTCGCGGGCCTCGCCCCGGCCTCAGCCGGCACCGGCATCACCCACGTGACGAAGCCGGTGCTCGTGTACGACGGCTCCGCCGAGCCCCTCGCCGCGGGCGAGATCCGCACCGTGCACCTCGCCGGCGTCGGGCCGCTCCCGGCCGACGGCCTCACGGGCGCCGCGCTCACGATGGTCGCGCCGAAGACCACGGCCTCGACCTTCGTCGGCGTCCTGACGCCGAGCAGGAAGGCCTACACCGGCAGCATGCGGACCTCGACCCTCGTGCCGACCGCGACGCAGGTGCTGGCCACCGTGACCGGCGGCGACGTCGTGCTGCGCAACGCCGGAGCCGTTCCCGCGCCGGTGCTCCTCTACCTCGACGGCTGGACCACGGCGACGGCCACCGACGGCGGCGGCCGCCTCACCACCCTCACCAGCGCCTGGAAGGCGGTCGACTCGGTCGCGAAGCTGCAGCTCTCGGGCGGCTCGACCTCGGCGACCTCGCGGATCGTCTCGCTCGTCGACGGCGTCCACGTGCCGACCGGCGCCACCGGCGTCCTGCTCTCGGTGAGCGCGCTCGGCGGAAGCACGCCGGGCACCCTGGTGATCGGGTCGTCGGGCGGGATCTCGGCGGTCTCCTTCGCCGCCGGGCGCTGGGCGCACGAGGTGGTGCTCCTCCCGCTGAACAGCCTCGGGACCCTGGCCGTGAAGTCCGCGTCCCTGGGCACCCAGGTCCGGATCTCGGTGCTCGGCTACGTGTCCTGAGCCCGGCCCCGCCGGGGGGGCGGGAGTGTCGTCGCGCCGACCTAGACTGACCGCGCGATGACCTCACTCTTCGACGACCTCGGCCTCCCCACCCCGGAGCCCGAGCAGCCCGTCCGCCACCAGACGGCCGACCCGGCTGCGCTCGTCGCCGACCTCAACCCCGAGCAGCGCGCGGCGGTGGAGCACCGCGGCGGACCGCTGCTCATCGTGGCCGGCGCGGGGTCGGGCAAGACCCGGGTGCTCACCCGTCGCATCGCGCACCTGCTCGCCACCGGCGACGCCCGTCCGGGCGAGATCCTCGCGATCACCTTCACCAACAAGGCCGCGGGCGAGATGCGCGAGCGCGTCGTGGAGCTCGTCGGCCCCCGCGCCCGCGCGATGTGGGTGTCCACCTTCCACTCCGCGTGCGTGCGCATCCTGCGCCGCGAGGCTCCGCGCCTGGGCATGTCGACGTCGTTCTCGATCTACGACGCGCAGGACTCGCAGCGGCTGATGACGCTCGTCTGCCGCGACCTCGACCTCGACCCGAAGCGCTACCCGCCTCGCGCGTTCGCCCACCAGGTCTCCAACCTGAAGAACGAGCTGATCGACCACGAGACCTACACCGCGCAGGCGGTGAACCACCAGGAGAAGACGCTGGCGGAGGTCTACGGCGAGTACCAGCGGCGCCTGCGCCGGGCCAACGCCTTCGACTTCGACGACCTGATCTCCTCGACCGTCGCGGTGCTGCAGCTGTTCCCCGACGTCGCGGAGCACTACCACCGCCGCTTCCGGCACGTGCTCGTCGACGAGTACCAGGACACCAACCACGCGCAGTACGTCCTGGTGAACGAGCTCGTGGGTCGCGGCGACGACGGCGTACCTCCCGGTGCGCTCTGCGTCGTCGGCGACGCCGACCAGAGCATCTACGCCTTCCGCGGCGCGACGATCCGCAACATCGAGGAGTTCGAGCGCGACTACCCCGACGCGACCACCGTGCTGCTCGAGCAGAACTACCGCTCGACCCAGACCATCCTCACGGCGGCCAACTCGGTCATCACGCGCAACACCTCGCGGCGCGCGAAGCGGCTCTGGACCGACGCCGGCGACGGCGCGCGCATCACCGGTCACGTCGCCGACAACGAGCACGACGAGGCCGCGTTCGTCGCCAACGAGATCGACCGGCTCTCCGACGAGGACGGCGTACCCGCCCGCGACGTCGCGGTCTTCTACCGCACCAACGCGCAGTCGCGGTCGCTGGAGGAGGTGTTCATCCGCGTCGGCCTGCCCTACAAGGTCGTCGGGGGCGTGCGCTTCTACGAGCGCAAGGAGATCCGCGACGCGGTCGCCTACCTCCGCGTGCTCGCGAACCCCGACGACGACGTCTCGCTGCGCCGCATCCTCAACGTGCCCAAGCGCGGGATCGGCGAGCGCGCCGAGGCGTGCGTCGAGGTCCTCGCCCAGCGCGAGCGCATCTCGTTCGGTGCCGCGCTCGCGCGCGCCGAGGAGGCGCCGATGATCGCCACGCGCTCCCTGGCCCAGATCCAGGAGTTCGTGCAGATGATCGACGACCTGCGCACCCTGGTCGAGGCGGGCAGCGGGCCGGCCACGGTCCTCGCGGCGATCCTCGAGCAGAGCGGCTACCTCGCCGAGCTGCAGAAGAGCACCGACCCGCAGGACGAGACCCGCATCGAGAACCTCGCCGAGCTCGAGTCGGTCGCGCGCGAGTTCGAGACCGACCAGCCCGACGGCACCCTCATCGAGTTCCTCGAGCGGGTCTCGCTCGTGGCCGACTCCGACGAGATCCCCGACGACGTCGACCACGGCGGCGTCGTCACGCTCATGACCCTGCACACCGCCAAGGGCCTCGAGTTCCCCGTCGTGTTCCTCACCGGCATGGAGGACGGCGTCTTCCCGCACATGCGCTCGCTGGGCGACACCCGCGAGCTCGAGGAGGAGCGCCGTCTCGCGTACGTCGGCATCACCCGTGCTCGCGAGCGGCTCTACGTCTCGCGCGCCGTGGTGCGGTCGGCGTGGGGCGCACCGTCGTACAACCCGCCGAGCCGGTTCCTCGAGGAGCTCCCGACCGAGCTCGTGCACTGGAACCGCGTCGAGCCCACCCGCTCGACCTCGGTGAGCTCGGGTGGCTTCGGGTCGGCCCCCTCGCTGGTGGCCGCGGCGACGCGCCCCGGGACGAAGAGCCCGGGCAACCGCCCCGTCGTGTCGCTCTCGCCCGGCGACCGCGTCACCCACGACAAGTTCGGTCTCGGCACGGTCGTGTCGACGAGCGGCCAGGGCGAGAAGGCCGAGGCCACGATCGACTTCGGGGCCGAGGGCACCAAGCGGCTGCTGCTGCGCTACGCGCCCGTCGAGAAGCTCTGAGCCTCTGCTTGGGGCCTCAGCGCGATCCGAGCGGCGCGAGGTCGGCCACGGTCATGATCGGCACCTTCGGGTACCACCGCGGCACCGCGCCGGGCGTGCCCGGGTGCGCACCCCACAGGTAGGTCGCCGGGTCGGTCGGCCGGTCCTTCACCCGAACCTCGAGGTGCAGGTGCGCGCCCGTGCTGTTGCCGCTCGTGCCGATCCGGCCGAGCAGCTGGCCGCGCGTCACGTCGCCGACCTTCACGAGCACCTTCGACAGGTGGCAGTACCAGACCGTCACGCCGGGGGCGACCTGCAGGATCACCATCCGGCCCCAGTAGGCGTTCCACGCCAGCTTCACGACGCGGCCGTCGGCGACCGCCCGCACCGGGGTGCCGTAGCGCGCGACGAAGTCGAGACCGGTGTGGTGCCCGAGGCGCCACAGGTGTCCGCGGTCGCCGAAGCGTCCGGAGATCCGGTACGACGCCACCGGGGCGACCGGACCTGCGGGAGGCGCGGGCCGGGGACGGAGCGCCACCTGGGTGCCGGCCTCGGGCGCGACGCCCGCGTGCGCCGGGCCGGCGACGCCGGCCAGCGCCACGGCCAGGGCCGCGGCCGCGAGGATCCGGACGGGAGCGCGCACGGTCCCCGACCCTGGCGGGCGGGGGCAGGGCGACGCCATCCGGCCGCGCTGTGACCTGCGTCACGTCCGCCTGGGGAGCACCTGGTCAGCGCAGCGGAGCGAGGCTCGCGACCGTCGGGTTCGGGGTCGCGGGGTACCAGCGCGGAACGGCGCCCGGCTTCCCCGGCCGCGTCCCGAACAGGTAGACCGCCGGGTCGGTGGGCCGGTCGTGCACGCGCACCTCGAGGTGCAGGTGCGGGCCGGTGGCGTTGCCCGTGCGGCCGACCCGGCCGAGCATCTGCCCGGCCACGACGTCGCCGGGCTTCACGAGCACGCTCGAGAGGTGGCAGTACCAGACCGTGACGCCCGGGGCCACGCGCAGGATCACCATCCGCCCGTACGCCGGGTGCCACGCGGTCTTCACGACCCGGCCCGCGGTCACGGCGTACACAGGCGTTCCCCACGGGGCCTTGAAGTCCAGGCCGGTGTGGCGCAGGTGCCAGTGCTCGCCGCGCTCGCCGAAGCGGGCGGTGATCGTGTACGTGCGCACCGGGAGGGTCAGGCCGGTGGGGGTCAGGGCGTCGTCGACGACCTGCTCGGGCACCGGTGCCGCGAGCGCGGCGGCCTCCTGGCGGAGGTCGGCGGAGAGCGGCGAGCTGCTCGCCACGGCCAGCCCCTGCGGGGTCGCGGTGACGGCGATGACCCCGACGGCGACGCCCGCGACGGCCAGCGAGATCGCCAGCTCACGCGTCCGGCGGTGCCGGGGCCCGGTGGTCATGGGCCCAGATCCTCACCGACGGGAGCGGCCTCGCGCCAGTCCGGTAGGCGGATCCTGCGGCGGCCGGGAGGCTGCGGTGCGTCCCGTGCTGCTCGCGATCGACGTGGCGCCGGCCGCGAGGGTCTGGCCGTCGGTGTCGAGGTGGGCGAGCGTGGTGCAGATCTCGTGCACGACCCGGCCGTCGACCGGGAGCGACATGTGCCCGATGCCGCGGAAGAACACGTTGCGGGCCTGCAGGTCGGGGTGCTCGATCTTGGCGCTCTGCTTGGGCGAGAGCAGCTGGTCGAGGTCGCTCCACACGGCGACCATCCGCGTGCGGCAGCCGGGAGCGGGCTGCTCCAGCTCGAGGACGACGTCGCTGCCCGGGCGCAGCTGGCGCACGAGCGGGTGGGGCAGCGTGTAGGCGAGGTTGGTGCCCTGGTGCGGCGTACCGAGGGTGACCAGCGTGTGCACGCGGGCGTCGCCGTCGAGGCGCTGCACGTAGTAGCGCGCGATGAGGCCGCCCATCGAGTGGCCGACGATGTGCACCCGCTCGTAGCCGGTCTCCTCGGTCACCTGCTCGACGACCGCGGCGAGGCGGTGGGCCAGCGCGCGGATGTCGCCGGTGAGGCTGGAGTAGTTGACCGTGACGATCCGGCCGAAGCCGCGGCGGCGCAACCCGCGGCGCAGCACGGAGAAGACGGTGTGGTTGTCGACGATCCCGTGCAGCAGGATGATCGGCGTCCCCGCGGCCTCGACGTCGCCCTCGAGCAGACCGCGCTGCACGGGCGAGAGCGAGTGCAGGGTCGTGCGGTGCAGGACGTCCTGCGTCTGCTCCTCGAGCATCCCGAACGGCCACATCGCGACGTGGACGCTGAGCCACGCCGCCTCGACCGCGACCCCGCGCACTCCGCTGAGCGACACCAGCGAGCGCCGCGCGTTGTCCATGCGCTCGCGGGCGTCGTCGATCGCACGGGCGGCCCGTTCCAGGCCCCCCACCTCGCGGCCGGCTCCGTCGCCGGGCTGCTCCTGCGGCACCCGGCGAGGGTAGCCCCTGGAACGCCCGGAACAGGGAACGTCGGTCCGATCGCCCGGACCTCGTGCGGGCGCTCCCGCGAGGACGTCCGGTGCCCGTGCGGAGGCTCGCGGCGTACCCCGTTCTCCGTACGGCGCCGTGCGTCGCCGGCGGTGCACCGGGAGATGGCGTCGGCGGCCCGTCGGGCGGTACGTGCCTCCGGTCACAGCCCGAGCGAGGCCGCGGCGGGCGTCGCTAGGCTCGGCGGCGTACCACGGCCCGAGGGCCGTCCCGAGGAGGCCCGCATGTCCAGCGCCCCGCGCACCGCGTCCGGCTCGCCGATCCGCGTCGTCGTCGCCAAGCCCGGGCTCGACGGCCACGACCGCGGCGCGAAGGTGGTCGCCCGGGCCCTGCGCGACGCCGGCATCGAGGTCGTCTACACCGGCCTGCACCAGACGCCCGAGCAGATCGTCGAGACGGCCATCCAGGAGGACGCCGACATCGTGGGCCTGTCGGTGCTCTCGGGCGCGCACCTCACGCTGTTCCAGGCCGTCATCGACCAGCTCGCCGCCCACGACGCGTCGGACATCGTCGTGTTCGGCGGCGGCATCATCCCCGAGGGCGACATCCCCGCCCTCGAGGCGATGGGCGTCGCGAAGGTCTTCACCCCCGGCACCACCACCCAGTCGATCGTCGACTGGGTCGTCTCCCGCGTCGGCGCCCCCGCCTGACCCGTCGGAGGCACCGCGCCGTACCCCGCTGCGACGAGGTGCGTCCGAGGCCGGGTGCGCCGAGCGGTCGGGACGCTGCGGCGAACGGCTGTGACCTGTGTCCCACCCGTCCCTCGACGTGGTCCCGCCCCTAGACGCGCGGGGTGCGGTGGCTAGGCTCGCGCTGCCCGCGCGGTCCCGTACGACGGTACGCCGCGGACGCGCCCCGGCGCCCTCGTCGGCGGCACCCCGAACCAGCCCGGCACCACCCGAGAGTCAGGACAACCAGCGGTGGATCTGTACGAGTACCAGGCGAAGGACCTGTTCGCGAAGCACGGCGTCCCGACGCAGAGCGGCGAGGTCGTGCGCACGCCCCAGGCGGCCAAGGACGCAGCCGGACGCATCGGCGGCCTGGTGGTCGTCAAGGCGCAGGTCAAGACCGGCGGCCGCGGCAAGGCCGGCGGCGTGAAGCTCGCGAAGGACCCGCAGGAGGCCTACGACCGGGCCCACGACATCCTCGGCCTCGACATCAAGGGCCACGTCGTCCACCAGGTCCTCATCAACCCCGCGGCCGACATCGCGGAGGAGTACTACGTCTCCTTCCTCCTCGACCGCGCGAACCGCACCTTCCTCGCGATGGCGAGCAAGGAGGGCGGCATGGAGATCGAGCAGCTGGCCGTGGAGCGCCCCGAGGCGCTCGCGAAGGTGCCGGTCGACGCGCTCGTCGGCTGCGACGCAGCGAAGGCCGCCGAGATCACCGACGCCGCCGGCTTCGACGCCTCGGTGCGCGACCAGGTGATCGAGATCCTGCAGAAGCTGTGGGACGTCTTCGTCAAGGAGGACGCCACGCTCGTCGAGGTCAACCCGCTCGTGAAGACGCCCGAGGGCAAGGTCGTCGCCCTCGACGGCAAGGTGTCGCTCGACGACAACGCCGAGTTCCGTCACCCCGACCACGAGGCGCTCGTCGACGACACGGCGACCGACCCGCTGGAGATCCGGGCCAAGGAGAAGGACCTCAACTACGTCAAGCTCTCCGGCTCGGTCGGCATCATCGGCAACGGCGCGGGTCTCGTGATGAGCACGCTCGACGTGGTCGCGTACGCCGGCGAGGAGTTCGGCGGCCAGAAGCCCGCGAACTTCCTCGACATCGGCGGCGGCGCGAGCGCCCAGGTGATGGCCGACGGTCTCGAGATCATCCTCAGCGACGCGGAGGTGAAGGCGGTCTTCGTCAACGTCTTCGGCGGCATCACCGCGTGCGACGCGGTGGCCAACGGCATCGTGCAGGCGCTCGAGCTGCTCGCGGCCAAGGGCGAGGCGGTCACCAAGCCCCTCGTCGTACGCCTCGACGGCAACAACGCCGACCTCGGCCGGCAGATCCTCCGCGACGCGGGCAACCCGCTCGTGGAGCTCGTGGACACCATGGACGACGCCGCGCGCCGCGTGGCCCAGCTCGCGGCTCAGGGGGCCTGACACCGATGGCGATCTTCCTCAACGAGAACTCCAAGCTGCTCGTCCAGGGCATCACCGGCTCGGAGGGCACCAAGCACACGATCCGCATGCTCGGGTCGCACGCGAACATCGTCGCCGGCGTCACCCCGGGCAAGGGCGGCCAGACCGTCACCGCCGAGGGTCGCGACATCCCGGTGTTCAACTCCTGCCAGGAGGCCGTGGCCGCGACGGGTGCCGACGTCTCCGTCGTGTTCGTGCCGCCGAAGTTCGCGAAGGCCGCGGTCATCGAGGCGATCGACGCCGCGATCCCGCTCGTCGTCGTGATCACCGAGGGCATCGCGATCCACGACACCGCGGCGTTCTACCAGTACGCCGCCAACTCGGGCACCACGCGCCTGGTCGGCCCCAACTGCCCTGGCCTGATCAGCCCCGGGAAGTCCAACGCGGGCATCATCCCCGGCACGATCACGAAGGCCGGCCGCATCGGCCTGGTCTCGAAGTCGGGCACGCTGACCTACCAGATGATGTACGAGCTCCGTGACCTCGGCTTCTCCACCGCCGTCGGCATCGGCGGCGACCCGGTCATCGGCACGACGCACATCGACTGCCTCGCGGCGTTCGAGGCCGACCCCGAGACCGACGCGATCGTGATGATCGGCGAGATCGGCGGCGACGCCGAGGAGCGCGCGGCGGCCTTCATCAAGGACAACGTCACCAAGCCCGTCGTCGGCTACGTCGCCGGCTTCACGGCCCCCGAGGGCAAGACGATGGGCCACGCGGGCGCGATCGTGTCCGGCTCGTCGGGCACCGCGGCCGCCAAGAAGGAGGCCCTCGAGGCCGTCGGCGTGAAGGTCGGCAAGACGCCGTCCGAGACCGCCGCCCTCATGCGCGCCATCATCGAGGGCAAGTAGCACCTCAGCTCGCCACGAGAGGGCCGCTCCTGAGGGAGCGGCCCTCTCCGTCGTCCGCCGGGTGCAGACAACGGAAACGAGATCTCGTTTCCGTTGTGCGCTGGCTCCTCACGTGCCGGGCTCGGCGTGGCCCGGGCGAGGGACGGGGCGGTTCGGCCTCGCCGGCGCGGCGTAGGGTCGGCGCATGATCAGGACCGGCCGTCGTGGCGTGCTCGCGGTGTCGGTGCTGCTGTCGGCCGCGGCCGTCGCGTCGTGCGCGTCGACGGCCACGAGCGCACCGGGCACCACCGGGGCGACGAGCTCCACCGCCGCGTCGGCGTCGTCCGGGTCGTCGTCGGTGCCGTCCTCGCCGGGGCAGCCTTCCGAGTCGGTGACTCCGACGGGGAGCGCGGGGCTCGTGCCTCCGACCACGCCGACCCCGGCGCCCACGACGCGACCGGCCCCGGTGACGGCGAAGGGGCCGGTGCCGCTCGCGACCGACGGCGGGCTGCCGGTGCTCTACGCGCCGACCTGGCAGCCCACGCGCACGACGACGAGCCCGTGGCTCGCGGCGTGGCCGCGGCCGGTGCGCTTCCTCCCGACGGCGAAGGGTCCGCTCTCGGGCCAGGTCATCGCGCTCGACCCGGGCCACGACATCGGCAACGGCCGCCACGTCCCGCAGATCAACCGGACCTACTGGGTCGGCTTCACCAAGGCGTGCAACACGACCGGCACCGCGACCAACAGCGGGTACGCCGAGGCGACGTACACCTTCGACGTCGCGCTGCGGCTGCGCCGCCTGCTGACGGCTGCGGGTGCGACCGTGCTCGTCACGCGCGACCGGAACACGCTCGACACCTACGGGCCGTGCATCGGGGCGCGCGGCCTGTTCGGCGGCCAGCAGAAGGCCGCGTTCATGGTGCAGATCCACGCCGACGGCGGACCGTCGGGCGGCCGCGGCTTCCACACGATCGTGCCCGCCTCATCGTCGCTGGGCAGCACGCGCCTCACCGCCGCCCGCGACAAGGTGCTCGCCGCCGCGATGATCGCGGGCATGCGCTCGCGCGGCTTCACGCCCGCGACCTACCTCTCGACGCCGCTGCAGGTCCGCACCGACCAGGGCGCGATGACGGTGTCGACCGTGCCGATCGTGACCGTCGAGACCCTCAACATGCGCAACGCGTCCGACGCCGCGGTCGCCACGTCGGCCACGGGTCGTCAGCGCGTCGCCCTGGGGCTGTACGCCGGGATCCTGCGCTACCTCGGGCGCTGACGCGTGACCGACCTCGCGACGCTGAGCGCCGCCGCGTGGGTGGTGCTCGTCCTCGGCGCGTTCGTGATCGGCTTCTCCAAGACCGCGATCGGCGGTCTGGTGATGGTGGCCGTCGCGCTCTTCGCCGCGGTGCTCCCGGCACGCTGGTCGACCGGCGTCGCGCTGCTGCTGCTCATCGTCGGCGACCTGTTCGCGATCCGCGCCTACACGAGGTACGCCGACTGGAAGGTGCTGCGCGGCCTGGCGCCCTGGGTGCTCGCGGGCATCGCCGGGGGAGCGGTGTTCCTGCTCTTCGCCGGCGACGTCGCGGTCAAGCGCACCATCGGCGCGATCCTCGTGGTGCTCGTGCTGGTCTCCATCGTGCGCAAGCTGCGCAGCGCCCCGGCCGACGAGGTCGCGCCGCCGTCCCTGCCGCTCGAGGCCGGTGCCGGTGTCGGGTCGGGCTTCATGAGCATGGTCGCCAACGCCGGCTCGCTGATCTACCTCTACCTGCTGCGGCTCCGTCTGCCGATGCTCACCTTCCTCGGCACCGGTGCCTGGTACTTCTTCGTCGTCAACCTCGTGAAGGTGCCGATCTCGTTCGGCCTCGGCCTCATCACGAGCACCACGCTCGTGCTCACCCTCGTGCTCAGCCCCGCCGTGGCGGTCGGTGCCGTCGTGGGTCGGTACGCCGTGAAGAAGCTGACCCTCGCCGCGTTCGAATGGATCGTGCTCGTCGTGACGCTGCTCGCCTCGCTGAACCTGTTGCGCTAGAAGCGGTCTCAGCGCTCGAAGAGCTCGGGGTGGCTGGTGAGCGCGACGCGGGTGCGGCGGATGTGGCCCTCGAGGTAGCGCTGCGCGTCCTCGGCGTCGCGGCGCCGGCACGCGTCGAGGATGAGGCGGTGCTCGGCGTTGACGATCACCATGCGGTCCTCGCCCGCGAGCTGCATGAACGCGCGACGGTAGTGCTGCGTGGCGTTCCAGAGACGGACGGTCGTCGACAGCAGCTGCTCGCTGCGGCACCCGGCGTACGACGTCATGTGGAAGTCGCGGTCGAGCACGAGGAACTCGGCGACGTCGGTGCCGCGCTCGATGCGCTCCTGCACCGACTCCATCCGCTCGATGTGCGCGTCGGTCAGGTGCTCGAGGCTCTCGGCGAGGGTGAGCGGCTCGAGGCGCTCGCGCATGCGGTAGTAGGTGTTCACCTCGTAGAGGTCGAGCGCCGGCACGCGCGCGCCGCGGTTGGGCAGCACCTCGGTGAGCCCCTCGGACTCGAGGATGCGGAACGCCTCGCGCACGGGGATGCGGCTGGTGCCGAACTGCTCGGCGACGACGTCCTGGAAGAGCCGCTCGCCGGGCGCGTACTCGCCGGCGAGGATCGCCTCGCGCAGCGCCGTCGCGATGCGCTGGCTGCTCACCGCCTCCGTCGTCGTGGTGCTGTCGGCGGTCACTCGAACCTCTCGGGGTGGTGGTCGAACGCCTTGCCCTGCGGGTAGGAGACCAGCTCCATCTGCAGGCCCCACGGCGCGAGGAAGTAGACCCAGCGCTGGCCCTCCGACGCGCCGCGGCTCGTCGTCGGCTCGCCGAGCACCGTCACCCCCTGCTCGCGCAGGTAGGCGATCGCGGCGTCGAGGTCGTCGACGTAGAGCGCCACGTGGTGGCCGCCGACGTCGCTGTTGCGCGGGCCGGTCGCGGCCTGGTCGGGGGCGTCGTACTGGAACACCTCGAGCACCGCCTGCCCGCCGATCCGGTAGAAGCGCAGCTGCTCCATGACCGTGCGCGGGTGCACGTCCATGTGCTCGGCCATCCAGTCGTCGTCGCTGCGGAACGGGCCGAGCCGGTACATGTACTCGGCGCCGAGGACGTCGACGAGGAAGGCGTGCGCGGCCTCGAGGTCGGGCACCGTGATGCCGACGTGGTCGAGCCGCTGCAGTCCGGGCAGGGCCATCCGCGCTCCCCTGATGGATCCAAACAGGCGTTCACGAGCACTGTGCCACGCTCAGAGGTGGCAGTCCAGGCTTGCGGATGGATACATCGGCTGCCATGCTCGGAGACCCCGAGCGTGGAGGAGCAGCCGTGGCCCAGCACCAGCACCTCGACCCGGCCGTCCCCTGGACCGAGGTCCGCGTCGACGACTCCGACTGGGACGCCGCCGACCCCGGGCTGCTGACGGCGATGCTGTCGCAGCTCGTGCTGATCCGGACCTTCGAGGAGCTCGTGCTCGAGCTGGCCGCTGAAGGTCTCGTGCACGGTCCCGCGCACTCGAGCATCGGGCAGGAGGGCGGCGCGGTCGGCTCCGCGATCACCCTGCGCTCGTCCGACACCGTCAACGGCTCGCACCGCGGGCACCACCAGTTCCTCGCCAAGGCGCTCGCGCACCTGCACCCCGCGGGCATCGACCCGACACAGCCGTTCCCCGCCGACGTCGAGGCGCTGCTGCTGCGCACGCTGCGCGAGATCTGCGGGCTCGACCAGGGCTTCAGCCACGGGCGCGGCGGCTCCATGCACCTGCAGTGGCACGAGGCCGGCGCCATCGGCACCAACGCGATCGTCGGAGGCGGCGTGCCGCTCGCCGCAGGCTCGGCCTGGGCGCACAAGCACGCAGGCACCGACGACGTCGCCATCACCTACTTCGGCGACGGCGCGACCAACATCGGCTCCACGCTCGAGACGATGAACCTCGCCGGCGCGTGGTCGCTGCCGCTCTGCTTCTTCATCGAGAACAACCTGTACGCCGTGTCCACGCACGTCTCCGAGGTCACCGCCGAGACGCGCCTGTCCGGACGCGGTCCCGGCTTCGGCATCCGCAGCTGGAAGGTCGACGGCATGGACCCGCTCGCGGTCCACCTCGCGATGCAGGAGGCGCTCGTCCACCTGCGCAGCGGGCACGGGCCGGCCGTGGTCGAGGCCGACGTCTACCGCTACTTCCACCAGAACGGCCCGTTCCCCGGCAGCGCGTTCCGCTACCGCAGCAAGGAGGAGGAGGCGCAGTGGCGCGAGCGCGACCCGATCGCGCGCACCGCTGCGCACCTCGTGCGCCGCGGGATCCTCACGCAGGAGCAGGTCGACGCGTGCACCGCGTCGGCGCAGCAGCTCATGCGCGGCCTCGCCGAGGTCCTGCTCGAGCGGGTGCCGGGCGGCAAGCCCGGCGAGCGCCGGATCAAGCCGTCGGAGTGGCCGGACCCGGCGATGGTCGACGCCGGGGTCCGCGGCGACCTCTCCGAGCTCGACGGCATCGCGTTCACCGACGTCGACGACCACGCGGACCGGCTGCAGGACGAGAAGTTCATCGACGCCGTCGCCGGGGTCATGCGTCGGCGGATGGAGACCGACCCGCGCGTCGTCGTCCTCGGCGAGGACGTGCACCGGCTCTCGGGCGGCACCAACGGCGCCACGAAGGGCCTCAAGGACGCCTTCCCCGACCGCGTGCTCGGCACCCCGATCTCGGAGAACGCGTTCACCGGTCTCGGTGGCGGCATGGCGATCGACGGCCGCTTCCGTCCCGTCGTCGAGTTCATGTACGCCGACTTCATGTGGGTCGCGGCCGACCAGCTGTTCAACCAGGTCGCCAAGGCGCGGCACATGTTCGGCGGCACCGGGAAGGTGCCGTTCGTCCTGCGCTCCAAGACCGCGATGGGCACGGGCTACGGCTCCCAGCACTCGATGGACCCGGCGGGCGTCTACGCGACGTCGGCGGGCTTCCGGATCGTCGCGCCGTCGACGCCGTACGACTACGTCGGGCTGATGAACACCGCGCTCGCCCTCGACGACCCCGTCGTGGTGCTCGAGCACGTCGACCTCTACGCCTCGACCGGACCCGGCCTCCCCGACGACTACGACCACTACCTTCCCGTCGGTCGCGCCCGCGTGCGGCGCAGCGGCAGCCGCATCACCGTCCTCACCTACGGCGTCATGGTGAACCACGTCCTCGAGGCCGTGGAGCAGCTCGGCGTCGACGCGGACGTGATCGACCTGCGCTGGCTCGACCGGGCGTCGCTCGACTGGGACACGATCACCGCGAGCGTGCAGCGCACCAACGAGGTCGTGATCGTCGAGCAGGGTGCGCGCGGCACGTCGTACGGCAGCTGGCTCGGCGACGAGGTCGCGCGGCGGCTGTTCGACTGGCTCGACGCCCCGGTGCACCGCGTGCACGGCGGCGAGGCCTCGCCCACGATCAGCAAGGTGCTCGAGCGCGCGTCGTTCGCGCGCACCGAGGAGGTCGTCGCGGCCCTCCAGAAGATCGTGGGGGAGTGACGTGCCCGAGCTGATGCGCATGCCCGGCGTCGCCGCCGGCGCGACCGAGGCCATCGTCGCCGCGTGGAACGTCGCGCCCGGCGCCGCGTTCGCCGCGGGCGACCTCGTCGTCACCGTGGAGACCGACAAGGCGATCGTCGACGTCGAGGCCGAGCGCGACGGCGTGCTGCTGCGCGCGCTGGTCGAGCCCGGTGCCACGGTCGAGGTCGGCGGGCCGATCGCGCTGCTCGGGTCGGCCGGCGAGCAGGTCGACGACGTCGACCGGGTGCTCGCCGAGCTGGGTGTCGACGCGGGCGCTCCCGCGGTGCCCGACGTCGAGGTCGTCGCAGCGCCCGAGGACGTCGTGCCCGCACCGGTGGCCTCCGCGGCCGACCACGACGGGCGGGTCTTCGCCAGCCCGCTCGCGCGGCGGCTGGCCCGCGAGGCCGGCGTACCGCTGGAGTCGCTCGCCGGCAGCGGTCCCGACGGCCGCATCCGTCGGCGCGACGTCGAGGCGTACGTCGCTGCCCGCCCGACCACCCCGCAGCCGGTCGCGGCCCCCGCGGCCACCGAGGGCGGTTCGTGGGACGAGCCCGTGTCGCGCATGCGTGCTGCCATCGCCGCGCGGCTGACCGAGAGCGTGCAGACCGCGCCGCACTTCTACGTGAAGGGCAGCGCGAAGGTCGACCGGCTGCTCGAGCTGCGCCGCGAGATCAACGATGGCGGCGGCACGAAGGTGTCGGTCAACGACCTCGTCGTGAAGGCGGTCGCGCGGGCGCACACGATCGTGCCGGAGCTCAACGTGATCTGGACCGGCGAAACCGTGCGGCACTTCGCGCAGGTCGACGTCGCGGTCGCCGTGGCCACCGACCACGGGCTCGTGACCCCGGTCGTGCGCGGGGTCGACCGGCTCACCGTCACCGAGCTCGCTGCGGCGACGCAGGACCTCGTGCTGCGGGCGCAGGAGAAGCGGCTGCAGCAGAGCGAGCTCGAGGGCGGCACAGTGTCGGTGTCGAACCTCGGGATGTACGGCACCGAGGAGTTCTCGGCGATCATCAACCCGCCGCAGTCGTCGATCCTCGCGGTCGGTGCGGCGCGCCCCGAGCCCGTCGTCGTCGACGGCGCTCTCGGCGTCGCGACCGTGCTGCACGTGACGCTGTCGGTCGACCACCGCCCCGTCGACGGTGCCACCGCGGCCCGGTGGATGCAGGCGTTCGTCGAGCTCCTCGAGCACCCGGCGCGGATCCTCGCGTGACCGCGCAGCAGGCGGCGCCGCGCGCCATGATCGTCGGACCCGACCCCGAGGAGCGCCCATGACCGCCGATCCCGTCGCCCTGCTCGGTGCCGGGAAGAT
Organism: Candidatus Nanopelagicales bacterium; assembly: GCA_046330715.1. Classification (GTDB taxonomy): domain Bacteria; phylum Actinomycetota; class Actinomycetes; order S36-B12; family CAIYMF01; genus Longivirga. The sequence continues at coordinate 99,885 of JAXLSG010000001.1, forward strand.
GGGCGCCGCGCTGGTCGACCGCTGGGCCGAGGCGGGCCGACCGGTCGTCGTGTGGAACCGCAGCGCGGCCGGCGCGCAGGCCCTCGCGCGCGACGGCGTCACGGCCTCGGCCACCATCGCCGACGCGGTGCGTGGTTGCTCCGTCGTCGTCACCAGCCTCACCGACGGGCCTGCTCTCGTCGACGTGCTGCTCGAGCAGGGCGGTCTGGCCGCGCTCGCGCCCGGCACCACGCTCGTCGACCTCTCGACCGTCGACGTCGCGTCGTCGGAGCGCGTCGCGGCAGCCGCGTCCGAGCGCGGGATCGCCTATGTGCGGGGCGCCGTGAGCGGGTCTCCGCTGGTCGTGCGCTCCGGTGCGGCGTCGCTGCTGCTGTCGGGACCTGCCGACGCGATCGCCTCGGCCCGCGACGTGCTGACCGACGTGACCGCGGCGCACCACGTGCTGGGTGAGGGAGAGCAGGCGCGCGTCGTGAAGATCGCCGTCAACTCCATGCTCGGCGCGACGATGCAGCTCCTCGCCGAGGCCACGGTCCTCGTCGAGTCGGCGGGCGTCGAGCGCGAGGCGTTCCTCGACGCCCTCGACGGCACCGTGATGGCGAGCCGGTTCGTCAGCTACAAGGGTGCGGCGCTGCGCGCACGCGACTACGCCGCGACGTTCCGCATGATCGACATGCGCAAGGACCTCGACCTCGCGGTCTCGCTCGGCGCAGCGTCCGGCGTACCGCTGCCGGTCGCGTCGGCGGTGCTGGCGCGCACCGAGGAGGCGGTCGCTGCGGGGTACGCCGACGACGACTTCCTCGCGCTCGTGTGCGTCGAGCAGGCTGCCGCAGGCCGCCCCGTCGACCTCGCGCGAGAACCCGTGGACCCGACGAGCACCCCCGACCGACGAGAGGCGGAGCAGTGAGCAAGCTGACGGCGACGTACGGCACCAACCAGGTCGACTGGGAGTCGCGCCTGGACATGTCGCGGCTGCGCACCGAGCGGCTCGCCCGTCTCAAGGCCGAGCTCGAGCGCTCCGACCTCGCGGCGCTGCTGACGTTCGACTTCCACAACATCCGCTACATGACCGGCACACACATCGGCACGTGGGCGATGGACAAGATGATCCGGTTCGCGATCCTGCCGCGCGGCGGCGACCCGGTGCTGTGGGACTTCGGCTCGGCCGCGAAGCACCACATGCTGCAGGCGACCTGGCTCGACGAGCCGCACGCCGCGCAGGGACGCGGCGAGCACTACGGCAACCGCGCGGGCATCTCGACGCTGCGCGGCACCATCGGCCCCGGCGCGCGCCGGGCCGACGACGTCGCGGCCAAGATCGCGGGCGTCATGCGCGACTTCGGCCTCGAGGGCCAGCCGGTCGGCGTCGACATCATCGAGCCCGACGTCCTGTTCGCGCTGCAGGCCGCCGGCGTACCCGTCGTCGACGGCCAGCAGTGCTTCCTCGCCGCGCGCCGGATCAAGACTCCTGACGAGATCGGGCTGCTCACCCAGGCCGCGTCCATGGTCGACGCGGCGTACGAGGAGCTCTACGAGTTCCTGCGCCCGGGCGTGCGCGAGAACGAGTGCGTGGGCCTGGTGGCCAAGACGCTGTACGACCTCGGGTCCGAGCACGTCGAGGGCGTGAACGCGATCTCCGGCGAGCGCTGCTCGCCGCACCCGCACGTCTACAGCGACCGCCTGATCCGCCCGGGCGACCCGGCGTTCTTCGACATCCTGCACTCGTTCATGGGCTACCGGACCTGCTACTACCGCACGTTCGCCGTGGGCTCGGCGTCGCGCGCGCAGCGCGACGCGTACGTCGTCTGCCGCGAGCTGATGGACCGTGCGATCGCGGCCGTGAAGCCGGGCGTGACGACCGCCGACATCGTCGAGCTGTGGCCCAAGGCCGAGGAGTTCGGCTTCCCCAGCGAGGAGGCGGCGTTCGCCCTGCAGTACGGCCACGGTGTCGGCCTGTCGATCTGGGAGCGGCCGATCTTCTCGCGCTACACGTCGTTCGACGCGCCGGAGACCCTCGAGGAGGGCATGGTCTTCGCCCTCGAGACCTACTGGCCCGCGGCCGACGGCTGGGGCGCCGCTCGCATCGAGGAGGAGGTCGTGGTGACCGCCGACGGGTGCGAGGTCATCACCAAGTTCCCGGCGGAGGAGCTGCTCGTCGCGGGCAAGCGCTACTACACGACCGGCGGCTACCTGCCCGCCGAGCGCGACTCGCAGAGCCACCTCAACACCGCCGCCGGCCGCGGCGAGGCCTGAGCACACGCGCAGGAGCCCGACGTACGAGAGGGGCGGCCCGGGTTCGCCCGGCCGCCCCTCCCGCGTCTGCGCCGACTACTCCTCGTGCGCCTCGGCGGCACCGATCTCGTGGTCGGAGTACTGGTAGGGGTTGTCGAACAGCTCGTCGGGCGCGAGCTCGGGGTTCATGCCGTTGACCCACTTCTCGTCGCCGAGCGCCTGCTGCAGGTGGTCGACGGTCTGCCCGACGACCTCGCGGGCCTTCTCGAGCTTGTCGGCGGCGCCGACGAGGCGGCCGTCGTGCTTGAGCACCTTGCCCGCGACGAGCACGGTGTGCACGTCGCCGCGACCGGCCTGGTAGACCACGTGGCCGTAGGGGTTGAGCACCGGGAACATGGCCGGCGACGCGTCGTTCTTGATGAGCACGATGTCGGCCTGCTTGCCGACCTCGAGGCTGCCGACCTTGTCGTCGATGCCGAGCGCCTTCGCACCGCCGATCGTCGCCCACTCGACCACGGTCTCCGCGCGCAGCGGGTGGTTGACGACCGTCTCGCCCTTCTCGTGCGCGGCCATGTGCACGCGGACGCGGTCGGCGTTGGCCGTGGACCGCATGGCGTTGAACAGGTCGGCGCTCCACCACACGCTCGTGTCCATGGACAGCGAGACGGGGACGCCGTACTTGCGCAGCTGCCAGGTGGGCGGGTAGCCCTGGCCCGCGCTGCTCTCGCTCTCGGTGGAGACCGACGCGAAGCCGCCCGACGCCGCGATCTTGTGGTACGAGTCGGCCGACAGCGTCGTGGAGTGGACGTAGATCTGGCCCGGCGTCATGAAGCCGTTGTCGTACATGAGGTTGATCGACTCGTCCTTGGTGATCGCCCACACGCCGGCGTGCGTCGTGACGTTGACGCCGAGCTCGCGAGCCGCCTCGAACGCGGCCTTCTCCGGGAAGCTCGGGTCGCCCGTGACGTCGAACGCGAGCTGGAAGCCGACGAGGTCGTTGCTGCCGATGCGCCGGCGCACGAAGTCCTGGAACTCCGGCGAGGTCGACCACTCCCACGGGCCCTGCTGGATGTTGCCGTAGGCCAGCACGAAGCGGCCGGGGATCTCCTCGAGCGCGTCGAGCGCGGCGTCGGCGTGCTGCGTGCTCTGCAGGCCGTGCGACCAGTCGACCGACGTCGTGACGCCGGCGTCGACCGCCTCGATGGCGGAGAGCAGGTTGCCGGCGTACACGTCCTCGGGGCGGAAGGACTTGCCCCACTCGAGGTAGTACCAGACGAAGTACTGCGTGAGGGTCCAGTCGGCGCCGTAGCCTCGCATCGCGGTCTGCCACATGTGGCGGTGGGTGTCGACCATGCCCGGCATGACGATGCCGCCGCGCGCGTCGACCTCGGCGGTGCCCTCGGGCACGGGCAGCGCGTGGCCGATGGCCTCGATGCGGTCGCCGACCACGAGGACGTCGGCGTCGGTCAGGACGGTGTGGCCCGCGTCCATCGTGAGGACGGTGCCGCCGCGGAGCACGACCGCGGGGGCGTCGGCGATCCGGGCGTCGGGGGTCGAGGTCATCGCTCTCCTTCGAGCGGGCCGCCGGGGCGGCGCGGCTGGGGTCGTCCCGGGTGCGCGACCGCAGCGCGGCCACGTCGCCGAGTAGGCCCACGATCATCGTCACTGAACGCCGCGTCAAGGCTTTCGTGTGAAGTGGTCCTGAAAATCTCGGAGCGGTCCCCGGACGGCCGCGCCTCGGCGCCGACCGACGTGCGTCAGGGACGTCGACGGGTCGCGCCGACGACCTTCGCGAGCGACTCGAGGCGCCCGGCGTCGCTGGCGGACGCCGCCTCGTGCAGCACGATCCAGACCGCGACGACGTCGTCGGTGCCGAGGTTCTCGAGCCGGTGCGGCTCGGAGGCGTCGAAGGTGATGGTGTCTCCCGCGACGAGGGTCCAGGTGTCGAACTTGTGGTGGAAGGTGAGCTCGCCCGAGACCACGTAGGCGCACTCGAAGCCCTCGTGCTGGGAGAACTTGCCCGACTTCCCCGAGCTGCTGCCGGGGCGGTAGGTGACGAGGATGAACTCGAGCCCGGCGGGAGCCGCGTTCGACAGCTTCTCCCACGTGACACCGGTTTCCAGCTCGATGGTCACGCGCTCGCCGCGCGTCAGCACCGGCGTGCGCGGCGCCGACGACCGGGCGCGCGACCGCCCCCGCGACCGGGTCGGGGGCGCCTCCTGCTCGGCCGGCGCCGCGGCGTCGTCGAAGAGGTCGTCGAGCGTGAGGCCCAGCTCGTTCACGAGCCGGTAGAGGGTGGCGACCGAGGCGCGGCAGCGGCCGTTCTCGACCTGCGACAGCATGCTCGCGGAGACGCCGACCCGGCTGCCGAGCTCGCGCAGCGAGAGTCCGAGCTCCTGCCGCCTGCTGCGGAGGCGGGCGCCTGCGGCGGCCTCCATGGCTCCTCCGTACGACGTCGCGCGGGTCGGTTGCACCGGGACTGTACTCCACGGACCGGGTCCCGACGGAGACCGTCGCGCCCGTCCCGGTGTTCAGTGCCGCTTGACGCTGCTGGACGCGCTGCCTACTGTCGCGACAGGCGGCCGAGCGGCGCGCCCGGGCACCCCACGGAGGACGACATGACGGCGAGGCAGGGCACCGCGGTGATCCTGGGCGGCACGGCGGGCATCGGACGGGAGCTCGCGGCGCAGCTGGCGGCCGACGGCATGTCGGTCGTGATCTCGGGACGCGACGCGGCGCGCGCGCAGGCGGTCGCGGCGGAGATCGGCCCGTCGGTCAGCGGCATCGGCCTCGACCTCGCCGAGCCCGCGACGCTGCGCGACGCCCTCGCCGGCGTCGGCCCGGTCGACGCGCTCATCATCGCCGCGATCGAGCGCGACGCGAACTCGGTGAAGGACTACGACATCGAGGGCGCGACCCGTCTCGCCGTCCTCAAGCTCGTCGGCTACACCGAGGCCGTGCACGTGCTCGCCGACCGGTTCACGCCGTCGGCGTCCATCGTCCTGTTCGGCGGCCTCGCGATGCTGCGTCCCTACCCGGGGTCGACGACCGTCACGACCGTCAACGGCGGCGTGAGCGCGATGGTGCGCACCCTGGCCAGCGAGCTCGCGCCGGTGCGCGTCAACGCCGTCCACCCGGGCATCGTCGGCGACAGCCCCGCGTGGGAGGACAAGGACCTCTCGCTCGTCGTCTCGCGCACGCCGATCGGGCGCACGGTCACGATGCAGGAGATCGTCGACGCGACGCTGTTCCTGCTCGACAACGGCGGCGTCAACGGCCACAACCTCATGGTCGAGGGCGGCGTCCTCGTCCGCTGACCCGGCACCTGCTGCACAACGCCACCGACCCGGGAGCTGGAGCGATGTTCCACGTCACGCGCATCGACGAGACCGAGAACGTGCTGCCTGCGGCGTACACCGACCGCTCGCGCGGCTTCTCGCGCCAGCAGCTCGTCGGGAAGTCGCAGGGCTCGCCGCACATGGGCCTCTACGTCTGCCGCCTCGAGCCCGACGGCCACGTCGAGGCGGTCGTGCACTCCTACGAGATCAGCCTCTACGTGCTCTCGGGCGAGCTCGTGCTCACGATGCTCGGCCAGTCGATCACCCTGCCCGCCGACCACTGCGCTGCTGTTCCCGTGGGTGTCACCTACTCGGTGCGGGCGTCGGGCCGCGGACCCGTCTCGTGGCTGCACATGGCGGCTCCCGCACCGTTCGAGGACACCCGCCGCAAGGACACCTTCTTCACCGGCGAGCAGCTCGAGGACTCCGCGGTCGCGGCCGCCGACGTCCGCGATCCGCGCAACCAGAGCTCGTTCCGGTTCGACGCGGCGTCGATGGACCTCGACAACCTCGCCGTCGGCTCGAAGGTCGACGCCCCCCAGGTCTCGGCGAGCATGGCGACCGCGCTGCTGGCCTACAGCGGCATCGGCGTACGCATGCTCGTCGACCAGCGGCTCAAGGCTCAGCTGCACACCATGTTCATGGTGCAGTACCAGCCCACCGCGATCGCCCACCCGCACGACCACCCGTTCGAGGAGGCGTACGTGATGGTCGAGGGCGAGGTGCACGCGCTCGTCGAGGGCCACGAGCTCGTCCTGCGCCCGGGCGACGTGCTGTGGGCCGGCGTGGGTGCCGATCACGGGTTCCACAACCGCGGCAACGGCCTCGTGCGCTGGATCGAGACGCAGGCGCCGCAGCCGCCGGCCCAGCACTCCTACCGGTTCAACCGCGACTGGGAGTATCTGGAGAAGCTGCTCGACGCCGGCGAGTGACGCCGGCGCGACGCGGGTCGGAGGTGGCGGCGCGATGACGCTCGAGGACCGTGCGCGGGAGCTGCTGCCGCCCGAGGTGTTCGCCTACTACGCCGCAGGCTCCGGCGAGCAGCGCACGCTCGCCGCGCAGGAGCGCGCCTGGGACGACCTGATGCTGCGCCCGCGCGTCCTGCGCGACGTCTCGACCGTGACCACCGCGACCACCGTCCTCGGTACGCCGGTGGCTGCGCCGGTCCTCGTCGCGCCCGCGGCGCTGCACGGGCTCGCGCACCCCGACGGCGAGGTCGCGACCGCGACAGGTGTGCGCGACGCCGGGTCGCTGCTCGTGGTGTCGATGCGCGCGAGCCGTCCGCTCGAGCAGATCGCGGCCGCCGCCGGGCCGTGGTGGCAGCAGCTCTACGTGCTGCGCGACCGCGGGATCTCCGACGAGGTCGCCCGTCGTGCGGCCGACGCGGGCGCGTCCGCCCTCGTCGTCACCGTCGACGTCCCGTTCGTCGCGCACAAGCCCGCCGGGCCGCTGCCGCCCCTGCCGCCCGAGGCGATCGTCGAGGCGCTCGAGGGCCGCGACCCGGCCGACGAGCGGCTGCAGCAGGCGCCCGACCTCGGGGCTGCCGACCTCGCGCGGCTCAAGGAGCTCACCGGCCTCCCCGTGGTCGCCAAGGGCGTGCTGCGTGGCGACGAGGCGCTGCGGTGCCTCGACGCGGGCGCCGACGCGGTCATCGTGTCGACGCACGGCGGCCGCCAGCTCGACGGCGTCGTGCCGTCGGCGCTCGCGCTCCTGGAGGTGGTCGACGCGGTCGACGGACGGGCTGAGGTCTACGTCGACGGGGGAGTGCGCACCGGCGGGCACGTCCTGCGCGCGCTCGCACTGGGCGCGCGCGCCGTGCTGCTCGCGCGTCCCGTGCTCTGGGCGCTCGCGGTCGACGGCTCCGGCGGCGTACGCACGCTGCTCGACGACCTCGCCGCCGACACGCGCGACGTGCTCGGGCTGGCCGGCTGCACGTCGCCCGACGACGTCGGCCGCGATCTCGTGCGCATCTGACCGCCGCCCGGCCGTGTCGCACCCCTGAGGCGCGCGGCCCGGGTGCGAGCATCGACGGGTGACCTCCATGCTCGAGCGGCCCCCGGCGCGGCCGAAGGACCCGCGCCCGCGCCGCTCGCGGGAGGACGTCGTCGGCACCCTGCCGGTCGCCGCCGTGGCCTCGGCGCTGTGGGCCGCGGGCGTCGGGCTCGTGGCGGTCGGCGTGGTCGTCACGGCGGTGTGGGCGCTGACCGGCCGCGGCGACGACGGGCTCGGTACGCCGCTGTCGGCCGCGGGCGTCATCTGGCTGGCCGGCCACCACGCGGGCGTCGCCGTCGGAGGCGCCACGATCACGCTGCTCCCGGTGCTGCTGACCGGCCTCGCGCTCTGGCTGCTCTTCCTCGGCGGACGCTGGGCCGTCCGCATCACCTCCACGACCTCGGTCGCCGACACCGCCCTGCTCGTGGTCGGCGGCACGGCGACGTACGCGCTGCTCGGGATGCTCGTGGCGCAGGCGTCGTCGCTCGCCGGGGCCGAGGTCGAGCCGCTCGCCGCGCTCGGCTGGTGCGGCGTGCTCGCCCTCGTCGGGCTCGGCACGGGCGCGCTCGCGGGCGGGCCTCTCGGGCGCGCGCTGCTCGACCGGCTGCCCTCGTGGGGCCGCGACGGGCTGCTCGCCGCGGGTGCCGCCGCCGGTGCCCTCGCGGTCGCGGTGGGCATCGTCGCCGCGGTCGCCGTCGTGGCGCGCTGGTCGAGCATCACGTCGTTGACTCACCAGCTCGCTCCGGGCGCCGGCGACGCGGCAGGCGTCCTGCTGCTCTCGCTCGCCTACCTCCCGAACCTGCTCGTCTGGACCCTCGCGTACGTCGCCGGCCCGGGCTTCTCGGTCGGTGGCGGCACCGGCGTCGACCCGTTCTCGCAGACGGGCGGGCTGCTCCCCGCCGTCCCGCTGCTCGGCGCCGTGCCCGAGCAGGCACCGGCCGCGGGTCCGCTGCTCCTGCTGCTCCCCGTCGCCGCCGGGATGGTCGCGGCGCTCGTGCTGCGCCACCGCCGCCACCTGCCGCTGCGCACCGAGGCCGTGGCGCTGCTCGTGGGCGCGGCGGTCGTCGCGGTCGGTGCCGCCGTGCTCGCGGCGCTGGCCTCGGGAGCCCTCGGCGACGGCCGGCTCGAGCACCTCGGCCCGCCCGCGCTCGCGACGGGCGCCGCGCTCGGCGGGCTGGTCGCCGCAGGGTCGCTGCTCGTGTCGCTGGGCACCCACGTCCTGCCCACGATCTGGGTCACCGACGAGCACTGAGCAGCCCTGGGCCCGCTCCCGAGGCGGTCGGCCCGGCCGGTGCGGCGCCCCGTAGGATCGGCGCGTCACCCCGACCCGAAGGACTCGTGTGGCCCCCTCAGCGGACAGCGCCTCCGCCCGGACCCGTCTCGTGGTCCTGGTGTCCGGGTCGGGCACCAACCTGCAGGCCCTCCTCGACGCGGCCGCCGACCCGGCGTACCCGGCGGAGGTGGTGGCCGTCGGCGCCGACCGCGACGGCATCCTCGCGCTCGAGCGCGCGGAGAAGGCGGGCCTCCCCACCTTCGTGCTGCGCGTCGCCGACTTCGCGACCCGCGAGGAGTGGGACGCCGCGTTCACGGCGGCGACGGCCGCGCACGAGCCCGACCTCGTGGTGTCCGCCGGCTTCATGAAGCTCGCCGGACCGGCCTTCCTCACCCGCTTCGGCGGGCGCTACGTCAACACCCACCCCGCGCTGCTCCCGTCGTTCCCGGGGATGCACGGCGCGGCCGACGCCCTCGACTACGGCGTCAAGGTCACCGGCTGCACGCTGTTCGTCGTCGACGCCGGCGTCGACACCGGGCCGATCCTCGCGCAGGCCGTCGTCGAGGTCCGCGACGACGACGACGTCGAGTCCCTCCACGAGCGCATCAAGACGGCGGAGCGCGAGCTCCTCGTCGACGTCGTGGGCCGGATGGCCCGCGACGGCTGGACCGTCACCGGCAGGAAGGCCACCATCCCGTGAGCACCCGTCAGATCCGCCGCGCGCTCGTCTCCGTCTACGACAAGACCGGGCTCGACGAGCTCGCCCACGGGCTCGCTGCCGCCGGCGTCGAGATCGTGTCGACGGGCTCCACCGCGGCGCGCATCGCGGCCCTCGGCGTACCCGTCACGCAGGTCTCCGACCTCACCGGCTTCCCCGAGTGCCTCGACGGCCGCGTGAAGACCCTGCACCCCAAGGTGCACGCGGGGATCCTTGCCGACCTGCGCCTCGAGGACCACCAGGCCCAGCTCGACGAGCTCGGCATCTCGGCGTTCGAGCTCGTGGTCGTGAACCTCTACCCGTTCGTCGAGACCGTGGCGTCGGGCGCGACCCCGGACGAGTGCGTCGAGCAGATCGACATCGGCGGGCCGACGATGGTGCGCGCCGCGGCGAAGAACCACCCGAGCGTCGCGATCGTGACGTCGCCGTCGCAGTACGCCGAGGTGCTCACCGCGGTCGCCGCCGGCGGCTTCACCCTCGAGCAGCGCCAGCGCCTCGCGGCCGCGGCCTTCGTGCACACGGCCAACTACGACGTCGCCGTCGCCTCGTGGCTCGGCAACGTGGTCGCGCCCTCCGACGAGGGCACCGGGTTCCCCGCGTGGATCGGCGCGACGTGGGAGCGGGCGGAGGTGCTGCGGTACGGCGAGAACCCGCACCAGCGCGCGGCGCTCTACGTCACCAACCACACGCCGAACCCCGGGCTCGCGCAGGCCGAGCAGCTCGGCGGCAAGGAGATGTCCTACAACAACTACGTCGACGCCGACGCTGCGCGCCGGGCGGCGTACGACCACGTCGAGCCCGCGGTCGCGATCATCAAGCACGCGAACCCGTGCGGCATCGCGGTCGGCGCCGACATCGCCGAGGCGCACCGCAGGGCCAACGACACCGACCCCGTGTCGGCGTTCGGCGGCGTCATCGCGGCCAACCGCCCGGTGTCGGCCGAGATGGCCCGCCAGGTCGCCGAGATCTTCACGGAGGTCGTCGTCGCACCCGGCTTCGACGACGACGCGCTGGAGATCCTGCGCGAGAAGAAGAACCTGCGCCTGCTCGTCGCCGACCCGGTGCCCGCGCACGGCGGCATCGAGATCCGCCCGGTGTCGGGCGGCATCCTGCTGCAGTCGGTCGACAAGCTCGACGCCGAGGGCGACGACCCGTCGACGTGGACCCTCGCGTGCGGCGACGCCGCCGACGAGGCGACCCTGCGCGACCTCGCCTTCGCCTGGCGCGCCGTGCGCTCGGTGAAGTCCAACGCGATCCTGCTCGCGAAGGACGGCGCCGCGGTCGGCGTCGGCATGGGCCAGGTCAACCGCGTCGACTCCTGCCGCCTCGCCGTCACGCGCGCGGGCGACGGCCGCGCCCGAGGCTCGGTCGCGGCGTCCGACGCGTTCTTCCCGTTCCCCGACGGTCCCGAGGTGCTCTTCGAGGCCGGCGTGCGAGCGGTCGTGCAGCCCGGGGGGTCCGTCCGCGACGACGAGGTGATCGCTGCGGCGACCGCCGCCGGCGTCACGATGTACCTCACCGGGACGCGCCATTTCTTCCACTGATCCGTCCGGCGAGTTCCTCGAGGCCGCGGCGACGGAGGGCTACGCCGTCGCGCCGCACGTCCCGGCGACCGGAGGTCACTCCCCTCTGGCGCTGGCCGGAGCGGTGCTGGCCGGCGTGCTCGCGGCCCTGCAGGGGCGGGTGAACGGGGCGCTCGCCGTGTCGCTCGACGGCGACGCCGTGATGACGGCCGCCCTCTCGACGTCGATGGGTCTCGTCCTGCTCGCCGTGGTGCTCGCGCTGCGGGCGCCGTCGCGCGACGCGCTGCTGCGCACGCTGCCGCGCCAGGTGCGCGCGGGCCGGCTGCGGTGGTGGCAGCTGATCGGCGGCTTCGCGTCGGCGTTCTTCGTCGTCACGCAGGGCGCGAGCATCCCGGCGCTCGGCGTCGCGGTCTTCACCGTGCTCGTCGTCGCCGGCACCACGGGCTCGTCGCTGGTGTTCGACGCCATCGGCCTCACGCCCGGCGGGCGACGTCGCATCACCGCGCCGCGCGTGATCGGTGCCGTGGGCACGACGCTCGCCGTCGTGGTCGCCGTGTCGGGCCGCTTCTCGGCGGGCTCGCTCGCGCTCGCCGCGGTGATCGTGACGATCTCCGCCGGCGTCATCTCCACCTTCCAGATGGCGATCAACGGCATGGTCGCCGAGCAGACCGACGACGGCCTCGTGCCGGTGGTGCTCAACCTCGCGCTCGGCATCGTCGTCCTCCTCGTCGCGCTGCCGGTCGCGCACGCGATCACGGGCGCCGGGTGGGAGGCGCCCCCCGCGCCGTGGCAGCAGCCGCTGCTCTGGCTCGGCGGGCCGCTCGGCGTCGGGTTCCTCCTGCTGTCGGCGATCGTCATCCGACCGCTCGGCGTCCTGCTCTACTCCCTCGTCACGATCGGCGGCCAGCTCGCCGGCGCGGTGGCGCTCGACGTCGTGGCACCGACGGCCGGTGCCGAGATCGGCTGGCAGGTCGTGCTCGGTGTGCTCCTCACCGGCGCGGCCGTGGTCGTGGCGGCGCTGCCCTCGCGCCGTCCGTCGCCGCAGCCGACTGCGGCGTCCTCCTGAGACCGCGCCGTCGCGCGCGCTAGCGTCGGGGCATGGCGCACCTGGCCCAGCTCAACGTGGCACGGCTGCGGCACGAGCTCGACCACCCCGACCTCGCGCCGTTCGTCGAGGCGCTCGACGCCGTCAACGCCGTGGCCGATGACGCGCCCGGCTTCGTGTGGCGGCTGCAGGAGGAGGGCGACGGCAACGCGACGTCGATCCGCCCGTGGGGCGCCGACATGATCGTGAACCTCTCCACCTGGACCGACCTCGCGGCGCTCGAGGCCTACGTGTACGGCGAGGCGCACGCGGCGGTGCTCAAGCAGCGACGGATGTTCTTCACGCGCATGGAGCGCCCGACGCTCGTCCTGTGGTGGGTCGACGACGACCACCAGCCCTCGCTGGAGGAGGCGCACGACCGCCTCGAGCGGCTCGAGGCAGACGGGCCGACGCCGTACGCGTTCACGATGCGCGTCGCCTTCGACGCCGACGGGAACCCGCTCGACTGACCGTCCGGCAACGATGCTGTCAACACCATTGACAGGGTCCTGCGCAGGTCGTACGTTCCGGCCATGACTGCGCCGCAGGTCCGGGGGACCGTCATCGACACCGTGTTCGTCGGGGGATCGCTCTTCAGCGCGGGGATGGGCTCGTCGCAGCGCGGCGCCGTCGCCGTGTCCGGCGGTCGTATCGCCGCGATCGGCGACGACGACGAGATCCTCGCGCTGCGCACGGGGTCGACCGAGGTCGTCGACCTCGCCGGCGGGCTGCTGCTGCCCGGCTTCCAGGACGCGCACGTGCACCCCGTCATGGCCGGCGTGAGCCTGCTGCAGTGCGACGTGCACCACTGCGAGAGCGCCGAGGAGGCGCTGGCGGCCATCGCGGCGTACGCCGCGGCCAACCCCGACGTGGCGTGGATCGAGGGCGGCGGCTGGTCGATGTCGCACTACCCGAACGGCACGCCCACGCGGCACATGCTCGACGCGATCGTGCCCGACCGCCCGGTCTACCTGCCCAACCGCGACGGCCACGGCGCGTGGGTCAACACCAAGGCCCTCGAGATCGCCGGGATCGACGCCGCCACACCGGATCCCGCCGACGGCCGCATCGAGCGCGAGGCCGACGGCTTCCCTGCCGGCACGCTGCACGAGGGCGCGTCGCACCTCATCGACCCGTACCTCCCGGGCACCACCCCCGAGGCGCAGCGCGCCGGCCTCCTCGCCGCGCAGGAGCACCTGTTCTCGCTCGGCGTCACGTCGTGGCAGGACGCCGCCGTCGGCTCGATGTTCGGGCAGGACGACATCCTGCCGATCTACCTCGAGGCCGCGCGGTCGGGCGACCTCGTCGCCCGCGTCGTCGGGTCGCTGTGGTGGGACCGCGCCCGCAGCAGCGACCAGATCTCCGAGCTCGTCGACCGCCGCGCCGACGGCGGCGCCGGACGCTTCCGCCCGACGACCGTGAAGATCATGCTCGACGGCGTCGCGGAGAACTTCACGGCGGCGATGCTCGAGCCCTACGAGGACGGCTGCGGCTGCGCGACGGAGAACTCGGGCCTCGACTTCGTCGACCCCGTCGGGCTGCTCGAGTACGTGCCCCGACTCGACGCCCTCGGCTTCCAGGTGCACTTCCACGCGCTCGGCGACCGCGCGGTGCGCAACGCGCTGAACGCCGTGGCGGCCGCGCGCGAGGCCAACGGCCCCGGCGGCAACCACCACCTCGCGCACCTGCAGGTTGTGCACCCCGATGACATCGCGCGCTTCGCGCAGGTCGGCGCGACGGCGAACATCCAGACGCTGTGGGCGGCCCACGAGGACCAGATGGACGAGCTCACCATCCCGTTCCTCGGCGAGCGCCGCGCGTCGTGGCAGTACCCGTTCGGCGCCCTGCTGCGTGCCGGCGCCGAGCTCGCCTCCGGCAGCGACTGGCCGGTCAGCAGCGCCGACCCGCTCGACGCCATCCACGTCGCGGTCAACCGCATCTACCCGGGCGCGGAGGAGGGCACCGAGCCGCTGTACGCCGAGCAGGCCCTCCCGCTCGCCGTTGCGCTCGCGTCGTACACCGCGGGCACCGCCCGGGTGAACGGCCACGCCGACACCACCGGGCGCCTCGAGACCGGGATGTACGCCGACCTCGCGGTGCTCGACCGCGACCCGTTCGCCGGCCCGAGCGACGCGATCGCCGACGCCACCGTCGTCGCCACGTTCGTGGAGGGCGAGCGGGTCTTCACCCGCGAAACGCGATGAGCCCCAAGGCGAAGTCGAAGCCCCGCGTCTCGCTCTCGCGCGAGATCATCCTCGACGCGGCGTTCCGCATCGTCGACAGCGGCGTCGACGACGTCACCATGAGCAAGCTCGGCGCCGAGCTCGGTGCCGACCCGAGCGCGGTCTACCGCCACTTCCGCAACAAGGACGAGCTGCTGCTCGCCATGGCCGACGTCATGCTCGAGGAGTCGATCGCGGCCTACGTGGAGGGCGACGCGCCGCTGGAGAACCTGCGCCGGATGGTGTGGTCGCTGCGCCGCTCCTACCTGCGCCGCCCGGGGCTCGCCCGCTACGTGACCTACCGCTTCACCGGCGGCGAGGCCGAGGCGGCCTCGGTGCGCACGATGATCAAGAACGTGGGCGAGCTCGGCTACGACGAGACCGAGTCGATCGCGCGCGTCCGTGCGCTGGCGGAGATGACGCTCGGGCACATCTCGATGACCGCCGACGTCCTGTTCCTGCCGCGCAAGGCGCAGGCCTTCGAGCTCTCGATGGCCACGTCGTACTACACCTACGAGCAGCGCCGCGCCCCCAAGCGCACCGACGAGGAGCTGCGCGCGGCCCAGCTCGCCGACGGCGAGACGGTCTACTCGACGATGCTCGAGACCTTCCTCTCCGGCCTCCTCGCCGACGCCCCGACGAAGCGCTGACCCCCCGCTCTGGAGGTCCCAGCGGTAGCTATGGCGCACGCTGAGACCTCCAGAGCGGGGAGATCCGTCCGTCGTCGTCGGGCATGCTGGCGTCGTGACGATCGTGGTGCGGCGGGCGACCGACGACGACGTGGTGGAGCTGGCCCGGCTGCGGCGCCGCTCGCACGAGGAACGGCACGAGGTCGACGACGACGGCGAGGACGCCTACGTGCGCGACTTCGCCGCGTGGTGGTCGCCCCGCTCCGACCGGTTCCGTGCCGCGGTGGCCGTCGACGGCGATCGCCTGGTGGGCATGGGGTTCCTGGCTGTCGTGGACCGCGTGCCCGTCCCCGGCGACGTCGGCCGGCACCACGGCGACATCCAGTCGATGTACGTCGTGCCCGAGCACCGCGACGCCGGCGTCGGCGGTCGCATCGTCCGGCTGCTGCTCGACCTCGCCCGCGAGGCGGGCTGCTCGCGCGTCGAGGTGCACTCGGGACGCCGTGCCGTCACGTTCTACGAGCGCGAGGGGTTCGCGCGCTACGAGCGGCTCCTCAACCAGGAGCTCGACGGGTCGTGAGCGGCTACTCCGCGGCCGCCTGCGCGCCGAGGAGGCGCTCGCGCATGCGCTGCGGCTTCCAGCCCGGTCCGGGGACCGACGCGCGCAGCAGCTGCGTGTAGGCGTTCTGCGGGTCGTCGAGGATCTCGCCGGTGGCGCCGCGCTCCACGACGACGCCGCGCTGCATGACGATCGCCTCCTCGGTGAGCTGGCGCACGACCGCGAGGTCGTGGCTGATCAGGATGTAGGAGATGCCGCGCTCGTCGCGGATGTCGGCCAGGACGTTGAGCACCTGCGCCTGGATCGACACGTCGAGCGCAGCGACCGACTCGTCGAGGATGAGCACGCGCGGGTCGGTGGCCAGGGCGCGCGCGATCGCGACGCGCTGGCGCTGGCCGCCCGAGAGGGCGCGCGGCATCGCGTCGATCTGGCGCTGGTCGAGGCCGACCAGCTCGGCGAGCTCGCCGACGATCCGGCGGCGGTCCTTCGCGTCGTGGTCGTGGTGGACGCGCAGCACCTCGTCGATCAGCTGCGAGCCGGACTGGCGCGGGTCGAGAGAGGAGTACGGGTCCTGGAAGACGATCTGCACCTCGCGGCCGCGGGCCTTGCGCTCCTTGCCGCGACGCGCGGGCTTCGAGCGGTCGCGGCCGCACGCGGTGATCGTGCCGGACGTCGGCTTCTCGAGGCCGGTGATCATGCGGGCGACGGTGGTCTTGCCCGAGCCCGACTCGCCGACGATCGCGAGGGAGCGGCCGGGCATGAGGTCGAAGTTCATGTCGTCGACGGCCACCTGCGTGCCGTAGACCTTGCGCAGGTTGCGGACCGAGAGGACCGGCCGCTCCTCGTCGATGGTCGCGCGGGTGGCGGGACCGGGGACGTACTCAGACATGGGCACCGTCCAGGAGGGAGCCGCGCAGCTCGGCGGCGCGGCGGCAGCGGACGCGTCCGCCGTCGAGGTCGACGAGCAGCTGCTCCTCGGTGCGGCAGGCGTCCTCGACGTGCGGGCAGCGGGGTGCGAACCGGCAGCCGCCGGGCGCCTCGAACGCCGACACGGGGCGTCCGGGGATCGCCACGAGGCGCTCGGCGGTGGAGGTGATGTCGGGCCGCGCCTCGACCAGCGCCGCGCTGTAGGGGTGCAGCGGGTCGCCGTGGAGCAGGTTCGCCGCGCGCGTCTCGACGATCTGGCCGGCGTACATGACGCACGTGCGGTCGCACACCGCGCCGGCGAGCTCGAGGTCGTGGGTGATGAACAGCAGCGAGAGTCCGAGGTCGCGGCGCAGCTCGTCGAGGATCGCCATCACCTCGGCCTGCGTGGTGACGTCGAGGGCGGTGGTGCACTCGTCGGCGAGCAGCAGCCGCGGGCGCGACAGCAGCGCGGTGGCGATCATGACGCGCTGGAGCATGCCGCCCGAGAGCTCGTGCGGGAACTGCTTGAGCCGCTTGGACGGGTTGTCGATGCCGACCTCCTCGAGAGCCGACGCCGCCTGCTTGGCGGCCTCGGCCTTGGGGACGTCCTCGAGCAGCCGCAGCGACTCGGTCATGAAGTCGTCGATGCGCCGCACCGGGTTGATGTGCGCGCGGGGGTCCTGGAACACGACCGCGACCTTCGACCGGTGCTTGCGCAGCGCATCGCCCTCGAGGGCGAGGACGTCGACTCCGTCGAACGTGACCGAACCCTGCGTCTCGGCGCCCTTGGGCAGCAGGCGCGCGATCGCCTTCGCGGTCATCGACTTGCCCGAGCCGGACTCGCCGACCAGGCCCATCGCCTCGCCCGCGCCGATGGTGAGCGACGTGCCGGTGATGACCTCGCGCATGCCCGAGTCCATCTTCAGCTGCACGGTGAGGTCCTTGACCTCCAGCAGGGCGCTCATCGGTTCACGTCCTTCGAGGCGGTGTCGAGCCGGTCGCCCAGGAAGCTCACCGCGGCCACCACCGCCACGATGCAGAGCACCGCGGAGAGCGCGACGAGCGGGTAGCCCTGCAGCAGAGAGGTCTTGCCCTCGTTGATCATCACGCCCCAGTCGGCCTGCGGCGTCTGGACGCCGAGGCCGAGGAACGAGATGGCCGCGAGGTCGACCATCGCGAAGCCGAACAGGATCGTGCCCTGCGCCACGATCAGGCTGGAGATGTTGGGCAGCAGGTGCCGTACGCACAGTCGCCACGCACCGAAGCCCTGCACCTCGAGCGCCGCGATGTAGGTCATCGCGCGCTCCTTGAGCGCCGCGCCGCGCAGCACGCGGGCGACGTACGGCGAGTAGGCGATCGACAGGGCCAGCGCCGCCGAGAACAGCGAGGGGCCGAACACCGCGGCCGCGAGGATCGCGAGCAGGATGCCGGGGAAGGCGAACAGGACGTCGACCACGATCGAGGTGCCGGCGTCGAACTTGCCGCCGAACCAGGCCGTCGCCACGGCGACCGCGGCGCCGATGACCACCGAGACGATCGTGACGGCAGCCGCGCCGAAGATCGCGGTGCGGGCGCCCACGAGCAGGCGGGAGAGGACGTCGCGGCCCTGACCGTCGAAGCCGAGCAGGTGGTTGCCGAACGGGCCCACGTTGGCGAACGACAGGTCGCCGGTGTTGGGGTCGTACGGCGCGATGTACGGGCCGAGGATCGCCATGAGCAGCGCGATCACGATGACCGCGATGCTGAGCCAGCCGACCCAGCCGATCTTGCGCAGCCGGTGCCGGTCGGGGGAGGCGACCTCGGCCTCGGTGATGGGGTCCAGGATCTCGGTGCTCACTGGGCACGGCTCCCGAGGGTGACGCGCGGGTCGAGCAGCGCGTAGGTGAAGTCGATGATCACGTTGGTGATGACGAACGCGAAGACCAGCACGAGGCTGATGCCCTGCACGGTCGCGAAGTCCTTGTTGAGGGCCGCCTGCACGAGGTAGGAGCCCAGGCCGTTGAGGCCGAACGCGGTCTCGACGACGGCGGCCAGCGCGATGAGCGAGGCGATCGTGATACCGACGACGGTGGTGATCGGGATGGCCGCGTTGCGCAGCACGTGCCGACGGACCACCTCGCGCCACGGCAGGCCGCGGCTGATGGCGGTCTGCACGTGCTCGCGCCCGAGCTCGTCGCGCACCGCGGTGCGCGTGACGCGCGCGACGAGCGCGACCGACGTCGCCGCGAGCGCGAGCGCCGGCAGGATCAGGTGGCTCAGCCTGCCGGTGAAGCCCTCGCCCGTGCCGAGCGGCTCGACCCAGCGCAGCTGGACGCCGAAGATGAACTGCAGGATCACCGACGCCGCGAACGCGGGCAGCGCCGCCGACACGGTCGCGACCAGCAGCACGCTGCCGTCGACGCCCTTGCGGCCCAGAGCACCGACGATGCCGAGCCCGACGCCGACGATGATGATGATCGCCGCGGTCAGCATCACGAGCTGGATCGTGATGCCGGCCCGCTGCGCGATGAGCGTGTTGATCTGCTGGTGCAGCGGGATCGACTCGCCGAGGTCGCCGTGCAGGGCGTTGGTGAACCAGATCCACCAGCGCGTGAGGAACGGCTCGTTGAGGTGGTAGCGCGCCTCCAGCTGCGCCATGACCTCGGGAGGTACGGAACGGCCGCCCGTGAGCGCCGCGAGCGGGCTTCCCGGCGCCAGGTAGAGCGCGCCGTAGATCACGAAGCTCGCGACGATCAGGGTCGCGGCCAGCATGGCCAGCCGCTTGGCGATGAATGCCAGCACGTCCCGTACCTCCCTGGTCCTGCTAGATCACGCGCCGCCGAGGTACGCGGCCCACGGACCGAACATGTACACGAAGGTCGCGGGCGCGCCGGTGACCTTCTTGTTCATGATCAGGACGTTGTTGGCCGCCACCATCGGGAACCAGACGAGCTCGTCGGTGATGATCTTCTGCGCCTTGATGACGTCCTCGGCGCGCTTCACGTCGTCCTTCTCGCCACGGGCCGCCTCGAGCGCCGCGGTGACCTCGGGGTTGGTCCAGCCGCTGAAGTTCTGCGAGCCGCCCTTGACCGCCATGGACTTGTACAGCGCCGAGGGGTCGGCGTAGTCGCCGTAGTTCGACGTCGCGAACGCGTCGACCGAGCCCCAGGCCTTCGGGTCGATGAAGTAGTTGATGTAGTTCGACGGGCTGACGTTCTGCAGCTCGACCTTGAGGCCGATCGCCTCGCAGGCGGCCTTGAACGCGAGCGCCTCGGAGTTCAGCGCCGGGATGCCCGACGAGGTGCCGATGGTGACGGTCTGCCCGGCGATGTTGAGGGACTTGGCCAGCTCCTGGGCCTTCGAGAGGTCCTGGTCCATCGCGGGGAGCGCGTCGTAGCCGGCCTTGAAGGTGTCGACCGCGGAGCCCCACGTGCCGGACGCCTGCAGCGCGTGCGGGATGTTCGCCGCGCCCTTGAACACCGTGTTGATGATGCCCTTGCGGTCGAGCGCCAGGGAGACGGCCTGGCGGACCTTCGGGTCGGCCAGCGGACCCTTGGTCGCGCTGATGACCATGGCGGCGGAGAGGTACGCGCGCCCTGGTAGACGTTCACGCTGGAGTCGGTCTGGAGCTGGCCCGGTGTGGTGTTCGCGATCAGGTAGCCGCCGGAGATGGCGCCGGTCTTGACGCCGGCGGCGAACGTCGCGTCGTCGGGGACGCCGATGAGCGTGATGCTGGTCAGCTTCGGCTTGGGCAGCGACGAGTCCCAGTAGTTGGGGTTCGGCACCATCTTGACGCCCTTGCCGGTCTCCCAGGTGTCGAGCTTGAACGGGCCGGAGCACATCGTGCCGCCGGTGACCGTGCCGAAGTCCTTGCCCTTGGACTCGACGTACTTCTTCTGCACGATCTGGCCGGGGGTCGACGAGAGCTCGCCGAGCAGCCAGTAGTCGGGCTGGGTGAGCGTGATCTTCACCGTCTTGGGGCCGGTGGCCTCGATCGACTTCACGCGGTCGAAGCTGCCGTAGTAGAAGCCGCCGCCGTTCGGGTCGGCCGCGCGCTTGAGGCTGAAGACGACGTCCTCGGCGGTGACCGGGCTGCCGTCCCAGAAGTTCGCGTTCGCGTTGATCTCGAAGTCGAACTCCGTGTCGGACGGCTGCGTGAGCTTGCCCAGGCCGTCCTTGATGCTCATGTCGTTCTGCTGGCGCAGCAGCAGGTCGCACATGATCGACGTCGCGGTCTGCTCGGGGTAGTCGAAGCCCTGGATCGGGTCGAGGGTCTGCGTCTCGCGGTAGGTGGCCTGAGAGCGACGTCGCCCGCGTCGGACTTGGGGGCGGGGGTGTCGACGGTGAAGTCCGAGGCTTCGCCGTGGCGCTGCCGGTGTTGCCCGACGGCGGCGGCGCGCCGTGCAGGCGGCGGTGAGGGCGACGGCAGCGGCGAGCGCGCCGACCGTCAGCAGCGACCTGCGTCGCGACGTGGTTCGCATCTGGCTGGTTCCTTCCTGAGGGGATCCCGTCCGGTCGGGATCGATCGGAGCGTGCCATCCGCCGCCTTCGGGGTCTGCCCGGCGCGACGAAGTTCATCAGGGCGTTGCAACGACGGCCGCCAGGACGGGTCGTTCCAGATCCCGAGCTCGCGCTCGGCGGCGGCACCGGCGTGGAAGGCGGTGACGTCGTCGTAGGGGCGCGCCACGACCTGCACGCCGGTGGGGACGCCGTTGGGCCCGAGGCCCGACGGCACGTTGAGCACGGGGTGCCGGCTCGCCACGTTGAAGACGGGCGTCAGGCACGCCAGCAGGTAGAAGTCGAGGTGCTGGCCGGCGACGTCGACGCCGTCGGCGTACTCCTGGCCCGCGAGGAAGCCGTAGCCGCCGATCGTGGGCGCCACGAGGACGTCGTGGTCGACGAAGACCTCGGCGAGGGCGTGCTGCACGGCCGCCTCGCCCACGATCCCGGCGTACACGTTCGAGCGAAGCGGAGCCCGGCCGCGGCGGTGGTCATGAAGTGGCGGGCGTAGTCGGTGAAGCGCGGGTCGTCGGGGGCGGCGAGCTCCTCCATCGACGGGCCCATGATCGAGCCGAAGTGCACGAGCGCGGCGTCGAGCAGGCCCTGCATGGTGATGTCGATCGTCACCTCGTCGACCACCGCGCCGGCGGCCGCGAGCGCGGCGGCGAACGCGCGGGTGTTGGCCTCGACGACCGGCTCGACCGGGAAGTCGCCGATGGTCACCGCGAGCGCCACGCGCAGGCCGCGGACGTCGCCGAGCTCGTCGGGGATCGGCAGCGCCGGCAGCGACACGTGGTCGAACGGGTGCTGGCCCTGGATCACGTTGTGGAACAGCGCGACGTCGGCGACCGTGCGTCCCATCGCGCCGTCGTGGCAGTAGGTGTCGAGGCTGAACGGCGGCAGCGCGGGCACCCGGCCGTAGGGCGCCTTGAAGCCGACGACGCCGCAGAACGACGACGGGATGCGGATCGAGCCGCCGATGTCGGAGCCGCTGGCGAGGTACGCCGTACCCGACGCGAGCGCCGCGCCCGAGCCGCCCGACGAGCCGCCGGGCGTGTAGTCGGGGTTCCACGGGTTGCGCGTCAGGCCCCACAGCTTCGAGTGCGTGAAGGCCGCGCACGAGAACTCCGGCGTCGTCGTGCGCGCGTGCACGATCGCGCCGGCGTCGTAGACGCGCTGGGCGAGCGGGTGCGTGACGTCGGAGACCTCGCCCTCGGTGAGCAGCGAGCCGAAGCGCATCGAGCGCCCGGTGATCGGCTGCTCCTCCTTGAGCGCGACGGGCAGGCCGTCGAGCGGGCCGAGCGGCTCGCCCTTCGCGTAGCGCTCGGTGGCCGCGGCGGCCTGCGCGCGGAAGTCCTCGTGGTCGCGCTCCAGCAGGCAGTTGACCGTGGGCTCCACGGCGTCGGCCCGCGCGGAGACCGCGTCGAAGGCCTCGAGCGGGGAGAGCTCGAGCGCGCGGAACGCGCGCAGGACCTCGGTGGCGCTCTGGTAGTGGAGCTCGGTCACGTCGGGTCTCCCGTCAGCCGGATGCGGGCGAACGTAGGGCCGGACGCGGAGCGAGTCAATAGTCTTGACACAACCGTTGCCAGGTGGCTCGGACCCCGCTACGGTCCCCCGCGAGGAGGCCCCCATGCCCGCAGATCTCGCCCTCGTCGACGTCCGCATCCGGACCCTCGACCCCGAGCGCCCGTTCGCCTCGGCCATCGCCGTCAAGGACGGCCTGATCGTCGCAGTCGGCGACACCGACGAGGTGCGCGACGCGTGCGACGCCTCGACCCAGGTGCTGTCCGGCAGCGGGTGGAACGTCACGCCCGGTCTCGTCGACGGCCACCAGCACCTGCTCATGGGTGCGCAGCTGGGCCGCGGGATCAACTTCGACCGGGTGAAGAGCCTCGACGAGGTGCGCCGCCTGCTCCGCGAGGAGCGCGAGCGGGTCGGCCCCGACGGCTGGGTGCGCGGGTGGGCCTTCGAGTACGCCGCCCTCGGCGGGCTGGCCTACCACCACGAGCTCATCGACGAGGCAGCCGGTCCGGGGCCGATGTTCTTCATCAGCCTCGACGTGCACACCGGCTTCGCCAACGGCGAGGCGCTGCGCAGGGCCGGCATCACTGGCAGCCGGCAGTTCGCCGACGGCTCGATCGTCGTCCTCGACGACAGCGGGCGACCCTCCGGCCAGCTGGCCGAGATGTCGGCCATGCAGCTCGTCATGGAGCAGATCCCCGAGCCCACCGAGGACGAGCTCACGTCCTGGTACGTCGACGTGATGCGCGCGCAGAACGCCGTGGGCATCACGGGCATCCACAACATGGACGGCGACCGCGGCACGATCGACACCTACGCCGCGCTCGAGGCCGCAGACCTGCTCACGCTGCGGATCCGCCAGCACAACTGGGTCGGCCCGGGCGACGACGAGGACACGCTGGCCGACATCGCCTCGCGCCGCGACCTGCGCGGCCGGCTGTGGACCGCGAACTCGCTCAAGTTCATGATCGACGGCGTCATCGACACCGGTACGGCGTGGATGGAGGAGCCCGACTCGCACGGCGACGGCTGCGACCCCATGTGGCCCGAGATCGAGCACTACCGCCGCACCATCAAGCGGTTCCACGACGCCGGGTTCCACATCACCACGCACGCGATCGGCGACCGCGCGGTCCGCGAGGTGCTCGACGCCTACGCCGCGGCGGGCGGCTCGAACGGCCGGCACCGCATCGAGCACATCGAGGCGCCGTCGCCGGAGTCGCAGGCCCGCTTCGCCCGCGAGAAGGTCAACGCCTCGATGCAGCCGGTGCACCTGCGCTGGCTCAACCCCGACATGTCCGACCCGTGGTCGGAGCGCCTCGGCGTGCACAAGTGCGCGCACACGATGCCCTCGGGCGACATCGCCACCCTCGGCGCCAACGTGGTGCTCGGCTCGGACTGGCCGGTGGCGCCGTACGACCCGCGCTTCGGCTTCTTCGCCGCGCAGAAGCGCCGCGCGCACGACGTCGACGACCCGCGACCCCTCGGCACGAGCCGTGCGTTCAACGGCCTCGAGACGCTCGAGGGCTACACCGTCAACGCGGCGAAGGTCGACGGCGGCTCCGGGGGAGTGCTGCGCGTCGGAGCGCCGGCCGACCTCGTCGCGTGGGGCGCCGACATCACCGAGGTCGTGCCCGAGGACGTCATCGAGCTGCCGGTGCACCTCACCGTCGTCGACGGCCGCGTCGTCCACCAGGCGGACTGACATGGCCGAGGTCCTCGCCGGCACCCCGCGCTCGCTCGGCTACCGCATGCCCGCCGAGTGGGAGCCGCACGCCGGCACGCTGATGTCCTGGCCCTGCCGCGCCGAGCTCTGGGAGGACCGGCTCGAGCAGGGCCTGTCGGAGTACGCCGGTGTCGCGCGGGCGATCGCGGCGTACGAGCCGGTCGTCATGGCCTGCCGTCCCGGGCAGGCGGCCGAGGTGCTCGACCGCTGCGGCGGCGCCGTGACGCCGTGGGAGGTCGCGCTCGACGACTCGTGGGCCCGCGACAACGGTCCGGTCTTCGTCACCGACGCCGAGGGTCGCGCGGCCGTCGTGAGCTTCCGGTTCAACGCGTGGGGCGAGCGCTGGCACCCCTACGACTCCGACGACCGGCTCCCCGTCGAGGTCGCCGAGCGGCTGGGCCTGCCGCTCTTCGAGGCGCCGATGGTGCTCGAGGGCGGGTCGTTCTTCGTCGACGGCGAGGGCACCGTGCTCGTCACCGAGCAGTGCCTGCTCTCGCCCAACCGCAACCCCACGATGACGCGCGACGAGATCGAGCGCGGGCTCTGCGAGTGGCTCGGCGCGACCACCGTGCTCTGGCTGCCCTACGGCGACAGCGCGGACGTGGGCCCGGCCGGCACCGACGGCCACGTCGACGGCGTCGCGCAGTACGTCGCCCCCGGGCGCGTGCTGCTATCTCTGCCAGCCGACCCCGCGAGCCCGGAGCACGACCGGTCGCTGGCCAACCTCGAGGTGCTGCGCACGATGTGCGACGCCGCAGGTCGCCTCGTCGACGTCGTCCCGCTCGACCCGGGTCCCGACGCCACGGCGTGGTACGCCAACCACTACCTCGCCAACGGCGTGGTCGTCGTCCCCGTCGACGGCGCTCCGGCGGACGAGCACGCGCTGGCGCAGATCGCCGCGGCGTACCCGGACCGCGAGGTCGTCGGGGTGCCGGGCGCGACCATCCAGTTCGGCGGTGGCGGGCCGCACTGCATCACCCAGCAGATCCCGCTCGGCGTGGACCTCTCCGCGTTCACCTCGTGAGAGGATCCGCGGCGTGACTGCGACGATCCTCGACGGCAAGGCGACGGCGGCTGCGATCAAGGGCGAGCTGGCCGCGCGCGTGGCGAAGCTCAAGGAGCACGGCGTCGAGCCGGGCCTGGGCACGGTGCTGGTCGGCGACGACCCCGGCAGCCACTCCTACGTCGCGGGCAAGCACCGCGACTGCGCCGAGGTCGGCATCACCTCGCACCGCGAGGACCTGCCCGCCGACGCGAGCCAGGCGCAGGTCGACGAGGCCATCGAGCGCCTCAACGCCGACCCCACCTGCACCGGCTACATCGTGCAGCTGCCGCTCCCGAAGGGTCTCGACGAGAGCCGCGCGCTCGAGCTCATCGACCCCGACAAGGACGCCGACGGCCTGCACCCGACGAACCTCGGCCGTCTCGTCCTCAACATCACCGCGCCGCTGCCGTGCACGCCGCGCGGCATCGTCGAGCTGCTCCGCCGGTACGACGTACCGATCAACGGTGCCGAGGTGTGCGTCGTCGGCCGTGGTGTCACGGTGGGCCGCCCGCTCGGGCTGCTGCTCACCCGCAAGAGCGAGAACGCCACCGTCACGCTGTGCCACACCGGCACCCGCGACCTCGCGTCGCACGTGCGCGCCGCCGACATCGTCGTGGCCGCGGCGGGCGTCGCCCACCTCATCACCCCCGACATCGTGAAGCCGGGCGCCGCCGTCCTCGACGTCGGCATCACCCGCACCGACGCCGGCCTCGTCGGCGACGTGCACCCCGACGTCCGCGAGGTCGCGGGCTTCCTCGCCCCGATGCCCGGCGGCACCGGCCCCATGACGCGCGCGATGCTGCTGGCCAACGTGGTCGAGGCCGCGGAGCGCGCGGCGGGGATCGGCTGAGCCGTGCTCGCCGGGCTGCGCCGGCAGTGGCCGATCGCGGTCAGCCTCGGCGTCGTCCTCGTCGGGCTCATGGTCGTGGCGATGGGCCACTTCCGCCGCGGCACGGTGCTGCTGTCCTTCGGCGTCACCCTCGCGCTGTTCCTGCGGATCCTGCTCTCGCAGGACGACGCCGGGATGCTCGCCGTGCGGTCCAAGCGGGTCGACGTGGTCGTCCTCGCGGTGCTCGCGATCGCGACAAGCCTGCTCGCGCTCTGGGTGCCGCCGCCCTCGAACTGACCGGCCGCCGGAGCGTCCCGTCGACCGGGACCGATCCGCACCCCGGGGCCGCGTCGGGGTGCTGCGGCGAGTAGCGTGGCCCCCAGATGTCTTGACGACGAGATATCGGCCGGACCAGCCCGGAGCGCACGAGCCCCGGGAGGACTTGGAGTGCTCGCCATGGCCCCTGCCCCCACGACCGTCACCGTCACCGGCGCCGCCGGCCAGATCGGGTACGCGCTGCTCTTCCGCATCGCCTCGGGCCACCTGCTCGGCCCCGACCGCCCGGTGCGCCTGCGCCTGCTCGAGATCACCCCGGCGCTCAAGGCCGCCGAGGGCACGGCCATGGAGCTCGACGACTGCGCGTTCCCGCTGCTGTCGGGCATCGACATCACCGACGACCCGCGCGCCGCCTTCGACGGCTGCAACGTGGCCCTGCTCGTCGGCGCCCGCCCGCGCACCGCGGGCATGGAGCGCGGCGACCTGCTCTCCGCCAACGGCGGCATCTTCAAGCCGCAGGGCGAGGCCATCAACGCCGGCGCGGCCGACGACATCCGCGTGCTCGTCGTGGGCAACCCGGCCAACACCAACGCGCTGATCGCGGCGTCGCACGCGCCCGACGTCCCGAAGAACCGCTTCACCGCGATGACGCGTCTCGACCACAACCGGGCCAAGACCCAGCTCGCGAAGAAGGCCGGCGTCACCGTCAACGACATCACGAACCTGACGATCTGGGGCAACCACTCCGCGACCCAGTACCCCGACATCTTCCACGCGAAGATCAACGGGCAGAACGCCGCCGAGGTCGTGAACGACCAGGCCTGGCTCGAGGAGCACTTCATCCCGACCGTCGCCAAGCGCGGAGCGGCGATCATCGAGGCGCGCGGCGCCTCGTCGGCCGCGTCGGCCGCCAACGCCGCCATCGACCACGTGCACACGTGGGTCAACGGCACCGCGGCGGGCGACTGGACGTCGGCCGGCGTCGTGTCCGACGGCTCCTACGGCGTGCCCGAGGGCCTGATCTCCTCGTTCCCCGTCACCTCCGACGGCGGCGACTGGCAGATCGTCCAGGGCCTCGACATCGACGAGTTCTCCCGGGCCCGCATCGACGCGTCGGTGCACGAGCTCGAGGACGAGCGCAACGCCGTGCGCGAGCTCGGCCTCATCTGACCGACCCCGCCTGCGTCGTCCGGCGCCGGAGCATCCAAGGAGCACACGTGGCGAAGATCAAGGTCGTCAACCCGGTCGTCGAGCTCGACGGCGACGAGATGACGCGGATCATCTGGCAGTTCATCAAGGACAAGCTGATCCTCCCGTACCTCGACGTCGACCTGAAGTACTACGACCTGTCGATCGAGAACCGCGACGCCACCGACGACCAGGTCACGGTCGACGCTGCCAACGCGATCAAGCAGTACGGCGTCGGCGTGAAGTGCGCGACGATCACGCCCGACGAGGCGCGCGTCGACGAGTTCGGCCTGAAGAAGATGTGGAAGTCGCCCAACGGCACGATCCGCAACATCCTCGGCGGCGTCATCTTCCGCGAGCCGATCGTCATCTCGAACATCCCGCGCCTGGTGCCCGGCTGGACCCAGCCGATCGTCATCGGCCGTCACGCCTACGGCGACCAGTACCGCGCCACCGACTTCGTCGTGCCCGGCAAGGGCAAGCTCTCGGTGAAGTTCGTGCCCGAGGACGGCAGCGAGCCGATCGAGATCGACGTCTTCGACTACCCCGGCGGCGGCGTGTCGATGACGATGTACAACCTCGACGACTCGATCCGC
Source organism: Candidatus Nanopelagicales bacterium (assembly GCA_046330715.1). GTDB lineage: Bacteria > Actinomycetota > Actinomycetes > S36-B12 > CAIYMF01 > Longivirga. Next base: position 128,018 of record JAXLSG010000001.1, read on the forward strand.
GACTTCGCCCGCGCCTCGATGCGGTACGGCCTCGACCGCGGCCTGCCGGTCTACCTGTCGACCAAGAACACGATCCTCAAGGCCTACGACGGCCGCTTCAAGGACATCTTCGCCGAGGTGTTCGAGGCCGAGTTCAAGGACGACTTCGACGCGGCCGGCATCACCTACGAGCACCGCCTCATCGACGACATGGTCGCCGCGGCGCTCAAGTGGGAGGGCGGCTACGTCTGGGCCTGCAAGAACTACGACGGCGACGTCCAGTCCGACACGGTGGCGCAGGGCTTCGGCTCGCTCGGTCTCATGACCTCGGTGCTCATGACGCCCGACGGCAAGACGGTCGAGTCGGAGGCTGCGCACGGCACGGTCACCCGGCACTACCGCCAGCACCAGCAGGGCAACCCGACCTCCACCAACCCGATCGCCTCGATCTTCGCGTGGACCCGGGGCCTGGCCTACCGCGGCAAGATGGACGGCACCCCCGAGGTGACGGAGTTCGCCGAGACCCTCGAGCGCGTCTGCATCCAGACCGTGGAGGAGGGGAAGATGACCAAGGACCTCGCCCTGCTCATCTCCCGCGACGCGCCGTACCTCACCACCGAGCAGTTCCTCGACGCGATCCACCAGAACCTCGAGAAGGCCATGGCCTGACGTCGGCCTGACCCTGGACCGACCCGTGCTGCCCGGCTCCGCGGACCATCCGCGGACGCCGGGCAGCGGCGTTCCGGGGGCATGCCGCGCTCCATCGCGGACGCCGTTCATATCGGGTCGGTCACGGGGGTGAACTCTCGGGCGATTCGCCCGCCCTCGCGGCGTACCCGTGCCTAGGGTCGGCTCGCCCAGGGGGGACGAGGGGTCCTCCCGCGGGCTCGTCCTGAGGAGTCCACGTATGAAGCAACCACGGGTCGTCGCCCTGCTGACCGCAGCAGGCGTCGCCGTCGCCACCGTCGCCGTCGGGGTATCCCTGTCGCCGGCGGGGGCCGCTCCCGCGAAGCACCGCTACCTGGTCGTGGCGCGATCCGCCGCCGACCTCGACGGTGTGACGCGCGAGGCACGCAACGCCGGAGCCACTGTGCTCCCCGTCGGCGGCAGCACGGTCGTCGCCGTCCAGGCCACGGCCGACCAGGCCGCCAGCCTCGACGCCAGCGCCCTCACCACGACGGTGGTCCCGGACCGTCGGGTCTCGCTGGTCGACCAGCAGGCGGTGGGCACGTCGTTCCCGACGAAGCTCAACCGCACGGCCTTCGGCGGTTCCGCGCGCGGGTCGCGGGTCACGTTCGACCCGGCGTACGGGCTGCCCGGCCTGATGTGGAACCAGGACCGGATCCGCTCGCCGCGCGCGAACGCCCGCACCCTCGGCTCCTCGTCGGTGGTCGTCGCGGTCGCCGACACGGGCCTGGACTACACGCACTCCGAGCTCGCCGGTCGCATCGCCGGTCAGGCCGACTTCGCCACGGGTACCCCGGACGAGGTCTGCAAGACCTACTACGGCGGCGACGACCGCGACCTCGCGGACGCCTACGGCGGCCCGGCCGACACCGACTGGAACGGCCACGGCACCTGGATCGGCGGCAACATCGGCGCCGCGCTCGACGGCGTCGGCATCAACGGCATCGCGCCGAAGGTGAAGCTGTTCGACCTCAAGATCGCCGACTGGTGCGGCTCCACGTGGGACAGCTCGATCCTGGGCGCGTTCGACTACGCCGCCGCGCACCACTTCGACGTGGTGAGCATCTCCTTCGGCGGCTACCTCGACCGCACCGACCCGGAGCAGGAGGCCATCTACCAGGCCTACGTCACCTCGGTGAACAACGCGCGCAAGGCCGGCACGCTCATCGTGGCCGCGGCCGGCAACGAGCACACCCGCATCGGCAAGGGCGGCCAGGTCCTCAGCCACGGCACGCTGACGCTGCCGGGCACCGAGGTGGCGGACTACTACGGCTACTGGGAGACCCCCGGCGGCATCCCCGGCGTCGTGATGGTCTCGGCCACCGGCAACGTCGTCGCCGCTCCGTCGGCCACCTGCGCCACCGGCACGTTCGAGGGCGGCAGCGCGACCTGCAAGCGCGCCACCGACGCGCACCAGGCCAAGGGGATCGGCAAGCAGGACCAGCTGACCTACTACAGCAACTACGGACCGCGCATCGACATCGCGGCACCGGGCGGCGCCCGAAAGTTCAACCTGCCCAACATCGACGGCGGTGGCACGGCCGGATTCCCTGACACCACGGTCGACGGGACGACGGCGTTCGAGGAGTTCTCGATCACGTCGAACTGGGCGTTCGAGATCCCGTGCACGACCTTCGACTCGGGACCCTTCTACCCGGGCGAGTGCTACAGCTCGATCCAGGGCACCTCGATGGCGACGCCGCACGTGTCGGCCGTCGCGGGTCTCGTGGCCAGCGCCAAGCCGTGGCTGCGCCACCGCCCCGCGGCGATCACCGCGGTGCTCAAGGCGACGGCGCGCGATGCCCACAACACCACGCAGCCGCTGTCGGCCACGGACACCAGCCCGGCCGACCGCACCGGTGCCGACTGCCCGACCGGCTACTGCCACCTCGGCGGCCGGGCGATCTCGGACCGCGAGGCCTACGGCGCCGGCATCGTCGACGCTGCGGCGGCGGTGCGCTGACCGACTGACCGGTCGTACGACGTCCACGGGCGGCGGGGGAGCTCCCTCGCCGCCCGTGGCGCGTCGTCGCGCCTCCACCGGGCGCGCAGGGCACGCTGGGCCACGAGGGGGAGGTGGTGTCGTGCGCGTGTTCCCGGCGCTCCCGCCCGTGCCTGCCCCGCCGGCAGCCGACGGGCGGCGCGACCTCGCGCTCGACGTCGTCCGGGCGTGGTCGCTCCTCGTCGTCGTGCTCGGCCACTTCCTCATGCTCATCGTGCTGTGGTCCGACGACGGCGTACCCGCCACCGGAAACACGCTGACCTCGGGCGACCCGTGGCCGTTCGTCACGTGGCTGCTGCAGGTCATGCCGCTCTTCTTCATCGCCGGGGGAGCGGTGAACTGGTCGAGCAACGAACGGTTTCCCGGCACGTACTCGCAGTGGCTCTGGCAGCGGGTGCGCCGGCTGATGCGGCCGACCGTCGTCTACCTGCTCGCGCTCGCGGTGCTGTTCTCGGTGGTGACCTTGCTGGTGCGCCGTGAGGTGACCGACCCCTACCTGCAGGGGGTCACCGGCCCGCTGTGGTTCCTCGCGGTCTACATCCCCGTCACCGCGCTGACGCCGGCGACGAGCGCGTGGTGGCGCCGGCACGGCCTCGCCACGCTCGTGGTGCTGCTGGTGGTCGTGGTCGCCGTCGACGTGGTGCGGCTCAACTACGTCGAGACCGTCGGCGCGGTGAACATGATCGCCGCGTGGACCCTGGTGCACCAGCTCGGCTACTGGTACCGCCGAGGCGTGCCGCGAGCGGCTGCGTGGGCGTGCATCGTCGCGGGGCTCGGCGTCAACGTCGTGCTGACGCAGGTGCTGCACTGGTACCCGACGTCGCTCGTCGGCATCCCGACCGAGCGGTTCTCGAACATGGCGCCGCCCACCGTGATCCTCGTCTGCCACTCGGCGGTGCTGTTCGGGCTGTTCGTCCTGCTCTCCCCGTGGATGCGCCGCGCGTTCGCCCGCCCGCGTCCGTACGTCGCCACCGTGCGCGCAGGCATGTTCGCGATGACCGTCTACCTGTGGCACATGCTCGTGCTCGTCTCGTTCCTCGCTCTGCTGCACGCGATCGGGTGGGACCTCCCGGTGCGGGTCGAGAGCAACCGGCAGATCGTGCCCGACGGTCTCGCCTACTGGTTCTGGGTGCTCCCGGTCGCTCTCGTGTTCGTGCTCCTCGTCTACTGCGTGGCGCGCTGGCTGTGGCCCGTGGAGTTCCTGCACCTGCCGTGGTTCGACGACCCGCCGCGCCGCGCCCCGAGCTCGGAGTGGGTCGCGGGTCTCGGTGCCGTGCTCGTCGGCGCCGGGCTGCTGTCGGTCGCCGGCGCCGGGTTCTCGGGCTTCCCCGTCGCCGTGCACCCGGCGTACGGCATCCCGGTCTCCACCGCGGCCTCGCTGCTCGCCGTCGCCCTCGGCATCGCCCTCCTCCGCCAGCCGCTGCCCGACCGCACCCCCATCCCCACCACCCCTCCGGTCTCACTCGGCTAAGTGCGCTTCTCGGGCGTCGAGGCGCGCACTTAGCCGAGTGAGACCGGTGTCATGGGGGCGTTGTGCGGCTGGTTGGATGCTTCTCGTGCTGCGACTGGTGACCGCGAACGTGAACGGGATCCGGGCGGCGGCGCGGCGGGGCGGGCTCGCGTGGCTCGCCGCGTCGGGCGCGCAGATCCTGTGCCTGCAGGAGGTCCGGGCCACCGACGAGCAGCTCGCGGAGGTGCTCGACGAGGCGGGTCTCGGCCACCTCCACGTCGCGCACACCGAGGCGGCGTCCAAGGGACGCGCGGGCGTCGCGGTTCTGACGACGATGCCGCACCGCGCGGTGCGCATCGGTGTCGGTCCGGACGAGTTCGCGGAGTCGGGCCGCTGGGTCGAGGTCGACGTCGACACCGAGGTGGGGCCGCTCACGGTGGCCAGCGTGTACGTGCACACGGGAGAGGCGAGCGACGAGGCGCGCCAGTCGGAGAAGTACCGCTTCCTCGACGCGATGGAGGCCCGGCTCGTCGCGCTCGGGCGGCCTCGCGCCCGGCGCCAGGCGGTCGTCTGCGGCGACCTCAACGTCGCCCACACCCAGCACGACATCAAGAACTGGAAGGGCAACCGCGGCAAGGCCGGGTTCCTCGAGGACGAGCGCGCCTACCTCACCCGCTGGTTCGACGAGCACGGGTACGTCGACCTGGGTCGGCGCTTCGGCGGCGACGGACCCGGTCCGTACACGTGGTGGTCGTGGCGCGGGCGCGGCTTCGACACCGACGGGGGCTGGCGCATCGACTACGCGATCGCGTCGAAGAACCTCGCTTCGCGTGCGGTGCGCGCCGAGGTGGGGAAGGCTGCGACCTACGACGAGCGCTGGAGCGACCACGCGCCGCTGACCGTCGACTTCGACACCGCACCGAGGAGGATGTCGCGATGACCGTACGAGTGCCGTTCGGGCGCACCGGCATGGAGATCACGCGCGTCGGGTTCGGCGCGTGGGCCATCGGCGGCGCCTGGCAGTGGGGCTGGGGCCAGGTCGACGACGACGAGTCGGTGGCCGCCGTGCGCCGCGCGGTCGAGCTCGGACTGAACTGGGTCGACACCGCCCCGGTCTACGGCTGGGGCCACTCCGAGGACGTCGTACACCGTGCCCTCGAGGTCTTCTCCGACGCGGACCGCCCGTATGTGTTCACCAAGACCGAGCCCGAGCCGGGCGACCCCGACTCCTACATGCGCGGCGACGCCGAGTCGCTCCGGCGGGGCGTGGAGAGCTCGCTGCGCCGGCTCGGCGTGGAGCGCCTCGACCTGCTGCAGGTGCACTGGCCGCCGGACGACGGCTCGGCCGTCGAGGACTACTGGACGACGCTGGCCGCGCTGCGCGACGAGGGCAAGGTCGCGCACATCGGCGTCTCGAACCACGACGTTGCGCAGCTCGTGCGCGCCGAGGCGATCACGCACGTCGAGACCCTGCAGCCGCCGTTCTCCGCGATCGAGCGCGGCTCCGCCGCCGACGTGATCCCGTGGTGCCACGAGCACGGCACCGGCGTCATCGTCTACTCGCCGATGCAGGCCGGCCTGCTCTCGGGCTCGTTCAGCCGCGAGCGACTGGCGTCGCTCGACCCCACCGACTGGCGGCTGCGCGACGACGACTTCACCGTGCACCTCGACCGCAACCTCGCGCTGGCCGACGCGCTGCGACCGATCGCCGAGAAGCACTCCGTGCCTGTCGCCGCGGTCGCCATCGCGTGGACGTTGGCCTGGCCGGGCGTCTCGGCGGCCATCGTCGGAGCACGTCGCGCCGAGCAGGTCGACGGCTGGGTGGCAGCGGCCGACCTGGTGCTCGATGCGGACGACCTCGACACCGTCGCGGCCGCGATCGCCTCTACCGGAGCTGGTTCCGGGCCTTCCCGGCCCTGACCCGGTTGCCGGCCTGGCACCGGACCGGCGGCCGACAAGGCGGACGCGCGGCGGGAGTGCGCCAGTGTCAGCAACGCGACCTTCGGTCAGGTCGATGCCTGTGGCCCCTGTGCAGACGCCGCGGTCGCTGGCACGATCAGGGGATGGAGCGCGTGACCGGGATCGGCGGATTCTTCTTCCGCGCCAAGGATCCTGAGGCCCTCGGCGCCTGGTACGAGCGAGCGCTGGGCATCCCGAGCATGAGCACCCAGTGGTCGTGGCACCAGGAGGCCGGCCCGACGGTGTTCGCGCCGTTCCCCGCCGACACGGACTACTTCGGGCGCAGCGACCAGCAGGTGATGCTCAACTTCCGGGTCGACGACCTCGACGCGATGCTCACCCAGCTGCGCACCGAGGGCGCGACGGTCGACGACGAGATCGTCGAGGCGAGCTTCGGTCGCTTCGCGCACGCGACCGATCCCGAGGGCAACCGCTTCGAGCTCTGGCAGCCGCTCGAGGTCCCGGAGACCTGAGCGTCAGCGCCGCCGAGCGGTCGAGGTGGGCGGCGGCGCGGCGCAGTGCAGCACGGAGGTGTCCGCGCCGGCGGCGGTCGACCCGTCGCCCTGCGGGCGTCGACGTCGTACGCCGACCAGCAGCAGCACGGGGACGAGCACGGTCAGCACGACCGCCACCACGACGTCCGCATGCATCGCGCACCTCCCGGTCCGAGGGTGCCAGGGGACTCCCTCGAGCGCCAGATCCGCGGCCGTCAGGCGCCGACGAGCCAGTCGACCCAGGCGTCGACGCCCTCGCCGGTCTTGGCGCTGACCTCGAGCACGAGAGCCGACGGGTTCACCCGCGCGAGGTTCGCGCGGAACGCGTCCATGTCGATGTCGAGGAAGGGAAGCAGGTCGATCTTGTTCACCACGACGACCTGCGCCGACCGGAACATGACCGGGTACTTGAGCGGCTTCTCCTCGCCCTCGGTGGGCGACCACACCATGGCCTTGGCGTCCTCGCCCACGTCGAACTCCGCGGGGCACACCAGGTTCCCGACGTTCTCGATCACGAGCAGGTCGAGCTCGTCGAGCGGCACGCGGGGGAGCGCGGACCGGATCATCGGCGCGTCGAGGTGGCACTCGCCGCCGAAGCCGTCGCCGGTGTTCACCAGCGCGACCGAAGCACCGAGGCCCTCGAGGCGGTCGGCGTCGAGCGACGTCTCGATGTCGCCCTCCACGATGCCGACGCGCGCACGGCCCTGCAGCCGGACGAGCGTCTCGCGCAGCAGCGTGGTCTTGCCGGCGCCGGGCGACGACATCAGGTTCACCACGCGTACGCCGGAGGCCGCGAAGTCCGCACGGTTCGCAGCAGCGATCCGGTCGTTCTCGCCGAAGATGGCCTCGAGGACCACGACGCGCTCGGCCCCGGTCTCGTACCCGGACATGTCGCCGATGTCGGCGGCGTGGTCGGAGTGGTCGTGCGGGTGCTCGTGGTCGTAGTCGTGCACGTGGTCGCCCTCGTGGTCGTGCTCGTGCACGCTGCCGTCGTCGTGACGGTGGAACCGCCCCATCAGCCCGCCTCCGCCAGCTCGATCGACGTCACGAGCAGCTCCTCGCCGCCCGTGACGGTGACGCGGCTGCTCCCGCACGCGCCGCACATGATGCGCATCTCCTCCATCGTCGTCCGCGCGCCGCAGTCGTCGCAGGTCAGCTCGCCCGGCACGTGGTCGATGTCGAGCACGCTGCCCTCGCACACGGTGCCCTCGTTCACGATCCCCCAGCAGTAGACGAGGGTCTCGGGCACGACCTGCCGCAGCTGCCCCACGGTGAGGTGCACGACCTCCACCTGCCGGTCGGCGGCGTGCTGGCGCACGATCGTGCCGATCGACTGGCACAGCGAGAGCTCGTGCACGTCAGCAGATCCGCGGGAGCTGCTCGGCGAGCGGGAGGTCGACCACGCGGGTGCCGCCGATGCCGGTCTTCGCGACCACGACGCCGGGGTGCTCCGCGACCACGGTCCCGATCCGGGTCGCTCCGGCGCCGAGCTCGTGCGCCTGCAGCGCCGCGAGCGCCGCCTCCGCGTCGGCCTCGGCCACGAACGCCACGAGCTTGCCCTCGTTGGCGACGTACAGCGGGTCGAGGCCCAGGAAGCCGCACGCGGCGCGCACGTCGTCGGGGACGGGCACGGCGCGCTCGACGATCTCCACGCCGGTGCCCGACGACCTCGCGATCTCGTTCAGCGACGCCGCGACACCGCCGCGCGTGGGGTCGCGCAGCATGTGGACGTCGGGCACGGCGTCGAACAGCGACTCGACGAGGCCGTTGAGCGGCGCGCAGTCGGAGCGGATCTCGGAGCCGAACTCGAGGCCCTCGCGCACCGACATGACGGCGATGCCGTGCAGCCCGATCGGTCCCGACACGAGCACGGCGTCGCCGGGACGCACGCGGTGCGGCCCGAGGTCGCGCCCGTCGGGCACGACGCCGACGCCGGTGGTCGTGATGAACACGCCGTCGCCGTGGCCGGAGTCGACGACCTTGGTGTCGCCGGTGACGATGCGGACGCCGGCGACCCGCGCCGCGTCGCCCATCGTGTCGGCGATGATCCCGAGCTCGGCGAGCGGCAGACCCTCCTCGAGCACCATCGCGGCCGACAGGAAGAGGGGACGAGCACCGGCCATCGTGACGTCGTTGACCGTGCCGTTGACGGCGAGGTCGCCGATGTTGCCGCCCGGGAAGAACCGCGGCCGCACGACGAACGAGTCGGTGCTCATGGCGATCCGGCCGCCGCCGGCGGAGAGCACCGCCGCGTCGCCGAGCTGCGCGAGCACGCCGCCGTCGTCGCCGTACGCCGGGAGGAACAGGTGGGTCACGAGCTCCGACGACAGCGTGCCGCCGCCCCCGTGCCCCATCACGACGTTGGGGTGGTCGCGCAGCGGCACCGGACACGACCAGGCCTCGAGGTCGAGGTGCTGGGTCACGCGGTCACCTGCTCGAGCCGACGGAACTGGTAGTAGGCCGCGCACGCGCCCTCGCTCGACACCATCGGCGCCCCGAGCGGCGACCGCGGCGTGCACTCGCGTCCGAACGCCTCGCACTCGACCGGTCGGATCAGCCCCTGCAGCACCTCGCCGGACCGGCACAGGCCCGACTCCTCGGTCGTGATGCCGGTGACGTCGAAGCGGGTCTCGGCGTCGAAGTCGGCGTACGCCGCAGACAGCCGCCAGCCCGACGCCGGGATCGTCCCGATGCCGCGCCACGCGCGGTCGCAGACCTCGAAGACCTCGCCCACGACCGCCTGGGCCGCGGGGTTGCCCTCGGGAGACACCGCCCGCGGGTAGGCGTTCTCGAGCTCCGCGCGCCCCTCCTCGAGCTGGGTGAGCACGCGGCGGATGCCCTCGAGGACGTCGAGCGGCTCGAAGCCGGTCACGACGATCGGCACGTGGTAGCGCTCGACGAGCGGCTCGTACTCCGACATGCCCATCACGGTGCAGACGTGACCGGCGGCGAGGAAGCCCTGCACGCGCCGCGTCGGCGACTCCATCAGCGCGGTGATCGCCGGCGGCACGAGCACGTGCGACACGAGCAGCGAGAAGTTGGTCAGCCCCAGCTGCTTGGCCATCTTCACCGTCATGGCGTTGGCGGGAGCGGTGGTCTCGAAGCCGATGCCGAAGAACACGACCTGCTTGTCGGGGTTCTCCTGCGCGAGGCGCACGGCGTCGAGCGGCGAGTAGACGATGCGGACGTCGCCGCCCTCGCTCTTCACGCGGAACAGGTCGCGGCCGGAGCCGGGCACGCGGAGCATGTCGCCGAACGAGCAGAAGATGACGTCGGGCCGCGAGGCGATCTCGAGCGCGCGGTCGATGGTCTCGAGCGGCGTCACGCAGACGGGGCAGCCGGGGCCGTGGATCAGCGTGACCTCGGGCGGCAGCAGCTGGTCGATGCCGTTGCGGATGATCGTGTGCGTCTGCCCGCCGCAGACCTCCATGATCGCCCACGGCCGGGTGACGCGACGGGCGATGTCGTCGAGCAGGGCCGCGGCGAGGTCCGGGTCCCCGAACTCGTCGAGGTACTTCATCGGATCAGCCCGCCACCGACGTCGGCCCCGACGCGGCCGGGTCGCCGATCCCGAGCTCCTCGTCGAGCAGCCCCACGGACCGGAACAGCTCGAGGGTCTCGAGGGCCGACTTCTCGTCGAGCTTCGTCAGCGCGAAGCCGACGTGGACGATGGTGTAGTCGCCGACGACGACGTCGGGGACGTACGCGAGGCACACCTTCTTGTGCACGCCGCCGAAGTCGACGTCGGCCATGCGCGTGCCGTTCTCCTCCCAGACCTCCGTGACGCGTCCGGGGACTCCGAGGCACATGTCAGACGTTCCTTCCTGCAGCAGCCACGGCGACCTGCCCGAGGGACAGGCCACCGTCGTTGGGCGGGACCAGGCGGTGCACCAGGACCCGCATTCCGTGCGCCTCCAGTCTGCCTCGGCAGGCGGTCGTGAGGCATGCGTTCTGGAACACGCCGCCCGACAGGCCCACGGTCGAGATCCCGTGCGCGGCACGGACGGCGAGCGCCGCGGTGACCACGGCGTCGGCCACGCCGAGGTGGAAGGCGAGCGCGGCCTGGGCGACGGGTACGCCGCTGCGCACCGACGCCGTCGCAGCGGCCACGACCGGCCGCGGGTCGAGCTCGAGGATCCCGTCGCGGTCGCGCACCGGCAGGCTCCACGAGGGGCCCTCGGCGGCCCCGACCAGGGCCTCGAGCTCCATCGCCGCCTGGCCCTCGTAGTCGACGCTCTGGCGCACGCCGAGCAGGCTCGCGACGGCGTCGAAGAGCCGGCCCATGCTCGTCGTGGGGGTGCACCCGAAGCCCGACCGCACCATGCTCCCGACCGCCGCGAGCTCGCCCGGCTCGGCGGCCGCGACCGGCGCGAGGTCGTCGTCCCACGGCAGCCCGGCCTCGTGCAGGTGCGCGAGCGCCGTGCGCGCCGGTCGACGGACCGCCGCGTCGCCGCCGGGCAGCGGGACCGGCCGCAGGTGCCCGACGCGCTGCACCGAGCGGTACGACCCGAGCAGCAGCTCGCCGCCCCAGATGCTCTCGTCGCTGCCGTAGCCGGTGCCGTCGAAGACCACGCCGAGCACCGGCTCGTCGGGGTCGACCGCGTGCTCGGCGAGGAGCGACGCGAGGTGCGCGTGGTGGTGCTGCACCGTCACGAGCGGCACCCCGTGCTCCTCGGCGTACCGCTCGGCCCACGACCGCGAGAGGTACGCCGGGTGCTTGTCGGCCACGACGAGCTCGGGCTCGACCCGCACCAGCGACGAGAGCGTCGCCTGCGTGCGCGCGAGCATCGTGAGCGTCTCGAGGTTGCCGACGTCGCCGACGTGCTGGCTCAACCACGCGCGCCGTCCCGACGCCACGCACACCGCAGCCTTGAGCTCCCCGCCGACGGCGAGCACGGGCGGGGCCTCGAGCGGCAGCCGCACCGGCAGCGGCGCGAAGCCTCGGCTGCGGCGCACGGGCTGCAGGTCGTCGCCGACGACGCGCACGACCGAGTCGTCGCACGAGACGTGGATCGGCCGGTCGTGGTGCAGGAACGCGTCGGCGAGATGCGCCAGCCGCTCGTCGGCCTCGTCGGGGTCGATGCACAGCGGCTCGTCGCTGAGGTTGCCGCTGGTCATGACCAGCGCCCGCAGCGGCTCGCGGTCGAGCAGCGGGTGCCGGGCGAACAGCAGGTGGTGCAGCGGCGTGTACGGCAGCATCACCCCGATCGTGGCGACCCCGGGCGCCGCGGCCGCCATCATGGCCGACCACTGTGCGTTCGGATAGCCGCGGTTCGCCAGCACGATCGGCGCCTCCGGCGACACGAGAGCGGGTCCGACGCCACCTCCCATGTGAACGAAGCCTCCGGCGATCCCCTCCCGGCGGACCATCACGGCGAAGGGCTTGTCCCCGCGCTGCTTGCGCCGCCGCAGCTCGGCGACGGCCGCAGGCTGGGAGGCGTCGCACGCGAGGTGATAGCCGCCGAGGCCCTTCACGGCGACGATGCCCCCGTCGTGCAGCACCTCGATCGCCGCAGCGAGAGCCTCGTCGCGGTGCGCGCTCGGCTCCGTGTCGTCGCGGCGGCGGAACCACAGCTGCGGCCCGCACGTCGGGCACGCGGTGGGCTGAGCGTGGAAGCGTCGGTCCGCGGGGTCGTCGTACTCCGCCTGGCACTGCGGGCAGAGCGGGAACGCCGCCATGGTCGTGAACGGCCGGTCGTAGGGCAGCCCCGTCACGATGGTGTAGCGCGGACCGCAGAAGGTGCACGCGGTGAAGGGGTAGCGGTAGCGCCGGTCCGCGGGATCCTCGACCTCCCACAGGCACAGGTGGCACACCGCGGTGTCGGGAGGGATCAGCGCGACGTCGGTGCCTCCGCCGTCATGGCTCTCGACGACGACGAAGCCGTGCTCCCCGAGCGGCTCCGCCTCCGCGGTGGCGACGGTCTCGACCGAGGCGAGCGGCGGCGCCTCGGTCGGCAGTCGCCGCAGGAACTCCGCGACGTCAGTCTCGTCGCCCTCGATCTCGACGAAGACCCCGCGGTCGTCGTTGCCCACGTGGCCGGCGAGGCCGAGCGAGGTGGCGAGCGCGTAGACGTACGGGCGGAAGCCGACGCCCTGCACGACGCCGGTGACGCGCACCGACCGCCGCACCCTCACCCGAGGTCCCAGACCATGACCCGATTGTTGCCCGAGTCGGCGACCGCGAGCAGGCGCCCGCGACCGAGAGGCCGTAGGGCCAGCACAGCGAGTCGTCGAGCACGGCGTCCCAGCGGTTCTCGCCGTTGGCGTCCATGTCGGGCTGCGCGAGCACGGTGTCGGCGGGGGCTCCGGCACCCGTGCGCGGCGCGTCGTCCCACAGCAGCACGCGGTTGTTCGACGTGTCGGCCACGACGAGGGAGCCGCCGTGCAGCGCCACGGCGTACGGGAAGCGCATGCGCGACGCGCCCTGCGGCCGGTTCTTGAACTCCGCCATCGTCGCGAAGTCGGGCTGCCCGAGCACGAGGTCGGGCTCGCGGTCGGCGTGGGGCGGCGGCGTGAAGCCCACGACGCGGTGGTCGCCGGCATCGGCGACGTACAGCGTGCGCTCGTCGCCCGTCACGGCGTGCGGCCACCGGAAGCCGGCCGGCCCGAGCACCTCGCCGCGGTTGTCGTCGCGCGACGTGGCCGACGACTGGCCGAGCACGATGTCGGCCGGGCGCTCGTGCTCGGGGAACGCGGTGCCGCGCCAGCCGAGCACGCGGCGGTTGCCCGTGTCGGCGACCCAGAACGTGCCCGCCACCACGCCGAACCCGAACGGCCAGTAGAACGACGTGGCGCCCGGGTCCCCGCCGCGGTTGGGCTCGACCGACTCGAGGTCGGGCTGCCCGAGCACCTGCGCCGGAGCCGCGAAGTCCTCGTCGGGCACGCCGTCCCAGCGCAGCAGCCGGTGGTGCCACGCGTCGGCCACGACCAGGTCGCCGTCGACGACGTCGACGCCGGTCGGCAGGTTGAGGCCGCGCCGACGGTCGGTGCCGCCCGCGGCCGGACCCTCGGAGAACAGGTCCGGCTGCCCGAGCACGACGTGGGCCGGGGCACCGTCCTGGGTCGGCCACGACCGCCACAGCAGCACGCGGTGGTTGCCGGTGTCGGCGACGATGACCCGCTCGCCGTCGGTCCAGACGCCGCGAGGCGCGTACATCAGCCCGGGCTCGGCCGCCGCGGGCGGCAGCGCGAGCGCGCCGGGGGAGGCCCCGCCGAGGCGGAGCACCGGGCGGGGACTCACGCCGGCGGCCCCACGCGCAACGACGTCAGCGGCACGAAGGCCCCGCCCGACGACGCCTGCTCCTCGACCACGGTCACGCCGCTGGGCATCCGCGCCCCGAGCGCCTCGAGCACCTCGGCGCGCAGAGCCGGGGTGGGCGCCTGGCAGCCGGTGCCGAAGGTGACGTACGCCGTGTCGCCGTCGACCCTCGTCACGTCGAGCTGCACCGAGCTCGCCGCCAGGTAGGGGCGGAGCTGGTCGACGACGCGCAGCACCTCCATCGTGCGGTCGACGCGCACGATGCCGTGCGCGACGAGCAGCGCCATCACCTCGGGACGGTCGACGGCCGAGAAGAGCAGCTCCTCGCCGCGCGGGTCCGCGCGCAGCACCTGCACGAGCTCGACGAGCCCCGCGCGGTTGAACTCGGTGATCGCCTCGAGGGTCTCCTCGAGCAGGGCCTGCTCCTCGCTGTGGCGCACCCGGTCGCGCAGCTGGTCGACCCGGGCGGCGAGGTCCTCGAACGTGGGCTCCTCGACCTCGAGGGTCTCGTTGCCGGTGGCGTCGTCGATCGCGGTCATCGTGACCTCCGGGTGCGGGTCATGGCTGGAAGGCCATCGTGCGCTGGATGAGCTGGGAGGACTGGCGGACGAGCAGGTCGGCGAAGGCGGCGCGCGCCAGGCGGGCGAGCACCTCCGCCACCGGGCCGCCCGGGTCGGCGGGCACCGTGCGGCGCTCGAGGGCGTCGAGCACGAAGCAGGCGCCCGACGTCGTGTCGAGCAGGTGCTCCTCGAAGAACACGTCGACGAACTCCGACACCCAGACGCCGTCGGACTCCGGGTCGGCGGTGAGCCGGGCGAGCGCGACCTCCGGGCCGCCGCACCGGTGGACGATGCGCTCGACGTAGTTGCCGGTCGCCTCCTGGAGCAGGAGGTCGAACTGCTGGCGCAGGTAGGGCTCCATCACGCACCGTCCCGCCGTGCGCGCGCCTCGGCGACCTCGGCGAGCAGCTCGTCGACGGCCTGCACGCCGCCCTCGTCGCCGGCGGAGGCGAACAGCCGTCGTGCGTGCTCGAGCCGCTCGGTCGCGTCGTCGAGCACGCCGAGGTGCCCGAGCGCGTTGGCCTGGTTGGTGAGGATGCGCGCGACTCCGACGGGGTCGACCTGCTCGTCGCGGTAGGAGAGCACCTCCTCGTAGAGCTGCACCGCCTCGTCGAGGTTGCTCTCCTGGTGCGCGCTCGGCAGGTACTGCAGCGCGTTCGCGAGGTTGACCTGGGTGGTCGCCCAGGCGCCGGGGTGGGTCTGCGGCGTGAACACGCGCAGCGCCGCCCGCAGCGACGTGACGGCGACGCCGAGCCGGATCCGGTCGCCGTCGTCGCCCATCGGCATCATCAGGTAGGCCAGGGCGAGCTGCTGGTTGATGACGGCGAACAGCTCGGGGTGGCTGTCCTCGCGCAGCACCTTCACGGCCTCGGTCAGGTCGGCGACCACCGCCAGCAGCGCGCCCTTGTTGTCGCCCGCGAGCTCCTGACGTGCGAGGGCGCGCGCCACCTGCAGCTCGGCGCGCAGCTCGGTGGGGGCCGAGAGCGGCAGCGCCTTGATGGCGGCGTCGGCCTCGTTCGCCGCGGCCACGGGGTCGCCGAGGCCCTCGCGCAGGACCTCGGAGCGGGTGAGCCGCAGGGAGGCCGCCAGCAGCGGCGCCCCGCCGTCGGAGGCGAGGCCGGCTGCGGCGTCGAGCTCCTGGCTCGCGCCGACGACGTCGCCCTGCTCGAGGGCCCACGCGGCGCGCGCGCTGCCGATCGTGGCCGCGACCTCGCCGGTCGCCTCGTCGGTGGCCGGCGGCTCGTCGAGCATCCCGACGCTGAACGCGGCCGTGCGCGCGAGCGCGCCGAGCTCGCCCGACGTCCGCGCCACGAGGTCGGCCCACGCCTCGTCGCCGCCCACGAGCACCGCGCGGTTGTAGCGCGCGACGTCGTCGTCGCCGTCGACCGCGGCGGCCGCGCCCTCGACGTCGCCGTCGAGCGCGAGCCGCACGTGCGCCAGCGACGCCGGCCACTCGGTGGGCTCGGTGCCCACCGCGAGCGCCGCCGCCGTCTCGGCGGAGCCGGGTCCGTCGGGCACCAGCAGCATGCCCGCGGGCCAGGGGAGCGCGCCGAGCGGCTGGGGACGGGGGACGTTCAGGATCACTGGTCTCCTCGGTCGGGATCGGTGCTGCCGTCTGTCTCGTCGACGGGACGGTGGTCGATGCGGTGCGGCGGGAGGAACTCCGACGGGTCGCGCGTGACCAGCCGCGGGATGCAGCGGCGCGCGTTGTGCTCGATGATCCGCGCCGACTGCTGCGCGCGGCGCTCGTCGTGCTCGTCGGCGACCTTGCGTCGTACGGCGCCGCTCGCGAGGACCACGTCGAGGTAGACGATCCAGCGGCCGTGCTCCTCGACGACCACGGCGTCGGCCGACAGGGCCTCCTCGACGTACGGCCGGCGCTGCCGCTGCTCGGTCATCGCAGGTCCGCCTCGATGGCGTCGGCGATCCGCTCGACGGCGGCCTCGACCTCCGGCGACAGGGGAGCGCCCACGTCGAACGACGCACCCTCGACCAGGTAGACCGTGACGTCGTCGGGGTACTCGTCCTTGAGCAGCCACTGGGCGAACCCCAGCGCCTGGTCCCACGTGAAGCGGTGCAGGTTCCCCTCGGGCGGGGTCAGGTCGACGAGCTCGCTGCCCGGCACGCGGTGCACCACGCCCGGCTCGACGCCGACGTTCGAGGCGTCGACGAGGATCACCCGGCGCGCTCCCCGCATGGCGAAGGCGACGTCCATCCCCGCGGTGCCGCCGTCGACGAGCCGCACGCCCTCGGGCAGGTCGCGGTCGGCGAGCACGCGCACGAGCACCGGCCCCGCGGCGTCGTCGCCGCGCAGCAGGTTGCCGCAGCCGACGACGAGCGTGTCGGTGGCGGGCGGCTCGAGCACCTGTCCTCCTCCGGGGTGAGAGGGACCCCGGCACCAGCGTGCCGGGGTCCCTCGTCGTGCGTGGGGCGAACGGGCCAGATCAGCCGCCGCCCATGCGGAACTGCGCCAGCTCCTTGCCGGTCTTGCCGTCGTACGCGTGCACCGTGCAGACCAGGCAGGAGTCGTACGAGTGCGCCACCTGCGCGAGCTCGACCGGGAAGTCGGGGTTCTCGACCGGAGCGCCGATGAACGCCTTCTCCATGGGGCCGTGGTTCTCCGCGCCGTCGCGCGGCCCGATGTTCCACGCCGTCGGCGTGATCACCTGGTAGTTGGCGATCTTGCCGTCCTCGATGACGATCCAGTCCGAGAGCGCTCCTCGCGCGGCCTCGGTCGAGCCGAAGCCCTTGCCCGACTGCGGCTCGGCCGGCTTCTTGTAGAAGTCGTCGTGCAGGTCGATCTCCGCCAGCCACTTCTTGGCGTAGCGGAAGTACTTGGCCTCCTCGTGCATGCGCGCGAGCACGCGCGTCATCACGTTGACGCCCGCCTTCGCGATCATGTCGGCGACGAAGCCGTCGGAGTCCTGGTGCGGCGCCGCGTCGGGCCGGTTGGCCATGATCTGGCGCGCGAGCGGGCCGACCTCGAGCGGCACGTGGCCGAGGCCGGGGACGTCGTACCGCGGCGACTTCGCCCACGTGTACTTGCCCTGCTTGCGACCCTCCTCGGGATCGATCGGGTCGGTGACCCCCTCCCACGGGTGGCGCGAGCCCTCGCCGCGGAAGAACGAGTGCGTGATGTCCTCGCTCACCCGCAGGTGGTCGAAGTCGTAGTACTGGCCGCCGGCGTAGATGCCCGAGCGCGACATCAGGGCGTCGTTGCGGCCCTCGACGGTCGGGTTCGTGTACAGCTCGGGGTTGAGGAAGGTTCCCGTCGCCAGGAAGTTGCCGTAGCCCTGGCCGTAGGTGTCCAGCCCGATCTGCTGCGCCCAGCGGGTGAAGAACGCGAGGTCGCTGTTGTGCTGCGACTCGTTCTCGTCGCACCAGGCGAGGAAGTCCTCCCACGTCTTGATCTCGAGGTAGCGGTCGACCGAGCAGCCGAGCCAGTCGCCCTCGAGCCACTCGCGAGCCCAGTGGTCGAGGATCGCGTGCGAGCGCGTGATGTCCGACAGCGTCGGGGCGCTCATCACGCCGCCCGGGATCATGAACGACGAGTGCGGCCACTGCCCGCCGAAGATCGCGTAGACCTCGACCGGCAGCTGGGAGAGCGTGACGCCCTTCTGGTAGCTGGTGCCGACGTACGGCGCGAAGCGGCGGGCCGCCTCCTCGTACAGCGGGGCACCGGCGTACTGCGCGGCCGTGAGGTCGGGCCCCATGATCGCGTAGAAGTAGCGCGGCACGCTCTGCAGCGTCTCGGTGATCTGGCCCAGGTTGCGCACGCGCGTGGCGTTCGGCGGCACGTACGTGCCCCACGCGGTGTCGAGCGCGTAGCAGGCCTTGTAGAGGTGGCTGCCCCCGCAGATGCCGCAGATGCGCGGCGTCATGATGAGGCCGGCCTGCGGGTCCTTGCCGCGCAGGATGATCTCGAAGCCGCGGAACATCGCGGCCTCGGTCCAGGCGTCGGTGACGACGCCGTCGGTGATCGTCACACGGACGTCGAGGTCGCCCTCGACCTGCCCGAGCGGGCTGACGTTCAGGTCCATCGTGGTCATGCTCGGTGCTCTCCTCGCCAATCGCTCGGGCTCGTCAGACGACGAACATGTCCTTCTTGGACCAGTCGGGGGCGACGGCGCGAGACACGCTCGCGAGCGCCATGTAGGACGCGGGGTCCATGCCGGTGGGCTCCTCGGCCGGGATGACGCCGGCGATCTTCCGCGTCTTGAACACCGTGCCGACGGCGAGGTCGCCGTGCGGGTACCCGGGCTCGGTGCAGCCGGTGCACGGCATGCCGGCGCGCGTCTTGGACGACTGCCGGTTCCACAGGATGCGGTTGCACGACGAGTGCGTCATCGGGCCGCGGCAGCCGTACTCGTAGAACAGGCATCCCGTGCGGGTGCCCTGGCCGAAGCTCGGCGGGTCCTGCTTGTAGGCGTAGAACTGCACGCGGGTGCAGCCGGTCTGGGTGAACGCGGTGAAGAACGTGCTCGGGCGCTGCAGCTCGTCGAGCGCGAGGTCGCCGACGCGCCCGGCGGCGAGCGCCACGAGGATCTGGCTGATCCAGTCGGGGTGCGCGGGGCAGCCGGGGATGTTGATCACGGGCAGGCCCAGCTTGGACACGAAGTCCGGGCCGAGGAAGCCGCCGCGCTTGCCGCCGCGGTCGAACTGCAGGCCGTGCGAGTCGCTCGGGTTCGGCGGTACGGCGGGGAGCCCGCCCCACGTCGCGCAGTCGCCGATCGCGACGACGATGCCGGCCTTGGGCGCGATCTCCTCGACCCACTCCTTCATCGGTCGCCCGGCGAACATGTCGAAGCGGCCGCTGCCCTCGGGCCCGAGGATCACCGACCCCTCGTAGACGAAGATGTCGATCTCCTTCTCGCCCTTGGCGTAGGACCAGAACAGGTCCTGGGCGACCTTGCCGATCTCCATCGACAGCGTGGGGTGGTACACGATCTCGAGCCCGTAGTCGACGATCAGGTCGACCACCGACGGCTCCGACGCGTTGATGAACGACATGGTGTTGCCGCTGCAGGCGCCGCCCTGGAACCACAGCACGGACGTCACGATGCCTCCTCGAGGCGGGTCGTGCCGACGGCCGCGGCCGCCGACGGGAGGGTGGTGGGGCAGGGAGGCGTCACGAGGACGCCGGAGGGCTCGCGGGAGCCGACTGGCCGGACTGCGACGTGCCGAAGTACTTGGCGAACTCGACGAGGAACGCGAGCGTCTCCTGGACCCGCGGGTCCTTGAGCTCGCGCAGCAGCGCGAAGACGCCGCCGACCTCGGCCTTCCTCCCGCGGGTCGCCTCGTCGGCGTGCATCGCGGCCTCGCCGAGGCGGCCGACGATGTCGACGATCTCGGGCTGCAGGATCTTGGAGTCGAGGAACTCGGTGATGACCTCGCTGCGCGCGGCCAGCGGCTGCGCGAGCGGGGCGATGTCGGCCAGCGCGCCGACGGCGGTCGTGAGGCGCTGGCCACCGGTGGTCTCCCCGAGCGGGCCACGTGCCTGCAGCACCATCGAGTTGACGTTGTCGACGATCTCGGGGCCGCGCGCGAGGAGCGCCGTCCCCATCGTCGTGAGGGCCGCCAGGGTGGGCGCGTTGGCGACCAGCATGGCGAGCGAGCTGCGGATCTCAGGATCCCGGAGCAGCTGGGCGAGGTCGTCGGTCTCCGGCGATGCCGGCGCGTCCTGTCCCAGGGTCATGCGGCCACCTCCGCTGTACGTGGTGCGCGGTCGAAGCAGTGCCTCGTGAGCGGACCATAGCGACCGCTCCACGGCGCAGGTAGGCATTTCGCGCAGATGTGGTGTGAAGAATGACGAAGAAGATCCACATCGCGAGATCCCTTGCGGCGCAAGGTAAGGCGAGACTTACCTCAGTTGGCTCCGCGATGCCGGAATCGTGGTTCCGACGTCACCCGGGGAGGGTGGCTCTCAGCCGATCCGGGGGTCGCTCACGCGCTCGCGGATCGCGGCCGCGGCGGCGTCGTCGGGAGCCGCCTGCGCGTCGAGCTCGGCCGCGACACGTCGCTGGTAGCGCGACACCTCCTCGGTGCGCCGCTGCTCGTCCCAGCCGAGCGCGTCGCCCATGAGGTGCGCGACCACGCGTGCCGCGACCAGCCCGCGGTCGCCGGCCTCGAGGTAGAGGCGGGTGCGCCGGGTGAGGACGTCCTCGACGTGCAGCGCGCCCTCGTGGGTCGCGGCGTGCACGACCTCGACGGCGAGCGTGCCCGCGCCGCCAGGCACCTCCTGCGCGAGGTCGGGCTCGTCGTCGAGGTGCAGCAGCAGCTCGGGCAGCAGCCGGCCGTAGCGGTGCGCGAGCCGGTCGAGGTGCTCGGCGCTGATGTTCTCGGTGCCGGGCGAGCCGGCGAGCTCGGTCAGCAGCTCGGCGGGCTCGCACGCGCCGACGAGCGGCACGTCGGCCGACCGCGACGGCGGCATCAGGTCGGGGCGGCCGGGGAACAGGTCCTCGCCGCAGGCGTCGACCGTGTCCTCCGCCATGACGCGGTACGTCGTGTACTTGCCGCCCGCCACCGTCACGAGGCCGCGCAGCGGTCGGCGAACGGTGTGCTCGCGCGAGATCTCCGACTCCGAGAGCCCCTCGGTGTCGACGAGCGGGCGCAGCCCGGCGTACAGGCCGATGACGTCGGTCTCGTCGAGGTCGGAGGTGAGGACCGCGTTGGCCTGCTCGAGCAGGTAGGCGAGGTCGGCGTGCGTGGCCGAGGGGTGCGCGAAGCCGTGGTGCCAGGCGGTGTCGGTCGTGCCGATGACCCACGAGCGCCCCCACGGCAGGACGAAGAGCACCGAGGTCCGCGTCTTGGTGATGAGCGCCAGCGACGCGTCGATCCGGTCGCCGGGTACGACGATGTGCACGCCCTTGCTCGGCCGCATCCGGATCGGCGTCTCGACGCCTGCCAGCTGCTCGGTGACGCCGGCCCATACCCCGGTCGCGTTGACGACGACCCGCGCGGGGACGTCGTGCGTCTCGCCGGTCGTGGCGTCGGAGACGCGGGCGCCGACTACCTGGTCGCCCTCGCGCACGATCTCGGAGACCTTCGCGGCCGACACGAGCGCGGCGCCGTGGGCCGCGGCCGTGCGCGCGAGCTCGAGCGTGTGCCGCGCGTCGTCGACCTGCGCGTCGTGGTAGCGGATCGCGCCCGCGACCGTCTCCGGGCGCAGCGACGGGAAGGCGCGCAGCGCGGCGGACCGCGACAGGTGGCTGTGCCGGGGCACCGACGGCTGCAGCCCGCCGAGCGTGTCGTAGAGCGTCAGGCCGGCGCCGACGTACGGGCGCTCCCAGATCCGGTGGGCGAGCGGGTAGAGGAAGGGGAGCGGCCGCACGAGGTGCGGGGCGAGGTGGTCGAGGAGCAGCGCCCGCTCGCGCAGGGCCTCGCGGACGAGCGCGACGTTGAGCTGCTCGAGGTAGCGCAGGCCGCCGTGCACGAGCTTGCTCGACCGGCTCGAGGTGCCGGCCGCGAAGTCGCGCTGCTCGACCAGCCCCACGGAGAACCCGCGCAGCGCGGCGTCGAGGGCCACGCCGCAGCCGGTCACGCCGCCGCCGACCACCAGGACGTCGACGCCGTCGCGCAGGCGCTGCCACGAGCGCGCGCGGTGCTCCGGGTCCAGCCGGCCGCGGGGGTTGCTGGTGCTGCTCATCGCTCTCGACGGTACCTGTGCGGCCGCGAGGTGGCGCGGACACCCCGGCCCGGCCGTCGGTCCCTAGGATCAGGTCATGCCGCCACGGGGACGCCGTCGATGAACGACTTCCTGGTCAACCTGCTCGTCGTGCTCGCCTTCACGCTGCTCGGCGGCTTCTTCGCCGCGGCGGAGATCGCCCTGGTCTCGCTCCGCGAGAGCCAGGTGCAGCGCCTGGCCGTCGAGCGGGGCAAGAAGGGCGAGCGGCTCTCCCGGCTGGTCCACGACCCCAACCGCTTCCTCGCGGCGGTCCAGCTGGCCGTCACGATGGCCGCGTTCCTGTCCGCCGGCTTCGGCGCCTCGCAGATGGCCCCGCAGGTAGCGCCGCTGCTCGTCGACCTGGGCCTGTCCCAGGGGGCGGCCGACACGGTCGCCTTCCTGCTCGTGACGGTCCTGCTGGTCTACATCTCCCTCGTGCTCGGCGAGCTGACGCCCAAGCGCATCGGCCTGCAGCGCGCGGAGGCGATCTCCGTCGCGGTGGCCGGCATGGTCGACTGGCTGGCCCGCGTCTCGCGCCCGTTCATCTGGCTGCTGTCGGTCTCCACCGACGTGATGGTCCGGCTGCTCGGCGGCGACCCGCGCGCCAACAAGGAGGTCATCACCGAGGAGGAGCTGCGCGGCATGGTCGCCACCCAGGCGACGCTGACCCCGCAGGAGCGCGAGCTCATCGACGACGTGTTCGACGCCGGCGAGCGCGAGCTGCGCGAGGTGATGGTGCCGCGCACGGAGGTCGAGTTCCTCGACTCCACGCTGCCGGCGTACAAGGCGGCCCGGGTCGTGGTCGACCTGCCGCACTCGCGCTACCCCGTCTTCCGCGGCTCGCAGGACGACGTCATCGGCTTCGTGCACATCCGCGACATCCTCGCCCCCGACGTCGCCGACCGCGGGATCCGGCTCGAGGACCTCGTGCGCGAGGTGCTGTTCATGCCGGGGAGCAAGCGCGTGCTGCCGGCCATGTTCGAGATGCGCTCGGCGGGCGTGCACCTCGCGATCGTGGTCGACGAGTACGGCGGCACCGACGGCATCGTCACGCTCGAGGACCTCGTCGAGGAGCTCGTGGGCGACATCCGCGACGAGTACGACGTCGAGGAGCGCGTCGACCGCAGCACGCACGGCGTCGTCGAGGTCGACGGCCTGCTCAACCTCGAGGACTTCGCCGACGAGGTCGGGTTCGAGCTGCCCGAGGGTCCCTACGAGACGGTCGCCGGCTTCGTCGTGGCCGAGCTCGGCCGGCTGCCCGAGGTGGGGGAGTCGGTCGCGGTCGACGGGCACACGCTGACCGTGACCGAGCTCGACGGCC
Source organism: Candidatus Nanopelagicales bacterium (assembly GCA_046330715.1). GTDB lineage: Bacteria > Actinomycetota > Actinomycetes > S36-B12 > CAIYMF01 > Longivirga. Next base: position 151,391 of record JAXLSG010000001.1, read on the forward strand.
GCAGGGCCTCGCGGATCAAGGTCGTCCGGGGCGCCGTAACCGGGTCGTCGGACGAGGGGGAGCCGATGGGAGAATCCTCCGCATGACCGCCCCACGCGCCCTGTCCGGGATCCAGCCGACCGCTGGCTCCTTCCAGCTCGGGAACTACCTCGGCGCCGTCCGCCACTGGGTCGCCCTGCAGGACTCTTACGACGCCTTCTACATGGTCGTCGACCTGCACGCGATCACCGTCGAGCAGGACCCGGTCGCCCTCCGGCACAACACCCTGCTGGCCTACGCGCAGCTCCTCGCCGCCGGCGTCGACCCGGGCCGCTCGACCCTGTTCGTCCAGAGCCACGTGCCCGAGCACGCGCAGCTCGGCTGGGTCATGCAGTGCCTCACCGGCTTCGGCGAGGCCTCGCGCATGACGCAGTTCAAGGACAAGTCCGCGCGCGGGGGCGCCGACCACGCCTCGGTCGGGCTGTTCACCTACCCGGTCCTGCAGGTGGCCGACATCCTGCTCTACCAGGCCGAGGCGGTCCCGGTCGGCGAGGACCAGCGCCAGCACCTCGAGCTCACCCGCGACCTCGCGCAGCGCTTCAACTCCCGCTACGGCCAGACCTTCACGGTGCCCAAGCCCTTCATCGTCAAGGACACCGCGAAGATCGTCGACCTGCAGGACCCGACGGCGAAGATGAGCAAGTCGCTGCCCAACGGCGCGGTGTTCCTCCTCGACGACACCAAGGTCATCACCAAGCGGATCAAGTCGGCGGTCACCGACAGCGAGACCGAGGTGCGCTTCGACCCCGTCACCAAGCCGGGCGTCTCCAACCTGCTCACGATCCTCGCGACGTTCAGCGGCCGCGACGTCGACACCGTGGTCAAGGACTACGACGGCAAGGGGTACGGCGCGCTCAAGACCGACACCGCCGACGCCGTCGTCGCGTTCGCGGAGCCGTTCGCGACGCGCGTCGGCGAGCTCATGGGCGACCCGGCCGAGCTGCACCGCCTGATGGACTCCGGCGCCGCGAAGGCGCGGGAGGTGGCAGCGGGCACGCTGGCCGCCGCCTACGACCGGCTCGGGCTCGTGCCGGTCGGCCTCGGGTGAGCTCGCTCATCGGGGTCGCCGTCGCGGTGCCCGACCCGTGGGGCGCGGAGCTCGAGCGCTGGCGCGCCGACCTCGGCGACCCGCAGGCCTCGGCCATCCCGGCGCACATCACCGTCCTGCCGCCCACGCGGGTCGACGACGACCGGCTCGACGACGTCGCGCAGCACCTCGCCGCCGCGGCGGCCTCGGTCGAGCCGTTCGAGGTGCGCCTGCGCGGCACGGCGACGTTCCGCCCGGTGTCGCCGGTGGTCTTCGTCGCGCTCTCGGCCGGCATCAGCGGCTGCGAGCAGCTCGAGGCGGCGGTACGCCGCGGCCCGCTCGTGCGCGAGCTCGAGCACCCGTACCACCCGCACGTCACCGTGGCCCACGACCTGCCCGACGACGTGCTCGACCGGGCGGAGTCCGAGCTCGCGGCGTACGCCGCCGACTTCCCGGTGGACGAGATCGTCCTCTACTCCCACGAGGGCGGGGTCTGGCACCCGCGCCGCGCCTTCCCGCTCGGTCGCTGACGCGACCGGACCGTCAGCGCTCGGTGCCGCCCTGGCCCGGGCGCACGATCCGCACGTTGCCGCTGGTCTCGGGACGCGGCCGCGGAGCCGGGGGCTCCTGCGGCGATGGGGACGGCGCCGGCTCGGCCGGCTCCTCCACCGCAGCGGCGGGAGGCGCAGCCGGGGCAGCAGGAGCAGGCGGCGACGTGCGCACGACCGGCACCGGGGCGGTGTCGTCGGGGGAGACGACCGGCAGGACCACGACCGGGGTCGAGTCGGGAGCGGGTGCGGTCAGCAGCACCGGGCCCGAGGTGCTGGGACGGCGCGACCGGCGGCGCAGGAACCACCACACCAGACCGGCCACCACGGCGATCACGACGACGGGGATCAGCAGCGTGCGCGCCGTGCTCCCGAGGGAGACGGCCGTGGTGCCCGCGCCGATCGCCGACGTGCCGTTCGCGCCAGCCCCGGCCGCGGCGGTGCTCGGCGATGCGTCGCCGGCGGTCGGCTCGGCGGAGGGCTGGGTCGGGTCGACCAGGGTGCCCACGGGCTCGACCTTCGTGCGGTTCGCGAAGCCCCACGACAGCAGCGCCTTCGCGGCCTGCTCGGTCGGCTGCTTCACCTGGAAGAGCGTGACGACGAGGGTGTGGCCGCCGCGCTCGGCAGCACCCCAGAACGTGCGGTGCGCGAGCGAGGTGAAGCCGGTCTTGCCGCCGACCGTGCCCGGGAAGTCGTGCAGCAGCAGCCGGTTCTGCGTGTAGATCTTGTACGTCGAGCGCTTCGCGCCGGCCTTCGCGGCCTTGCCCGGGAAGTCGTAGCTGATCGTCTTCGTGACCGTCGCGAAGTCGGGGTTCGACATCGCCGCACGGGCGAAGAGCGCCATGTCGTAGGCGCTGGTGAACTGCTTCGGGTGGTCGAGGCCGCTGTCGTTGTGCACGGACGTGTCCAGGGCGCCGAGCTCGATCGCCTTGGCCTGCATCGCTCGCACGGTCGGCGCCATCCCGCCGTTGGCGTCGGCGAGCGCGGCCGCGGCGTCGTTGCCGCTGGGCAGCAGGAGCCCGTGCCAGAGGTCCCACACCGTGTACGTCGCCCCGCTCACCAGGCCGACGTGGCTGCCGTCGGCGCGGGGGACGTCGTCGGTGATCGTGACGACCTGGTCCTTGGGGAGCACCGGCATGAGCGTGACGGCGGTGAGCGTCTTCAGCGTGCTCGCCGGGAGCACCTTCTTGTGCGGGGCCTTGGCGGCCAGGACCTGGCCCGTGGTGATGTCGGCGAGCACCCAGGCGTCGGCGTCGATCTTGGGCAGCTGCGAGGTGCCGGGGCCGGGCTTCATGACGATGCCGGCGGAGCCCATCTCCGGTCCGCCCACCGGGTCGCCGGTGACCGCGGCCTGGGCCGCGGACGTCGGGATCAGGACGGCGGCGGTCAGCGCTGCTGCGGCGACCGCGCCTCGGAGCGCGCGCACGGGTCGAGGGTAACCCGGCCGGCGGCGTGTCCCGCCCCACGGCATGTGCGGGCCCTCACAACCGCCCTCCGGGGCGGTCTGGGGCACCTCCGCCCCGCTAGCGTTCCCTTGTCGCACAGGAGAGGACCACCATGGCGCGCCACACCGAGTCCGGTCTGCCCTTCGAGCCCGTCTACGGGCCGTCCGCCCTCGACGGGTGGGACCCCGCGACCGCCCTCGGCGAGCCCGGCGCGTACCCCTTCACGCGCGGCGTCTACCCGACCATGTACACCGGCAAGCCCTGGACGATGCGCCAGTACGCCGGCTTCGGCACCGCGGCCGAGAGCAACCAGCGCTACCTGCAGCTCATCGCCGCCGGCACGACCGGCCTCTCCGTGGCGTTCGACCTGCCCACGCAGATGGGCTACGACTCCGACCACCCGCTGGCGTCCGGCGAGGTCGGCAAGGTCGGTGTCGCGATCGACTCGATCGAGGACATGCGCGTCCTCTTCGGTGGCATCCCGCTCGGCGAGGTGTCGACGTCGATGACCATCAACGCCCCTGCCGCCGTGCTGCTGCTCCTCTACCAGCTCGTGGCCGAGGAGCAGGGCGTGCCTGCGACCGCGCTCACCGGCACGATCCAGAACGACGTGCTCAAGGAGTACATCGCCCGCGGCACGTACATCTATCCGCCGGCCGCCTCGCTGCGCCTGATCACCGACATCTTCGGCTACTGCCGCGCCGAGATCCCCAAGTGGAACACCATCTCGATCTCGGGCTACCACATGGCCGAGGCCGGGGCGACGCCCGCGCAGGAGGTCGCCTTCACCCTCGCCGACGGCATCGCCTACGTGCGCGCCGCCGTCGCGTCGGGCATGGACGTCGACGAGTTCGCGCCGCGGCTCGCGTTCTTCTTCGTCGCCCGGACGACCATCCTCGAGGAGGTCGCGAAGTTCCGTGCCGCGCGCCGGATCTGGGCGCGTGTGATGAAGGAGGAGTTCGGGGCGAAGAACCCGAAGTCGCTCATGCTGCGGTTCCACACCCAGACCGCGGGCGTGCAGCTCACGGCGCAGCAGCCCGAGGTCAACCTCGTGCGCGTCGCCGTGCAGGGCCTCGCGGCGGTCCTCGGCGGCACGCAGTCGCTGCACACGAACTCCTTCGACGAGGCCATCGCGCTCCCCACGGAGAAGGCGGCCCGTCTCGCGCTGCGCACGCAGCAGGTGCTGGCCTACGAGACCGACGTGACCGCCACCGTCGACCCGTTCGCGGGGTCGTACGTCGTCGAGTCGCTCACCGACGAGCTCGAGGCGGCGGCGCTCGACCTCATGCGCCAGGTCGAGGACCGCGGCGGCGCGGTGGCCGCGATCGAGCAGGGCTTCCAGAAGTCGGAGATCGAGCGGTCGGCGTACGCCGTGGCGCAGCAGATCGACGGCGGCGAGCGCGTCGTGGTCGGCGTCAACCGGTTCACGGTCGACGAGGAGGAGCACTACGAGCCGCTCCGGGTCGACCCCGCCATCGAGGCCGAGCAGTGCGCCCGGCTCGAGAAGCTGCGCGCCTCCCGCGACCAGGCAGCGGTCGACGCCGCGCTCGACGCGCTGCGCGCTGCCGCCCGCGGCGAGGACAACGTGCTCTACCCCATGCGCGAGGCGCTGCGGGCGCACGCCACCGTGGGCGAGGTCTCCGACGCGCTGCGCGAGGTGTGGGGCACGTACACCCCGGTCGACGTCTTCTGACCGATCGTCCCAGGCCGTCCCTGAGCGGGCGGTGAGGCGCTCGTGGGAGCGGGTCATCGATGACGCCGGTGTGTCCTGGATCGCACCGAAATGGTCCAGACCGTTAACGCGGGTCACGGATCGGTCTCGGTGGCCCGTGAGGTGGCCGACCGGGTCCTGAACGGCCCCGCCGCGCCACTAGGTTGGAAGCACTCACGTGCCGGCGTTCGGCCGGTGCCATGGAAGGAGTCCTCCCTTGCTCAAGGGCCTCAAGGTCGCCACGCTGATCGCGGCCGGTGCGCTCGCGCTCGCGGCGTGCGGCAGCAGTTCCAGCGGCGGTGGCAGCGCGTCCCCGTCCTCCTCCGGCTCCGGCTCCGGCTCGGCGTCGTGCACCCCCTCCGACGTCAAGGTCGGCATGGCCTACGACATCGGTGGTCGTGGTGACAAGTCGTTCAACGACTCCGCGGCCGCTGGTCTCGACCAGGCCGTGAAGGAGCTGTGCGTCACCTCGAAGGAGCTGTCGGCCGTCCCGAACGAGACCGACGCCCAGAAGGCCGCGCGCCTCACCCTGCTCGCGCAGGCGGGCTACAACCCGATCATCGCGGTCGGCTTCGCCTACGCCCCGGCGCTCAAGACGGTGTCCGCCAAGTTCCCGAAGGTGAACTTCGCGATCGTCGACAGCACCGACGTCACCGGCCCGAACATCGCCAACCTGACCTTCGCCGCCAACCAGGCGTCGTACCTCGTCGGCGTGATCGCGGCGCAGGCCACCAAGAAGAACAACGTGGGCTACATCGGCGGCGTCAACGTCCCGCTGCTCCAGTCCTTCCAGGCCGGGTACGACGCCGGCGTCAAGGCCACCAACTCGGCCGTGACGGTCCAGGACAAGTACCTCACCCAGCCGCCGGACTTCAGCGGCTTCAACGCCCCCGACAAGGGCAAGGCCACCGCGGCCGGCATGTTCGACGCCGGTGCCGACGTCGTCTACGCCGCTGCCGGCGGCTCGGGCGGCGGCGTGTTCGTGGCTGCGAAGGCTGCGAGCGCCTGGGCGATCGGTGTCGACTCCGACCAGTACCTGTCGGCCGACGCCGCGGTCCAGAGCGTCATCCTGACCTCGGCCCTCAAGAACGTGAACGTGGCCGTCTACGACGTCATCTCGGCGTCGGTGAAGGGCTCCCCGCTCACGGGCACCCAGGTCTACGACCTGAAGAACGGCGGCGTGGGCTACTCGAAGTCCAACCCGGCCGTCCAGCCGTACGAGGCCAAGGCCGACGAGGCTGCCCAGGCGATCATCGCCGGGACGGTCACGGTTCCCGACAAGCTGTGACGCGGCGGGTCTGACGACCCTCCCGGCACAGCCGGCAACGGCACCCTGGCTCCGGCCCGGACGCGGTAGCGTCCGGGCCGGAGCACTGTCCGAGCACCGCAGGAGGACACCATCAGCACCGAGGCCAGCGGGGGCAGCGACGTCGCCGTCGCGCTGACGGGGATCACGAAGACCTTCCCGGGCGTGCGCGCCAACTACGACATCGACATCGTGGTGCGCCGTGGGACCGTTCACGCGATCGTCGGCGAGAACGGCGCGGGCAAGTCCACGCTGATGAAGACGCTCTACGGCATGCACCGCCCGGACTCGGGCACGATCGCGATCGACGGCAAGGAGGTCACCCTCCGCTCGCCGTCGGACGCCATCGAGCTCGGCGTCGGCATGGTGCACCAGCACTTCCAGCTCGCCGACAACTTCACGGTCCTCGAGAACGTGATCCTCGGCGACGAGCCGACCCGGCGCGGCGTGCTGAAGCTCTCGGAGGCCCGCGAGCGCATCGAGCAGATCGGCCGCGACTACCGCCTCACCGTCGACCCCGACGCTCTCGTCGAGGACATCGGCGTCGGCGACCGCCAGCGCGTCGAGATCATCAAGGTCCTGTTCCGCGGCGCGCGCACGATCATCCTCGACGAGCCCACCGCGGTGCTCGTGCCGCAGGAGGTCGAGCAGCTCTTCTCCGCCCTCGCCGAGCTCAAGCGCGAGGGCCTCACGGTCATCTTCATCTCGCACAAGCTCGACGAGGTCCTCTCGGTCGCCGACGAGATCACCGTCATCCGCGGCGGCACCACGGTCACGACCGTCCTCCCGAGCGAGGTCACCGCGCGCCAGCTCGCCGAGCTCATGGTGGGCAGCGAGCTCCCCTCGCCGGAGACGCGCGAGTCGACCGTCACCGACATCGACGTGCTCGACGTCGCCGGGCTCACGCTGGCCAACGAGAACGGCCGCCTCGTGCTCGACGGCATCGACCTGACCATCCACCAGGGCGAGGTGCTCGGCATCGCCGGCGTCGAGGGCAACGGCCAGGCCGAGCTCGTCGAGACCATCATGGGCATGCACTCGCCGGCGGCCGGCAGCGTGCGGCTCGGCGACGAGGACATCACCTCCTGGTCCACGCGCAAGCGCCGCGAGGCCGGCATCGGCTACATCCCCGAGGACCGCACCCGCCACGGCCTGCTGCTCGAGGCGCCGCTGTGGGAGAACCGCATCCTCGGCCACCAGACGCAGAAGCCGAACGCCAAGGGCATCCGCATCGACCGCAAGGGCGCGAAGGCCGACACCAAGCGGATCGTCGAGGAGTACGACGTCCGCACGCCGAGCATCGACGTGATGGCCAACGCGCTCTCGGGCGGCAACCAGCAGAAGCTCATCGTCGGCCGCGAGATGAGCGGCGAGCCGCGCCTGCTCATCGCGGCCCACCCGACCCGAGGGGTCGACGTCGGCGCGCAGGCCGCGATCTGGGACGAGATCCGCCGGGCGCGTGCCGAGGGCCTCGGCGTGCTGCTCATCTCGGCCGACCTCGACGAGCTCATCGGCCTGTCCGACCGCATCAAGGTGCTGCTGCGCGGCCGGCTCGTCGCCGACGCCGACCCGCAGACCGTCACACCCGAACAGCTCGGCTCGGCGATGACCGGCGCCGGAGGTGGGGAGTCGTGAGGAAGTTCCTGCTCGCGGTGGCAGCGCCCGTGCTGGCGCTGCTCTTCGCGCTCGCCGTCACGACCGTGATCCTCGTGGTCTCCGGCCATCCCCCGATGGACGTCTACAAGAGCATGTGGGACTACGGCACCCAGCCCGACAGCCTCGTCCTGACGCTCAACCTGTCGACGACGTACTACATCGCCGCCGTGGCCGTCGCCATCGGCTTCAAGATGAACCTGTTCAACATCGGCGTCGACGGCCAGTACCGCCTCGCCGCGCTGTTCGCTGCGTTCGTCGGCGGCAAGGTCGACCTGCCCGCGCCCCTGCACGTCGCGCTGATCCTCGTGGTCGCGATGGTCGTGGGCGCGATGTGGGCCGGCGTCGCCGCGGTGCTCAAGAACCGCCGCGGCGTCAGCGAGGTCATCTCGACGATCATGCTGAACTACGTGGCGACGGGCATCATCGCCTACCTGCTCACGGAGGGCCGCTTCGGCGTCCTCGCCGAGGGCAGCAACAACATCGGTACGCCGCCCATCGGGCCGAGCGGCCAGGTGCCCGGGCTCTCGTTCCTCAACAACCTGCCGTTCCTCAAGGACGCGACCAGCTCGGTCTACGGCATGTTCGTCGTCGCGATCGCCGTGGGCGTCGGCTACTGGTGGACGCTGAACCGCACCCGCTTCGGCTTCGACCTGCGCGCGTCGGGCCTGTCGTCGACCGCGGCCACCGCGAGCGGCGTCGACGCCAAGCGCATGGTGCTCTACGTGATGCTGCTGTCGGGCGGCGTCGCCGGTCTCATCGGCCTGCCGCAGCTGCTCGGCGAGTCGCACGCCTACAACCTCGACTTCCCGGCGGGCCTCGGCTTCACCGGCATCGCGATCGCGCTGCTGGGCCGCAACAGCCCGATCGGCATCGTGTTCGGCGCGCTGCTGTGGGCGTTCCTCGACGTGTCGCGCCAGATCCTCGACCTCGAGGGCGTCTCCAAGGAGATCGTCACGATCATGCAGGGCATCGCGGTGCTCTCGGTCGTCGTCGCCTACGAGATCGTGCGCCGCTACGGCATCCGCCAGCAGCAGCGCGAGGTCGGCAGACAGCTCGCGGCCGAGGAGCCCAGCCTGGCGGGGGCGAGCGCATGAGCGACCTGCAGCCCCAGGGCGGCGGCACCAAGCTCGGGCTCCCCACCCCGGGCGACATCGTCAAGCCGCTCGCGATGCAGCAGCGGACGATCTCGTTCACCGGCTGGCGACTCGCGGTCCTCATCAGCGGTCTCATCGCCGTGGTGTCGCTCGTGCGCATCGTCACCGGCGCGCAGCAGATCGACTCCGCCGGCACGATCGCCGCGGCCATCGGCTTCGCGATCCCGATCGGCATGGCCGGTCTCGGCGGTCTGTGGTCCGAGCGCTCGGGCGTGGTCAACATCGGTCTCGAGGGCATGATGATCCTCGGCACGTGGGGCGCCGGCTGGGCCGGCACCACGTGGGGGCCCTGGTGGGGCCTGCTCGTCGGTACGGCGATGGGCGGCATCGGCGCCGTGATCCACGCGATCGCGACGGTCACGTTCGGCGTCGACCAGATCGTGTCCGGCGTCGCGATCAACCTGCTCGGCCTCGGCGCGACGCAGTACCTCTCCACGCTCGTATGGCCCAACCAGCCGACGCAGTCGCCGACCATCCCGGCGATCCCGACGTTCACGCTGCCCGGGTTCAGCGACGCGATGAAGACCATCGCCGACAAGGGATGGTTCTTCGTCTCCGACATCGCGAGCGTGCTGCGGGCGATCACCTACGACGTGCCCTACACGACGTTCATCGCGGTGATCCTGCTCCCGATCACGTTCTTCGTGCTGTGGCGCACGTCGTTCGGCCTGCGCACCCGGTCGTGCGGCGAGGCGCCGCACGCCGCGGAGTCGCTCGGCGTCAACGTCTACTTCCACAAGTACTTCGCCGTGATCGTGTCGGGCTTCCTCGCCGGCTTCGGCGGCGCGGTGCTCGCCACCGTGCTCTCCGGCATCTACCGCGAGGGCCAGACGCAGGGCCTGGGCTTCATCGGCCTCGCCGCCATGATCTTCGGCAACTGGCGGGTCGGCGGCCTCGCGGCCGGTGCGCTGCTCTTCGGCTACACGCAGGCCATCCAGCTGCGCAGCGGCCTCGCCGTCCACGCGCTGCTGCTGGTCGTCGTGGTCCTGCTCGTGCTCATGGCCGCGCTGTTCTTCTACCAGCGCAAGTCGCGCTCGGGCATCATCGCGCTCATCGTGGCCGGGCTCGTCTTCGCCTGGTACGCCACGACCGAGACGCTGCCCGACCAGGTCGCCTACGTGACGCCGTACGTCGCCACGCTGCTCGTCCTCTCGCTGGCCTCCCAGCGGCTGCGCATGCCGGCGGCCGACGGACGCCCCTACATCAAGGGTCAGGACCATTGACCTCGCCCGAGATCGACTGGCAAGGCCTGCACGACGCCGCCGTCGCGGTCATGGGGCGCGCCTACGCGCCCTACAGCCGCTTCCCGGTGGGCGTGGCCGGGCTGGTCGACGACGGGCGCGTGGTCGTGGGCTGCAACGTCGAGAACGCCGGGTACGGCGTGGGGCTGTGCGCCGAGTGCGGCATGGTCTCGCAGCTGCACGCGACCGGGGGCGGCCGGCTCGTCGCGGTGTACTGCGTCGACGCGCAGGGGAGCGCGCTCATGCCGTGCGGCCGCTGCCGTCAGCTGCTCTGGGAGAACGGCGGGGCGCAGTGCCTCGTCATGTCGCCCGACGGTCCGATGCCGATGACGGCGGTGCTGCCGCTCGCCTTCGGGCCCGAGGACATCGACCGCATCACCGGAGGCGACCGTGGTTGAGCCCTTCTCCGCGGTCGAGGTCATCGTCGCCAAGCGCGACGGACGGGCGCTCACCGACGCTCAGATCGACTGGGTGATCGACGCCTACACCCGCGGCGCCGTCGCCGACGAGCAGATGTCGGCGCTCGCGATGGCGATCGTGCTCAACGGTATGACGCGCCACGAGATCGCCCGCTGGACCGCCGCGATGATCGCGAGCGGCGAGCGGATGGACTTCAGCGGCCTGCACCGCCCCACGGTCGACAAGCACTCGACCGGCGGCGTCGGCGACAAGATCACGCTGCCGCTCGCGCCGCTCGTGGCCGCCTGCGGGGCCGCCGTGCCCCAGCTCTCCGGACGCGGCCTGGGCCACACCGGCGGCACGCTCGACAAGCTCGAGTCGATCCCGGGCTGGCGCGCGGCGCTGTCCAACGACGAGATGCTCGCGCAGCTGCGCGACGTCGGCGCCGTCGTGTGCGCGGCGGGCGACGGGCTGGCTCCGGCCGACAAGAAGCTCTACGCGCTGCGCGACGTCACGGGCACCGTCGAGGCGATCCCGCTCATCGCCTCGAGCATCATGAGCAAGAAGATCGCCGAGGGCGCGAGCGCGCTCGTGCTCGACGTGAAGACCGGGTCGGGCGCGTTCATGAAGGACCCGGAGCTCGCGCGCGAGCTCGCGCGGACGATGGTCGAGCTGGGCAACGACGCCGGCGTCCACACCACCGCGCTCATCACGGCCATGGACGTCCCGCTCGGCCGCACGGCGGGCAACGCGATCGAGGTGGCGGAGTCGCTCGAGGTGCTCGCCGGCGGCGGCCCGTCCGACGTCCGCGAGCTCACCGTCGTCCTCGCCCGCGCGATGCTCGACGCCGTGGGCCTCGACCGCGTCGACCCCGCCGACGCCCTCGACGACGGCCGCGCGATGGACGCGTGGAAGGCGATGATCCGCGCGCAGGGCGGCGACCCCGACGCCCCGCTGCCGCAGGCGAAGGAGCACCACGTCGTGCACGCCGTCCGCGACGGCGTCGTGACGCGGCTCGACGCGTACGGCGTCGGCATGGCCGCCTGGCGCCTCGGCGCCGGTCGTGCGCGCAAGGAGGACCCGGTGCAGGCCGGGGCCGGCGTGCGGTGGCACGTGACCCAGGGCGAGCACGTGCGCGCGGGCCAGACCCTCGCCACGCTCTACACCGACACCCCCGAGCTGTTCCCCGCCGCGCTCGCCGACCTCGCCACGGCCATCGTCGTGGGCGACCCCGGCGACGCGGTCGAGGCCCTGCCCCTCGTCGTCGACCGGATCGGACGCTGACGCATGCCGCAGCTCATCACCTCCGCGACCCGCATCCCCGTGCCCGGCGGCAAGACGATCGACGAGTACGTCGGCGCCGTGAACACCTTGCACGACCACGTCTCGATCGCGCACATGGTGGCGCCCGCCGGCTGGACGGAGCCCGCGCAGGCGCCCGAGTTCGAGGAGCACACCCTCGTGCTGCGCGGCACCCTGCTCGTCGACCACGACGGCGGCCGCCTCGAGGTGGTGGCCGGTCAGGCCGTGATCACGTTCCCGGGCGAGACGGTGCGCTACTCCACGGGCGACGAGGGCGCCGAGTACGTCGCCGTGTGCCTGCCGGCGTTCCGCCCCGACCGCGCCCACCGCGTCGACGACTGACGTGTCCGTGCTGCTGCGGCCGATGACGGCCGAGGAGTACTCGGCGTACCACGACCACTCGATCCGCGGCTTCGCCGAGCAGCTGGTGGGGCTGGGCGGGCAGCGCGACGCCGAGGCCGCCCGGCAGGAGTCCGAGCGGCAGATGCTGATGCTGCTGCCCGACGGGCTCGCGACGGCGGGGCAGCACCTGCTCGTGGCCGAGTCCGAGGGGGTCGCCGTCGGTGTCGTGTGGGTGGGGCCGCGGCAGGACCGCGACGACCTGTGGTGGGTGTGGGACCTCGAGATCGACGAGGCCTACCGCGGGCAGGGGCTCGGGCGCGCAGCGATGCTGGCGGCGGAGGCGTACGTGCGCGACCACGGGGTCGAACGTCTGGGGCTGAACGTGTTCGGCGGCAACGCTGCGGCGATCGCGCTCTACGACGACCTGGGCTACGCGGTCGACGCCCAGCAGATGTCCAAGCAGCTCTGACGTCCGGCCCGGCGCTGCCGGGTCGTCAGCTGCGCTTGAAGGGGTCCATGCGCGGCATGGAGTTGAGCTCGGCGCGCGGGCAGCTCGCGAGGGTGAGCCCGGCGAAGCGCAGGGCGTCGTCGCAGAGGGCCTCGACGGTCCAGCCCATGTCGCCGCCGGCCGGCGTGATGGTCACGCGGTAGATCGTGACCTCGTGGCGCGCGGGGGTGTCGTACATGACCGCGACGCTGCCCATGAGCCGCGCGTCGCCGCGCGTGCCGCCCACGCCGTTCCAGGGGCGGTCGTAGCGCTGCCACACCGACGCCGAGGCGTTCCAGATGCCGCCGGTCGCCACGTCCTCGCTGCGCAGGGCGGACAGGACCTGGGTGGCCGCGCGCGCCTCGAGGACGGCGGCCGGCCGGATGACCTCGACCCGGTCCTGCTGCTGCGTGTGCATGGGGTCCACACCCTGGTCATCGGCACGAGCGGGCCGGGGTTGAGCCATCGGGGTGAACGTTCCTCACCCTGGGACGGCGCCGCCGCGGGGCCTCCGCCGACCCGCGGCCGCGGCTCGCGGCCGAGCCGTGCCGGACCGCTGGTCGGTACGGTGGCGCCATGAGCGTCGAGACCGGTCCGATCCACCCCGTCACCACCCCGCGCGACCGCTCGGCCGGCAGCGGGGCGGTGCTCTCCGAGGACGTCGTACGACGCGCTCCCAAGGCTCTGCTGCACGACCACCTCGACGGCGGTCTGCGTCCCGCCACCATCGTCGACCTCGCGGCCTCGACCGGTTACGACAGGCTGCCGACGACCGACCCCGACGAGCTGCAGGCGTGGTTCGTGGCCGCGGCCGACTCCGGGTCGCTCGTGCGCTACCTCGAGACCTTCGCCCACACCGTCGGCGTCATGCAGACCCCCGACGCGATCGCGCGCGTGGCGTCGGAGTGCGCGCAGGACCTCGCCGCCGACGGCGTCGTGTACGCCGAGGTGCGCTTCGCCCCCGAGCTGCACGTGGAGCAGGGGCTCTCCCTCGACGGGGTGGTGGACGCGGTGCTCGCGGGCTTCCGCGACGGCGAGGCTGCCGCAGCGGCGTCCGGCCGTCCGATCCGCGTGCGGGCGCTGCTCACGGCGATGCGCACCGCGGCCCGCTCGCGCGAGATCGCCGAGCTCGTCGTGCGCTACCGCGACCGCGGCGTCGTGGGCTTCGACATCGCCGGCGCCGAAGCCGGCTTCCCGCCCTCCCGGCACCAGGACGCGTTCGACTACCTGCGCGGGGAGTCCTGCCACATCACCATCCACGCGGGCGAGGCGTTCGGCCTCCCGTCGATCCACGAGGCCGTGGCCTTCTGCGGCTGCGAGCGGCTCGGGCACGGCGTACGCATCGTCGACGACATCTCGGTCGCCGCCGACGGCACCGCGCACCTCGGGCGGCTCGCGCAGTACGTGCGCGACCTGCGGATCCCGCTCGAGCTGTGCCCCTCGTCGAACGTGCAGACCGGAGCCGCGGCCTCGATCGCCGAGCACCCCATCGGGCTGCTCTCACGGCTGCGCTTCCGGGTGACGGTGAACACCGACAACCGGCTGATGAGCGGGACGTCGATGACCCGCGAGATGCTCCTGCTCTCGGAGGCCTTCGGGTGGGGCCTCGACGAGATGCGCTGGGTCACCGTCAACGCGCTGAAGTCCGCCTTCATCCCGTTCGACGAGCGCCTCGCCCTCATCGAGCAGGTCGTGAAGCCCCAGTACGCCGCCCTCGCCGCCGAACGCCTCTGACCCCACCCCCCACCCCCTGTCGGTCTCACTCGGCCAACTCACACAGAGTCCGGCCTTTTCTGTGATGTGGCCGAGTGAGACGGCTGTGGATGGCGCCTGCTCGGGCCGGCGCGTCCGGCAAGCCTGTGCGGGTGACAGTGCATGGCCGCAGCCTGCGGAGGGTGGAGCAGCTCGTCCACGACCTCGGACCCGGGCCGTGGACGGTCGCCCAGGTGCGTGCGTGCGGCTGGACGTACCGTCAGATCGACTACGCCGTCGCGAGCAACCGCCTGATCCGCCCCCGACGGGGATCGGTCGCACCGCCACCGGGCGCCGCCTCGCCCGCGTCGGACCTCGTCTCCGTCCGCAGTCGGGCCCGCGCGGTGCTGTCGAAGTACGCCGGCGGCGTGGTGAGCCACGAGACGGCGGCGATCCTCCACGGCCTGTGGTTGCCGCGACCGGCACCGTCCGAGGTCTCACTGATCTCGCCGAGGCGTCCTGATCGGATCGAGCAAGGGGTCAGGGTTCACGGCTCTCGGCTGCCCAAGTCGCAGCAGGTGCTGCTGGACGGCGTGCCGATCACCTCCTGCGCGCGCACGGCGGTCGATGTCGCGCGTGGCAGGTCGATCGAGGACGCGGTTGTCGTCCTCGACAGTGCCGCGCGGGCTCTGGCGGCCGCGGACGGCATCGACCTGCGTCGGCTTCGAGACGACCTCGACCTGCGGGCCGCGGTTGCTGCCGCAGGGAGGAGAGAGCTGTGGTCGGCGTACCAGGCCGTGCGGCGCTGGCCGTTCACCGTTGTCGTCCGCTCCGCGATCCCGCTGCTCGACCCCGCGAGCGAGTCCGCGTTCGAGAGCCGTTCGCGCATCCGCATCCTGGGATCGGAGCTGCCCGACCCGAGGATCGCTGTCGCGGTCGTGGGTGCCAGCGGCACGACGTACTACGCCGACTTCGTCTGGGACGAGTGGAAGGTGATCGGCGAGGCGGACGGTACAGCGAAGTACGGTGACGACCCACGGACTGTCCGCAGCCGGTTGCGTGCCGAGCGCCGTCGTCAGCGCGACCTCGAGGACGCGGGGTGGACCTTCGCGCGCTGGGAGTCGACCGAGCCGCGCGGGGCGATGCTCCCGCGCGTCCGACGGACGCTCCGGGACTGTGGTTGGACCGGTCTCACTCGGCGAACCGACACATAGTCAGGCGTTTTGTGTGGCTTGGCCGAGTGAGACCGGAGGGGTTAGGGGAGGAGGGTGCGGGCGAACTCTGCGATGAGGAGGACGCCCGTGAGGAGGAGGAGGGCGGCGCTGAGCAGGTGCGCCCGGCGCAGGGCGGCGGGGGACAGGCGGTGGCGGCTGCCGGCCACGACAGCGGCGATCACGGCCTTGGTGCCGACGAGGACGCCGAGGAAGCACACCAGGAACCCCACCGCGGCGGGAGGCGCGGACGCCCACGCCGCGACGAGGATCGGCGCGCCAACCGTGATCCAGAAGATCCAGGGGTGCGGCGAGAGCAGGTTGACCAGGACGCCCTTGCGGAAGCTGCCGTCGGGCGCGGTGTCCTCGACCTCGGCCGGCTGCTCGCGCAGCGCCTCGATGCCCAGCCACACCACGAAGGCGCCACCCGCGACACCGAGCACCCCGGTGACCCACGACGGCAACGAGCGGACGACGAGCAGCGCGGCCGTGACGGTGACGATGTCGCTCACCAGGGGCACGCACGAGACCTTCAGCGCGGCACGGAACCCGCGCGACAACGCCGTGGTGATGACCAGAGCGAGCAGCGGCCCGGGTGCCAGACCCGCCCCGAGGCCGAGCGAGAGCCCGAGCACGACGTACTGCACGCCGCGACTGTAGGGGCTCGGCGTCGGCGCCTCGCAGTCGGCGTCGTGGCGCGGTGCCGGACGGTGCTGGTCAGGAAGCGCGGAGGAGGGCTGCCAGCTCGCCCGCGCTCACGGGGCGGCAGCCCCGCGCCAGGGCGGCGTCGACGACTCCGCGCTCCTGGTGCATGAGCAGGCGTCCGCGCCGCCAGAGGGTGAGCGGCGGCTTGCGTCGCTCCGCGAGGTCGCGCGCGAAGCGGCGTACGAAGTTCTTCCACGGCGCTCGCACCAGGACCACGGCGTCGGCGAGCATCCCCGCCTCGCGGCAGGCGCCGACGATGTCGGGCGCGAACACGCCCTCCGCCACGACCGTCGTGGCGCCGTCGCAGCGGAACACCGAGGTCCCGGTCGCGCGGCTCAGCGAGATGTCGTACGTCGGTACCTCCACGGCTCCCTCGGAGCACAGCGTCGCGAGCGCGGCGACGGCGCGGTCGAGGTGCCAGGCGCCGACGTCGTCCCAGTCGGGGATCCCGAGCTCCACGGACAGCGGCAGGGTGGGGTCGTCGGCGTCCTTGTAGAAGTCGTCGAGGCGGAAGACCGGCAGACCGCTGCGACCGGCGATGTGCGACTTGCCCGAGCCCGACGGCCCGGCGAGCAGGACGACCTTCGCGCTCATGCGCGCGACGACGCGAACGCGAGGCCGTCGAGCCGCTTGAGCGCCTCCCACGACCGGCCGACCACGCGGAAGCCGCGACGCGCGTACCACTGCAGCGGCCAGTCCTCGGTGAGGGCTGACAGCACGACGTGCGTGCAGCGCGCGTCGTATGCCGCGCGCACGGCGGTCGCGAGCAGGGCGTCGGCGTACCCGCGCCCACGGGCCGGCACGCGCGTGGCGACGGCGTCGACCTCGGCGGCCCAGCCGCGCACGTGCAGGTCGGTGCACGCCACGAGGTCTCCGCAGGTCGGGTCGGCGAAGTCCGCGTCGCGCACGACCCAGGCGAGCTCGTCGGGGCCGTCGTCGCGGCGCGCCACGAGCTGCGCGACCTCGTCGTCGCCGATGCCGGGAAGCCACTCGGTCCGCCACAGCACGCTGTGCAGCCGGGCGATGTCCCCGGGCTCGGCCACCTCGACCGCGATGCCGTGGGGGAGAGGCGGTTCCGCGTCGAGCTCGCGCGCCATCAGGACGAGGCTGGTCAGCTCGTAGCCCGCGGCGCGCAGGCCGTCGCGGGTCGCCTCCGACAGGTCGCACGACGCGCTGACGTAGCGGTGGTCGGCGTCGGCGAGCACGGCGTCGGCCCACGCGACGAGCTGCTCGGCACCCGGGTCGCGGCGTACGACGATCGCGTTGTGCGAGAACGACTTCGGGTACGCCGGGGTCCGCACCGCCCACGCGCCCTCGGCGAGCGTCTCGACGGACGCGGAACGCAGCCGACTGCCCCCGGCGTACCAGTCGGCGACCCGTTCGCCGAGCGCGGCGTCGTCCGGGTCGAGATCCCCCTCGTCCATCACACGCCGATCGGGTGCCAGACCGTCTTGGTCTCGAGGAACGAGCGCACCCGCGAGAGACCCGGGTCGGCCGACCAGTCGGTGGTGTCGGGGCGGCGCACGCGCTTCACGTTGTCGGCTGCAGCCACCTCGAGCTCGCGACGCAGGTCGGCGTCGTCGACGCCGGCGAGGTCGATCGCGTTGACGTCCATGTGCGCGGCCAGCCACGGCGCGATCTCCGCCGCGCGACCGGTCAGCAGGTTCACGACCCCGCCCGGGAGGTCGGACGTGGCGAGCACCTCCGACAGCGTGATGGCCGGAAGCGGCCGGTGCTCCGACGCCACCACGACGCTCGCGTTGCCCGACACGATCACCGGCGCGACGACCGACACGAGACCGAGCAGCGACGACTCCTGCGGTGCGACGACCGCGACCACGCCGGTCGGCTCGGGCACCGAGAAGTTGAAGTACGGTCCGGCCACCGGGTTCGAGGCGCCGAGCACCTGCGCGAGCTTGTCGCTCCACCCGGCGTACCAGACCCAGCGGTCGATCGCAGCGTCGACGACCGCCTCCGCGCGACGGGCGGTGAGCTCCTCGGCCGCGACGACGTCGGCCACGAACTGCTCGCGGCGTCCCTCCATCACTTCGGCGACGCGGTAGAGCACCTGGCCGCGGTTGTAGGCCGTGGCGCCCGACCAGCCGCCGAACGCCTTGCGGGCTGCGACGACGGCGTCGCGGGCGTCCTTGCGCGAGGCGAGCGCGGCGTTGGCGAGGAACCGGCCCTTGGTGTCGGTGACCTCGTAGGTGCGGCCGCTCTCGCTGCGCGGGAACGCGCCGCCGACGTAGAGCTTGTAGGTCTTGCGGACCTCGATGCGCGATGCCATGTCAGTCCTCTAGTTCACGTCGAGGTACGCCGCGAGCCCGTGCCGACCGCCCTCGCGGCCGTACCCGGACTCCTTGTACCCGCCGAAGGGGCTGGTGGGGTCGAAGCGGTTGAACGTGTTGGCCCAGACGACGCCCGCCCGCATCGCGTTGGCCATCTTGAGGATCCGCGATCCCTTGTCGGTCCAGATGCCGGCCGAGAGGCCGTAGGGCGTGTTGTTGGCCTTCTCGACCGCCTCGCTCGGCGTGCGGAAGGTGAGCACCGAGAGCACCGGGCCGAAGATCTCCTCGCGCGCGATGCGGTGCGCCTGCGAGACGCCGGTGAACACCGTCGGCGCGAACCAGTAGCCCTTGGCCGGCAGGTCGCACTCGGCGGTCCAGCGCTCGGCGCCCTCGTCGTCGCCGACGCCCGCGAGCGTGCGGATCCGCTCGAGCTGCTCGAGGGAGTTGATGGCGCCGATGTCGGTGTTCTTGTCGAGCGGGTCGCCCAGGCGCAGCGTGGACAACCGGCGCTTGAGCCGCCCGACGAGCTCGTCGGCGACCGACTCCTGCACGAGCAGGCGCGAGCCGGCGCAGCACACGTGGCCCTGGTTGAAGAAGATGCCCGCCACGATGCCCTCGACCGTCTGGTCGATAGGCGCGTCGTCGAACACGATGTTCGCGGCCTTGCCGCCGAGCTCGAGGGTGAGCCGCTTGTCGGTGCCGGCCACCGCGCGCGCGATCGCCTTGCCGACCTCCGTGGACCCGGTGAACGCGACCTTGTCGACGCCGGGGTGCGCGACGAGCGCAGCGCCCGTCTCGCCCGCGCCCGTGACGATGTTGACGACGCCCGGGGGCAGGTCGGCCTGCTGGCAGATGTCGGCGAACAGGAGCGCGGTGAGCGGCGTGGTCTCCGCGGGCTTCAGGACCACGGTGTTGCCGGCCGCGAGCGCGGGCGCGATCTTCCACGCGAGCATGAGCAGCGGGAAGTTCCACGGGATCACCTGTGCGGCGACGCCCAGAGGCTTCGGGTCAGGACCGAAGCCGGCGTGCTCGAGCTTGTCGGCCCAGCCGGCGTAGTAGAAGAAGTGGGCGGCGACCAGCGGGAGGTCGACGTCGCGCGACTCCTTGATCGGCTTCCCGTTGTCGAGCGACTCGAGGACCGCGAGCTCCCGGGAGCGCTCCTGCACGAGTCGCGCGATGCGGAACAGGTACTTCGCCCGCTCGGCGCCCGACGTCTTCGACCAGACGCGCGTGTACGCGCGGCGGGCTGCCTTCACCGCGCGATCGACGTCGGCCTCGCTGGCGACCGAGATCTCGGCGAGCACCTCCTCGGTCGCGGGGTTGATGCTCTTCATCGTCGTACCGGTGCCGTCGACGAGCTCGCCGTCGATGAACAGCCCGTACGACGACGCGATGTCGACGACCGCGCGCGACTCCGGCGCGGGTGCGTACTCGAAGGTGGCCATGCGTCCTCCCCGTCAGTCGACGGTGACGTAGTCGGGGCCGGAGTAGCGGCCGGTGGACATCCGCTGGCGCTGCAGCAGCAGGTCGTTGAGCAGGCTCGAGGCGCCGAGGCGGAACCAGTCCGGGTCGAGCCAGTCCGGGCCGACCGTCTCGTTGACGAGCACGAGGTACTTGATCGCGTCCTTCGTGGTGCGGATGCCGCCGGCCGGCTTCATCCCGATCTGGACGCCGGTGACGTCGCGCCAGTCGCGGCACGCCTCGAGCATCACGAGGGTGACGGGAAGCGTTGCGGCGGGCGAGATCTTGCCGGTCGACGTCTTGATGAAGTCGGCCCCCGCGAGCATCGCGAGCCACGACGCGCGGCGCACGTTGTCGTAGGTCTGCAGCTCGCCGGTCTCGAGGATCACCTTGAGGTGCGCGGTGGCGCCGCCCTCGAGGCACGCCTCCTTCACCGCCGCGATCTCCTCGAACACCTCGAGGTAGCGGCCGGACAGGAACGCACCGCGGTCGATGACCATGTCGATCTCGTCGGCGCCCTGCAGCACGGCGTCACGGGTGTCGGCGAGCTTCACGTTGAGCGACGCGCGACCTGATGGGAACGCGGTCGCGACCGCCGCGACCTTCACGCCGCTGTCGCCGAGCTCCGCCTTCGCGAGCCCGACGAGGTCGTTGTAGACGCAGACTGCCGCGGTGCGCGGCACCGATCCGTCGTGCGGGTCGGGACGCACCGCCTTCGCGCACAGCGACCGCACCTTGCCCGGGGTGTCGGCACCCTCGAGCGTGGTGAGGTCGATCATCGAGATCGCGAGGTCGATGGCGAACGCCTTCGACGTCGTCTTGATCGACCGGGTCGACAGGGCCGCCGCACGCGCGTCGGCGCCGACCTGGTCGACGCCGGGGAGACCGTGGAGGAAGCGCCTGAGCGCGGCATCGCTGCGGGTGACGTCGGTCAGCCCGCCGGGCGCCGCGAGCAGGTCGGTGACAGATCGGCTCACCCATCGATCCTAGGCCCGCCACCCCCGCCTGCGGACCGCCTCGTGAGGCCCAGCGCGAGCCTCGTCACAAACCTGCGACGGCGGCTCCCGCAGGCTCACGAGCAGGCCGGCCGGACGGCGATCAGGTGACGCTGGAGAGGAACGACTGCAGGGCAGGGGCCGGTGCGAGAGCGGTGCCGGTGTTCGCAGCGGTCAGCACGGCGACGACCCCCACCGTCGCGACCAGGACGACCGCCGACCCCCAGCGCCGGGCCCGGACGACGCGGACGGCCGCGACGGCAGCGACGACGGTCAGCAGGGCCAGCAGCACCGCGACCACCGCGTGGTAGGCGGCGAAGTCGCGGACGATCGCTGCGGCAGTCGACGTCGGGTGGCCGCTGCGGATGCTCGCGTCGAGGGCCGTCACGGCGTCCACGAGCGCGGGGCTCCTGGCGCTCGAGGGGAGGAAGGACAGCACCGACGACAGTGGCGCGAACGCGCCCTGCACGTTCGCCACGACCAGGACGACGCTGAGCGCCGCGACGAGGCTGCCGAGGACGGTCACGGCCGCCCATGCGGACCGCCGGGCTGTCGTGGACGCGGCACGTCTGGCCCGCCGCGCTCGAGCGACGAGCACGACAGCCGGCACCAGCGCCGCAAGGGCGAGCAGTGCCTTGGCGATGTGGAACCAGCGCCAGAACCGAGTCGCGTCGGTCAGTGCCGACGACGCCATGTCTCCCGGTGCGGGAACCGCTGACGCCCAGTCGGCGGCGAAGGCGTGTCCGACCGAGCCCGCCAGGTCCTGGGGTCCGGCCCACGTGAGGCCGGTGATCGCCGACGCGGCGTGCCAGGGGAGGAGGAACGCCGCGACCGTGAGCCCCACGGTCGCGGCTGCCAGAACCCACCAGCGTGCACCGGCGCTGTGCGCCTCGATCATCAGCTCTCCCGAACACCCGACGTCAGGTGGCGACCACCACCGTCCGGGGGCTCGACCACGCGGCGCGCACCGTCCGCGCCCGCGCACACCACCCTGCCCGCGCCTGCGCCGCCGGACATCAGGGTCGGACCCTGACCCGCCCCTGAACGTCGGCCGGCGCACCCGCAGGCTCGTCGGGGGTGGAGGCCGCGCCCGTCCGACAGGGATTTCGGGGGCGGCGTACGGCGCTGCTAGCCTCCGGATCTCGGCGCCTGCTGCGTGGACGGGCCATCGGCGCGCCGGATCCCGGAAGGCTCCAGCCGTGGCTGACGCCCCCCTCGCGCCGCAGCGCATGCACACCTACGACGAGCGGGTCACCCGCCTCGTGCTCGACTACGTCCAGAGCCGCCTCTCGATGCCCGAGACGCCGCTCGACCACCCCGGCGAGAAGGCCGAGGTCGACGCGATCCTCGACGGGCTCATCACCGCGGGCGGCCGCGACGCGGCCGACGTGCTGCGGCTGTACGACGAGCACCTGAGCCAGACGGTGCTCTCCGCCGACTCGCCGCGCTACTGGGCGTTCATCCCTGCCGCGCCGACCAAGGCCGCTCTGCTCTTCGACATGGTCGTCTCGGCGGCGTCGCTGCAGGGCATCTCGTGGCTCGAGGCCGCGGGCGCGGTGGCCGCGGAGAACCAGGCGCTGCGCTGGATCTCCGACGCCGCGGGCCTCCCGCAGACCGCGGGCGGCGCGTTCGTCTCCGGCGGCTCGGCCGGCAACCTCTCCGCGCTCGTGGTCGCGCGCGACACCGGCCGCCGCAAGCTCGTCGAGCGCGAGGGCGAGCAGGCGCGCTACAAGCGGCTGCGCATCGTCGTCAGCGACCAGGCGCACTCGTCGATCAAGAACACGCTGTCGATTCTCGACGTCGACCCGCTCGTCGTCCGCACCGCCGACCACCGCTTCACCGGCGAGGCGCTGCAGTCGGCGCTCGACGCCGACGACGACCCGTCGTCGATCGTGGCCGTTGTCGCGACGTCGGGCACGACCAACGCCGGGATCATCGACGATCTCCGTGGCATCGGCACGATCGCGCGCGAGCGCGGGCTGTGGTTCCACGTCGACGGCGCGTACGGCGGCGCCGGTCTCTTCGCGCCGAGCGTGCGCCACCACTACGACGGCATCGAGCTCGTCGACTCGTTCATCGTCGACCCGCACAAGTGGCTGTTCGCGCCGTACGACTGCGCCGCTCTCATCTACCGCGAGCCGTGGCTGGCCAAGGCCGTGCACACGCAGGACGCGTCGTACCTCGACGCCATCCACGCCCACGACGGCTCCTACGAGTGGAACCCGACCGACTACGCCTACCACCTCACGCGCCGCGCCCGCGGTCTCGCGCTGTGGTTCTCGCTGGTCGTCAACGGCACGCAGGCCTACACCGACGCGATCGAGCACACCATCGCGCTCACCCACCAGGTCGCCGACGACATCCGTGCCGCCGACCACCTCGAGCTCCTGCGCGAGCCGAGCCTCGGCGTCGTTCTGTTCCGGCGTACCGGGTGGACCGCCGCCGACTACGACGCGTGGGGCGCGCGCCTGCTCCGCGAGCAGAAGGCGTTCGTCACGAGCAGCTCGTGGGAGGGCGAGGTCGTGGGCCGGTTCGCGTTCCTGCACCCCGGCACCACGCTCGAGATGGTCCGCGAGGTCCTCGCCGAGACCGCCTGAACTCCTCGCGCGTCCGTGTGGATCCGCGGGCGCGCGCGGTGCATGATCACGGCGTGGAGCCAGGGGGACCGGTCGTCGCCGGCATCGACCCGCCGCGCGTCGACGCGGGCCAGGTCGCTGCGAGCGGCGTGACGAAGACAGGGCTGCGCGTCGACCTCGAGGGGTACGACGCCGACCGCACGATCGCTACGCCGTCTCCGTACGAGGAGTGGCCCGACGGCGAGAAGTTGATGCCGCCGCACAACGACCGCCTGCTCGTCGTCGTGACCGATGCCGAGGGCGCGTCGGCCGTGGCGGGCGCGCTGTCGTGGCACCTCGAGGCCTACGGCCCCACCCAGGGCTCGTTCGCCTGGAACATCGGCATCGGCCTGTCGGAGGCGTGCCGCGGGCACGGGGTCGGCACGGTCGCGCAACGCCTGCTCGCGGAGTGGCTGCTCTCCTCGACGCCGCTCGACCGCATCGAGGCGTCGACCGACGTCGAGAACGTGCCCGAGCAGCGGTCGTTGGAGAAGGCTGGCTTCACCCGCGAGGGCACCCTGCGCGGCGCGCAGGCGCGCGCCGACGGCCAGCACGACCTCTACTCGTACTCGCTGCTGCGCTCCGACCTCTGAGGGCCGTCAACCTGGGTTGACATGCTCGAGCGGTGTCAACTAACGTTGACGGCATGACGACGCAGGACCTCCAGGAGCAGGCGGCCAGCCCCGACCCCGCGGTGGGTCTGCGCGCGGCCGCGGCGCTCCGCCGTCTCGCCGAGCAGCTCGAGGCCACCCAGGTGGCGCGGGCCCGTCGCGCCGGCTGGTCGTGGCAGGACGTCGCGACCGCGCTCGGCGTCAGCCGCCAGGCCGTGCACAAGAGGTACTCGCCGCAGGAGAAGGGTGGTGGCCGTCGTGCTTGAGAGGTTCGCCGAGCAGGCGCGCGCCGTGGTCGCCGAGACGATGGCGACGGCGCAGACGCAGGGCATCCCCGAGGTGCGCGCCGAGCACCTGCTGCTGTCGCTCGCTCGGGTCGCCGACGGCACGACCGCTGCCGCCCTCGCCGAGAACCACCTCGACGAGGCGCTCGTGGGTCGCGTCGTACGCGGACCGGAGCAGCTCGTCGACGACGAGGACCGCGCCGCGCTCGGTGCCCTCGGCATCGACGTCGACGACCTCATCGCCCGGATCGAGGACGGCCTCGGCTCCGACGCCCTGGCCCCGGTGCCCGAGCCGGTACGCCGGCCGCGGTTCGGCAAGGAGGCCAAGAAGGCCCTCGAGATGGCCGTGCGCACCACGACCTCGCGGCACTCGCGCACCATCACGACCGACGACCTCCTCGTCGGCATCGTCCGCGCCGGCAGCCCCGGCGTCGACAAGGTCCTGTCAGCAGCCGGTACGACGCAGGCTTCGGTGCTCGCGTCGGTCACCCGCCTCCGCGGCGCGGCGTAGCGCAGACCGGGTCCAGCGGCCGGGCCTCAGCCGGGGAGCCGGGTACCGGTCATCAACCGCGCGTGTCCCAGAACCTGCCCGCCGCCGAGCGGGAACGGGAGCGGCATGAGTGCGTCGAGCGGCTCGTCCGTCGAGAGCGTGCACCCCGAACGAGCGATGACCTCGCGCACGTGGTCCACGGACGCGAACGGCCCGGGGTCGGAGAACAGGTCGAGGAACGCGAACCGTCCACCCGGGCGCAGAACGCGGAGCGCCTCGGCCAGGGGCTCGGTGCGGTCGTCACACTCGCGGACCTCGTGGAAGGTCAAGCAGCTGACCACGGCGTCCAGCTCGCCATCCGCGAACGGCAGGTCGGACGCGCTGGCCCTGCGGAACTCCACCCGGTCGTCCACTCCCTCGAGCCGGGCGTTCGTCTCGCACTGAGCCTGCGAGTACTCCCACTGCTCGCCCCACGTGTCAGCGCCGACCACCGTAGATCCCGGTGCCGCCCGGGCGACAGTCACGACCAGCGCACCGCTGCCGCACCCGACGTCGAGGATGCGACCCCTCATCCCGGACACCTCGCGCGCGAGGAGCTCGTGGATCTGCTGCTGCGCGCCGTGCCGAAACCGATACGTGGTGAGGATCAGCACGACGGCGATGTAGCCGAAGGCCGCTGCCGGAACGAGCAGCAGCCACCACCAGCTCGACGTCAGCCCGAGCAGCGACAGGGCCAGGCAGCCGACGCTCAGCGCCACGAAGAGCCAGACACGACGGGTGCGGATCCACGTGCCGTAGCGCGGTCGGTCCGATGGCGTCCGGGTCGCGGTCACGCGACCACGCTAGCCCTGCGCCGTCCGGCGGCTCCGTCGTCGCCGGTCAGGCGCGGGCGGCGCTCGCCGGCTCGTCGACGCCGTCCCACTCGTCGACCTTCTCGACCCAGCCCGTGACGATGAGCAGCTGGGCGATCGCGTACGTCGCCATCACGAGCAGACCTCGCAGCGGGAGCTGGATGTCGGCGGCGCCGAGCCCGATGAGCAGGTCGGAGACCAGGAACAGCACGCCGCCGACTCCTACGCGGGCACTCACGCCGAGCGACAGCGTGGCCATCGTGACCAGGAAGGCGCTGTAGACCGCGATCGGCCAGCGCATGTCGCCCAGCATCGGGCCGAGCACGAGGTTGAGCGCGAGCCACAGAACGGCGGCACCGATCGGGATCCACGGTCGGCGGCGCAGCGCGCCGAGCGCGCCGAGGCCGACGAAGCCGAGCGAGTAGCACACCTGCATCACGAGGAAGAAGCCGATGCCGAGCAGGAACCGCACGTCGCCAGGACCGTCGAGCGCGACGTCGCCGAGCCACGCGAACGCCATGCCGGCGAGCAGCAGCCGTGGCGCGCGGTTCCCGCGGGCGAGCAGCACCCAGGCGATGAGCAGCACGAGGAGGACCGGCGTCAGCGCCGTACCCAGGATGTCGATCGCCGTGATCTGGCCGCCGACGACGTCGACGAGCGCGACGACGAGGTAGACCACGAGCAGCCAGCGGTGGTCGCGGGGGAGCAGGTCGCTCATGCCGAGACCGCCTGCGGCACAGACGAGGGCGCCCAGCCCGGCGGCCGGAGGACGTGGCCGATCCGGTCGCGCAGTCGAGTCGCGTGCCGGACGTCGTGCCCCATCGCGTACCACTCGTGGAAGCCGACGCGGAACGGGTTGTAGGTGGTGAGCTGCTTGGTGATGCCGTACGTCGGGCGCTCGGCCTCGGGCTCGAAGCTGCGGAAGAGGCGGTCCCAGACGATGAGGATGCCGCCGTAGTTCTTGTCGAGGTACTGCTGGTTGACGCCGTGGTGCACGCGGTGGTGCGACGGCGTGTTCATCACGTACTCGATCGGCGCCCAGAGCTTGTGCACGCGCTCGGTGTGCAGGAAGAACTGGTAGAGCAGGCTGATCGACTGCTGCAGGAAGATGGCCCACACCGGGAAGCCGAGCAGCGCGAGCGGCACCCAGAAGACGAACGTGCCGAGGCCGGTCCACTCCTGGCGCAGCGCGGTCGAGAAGTTGTAGCGGCGGCTCGAGTGGTGCACGACGTGGCTGGCCCAGAACAGCCGGATCCGGTGGCTGCCGCGGTGGAAGCAGTAGTAGCAGAGGTCCTCGAGGACGAAGAGCGCCACCCAGGAGTACCAGTGGCCCATGTCGACGCGCAGCGGCGTGAGGACGAACGCGGCCGAGAGACCGAGGAGCGCGACGACGTCCCAGAGCAGGCCCCAGATGCGGCTGCCGATGCCCATCGAGAGGCTGGTCGCGGTGTCGCGCAGCTCGTACCCGAGCTCGTCGTCGGCGGGCAGGTACTTGTAGGAGATCGACTCGATGGCCAGGAACAGCAGGAACATCGGGATGGCCAGCAGGATGACCATGGCTCGGGCTGCTCCTCGGACGACGGTGTCGGCGCGCACATGCTGCCACGCGCCCGCCCGTCGAGGCACCGCCCGCCGGTCACGACTCGGCGACCGTCCGCCCAGCGCACCCTCGGCGCCGCTGAACGGCGTGATCTTGGTCAGTTGCTAGCTACTCGGGCCGGGTAGGTAGCAACTGACCAAGATCACGCGGCTCTGGCAGGAGGGCTAGAGGGCGAGGGCGGTGGCCATGCCGGCGCGGAGCTCGGTGAGGCGGTGCGTGGCGACGAGGCGGGCGGCCTCGACGTCGTCGGCGTCGGGGGCTCCGTCGGCGAGCACCGGCACCACCACCTCGAGGTAGCACTTGAGCTTGGGCTCGGTGCCGCTCGGTCGCACGATCACGCGGGTCGACTCCGCGAGCGACAGGCGTACGCCGTCGGTCGGGGGCAGGCCGTCGACGCCGTCGCCGAGGTCGTCGAACGCCTCGACGGCCAGACCCGCGACCTCCGTCGGAGGCTGCGCGCGCAGCCGCGCCATGGCGTCGGCGATGAGCGACAGGTCGGACACCCGCACCGAGAGCTGGTCGGTCGCGTGCAGGCCGTGGGCGATCGCGAGGTCGTCGAGGACGTCGTGCACCGTGCGCCCCTGCGCCTTGAGCGCAGCCACGAGCTCCACCAGCAGCACCGCCGCCGAGACGCCGTCCTTGTCGCTCACGTGCGCCGGGTCGACGCAGTAGCCGATGGCCTCCTCGTAGCCGAACGCGAGGCCGGGCACGCGGCCGATCCACTTGAAGCCCGTGAGCGTGGTGCGGTGCTCGAGGCCGTACGACGCGGCCATCTTCCCGAGCAGCGACGACGACACGATCGAGCACGCGTACACACCGCGCGCCCCGCGCTCGTGCACCCACCAGCCGAGCAGAGCACCGAGCTGGTCGCCCGTCAGCATCCGGTACGCCGGTCCGCCCGACGCGCCCCGGTCTCGCGTCGGCACCGCCGCGGCGCACCGGTCGGCGTCGGGGTCGTTGGCGATCACGACGTCGGCGTCGGAGTCGAGGCCCTCCTCGAGCGCGAGGTCCATCGCGCCCGGCTCCTCTGGGTTCGGGAACGACACGGTCGGGAAGTCGGGGTCGGGCGCCCACTGCGCGCGCACGATCCGCGGCGCGGGGAAGCCGGCCTGCTCGAGCACGCGCAGCAGCACGTCGCCGCCGACGCCGTGCATCGGCGTGTACGCCACCGTCACGTCGCGCGGCGCGTCGGCAGGCACGAGGGCCGCGTCGGTCGCGACGTACGCGTCGAGCACGGAGTCGTCGAGGGTCTCCCAGCCGTCGCCGCGCGGCACCTGCGACACGGCGCCCACCGCGTCGATCGCGTCGCTGATCCCGCTGTCGGCGGGCGGCACGATCTGCGAGCCGTCGCCGAGGTAGACCTTGTAGCCGTTGTCCTGCGGCGGGTTGTGCGACGCCGTGACCATCACGCCCGCGACCGCGCCGAGGTGGCGGATCGCGAACGCGAGCACCGGGGTCGGCAACGGTCGCGGCAGCACGACGGCGTGCAGCCCGGCGCCCTCCATGACCTCGGCGGTGTCGCGCGCGAACGCGTCGGACTTGTGCCGCGCGTCGTACCCGATCACGACGGTCCCGCCGGGGCCGAGGTACGCCGCGAGGCCTGCCGCGGCTCGTGTCACGACCGCGCGGTTCATCCGGTTCGGTCCCGGACCGAGCGCGCCGCGCAGCCCTGCCGTGCCGAACTCGAGGCGCCCGTCGAAGCAGTCGTGCAGCTCGGCCGCCGCGCCCTCGTCGCCGCTGCCCGCGGCGTCGAGCAGCCGGTCGAGCGCGGTGCGGGTGTCGGGGTCGGGGTCGTCGTCGAGCCAGGCGCGGGCGCGGTCGAGGAGGTCGGTCACAGCGTCGGCACCACCTGGGCGAGCAGACGTCCCATGCGCTCGGCGGCGGCGCGTCCCGCCTCGAGCACCTCCTCGTGGTTGAGCGGCTCGCCGGTCATGCCGGCGGCGAGGTTGGTGACGAGAGAGAGGCCGAGGATCTCCAGGCCCGCCTCGCGCGCGGCGATCGCCTCGATCGCGGTCGACATCCCGACCAGCTGCGCGCCCATGATCCCGGCCATCCGCACCTCGGCCGGCGTCTCGTACTGCGGCCCGCGGAACTGCGCGTAGACGCCCTCGGGCAGCGACGGCTCGATCTCGCGGCACAGCGCGCGCAGCCGCGAGGAGTAGAGGTCGGTCAGGTCGATGAACGTCGCGCCGCGCAGCGGCGACGCGCCGGTCAGGTTGATGTGGTCGCTGATGAGCACCGGCGTCCCGGGCGACCACGACGGGTCGAGTCCGCCGCACCCGTTGGTGAGCACGAGGGTGCGTACGCCGGCGGCTGCCGCGGTGCGCACGCCGTGCACGACCGCCTCGACGCCGCGGCCCTCGTAGTAGTGCGTGCGGCCGAGCAGCACGAGCGCGTGCTTGTCGCCGACCTTGACGCTGCGGATCCGGCCCGCGTGGCCCTGCACGGCGGGCGGGGCGAAGTGCGGGACGTCCTCGACGGAGAAGTCGGCCACGGTCTCGCCGATGAGCTCGGCGGCCGGCACCCAGCCCGAGCCCATCACGAGCGCGACGTCGTGCCGCTCGATCCCGGAGAGGCGGGCGATGGCGTCGGCGGCCTCGCGGGCCGCAGCGGTGGGGTCGGTGAGGAGGAGGTCGTCGGTCACGCCCCGACGCTATCGGTGCGCCGCGCCCCGTTTCAGCCGGTGCAGGGCGCTCGGCACCGGAGTGAGCGGGCGTTGACCCGGTACGCCGTGCCGCACAGACTCGCGACGTGGACGAGGTGGGAGCGCGACCGGGACGGGTCCGCGCCTCCCTGCGCGCGATCGCGTTCGTGCTCGGCGCGGGTGCCGTGTCGTGGGCCTGGTCGGAGGTCGGGTTCTGGGCGCACTTCCGCGCCGACGACGCGCCCGCCGGCTGGGTCCTGACCTGGCTGATGTACTCCCTCGCCGCCGCGGTCGCGCTGCGCGTCCTGCGCCGCTGGCCCGGCGACGACCTGCCGCGGCTCGTGCTCGTCGGCTCGCTCTACGGCTGGGTCGTGGAGGGCGTCGTCGCGTCCACGGTCTACGGCGCGCCCCCGTTCACGATCGTCTGGACCGGCGTCGCGTGGCACGGCCTGCTCACCGTCGTCGTGGGCTGGCTGCTGCTGCCGCGCGCGCTCGTCGCGGACGGCCGCCGTCGGTGGCTCGTGCCCGCAGCCGTCGGCGTCGCCTGGGGCGTCTGGTCGGCGGGCTGGTGGGCCGCGACGCCCGACGCGGGCCAGGACGCCGCGGTGCCCGACGTCGCGTCGTACGCGCTCTTCGTCGTGGTCGTCTCCGCTGCGGCCGCGGTCGGGTACGCCGTGATGCACGCGTGCGCGCCGCGCGGTGCCGACCTCACGTCGCGGCTCGGTCTCGCTGTCGTGCTGCTTCTTCTCGGTGTCTGGGGCGTGCTCGTGGTCGTCGTCGCGATCCCTTGGGCACCAGCGCTCCTCGGCCTCCTGGTCGCGCTCGCGATCCTGTCGCTGCGCCGGCTCGGCCCTCCGGCGCGCGACGACCTCCCGCTCGGCTTCGAGCCGGGCCTGCCGGCGGGTCGGCTCGGACCTCTCGTGCTCGTCCCGGTGGTGGCCGTGGCGACGTACACCGCGCTGCTGCCGCTGGCTCCTGGGGAGCCAGGCTCCGGCGCGATGTACGCCGTGATCGTCGGGATCATCGTCGTGCTGAGCCTGGCGGGCACGGTCGCGCTCGGCTGGGCGCTCTGGGTCGCATGGCGCCGGCGGCGCCCAGCCGTCGCAGAGGTCAGCGGGTCACGGGCTGCTGGAGCTCGGTGACCCAGTCGGACTGGTCCGGCAGCTCCGCGCGGACGTACAGCTCGCGGCAGGGGCCGGCGTACTCGTAGCCGTTCGCGACGACCCAGCGGTGCAGCGCCTGCCACGACTCGCCGATCCGCGTCATCTCTCCGAGGTGGACGCCGCAGACCGCCGTCGACTCGGGGAGGTCGACGAGCTCGCAGCCCTCGGGAGCCGGTCCGGTGCCGGCGTACCCGGCCACCACGCGCAGGCCGTCCTCGACCTCCTCGTAGGTCGCGATCGGCGTCTCGAACGCGCCGGCGACGGGGCCGATCGCCTGGGTCACGGCCTCGAACATCGCTTCGAGGTGCTGCCCGATCTCGCTGCGGTCCATCGTGCGCGTCTGCGCCACGAGACGGACGGCGGGGATGGTCTTGACGACGTGGTCGCCGGTCATGGTGTCCTCCTGCTCGATCATCCGGAGCCGGGACTCCACCGCGGTCAGGCGCGTGTCCACGGTGCGCGCCTCCTCGAGCAGCTCGGCGCGGCGCAGCCGGAGCATGCCGCGCAGCTCGTCGGCCCCGACCGGGTCCTCGAGCAGGCTGCGCACCTGGTCGAGGGAGAAGCCGAGGTCCTTGAGGGCCACGATCCGGTTGAGGTCGTGGAGCTGCTCGGGGGAGTACGACCGGTAGCCGCTCGAGGGGTCGACGGAGTCGGGCTGCAGCAGCCCGATCGCGTCGTAGTGGCGGAGCATCCGCACCGTCACCTGCCCGAGCCGGGCGAAGTCCGAGATCAACATGGCACCGTTCTCCAGCCTCACACCGTGTGAGGGTCAAGCCCTCGTGCCGAGCGGGTCAGCCGATGCTGCGGCAGGGGCGCGTGCGCAGGTCGGCGACGTAGTCGTCGGGAGCGCCGGCAGCCTCGGCGGCGTCGGCCATGATGCCGAGGTAGCGCGCGCTGGGCAGCCCGCCCTCGTACGCGTCGAGCACGTAGATCCACGCCGTCACGTCGCCGTCGAGGGTCGCGACCCGGACGCGGATCTTCGTGTAGAGCCCGAGGTCGCTGCCCTCCCACTCGTCGAGGGTCGCCTCGTCGGCGTCGGTCATGTCGTAGAGGGAGACGAAGACCTGCGACCCCGGCTCCTCGACCACGGTCGCGAGGGCGCCCTCCCAGCCGAGGTCCTCGCCGCCGAACGTGAGCCGCCACCCGACGATCCAGCCCGTGCCGCGGTGCGGCGCGTGCGGGGCGCGGAGCACCATCTGCTCCGGGTCCAGGTTGCTGCCGTACGCGGCGTACAAGGTCACGCCAGGAGGCTAGCGACTCCCGCCCCACCACCCGAGCACCTCGCCCCGGATCCACCCCCGCCGCGGCTGAATCGCGAGGAATCGAGAGGGCGGAGTGCGCGAGTCGTGGGGGCGGGTGCGGGATGATGCGGGCATGACGCACGTGGTGATCGTGGGCGGCGGACCGGGTGGGTACGAGGCGGCGCTGGTGGCGGCGCAGCTCGGCGCCGAGGTGACGGTCGTCGACCGCGACGGTCTCGGCGGCTCGGCGGTGCTCACCGACTGCGTCCCGAGCAAGACCCTCATCGCCACGGCCGAGGTCATGACCACGGTCGCGGAGAGCGGGGAGCTCGGCGTCCGCATCGACGACCAGGCGGCGCACCCGGGTCTGGCCAGCGTCGACCTCGGCGCGGTCAACGCGCGCGTGAAGCGTCTCGCCGCGGCTCAGTCGGTCGACATCCAGGCCTCGCTCGAGCGCGCGGGCGTGCGCGTCGTGCGCGGCCTCGGCCGGCTCGACGGCCCCTCGCGCGTGGTCGCCACGACCGACGCGGGCACCGAGTCGTACGACGCCGACGTCGTGCTCGTCTCGACCGGTGCGCGCCCTCGCGTGGTCGAGGGCGCCGAGCCCGACGGCGAGCGGATCCTCACCTGGGAGCAGGTCTACGACCTCACGGAGCTGCCCGAACGCCTCGTCGTGGTCGGCTCCGGCGTGACCGGTGCGGAGTTCGCCTCGGCGTACAACGCGCTCGGCTCGGAGGTCGTGCTGGTCTCGTCGCGCGAGCGCGTGCTGCCCGGCGAGGACCCCGACGCCGCGCAGGTGCTCGAGGACGTCTTCCGCCGTCGCGGCATGCAGGTGCTGGGCCGGTCGCGCGCGGCGAGCGCCACGCGGATCGGCGACGGCGTCGTCGTCACGCTGTCCGACGGCACGAAGGTCGAGGGCTCCCACTGCCTCATGGCCGTCGGCTCCATCCCCAACACCGAGGGCGTGGGGCTCGAGGAGTCGGGCGTGCGCCTCGCGTCGGGCGGCTACATCGAGGTCGACCGCGTCTCGCGGACCTCGGCCCGTGGCGTGTACGCCGCGGGCGACGTCACCGGCGTCCTCATGCTCGCCTCGGTCGCGGCCATGCAGGGCCGCATCGCGATGTGGCACTCGCTCGGCGACGCCGTGAGCCCGCTCGACCTCGGCACCGTGTCGAGCAACGTCTTCACCGACCCCGAGATCGCGACGGTCGGCGTCACGCAGGCCCAGGTCGACGCCGGAGCCCAGGACGTCGAGTCGGTGAAGCTGCCGCTCGCGACCAACGCGCGCGCCAAGATGCAGGGCCTGCACGACGGCTTCGTGAAGCTGTTCTCGCGCCCCGGCACCGGCATCGTCGTCGGCGGCGTCGTCGTCGCGCCCCGCGCGAGCGAGCTCATCTTCCCGATCACGATCGCGGTCGAGCACCGGCTGACGGTCGACGACGTCGCGACGGCGTTCACCGTCTACCCGTCGCTCACCGGTTCCATCGCCGAGGCCGCCCGCCGCCTCCACACCGCCGGCTGACCGTACTCGCGGCCGCACCCCTCCCGGCGTCGCGTCGTCGCTGCCGGAAAGCACGGCTCCTCGCCCGGAACCCGCGCTCTCGGGCAGTGACGTCGCAGCAACCGTGCACCCGGGCAGCGACGCCGCCTCGGTCGTCGGGTCCGGGGTACGGCGTCAGCCGCAGGACCAGGTGGCGGTGACCTTCTCGCCCGTGAGGGTCGTGCCGGTCGCCGTGCCCTTGGTGCGGTTGTCGGTGGCGGTGAAGGTCACCGTGTCGGCGCGCGTGGCGACGCCGGTGCCGTTGTCCTGGGCGGCGAGCACGCCGCCCTTGAACGTGCCGTCGGCGCCGGCGGCAGCACCCGAGAGCCCCTGGCTCGGGTCGTTGCCGAACGCGATCCCGATGTACTGCGTCTTCTTCTTCACGGCCTTCGCGGCGTCGTCGAAGCCGAGCACGATCGTGCCGGCGTTGAGCACCACGGCGTTCGCGCTCACGAGGCACTCCGCGGTGTCGAGCGTGAGGCTCGTGCTCCCCGACGTCACGGTCGCCGTGCCCTTGCCGCAGAACGTGCGGACGGTGACGCCGTCGATCTCGCCGTTGCCGCACGCGGTGCTCGACCCGCCGCCGCTGTCCGCCGGCGACGCCGAGTCCGTGGGCGACGCCGTGCCCGCGGACGAGCTCGAGGCGGGCGTACCGCTCGACGACGTCGACGAGGAGCCGCCGCAGCCGGCGAGCAGCAGAGCGGGGACGACGAGGAGCGCGGGCGCGAGCAGGCGCACCGGACGAGCAGGCATCGTGAGGACTCCCACCAGGACGCGGCCGACGCTCGGCTGCGGGTGCGCCGAGCCTAGGGACGCGGGGGAGCCGGATGCCTCACGGCGCAGTGTCACCCGCCGACGGTCCCACCCTGCGGCACAGCGCGGGTCGTCCGGACGGACGCCGTTCAGAGGCGGCGCGCTGCTCCCGACGAGGAGGAGATGACGAGCGCGGAGGAGTCGACGGCCTCGAACGCCGATGCCGGGACCGAGCGCAAAGAGTCGATGAACGCCGACGTCCACCGGGTGTCGGCGGTGCCCTGGAAGAACCAGGGGCTGCCGTTGTCGGCGAGGACGAGCCCGTAGGTCTTCATGGCCTTCAGCACGACCTGCGCCGAGGCCGGGTAGCGCGAGATGTCGAACGACGCCTTGAGCCGGAACCGCGCCCCCATCGGCGGGTACGTCGCGTCGCTCACCGAGCCGGCCTGGTGGCGCGCCGGCCACACGTACGCGCGGTTGGTGACGTCGGTCGTGAACCGGATCGCGTGGTCGACGCGCCCCGCGGCGACCTCGTCGTAGCGCAGCAGGCCGGGCAGGATCGGCAGCCCCGCGGCGTCGGCCGAGGTCCAGCCGGCGGGGCGCAGCGCGTCGCTCGTGAGCGACCAGACCGCACCGGACCCGGCGTACCAGCCCGACGAGCGCAGGTGCGTGTCCCACGTCTCGAACAGCTGGCAGGTCGCGGCGTCGACGACGATCGCGTGCCGGTCGCCGCCGGTCGTGCTCGTGGCCTTCATGGCGCCCTCGAGCTTCGTGGTGCTCGACAGCGGGTAGCGCACGCGGTCGCTCTCCGAGGGGTAGCCGAAGGCCACCGGAACGCGGGTCGCGCCGCGCACGATCGTGATGGGGATGCCGTACGGCGCGGGCTGCGCGCCGAACGAGGGGCCGAAGTCGGGGTGCAGGGTGCGGCTCGGGGACATGTGCGAGAGCCACTGCGCCGAGCGGGCGTTCACCGGCAGCGTCGAGATGTCGGCGTGCCACACGTTGTCGGCGGGGAACGCGCGGCAGGTCGTGCCGGGCAGGTACGCCGACGTCGGTGTGCTCGTCGTCTGGTGCGGACCGGGCGGCGTGGGGGTCGGTGCCGGCGGTGCGGGCATCGCGGCGGCCGGCAGCGCGAGCGCCGTACCGAGCACGCCGAGCGACGCCGCGGCGGCCACCACGGCCGCGCGGCGCGGAGCCGTGCGCACGAGTCTCACGGGGAAGCCATCGGCAGCCCCGCCCCGCGGGTGGATCGCCCACCCGGGTGCCCCACGCGTGCGAGGAGCACGGCGAGGGAGCATCCGGTGCGGGGTCAGAAGTCGCCGCCGCCGCCGAAGTCGCCCCCGCCGCCGAAGTCGCCGCCCCCGAAGCCGCCCCCGCCGAAGTCGCCTCCGCCGAAGCCGCCACCGCCGCCGTTGAAGTCGGTGCCGCCCTGGTTGCCCTGGTCGACGTAGACGGGGTGGTTGAAGGCGCCGCCGAGCATGGAGCCGATGAAGATGCCCGACATGAGGTCCATGCCGGTGTTGGAGTAGTAGCCGCCCGCGTACGGCGCGTAGGAGCGGCCCGCGGCCCAGTAGGGCACGCGCTGGCCGGCCATCTCGACCTCGCGCGCCTGAGGCAGCTGCCCGGACTTCAGCGTGACAGCGCACGCCTGGCAGACGGGGATCGGTCGCGCGGCACCGCCGTCGGGCGCCCACACGACGTCCTCGACGCTCGGGCCGTGGCGCGGGTCGACGAAGCACGGCGGACGGCGCTCGGGCAGCGGCTCGCCGGCGATCCGGGCCTGGACGCAGGCCATCGCGTAGCGCCCCTGCTCCAGCGCGGTCGTGACCGCGGCGGCGTCCTCGGGGCGCTGCATCGTGGCGACCTTCATCTTCGCGGTCTCGTACGCGTCGAGCGCGGTCTGCGCGTCGGTGCGGCCGGCGTCGTCGAGGCGCGGGTCGTCGACGTCGAGCTTCGCGACTGCCTCGCCGTACGACGTGACGTCCTCGAACACCGTCTTCTGCACCGCAGCGGTGCGCTCGGCGTTGGCCTTCTTGTTCTTGCGCGACACGTAGAACGCGCCGCCCGCCACCGCGGCGCCGCCGACGCCGAGGATGGCGAGGATCGGGATGCCGCCGCCCGACGAGGTGTCGGCCGAGCCGCCCGGGTCGATGACCGTGCCGCCGTCGGTGCCACCGGTGTCGGTGCCGCCCGAGCCGCCGGTCACGACGGGCGCGGCCGCGGTGACGAACGAGCTGATCACGGCGTAGGCGCCGTCGGCCTTGTTGTCGCGGTAGGCGACCGTGGCGATGGTGGAGACCGACGTGCTCGTGTCGCCGGCCTTGAAGGCGCTCGTCGTGGCGTCGCCGAGGTAGACGGCGTACGTGCCGGCCTTCTTGCCCATGCCGGTGAAGAGGGCGTCGAGGGTGTCGGTGGAGGAGCCGTTGACGGCCGCGGTGCGCGGCAGGACGGCGATGTAGAACGGGTAGCCGGTGTCCTTCACCTGCTGGCGCAGCGCCTCGGCATCGGTGTCGGAGATCAGGTCCGAGGCCGCGGGGTCGACGTACACGGACTCGCCGCCCTCGAGGGCGCGCACGGCGGCGTCGACGCCGGCGGTGGTCGTGGTCATGGCCGAGACGGGTGCTGCGGCGTACGCCGAGGGGGCCAGCGCCACCACGGGGGCGAGGGCCAGGGCCGCGGCAGCGGCGAGGTTCAGGACACGGGTCGTGCGACGCGAGGTCATGTCTCCATACTCGCCCACCCTGCCGCCACCTGAAACACGAAACGGCCCCCGCTCTCACGGGGGCCGTCCGGTGGTCGGTCAGTCCTTGATCTCCAGGAGCACCGTGCCGGTGGGGACGGTGGCCCCGACCTCGGCCGCCAGGCCGGTCACGACGCCCGCCTTGTGGGCGTTGAGCGGCTGCTCCATCTTCATCGCCTCGAGGACGACGACGAGCTCGCCCGCCTCGACCTTCTGGCCCTCCTCGACGGCGACCTTCACGATCGTGCCCTGCATCGGGGCCGAGACGGCGTCGCCCGAGGCGGCGCTGCCGCCCTTCTTGGCCGAGCGCTTCGGCGCCTTCTTCGGGCCGGCCGCGGCGCCGCCGCCGAGGCTGATGCCCGCGGGCAGCGAGACCTCGAGGCGCTTGCCGCCGACCTCGACCGTGAGCGACGTGCGCTCCTCGGGCTCGGCGATCTCGCTGGCGGCGTGGGTGTACGCCGGGATCGTGTTGTCGAACTCGGTCTCGATCCAGCGGGTGTGGACGCGGAACGGGACGTCGTCGGGGGTGGCGAACGCGGGGTCGCGGACGACGACGCGGTGGAAGGTGAGCGCGGTCGCGATGCCCTCGACCTGGAACTCGTCGAGCGCGCGTCGCGAGCGCTCGAGCGCCTCCTCGCGGGTGGCGCCGGTGACGATGAGCTTGGCGAGCAGCGAGTCGAAGTTGCCGCCGATGACGTCGCCCTGCTGGAAGCCGGCGTCGAGGCGCACGCCGGGGCCGCTCGGCGGCTCCCACACCGTGAGCACGCCGGGGGCGGGGAGGAAGTTGCGGCCCGGGTCCTCGCCGTTGATGCGGAACTCGAACGAGTGGCCGCGCAGCGGCGGGTCGGTGAAGCCGAGCTCCTCGCCGTTGGCGATGCGGAACTGCTGGCGCACGAGGTCGATGCCGGCGACCTCCTCGGTGACCGGGTGCTCCACCTGCAGACGGGTGTTGACCTCGAGGAAGGAGATCGTGCCGTCGAGGCCCACGAGGAACTCGCAGGTGCCGGCGCCGTAGTAGCCGGCCTCGGTGATGATCGCCTTCGAGGCGCGGTAGAGCTCGTCGAGCTGCGCCTGCGAGAGGTACGGCGCGGGCGCCTCCTCGACCAGCTTCTGGTGGCGGCGCTGCAACGAGCAGTCGCGCGTGCTGACCACGACGACGTTGCCGTGCTGGTCGGCGAGCACCTGCGTCTCGACGTGGCGCGGGTTGTCGAGGTAGCGCTCGACGAAGCACTCGCCGCGGCCGAACGCCGCGACCGCCTCGCGCACCGCGGAGTCGAACAGCTCGGGGATCTCCTCGAGCGTGCGGGCGACCTTGAGGCCGCGGCCGCCGCCGCCGAACGCCGCCTTGATCGCGATGGGGAGGCCGTGGGTGCGGGCGAACTCGACGATCTCGTCGGCGTCCTTCACCGGGTCGGGCGTGCCCTCGACCTGAGGGGCGCCGGCGCGCTGCGCGATGTGGCGCGCGGAGACCTTGTCGCCGAGGGAGCGGATCGCCTCGGGCGGCGGGCCGATCCAGGTGAGGCCGGCGTCGATCACGGCCTGCGCGAAGTCGGCGTTCTCGGAGAGGAAGCCGTAGCCGGGGTGCACCGAGTCGGCGCCGCTGCGGGCGGCGACGTCGAGGATCTTGTCGATGACGAGGTAGGTCTCCGCGGCGGTCGAGCCGCCGAGGGCGTAGGCCTCGTCGGCAGCCTTCACGTGCAGGGCGTCGCGGTCGGGGTCGGCGTACACGGCGACGCTGGCGATGCCGGCGTCGCGGCAGGCGCGGGCGACTCGGATGGCGATCTCGCCACGGTTGGCGATGAGGACCTTGGTGACGGTCATCGCGGCTTCGCTCCTGACACGAGGTGTGCGGTCGTGCGGGTGCCGGGCTCGAGCCACGGACCACCCGCAACCCTGCCAGAACACAGGCCCCTCTTGCGGGTCGGGGCGCAGGTGAGTGACCAAGGTCGCCCGTGCTGCGGGACGCCGGTCACGGGGTCGCTCCGAGCTCGCTGAGCCGGTCGTGGCAGCGGCGGGTGACGTCGTCGACCTCGTCGAGGGTGCGGGTGATCTCCTCGCGGCGTCCGAGCAGGTCGGTGCGCACGCCTTCGAGCGACGCGAGCAGGCGCCGGATCTGACCCTCCTCGCCCGGCTCGGCGTCGTACATGTCGACGATCTCGCGGATCTCGGCCAGCGACATGCCGAACCGCTTGCCGCGCAGGGCGAGCACCAGGCGGGCCCGGTCGCGGGCGTCGTAGACGCGCATCGAGCCGCTCGTGCGGGCGGGGGAGACGATGCCCGCCTCCTCCCAGAACCGCAGCGTGCGGGTGCTGACGCCGAGCTCCTCGGCGAGCTGCCCCACCGAGTAGGTCTCGCGGGTCGCGGTCATCGGCGGTCCTCCGGGTCTGGCGTCGGCCCCCAGTGAACCGCTACCGTGACCTTCACGTCAACGTCAACTTTCCGGGAGGGGCTATGAGCGAGGAGGCCGTCCGCGAGGCGCGCCGTCGCGCCCTCGCCGTGTCGCCCGCCGGCGCCGCGCGCCTCGCCGACGCCGGGAAGCTGCACCCGCGCGAGCGCATCGCGCTGCTCGTCGACCCGGGCTCCTTCGTCGAGGACGGACTGCTCGCGAACGCCCTCGCCGAGGGGCTGCCGGCCGACGGCGTCGTCACCGGCCGCGGCACGGTCGACGGCCGCCCGGTGCTCGTCGTCG
Organism: Candidatus Nanopelagicales bacterium; assembly: GCA_046330715.1. Classification (GTDB taxonomy): domain Bacteria; phylum Actinomycetota; class Actinomycetes; order S36-B12; family CAIYMF01; genus Longivirga. The sequence continues at coordinate 191,621 of JAXLSG010000001.1, forward strand.
CCAACGACCCCACCGTGAAGGCCGGGTCGTGGGGCGCGCGCACGGTCGAGAAGATCGTGCGGGTCACCGAGGCGGCGCTGCGCGAGGAGCTGCCGGTCTTCTGGTTCATCGACTCGGCGGGCGCGCGCATCACCGACCAGGTCGACCTGTTCCCCGGCCGCCGCGGCGCCGGACGGATCTTCCGCAACCAGGTCGCGCTGTCCGGGCGCGTGCCGCAGATCTGCTGCCTGTTCGGCCCCTCGGCCGCAGGCGGCGCCTACATCCCCGCGTTCTGCGACGTCGTGATCATGGTCGAGGGCAACGCCTCGATGTACCTCGGTAGCCCGCGCATGGCCGAGATGGTCGTGGGGGAGAAGGTCACGCTCGAGGAGATGGGCGGGGCGCGCATGCACGCCACCGTCTCGGGCTGCGGCGACAACCTCGCGGTCGACGACGAGGACGCCATCGAGCAGGCGCGCCTGGTGCTCTCGTACCTCCCCGGCTCGTGGCGCGAGAAGCCGCCGGTCTACGCCGCCGAGCCTCCCGCTCGCGAGCTCACGCGCGACCTGGTGCCGATGCCGGAGAGCCGTCCGTTCGACGTGCACGACGTCATCGACGCGCTCGTCGACGACGAGTCGTTCTTCGAGACCAAGCCGCTGTTCGCCGCAGAGCTCGTGACGGGGTTCGGGCGGATCGAGGGGCGCTCGGTCGGGATCGTCGCGAACAACAGCGCGGTGAAGGGCGGCGTGCTGTTCGGCGACAGCGCCGACAAGGCCGCGCGGTTCATCTGGTGGTGCGACGCGTTCAACGTGCCGCTCGTCTACCTCGCCGACGTGCCCGGCTTCATGATCGGCTCGCACGTCGAGCGCGAGGGGATCATCCGCCACGGCGCGAAGATGATCACCGCGGTGTCGGAGGCGACGGTGCCGCAGGTGTCGGTCGTGCTGCGCAAGGCGTACGGCGCCGGCCTCTACGCCATGGCCGGTCCCGGCTTCGGCCCCGACGCGTGCATCGCGCTGCCGACCGCGCGCATCGCCGTGATGGGTCCCGAGGCTGCGGTCAACGCCGTCTACGCCAACAAGATCGCGGCGATCGACGACGACGCCGAGCGCGCCGAGTTCGTGGCGGCACGGCGTACCGAGTACGAGGCCGACATCGACCTGCTGCGCCTCGCGAGCGAGCTCGTGATCGACGCGATCGTCGAGCCCGAGGAGCTGCGCCGCGAGATCGCCCTGCGCCTGGCCGCAGCCGCGCGCCGCGACCGCTCCTTCAGCGACCGCCGCCACGGCGTCCCGCCCGTCTGACCCTCCCCTCCGCCGGTCCTGACGGGCGTGATCTTGGTCGTGTGCTCGTCACCCGGCCCGATCTGGCCCCGGAAGCATGCACACGACCACGATCACGCGGGACCTAGGTGGGAGCGGGGGGCGGGCCTAGGGTGGGCGCCGCCGTCGACGAGGAGGTGCGGGCGTGACGATCACCGTCACCGAGGTCGCCGACTCGCGTCCGGCGCTGGCCCGCCGCGAGAAGGTCGCGCGCGTGCTCGGCTGGCTGCTCGGGGCGCTCCTCGTCGGCTGGCTGCTCGTGAACCTGATCGTCGCGCCGCAGCAGTTCGTGGCGGTGGCGCTCGCGGGCCTGCGGATCGGTGCGCTGTACGGGCTGATCGCCCTGGGCTACACGCTGGTCTACGGGATCATCGGCCTCATCAACTTCGCGCACGGCGACCTGTTCATGCTGTCGTCGGTGTTCGCCTCGATCCTGCTGGTCGAGCGGCTCGGCGCCGACTCGTCGACCCCGCGCAACTGGCTGCTCATGGCGCTCGCGCTGCCGGTGCTCATGGCCGCGTGCGGCGGCATCAACATCGCCGCGGAGCGCACGATCTTCCGCCGGCTCCGGACGGCGCCGCGCCTGGCGTCGCTCGTGGCGGCCGTGGGCCTGTCGTTCTGGCTGCAGTGGCTCGGCCTGCAGCTCAACGGCTCGGGCCAGCGCATCTGGCCGACGATCATCCCCAACGGCGGCATCGTGATCGGGTCGGTCACGCTCGACTGGTCGACGATCGTCGTCACCGCCGTGACCGTCCCGCTCCTGCTCGCGCTGCGCTGGATCGTGCAAGGCACCCGGCACGGCAAGGCGATGCGCGCCGCGGCGCAGGACGCCGAGGTCGCCACCCTCATGGGGGTCGACGTCAACCGCACCATCGCGCTCACCTTCGCCATCGGCGGCGCCCTCGCCGGCGCGGCCGGGCTCATGTACTTCGAGACCTTCGGCAACACCAACTACGTCGACGGCTTCCAGTTCGGGCTCATCGCGTTCACGGCCGCCGTGCTCGGCGGCGTCGGCAACCTCGTGGGCGCCGTGCTGGGCGGCTTCCTCATCGGCCTGCTGCAGGCGTTCAACGACGGCCTGGTCTACAGCGCCGGGCAGCAGTGGTCGCAGTCGGTCGTGTTCGTCGTGCTCATCCTCGTGCTGGTCTTCAAGCCCGAGGGCATCCTCGGCCACCGCACGATCGAGAAGGTCTGACCGCACTCCCGACGGCGACGAGGTCCCGTCGGCAGGTCGGGCTGACGGTCCGGGTACGGCGATGGCCTAGCGTGGGGGCGGCAGCTCGGCGGACGGAGGACTCGTGACGCACACGCTGGACCCGTCGGTGGTCGACGACGCGACGGTGGCGGCGTTCCGACGCGACGGCGCGGTCGTGGTGCGCGGGCTGTTCACGCCCGACGAGGTCGCGACGGTCGAGCGCGGCATCGAGCGCAACCTCGCCGAGCCGGGACCGATGTTCAAGGTCGCGAGCCGCGACGACGACCCGGGCAGCTTCGTCGAGGACTTCTGCTCGTGGCAGCGGATCGAGGAGTTCCGCGACATCGCCTTCGGGTCGCGCGCGGCCGACGTCGCAGGCGCTCTGATGGGCAGCGACGTCGTACGCCTTTTCCACGACCACGTGCTCGTGAAGGAGCCGGGCACGCGGCAGGAGACGCCGTGGCACCAGGACCAGCCCTACTACAACGTCGAGGGCGTGCAGAACGCGTCGATGTGGATGCCGGTCGACCCGGTCGCGCCGGAGTCGACGCTGGAGTTCCTCGCCGGCTCGCACGCGGGCGGCTGGCTGATGCCGCGCACCTTCCTGGACAACGAGGCCAAGTGGTTCCCCGAGGGCACGCTCGCCGAGCTCCCGCAGATCGAGGCCGACCGCGACTCGTTCGACATCCTCGGGTGGGCGCTCGAGCCGGGCGACTGCGTCTTCTTCCACATGCTGACGCTGCACCACGCGTACGGCGTACCCGGCAGCAACCGCCGTCGCGCGTTCTCGTTGCGGTTCCTGGGCGACGACGCCGTGCACGCGCCGCGGCCGTGGCGCACCTCGCCCCAGTTCGACGGCCTCGACGACGAGCTCCCCGCCGGCGCCCCGATGGACCACCCGCTGTTCCCCGTCCTGCGCGTGCGGGGCTGACCGTGGCCGACGACCAGCTCCCGACGACGCCGTGGGACGCTGCCGCGGCCGAGCCCGGGGCGCAGGCGACCTGGTGGCAGCGCAACCACCGCAAGGTCTGGCTCTGGCTCGCCTTCATGGCCGCCGTGACCGCCCCGATCTGGGGCGGCCTGCTCCTGCTCTGGCTCTTCTCCCCGAGCTCCCCCTTCCCGAAGGGCTGACCCCGCAGCGTCAGGGACGCGGGGTCAGGGGAGCGGCGGGAGCAGGCGGTCGGCCTCGTCGGGCGTGACGTCGACGTCGAAGGCGTCGGCGAGCAGCGCGTGCAGGTCGGCGTCGTCGACCGTGCGCTTGTCGGTGCCGTCGGCGCGGATCACCCAGTAGTCGCGGTCGCGCAGCGAGCGCACCTCGTCGTCGAGGATCACCGAGGCCACGATCGAGTTCACGAACGTCGCCGTCGGGTGGCGGTGCGACCAGAAGTGCCCGACCTCGCAGTCCGTGGCGCCGTACTCGAGCAGCTCGAAGCGGTAGAGCGACAGCCACTCGCCCTCGGTGAGCCCCTGCATGTACCAGTGGCCGGGACGCAGCTCGACCACGCGGAACCGGCGCCAGTCCGAGCCCACGACGTCGCCGCCGAGCGGAACGGGCAGGTGCGGTCCGGGCGCCCCGAAGCCGACGTCGACGACATGCGGTACGCCGTCGAGCTCGACGACGCTGATCCGGTGGGTGAGGCCCGGGTGCGGGTTCCCCGACAGCAGCACGCGGCCGAGGATCAGGCGCGGCTCGTACCCGAGCTCGGAGAGCACCTCGAAGAGCAGCCCGTTCTGCTCGAAGCAGTAGCCACCGCGGTGGCGCACGACGATGCGGTCGAAGAGCTCCTCGGGTGCGAGCGGGAGCGGGTCGCCGAGCCGTGGTCCGACGCTGGTGAACGCGAACGCCGCGACGTGCCGGCGCTGGATCTCGGCCAGCAGCTCCGGGGTCGGCTCGCCGGGCTCGAGGTCGAGTGCGGCGAGGTACGCCGACGTCAGCTCGCTGCGGTCCACGCGTCCCACCGTGCCAGACGTCGACCGGAATCTCCTCGCCGATACGCCGCGCCCACGTCGTGACGTCACTGCGACGCGGTCGTCGACCCGTCCCAGAGGTCGGTCCACGCCACGTCGAGGTCGGCGAGCAGCCGGCGCAGCAGCGGCAGCGACAGGCCGACGACGTTCGAGGGGTCGCCGTCGATGCGCTCCACGAACGGGCCGCCGAGGCCGTCGAGGGTGAAGGCGCCCGCCACGTGCAGCGGTTCGCCGGTGCCGACGTACGCGTCGATGGTGGCGTCGTCGAGGTCGGCGAACACCACGAGGGTCGACGCCACGGCGGTCACCGACACGCGGGCGGCCGGGTCGCCCCAGCGGTCGAGGCGCGCCACGTAGTGGCCGGTGCGGAGGATCCCCGTGCGGCCGCGCATCGAGCGCCAGCGGCGTACGGCGTCGGCGGCGTCGTCGGGCTTGCCGAGCGGTACGCCGTCGAGGTCGAGCACCGAGTCGCACGCGACCAGCACGGCGTCGCGCGAGGCCGCGGCGATCTGCTCGCCGACGGCCGTGCCCTTCGCGACCGCGAGCGCCTCGCACAGCTCGGCGGGCGACGTGCGGCCCTCCGCGGCGAGCGCGTCCTCGAGGGCGGCCTCGTCGACGCCGCTGACGACGACCTCCGGCTCGATGCCGGCCGCGCGCAGCAGGGCGCGCCGGGCCGGCGACGCCGACGCGAGGACGACCCGGGTCACGCCAGCGTCACCGCGGCGCGAACGACGTGCGCCAGCCGCCGCCGACCATCGGCTGCCGCACCGACCGCGACGGGTCGGCCCAGGCCGACCTTGCCGGAGGGGTGTGCGACGACGACCCGGCCGACGCCGCGGCCGTGACCACGGCGACGAGCGCCGCGAGCTCGACGGCGTCGGGCTCGCCGCGCACGACCGTGAGGACCGGACGCTCCGGCTGCTGCTCGGTCACAGCGGGATGTTCCCGTGCTTCTTGGGCGGCAGCGCCGCGCGCTTCGTGCGCAGGGTGCGCAGCGCGCGGGTGACCTGGGCGCGGGTCTCGCTCGGGCGGATGACGGCGTCGATGTAGCCGCGCTCGGCCGCGATGTAGGGGTTGGCCAGCGTGTGCTCGTAGTCGGCGATGAGCTCGGCGCGGGTGGCCTCGGCGTCGTCGGCCTTCGCGAGCTCGCGGCGGTAGAGGATGTTGACCGCGCCCTGCGCGCCCATGACCGCGATCTGCGCCGTGGGCCAGGCGAGGTTCACGTCGGCGCCGAGGTGCTTGGACCCCATGACGTCGTACGCGCCGCCGTAGGCCTTGCGCGTGATCACCGTGACGAGCGGCACCGTGGCCTCGGCGTACGCGTAGATCAGCTTGGCGCCGCGGCGGATGATGCCGTTCCACTCCTGGTCGGTGCCGGGGAGGAAGCCGGGGACGTCGACGAAGGTGAGCACCGGGACGTTGAACGCGTCGCAGGTGCGGACGAACCGGGCCGCCTTCTCCGACGCCTCGATGTCGAGCGTGCCGGCGAACTGCATCGGCTGGTTCGCGACGACACCGACCGAGCGGCCCTCCACGCGGCCGAAGCCGATGATCATGTTGGGCGCCCAGAGCGGCTGGATCTCGAGGAAGTCGCCGTCGTCGAGCACCGTCTCGATGACGGTGTGCATGTCGTAGGGCTGGTTGGGCGAGTCGGGCACGAGGGTGTCGAGCGCGAGGTCGTCGTCGCTCGCCGAGAGGTCGGCCTCGATGTCGAACGCGGGCGCCTCGTCGAGGTTGTTGCTCGGGAGGAAGCCGAGCAGCGCCTTCACCATCTCGATGGCGTCGGCCTCGTCGGCCGCCATCTGGTGGGCCACGCCGCTCTTGCTGTTGTGGGTGCGCGCACCGCCGAGCTCCTCGAACTCGACGTCCTCGCCGGTGACCGTCTTGATGACGTCGGGACCGGTGATGAACATGTGCGAGGTCTTGTCGACCATCACGGTGAAGTCGGTGATCGCGGGGGAGTAGACGGCGCCGCCGGCGCACGGCCCCATGATCAGCGAGATCTGCGGGACGACGCCGGACGCGAGGACGTTGCGGCGGAAGATCTCGCCGTACAGGCCGAGCGAGACGACACCCTCCTGGATGCGGGCGCCGCCGGAGTCGTTGATGCCGATGACCGGTACGCCGGTCTTCATGGCGAGGTCCATGACCTTGACGATCTTCTCGCCGAAGACCTCGCCGAGGCTGCCGCCGAAGATGGTGAAGTCCTGTGCGAACACGCAGACCTGGCGGCCGTCGACGGTGCCGTAGCCGGTGACGACGCCGTCGCCGTACGGGCGGTTGTCGGGCAGGTCGAAGGCGTTGGAACGGTGACGGGCCAGCGCATCGAGCTCGACGAACGAGCCCTCGTCGAGGAGCTGCTCGATGCGCTCGCGGGCGGTGCCCTTGCCGCGCGCGTGCTGCTTCTCGACCGACTTCTCGCTTGCGGCGTGGGCCGCGGCCTCGCGGCGGGCCTCGAAGTCGGCGATCTTGCCGGCGGTGGTCTTGGGGTCGTCCGCGGGGGACGTGCCCTCGTCGAGCTCTGGCGCTGCGGTCACCGCGGGTCACCTCGGAGGTCGTCGGGTCCGGTCGGCGCCGGGCCGCACGGGATCCCGTGCCGCGCCGTACGCCTGCTCTCGTACCTTAGCCACGGGCGGCCCGCGACTCCCTGCGGACCGTCGTCTGGAGGAACGACTGTGACGGACGACCCTCGCACCTGGGACGACGCGCGGCTGCGCGCGGCGCTCGACGCCCACCCGGACCTGCGCTGGGGGCCGTTCGTGGTCATCCCCTCGACCGGCTCGACGAACGCCGACGCCGCCGACCAGGTGCGCGAGGGCGCCCCCGAGGGCTTCGTCGTGGTCGCCGACGAGCAGACGCAGGGCCGCGGTCGTCTCGACCGCACCTGGACCTCCCCGTCGGGCGCCGGCCTCGCGATGTCGCTCGTGCTGCGGCCGGTGGCGCCCGACCGCACGTGGGGCTGGCTGCCGCTGACGGCCGGCATCGCAGTCGTCGACGCGCTGCGCGGGCTCGGAGTGCCGGCCGCGCTCACCTGGCCGAACGACGTGATGGTCGACGGCCCGGCACACGACGGCGGCCCCGGCCCGCGCAAGCTCGGCGGCATCCTCACCGAGCGGGTCGACGAGGCCGTGGTCGTGGGGATCGGGATCAACACCGACCTCGCCCTCGACGAGCTGCCCGTGGGGCGGGCCACGTCGACGCGCCTCGAGGGTTCCGTCGTACGCCGCGAGGAGCTGCTGGTCGCGATCCTCGACCGGTTCCGCGAGCTCTACACGACCTGGCAGCTCTCCGGCGGCGACGCGGTGCGCGCGGGAACGGCCGACGCGTACGCCGCGCGCTGCCTGATGATCGGGCGACCCGTGCGCGCGTCGCTGCCGGGCGGCGAGGTGCTCGAGGGGACCGCCGTACGGATCGGTCCCGACGGCTCGCTGGTCGTCGAGGCGCCCGACGGGGGCGAGCGCGCCGTGTCGGCCGGGGACGTCCTGCTCGTGCGGTGACGCCTCCGTCGCGGTCGGCGCGTGGAACGATGGACGCCATGGGCTACCCGACGAAGCTGCTGGCCGACGACGAGTCGATCGTCTACGAGATGCGCCCGCACTGGCGCGCCCTGGTCGCACCGATCCTCGTGTTCCTGGTGACGCTCGGCGTCGGCGGTTTCCTGCTCGCCAAGTGGGGCGGCAACTCGTTCGTCCGCTGGCTCGTGCTGATCATCGCGGTCGTCGCGCTGGTGTGGTGGGTGCTGCGCCCGCTCGCCTACTGGTGGACGACGATCTACGTCATCACCAACCGGCGGATCATCGTCCGCTACGGCCTCGTCGCGCGGAACGGCCGCGACATGCCGCTCTCGCGCGTGAACGACGTGTCGTTCAGCCACACCGTGCTCGACCAGATCCTCAACTGCGGCACGATCACGATCGAGTCCGCGGGCGAGAAGGGGCAGCTCACCATGCGCGGCGTGCCCGACGTCGAGACCATCCAGCGCGACATCTACCGCCTGCACGACGAGGACGACCTGCGCCGCCGCCGCGCCGCCGGCGAGGCGCCGCCCCCGCCGCGCGCGGACGACTACGACGCCTGAGGTGGACGAGCAGGCCGCACCCGGGACGCCGACGGGCAAGGTCGTCGACGACCTCGTCGACGTCGTCCTCGGCTCGCCGCGCCGGCTCACCCGCGAGGACGTCGCCCGGCTGTCCGGCGTACCGCTGGAGGAGGCGCGCCCGCTCTGGCGCGCGATGGGGTTCGCCGACGTCGGCGACGCACCCTCGTTCACCGACGAGGACGTCGACGCGCTCGTGCTCCTCTCGACGCTGGTGCGCCGCGGCGTGTTCGACCAGGCGACCGCGGTCGACGTCGTCCGCGCCCTCGGCCGCACCACGGGCCGGCTCGCGAGCTGGCAGGTGGACACGTTCGGTCGCGAGCTCTCCCGCCGTGGGGTGATCGACCCGGCCGACCCGCTCTCGACCGAGTCGGCCGCGCGGCTGTTCCGCGAGACCGAGGTGCTGCTGCCGGCGCTCGAGCGGCTCGTCGTGCACGGCTGGCGCCGCCACCTCGCCGCCGCGCTGGAGCGCGGGCTCGCCGCTGCGGAGGCGGGCGCCGAGGGCGAGACAGTTGCGCAGACGGTGGGCTTCGCCGACATCGTCGGCTTCACCCGGCTGACGCGGAACCTCGACGAGCACGAGCTCGCCACCCTCGTCGTGCGCTTCGAGTCGCGCTCCGCCGACATCGTGGCCGCGCACGGCGGCCGCACCCTCAAGACGCTCGGCGACGAGATCATGTTCGTCGCCGCCGACCCGGAGTCCGGAGCCGACATCGCGCTGCGGCTGGTGCACGAGCAGGACGCGATGATCCCCGGCATGCGCGCGGGCGTGGCCACCGGCGAGGTGGTCACCCGCCGCGGCGACGTCTACGGCACCACCGTGAACCTCGCGAGCCGGCTCACCGAGGAGGCGCTGCCGGGGATGGTGCTCTGCGACGCGACGACCGCGGGCGCGCTGGCCGGCCACGACGGCTTCCTGCTCGAGCCTCAGGCCGAGCGGGCGGTGCGCGGCGTCGGCCGCGTCGCACCGGTCGCGCTGTCGCGGCTCGCCGACCCGTACCTCTGACGCGCGCCGCGCCCGCCCTCCACGCCGGACGGCTGCTTATCCTGGCCGCATGACCCGAGTGCTCGTGGCCGAGGACGACCCCGGCATCAGCGAACCGCTGGTGCGCGCCCTGGGCCGTGAGGGGTACGACGTCACGCACGTCACCGACGGCCCGTCGGCCCTGACGGCCGCGCTCTCCGGCCGCGCCGACCTGCTCGTCCTCGACCTGGGCCTGCCGGGCATGGACGGCCTCGAGGTGTGCCGGACCCTGCGCGGGCACGGCAGCACGCTGCCCGTGCTGGTGCTGACCGCGCGCACCGACGAGCCCGACCTCGTCGTCGGTCTCGACGCCGGCGCCGACGACTACGTCGGCAAGCCGTTCCGCGTCTCCGAGCTGATGGCCCGCGTCCGGGCGCAGCTGCGACGGGCCAGCGGCCCCGAGCACGAGCTGCTGCACGCCGGCGGGATCACCGTCGACACCTCGTCGCGCCGTGTCGACGTCGACGGCTCCGAGGTCGCGCTCACGCCCAAGGAGTACGACCTGCTCGTGGCGCTCATGCGCCGCGCGGGCGTCGTGATCCCGCGCGACGAGCTCATGCGCGACGTGTGGCAGACCGAGTGGTTCGGCGCGACGAAGACCCTCGACATGCACATCTCGACGCTGCGTCGGAAGCTCGGCGACTCCGGCTCGTGCATCGCGACCGTGCGCGGCGTGGGCTTCCGGCTGGAGAAGGACTCCTGACGTGCGCCGCCGGGTGCTGCTGCTGGTGTTCGGCACGACGCTGTTCGCCGTCACCCTGCTCGGCGCCCTGATCATCGCCACCATCTGGGCCGTCATGAGCACGGTGACCCAGTCGCGCGTGGTGGCCCTGGCCGACTCCGCGGTGGGACGCATCGAGGAGCGCAGCCCCGACGCTGGTCCCCTCACGCCCGACGTCCTGCGCCGCGACTTCGCGCGCGACAACGCGTACGTGACCGTGACGCTCAAGGACGGGACGGTCGTCAGCACGGGCTCGGTGCCCGACGACCAGGCGTTCACCGCGACCTCGATCTCCGACGACGACGACGTCATCGTCAAGGCGAGCATCCCCGTCTCCGCGCTGCGGCAGGAGGTGCTGATGCAGGCAGGTGTCGTGATCGCGATCGCGGCGCTCGCCCTCGGCGTCTCGATGGTCGTCGCGTGGTTCTACACGAAGCGGCTCGTGAAGCCGCTCGAGGACTTCGCCGGGCAGGCGGCGCGCATGTCGACGGGCGACGCGCGCCACGTCGGGAAGCGGTACGGCGTACCCGAGATCGACGCCGTGGCCGAGGTGCTCGACTTCGGCGTCATCGGCTTCAACGCGCTGCTCGAGAACGAGCGGCGGGTCACCAGCGAGGTGTCGCACCAGCTGCGCACGCCGCTGACCGCGCTGTCGCTGCGCCTCGAGGAGGTGCTCGCCGCGACCTCGCTCGACGAGGTGCAGGTCGAGGCGACCGCCGCGCTCGGGCAGGTGGAGCGGCTCTCGGGCGTCATCGACGAGGTCGCGTCGGTGAACCGCGGCCTGGTGGGTCCGGTCGTCGCGTACTCCGTCGACGACCTCGTGGAGAGCCAGATCGTCGAGTGGCGTCCGGCGTTCGAGGCCGCGGGCCGCAGGGTCGTGCGCCTCGGACGGAGCGGCCGCACGATCGAGGGCGTGCAGGGCATGCAGGCGCAGGTGCTCGCGACGCTCATGGAGAACTCGCTCGCCCACGGCGGCGGCACGACGACGATGCGGGTGCGCGAGTCGGGCTCGTGGGTGGTCGTCGAGGTGGCCGACGAGGGTCCGGGAGTGCCTGCCGACATCGAGCCGCACGTGTTCGAGCGCAGCGTCAGCGGGGCGGAGTCGACGGGTCTCGGTCTCGCGCTCGCCCGCACCCTCGCCTCGGCCGACGGCGGCCGGCTGGAGATGCTCTCGGCGCGCCCGGCCGTGTTCGCGCTCTTCCTGCCGACGCAGCGACCCGATGCCGAGGCCGAGCCCGAGGCCGATGTCGAGGAACAGCAGGAGGCGGTCGAGCAGCAGGCCGAGCCTGCGCCGAGCGAGCGCGTCGCCGGCTGAACCGGCGTACGGCGGGTCAGACCGAGGTGTGGAGCGTGGCGTCCTCGGCCGCCTCGACGTCCTCGGGGAACACCCAGCGGCGGTAGGACCAGAAGCGGAACATCGTGCCGAGCGCGAGGCCGACGACGTTGGCGCTGATGTTGTCGGCGAGCGGGCCGGTGAGGCCGAGCGCGTAGTGGCTGAACCAGAGGCAGCCGACCGAGATCGCCAGGCCCACGCCGTTGAGCACGAAGAAGAGCAGGTACTCGCGGTGGAAGCTGGTGCGGCCGCGGTGGCGGAAGGTCCAGTAGCGGTTGCCGAAGTAGGCGACCGTGGTGGCGACGCAGACGCTGACGATCTTCGCGGTCAGCGGCTTGTCGTACATCGGGCCCTCGCCGCCGGCGAAGCGCAGCAGGTTGAACAGGCCGACGTCGACGATCAGGGCCACGATGCCGACGACGCCGAACTTGGCGACCTCGTGGAGGAGCTGGCCCGCGCGGGCCTGCACCGAGCTCAGCAGCTCGGAGCCGCGGCGGGACGCATCAGTCACCAGAGAATCTTACCCGGCGGCGTGCTGTGGTCCGGCCACGCGAACGGGTGACCCGGGTCACCGCACGCTCACGTTCCCGTCGCCGGGAGGTCTCGGGCGGCCGGGGCGACCGCAGGGCGGGACGCCGGTAGCCTCGCGAGACGAGACCCGATCGGGAGGGGAGCCGGTGGACCTGCGTCTGTCCGAGGAGCACGAGGCGCTGCGCGAGACCGTCGAGGCGTTCGCGCGCGACGAGGTGGCGCCGGTGATCGGCGAGCACTACGCCCGGGGCGAGTTCCCGTACGGCGTCGTGGCGGCGATGGGACGGATGGGGCTGTTCGGCCTCCCCGTGCCGGAGGAGCACGGCGGGATGGGTGGTGACTACGTCGCCCTGTGCGTCGCGCTCGAGGAGCTGGCCCGGGTCGACTCGTCGGTCGCGATCACCCTCGAGGCGGCCGTGTCGCTCGGTCTGATGCCGATCCTGCGGTTCGGGTCGCCCGAGCTGAAGGAGGAGTGGCTGCCGCGGCTCGCGTCGGGCGAGGTGCTGGGCGCGTTCGGCCTCACCGAGCCGGGCGGCGGCACCGACGCCGGCGCCACGCGCACCACCGCCGTGCTCGAGGGCGACGAGTGGGTCATCAACGGCTCGAAGGCGTTCATCACGAACTCCGGCACCGACGTCACCGGCTTCATCACCGTCACCGCCGTGACGGGCGTGCGCGACGACGGCCGCAAGGAGATCTCGGCGATCCTCGTCCCGTCGGGCACGCCCGGGCTCACCGTGGCGCCGGCGTACCGCAAGGTCGGGTGGGACGCGTCGGACACCCACGAGCTCTCGCTCGTCGACGTGCGGGTGCCGGCGTCGAACCTCGTGGGGCAGCGCGGCCGCGGCTACGCCCAGTTCCTGTCGATCCTCGACGAGGGGCGCGTCGCGATCGCGGCGCTCGCCACCGGGCTCGCGCAGGGCTGCGTCGACGAGTCGGTGCGCTACGCCGGGCAGCGCGAGGCCTTCGGCGCACCGATCGGGTCGTACCAGTCGGTGGCGTTCCTCGTCGCCGACATGGAGATGCGCGCGCACGTCTCGCGGCTCGCGTGGCGCGACGCCGCCGCGCGGATGTCGGCCGGCGAGCCGTTCAAGAAGGAGGCCGCGATCGCGAAGCTGTACTCGTCCGACGCCGCGATGGAGAACGCGCGCTGGGCGACGCAGGTGCACGGCGGCTACGGCTTCACGATCGACTTCCCGGTCGGCCGGTTCTACCGCGACGCCAAGATCCTCGAGATCGGCGAGGGCACCAACGAGGTGCAGCGCATGCTGATCGCGCGCGAGCTGGGCCTGCCCTCGTGACGGCGTCGGTACGCCGCGAGCCGGAACCGCTCGACCCGGCGTACGAACGGGTCGTGCTGTCGTCCGGCGACGGTGTCGAGGCCGCCTTCGTGCCCGGCGTCGGCATGGTCGGCTCGTCGCTCACGGTCGACGGCGTCGAGCTGCTCGCGCCGCGGCACGGCATCGAGGGCTACCTGGCGCGCGGGTCGACGTTCGGCATCCCGCTGCTGCACCCGTGGGCCAACCGCCTCGCGTCGCCGCACCAGGTCGTCGGCGACGTCGCGTGGGACGTCGTGGTCGGCTCGCCCGGCGTGCACGCCGACGACAACGGGCTGCCGATCCACGGCCTCGTGGCCGGGCTCGACGCGTGGGAGGTCGTGGTCGAGGAGGCGTCCGGCGACGAGGCACGGCTCTCGGCCGTGCTCCGGTGGGACGACCGGCTCGACCGGTTCGCGTCGTTCCCGTTCGTGCACGACCTGCGGGTCGACGTCGTCGTACGCGGGACCGTGCTGCGGGTGACGACGACGCTGACCGCCGGGTCTCACGAGGTGCCGGTCGCGTTCGGCTGGCACCCGTGGTTCGAGTTCCCCGACGTCGAGCGCAGCGACTGGGAGCTGCACAGCCCGTTCGTCCGCCGCGCGGTGCTGTCCGACCTGAGCGTGCCGACCGGCGAGGTGCTCGACGACCCGCCGCCGTCGGGCCGGCTCGGCGGCGAGTTCCTCGACGACGTCTTCGTCGACGTCGCCGACGGCGACGAGGTGTCGGTGCGGATCGGCACGCACGGCGTCGCGGTGCGCTACGTGACCGGCTACGACGTCGGCGTCCTGTTCGCGCCGCTCAACGCCGACACCGTCTGCGTCGAGCCGATGACCGCGCCGACCGACCCGTTCTCCGGCCGCTTCCCGCTGCGCACCGCAGCCCCCGGGACGTCGTACACCGCCGTCTTCGAGGTCGAGCCCCTCCGCTTCTGACCCGCGAGGGCCGTCCCCCGTAGTTCCCCAGACATGATCATGTTTCCGGACCTACGGGTTCCGGGGGTGGGCGTTGCTGGGACGGTCTGGGCTGTCTCGCGCAGGGGGTCTCACCGGGGTGCGGGCCGTGCTCATCGTGCCGTTAGGCTCGCCCGCGTGACCGACCTCGCCCACGTCGCCTCGGGTTTCCCGGTCGTCGGCGTGGTCGGCGGCGGGCAGCTCGCGCGGATGATGCAGCAGCCGGCGATCGCCCTCGGTGTGGGGCTGCGCGTGCTCGCGACCTCGATCGAGGAGAGCGCGGCGCAGGCCGTGCGCGACGTCCGGATCGGTCGGCACGACGACCTCGACGACCTGCGCGCGTTCGCCGACGGGTGCGACGTCATCACCTTCGACCACGAGCACGTGCCGCCGCTGTTCCTCAAGGCTCTCGAGGACGACGGCGTCGCGGTCCGCCCCGGCGGGCGCGCCCTCGTCCACGCGCAGGACAAGCTGATCATGCGCGAGGCGCTCACCGCGGCCGGTGTGCCGTGCCCGCTCTGGGCCGAGGTCGAGACGCCCAGCGACGTGGCGGAGTTCGCCGAGCGGGCCGGCTGGCCCGTGGTGCTCAAGACCTCGCGCGGCGGGTACGACGGCCGCGGTGTGTGGGTCCTCGACGACCTCGAGGCCGTGCACGACCTCATGACGTCGACCACCCTCGCGGGCGGGGCGCGCTGGCTCGCGGAGGAGCGCGTCGACTTCGTGCAGGAGCTCTCGGCCCAGGTCGCGCGCAGCCCGCACGGCCAGGCGGTTGCCTACCCCGTGGTCCGCACGGTGCAGACCAACGGCATCTGCACCGAGGTCGTGTCGCCCGCTCCCGGCCTCACCGACGACGAGATCGTCGCGGCGCAGCACGCGGCGCTCACCGTGGCGCAGGCGCTCGACGTGGTCGGCATGCTCGCCGTCGAGATGTTCGAGACGCGCGACGGCCGCGTGCTCGTCAACGAGCTCGCGATGCGCCCGCACAACTCCGGCCACTGGTCGATCGAGGGCGCGGTCACGTCGCAGTTCGAGAACCACCTGCGTGCCGTCCTCGACCTGCCCCTCGGGTCGCCGTCGCTGGTCGCGCCGTACGCCGTGATGGTCAACGTCCTCGGCGGCGACAAGGGCGACCTCTACCGCGCGTACCTGCACTGCATGGCGCGCGACCCGGGGCTCAAGATCCACATGTACGGCAAGGAGGTGCGGGCCGGGCGCAAGCTCGGTCACGTCACCGTGGTCGGCGACGACCTCGACGACCTGCTCGCCCGGGCGCACCACGCGGCCGACTACCTCACGGGAGTCATCGATGAGTGAGCTGACCACGACGATCGGCGACGACGACGCCCGCGTCGGCATCGTCATGGGGTCCGACTCCGACTGGCCCGTGATGTGCGAGGCGGCGAACGCGCTCGCGGAGTTCGGCATCTCCTACGAGGTCGGCGTCGTGTCAGCCCACCGGATGCCCGAGGAGATGGTCGAGTACGGCCGGTCCGCGGTCGACCGCGGTCTCTCGGTGATCATCGCGGGCGCGGGCGGCGCCGCGCACCTGCCGGGCATGCTCGCCTCGCTCACGCCGCTGCCCGTCATCGGCGTACCCGTGCCGCTCTCGCGGCTCGACGGGATGGACTCGCTGCTCTCGATCGTGCAGATGCCCGCCGGCGTCCCGGTCGCGACGGTGGCGATCGGCAACGCGCGCAACGCCGGCCTGCTCGCCGTGCGCATCCTCGCGACGGCGGATCCCGCGCTCCGCGCGCAGATGACCCAGTTCCAGCACAACCTCAACGCCTCGGCCAAGGCCAAGGGCCAGGCCCTCCGCGACTCCTTCTGATCCCTCGCCCGAGGAGGTGCGGTCGGTGCCGACCTGGGTCTGCCTGCTGCGCGCCGTGAACCTCGGCAGCCACAACAAGGTCAGCATGCCGGTGCTGCGTGAGGCTCTGACCGACGCCGGCTACGCCGATGTCAGGACGTACGTGCAGAGCGGCAACGTGGTCGTGCGGACCCCGACCCGCTCGGCGCGCAAGGTGGCCGAGTCCGTGCGTGCGGTGGTCGCCGAGCGCTTCGACGTCGACACCCCCGTGGTGGTGCGCACGGCGGACGAGCTCGCCGAGGTGCTCGACTGGAACCCCTTCCCGGAGCAGGCCGCAGCGCACCCGCAGAAGGTCTACGTCGTGCACCTCGACACCGAACCCGATCCAGCGCTCGTCGAAGCGCTCCTCGCGCAGGACTGGGACCCCGACAAGGTCGTGGTGCGCGGGCGCGACGTCGTCGTGACGTACGGCGAGGGCCTGCACGGCAGCCGGCTCGAGCGCTCGGCCGCGATGCGGCGCATCACCTCCGGCGGCACCGCCCGCAACTGGCGGACGCTGCAGGCCTGCCTCGACCTCGCTCGCTCCTAGCCGGCCCACCTCCGCGGCTCGTTCCAGCGGGCGGCGCGGTCCTCGGTGCTACGTTGCGCCGGTGCTCCCGGCCGCGCCCTCAGTCCCCGTCCGGTACGCCCGCCCATGAGCGGACCGCTCCTCCTCCTCAACGGCTGCGTGTTCACGGGCCGCGCGGACGAACCGTGGGCGCGGGCCGTGCTGATCGATGCGGGCCGCGTCGTCGCCGTAGGCGACGAGCAGGTGCTGCGCGACCGGGCGCCCGGCGCCCCGGTCCACGACCTCGAGTGCGGCACGGCCTTGCCGGGTCTCATCGACGCGCACAACCACGCGCTCGCCACCGGCGAGGGCCTGTCGGCCATCGATGTGCGAGCCCTCGGCCTCCGGACGACCGAGCAGCTCGTCGACGAGATCTCTCGGCGTGCGCAGGACCTGCCCGAGGGCGGGATGGTGATGGGCTCGGGCTTCCGGCCGGAGTGGTTCACCGGCGCGGCACCGACGCGTCTCGACCTCGACCGCGCGGCACCCCGGCACGGCGTCGTGATCTACCACGTCTCCGGTCACGGGGCCCTGGTCAGCTCGTCGGTCCTCGCGGCTGCCGGGCTCGACGATGCCTCGCCGGATCCTCCGGGCGGGTCGCTCGTGCGCGACGCGTCCGGTCGGCTGACGGGGCTCGTGCTCGACAACGCCCTGGCCCTGGTGCTGCCTCCGGCGGTCGACATCGGCCCGCACGGCCCGAACTTCCACACGGTCGCGAGCGACGCGTCGTTGCGTGCCGCCTGGCGCACCGCGGTGCGTGCGTTCCACCAGGCAGGGCTCACGACCGTCTGCGACGCGCAGGTGACCTCGCGGGAGCGGTCGGCGTACGCCGCCGCGCATGCCGACGACGAGCTCGGTCTGCGGGTCGTGATGATGCCGCTCTCCCACGACCTCTCGGCGCTCGTCGAGGCGGGGGCGCGCCCAGCGGTCGACGACCCGTGGCTGCACGAAGGTCCCGTGAAGCTGTACGCCGACGGCACGCTGCTCGGAGGCACGGCGGTGTTCTCCGAGCCGCTGTGCGGCCGCTCGGACCACGGCCACTACTTCCGGCCGGTCGACGAGATCGGTTCCGACGTCCTGCGCGCGACCGAAGCGGGGTGGCGCGTCGGTATCCATGCGATCGGCGACACGGCCATCGACGCGATGCTGCCGTGGCTCGAGGACGCCGCCTCGCGCCATGCCGACCTGCGACCGCGCATCGAGCACGCGATGGCTCCGACGCCTGACGCCGTCCGGCGGCTGGCCTCCGTGGGAGGGGTCGCCGTCGTGCAGCCGGGCTACCTCGTCGAGCTCGGCGCCGTGTACGCCGAGCGGCTCGGCCCGGAGCGCTGCTTCTCGCTCCTGCCGCTGCGAGACCTGCTCGAGGGAGGTGTCCGCGTCGTCATCAGCAGCGACTCGGACGTCGCGTCGTACCGGCCGCTCGACACGGTCTCCGCTGCGATGACGCGCAGGGCCGACGACGGTCCGACGTACGACCCGCGGCACCGGCTCACGCTCGAGGAGGCGCTGCAGGCGCACACGTCCGACGCGGCGTTCGCGATCGGCCGCGAGCGCGATCTCGGCAGGCTCGCACCCGGCTACCGCGCCGACCTGACGCTGCTGGCCGACGACGTGCGCGGCCTGCGCGGGGACGACATCCGGCACGTCGCCGTGTCGGCCGTCGTCCTCGACGGCCAGCTCGTCGCCGGCTGAGGCTGCGCTGCGGGAGACCGCGCTGTCAGAGCAGGGGGTTGCGGCGGTACTCGATCGCGGGGCAGCGGTCCATGACGACGTCGAGGCCGGCGTCGCGGGCGCGGCGGGCGGCGTCCTCGTCGATGACCTGCAGCTGCAGCCACACCGCCTTCGCGCCGACGGCGATCGCGGCGTCGACGACCTCCCCGACCCGGCGCGAGTTCACGAAGCAGTCGACGACGTCGATCGGGCCGACGGCGAACGCGGCGTCCTGCACCGAGGCGTAGCCGGTCTCGCCGTGCACGGTCTCGGCGCGCGGGTGCACGGGCACGATCCGCTTGCCCTTGGACTGCAGCAGCCGGGAGACGCCGTACGCGTCGCGGGTCTGGTCGGTGGACAGGCCCGCCACGACCCAGACGTCGGTGCTCGTGAGCAGTCGCGCAGCGGTGGCGTCGTCGCCGTACAGGTCGGGGTCGCGGTCCATGGTCGGAAGGCTACGTCGCGTCGCGGATGTGGACGAGGTGGGGAGCCTGGGCTGCCTCTGAGGCAGCCTGGGGCACCTTCAGCGCGATAACGGGGTCAGTGGCCGGCGTTGGGGCGGCCGAGGGCGCGGAGGTCCCAGCCGGCGGCGACGTAGGCCGCGGCGTCGAGGACGTTGCGGCCGTCGAGGATCCGCTTGTGGGCCACGAGGGTGCCGAGCTCGACCGGGTCGAGAGCGCGGAACGCCTTCCACTCCGTGAGGTGCAGCACGACGTCGGCGTCGCGCACGGCCTCGCGGACGTCGTCGACGTACGCCGGACCCGGGCGGCTGCGCCGTGCGTTGTCGAGCGCCTTCGGGTCGGTCACGGTCACGTGCGCGCCGAGCTCGTGCAGCGTGTGCGCGACGTCGAGGGCGGGGGAGTCGCGGATGTCGTCGCTGTCGGGCTTGAAGGCCGCGCCGAGCACGGCGATCTGGGCGCCCGCGACCTCGCCGCCGAGCAGCTCGGTCGTGACCTCGACGGCGCGGCGACGGCGGCGCAGGTTGATGTCGTCGACCTCGCGCAGGAACTCGAGCGCCTGGTCGACACCGAGCTCCTCGGCGCGCGCCATGAAGCCGCGCAGGTCCTTGGGCAGGCAGCCGCCGCCGAAGCCGAGGCCGGCCTGCAGGAACTTGCGCCCGATGCGCGCGTCGTAGCCGATCGCGTCGGCGAGCGCGACGACGTCGGCACCAGTGGCCTCGCACAGCTCGGCCATCGCGTTGATGAACGAGATCTTGGTCGCGAGGAACGCGTTGGCCGCGTTCTTCACGAGCTGCGCCGTCGCGAGGTCGGTGACGACGTACGGCGCACCGTGCGCGAGCACCGGCGCGAGAGCCTCCTGCAGCTCGTCGGCGTCCTCCTGCCGGTCGACGCCCACGACGACGCGGTCGGGCTCGAGCGCGTCCTGCACCGCGAAGCCCTCGCGGGTGAACTCCGGGCTCCACGCGAGGTGGACGTCGGCGCCGGCGGGTGCGAGCTGCACGAGCCGGTCGCGCACCTGCTGCGCGAGACCGACCGGCACGGTCGACTTCCCGACGACGAGGCAGGGCCGCTCGAGCAGCGGACCGAGGTTGTCGACGACCGCCTCGATCGCGGAGGTGTCGGCCGCGTTGGAGTCCGCGCGCTGCGGGGTGCCGAGGCAGAGGAAGTGGATCTCGCCGTGGGCCGCGGCCTCGGCGTACGACGTCGTGAAGCGCAGTCGTCCGGATGCCAGCGCCGCCTCGAGCAGCTCCTCGAGACCGGGCTCGTAGAAGGGCGGGTCGTTCTTCGCCAGCCGCGCGACCTTGTCGGCATCGACGTCGAAGCCGACGACGTCGTGCCCGATGACCGCCATGGCCGCCGCCTGGACCGAGCCGAGGTAGCCGCAGCCGACCACGGTGAGGCGGCGGGGGCGGTCCACGGTCGCGCTCGTGCGCGCGATCAGCTCGGGGGTCGACGTCACGGGAGGAGCCTAGGCGAGCCGGTACGCCGAGGCCGCGCGCCGACGCACCCGTCGAGACCGGCATCACGCGGATGCGGGCCGGTCGTTGCCGACCGTCCAGGGCGGGTCAACGGCCGAGGCGCGTCCGGGATCCCGGGACGCGGTCGTCGCAGAGGTCCATGGGCGTCCGACTGTCTGAATTCCGACGACCTGCCCGCGACCGGCGCAGCGCCCCGGCGTAGCCTGACGGCGTCGGCGTACCGCGATCGAGGGAGCGCGCCATGAAGGGCAACCCGGGCTTCGACCTGTTCCGTCTCTCCGAGGAGCACGAGGCGCTCCGCGACGCCGTGCGCGGGCTCGTCGACGACAAGATCGCCCCGCGCGCGGCGGAGATCGACGAGACGGGAGACTTCCCCGAGGACGTCCTCGCCGCGCTCACCGCCGCCGACCTGCACGCGATCCACGTGCCCGAGGAGTACGGCGGCCAGGGCGGCGACGCGATCGCCGCGTGCCTCGTCATCGAGGAGGTCGCCCGCGCGTCGGCTGCCTGCTCGCTCATCCCCGCGGTGAACAAGCTCGGTTCGATGCCGCTGCTGGTGGGCGGTTCCGACGAGCTGAAGCAGACCTACCTGCCGCCGCTCGCGCGCGGCGAGGGGATGTTCTCCTACGCGCTGTCGGAGCCCGAGGCGGGCAGCGACGCCGGTGGCATGCGCACGACCGCGGTGCGCGACGGCGACGACTGGGTCCTCAACGGCTCGAAGCGCTGGATCACCAACGCTGGCGTGAGCGAGTGGTACACGGTCATGGCCGTCACCGACGCCGAGAAGCGCACGCGCGGCGGCATCACCGCGTTCGTCGTCGAGAAGGGCGACCAGGGCTTCACCTTCGGCGCCCCCGAGCGCAAGCTCGGCATCCACGGCTCGCCCACGCGCGAGCTCTACTTCGACGACGTCCGCATCCCCGACTCGCGCCGCGTCGGCGACGTCGGCGCCGGCTTCGCCATCGCGATGGAGACCCTCGACCACACGCGCATCACGATCGGCGCGCAGGCCGTGGGCATCGCGCAGGGTGCGCTCGACTACGCCGCGGCGTACGCCAAGGAGCGCAAGCAGTTCGGCAAGGCCATCGCCGAGTTCCAGGGCCTGCAGTTCATGCTGGCCGACATGGCGATGAAGCTCGAGGTCGCGCGCCAGATGGTGTACGTCGCAGCCGCGAAGAGCGAGCGCGGCGACGACGACCTCACCTTCTTCGGTGCCGCCGCGAAGTGCTACGCCTCCGACGTCGCGATGGAGATCACGACCGACGCCGTGCAGGTGCTCGGCGGCTACGGCTACGTGAAGGACTACCCCGTCGAGCGGATGATGCGCGACGCCAAGATCACCCAGATCTACGAGGGCACCAACCAGGTCCAGCGCATCGTCATGGCCCGCAAGCTCCTGGAGCGCTACTGATCCGCAGGGTTCCAATTCGGAACTCAACCCGTTAGCCTGGGTGGCGTGAGCGCTGCCCGTACCGACGACCTCGAGGCCTTCCCGCCCCTGGAGTGGGCGTCGCAGGACCCCACCAACTGCTCGATCGGGCTGACGATCGACCTCGTCGGCGACAAGTGGGCGCTGCTGATCCTGCGAGAGCTGGTCTTCGGCGTCGACCGGTTCGACGCCGTCCAGTCGCACCTCGGCATCTCGCGGCGCACGCTCGCGGAGCGGCTCGACGCCCTGGTGTCGAACGGCCTGGTGGAACGCGAGCCGATCACGGTCGCCGGTCAGCGCGCGCGGCACCGGTACGTGCTGACGCAGGCCGGCCTGGAGCTGGTCCCGGTGATCGTCGCCCTGCGCGAGTGGGGCGACCGTCACCGGCCCGACGCGTCGCCGCCGCCGGTCGCGCTGCTGCACGCCGGGTGCGGGGGGTCGGTCGGCATCGCGTTCCGCTGCGAGCACGGGCACGACATCACGCCGCCCCAGGATCTCCGGCTCGCCCGCGGTCCCGGCGCCGTGGCCCTCGTCGCGCAGGGGTGAACCGCCGCTCTCGCTCGAAGACCCGTCGAGCTCTTGACGATTCCTCGGTCCTGGTTGTCGATCCGGGGCCAGGTCGTTCGACGGGAGGTTGCAGGGGCCGGACAGGCCGTCCCCACGTCAGACAGGAGCTCCGCCCATGAGCAAGTACGTGATCCTCATCCACGAGCGCGAGGCCGACTACGCGACCCTCTCGCCCGAGGGCTGGCAGTCGGTCGTCGACGCGCACGGTGCGTTCGTCCAGGCCGTCACCGACCTCGGTGGCTCGCTCGTCGGCGGCGAGGCCCTGCAGCCCACCGCGACGGCCACGTCGATCCGGTCCGGCGAGGTCACCGACGGGCCGTTCGTCGAGTCCAAGGAGGCGCTCCTCGGGTTCTACGTCGTCGAGGCGCGCGACCTCGACCACGCGATCGCGATGGCCCAGCACACGCCCGCCGCCTTCGGCGGGGTCGAGGTCCGGCCGGTCCACGACCCACAGGCCGGCCAGCTCTAGTGGCCCTTGCTGCGAGCCCTCCTCCGGACCGGGTCGCGGAGGCGCTGGCGGACGCGCACCGTCGCGAGTGGGCCCTCGTGCTCGCCGCGACGGTGCGCGTCACCGGCGACCTCGACCTGGCCGAGGAGTGCGCGCAGGAGGCGTACGTCGACGCCCTCACGGCCTGGACGCGCTCGGGCGTACCGGAACGGCCCGGTGCGTGGCTCACGACGGTGGCCCGCCGTCGCGCCGTCGACCGGCTCCGGCGAGAGGTCACCCTGCGCGGCAAGCTGCCCCTGCTGGTCGAGCCCGTCGAGGCCGACGCGTCGGGGTCGCCGTCGGGCGGCGACGTCGACGACGAGGCGGTGCCCGACGACCGGCTGCGGCTGATCTTCACCTGCTGCCACCCTGCGCTCGACCCGGCCGCGCGGGTCGCCCTCACCCTGAGGCTCGTGTGCGGGGTCGCCACGCCCGACGTCGCCCGGGCGTTCCTCGTGCCGGAGCCGACGATGGCCGCGCGGATCACCCGCGCGAAGAAGAAGATCACCCAGGCGCGGATCCCCTACCGCACCCCCACGGCAGCCGAGCTGCCGGAGCGGCTGGAGAGCGTGCTGGCTGCCGTCCACCTGCTCTTCAGCACCGGTCACACCGCGCCGACCGGCGACCAGCCCGTACGCGCCGACCTGTGCGAGCGCGCCCTCGACCTGGCCCGCACGCTCGTGGCGCTGCTGCCCGACGAGCGCGAGGCCCGAGGCCTGCTCGGGCTGCTGCTGCTCACTCACGCACGCCGCGCGACGCGGCTCGACGCCGACGGCCGGCTCGTGCCGCTCGAGAACCAGGACCGGCGGCGGTGGGATCACGTGCTGATCGTCGAAGGGCTGCGCTGGACCGTCGAGTCCCTGCAGACCCCGCGACCCGGACGGTTCGCCCTGCAGGCTGCGATCGCCGGGGTGCATGACGTCGCACCGACGTTCGCGGACACCGACTGGTCCCGCATCGTGCACCTCTACGACCTGCTGCTGACCGTCGAGCCCTCACCGGTCGTCGAGCTCAACCGCGCCGCCGCGCTGGCCTTCGCGGTCGGACCTGCAGAGGCGATCGGGATCGTCGACCGGCTCGCGGGCGACGCGCGGTTGCGCTCGTACCCCTACGTGTTCGCCGTCCGCGCCGACCTGCTGCGACAGCTCGGCCGCGACACCGAGGCGATCTCCGCCTATCGCGCGGCTCTCGACCTGACCGCCAACGCAGCCGAGCGAGACTTCCTCGAGCGCCGGATCGACGACCTCGACAAGGACCCGGTGGGTCAGCGAGCGTCGTGACCGGCCCCCCGACCCTGTTCGTCGCCGGTGGACCACGGCGCAGCAGGGAGGCGGTCGTCGCCGTACGTCGCGGTGATCTCGCTGACGACGATGCGGTAGCCGTCGTACCAGCGCTGGACCTGGCCCTTGGCCTCGCGGTGCTGGGGGAAGCGGGCGAGCGCGGCGAGCGACTCCTTGTCGGCGAAGTAGTAGGCGGCGTTGACGAGGGTTCCGTCGGCCGACTGCCAGAGCTCGACGCGCTCGAAGCCCGGAAGGCTGCGCGCGTAGGCCTCGATCTCGGCGTCGAGGCGGTGGAAGTCGTCGTCGTACGTGCCGGGCTTGAAGATGAACTGGGCGCAGATCATGGCGGTCCTCGGGGTCAGGCGCCGAGCAGGCGGGTGGTCGCGACGGCGTCGGGGCTGCCGGCGGTGAGCGCCTCGACGAGGACGTCGCCTGCCGCGCGCAGGGCGTCGTCGGTGAGCGGGTCGAGGCCGTCGACGATGAGCAGCACGTCGGAGGTCTCCGCGCCGAGCCGGGTGCGCACGCACTGCCGCCAGTTCCAGCGGCGGCAGGTGACGCCGAGGTCGTCGCGCCACACGACCTCGCCGGGATCGGCGGTGACGACGACCGGCTCGCCGTCGGCCACGGTGTCGAAGGTCTCGTCGCCGACGGCGCGCACGAGACGCGGGGGTCCGGCGTACGCCGCGAGGTTCTCGCCACCCACCGGCACGAGGTGCTCGACCGACACGGCGTTGTAGAGGTCGGTCAGCCGGTTGACCCGGGGGAGACCCGCGTCGATGCGGCGCACGAGCGCCTCGACGCTGCTGCGGGCGACGCGCGGCTTCACGCCGAACCCGAGGAACGCCTCGCGCCACGCGGCGATCTCTGGCAGCGACTCCGGCTCAGCGCCGTCGAGCCGCGCACGCACGGACTCCTCGGCGCGACGCAGCGCGGCGTCGCTGCGCTCGTCGCTCGGACCCCCGCGCACGCCGGTCACCACGATGAGCAGCGCGCGGTAGTCGGGACGCAGCGCGAGCACGGCCTCGTCGACGCTCGCGCCGTCGAGCAGGGGGTGGGTCATCAGGGCTCCGGGGTGAGTGCGGGCTCGTGCACCGCGAGGCTGAAGCGCGCAGGGCGCGAGGTGGAGACATTGCGGTAGGAGTGGGCCACCGACCCGTCGAAGCTCGCCGAGTCGCCGGCGCGCAGGTGGTGCTCGGCATCGCCCACCACGAGCACCACCGCGCCCGTGAGGACGTGCAGCAGCTCGCGCGTCCCCGCGCGGTGCTCCTCGCTGCGGTGCTCGTCGCCCGGGCCGAGCCGCCAGTCCCACAGCTCGGTGACGTCGGGCGGCGCGGTGCCCGCGACCATCACCGCGGACCCGCCGCCGGGGCTGGTCCACATCGCCACGACCTCGCCGGCGCGGTGCACCACGACGGGGTCGTGGCCGTCGTCGCCGGTGTCGACCAGCGCGGGCAGGCCGATGCCGAGCGCGTCCGAGAGTCGCAGCAGCGTGGCGATGCTCGCGTTGGTGGTGCCGTGCTCGACGTTCACGAGCATCCGGCGGCTCACGCCCGAGCGCGCCGCCAGCTGGTCGAGCGTCCAGCCCAGGGCGTCACGCTCGCGTCGTACCCGTCGGCCGATCGCCAGGGCGATCTCGGCGGCAGGGTCACGGGTCGTCGCCATGAGTGCAGCATAATGCACTAGCAAGTGCACCAGGAAGTTCGAGCCCTCCAGACGCGGGATGCGTCCCCGCGTCGGGCCGAGGGGCTGACAGACTCCGGGGAGCGGCGACGGCACGGGCCGTCGCGGCCGGAGAGGAGCGCGGAGTGACGGCGTACAGCCAGAGCGGGCCGCCCAACATCCTGCTCATCGTCACCGACGAGGAGCGGTACGCCCTGCCGCGGCCGAGCGGCTTCGAGCTGCCGGCGCGCGAGCGGATCATGGCGCGCGGCACGTCGTTCGACCGCTACTACGTGAACTCCGCGCAGTGCACGTCGTCGCGGTCGGTCATCTACACCGGGCGGCACATGCCGGTGACGCAGATGTACGACAACGACAACATGCCGTACGTGCGGCCGCTCGACCCGAGCCTGGGCACCCTCGGCTCGATGCTGCGCAGCGCCGGCTACTACTCCACCTACCAGGGCAAGTGGCACCTCTCGCGCGCCTACCGCAGCCCCGGCGACCCGCCGAGCACGGATGCCCTGGAGCCGTACGGCTTCTCGGAGTTCAACTCCTGGGGCGACCTCGACGGCGGCGCATGGGCGGGTCTCAAGCTCGACCCCGTCATCGCGGGGCAGGCGGTCGGGTGGCTGCGCGACCGTGCGCCCGTCGTCGCCGCCGACCAGCCGTGGTTCATGGCGGTCAACTTCGTGAACCCGCACGACATCATGAGCTACGACTACGGCGGCCAGGCCGGCGTGAAGCCGCCGCCGAACCTCGCCGAGGCGCTCGTCGTCAAGCCGCCGGCCGACATCCCCGTCTACAACAAGGACTGGGACGTCGACCTCCCGGCCAGCTTCGGCGACGACCTCTCCGACGCCGCGCCGGCGGTGCGCGAGTACGCCGCTGCGATGAACACGATGTTCGGGTCGGTCCCCGACGAGGACGCCTGGCGCCGCGGCATCGGCTTCTACCTCAACTGCACGCGCGACGTCGACCGCAGCATCGACCTCGTGCTCGACGCCCTCGAGGCGAGCGGTCAGGCCGACCGCACGGTCGTGATCTTCACCGCCGACCACGGCGAGATGGCAGGCTCGCACGGCCTGCGGCAGAAGGGGAACCTCGTCTACGACGAGAACTTCCACGTGCCGTTCGTGATCGCGCACCCCGACCACGCGGGCGGCGGCACGACAGGATCGCTCGGCAGCGCGGTCGACCTGGCGCCGACGCTGCTCGACATCGCCGGCCTCGACGAGGCCACGGTCGCCGAGCGGTTCCCGGGTCTGCACGGCCGGTCGCTGCTGCCCGCGGTCACGGGCGGGCAGGTGCGCGACGGCATCCTGTCGGCGGTCGAGATCGTGACGAGCATCGACGACGGCTACTGGCGCGGGTTCGGCGAGCCCGACGGCCCGCAGCGCGTGCAGGCGGGCACGCTGCGCCCGGACTTCCGCAAGCGCGGCTTCCTGCGCGGCCTCACCGACGAGCGCTGGACCTTCGGTCGCTACTTCAGCCCGCTGGAGCCCAACCGGCCGCGCACGGTCGAGGCGCTGCTCGCCGACAACGACGTGGTCCTCTACGACCGCGACGCCGATCCGCACGAGCTCACCAACCTCGCGCACGACCCCGCGCACCGCGCCGACCTCGAGGCCGTGCACGGCCGCCTCGAGGCGCTCATCGACGCCGAGATCGGCGCCGACGACCAGCCCTGGGTGACCGAGCGGCCGAACCTGCTCGGCGTCCCCACCTGGCAGGGCGACGCGGCTGCAGCCCGCTGACCTGCACAGACACCAGCAAAGAGGAAGACAAATACCGGAACAAAACTTCTGGTATGGTCCTCCCCATGCGGATCCGACAGGCGCTGGGAGCGGCAGGGGCGGTGCTCGCCGTGGGCGTGCCCGCGGCGGTGTGGGTCACGGGTGGGGGAGCGCGCACGGCCGTGCTCGACCTCGGCCCGCTCGGGGTCTCCGAGGTCGGTGCGGTGCTCGACCCGGTGCGCGGCGTCCTCGTCGGGCTGGTGCTGCTGGTCTCGACGCTGGTCGCCGGCTACGTGGCCGAGAACCTGCGCGGTCAGCGCCGCGTGCCGCGGTTCGTCGGGCTGCTCGTGCTGCTCGTCGCGAGCCTGCTGGCCACCGTGGTCGCTCCGAGCCTGCTGCAGCTCGCGGTCGCCTGGACCCTGACCACTGTCGCGACCGCGGGGCTCGTCGCCCACGCCGGCACGGCGTCGGCGCGCACCGCGTCGCGTCGCGTGCGGCGGGCACTCCTGCTCGGCGACCTCGCGGTCTGGACCGCGGTCGTCGTCGCTGCCCTCGCCGTCGGCACCACCACGCTGTCGGCCCTCGTGCCGTCGTCGGCGTACGCCGTCGCTGCCGCCACCCTGCTCGTCGCTGCCGGTCTGGTCCGCAGCGCCCAGGTGCCCGCGCACCGGTGGCTGCAGGAGACCACCGAGGCACCGTCGCCGGTGAGCGCGCTGCTGCACGCGGGTGTCGTCAACGCGGTCGGCGTCGTCGCCCTCGTCGCGTGGCCGCTCGTCGCGGCCTCAGGCCCGGCGCGCGGCCTCCTGGTGGCGGCCGGTGCGGCGACGATCGTGCTGGGCTGGGCCACCTCGAAGGTGCGCCCGGACGTGAAGGGTCGACTGGTCTCCTCGACCTCGGCGCAGATGGGCTACCTCGCCGTCGTCGCCGGCCTCGGGCTGCCCGCGGCCGCGCTCGTCCACGTCGTCGGGCACGGTCTCTGGAAGGCGGCGCTGTTCCTCGGCGCCGGTTCGCACGTCGACCGCGTACGCCGTACCTCGGGCATCTCCGTCCTGGCGGGTCGCGGGGCACGGTTCGCTGCCGCCTCGGTGGCGGCCATCGCGGTGGTCATCGTCGGCGTGCTGCCGGCTCCGGGTGACCCGCTGACCGGCGGACCGGCGCCGCTGCTCCTGCTCGCGGCCGCCGCGCTCACCGCCGCGACCGCAGCCGCGTCGGGTGCGGCCGGTCGTCGTGCAGGCATCCTCGGCGCGGCGAGCGCGGTGCTCGCGGCCATGGTCTACGTGGTCGTCGTGCGTGTCGTCGAGACCGCGCTCGCCACTGAGCTTCCGTCCGCCGCGGCCTCGTGGGGCGCCCCTGGCGCGGGTCTCGCTCTCGCCGTGGTCGTCGCCCTGCTCGTCGCCGCGACGGTGGCCCGGCGCCTCGACCGCGAGGCGTCGATCGGCGGACGTTCGCGCCTCGTGGCCTGGGCCGCGCGGCAGACGCTGCCCTCGGCGCCCGTCCGCCGTCGCGACGTCCGCCCGCTGCAGACCGTCGAGGCGGCCGACCCGCGCGACGTCGTCGTGGCCGTCGACGCGGCGTCGGCCGCGGTCGGCCCGCTGTGGCCGCTGCACGCGTTCGTCGCCAGCAACCCGCTGTCGGGGCTCGAGGCGTTGCACGTGCGCGACGCGCTCCGGGCCGCGTCGGCGTCGTGGGGGAGCCGTCCCGGCATCGACGCGTCGCTCTTCCGGCTGGCGGTCGAGTCCCGTGCCGTCGACGCCGACGTGCTGGACGGCCTGTGCCGCCGGGTCGCGCCCGGGTCCGACGTCATGGTCGCGTCGCCACTGCGCACCCGGACGGAGCTGGTGCGCGCGCTGCTGCTGTCCGACGACGCCGACGAGGCGCTCGTCGCCGCGGTCGCGACGCGGATCGGCGACCTCGCGCCGGCGACGCGCAGGTCGGCCCCGACCCGCACTCCCGGCGAGCGCGCGGCGTCGGCCGACGCGCGCTGCGCGGACCTGCAGCAGCGGTCCCGCGACCTCGTGTCGATGCACGCCGCGCGGCTGCTCGGAGACCCGTCCTGGCCTGTGCCCCAGGGGATCTGGGCCGCGCTGCGTGCTGACGGCGTCGACCGTGCCCTCGGCGTACGCGGTGGCGACGAGCTGATCGCGGCGCTGCCCGTCGACGCGACGGCAGCGCTCGCCGAGCTCGTCGCGCAGGTGGCCGAGCTCGGCGGCGAGCCGGTGCCCGTCATGACGCGCCTGCTCGCGCGCGACCCCGGGTTCGTAGGCCACCTGCAGTGGCGGCGTCGCGTGGGGCTCGACGACGGGGTCGACCTGGTGGTCGACCTCCTCGTGGCACGCCTCGCTCTCGACGTCGTCGTCGCCCGGTCGTACGACGGTCCGCTGCCGGTCGACCACGACGACTCCGAGCTCGTGCGCAGCGTCGCCGTCCTGGTGGGTGCGATGGGCCTCGACCTGGCGGCCACCACCGACCAGGTGCTGCTCGACCTGGCCGAGGTCGCGCTCGCGGTCCTCATCGCCGACCCGGTGCTGCTGCGGCTCACCGCGTGGGAGGACTCCTACCGCGAGCCCGTGCTCGCGCAGATCGCCGCGCGTGCCGCGTCGGTCGACGACAGGCAGCCGGGATCGCCTGCGGCGCAGGTGATCACGTGCATCGATGTGCGGTCCGAGCCGCTGCGTCGCGCGCTCGAGGCGCGGGGCCCGTGGGAGACGTTCGGTGCAGCGGGCTTCTTCGGCCTGCCGCTGCGCCACGTCGATGCGAGCGGCGTCGTGAGCGACCGGCTGCCGGCTCTGCTGCTGCCCGACCGCGAGGTGGGCGAGTCGTACCCGGTCCCGGCCGCGACCCGCGCCACCGCAGCGGTCGCCGGCGCTGCGCACGGCCCCGACCACGTCGCGGGTGCCGCCTTCGCCCTCGCCGACGCGGCCGGGTGGGCCGCGGGACCGTGGGCCCTGCTGCGCACGTTCGCCCCGCGCACCGCCGACGCGCTGGCCCGTCGCTGGCGCGGTGCCGCGCCGACCGGCAGGCTCGAGCTCGAGGGCGACGACGCGCAGCCGCTCGGCTTCTCCCTCGACGAGCTCGCCGACCACGCGCAGGCGTTCCTCTCGGTCGTCGGCCTCGACCGCCCTGCGCCCCTGGTGCTGCTGCTGGGGCACGGCGCGCACGTCACGAACCAGCCGCACGTGGCGGCGTACGACTGCGGCGCCTGCGGCGGCAACCCCGGCGACGTCAGCGCCCGTGCCATGGCGCAGGTGCTCAACGACCCGCGCGTGCGCGGGCTGCTCGCCGAGCGCGGTGCGGTGATCCCCGAGGGCACCGTGTTCGTGGGCGCGCTGCACGGCACCACCGACGGCACGGTCGAGATCCTCGACGGCGTACCCGCGTCGCACGCCGACGTGATGCGGCGCCTGCTCGCCGACCTCGCCGACTCCGCGCGCCGCAGCGCCGAGCCCTCGGGCCGCAGCCGCGCGGCCGACTGGTCGCAGGCGCGTCCGGAGTGGGGGCTGGCGCGCAACGCCGCGCTCGTGATCGGGCCCCGCGCGCTGACCGCGGGCCTCGACCTCGACGGCCGGGTCTTCCTGCACTCCTACCGGCACGACCTCGACGTCGACGGCTCGAGCCTCGAGTTCCTGCTCACCGCGCCGATGGTCGTGGCGCAGTGGATCAGCACGCAGTACTGGGCGACCGTGGTCGACCCCGAGCGCTTCGGTGCCGGCGACAAGACGTTGCACGACATCGTGTGCCGTGCCGACGGCGGACCGTCGACCCTCACCGGCGTCCTGCTCGGCGCGCGCGGCGACCTGCGCACCGGGCTGCCGTGGCAGGCGGTCTCGGAGCACGCGCCGGTCGACGGCTCGTGGACGTCGCTGCCGCACCACGACCCGCTGCGTCTGCTCGTCGTCGTGCACGCGTCGCTCGACGCGATCGACGCCGTGCTCGCGCGGCGGCCCGAGGCGGGGCGCCTCGTCGCCGGCGAGTGGCTCGCGCTGGTGGCGGTCGACCCCGGCACCGGGCGGCTGCACCGCCGCGACGCGCTCGGCGGCTGGGCCGAGGTCGACCCCGTCGACGTCAGCGAGGTCGAGCGGCTGGCCTCGCGCGCCGCCTAGCCGACGCGGCCGAGCGGTCCGGTGCACCCGGGCCGCAGGCAGGGCGCCGCTGGCACAGGTGGACGAGGTCGAGCGCCCGGTCGGGCGACTGAGCCCGGTACGACGACGGCCGTGCGTCAGTGCGCGACGGGGACGAGGCGGCGGTCCGGGATGAACCACATCACCGCGACGACGGCGTAGAGGATCTGCGCCGCGAGCGGGCTGGCGAAGGCGACCAGGATCGCCAGGAGGTAGATCCCGAGCGAGGACCAGCCCTTCCAGTCGCGCCCGAGCGCCTGCCCGAGGTCGGAGTCCTTGCCGCCGTGCGCGACGAGGATGCGGTTCTGGAGCAGGAAGTAGGAGAGCGCGGCGCCCAGCAGGACGATCCCGTACGCGACGGTGGGAGGAGTTGTCGTGTGGTTCTCGCCGACCCAGAGCGTGATGAAGGGGAACAGGCTCAGCCAGAAGAGGAGCAGCAGGTTCGACCACATGATCGACGCCGTGACGTGGTGCGTCGTCTTGAGCAGGTGGTGGTGGTTGTTCCAGTAGATGCCGACGTAGACGAAGCTGAGGATGTAGGCGATGAGCAGCGGCGGCAGCTCGTGCGCGATGACGTCGTCCCACGTCTGGGTCCCCTCGGGCCTCGGGAACTCCAGGACGGTGATCGTGATGACGATGGCGAGCACGCCGTCGCTGAAGGCCTCGAGGCGTCCGCGATCCATGGCCGGATCCTAGGTCCGCGCAGGTGAGGGCACCCTGACTTCTGCAGGCCTCGTGGGCCGCTCCCGGAGCGTGAAACGCCCGTGTAACGGACGCCGTGGATACCGGATGACCGGTTCCGGCGAATTTGTTGTGCGGTAGAACTAATCCCGGGCGAAAGTGGTTGAGCCGTAAGCGATCCGGGCCCGACCGAGTTTGTCGCCGCTCTCAGGGCCGGTTGTGTGAAAACGACGTGAAATCTCAGCCGCCGGGCTCGCTTTCGGCCGCCACGCCGGGTTACCGTTTGGTCACGAGCTCGAGGGCCGACCTGGAAGGGGGGATACGACGCATGAGCGTCCAGACCGAGCACGAGCACTGGTTCTTCGCGCACGAGGACCCGCGCTGGCTGATCTGCGACTGCGGGCAGTACGCCGTACGCACCCGCAACATCACGGGGGACCGCGTCATCAAGCTGATCGACCCGCCGAAGCCGGTGTTCCCGGTGCCGGCACCCCGCATCTCCGAGCACCACGACGAGGACCGCAGCATCGCGGTCTGACCGCTGCACCCCGGCCGGCGCCCGGCCGCCGACGCGTCGTGCCAGGATCTCCGGCATGACCGCCTCCCCCGACCTGCGCGCCCGCTTCTCCGGGCTCTCCGACGGCTGGGTCCGTCTCGACGGCCCCGCCGGCACCCTCCCTGTGGACTCCTGCGTCGACGCCATCGCCGACTACATGCGCTCGCCCGCGCCCGCCAACCTCGGCGGCTCGTTCGAGGCCTCGCACGCGAGCGACGCGGTCGTGGCCCGCGCCCGCGAGTCGGTCGCCCGCCTGGTCGGGGCGCAGCCCGACGAGGTCGTCTTCGGCCCGAGCACCACCAACCTCATGTTCGCCTTCACCCGGGCGCTCTCCCGCCAGTGGGAGCCGGGCGACCGCATCGTCTGCACCCAGCTCGACCACGACTCCAACGTCTCGCCGTGG
This sequence comes from Candidatus Nanopelagicales bacterium, assembly GCA_046330715.1. Taxonomy (GTDB): domain Bacteria; phylum Actinomycetota; class Actinomycetes; order S36-B12; family CAIYMF01; genus Longivirga. Next base: position 225,038 of record JAXLSG010000001.1, read on the forward strand.
CTGCTCGCGGCCCGCGACGTCGGCGCGACCGTCGAGCTGCTCGAGGTCGACCCGGTCGACGGCACGCTCGACGTCGAGCCGCTCAAGGACCTGTGCGCCGACGGCCGCACCCGCTGGGTCGCGATCAGCGGCGCCTCCAACCTCACCGGCCACGCGCCCGACCTCGCCCGGGCCACCGCGATCGCCCACGAGGTCGGCGCCCGGATCCTCGTCGACGGCGTCGCGCGGGTGCCCCACCTCCCCACGGACGTCGCAGCGCTGGGCGTCGACGTGCTGTCGACGTCGCCGTACAAGTGGTACGGACCGCACGCCGGCTGCCTCGTCGTCCGCGACGGCCTGCTCGCCAGCGTCGAGCCCTACCGGGTGCGGCCCGCCGACTACGTCGGCCCTGCCCGGTGGGAGACGGGCACCGCGCAGATCGAGCTGCTCGCGGGCATCACCGCCGCGGCCGAGTTCATGCTCGAGACGCCGGTGGCGGAGGAGTGCGAGCGCGAGACGCGCCTGCTCGCCCTGCTGCAGGAGGGGCTGCACGAGGTTCCGCGCGTGACGGTGCACGGGCCGTCGGTCACCCCCGACCGCGCGCCCACGGTCGTCTTCACCGTCGACGGGTTCACGCCCGAGCAGGTCGACGCGTTCCTCGCCGAGCGGCGGATCGCGGTCTGGCACGGCGACAACTACGCGTGCGAGCTCGTCGACGCGCTCGGGCTGCGGGCGACCGGCGGCGTCGTGCGCGCGGGCATCGTCCGCTACACCGTGGAGGACGACGTCCTCGCGCTCCTCGCAGCCCTGCGCGAGCTCACGCAGTAGCTCTACGAGGTAGCTCCTCACCGACGGGCCACGGGCCGGTCTCCGACCGCTGACCGTGGCCCGTCGGCGTCCGCGCTGAGCGCGCAGGAGGCGCCGCTTGAGCGGCCCGTGAGGCTGCGCCGTCGAGCACGGGATCGTGTCCCGAATGGCTCAGGACGACGGTCCGCCGACCGATGGGTCCGGCGAGAGATCCACGGAGCACGCCGTGGGTCGCGACGTCGTGCGAGGCATGGATGACGCAGACGGTTCCGGTGTTCGCCGAGGGCCTCGACGACATCTGCCAGGAGTTCCTCGTCGAGAGCTACGAGAACCTCGACGAGCTCGACCGCGCGCTCGTGGCGCTGGAGCAGGATCCCGGCTCGCGCCCGCTCATCGCGTCGATCTTCCGCACCATCCACACGATCAAGGGCACGAGCGGCTTCCTGGCGTTCACGCGCCTGGAGTCGGTGACCCACGTCGGCGAGAACGTGCTCTCCCAGCTGCGCGACGGCCACCTGACCCTCACGCCCGAGATCACCACGACCCTGCTGCGCCTGGTCGACACCGTCCGCGAGCTGCTCGGCACCATCGAGGCCGCCGGCCGCGAGGGCGAGGTCGACATCGACCCCGTCGTCGCCATGCTCAACGACGTCCTCGAGGGCCGCATCGGTGCGGCGCCCGCGGCGCCCGAGCCGGTCGTCGAGCCGGCCGAGCCCGCGCTGCCGGAGACCGAGACCGTCGAGGTCGTCGAGACCGTGGAGGTCGACGTGCCCGTCGCCGCCGAGCCCGTGGCCGAGCCGGTCGTCGCGCCTGCTGCCGCGACCGTGCCCGAGCAGGCGGCGTACGACGCCGTCGACGCCGACGACCAGGGCGGCGACAGCGCGGTCCGCCGCAGCGTCGCCGACAGCACGATCCGCGTCGACGTGGGTCTGCTCGACCAGCTCATGCGCATGGTGGGCGAGCTCGTCCTCACCCGCAACCAGGTGCTCCAGCACGTCGGCGACCTGCAGCACATCCAGCTGCAGCGCGCGTCGCAGCGGCTCAACCTGATCGCCACCGAGCTGCAGGACGGCGTCATGAAGTCGGAGATGGCGTCCATCCACGCGCGGTTGAGGCCGACGCCCGAACCGGAGATGGAGAAGATGTCGAAGAGGCCCATCACTGCGCCCTCAGTGCGTCACGGACGACCTGGAACCGGCCGTCGACGGCGCGCAGCGTCATCGAGTAGGCGAGGTTGGTCTTGGTGCCCATGAGCGTCTCGTTGTCGAGGTTGACGTTGTTGCCGTCGAGGCGGGCCGGGTCGCTCGACCAGCCGGCGGTGACGGTGTTCTGCAGCTGGCTGACGTCGGCGCCGGGGTCCGACGAGAGGGCCGAGGCGAGGGCGTTCTCGAAGTCGACGGTGCGAGCGGTGTAGCCGGGGGTCGAGATGTTCGCGACGTTGTCCGCGATGACCCGCTGGCGCTGCGCGAGGCCGTCGAGGGCGACCTTGAGCGCGGGGATGACGAGGTTGTCGTCCACCGGGGGCAGAGCTCCTGGTTCTCGCATGCGCGGAACGGGCCTGATCCGTGGCGAACCTGTGAGCATCCTGCTCGGGCTGCCCATCGGTCGTGGTGCCGTCCGTCTGAGGAGGAACGTCACCCTGCGTCGCCATCTTGAGCCGCCGGAGACCTGCGGGTCAGCGGGCGCGGAGCCACGCCTCCGGGCTAGGCGCCGGGGAAGCGCGCGTACCACTCCTGGAAGCGGGCGTTGAGCGCGGCGTAGGTCGCCGGCTTGGCCTTCTCGAGGTGGCCTGCCCAGCCGGTGTGGCCGATGCCCCAGGCCGACCAGTCGGTGCCGTGCTTGGTCATCCGGTACGCCGCGGCGGCGTTGGCGGCCGCGTCGTACACCTGCGACGCGTCGATCGAGCGACCGAGGTGGATGTCGTTGAGCTGGAACAGGCCGTGGTCGCGCGTGCCGTTGGAGTTCTGCGGGCTGAGCGCGCCGGGACGGCCGTGCGACTCGCGCATGGCCACGGCCCACGCGGTGCGCAGGCCCTCGCCCTTGAAGCCCGCCTTCTCGAGGACGTTGACGAGCTCGCGCGGCGAGAGGGCGCCGGTGGGGCGGGACCCGACCGAGGTCGTCGCGGACGCCGAGCGCACAGCGGCAGCGGAGACGCCGCCGGTGCTGATGGCCGCGGCGACCTCGGCGGGCGTGCGTGCGACGCCGTCGCCCTCGGGCGCGATGCGTCGGATGCCGACGAGGTGCTTGGTGTCGACCGAGCTGATGCGGGTTCCCGCACGAGGGTTCGCGGCCTCGACCATCTTCCCGTCGCCGAGGTAGATGGCGACGTGGTTGACGCCGAGGGGCGAGGGGTCGTGGTGGTGGCCGCCGGGCTCGTGGAAGAAGAGCAGGTCGCCGGGCTTGGCGTTGCTCAGGCCGTCGACCGCGGTGCCGGTCTTGATCTGCTGCCAGCTCACGTCGGGGATGGAGATGCCGTACTGCTTGGCGACCCACTGCGTGAAGCCCGCGCAGTCCCAGCCGGTCGAGGGCGACCGGCCGCCGGCGACGTAGCGGACACCGGCGTACTTGCTGGCGAAGGCGGCGAGGTCGTCGCCGTCGGCTCCGGTCGTGGTGCCGGACGTGGTGGACGACGTGGTGCTCGACGAGCCGAGGGCGCTGGAGAGCGAGTCGGCGAAGCTGGTCGACGAGGCGGCGGACGTGCTCGACGAGGCAGCCTTGGGCGCGGGCGCCAGCAAGGACTGGATCTGCGCGATGCGCGCGGTGACCTCGGCGAGGGACACGGACGGACGCTCCTGGCGGTACGAGACGGGCGTGCGCGTCCGTGCGCAGTGGTCGCCCCACCCATCGGTCCGGGCGTCGTCGACCTGAGGATTCCCTGGCAGCGCCGTGGCTAGGGTGGCCGCACGTCGGAGGGAGCGGCCGTGGCCGAGCTGGGCTGGGACGAGATCGCGGAGCGCTTCGGCGCGGCGCAGAACTGGTGGGTCGCGACGTCGGGCGCGTCAGGGCCGCGCGCCGTCCCGGTGTGGGGCGTGGTGGTCGACGGCGCGCTGCACTTCTACGGCGAGCCGACGTCGGTGCGCTCGCGCAACCTCGCCGCCGACCCGCGCGTGGTGCTCCACCTCGAGAGCGGCAGCGACGTCCTGATCCTGCACGGCTCCGCTCCTGCGGGGGCTCCCGCTCACGAGCACGCGGGCGTGGTCGCGGCGTACGCCGCCAAGTACACGCACCCGACCGACCTGCCCTACCTGCCCGACGCCGACGGCATGGCCGACGTGCTGCTGCACACCGTGGTGCCCTCGCGCGCGGTGGCGTGGCGCTTCGACGGCTCGGGGGAGGGCGGCGACCCCCGCCGCTGGCGCGCCTAGTCCTGCTGCGGCTGGGGCTGCTCCGCCGGGCGGTGCTTGGGGCGGCGCAGGCCGGCGGCGGTGAGCCGGCGCACGAGCTCCTTCGACGACACCAGCTCCGCGCCGGCCTCGATCGCGGCCTCGTGCAGGTGTGCGGGGATGTCGTAGTGGTCGCGCTCGAAGCCGCGGCGCGGGATGCCGAGACCGGCGGCGAACGCGTGCAGCTCGTCGTACGACGTGTCGCTCACCATGTGCCCCCACCACCGCTCGCGGTGCCACCAGTTCGGCGGGTCGATGAGGATGGCCACGTGCGGGAGCGTACGTCGCCGCGGTGCACCGGGTCCTAGGCTCGCGGCATGTCCGAGACCGGCACCCCGACCTCCGTCAGCCGCGTGACGCTCGCGCGGATCATGGACGACGGCGACGCGAACCTGCACGGCAACGTCCACGGCGGCGTCATCATGAAGATGGTCGACGACACCGCGGGCGCGTGCGCGGCGCGCCACCAGCGGGGCAAGGCGGTCACCGCGTCGATGGACGAGATGGTCTTCCTCGTCCCCGTCCGCGTCGGCGACATCCTCACCTGCCAGGCGCAGGTGAACTGGACGGGGACGACGTCGATGGAGATCGGCGTGCGCGTGACGGCGCAGCGCTGGGACGACGCCGCCGCGATCGAGCACCACGTGGCCTCGGCGTACCTCGTGTTCGTCGCGATCGGCGACGACGAGAAGCCGGTGCCGGTGCTGCCGGTGACGCCGGAGACCGACGACGACCGGCGTCGTGGTGCGGAGGCGCTGATCCGCCGGGAGAGCCGGCTGGCTCGTCGCGCCGCCATCAAGGCCCGTCGCGCAGGCGAGACATGACAGCGGGCCGGTGGTAGGAACGCGACGGGTCGGCATCGCCTGCTGACACCGCCGGGGCCGTCCGTCGGAGGAAGGACCACGACGTGGGTTCGAAGGTGCCGGGCATCGTGCTCACCGTCACGGGGATCGTGGCTGTCGTCGTGTCGCTCACGCGCGGCCCCAACCTCGGGCTGTCGCGGCGTACCGGCGTCACGATCGGCGTCGTGCTCCTGGTGCTCGGGATCGTGCTGCTCGCCCTGTCCGCGACGCCGGGGTAGCGGGCGTCTAGCACGCGTGCTGCGCGCTTCGCGGCGTCGGCGGGCGGGTGCTGTGGACGACGCGCCGAGCGCTCGTGGGTGTGGATAAGTACGACGAAAATCGTTGGAGCCCAACGGCTTTCCCGCTCGGTCCGTTGTCAGACCCCCTCCGTAGAGTCGTCGTCATGAGCTCGACCACGCCTCCGGGATCCGGGACCGTCACGGTCTCGGAGGTGCGTGCTGCGGTCGAGCGGATGGAGGCCGACGCCGCGCTCGTCGCGTCGGCCATGGATGGCGGGTGCGACCTCGGATCGACCCCGCCCGACGTCGCGGCCGACCTCGCGACCCGTCTGCTGCGCGCGGCCGACCGGCTCACGGCCGCAGCGACCGTCACGGTCGGCCACGTCACCACTGTGTCGGGGCCTGCGACCGGGACGCTGATCGGCGGGAAGCACGCGTCGCCGCGCCGCTGGCTCGAGGTCGAGGCCGGGCTCGCGCCGTCGTCGGCGAAGGCAGTGCTGGCGCGCAGTCGCGACCTGCGCGAGCACTCCGCGCCGTTGCGTCGTGCCTGGCTCGACGGCTCGATCTCCGGCGACTGCGTGCGCGAGCTCACGTCGGGCGTCAGCGGCGTCCTGCGGTTGGTCACGGCTCCGCGCGAGGAGAAGGCCCGGCTGCGCGAGGAGGCGGTCGAGGTCCTGCTGCCGGTGGCGACGGCGGGCACGCCCGGCGACCTCAAGCGCGGGATAGCGCGGCTGCGGCTGCTGGCCGACTCCGCCGGCGAGGCCAAGGCGGTCGTGGAGGCGTACGACGAGCAGTCGCTGACCTGGGCCGAGGTCGGCGCGATGACCGAGATCCGCGCGTACCTGCTGCACGAGAACGCCGCCGCTCTGCTGACGGTGCTCGGCCGCCACGCGCAGCGCGTCGTCGAGCGCGACACCGACGTCGTCCACGACCCGTCGTGCCCGTTGGCCTCTCCTCCGGTCCACGGCTCGCCGCAGCGTCGCTGGTGCGACTGCGGCGCTGCGCAGGCGGCGGGTCTGTCGGGCAAGGACCGCTGGGACCACGCGCTCGCGATCGCGGCCGGCGAGCTCTTCCACGAGCTGCTGGCCCGCGGCGACCTCGGCACGCACCACGGCGTCGCCCCGCACGTCACGATCACGGCGACGCTCGCCGAGCTCGCGGCCGGCCTCGGCGGCCAGCTCGACATCCCCGGCAGCGACACTCCGGTGGTCGTGGGGTCGGAGACCGTACGCCGCATCCTCTGCGACTCCGACGTCACGCCCGTCGTCGTCGAGCCGCTCGCCGCCGAGACCGTGACCGATGACGCCGGTTCCTCGGACGGCGAGGAACCATTGGCGGAGGTCGAGGACGCGCTCGCGGAGCGTCGGCGTCTGCTGATGAACGTGGCCGTAGCCGTCCTCTACGTCGGACGCAGCAAGCGGACCGTCACTCCTGCGCAGCGCCGCGCGCTCGAGGCGCGCGACCGGCACTGCGTGTTCCCCGGCTGCCGCGCCCACCCGCGGCGCTGCCACGCGCACCACGTCCGCGAGTGGGAGAACGGCGGATCGACCGATCTCGACAACCTGGCCCTGCTCTGCGTCCGCCACCACATCTCGGTCCACGAGGGCGGGTGGCGCCTGGTGCCGACGCCTTGTGTCGCACCGAACGAGTCCGGCTATTGGACCGCGCACCCACCACAAACCCAGCCCTGACGAAGGGCGCACCACCTGTCACCTGAACGTGTTCCGCCTCTTGATGCTCGAGGCATCGGACGCCTGCCCCGCAGAGCTGCACGGGAATGGTCTTCCGGCTGTTGGGCAACCGCGTGGGGTGTGTTCATACGCTGACACCACTGGACGATGTTTGTGGTGACCAGGATGAACGGTGGGTTCAGCCGGGCGCGCTGCCTGACCGGCACGGTCGTGCTGTTGTTGATGTGCACCGCCTGCTCGTCGAGCGAGCTGGCATCGCAGGCCGACAACGCCTTCCAGCGACTGACCGAGAGCGTTCCGTGGTCGTTGTCAGAACCGCCCGGCAAGCCGGGCGGGTGCAGCCTGGTCGTTGATGTCGAGATGTGTGGCGCCTTGATCCTTCGGGTGCGCGCCACGGACGACGTGGTTCTGGCTGGCTTGCCTGACGTGGTGCGACGGATCGGGTTCACGAACCATGTCCGCACAGAGGGGTGCTCGGACTGCCCCCAGAAGCCCACCGTGATCGGTGCGGATGCGGCGGGACGCGAACTAGCCATCACCGTGTATCCCGAGCTGGACACAGGCGGAGCCCTGCTGGACGCCTACCTGGTAGCACCACGGTCGTGATCGAGTGCGCACGCCGCTCGACCTGCCAGCACGTGCCCGGCACGGTGGCTGTGCTTGGGCGGGCTGGCTGCCGTGGCGCTCGCCGACCTGCTCCGGCGTCCCGGGAGGGCGACTAGGAGCAGATGTCCTGGGCGACGGTGCGGGCCTTGAGGCCGGTGGTCGTCGTGGTGCCCGTGGGCTTCGCGGAGGCGACCTTCACCTTGGTGGCGCCGTTGTACGACGTACCCACGGTGACCTGGATCGTGCGGCCGAGGCCGGGGACGGCGGTGAGCGTCGAGCCGGGGAGCGCCGCGGCGACCGTCTTGGCCGACTGGTCGAACTTCGGGTCGTAGCTCACGACCGTCGTCGCGCCGATCTGGGCCGGGGCGTTGGCGGCGGGGCCCGCGATGGAGAAGCCGACGGCGGCGAGGTCGTTGGCGGCCTTGCCCGCGAGACCCGCGGTCGTGGTGCCGTTGAGCACCTTCACCTTCACCTGGCCGGGGGCCACGCTGACGGTGGGCGCGGCCGACGCGGTGGCCGGCTTCACGATCGGCTGGTCGTTCTTGATGGCCGAGAACAGCTGCGTCGCCTCGGACTGGTCCCACATGAGCACGTTGCCGACGCCCTTGACGTCCTTGCTGCCTGCGATCGGGACGGTGAGGAACGCGATGCTCGACGGGTTCGTGCCCTTGAGGCGGTCGGCGAGGGCGAGCACCTGGTCGCGGTCGAGGCTAGCGTCCATCGTGATGGAGCCGGCGACGGCACCGAGGAACTCGTTGAGGCGCACCGGGTTCAGCAGGGTGCCCGCGCTCATCGCCTTCTTCATGAGCGACGCGACGAACTTCTGCTGGCGCTTCATGCGGCCGAGGTCGGCCGTGGGGTCGACGTACCGGGCACGCACGTAGGCGAGCGCCTGCGGACCGCTGATCGTCTGGCGACCGGCGGGCAGGTTGAGGCCCGACTTCTTGTCCTTCATCGCCTGCGGCAGGCAGACGTCGACACCGTCGACGGCGTCGACCATCTGCAGGAAGCCGTTGAAGTTGATCTCGACGTAGTGGTTGATCGGCACCTTGGTGAGCGTCTCGACCGTCTTCACCATGAGCGCCGGGCCGCCGGCCTCGTAGGCCGCGTTGAGCTTGGCCTGGTGCATGTTGTGGCGCTTGCCCTTGTCGTCGACGTACGCCGGGATCGTGGCGAGCGTGTCGCGGGGGAGCGAGACGACGCTGACGTCGCTCGCGTCGGCACCGATGTGGACGAGCATCATCGTGTCGGTGCGCGGCTTGCCGTAGTCGGCCGTGCCGAGGTGCAGCTGGGCGGCCTGCGCGCGGGTGATGCCCTCGCGGCTGTCGCTCGCGACGACCAGGATCGTCATCGGCGCGGTGTGGTCGGCGGTGTCGGCGGCGGCCGAGAGGCCGGGGATGTCGATGCGCGTGACCTGGCCGTTGATCTTGTTGACGCCGGCCCACGCGACCCCGCTGGTGAGCAGGACGGCGCCGGAGGCGACGGCGGCCGCGACGCGCAGGCCGTGACGGCGGGGCGGGGCCTGCGTCGACACGCCCGGGAGCTGCTGGCTCACGTGACGTCCTCCGGTACTCGGGTCTCGCTGGGCTGCTCAGGCTGGGCGGGGCTCGGGCGTGCGCGCCGAGAGGTCCGTCCACGGTACGACGCCCAGGGCCCCGGACCGGTTCCGCAACGCCGGGTGAGGCAGGTCACCTGGCGGCGTCCTCTACGGTGTGACCTGCGATGACCGAGCCCCAGACGACCCCCGCCGCCCGCTCCGGCGACCCCGCGGACCGCGCTCCCGGCGTCTCCGTCGTCGTCCCCGTCCTCAACGAGGAGCGCCACCTCGAGACGGCCGTCCACCGCCTGCTGGCCCAGGAGTACGCCGGTCCGCTCGAGGTCGTCCTCGCGCTCGGCCCCAGCGCCGACCGCACGGACGAGATCGCGGCCGCGCTCTCCGCGGCCGACCCGCGCGTCCGCCTCGTCGCGAACCCGACCGGCCGCACGCCCGCCGGCCTCAACGCCGCGATCCACGCGGCGTCGTACGACGTGATCGTGCGGGTCGACGGCCACGCGCTCGTGCCCGACGACTACGTCGCGGTCGCCGTCGAGACGCTGCTGCGCACGGGTGCCGACAATGTCGGCGGGATCATGGCGGCCGAGGGCGAGACGTCCTTCGAGCACGCCGTCGCCGCGGCGATGACCTCGAAGCTCGGCGTCGGCGCTGCTGCCTTCCACGTCGGCGGCGAGGAGGGCCCCGCGCCCACCGTCTACCTCGGCGTCTTCCGCCGCTCGGCGCTCGAGCGCGTCGGCGGCTACGACGAGTCGATGGTGCGCGCCCAGGACTGGGAGATGAACCACCGCATCATCGAGTCGGGCGGCCTGGTCTGGTTCACGCCCGCGATGCGCGTCACCTACCGCCCCCGTCCCACCGTGAAGGCGCTCGCGAAGCAGTACTTCGAGTACGGCCGCTGGCGTCGCGAGGTCGTGCGCTCGCACCCCGGAACCGTGAGTGCCCGCTACCTCGCCGCGCCCGTCGCCGTCGCCGGCGTCGCCTCCGGGACCGCGCTCGGCCTCGCCGGGATCGTGGGTCCGTCGTGGCTCAAGGTCGGGTGGGCAGCGCCCCTCGGCTACGCCGCGCTCGTCGGCGTCGGCGGTCTCATGATCGGTCGCGACCTCGAGCCTGCCGCGCGCGTGCGCGTGCCGGTCGTCCTCGCCACGATGCACATGTCGTGGGGCACGGGCTTCCTCACCAGCCCGGGCGACCTGAGGGGCTGACGTGCGCGTCCTCATGCTCGTGGCGACCTCGGTCGCCACCGACACCCGTGTGCTGCGCGAGGCCCAGACCCTCGTCGACGCCGGGCACGAGGTGCACGTCATCGGCAAGGACGTACCGCCGGACTTCGTTGCGCCGCAAGGGATCACGGTGTCGAGCGCGGGCGCCTCGAGCGTCTTCCGCCCTGCCGGCACTCCCTCGGCGTCGGGCCGCAAGCTCTCCGCGCCGCAGCGCGCCGCGCGCTGGGCGCTGCTGCCGCAGCACCGCAACCAGGCGTTCCGCTCGTGGGCCCAGGCGGCCGGGGTCGACGCGCGCACCCGCGAGTTCGACGTCGTCCACGCCCACGACTTCACGGCGCTCGAGGTCGGTGCAGCGCTCGCCGCCGAGCGCAGCGTCCCCTACGTCTACGACACCCACGAGCTCTGGCTCGGCCGGCAGCGGCAGTACCGCCCGACCCCCGTGCAGGACCGTCGCGAGGCGGCCACCGAGAAGCGGCTCGGCGCGGGCGCCGCGGCCGTCATCACGGTCGGAGACGGCGTCGCGGCGGCCCTGCGCGTGCGCTACGGCTGGACCCACGTCGTCGTCGTCCGCAACTCCTTCCCGCCCCGCGCCGACGACGGCACCACGCTCGCTCCTGCGCCGTCGGGCCTCGTGTACGCCGGCCGCGTCGACGCCCATCGCGAGCTCGAAACCGTGCTCGGCGCGGCCCCGATGGTCGACCTGCCGATCACGCTGGTCGGCCCGGCCGACGACGTGTGGGTCGGGCGCAACGCCGCGGCGATCACGGCCACCGGCACGTCGCTGCAGGCGGCCCTCCCGGTCGACGAGGTCACCGCGCTGCTGCGCCGCGCCGGCCTCGCGCTCGTGACCCACTCGGACCGGTTCGAGAGCCACCTGCTCGCGCTGCCCAACAAGCTCTTCCACGCGGTGCACGCCGGCGTGCCGGTGATCGCGACCGACGTCCCGGAGCTGGCCGCCGTGGTGCGCGAGCACGACCTCGGCGAGACCTACCGCCCCGGCGACGCGCGCGGCCTGGCGGCGGCCGTGGGCCGGGCGCTCGACCGCTACCCCGGCCTGCTCGACTCCGTCGCCGCCGCGACCGAGGCGCTGTCGTGGCCGGCCGACTCCGCAGCCCTGCGCGGCGTCTACGCGCGGCTCGAGGCGCGCTCGGCCTCCTGACCTGCGCCGACGGGTCCTGCTGGGCCTCTGGGGCCGCTGTGACCCGCGCGATCCGTGAGGGTCGCCACGCGCCCGGTGGTCAGGGGGAGGGCCGGTCGCCCGGTATCCTCGTCCCCGGCCGTGTCGCCCCCGACGCGCCGCCCTCACCGCCCTCCGGAAGGCCCCGAGTGTCCGACCTGTCCCGCCCCGACGACGCCCCCGCGGCGTCGTCAGCGACACCGGTCGCGGTCGACGACTACCTCGGCGAGTTCCATGTCTACGAGCCGCACAAGGCCGGACTGCCGCCCCTGAAGGAGTACTTCAAGGAGCTCTGGCGCCGCCGCGAGTTCGCGATCGAGATGTCGCGAGCGCAGATCCGCGCGCAGAACAGCGACACGGTCTTCGGTGTTCTGTGGAACGTTCTCAACCCGCTGCTGCTCGCTGTCGTCTACTACCTGCTCGTCTCAGTGCTGAGCGGTGGACACAAGGGAGCGGACTACTTCGCGCACGTCCTCGCGGGCCTGTTCGCCTTCTACTTCATCTCCGGCTGCATGGCTGGCGGCGCGTCGTCCGTGACGTCGGCGGGCAAGATCATCATGAACACGGCGTTCCCGCGCATCCTCGTGGTGCTGTCCGCGGTGTTCATCGCCTTCCGAAAGTTCCTTCCGACGATCCTGGTCTACATCCCGGTCGCGCTCATCAGCGGAGTCGGGATCCCGTGGACGGCGTTGCTCGCGATCCCGATGTTCGTCCTGATCATCTTGTTCGGCACAGGGATGGCCCTGTTCCTGGCCACCGCTCAGGTCTACTTCCGCGACACGTCGAGCTTCCTCCCCTACTTCACCCGCATCTGGCTGTACGTCTCGCCGGTCCTGTTCCCGCCGACCGCGGCGCTGATCCTCAAGATCGGCGTCCTCGAGTGGTTCAACCCGCTCTACTTCCTGCTCGGCGGCTGGGGCGACCTCGTGGTGTCGGGCATCCTCATCCCGTGGCAGTGGTGGGCCATGGCGACCTTCTACTCGGTCGCCACGCTCGTCATCGGCGCGATCACCTTCATGTCGAGGGAGCGCGACTTTGCAGTCCGCCTCTGAAAAGCCCGTCGTCAGCGTCCAGGACGTCTCGATCACCTACCGCACGTCGTTCGAGAAGCGTCCGACGCTGAAGGACGCCGTGGTCCGGCTCGGCCGTGGTCAGAAGTCCGTACGCGAGGTCCAGGCCGTCAAGAACGTCTCGTTCGACGTCCCGCAGGGGACGGTCCTCGGCATCGTCGGCAGCAACGGCGCGGGCAAGTCGACGCTTGTGCGCGCGATCGCCGGCATCCTGCCGCCGACCGAGGGTCGGATCGAGGTGCGCGGCAAGGTCTCGACCCTGCTCGCCCTGGGCGTCGGCTTCAACGGCGCGATGTCGGGCCAGGAGAACGTGATGCTGGGCGGTCTCGCGGCCGGCTACTCGCGCGACGAGATCGCCGCGAAGTACGAGGAGATCGCGGAGTTCGCCGAGCTCGGCGACTTCATGGAGATGCCCATGAAGACCTACTCCTCGGGCATGTTCTCCCGACTGGCCTTCGCGGTCGCCGTGCACATGGAGCCCGACATCCTGCTCGTCGACGAGGCGCTCTCCGCCGGTGACGCGAAGTTCAAGGAGAAGGCCGCGGCGAAGATGAAGTCGCTGGTCGAGGAAGCCCGCACGATGTTCCTCGTGAGCCACGCGCTGCAGTCGATCACCGACCTCTGCAACGACGCGATCTGGCTCAACAAGGGCACGATGATGATGCGCGGCGAGCCGAGCGACGTCGTCAAGGAGTACACCAAGTTCGTCCGCGTCGGAGAGTCGGCGTACACGCTCGAGGACATGTAGCCCCGGTGGCCGGCCCGTCGTACGACGTGAGCCTGGTGACGTCCGGGCACGACGTCGCCGACGCCCGGCTGCACCGTCTGGTCGCAGCCCTGCACGACGCCGGCCTCACCGTCGAGGTGATCGGTCTCGGCGATCCTGCCTCCGCTCCGCCGTACGCCGATGCCGTGAGCGCCCGCCCGCGCCGCGGCGCCGCCGGCCGGCTGCTCGACGCGACCGTCGGACCGTGGCGCGCGCACGGCCGCGTGATCGTCGTCGTCGACCCCGACTCGGTCCCGAGCGCGTGGCTGCACCGGCTCACCGGCCGCCGCCTCGTCGTCGACGTGCACGAGGACTACGCCGCCCTGCTCGCCGACCGCCGCTGGGCGACCGGCGTCGTGGGCGGGATCGCCCGCGCCGGAACGGGTCTCGCGTCCTCCCTCGCCCGTCGCGCCGACCTCACCGTGGTGGCCGACGCGCACGTGCCTCCCGGCGAGGCCAAGCAGCGCCTCGTGCTCCGTAACCTCCCGTACGGCGACTACCTGCCCGCGCCCAGCGAGCCCGACGCCGAACCGCGCGCCCTGCACGTCGGCGACCTGCGCCGCTCCCGCGGCCTGTTCGACATGGTCGAGGCCGTCGCCGCGGCACCCGGGTGGACCGTCGACCTCGTCGGCCCGGTGTCGGCCGCCGACAGCGCCGACCTCGACCACCGGCTCACCGGGTCCGACGTCGCCGGACGCGTGCGGCTGCACGGCCGACGCCCGCCCGCGCAGGCCTGGGAGCTCGCGCGCGGCGCGTGGGCAGGGCTCTCGATGCTGCACAGCACGCCGGCCTTCCGCGACGCCCTGCCGACCAAGGTCTACGAGTACCTCGCCTGCGGCCTCGCCGTCGTCGCGACGCCGCTGCCCCGCCAGGCCGAGCTCGTCACCGAGGCCGGTGCCGGGGTGGTGGTCGCGGATCCTGCCGAGGCCGCGGCCGCGCTCACGGTGTACGCCGACGACCGCGCGCTCCTCGACGCCCACCGCAGTGCGGCACGCACCTGGTCGACCGGCGGGGACGGCCTGCTCGGCGCACGCGACGCCTACACCGACTTCGCCGCCCGCGTCGCCCGTCTCGCCCGCGCCTGACCCTGTGCGTCCCGCGCCGTCGGCTCAGTGCACGAGCGTGATGGCCGGCTTCCCGGAGCGGACCCGCACGAGGTAGGCCACCTGGGCCTTGCTGAACGGGTTCGTGGCGTAGATCAGCGCACCGCCGGTCACCGAGCGCCAGCGGATCAGCAGGGTCAGGGCGTCGGCGCGCTGGACGTAGTACTTCGCGTACCCGCGGATGTCGCTCGCCCGCAGCCCGCGGTGCAGCGCCTTGGCGTGTGCGGCCGCGCCGGACGCCGTCGCGAGGACGACCTTCGCCACGCGCGACCGCAGACCGACGCAGTCGCGCGCGATCGCCAGCGTCGCCCGGGGGATCACGTCGGCCCGCGTCAGCACGGGGATGGCCGGCTTCGCGTAGGTGATGTGCTCGTCGTCGACGAAGGATCCCCGGGCGTTGGTCCGGACGATGTGCATCGAGGCAAGCCGGCCCGTGGTGTCGGAGCTGACGGTGTAGTCGACCTGGTTTCCGGCGCCGTCGACGCCGGTGAGCGCCCACTGCGTCGACCCGTCGGGGGAGACCGTGCGCGTGGCGGCACTGACCACGGTCAGGTAGGGCTTCGCCGGGTCGGGTGCGGTGACGGGGTCGAGCAGGTCGTCGTGCGCGAGCCGGGAGAGGTCAGCCTCCGTGCGCGGGACCAGGTAGTACTCCCAGGTGGCCGCGGGCTTGCCGGCGATCACGAGCCCTGCGCGGGTGAGCGCGTTGCGCACGATCGGGACGTAGGTCGCCACGCCGTTCATGACGTAGACCGCGGTCGTGTCCGTGCGGTACTTGAGCCGCTCCTCGCGCACGTGGCGCACCGGGTCGTAGGCGAACGCCCAGTCCTCGGCGTTGGCCGACGTCGACCACTCGGTGAAGCCGGTCGTGCCGACCGCCGTCGCCGTGGCCGCGGCGACCGCGTGCACGTCGGCGACCGCCTCGGCGGGCGTGATGGTCTCGGCGGCGTGCGCCGTGCCGGGCAGCAGCACCAGCGACAGGGTCGTGGCAGCAGCGGCCAGGGCGGCGGTCGTCGTACGGCGCATCGGTCCCCCTCGTCCGGCGCGTCCCCCGCGCGCCTGCACCCAGGGAACCACAGGCACGCCGCGGATCAGCGGCTCTGCGACGTTCCTGGGACGAGAGCAGGTCAGCGCTGGGAGTAGCTGAGGGCGGGGTCGAGGCCCATGATGTGCGGCGCGTCGGGGTTGCGGCGCGAGCTGCGGTAGAGCGCCTGCGCGGTGACCGGCTCGACGCCGCACACGAGGTCGGCGCCGTCGAGCAGCGCGCGAGCCTGCTTCGAGCCGCGGATCTTCTTCGCCAGCTGGCGGCCGACCGAGCCGGGCCAGATCCGCGAGAGCGCGGCGCCAGCCTTGCCGAGGCGCTTGAGGGTGCGCGGCTGACCGAGGTCGACCGACGACTCGATCGGCCAGTCGACCGGGTCGAGCTTGCGCAGCGAGACGACGGAGACGGTGTCGCCCGCGGAGCTCCACCGGCGTACGGCGTCCTCGGCGCCCTTCACGTAGGCGAACCGGCCGATGGTGACGACGACGACCTTCACGCCGGCACCTCCATCGACGCGGTGAGCGCCTCGACGCGCGGCGAGAGCTGCCGGTCGCGGCTGAACGAGGCGCCGAACTCCCGTGCGGCGCGCAGGGTCTCGACGTCGGCCTCGAGCGCGGCGTGGCCCGCCTTCACGAGCGCGGCCGCGATGTCGTCGGCCGACAGCGACGCCGCGGGGAACCAGAGCGGGTAGCCGCGCAGGACGTCGGACGCGGCGTTGGACGGCTCGTGCACCGACACGATCGGCATGCCGGTCGCGAGGTACT
Organism: Candidatus Nanopelagicales bacterium; assembly: GCA_046330715.1. Classification (GTDB taxonomy): domain Bacteria; phylum Actinomycetota; class Actinomycetes; order S36-B12; family CAIYMF01; genus Longivirga. The sequence goes on from JAXLSG010000001.1 coordinate 241,279, forward strand.
CGAACACCTTGCCGCTCGTGACGTAGAGGCCCGCGCCGAGGATGAGCAGCAGCACGTCGAAGCCGGCGTAGACGTCGGCGACCTCGGTCTTGGACGCCGGTCCGCCGAAGCTGATGCCCGACTCCTCGGCAGCCTGCACGAGCGCGAGGTTCTTGGGCTCCGGCGTCTTGTAGAAGCCGAGGTAGCCGCGCAGCGAGCAGCTCGCGCCGGCCACGACCTCGTCGTCGCCGCGCGCCTTCTGCCAGCCGGCGACGAACTCCGCCAGCGGCACCATCTTGCTGATCGTGCCGAGGTAGCCGTAGGTGAGCGGCTGCTGCGCCGGCACGGGGTCGGCGGCCGTCGGTGCGAGCTCGGGGTCCCAGCCGTTCATGACCACGTGCATCCGGTCGGCGACCTCGGGGTACTCCTTGGCGTACCAGGCGCGGATCGGCTCGTTGACGAACCACACCTCGCGCGCGTCGGCGAGCAGCTTGGTCTCCCACTTGCCGATCTTGCTGCTGCGCTCGTGGACGCGGTCGCCGCTGAAGACGTCGAGCGTCCAGCCGTCGCGCTGGTCGAGCACGTAGGGGACGCCGCCCTTCTCGTGCAGGTGCCACGCGGCCATCCACGCGGTCGCGGGGTTGGCGGTGGCCACGGTGAGGTCGACCGGCTTCTCCGCGTGGATCCTCGCCGCCGCGGCCTCGAGGTCGCCGCGCCAGCCGGCGTACCCGACCTCGGGGAGGTCGCGCATCTGGTCGCGCTTCTTGATCCAGCGCCGCCACACCCGCGGCATGTGCGCGCGCAGCCACGACCAGCGGCGCACGTCGGTCTCGAGCGCCTCCCACAGGAACGGCGTGCGGACGATCGTGATGCTCGGGTCGATGAGCGCCTCGAGCGACTCGTCGGCGCCGGTGTAGCGGGTGAACGTCTCGCGCTCGACCGTGAGGACGGTGACGTCCCAGCCGGCCGCCGCGAAGGCGTTGGGAGTGGCGAGCGCGCGGTAGACCCCGCCGCCCCGGCACGGGGGATAGCCCCACGCCACGTAGAGGAGATGGGGGCGTCGGCTCACCGGCGCAGGATATCCGGGGTACGCCGTCCCTCCCGCCACCGCGACCGTGCCCGGCTCTCCGGCGCCGTGCCCACGACCTGCGGCGATGCCGGGATCCGGCGCGGTCGGGGCCTGCGCCGGGAGACGGAGGTCACGCGTCGGCGGCCAGGTCCCGGGGGCTCGGCCGGTAGACTTCTGCCCCGGGTCCCGCACGTGGCCGGGGCTCGTCGCGACCAGGCGCACGCTCTCCCGAGCAGCACCCGGACCGACCACCCCGAGGCACCCGAGGAGCCCTGTGCCCGCGCGCATCGTGCCCAGCGCCGACGTCGACGAGAGGGCCGTGATCGGCGACGGGTCGTCGGTGTGGCACCTCGCCCAGGTCCGCGAGCACGCCGAGCTCGGCGAGAACGTCGTCGTCGGCCGCGGCGCCTACGTCGGCACCGGCGTCAAGGTCGGGGCCAACTCCAAGATCCAGAACTACGCGCTCGTGTACGAGCCGGCGGAGCTCGAGGACGGCGTCTTCATCGGCCCGGCCGTGGTGCTCACCAACGACCACTACCCGCGCTCGATCAACCCCGACGGCTCGCAGAAGTCGGGCCACGACTGGGAGCCCGTCGGCGTGACCATCCGCCAGGGCGCCTCGATCGGCGCGCGCAGCGTCTGCGTCGCGCCCGTCACGATCGGCCGCTGGGCGCTCGTCGCCGCGGGCTCGGTCGTGGTGAAGGACGTCCCCGACTTCGCGCTCGTGGCCGGTGTGCCGGCGCGACGCATCCGGTGGGTCGGCAAGGCCGGCGTACCCCTCGAACCGGCCGGTGACGGGCAGTGGGTCTGCCCCCAGACCGGCGACCGCTACGTCGAGAACGACGAGACCCTCACGGAGGCCCAGGCATGATCCCCGCAGCGAAGCCGCTCATCGGTGACGAGGAGCGCGAGGCGGTCGACCGCGTCCTGCGTTCCGGCATGATCGCCGGCGGCCCCGAGGTCGCCGCGTTCGAGCAGGAGTTCGCCGAGCAGGTCGCCGGCGGCTGGACCTGCGTCGCCGTCAACTCCGGCACCGCCGGTTCGCACCTGGGCCTGCTCGCCGCGGGCGTCGGCCCCGGCGACGAGGTCATCGTCCCGTCGTTCACCTTCGCGGCCACCGCGAACTCGGTCGCCCTCACCGGCGCGACCCCGGTGTTCGTCGACATCGAGCCCGACCACTTCTGCATCGACCCGGCCGCGGTCGAGGCCGCGATCACGCCGCGCACCAAGGGCATCCAGCCGGTGCACCTCTACGGCCACCCGGCGAACATGACCGCGCTGCGCGCGATCGCCGACAAGCACGGCCTCGCGATCTACGAGGACGCTGCCCAGGCGCACGCCGCCGAGTGGCAGGGCCAGCGCGTCGGCACCTTCGGCGACTTCGCCATGTTCTCGCTCTACCCGACCAAGAACATGACCTCGGGCGAGGGCGGCATGGTGTCGTGCAAGGACGACACGATCGCGCGCAACGTGCGCCTGCTGCGCAACCAGGGCATGGAGAAGCGCTACGAGAACGAGGTCATCGGCTTCAACGCCCGCATGACCGACGTCCACGCCGCGATCGGCCGCGCGCAGCTCGCCAAGCTCGCCGGCTGGACCAAGCAGCGCCAGGACAACGCCGCGTTCCTCAACGCCAACCTGCGCGGCGTCGTCGTGCCGCCGGTCGCCGAGGGTGCCACCCACGTGTGGCACCAGTACACGATCCGCGTGGTCGGCCAGGACCGCGACGCGTTCGCGGCCGAGCTCGGCAACCGCGGCGTGGGCAGCGGCGTCTACTACCCGATCCCGAACCACCGCCTCCCGTCGCTCACGCACTTCGCTCCCGACCTGCACCTCGAGCAGACCGAGATCGCGGCGCAGCAGGCGCTGTCGCTGCCGGTGCACCCCGCCCTGTCGCAGGGCGACCTCGAGACCATCGTCGAGGTCGTCAACGCGGTCGCGGCGGCGGGTGCCTGATGGCGAACCTGCGCGCGGGCCTCATCGGCCTGGGGATGATGGGGCGCCACCACGCCCGGGTCCTGGGCTCCCTCGAGGGCGTCGACCTCGTCGCCGTGGCCGACCCGGCCGGTGACGTCCACGGCGTCGCCGGCGGTCGTCCCGTCGTCGACAGCGTCGAGGCGCTCATCGAGCAGGGCATCGACTACGCGATGGTCGCCGTGCCGACGGCCTACCACGAGGCCGCCGGTCTCGCGCTGGCCGCCGCGGGCGTCCACGCCATGATCGAGAAGCCGCTCGCGCCCGACGTCGCCTCGGCCACGCGCATCGCGGAGGCGTTCGAGACCGCGGGCCTCGTCGGCGCCGTCGGCCACATCGAGCGCTTCAACCCAGCGCTGCAGCAGGCGCGCAAGCGCCTCGCGCACGGCGACCTCGGTGCCGTGCACCAGATCGTCACCCGTCGCCAGGGCCCGTTCCCCGCGCGCATCGCCGACGTCGGCGTCGTGAAGGACCTCGCGACCCACGACATCGACCTCACCGCCTGGGTCGCCGGCCACGCGTTCGTGTCGGTCGCCGCGCAGGTCGCGCACCGCTCGGGCCGCGAGCACGAGGACCTCGTCGCGATCGTCGGCCAGCTCGACGACGGCACGGTCACCAGCCACCTGGTCAACTGGCTCTCGCCGCTCAAGGAGCGGGTCACGGTGATCACGGGCGAGCGCGGCGCGTTCGTCGCCGACACCCTCACCGCCGACCTCACCTTCTACGCCAACGGCACCGTCGCGACCGAGTGGGACTCGATCGCGAAGTTCCGCGGCGTGTCCGAGGGCGACGTCGTCCGCTACGCGTTCGCCAAGCCCGAGCCGCTGCGCACCGAGCACGAGGCGTTCCGCGACGCCGTGCTGGGCAAGGAGTCCGACATCGTGACGATGCGCCAGGGCCTGGCCACGGTCGCCGTTGCCGAGGCGGCGCTCCGGTCCGCCGCCGAGGGCAAGACCATCCACCTGTAGGTCCACCCGCTCAGTAGGGTGCGGACCGTGCCCGACGCCGTACGCCGACCCCGCGTGCTCGGCGTGCTGCACGGTCCGCAGCCGGTGGTGCCCGACGTCGCCGCAGCCCTTCCCCGTGTGCTGGAGGCGTTCGCGGCTGCCGGGGCCGAGGTCACCTGCGTGACGGCCGACGACGTGTCGGCGCGCGTGCTGGGCTCCCTCGGTGCTCCGCAGCCGCCGGTGCTCGCGCCGCTGCGCGCCTCCGCGCTCGTGCTGCCCGCGGCGCACCCGGCGGTCCCGCTCGTCGCGGCCTGGCCGCTCGCGGCGGTGACGGCGCCCGCCGCCGTAGCGGCGCGCGACGACCGCGAGGCGTCGACCGCGGCGGCCGTGCGGTCGTGGCGCTCCCGCTGCGTGGCCGCGGCGTACGCGCTGCATCGCGCCGCGCCCGTCGACCTCGTCGTCGCCGTGCCGACGGTGGCCAGCACCGCCGTGGCGCTCGTGCTCGCGGGCGAGGTGGACGTCCCCGTGCTCGCCCTGCTCGGGCGCGACGACGCGGTCGACGACGAGGAGCGCGCCGACCGTGCGCTGCTCGCCGAGGTCGCGCGAGAGTCGTGGACGCTCGGCACCGGAGCCGACGACCCCGCGGCCGACGTCGTCGCCGCGTGGACCGGCGAGGCCGGGCGGCTGCTCGGCGAGGTGGCGCCGTGAGCGACCGCCCTGTGCTGCTCCTGCACGACGAGGAGCTCGAGCCCGACCTCGCGCCGCTGCAGGGCTACCCGCTCGTGCGCGCCGCGGTGTCGACGCTGCCCGAGGTGTGGGGCGACGACGACGTGTACGGCGCCGGTACGTCCGCGGGCGGGGCGCGGCGGCTGGCGTCGAAGGTCGCGCAGCGCGCGAACCGGCTGCTGCGACCCTCGGACCGGATCGAGCTGCTGCCGCGCGACCGGATGGCCGGGCAGACGCCGACGACGCGGCAGTGGATGTCGGCCGCGCTGCTCCAGGTCGAGGCGCTGCGCTCGCGGGCGCGCGACCCGCTCGGCGTGGTCGTGGTCGGCACGCGCGCGCAGCTCATCGGCTGGCACCTGCTGGCCAAGGAGCCCGAGCTGCTCGTGGTCGCCGGCACCGCACCGGCTCGCGCGCTTCTCGAAGGTGGCCCGCTCGGCGTGCCGTCCGAGACGCTGCGCGCGCTGCTGCTCGACCCCGAGGTGCTCCTGCAGGCCCTGCCCGACCTCGTGACCGCACCGCCGGTCGAGGTCGAGCGCGCCAAGGCCGAAGCGCAGTGCGTCCGCGTGGAGGTCGGCCGCGTCGTCCTCGAGATCCCTTCGGGCGCAGCCGATCCCGGGCCTGCGCTCGCGGGGCGCGTCGTGGCTCCACCGTCGTTCCCGCGCGAGCACCCGGACGGTCCGCGCCTGCTGATCGGCGCCGCCGGCTTCAGCGGCCAGGCGTCGGCGTGGACCCGTGCGGCCTGCGAGCACGGCATCGCCGCGCGCAACGTCGCCGTCGTCGCGGCGGGCGCGAGCTACGTCTTCCCCGCCGACGTCATGGTGTCGGCGTCGGAGTGGACCGACGCGGCGGTGCGCGCGCGGATCGCGGCGCGCGAGCTCGTGCCGGCCACGCACGTCATCGCGGAGTCGATGCGACCCGTCGTCGGCCTCGGCTGGCCCGGCCGCATCCACCCCGCCTCGATCGAGACGGCGGCGACCGAGCTCGAGGCGCTGCTCGCGTCGGGCCGTACGGTCGGCGTGGTGCTGCACGGCTCCGAGGCGCGCACGCCCGCGAAGCACCGTGCGACGTACCCGTTCTCGCCGTTCGACGACCCGTCGGCCGCCGAGGAGTGGGCCAAGCGCGAGGAGCAGAGCGCGAAGATCCACACGGTCCTCGACCGGCTGCCCGTGCACCGCTTCGTGACGACGCCCGACATGCTCGACTTCGTCGACGGCGCGACGTGGCTCCCGCTCACCCTCGGCGCCGGTGCCTTCCGCGAGGGCCGCCCGCTGTTCTCGCGCGAGCGGCCTGTCGTCCTCCACGCCCCGAGCGCCGGTCCGGTGAAGGGCTCGGCGTACGTCGAGGAGGTGCTCCGGCCGCTGCACGAGGAGGGCGTGCTGGAGTACCGCCTGCTGTCGGGGGTCGCACCGTGGGAGCTGCCCACGCACCTGCGCGACGCCGACGTCGTGATCGACCAGCTGATGCTCGGCAGCTCGGGAGCGCTTGCGGCACAGGCGCTCGCGGCCGGCCGGATCGTGCTCGGCCACGTCGCCGCGCACGTGCGCGCCCGGTACGCCGGTCCGCTCCCGATCCTCGAGGCCGACCCCAGGACCCTGCGCGACGTGGTGCTCGGCGTCCTCGCCGACCGCGACGCCGCGGTGGAAGCGGCGTCACGAGGGCCGGCGTTCGCACGCGACCTGCACGACGGCAGGCGCAGCGCCGAGGTGCTGCGCGCCTTCGTCGGGCTCCCGGCTCAGGCCTGAGGCAGCCGCTCGCGCAGCACCTCGGTGACGCGCTCGGCCGCGTGGCCGTCGCCGTACGGCGCCGCCTGCACCGCGGTCGGCACGGGACGCACCGCGACCTCTGCGACGCGCTCGAAGTCCGGGTCGAGCACGTTCCAGCCGTCGACGAGGGTCTCGACCCACTCGGTCTCGGTGCGCAGCGTGGTGCACGGGACGCCGAGGAGGAACGCCTCCTTCTGCAGGCCGCCGGAGTCGGTGACGACGCCGCGCGAGTGCAGGACGGCCGCGACCATCTGCGGGTAGGGGAGCGGGGTCGCGGCGCGCACCGCGCCCTGCTCGAGCGTGATGCCGAACTCGGCGCAGCGCGCCACGAGGCGCGGGTGAGCGAGCAGCACGACGGGCAGCGGCAGCGCCTGCAGCGCCGACACCAGCGAGCGCAGGCGCTCGGGGTCGTCGGTGTTCTCGGCCCGGTGGATCGTGGAGAGCAGGTAGCCGCCGTCGACGGTCACTCCGTCGGGCAGCTCCGGCGCGGCGTCGCGCACGGCGTCGCGGACGCGGAAGCACACGTCGGTCATGACGTCGCCGACGACGACGCTGCGGTCGCCGAGGCCCTCGTTCACGAGGTGCTGCAGCGCGACCTCGGTGGGCGGGAGGAGCAGGTCGGCGGCGTGGTCGGTGAGCACCCGGTTGTGCTCCTCGGGCATGCGGCGGTTGAACGAGCGCAGGCCTGCCTCGAGGTGCGCGATCGGCACGTGCAGCTTCACGGCCGCGACCGCGCCGGCGAGGGTCGAGTTGGTGTCGCCGTAGACGAGCACCCAGTCGGGACGGTGCTCGTCGATGACGCCGTCGAGCGCCGCGAGCATCACGCCGGTCTGCACGCCGTGGCTGCCCGAGCCGACGCCGAGGTGGACGTCGGGGTCGGGGATGCGCAGGTCGGCGAAGAACACGTCGGACATGCGCTCGTCGTAGTGCTGCCCGGTGTGGACGATGACGTGCTCGACGTCGCCGGCGGCGGCGAAGGCCGCGGCGACGGGCGCCAGCTTCACGAACTGCGGGCGGGCTCCGACGATGGACAGGACGCGCATCCGGGTGCTCCTGGGTCTGGTGGGGCGACGTGGGCCAGCGTAGGTGCTCGGAGGCCCGGGGCCCGCCGCCCGCGGCGCGTCGCGGACGCCCTGCGCGGGGTCGGCGTACCGCGTGTGGCGCGCCTCACGCAGCGCGCTGCGCAGGCGTCGCGTGGGCGGGGGAGGGCTCTCGCGGCCGGTAGACTGGCGACTCCGCCGCCACCTACCGCGAGGCATCCGCAGTGAACATCACGGTCGTCGCCCTGGGCAAGATCGGCCTCCCGCTCGCCGTCCAGTTCGCGTCCCTCGGCCACCGCGTCATCGGTGCCGACGTCAACCAGGCCACCGTCGACCTCGTCAACGCCGGCCAGGAGCCGTTCCCGGGCGAGTCCTTCCTCGCCGAGAAGCTCGCCGACGTCGTCGGCCGCGGGCTGCTCACGGCCACCACCGACACCGCCGCCGCCGTCGCGCAGAGCGAGGCCGTCGTCATCGTCGTGCCGCTGTTCGTCGACGCCGAGGGCGTGCCGGACTTCGGCTGGATGGACGCCGCGACGGTCGAGGTCGCGAAGGGCCTCAAGCCCGGCACCCTCGTCTCCTACGAGACCACGCTGCCGGTCGGCACCACGCGCACCCGCTTCCTGCCGATGCTGCAGGAGGGCTCGGGCCTCGCCGCCGGCCAGGACTTCTTCCTCGTCTTCTCGCCCGAGCGCGTCTTCACCGGCCGCGTCTTCGCCGACCTGCGCAAGTACCCCAAGCTCGTCGGCGGCGTCGACGAGGAGAGCGCGAAGCGCGGCGTGGCGTTCTACGAGTCGGTGCTCGAGTTCGACGAGCGCCCCGACCTCGACCGCCCCAACGGCGTGTGGGACCTCGGCTCGTCGGAGGCCTCCGAGCTCGCGAAGCTCGCCGAGACGACCTACCGCGACGTCAACATCGGCCTCGCGAACCAGTTCGCGCGCTTCGCCGCCGACAACGGCATCGACGTCTACCAGGTGATCGCGGCGAGCAACTCGCAGCCGTTCAGCCACATCCACATGCCCGGCATCGCCGTCGGCGGCCACTGCATCCCGATCTACCCGCGGATGTACCTGTGGAACGACCCGGCCGCGACCGTCGTGCGCGCCGCGCGCGAGGCCAACGCCGCGATGCCGTCGTACGCCGTCGGCGTCCTCGAGGGTGCGTACGGCGACCTCTCGGGCGCCCGTGTCGCCGTCCTCGGCGCGGCGTACCGCGGCGGGGTCAAGGAGACCGCGTTCTCCGGCGTCTTCCCGACCGTCGAGGCGCTGCGCGCCGCCGGCGCGACGGTGCTCGTCCACGACCCGATGTACACCGACGACGAGCTCGCCCGCTACGGCTGGGACGCCTACCACCTCGGCGAGCCGGTCGACGCCGCCATCGTGCAGGCCGACCACGCCGAGTACCGCACCATCGGCGCCGGCGACCTGCCCGGCGTGAAGGTGCTCGTCGACGGCCGTCGCGTCACCGACCCCGGCCAGTTCCCGGGTGTCGAGCGCCGCGTGCTGGGCACCGCCTGACCATGTCGAGCGAGGCCGCTGGGCGGGCGGAGCTGCCCGCGGGCGCGGCTCCGCACGTCGTCATGCTCGTCGGCAACGACGTCACGACCGACAACCGCGTCCTGAAGACCGCGACCACGCTCGCGCGCTCGGGCGCGCGCGTCACGGTCGTCGGCAACGCGACGAGCGGCGTGCGCTCCGACATCTCGCTGGGCGACGTGCGCATCCTGCGCGTGCCGCTGGAGATGAAGCTCAAGCTCGCGCGGCAGAAGAAGCGCGGCCGTCGCCGGCAGCGCCGCTTCGCGATCGTCGGCTGGGGCAGCAAGTCCGAGCACGCCGCGGCCAAGGTCCGCCCGCTCGCGCGCCTGCGCGAGTCGCGGGGCGGTGCGATGGCCCAGCGCTGGGAGTCGTTCACGACGTTCGTCGTCCGCGCGCGCGGCGGCGTGCAGCGCCGCATCGACGGCCTGACCCGGCACGGCTGGCGCGCCTGGGACGGCGTCTGGGCGCGCACCGCGCTCGGCGTCCGCTGGCGCCGCGTCACCCCCGAGCTGCGCGACTTCGAGCTCGGCTTCGGGCCGGTCATCGACGCGCTCGAGCCCGACGTCATCCACGCGCACGACTTCCACATGGTCAACGTCGCCACCCTCGCGTCGCGCCGGGCCGCGGCCGCCGGCCGCCGGGTGCCGTGGATCTACGACGCGCACGAGTTCGTGCCCGGCATGGCGACGTACGGCGGCAAGACCAAGCGCGTGATCGCGGCGTACGCCAAGGCCGAGAAGGAGTACGCGCACGACGCGTCGTCGGTCATCACCGTCTCGCCGTTCATCGCGGTCGAGCTCAAGAAGCGCCACCGGCTGCCGGCGCTCCCCTCGGTCGTGTTCAACGCGCCCGCGGCGTCCGACGGCTCGGTCGAGGGCGGCACCGACGTCCGCGCCGCCGCCGGCGTCGGCCCCGACGTCCCGCTCCTCGTCTACAGCGGCGGAGTCACCCCCGCCCGCGGCATCGACGTCGTGGTGCAGGCGCTCGCGCAGCTGCCCGACGTCCACCTCGCGGTCGTCTGCGTCCCCGGCGTGCACACCAAGCCGGTCGAGAAGCTGGTGAGCACCGCGCTCGACCTCGGTGTGCGCGACCGCATGCACCTGCTCGAGCCGGTCGGCCCCGAGCGCGTCACGACGTTCCTCCGCACGGCCGACATCGGCGTGCACCCGCTGCCGGGCGGCATCCCGAACCACGACATGGCGCTGCCCAACAAGCTGTTCGAGTACCTGCAGGCAGGCCTGCCGCTCGTGGTCTCCGACGCCAAGGCCCTCGCCGACTTCGTGACCTCGCACAAGGTGGGCGCGTCGTTCCGCACCGGCGACGCGACGTCGCTGGCCGCCGCGGTACGCCGCGTGCTCGACGACCGGGCGTCGTACGCCGCCGAGGTCGCCCACCAGCGCGACGAGCAGCAGTACACGTGGGAGGGCCAGGAGCAGACCCTCGTCGACGTCTACAACCGGCTGCTCGGCACCGCGCTCGCCGTGCCGCACGAGCCCTTCCAGGTCGGCAAGCCCAGGCCCTACCGCCGCAGCCAGGACGGCATCGTGCTCGGCATCGGGCCGGCGAACTCCGCGGGCCAGGGCTGGGCGTGGGCCAAGGCCGCCGAGCGCTACCTCGACGGCGTCACCTGCGAGGTGCTCGCGGTCGAGAAGGACACCTACGACTACCGCAGCGACGTCGTGGTGCCCGCCGCCGACTTCGCCCGCGGCCGCGAGTGGCAGCTCGCCTACAGCGCCCACGTGACCTCGACGTGGACCCACGCGCTGCTCGAGGCCGGACGCCCCGTGATCGGCACGCTCAACGGCCGCGACTTCAGCGGCGACGTCGAGATGCTGCGCGCCTCGGGCATCACGGTCGGCCTGGTGTTCCACGGCTCCGAGATCCGCGACCCGCGCCGACACGCGGCCGGCCACGCCTGGTCGCCGTTCCTGCGGTCCAACGACGGTCTCACCGAGCGGCTGCAGCAGAAGTACGACGAGCTCGCGCCGGTGGTCACCGCGTTCGACGGCCCGACCTTCGTGTCGACGCCCGACCTGCTCGACTACCTGCCCGACGCCCACTGGCTGCCGCTCGTGGTCGACACGAGCATCTGGACGCCGAAGGCGACGCCGCTCGAGCGCCCGGTGCCGGTGATCGTGCACGCGCCGTCGAACACCGCGCTCAAGGGCACGCAGGAGGTCGAGGCCGTCCTCGTGCCGCTGCACGAGAAGGGCCTCGTCGAGTACCGCCGGATCCAGGGCGTGCCGCCGTCGCAGGTGGGCGACCTGCTCGCCGACGCCGACGTCGTCATCGACCAGCTGCTGCTCGGCGGCTACGGCGTCCTCGCGTGCGAGGGCGCGGCCCTCGGCCGCGTCGTCGTCGGGCACCTCGGAGACCGTGTGCGCGAGGCGATCCCGGGCGACGTGCCGATCATCGAGGCCAACCCCGACGACCTCGGCACCGTCATCGAGCGGATCCTCGACGAGCGCGACGCGGCGCGCGACGCAGCGGCCCGCGGCCCCGAGTTCATCGCGGCCTTCCACGACGGACGTCGCTCCGCCGAGGTCCTCGCCGAGCACCTGCTGCGCCGCTGACGGACCTGCGGCCCGGCGTACCCGGCCGCCTCCGGTCACGCAGAGTCATACCTGCGCGGGCTTGGCCGTTCCGCCGTCAGCCGCTCGGGCTCCGTGGCACTCTGACCGTGCGTCCGTGTCCGGAGGGGGAGTCATGGTTCGCGTGATACTGCCGGCTTTCCTGGGGCTGGTGCTGCTCGTCACCGTCGTCGTCCTGGTGACCGCGACGGTCACCAGTCGACGCCCGAGAACCGGTGGGGCGCACGGTGTCCCCGCCCCCGTCTCCCGCCGCCCGGTGCCGCCGCCCGCCGTCGCGGCGCCGATCCCCGAGCAGCGCGCCGACCTCGTCGACGACGGGGCCGTGGTGGACCTGACCGCGTCCGAGCAGCTCGCCGACGCGACCAGCGAGCAGCCGCCGTCGGCCTGAGGCCCACGCGCGTCCACGGAGCGCCGGTGCGACCCGGCGCCCAGGGTCAGCTGACTGCGGGGTCGTACTTGACCTGGCCGGCGGCGAGCCACCAGCCCTTCCACTTGCCGCTGCCGACCCTGACCCGGTCGACGCCGTTCACGACGCCGCGGGCGTCGATGATCATGTTCGTCGCGGCCGGGTAGGTGACCGTGCCCGCGTGGACGACCAGGCCGCCGCTGGGCGACACCGAGACGATGCCGACCTTGGCGTTGGCGGCGAGCTGGACGTAGCGGGTGGTGCGGTAGGACTCGAGGATCCGGGTGCCGAGCAGGTACTGCGACCCGACGGCCTCGCGGACGTAGTAGCCCTTCAGCATGCCGGCGGTGACCAGGTAGTAGTAGCCGCTGCGGTGCTTGATGCGCTTGCGCTCGGCGATGGGTGCGCTCGACGCGCGCGACAGCGAGATCGTCTTCACGCGCAGCAGGCCGCCGGTGGCGGTGAACTGGTAGCCGGCGTGCAGCCCGCGCAGGAGGCGGACGCTGCCGGTCTGCTTCGCGCTCGGGTAGTCGGCCATGAGCGTGTCGGCCCAGCGGGCGAAGCGGTAGTCGCCGGTGAACTGGTGGAACCAGAGCAGCTGACCGACGTGGATCGCGTGGTAGCCCGAGCTGGTGACCTCGGGGTGGGCGAGGCAGTAGTGGCTCAGCCACGCGGCCTGGCGGATCTGCGGCATGTGCGCGAGCGACGCCGTCATCGCACCGTCGGCGAGCTTGTCGGCGCGGTCGTCCTTGCTCAGCTGCCAGTAGTCGTAGAGGCCCGACACGGCGAAGTTGTGGCCGTTGAAGGTGCGGTCCGACGGCGGCTTGCCGGTGGGGGCGGCGTACTCCTCGATCCAGAGGTGGCCGTCGGGGTCGGGCTCGCTCACCCAGGGGCCGGTGCTGCGCTTGGCGATGAGGAACGACGCGAACGTGCGGTCGGCGGCGGTGCGCCACTGCGCGTCGCCGGTGACGGCGGCGAGCCGGCTGAACAGGCCGAGCGCCTGACCCTGCGCCATGCCGGAGTACCACGGCGCCTTCATCGTGAAGGCGGGGTAGCGGTGCAGCGCGAAGTCGAAGCGGTAGGGGAAGAACCAGGCGCCGTCGCTCACGACCGTGGTGTCGACGACCTTGGTCGCCACGAGGCGCGAGGCGTTGGCCAGGGCGATGTCGAGGTACTTCTGGTTCTTCGTGACCCGGTAGCCGTCGAGCATCGACAGGCCGAGCGCGGCCTGGCCCTGCGGGTGGTCGTACGTCTTGCCGTTGAGGACGAACTTGCGCACCCCGTTGGCGTCGTGCGGCTTGGGGTCGCTGAGCGACGCCGCCGTCGAGGCCTGGTAGGGCTTCTGCCCGTCCGGGATGTCGGCCAGCGTCCACCCGGTGGTGGCGAAGGCGAAGGGCAGCGGCGCGTCGGCGAGCGCCGCCTTCCCCTTGACGCTGGTGGCGGCCTGGGCCGTCCCGGAGACCACGAGAACGAGACCCACGCTCAGTGCGAGTGCGGCCCCCGTGACGCGGCGAAATGTCCCGCTCGTCCGATTCACCCCGAGAGGATAACCCGAGGTGTCTACCCCACCTGCACCCGCAGCGGCGCGCCCGTCGCGGCCACGACGTCGTCGCTGCTCACGCCCGGCGCGGTCTCCACGAGCACGAGGCCGTCGGGGGTGACGTCGATGACGGCGAGGTCGGTGATGATCCGGTCGACGACGCCCTTGCCGGTCAGCGGCAGCGAGCACTCCTCGACGATCTTGTGGGAGCCGTCCTTCGCGACGTGCTCCATCATCACGATCACCCGCTTGGCGCCGTGGACGAGGTCCATCGCGCCGCCCATGCCCTTGACCATCTTCCCGGGGATCATCCAGTTGGCGATGTCGCCGGTGCGCGAGACCTGCATCGCTCCCAGGATCGCGGCGTCGATGTGGCCGCCGCGGATCATGCCGAAGCTGGTCGCCGAGTCGAAGAAGCTCGCGCCCGGCAGGACCGTGACGGTCTCCTTGCCCGCGTTGATGAGGTCGGGGTCGACCGCCGTCTCCGTCGGGTACGGGCCGGTGCCCAGGATGCCGTTCTCGGACTGCAGGACGACGGTGACGTCGGCGGGCAGGTAGTTGGGCACGAGGGTCGGCAGGCCGATGCCGAGGTTCACGTACTCGCCGTCGCGCAGCTCGAGCGCCACGCGGGCGGCCAGCTCGTCTCGGGTCAGCGCCATCTCAGGACTCCTTCGGGGCCGACACGGTGCGGCGCTCGATGCGCTTCTCCGCAGCCTGCTCGGGCGAGAGCGGGACGACGCGCTGCACGAACACCCCGGGGGTGTGGACGTGGTCGGGCTTGATCTCGCCCGGCTCCACGAGGTTCTCCACCTCGGCGATCGTGATGCGTCCGGCCATCGCGACCAGCGGGTTGAAGTTGCGCGTGCTCTTGTCGAACACGAGGTTGCCGTGACGGTCGCCGACCGACGCGCGCACGAGCGCGAAGTCGGTGACGATGCCGCGCTCGAGGACGTAGTCGCGACCGTCGAACTCGCGGGTCTCCTTGGGCGGGCTCGGGAGGGCGATGGAGCCGTCCTCGGCGTAGCGCCACGGCATGCCGCCGTCGGCGACCTGCGTGCCCACGCCTGCGGGCGTGTAGAAGGCCGGGATGCCCGAGCCGCCGGCGCGCAGCCGCTCGGCCAGCGTGCCCTGCGGGATGAGCTCCACCTCGAGCTCGCCGTGCAGGAACTGGCGCTCGAACTCCTTGTTCTCGCCGACGTACGACGACGTCATCCGCGAGATGCGCTTGGCGAACAGCAGGACGCCGAGGCCCCACTCGTCGACGCCGCAGTTGTTCGAGACGACCGAGAGGTCGGAGACCCCGTGGTCGAGCAGCGCGCCGATCAGCACCGACGGGACGCCGCAGAGCCCGAAGCCGCCGACCGCGAGGGACGACCCGTCGCGGATGTCGGCGACCGCCTCGTGCGGCGACGCGACCACCTTGTCCAGAGCCATGCCAGCCCCTCCTGTCGACGGACGACGTCGTCCGGCCCGAGCGAGCCTAGCGACTGGTGCCCCGGTCAGGAGGGGCGAGGGGGAGGGCGGCCGTACGTCAGGAGACGCAGGTGACCGTGTCGGCCGACTTCACCGACGACGGCGTCTTGGACGCGACGCTGACGGCGCGCACGCCCTTCCAGTCGGTGCCGATCGTGAGCACCAGCGTGCGGCCCGAGGCCTTGGTGTCGGTCGCGGTGGTCTGAGCGGCGTAGGCCAGGGTGCGGGCCGACTCGGTGCGGCTCGAGCTCGACGAGACCGAGGTGACGGCGACCGTGCCGCCCTTCGCCGTACCGACGCCGACGACCACGAAGCCGAGCTTCTCGAGCTCCGCGGCGACCGACTTGGCCTTGCCGCTGACGCCGGTGCCGTTGAGCACCTGCACGCGGATGTCGGAAGGCTTCACCGTGAGCGCCTTCTGGCCCGCGGGCACCGTGGTGGCCGGCGGGTACGGGGTGTCGTTCTTGAAGGCGGTCCAGATCTTGTCGGCCGCGGAGGTCCACACGACGTTCTCGCCGTCGCCGCGGCCGGTCCACGGCACGGTCATGAACTTCACGTTCTTGGGCGAGAGGCCCTGCATCGAGAGCGCGAGGTCCTTGAGCGCGTCGACGCTGCCTAGCGCCTTGTCGACGGTGAGCGACTCGGTGACCGAGTTGAGCACCTGGTAGAGCTTCACCGGGTTGGTGAGCAGGCCGGCCTGCGTGGCGGTGCGCACGACCGAGGACAGGAAGACCTGCTGGCGATCGATGCGCGAGATGTCGCTGCCGTCGCCGAGGGTCTTGCGGGCGCGGGCGAACGCGAGGGCGTCCTTGCCGTCGAGCACCGACGTGCCGGCGGGGAGCTTGAGGTGGCTCTTCTTGTCGTCGATCGGCACGGTCGTGCAGATCGGGACGCCGCCGAGCGCGTCGACGACGGCCTCGAAGCCGAGGAAGTTCACGACGACGAAGTGGTCGATGCGCACGCCGGTGAGCGACTCGACGGCCTTGATCGTGCAGGCCGGGCCACCCGTGGCGAACGCCGCGTTGAACTTGCCGGTGACGGTGCCGCCGCCCTTGCAGCTCGGACGGGTGACCCACGAGTCGCGGGGGAGGCTGACGCCGAGCGCGCGGGTCCGGTCGCCGGAGATGTGCAGCAGGATCGCGGTGTCGCTGTGGCCCTCGCCCGACGCGGTGTCGTTGGCGTTGCCGAACCCGCTGCCCTGGCCGGTGCGCGTGTCCGTGCCCATCACGAGGATGTTGAGCGGCTCGTACGTCGTGGCCTGGGTCGGGGTCGCCTTCGTGGGTCGCGTGGAACCGAGGTCGTTCTCGACGTCGATCGTCGTGATGTTGCTCGAGAGGTGGTTCAGGCCCAACCAGCCGACCGCGCTGACGACGGTGGCGAGCACGGTGAGCACCGAGAGGACGGCGACGGACGCGCGCAGCACGCCGCGGCCCTGACGGGCTCCGCGCGTGCTGGGTCCCGTCGAGGGGCCAGGGGTGCTCACCCTCCCATTCTAGGTGGGCTCCGAGGGTGCTCCGTCCCGTGCGGGAGGCCTCCCGCCGCACGCTCAGCAGGCTCTCAGCACGCGTCCGGTTGCCGCGCTCGCCCCTCGTGCGCACCGGGCGGTGCGTGCGGCGTACCGGTCGGATCCGGGTCCCGGGGTCAAGTCCTGGCCGGTGCGCCCCGATGGTCCTTGTGGGTGGGGACGTGCGGGACGCCGTGCCCCCGCACGCACGACGACAGGACGAGGGAGCTCACGACGTGCAGGTGATCCGACGACTCGTGGCGACCGCCGCGGCCGCAGCGACCGCTCTCGCGGTCGTCGCCGTCGCGTCGCAGGCGCCCGTCTCGGCGGCGACGGCCGTCCCCGCGTCGTTCTCGTTCAACGGCTCGGGCTGGGGGCACGGCGTCGGCATGTCGCAGTACGGCGCCCGCGGCATGGCCCTCGACGGCTACACCGCCGAGCAGATCGCCGAGCACTACTACACGGGCAGCCAGGTAGCGCCGTATGCCGACACCATGAACCTGCGCGTGAACCTGCTGCACCGCCGGACCTCGGCGGTGTTCCGCAGCGAGGCGCTGGCCGCCGGCGGCGGCGCGATCGAGGTCACCGTCACGGGCAGCGCGCCGGTGGTCGGCGACGCGTCGGACGTGTGGAGCGTCATCGCCTCGACGAGCGCCGTGACGCTGCGGCGTACCCGGGCGGGCGTCACGACGACGATCGGCACCGGCACCTACGTCGTGGTCCGCTGGGCCGGCACGCGCCAGCCGGGCAAGGCCGGCGCGGGTGCGACGGTGCTCAACCTCGCGACGACCGTCGCAGGGCTCGCGACCTCCGGACACCGCTACCGCTACGGCTGGCTCGACTTCGGCACGACCGCCGCGTCGCCCACGACCTTCGAGGCGGTCGCCAACCTGCGGCTGCACGACGAGTACCTCCTCGGCATCTCCGAGGTGTCGAGCTCGTGGCCGGCCGCCGCGCTGCAGGCGCAGGTGCTCGCCGCGCGGTCCTACGGCCTGGCGAAGTACGGCACCGGGTCCTACCGCTCGACCTGCCGCTGCCACGTCGACTCGGGCAAGGGCCCGTACTACGACCAGACCTACGCCGGCTACCTCAAGGAGACGAGCACGGGCGGCGCCAACTGGCGCGCGGCGGTCATCGCCACCCTCGCGACGTCGACGACCGGCCTCACCATCCTGTCGGCGGGCAAGCCGGTCACGGCGTTCTACTTCTCGGCCTCGGGCGGTCGCACGCAGGCCTCGGCCGAGGTGTGGGGCGGCACGCTCGCCTACGCGCAGTCGGTCGACGACCACTGGAGCATGGACGCGTCCGTGCCGTGGTCGCACTGGATCCCGCGCGTGCGCACGCAGGCCCAGCTCGCCGCGGCGTTCGGCCTCGCCGACGTCGTACGCCTCGACCTCACCTCGCGCACCGCCGGCGGCGCGGTGAAGCGCGCGGTCGCCTTCTCCTCGACCGGTGCCAGCGCCGCGCTCTCGGGCGAGACGTTCCGCTCGCGCCTCACGCTGCCGAGCACCTGGGTCTCGAGCGTCGTCGACACGACCACGGGCGCCTCGCTCGCGACCGTGCCCTCGGCACCCGCGACGCCCACCCCCGCTCCCTCGGCGTCGCCCGGTACGACGACCCACGTCGCCTACCCCGGCAAGGCCTTCGGCCTCGGCGCCACCGGCCCCGCTGTCACCGACCTGCAGCGCCACCTCGGCTTCACCCGCGGCTTCGGCACCTACACGGCGTCGACCGCGCTGCGCGTGAAGTACGCCCAGATCCGAGCCGGCCTCCCGGGAACAGGGGTGACCGACGGGCGTACGTGGGTGCGGATCACGGGGCACAAGTAGCCCTGTGTTTTCTGGCGCTCCAAGCGCGGCCTTGCGGCCGCGCGTCGCGCACCCCTCCGCTACGAGACGTCGGGCATCGAGCCCGACGTCTCGTGCTCGCCAGGCCCTCTCCCGGCTGTGCGTCCGGTCGGGTCCGTAGGGGCCTGACGAGCGGGCTTCGGGGTACTGCACGTCCTGGCTGGCTTCTCGATCGGCTGGTGGCGCGCCTGTCGCGTTCGTGTGGCGCGGGACGGGATCCCGGGCGTCGAGCCCGGGATCCCGTGCTCGGTCGGGCTCTGCCCGACCATCGCCCTCGTGGTGGTGGGTGCGCTGCTCGCGCTGTCCGTGCCGCCCGTGCTGTTCCTGCTGTCGAGCCGTGATCAGCAGACCCTCTGGCGTCCGCGGATCACGCGTAGACGGGTGCTGCTGTCGAGGCGTGATGAGGGGACCTTCTAGCGTCCGCTGGTCACGCGTCGACGGGGATGTCTCGGGGTCAGAGCTCGAGGGCGGCGTCGCATCTCTCCGTGGTGGCGACGGTGTCGAGGTCGGCGGATGCGTCGGTGAGGAGGACGACGGAGCCGTCGGTGGCGAGGGGGAGGGCGAGGAGGGCTCCGGCGCAGCGGTAGTCCGTGGCGGGGGCGGTGGCGCGCAGGAGGATGCGGCCGCCCGTCGGGAGGCCGAGGCCGGTGGCGAGGTCGTGCATGGCGTCGACGGCCTCGGCGTGGGTCCAGGCCCAGTCGCCGTGCTCGAGCCAGAGGGTCTCCGGGGTCGGCGGGGAGTACGCCGCGAAGCGGTCGCCGTGGGCGCGGACCTCGACCGCCGCGTCGAGGACGCCGTCGGGCAGGGGCGCGGACGACGGGAGCCCGAACGGGTGCAGCGAGGTCGCGAGGGTGAGCGGCGCACCGGCGGCCGCACCGTCAGGGCCGACGACCGCGGCCTCCACGCGCGGGTCGGCGTCGTCGCCGTCGATCCAGGCGCACGTGCCGGTGACGGCGCAGGCGCCGAGCCACACGGCGGTCTGCCAGTGCGGCGGCAGGTGCAGCACCACGCGCGAGCCGTCGGAGACGCCGGCGTCGTCCTGCAGCAGGTTCGCGGCCTTCGCGACGTTGTTCTCGTACGTCCGCACCGAGAGCTCGGTGCGCGCGCCCCCGGCGCCGACCCAGGTGATGAACGGCCGCGCGGCGTCGCCGGACATCGCGGCGGCGAGGGCCGCCGGGAGGGTGCGTGCGAGGTTCGGGGGAGCCACGTCTCGACCTTACGGCCCCCTGGCAGCGCCCTCCCCGTGTGGGACAGTGACTCCGTGCTGGAAGCCGTCCTCCTCGTGGGCGGTCAGGGGACGCGGCTGCGGCCGCTCACCGTGACCACGCCCAAGCCCATGCTCCCCGTCGCCGGTGTGCCCTGCACCGAGCACCAGATCGCCCGCGCCCGCGAGGCCGGCGTGACGAGGGTCGTGCTCGGTACGTCGTACAAGCCCGAGGTCTTCCTCGAGCACTTCGGCGACGGCTCGCGCTTCGGCGTCGAGCTCGTGTACGCGACCGAGGACGTGCCGCTCGGCACGGGCGGCGCCATCCGGCACGTGGCACCGTTCCTCGAGAGCGGCCCCGACGACCCGGTGCTCGTCTTCAACGGCGACATCCTCTCCGGCCACGACATCGCCGGGCAGGTCAAGCGCTGGCGCGACGACGAGGCCGACGTCTCGCTCTACCTCACGCGCGTCGAGGACCCGCGGGCCTACGGCCTCGTGCCGACCGACGAGCGCGGTCGCGTGACGCAGTTCCTCGAGAAGCCGACGACGCCCGAGGAGATCGTCACCGACCAGATCAACGCCGGCTGCTACGTCTTCCGCCGCTCGGTCATCGACGCCATCCCCGCGGGGCGCCCGGTGTCGGTCGAGCGCGAGACCTTCCCGGGCCTGCTCGCCGGAGGTGCGGTCGTGACCGGCTTCGTCGACGAGGGCTACTGGCTCGACCTCGGCCGCCCGCTCGACTTCGTCCAGGGCTCGCGCGACCTCGTCACCGGTGCGGCACCGAGCCCGGCGCTCCCGGGACCGGTCGGCGACGTGATGGTCATGCCGGGCGCGGAGGTCGCGTCGTCGGCGGTGCTGCGCAACGGCACGTTCGTCGGTGCCGGCGCGACCGTGGGTCCTGATGCGGTGGTCGACGGCTCGGCGCTGTTCGACGGCGCGATGGTCGCGGCCGGCGCGCACGTGACCGACTCGGCGATCGGCTTCGGCGCGATCATCGGGTCCGGCGCCTTCCTCGACGGTGTCGTCGTGGGCGACCGCGCGATGATCGGCCCCGGCAACGAGCTGGTGCGCGGCGCGCGCGTGTGGCCCGGCGTCGCCCTCGGCGACACGGCCGTGCGCTTCTCGTCCGACCGCTGACCCTTGGCCGACGTGCCGGCGCTCGAGCGCACCTGGCGTCCGTCGTGGCCGGTGAGCCTCGGCGCGACCCTCGGCTCCCTCGCGCGCGGCGCGTCGGACCCGGCGTACCGGCGTACGCCGGACCGCGCGCTGTGGCGCACGATGCGCACGCCCGACGGCCCGGCCACGCAGCGGCTCGAGATGCGCGACGGCGACGTGCTGTCGCAGGCGTGGGGCCCCGGAGCCGCGTGGGCGACCGACCGGCTGCCGCGCACGCTCGGGGTCGACGACGACGTGTCGGGCTTCGACGCGTCGCTGCACCCGCTCGTCGCGTCGCAGTGGGCGCGGTACGGCGCAGGCATGCGGACCCCTGCCGTGGGGGTGGTGCTCGAGGTGCTCGTGGCGGCGATCCTCGAGCAGCGCGTCACCGGTCTCGAGGCGCGCTCGTCGTGGCGCTGGCTGCTGCGCCGGCACGGCGATCCGGCACCCGGCCCGGCGCCCGAGGGCATGCACGTCTTCCCGGAGACGTCGGTGCTCGCCGCCGTGCCGTCGTGGGAGTGGCACCGGGCCGGCGTCGAGGGCGCCCGCGCCGACACGGTGATGCGCGCAGCGGCGTACGCCGGACGCCTGCAGCAGTGCGCCGACCTCCCGCTCGCCGACGCCCACGCCCGGATGCGTGCGCTGCCAGGGGTGGGCGTGTGGACCGCGGCCGAGGTGGCCTCGCGCTCGCTCGGCGACGCCGACGCCGTGTCCTACGGCGACTTCCACCTCGCGCACACCGTCTGCTTCGCGCTCGCGGGCGAGACCGACGGCACCGACGAGCGGATGGCCGAGCTGCTCGAACCGTGGGCGGGGCACCGCGGCCGCGTGGCACGGTTGGTCGAGCTGTCCGGCATCACGCGGCCCAAGCGCGGGCCCCGGTACTCGCCCCTCGACCACCGGGGGCGGTGAGGAGCGGTCATGGGTACGTCGAAACCGTGGGTCGCCGTGTACGCGCTCGACGTCGACCGCGTCGCGGCCTTCTACTCCGCGGTGCTCGGTCTCGAGGTCGACGACCGCAGCGAGGGCTACGCGGTGCTGGCGTCCGACGACGTCGAGGTCGCCGTGGTGCGGATCATGGAGCCCTACGCGTCGGAGGTCGTGGTCGCCGACCCGCCCGAGCGCCGCGAGGACAGCGCGGTGAAGGCGTCGTTCGTCGTGGTCGACCTCGAGGCGGCGCGGCGTACCGCGGCCGAGCACGGCGGCGTCGTCGACGGCCCCGAGCGCGAGTGGGAGTTCCGCGGCTTCCGCGCCGTCGACGGCCACGACCCCGAGGGCAACGTCCTCCAGCTCCGCATCGTCGTCTGACGCCCGGAAGGAACGAGATCTCGTCCCCGCGCTCCCCAGGACACGTCTCCGGGGACATGACGGAAACGAGATCTCGTTCCCGTTATCCCAAGCTCCACAGGTCGCTGGCGTCATCGCGAGGAGGAAGCTCACGGGCGGACGACGGGGACGAGGTCTCGTCTGCGTCGGCGCCGGGCGGTCGGGCTAGCCTGCGGGGATGGAGCTGCCCCGCGTCGACGTGCACGCCCTGGTCGACCCGACGTCGTCGGCCGACGACCGGCTCGCCGTCGGCCGCGAGCTCGACGCCGCCTGCCGGAGCTGCGGCTTCCTGCTCGTCGCCGGGCACGGCGTCGACCCGGCGCTGCGCGCCGACCTCGAGCGGCTCTCGCGCGAGTTCTTCGCCCTCCCCGACGAGGAGAAGGCGCTCATCGCGATGCCGCGCGCGGGATCGGCCTGGCGCGGCTGGTTCCCCGTGGGCGGCGAGCTCACGTCGGGCGAGCCCGACCGCAAGGAGGGCGTCTACTTCGGCACGGAGTTCCCCGCCGACGACCCGCGCGTGCGGGCCGGCACGCCGCTGCACGGAGCCAACCTGTTCCCCGAGCGTCCGGCCGACCTCGGTCCGGTCGTGCTGCGCTGGATCGACGAGGTGTCGGCGCTCGGCGCCGCGCTGCTGCGCGGCCTCGCCCTCGGCCTCGGGCTCGACGAGGACTGGTTCGCGCGCACCCTGACCGCCGACCCGACGATCCTGTTCCGCGCCTTCCATTACCCGCCAGGGGACACCGACTCGTGGGGCGTGGGGGAGCACACCGACTACGGCCTGATCACCCTGCTCGCCCAGGACCACCACGGCGGGCTGCAGGTGCGGTCGCAGGGGGAGTGGATCGACGTACCCGCCGACCCCGACGTCTTCGTCGTGAACATCGGCGACATGCTCGACCGGATGACCCGTGGTCGTTACCGCTCCGACCCGCACCGGGTCCGCAACCTGTCGGGGCAGGACCGGGTCTCGTTCCCGCTGTTCGTCGACCCGTCGTGGGACGCCCGGGTGACCGCTCTGCCCGACAGCGTGTTCGAGGGCGAGGCGCCCGACGACGACGCGGGCTCGCGGTGGGACGGCGCGAGCGTCCACGCCTGGGACGGCGCGTACGGCGACTACCTCACGGCGAAGGTCTCGCGGGTCTTCCCGGACCTGTTCGCCGACGTCGCGAGCCCGTCCGCGCCACCCGCTGTCTGACCGCTCACCCGGGCGCCGTTCGCCGCGCGTCCGGTCGTCGGACGTGCGTACCGTGGTCGACCTGAAGATCTTTCGGGTCCGTAGGAGCGGCCCCGGGGGAGGCCGGTCGGGGCCAGCGGGAGGCGCGCCATGACGACGACGGCGGGTGCGCGCCCCGACGCATCCCCCGGCCCCGACGCGATCACCTACGAGTTCGACCGCCACGGCGTCTTCACGGCGGTCAGCGACGCGTTCTGCGACGTCCTCGGCTGGCGCCGCGAGGAGCTCCTCGGCACCTTCGCCCCGAGCCTGGTCCACCCCGAGGACCGCGGCCGGCTCGTCGAGCAGGGCCCCGGCTTCTACGACGGCGGGCAGTTCGACCCGGTGTGGCGCGTGCGCCACGCGTCGGGCGACTACCGCTGGTACCACGTCGCCGCGCAGCAGACGACCGACGCCGAGGGCGAGGTCCTCGGCGGGTACGCCGTGCTCGAGGACGTCGACCAGGCCGAGGCCGCCCGCGACGCGCTCGTCGACAGCGAGCGGCGCTACCGGCTGCTCGTGCAGAACAGCCACGACGTCGTCGTGCACCAGGTCGCCGGCATCGTCCGCTGGATCTCGCCCTCCGTCACCGCGTTGACCGGCTGGGCGCCCGAGGAGATCGTCGGGCGGCCCAGCCTGCACCTGTGGCACCCGGAGGATCAGGAGACGGCGCTGCAGATCCGGCAGGAGGCGACCCACGGACCGGTCACCTCGGCCCTGCTACGCCTGCAGCGCAAGGACGGGAGCTACGTCACCGTCGACGTCGGGGTGCACGGCGATGGAGACTTCGACCACCCCGGGGTGGTGGTCACGATCCGCGACGCGACGGAGCGGCTCGCGGTGCTGCAGCGGCTGCAGGCGCGCGAGTCGGAGTTCCGGCTCATCGCGGAGAACGCCGGCGACATGGTCGCGCTGTCGACGCTCGACGGGCACCTCGAGTGGGTCTCGCCGTCGATCGAGCGGCTGCTCGGCGTGGCGCCGGAGGAGGCGCTGCACGGCCGGAGCACGCGGTTCATCCACCCCGACGACGTGCCGCTGCGCGACGCCGCCTTCGCGACCGTCGCGACGGGCGCCTCGTCGTACTACGAGGGCCGCTTCCTGCGCAGCGACGGGCAGTACGTGTGGCTCGGCGTGCAGATGCGGCCCGTGCGCGACGAGGCGGGCACGGTGGTCGCGCGCATCGGGGTCTCGCGCGAGATCTCGGCCGAGGTCACTGCTCGGCAGGCGCTCGAGGATCGCGAGGCGGAGTACCGCACCCTCGCCGAGAACGCCGCCGACGTCGTCTTCCGGCTGGACGAGCACGACCGGTTCTCCTGGCTGTCGCCGTCGGTCGAGTCGGTGCTCGGCTACGACCCGCGCGAGATGCTCGGCCGCGACCCGGTCGACTACATGCACCCCGACGACCTGAACCCGCGGCAGGTGGCCATCGAGGGCGCCGTCGGCGGGCGGACGTCGTACGAAGCGCGCTACCGCCACGCCGACGGCACGTACCGCTGGCTGGCGGTGAGCGGCCATCCCGTGCTCGACGCGGACGGCCGCGAGGTCGGCCGGGTCGGCAACGCGCGGGAGATCGGCTCGGAGGTCGAGGCCCGCGAGGCGCTCGGTCGCAGCCAGGCGATGTTCCGTCTGCTCGCGGAGAACTCCGCCGACGTCGTGGTCTGCTCCGACCTGCGCGGGTTCGTCGAGTGGGCGTCGCCGTCGATCGAGGCGGTGCTGGGCTGGTCGCCCGAGGAGATGCTCGGCCGCAACTTCGCCGAGCTGATCCACCCCGACGAGCTCGGTGCGCGCGACCTCGCGCGCGGCGTCGTGGCGACGGGCTCGTCGAGCGTCTTCCTGGCCCGCTACCGGCACAAGGACGACCGCTGGGTCTGGCTCTCGGTCACCGTGGCCCCGATGTTCGACGCAGACGGCCAGATCGTCGGCGTCGTGGGCAGCGGCCGCGACGCGACCCTCGAGGTCACCGCGCGACGCGCGCTCGAGGCGAGCGAGGCCAACTTCCGTCTGCTCGCGGAGAACGCGGCGGACATCGTGTTCCGGGCCGACCCGGGCATGGTGATCGAGTGGGTGTCGCCCTCGGTGCACAGCGCGCTGGGCTGGTCGCAGCAGGACCTCCTCGGGCACCGGATCACCGAGTGGGTGCACCCCGACGACCTCGCGACGATCCTGGCCGGCAACCAGCAGCAGGCGGCGTCGGCCGTGACGGTGTACGACGGCCGCTTCCGCAGCGCCGACGGGTCCTACCGCTGGTTCAACGTGGTGGTGCAGTCGCTGCGCGACGCCGACGGGAACGTCGTCGCGCGGGTCGGCAGCGCCCGCGACATCTCCGAGGCGGTCGCCGCGCACGAGGCGCTCGAGACGTCGGAGGAGATGTTCCGGTCGGTCATGGACTCCTCGACCATCGGCATGGCGGTCGTCGGCCTCGACCAGCGCTTCCGCGCCGTGAACCCTGCGCTGTGCCGTCTCGTCGACCGCGACGAGCAGTGGTTCGCCGAGCACCTCGCGACCGAGCTCGCGCCCCTCGAGAACCAGGAGCGCGCGGCGGGCGACCCGCTCGACTACTTCCGCGACGGGTCGCGCGCGTTCCTCGACACCATCCGGCTCATGCGCGCCGACGGCAGCGAGGTATGGGCACGGCGTACGTCGGTCGTGGTGCGCGACGCCGACGGCGAGCCGGCGTACCTCGTGGCCCAGATCCAGGACATCTCGGCCGAGCTCGAGAACGAGTACACGAAGTTCCACGACGGGCTGACCGGCCTGCGCAACCGGCAGTGGATCGTCGACATCCTCGAGGAGGAGCTGCGCACCGCGCGCCGCTCGGGCAGCGACGTCGGCGTCCTGTTCATCGACCTCGACAACTTCAAGGTGGTCAACGACTCCCTCGGCCACGCGGCCGGCGACGAGGTGCTCGCGACCGTGGCGCAGCGGCTCACGTCGTCGATGCGTCCCGGCGACCACGTCGGTCGCTTCGGCGGCGACGAGTTCGTGGTCGTCATCCCGGAGATCGACGAGGTCCCCGACCTCGAGCGGATCTGCGAGCGGGTGCTCGAGAACATCGCGATGCAGGTCGACCTGCAGGGGCACCGCATCACGCCGACGGCGTCGATCGGCGTCGCCATCTCGACCCTCGACTCGTCGGCGCAGAGCCTGCTGCGCGACGCCGACTCTGCGCTCTACCGCGCCAAGTCCGCAGGCAAGCAGCGCTGGCACTTCGCCGACGAGGCGATGCACGCGCAGGCGGTCGCCCGGCTCACGACCGAGGACGAGCTGCGCCGGGCGCTCGTCGAGCACGAGCTCGTCGTGCACTACCAGCCGATCGTGCGGCTGTCCGACCGCGTCGTCGTGGGCCACGAGGCCCTCGTGCGCTGGCAGCACCCGACCCGAGGTCTCGTCCCGCCGCTGGACTTCCTGCCGGTGGCCGAGGAATCGGGGCTCATCGTCGACATCGGCGACGAGGTGCTCCGCCTGGTCTGCGAGATGCTCGTCGCGCGGCCCGACCTTGCCAACGTCAGCGTGAACCTCTCGCCCGTGCAGACCTCGCGCGCGTGGTGGCGCGAGAAGCTCGTCGCGCAGCTCAACGACCTGGCGGTCGACCCGCGCCGGCTCAGCGTCGAGGTCACCGAGACCGCCGTGCTGTCGAAGGTCGACGACGTCGCCCGCGAGCTCGCGTCGCTGCGGTCGCTGGGCATCGGCGTGCACCTCGACGACTTCGGTACCGGCT
This sequence comes from Candidatus Nanopelagicales bacterium, assembly GCA_046330715.1. Taxonomy (GTDB): domain Bacteria; phylum Actinomycetota; class Actinomycetes; order S36-B12; family CAIYMF01; genus Longivirga. The sequence goes on from JAXLSG010000001.1 coordinate 268,289, forward strand.
ACTCGTCGATCGCGCTGCTGCGCGACCTGCCGATCACCGGCCTCAAGCTCGACATGTCGTTCACGCGCCGGCTCACCGGCGACGGCGGCACCACCGAGGTGCTCGCCGACGGCCTGGCCCGCCTGGCGAACGGCCTCGGGATGCTCGGCATCGCCGAGGGCGTGGAGACCGAGGAGCAGGCAGCGCTGCTCGCCTCGATGGGCTGGTCGCACGGCCAGGGCTGGCTCTTCGGCCGCCCCACCCCCGACCCCGCCTGACCCCGCCCGACCCAGCCGTCGAGGCGGGATCAGCGGACCTTCTACCGTCGGCCGGTCACGCGTCGACAGTGCTAGGCGGTGCGCTGCTCGGCGAGAAGGACCGCGAGCCGGGTCACCAGGTCGTACGGGATCTCCTGCGCGAGAGGGAGCTTCAGCGTGCTCTGGCCGCTGCGGTACGGCGCGACCTCGGCCTCGAGCGCGGCGTCGACCTCCGGCACCGGGTAGAGGCTCACGTGTCTCGCCCAGCCCGCGACGTGCAGGAACGAGCGGCCGTCGCGGGTGAAGGTGGGCATGTCGTAGGAGATCGTCTCGCCGGCGTCCGGCACGGCCTCGTGCACCCGGCGGCGGATCTCGGACACGACCTCCGCGGCGGCGGGCTTGAGGGCCGCGACGTAGGAGTCGACGTCGGCGTACGCCATCAGTCCTCCTCGGCCCGCGAGGCGGCGAGGATCGGCTCGAGGTCGTGCATCACCACGGAGTCGATGTCGCCGATCTCGGCCAGCTGCACGAGCACGCCGCCGTTGTCGCGCGGGTGCACGAAGACCTCCGACCAGATGCCGTCGGGGTCGGTCACGTGGCCGAAGGTCGTGATGCCGCGCTCGTGCAGGCTGCGCACCGCGGCGTCGAGGTCGTCGACCTCGAAGGTGATGTGGTGGACGCCACCGCGCCCGCCGGTCGAGGCGAAGAAGCGGTCGAAGAACGTCGAGCCCGGGGTCGGTGCCATCAGCTCGATGCGCCCGTCGCCGAGGACGAACGTGGCGACCACGGCGCCGATCGGGAGGATCTCGCCGTGGGAGAAGCGGCCGCCGAGGACGTCGCGGTAGAAGCCGACGAGCGCCTCGAGGGACGGCCCGGCCACGGCGGTGTGGTCGTAGCGGGCACCGAGCGCGGTCAGGTCGAGTGTCACGGGTCCTCCGGTCAGCGCTCGACGAGGTGGCGGTCGACGTCGCGCGGGTCCCGCGGCGCGGCCGGGGCCGCCGGGTGGCCGATCGCGACGCCGCCCAGAGGCTGCCACGTCGCGGGCAGGTCGAGCACCTCCTGCACGACCTCGGGGCAGAAGACGGTCGACGAGATCCACGCCGAGCCCAGGCCCTCCGCCGACAGCGCGACGAGCAGGTTCTCGACCGCGGCCCCGCCCGCGACCAGGAACAGGTCGCGCTCGAAGCCGCGCCGGCGCTCGTCGGGGTAGGCGTGCGCGGCGCCCTCGAGCTCGAGGAAGGGCAGCACCACGGCGGGGGCGTCGCGCAGCACGCGGCCGCGGCGCAGCCGCTTCTCGACCGAGACGTCGTCGTAGGCGTCGAGCGCGCGCAGGTCCTGCTCCCAGCGCTGCGCCATGGCGTCGAGCAGCCTGGTGCGGACGTCGGGGTCGGACAGCAGGACGAAGCGCCACGGCTCGGTGTGGTGCGGGCTCGGCGCCGTGATCGCGGCGGCCACCGCACGGCGTACCGCCTCGGGGTCGACCGGCTCGTCGGTGAAGGTCCGCACGGTGCGGCGCTCGAGCACCGCGCTGCGCCGGCCCTCGGCCACCGCCTCTGCGGTTCCGAGCCGGAACAGGTCCTCGTCGGGCCGGCGTACCAGCGCCCGGGCGCCCGGCCCGTCGTCGTCGGTCACGTGCGCGCCGACGCCGCGGACGACGACGGCCGCCAGCCCGGATGCCTTGCCCGACACGAGATCTGCGGCGGCGGCCACCTCGTCGGCGACGGCGGTGACGGTCATCTCGAGCACGTTGCCGTGGCTGTCGGTGCGGCCCCGGTGGTCGTCGAGCACCGCGAGGCCGGCGGCGCCGATGACGACGTCGGTGAGCCCCTCGCGCCACGGCCGCCCGAACGTGTCGGACAGGAGCACCGCCGGTCGTACGCCGGTGCGCTCGGCGAGCCCCGCCCGCAGCGCGCGGGCGCTTCCGTCGGGGTCGACGGGCAGCAGCACCACGGTGCCGCGCGGGGTGTTCGACGCGTCGACGCCCGCCGCCGCCATGACGAAGCCGTGGCTGGTCTCGACGATGCGCGTGACGCCGCGCGGGGTGCGCCGGGTGGCCACCACGCGGACCGTCTCGTCGGTGATCGCCTGCTCGCGGTCGTCGGCCTCGACCGTGCGGCCCTCCGCCTTGCTCACCACCTTGCTCGTGACCACGACGACGTCGTCGTCGCGCACGCCGCGCGAGCCGTCGGGCCACTCGACCGCGGCCAGCAGGGGGGCCAGCAGGGCCACGAGGTCGTCGCCCGCGGCGACCTCCGGCAGCCCCGGTACGCCGACCGCCTGCAGCGCCGTCATCGCCGGACGGCCGAGGCCAGGTCGAGCGCCGCAGCCGCGATCGCCGCGGTCGCGTCGAGGTCGGTCATGAGCAGCGGCACGGCGCGGGCCGCGATGCCGAGCGCCTCGAGCGCCGGCACGGCCGCGGCGTCGGTGCCGTCGTGCACCAGCCAGCCGTCGAGCAGGCCCTGCCCCGGCTCGCCGATGACCGGGCGCCGCGGGCCGTAGTGGCGGGCGACCGCCTCGGCCGACGTCTCGACCCCGATGGCCGCGAGGCAGGCGTCGGCCATGCCGCGCACCGGCGCCCCGCCGACGATGGGCGACACGCCGACGACGGGCGCGGGCGTCGACGCGACGGCCTCGCGGATCCCGGGCACGCGCAGGATCGTGCCCACGGACACGACGGGGTTCGATGGCGGCAGCAGCACGACATCGGCCTCGCTGATCGCTTGCAGCACACCGGGTCCCGGCGTCGCGTCGTCGGCGCCGACCAGCACGAACTCGCGCGCCGGCAGTGCAGCGCGGTGCCGGATCCACCACTCCTGGAAGTGGATCGCGCGCCGGGTGCCGGGCTCGTCGCCGTCGACGACCACGTGCGTCTCGACCCGCTGGTCGGTCATCGGCAGCAGCTCGACGCCGGGCTGCCAGCGCGCGCACAGCGCGGCGGTCACGGCAGAGAGCGGATAGCCGGCGGCGAGCATCTGGGTGCGCACGAGGTGGGTCGCCGTGTCGCGGTCGCCGAGCCCGAACCACGTCGGCTCGACGCCGTACGCCGCGAGCTCCTCCTTGACCACGAAGGTCTCGTCCTCGCGGCCCCAGCCGCGCTCCTCGCTGATACCGCCGCCGAGCGTGTACATCACCGTGTCGAGGTCGGGGCAGACCTGCAGGCCGAAGACCCGGATGTCGTCGCCGGTGTTGCCGACCACCGTGACGGCGGCGTCGTCGCCCGAGGTCGACCTGAGGTGGTGGAGCAGGCCGCGGGTGAAGCGGGCTCCGCCGATGCCGCCCGCGAGGACCGTGATGCGCACGGCGCCGATCCTGTCAGCCCGCTGCGGGGCGAAACGCCCGACCCCGTGATCCGGAGATGGTTACGGAGCGTGACCGGTCGACCACGGCTACACGGGGATCGTGCGGCTCCCGGGGTTGACGGGGGACTCTTACACGCGTGTAATTCACCCCGAGCCGGCGCTCGCGCCGGTCATCAGGTTCCGCGGGACAGGCGCCCCACCCTGGGGGGAACCGAGGGACCAGGTCGAGGAGGTACACCGGTGAGCCACGTCACCGTCCTGCCGCTGACCGACGCCGAGGAGCTCGGCTGGCAGGAGCAGGCGCTGTGCGCCCAGACCGACCCGGAGGCGTTCTTCCCTGAGAAGGGCGGATCGACCCGGGAGGCCAAGCGGGTCTGCACGACCTGCGACGTGCGCGTCGAGTGCCTCGAGTACGCGCTGGCGCACGACGAGCGCTTCGGCATCTGGGGCGGGCTCTCCGAGCGCGAGCGCCGCCGCCTCAAGAAGGCCGCGGTCTGATCCACGCCGCCCCCGCGCGGGGCGGCGTCCCCGGTACCGGTGAGCGGCGCACGCCGGGACCGGCTCCCAGCACCGTCGTCTAGGGTGCTCGGGTCATGTCGTCGAACGTTCCCCCCGCCGGCTCCGGCGACCCTGCAGGCAGCTCCGCCCGGCGGCGGCATGCCGCGAGTCAGGACGCGTCCGCCCCTGCCGCCGCTGCGTCGGCGGCCGATGCCGGGCACCACGACGACGAGCTCGACGCCATCCTCGAGCGCGACGCCGACCGGGCCGCCGAGAGCGGGTCCGACGGCGCGGCCGTCCCGCCGGCGGCTCCGGACGTCGTCGCGGAGACCGGTCCGCGGACCGTCGAGGTCGAGGCCGACGCCGAGGCGCCCGCGCCCGAGACGTCGCCCGAGCCCGAGGCGGTGCCGGTCGAGGAGCCGGTCGACGAGCGGCCCGACGCCGACTCGTTCGCGGCCCTGCTCGACGAGCTCGACGACCCCGACGACGACGTACCCCCGCGCGACCACCACGTGACGGCGGTGCTCGTCGCCCACGACGGCGCCCGTTGGCTGCCCGCGGTGCTCACGGCCCTGGCCCGCAGCGCGCGCCGCCCCGACCGCCTCGTCGCCGTCGACACCGGCTCGCTGGACGAGACCCCCGACCTGCTCGCCCGCGCGCAGCAGGCCGGCCTCGTCGACCGTGTGCTCACCGTCGCCCGCGACACCGGGTTCGGCGCCGCGGTCGCCGCGGGCCTCGCCACCGGCTCGGGCACGGGCCGCGCGGTCGGCGACGACGTGCTGCGCTGGGTCTGGCTGCTGCACGACGACTCCGCGCCCGCGCCGACCGCGCTCGAGCAGCTGCTCCGGACGTCGGACCGCATGCCGAGCGCCGACGTCCTCGGCCCGAAGCTGCGCGGCTGGCGCCACCCCGACTTCCTCGTGCAGGCCGGCGTCACCGTCGCCCGCTCGGGCAACCTCGTCACCGGCCTCGAGCGCCACGAGCTCGACCAGGGGCAGCACGACGCGACCACCGACGTCCTCGCCGTCGACAGCGCGGGCATGCTCGTACGCCGCGAGGTGTGGGACGCCCTCGGCGGCTTCGACCCCGCGCTGCCGCTCTTCCGCGACGACATCGACTTCTGCTGGCGGGCCCGCCGCGCCGGCCACCGCGTGGTCGTCGCGACCTCCGCCGTGGTGCACCACCGCGAGGCCGCCACCCACGGCCGTCGACCCGTCGACGCCGGGTCGCCCAAGCACCCCGACCGCCCGCACCGGCTCGACCGGGTGGCGGCGATCCACGTCGCGCGCGCCCACGCCACCGGCGTACGCGGGCTGTTCGCGTCGCTGCGGATGCTCGTGGGCTCGCTGCTGCGGGCGCTCGGCCTGCTGCTCGGCAAGGCCCCCGAGGCCGCGCGCGACGAGTGGGGCGCGTTCCGCGACGCCGTGCGCGACCGGCGCGGGCTGTCGGCGTCGCGCGCCCGCGTGCGCTCCGCCGCGGAGCAGCCGGGTGCGGTGCCGGAGAGGGAGGTGCGGCACTTCCTCGCACCGCGCAGCCTCGGGGTGCGGCACGCGATCGACAAGGCCGGCGAGGTGCTCGCCGGCGACTCGGGCGACGCCGAGCGCTCGGTGCTCGACTCCACGTCCGACGACCCCGACGGCTGGTACGCCGACGACCGCCGGCCCTCGCGGCTGCGCCGCATCCTCGTGCGCCCCGCGACCCTGCTGCTCCTCGGTCTCGTGCTGCTCTCCCTGGTCGCCGAGCGCGCGCTGCTCGGCTCGGGCTACCTGCAGGGCGGCGCGCTGCTCCCGGCGCCCGACGGCGTCGGCGAGCTGTGGGGCAGCTACCTCACGGCGTGGCACGAGGTCGGTCCGGGCTCCGCGGCCGACGCGCCCGCGTGGCTCGCGCCGCTGTCGCTGCTCGCCCTGCTGCTGCGCGGCTCGGCGTCGGCGGCCAACGACGTCGTGCTGCTCGCGCTGGTGCCGCTCGCCGGCCTCACCTCCTACCTGGCGCTGCGCGGCGTCGTCCGCACGCCGGTCGTGCGCATCTGGGCCGCGGTCACCTACGCCACGCTGCCCGCCGCCACCGGCGCGATCTCCGGCGGTCGGCTCGGCACCGCGGTCGCGATGGTGCTGCTGCCGTGGCTCGCGCGGTCGTGCGCCCGGCTCGCGGGCGTCGGCGGCCCGAGCACGTGGCGCCGCGTCGCCGGTACGTCGCTGCTCCTCGCGGTCGTCGCCGCGTTCGTCCCCGTCGTCTGGCTGGTCGCCGCGGTGCTCGCCGTGATCGCCGCTGTCACGGTCGTGCGCGACGGTCGCGGCCGGCTGCGCCTGCTCGTGTCGGTGCTCGCCCCCGTCGCGATGCTCGTGCCGTGGAGCCTGCGCGTCGTGCGCGAGCCGGCGCTGCTGTGGCTCGAGCCCGGCCTCGTGGGCCCGACCGACCTGAGGCTCACGTCGTACGACGTCGTGCTGATGCGTCCCGGCGGTGTCGGCTCGACCCCGCTGTGGCTCGCCGCGGGCCTCATCCTCGGCGGTCTCGCCGCGCTCGTCGTCGGTAGCCGCAAGGGCGTCGCGCTCGCCGCGTGGGTCGTCGGCCTCGTCGCCCTCGCCTTCGGTCTCGTGCAGCAGGTGATCCGGGTGACGCCGCCGGCGCTCGGCGAGCCGGTCGCCCCCTGGCCCGGCACCGCCACGGCGATCTGGGGCGGCGCCCTCATCGTGTGCTCGGCGGTCCTGGTCGAGCAGCTGCCGCGCCGGCTCGAGGGCGCGAGCTTCGGCTGGCGCCAGCCCGCCGCCGCCCTGCTCTCGGTGCTGCTGCTGCTCGCGCCGATCGGTGCCCTCGCGATCTACGTGCTCGGCGTCGACGGTCCGCTGCGCCGCGGCGACCGCGACGTGCTCCCGGCGTTCGTCGCGGCCCAGATGGCCACGCCCGAGCGGCCGCGCGCCGTGGTGCTGGAGCGCAGCCTCGGCGACCGCGTCGTCTACGACCTGCTCGCGGCGCCCATCCCGCAGACCGGCGACATCGACGTCGCCCCGCCCGCCGCGGTCACCGACCAGCTCGACCGCGTGATCGCCCGCGTGGTGGCCGGTCTCGGCGCCGACGAGGTCGACCAGCTCGCGACGCACGGCATCCGCTACCTCGTGCTGGCCGACGCCGGCCGGCGCGACCCGCTCGTCGCGACGCTCGACGGCCAGCGCGGCCTGCGCCACCTCTCCTCGCGCGACGGCGCCGCGGTGTGGGAGGTCGTGCCGGTCTCCTCGCGCGTGCAGGTGATCGAGCCGCCCGCGGGCGACTCCGCCGGCACCGTGCAGGTACGCCGGTCCACGCCCGTCCCGCTGGACGACCCCGACCCGCGCTCGGTCCCGACGGTCGACGCCACGGTCGCGGCCGGCGTCAGCGGCCGCACCCTCGTCATGTCCGAGACGCGCGACAGCCGCTGGCGCTGGACCGCCGACGGCGCCGACGTCACCCCCGTTGCCGGCGGCGTCGACTCCGACGACCCGGCGCTTCAGGTGGCCGGCGTCCCGGCGACGGTGTTCCCCGCGACCATCGCGTTCGACGGCTCCTCGCGCACCGGATGGCTGTGGGCCCAGGCCGCCGTCGTCCTGCTCGTGGTGCTGCTCGCCCTGCCGTCGCGGCGTACCGAGGACGACGAGGCCGACGCCGACTCCGACATCGCCGACAGCGACGTGTCGGGCGAGCCGGCGCCGGTCGCCGCGCGCGCCACGACCGAGCCGGAGACCCCCGCGGAGTCCGACGCAGACCCGGACGCCGAGCCCGTCGTCGAGGAGGTGGCGCCGTGAGCGGGACCTCCGAGCTGCGCCGTCCGCGCACCCGCCTCGTCGGCGCCCTCGTGGCGCTCGCCGTCCTCGTCGGCGGCGCCTCGCTGCTGACCCCCGACGTCACCGCCGTCGAGTCGGCGCCGGTCACCGAGCCGGTGGCGTCGACCGAGCTGGTCTGCCCCGTCACGACCGCGACCACGGCGCTCACGTCGACCGTCACGGCCGGCGTCGCCCCGCTGCCCACGGTGAAGGACGGCATCGCGACGCTCGCCGACCTCTCGGTGAAGGAGACCAGCGAGCCGCTGCGGATCACGAAGCCCGGCCAGACCGTGAGCCGGGTGATCGAGGGCAAGTCCGGTCCGGCGATGCTCGCCCGCGCCACCGGCTCGTTCGCGCAGGGGCTCGGCGCCGACCAGGCGATCCGCTCGGGCCAGGGCGCGACCCGCGGCCTCGCGGCGTCGCCGTGCGCGCGACCGGTCACCGACGCCTGGCTGGTCGGCGGCGGCTCCACCGTCGGCCGCCTGACCCAGGTGCTCCTCGTCAACGACGACGACCGCCCCGCCCAGGTCGACCTCCTCGTGTACGGCGAGGCCGGCCCGGTGCCCGCGCCGGGCGCCTCGGGCATCGAGCTGCCGGCCGGATCGCGCAAGCAGGTCCGTCTCGACACGCTCGCGCCCAACCAGGCGCTCGTCGCGGTGCACGCGATCGCGCGGTCGGGGCGCATCGGCCTGGTCGGCCTCGACCAGGAGGCGGTCGGCCTGGTGCCCATGGGCATGGCGCTCATCCCGCCGACCGAGGCGGGCACACGCCTCGTCATCCCCGGCATCCCCGCGCCCGTGCACTACGCCGCGCTCGAGCTGCTCTCGCCCGAGGTCGACACCACCGTCTCGCTCACGCTGCTCACGGCCGACGGCCAGGTGACGCCGGCGGGCATCTCCAGCGTCAACCTCGAGGCGGGCAAGGTCCTCGCGGTCAACCTCAACGAGGCACTGGCCGGCGCTCCCGCAGGCGTCGTGATCCGGTCGGAGGCCGAGGTGGTCGCGGGCGTCGAGGTCGGCACCGGCGACACCGCGACGCTGCGCGAGAAGGACGCCACCGCTCCCGTCCCGGCGCTCACCGCCCCTGGCGTGGTCGTCGGTCTCGCCGGCGGCGCCCTCAAGCACGCTGTCATGCTCTCGGCGCCCGGCAAGGCGGCGAAGGTGTCGCTCGCGCTCTACGCGCCCGGTGCCTCGGCCCCCGTCTGGCGGCGCACCATCACCGTCGAGTCGGGATCCCTGGCGCGCGTGACGATCCCGGTCACGACGCCCACAGCGAGCTCGACGCTTGTGCTCACGCCCCTGTCGGGCGGACCGGTCTACGCCAGCCGCCAGGTCACCGAGGCCGGCCGGCGCGGGCCGATGATCGCGCTGGCGCCGATCCTCCCGCAGCGCGCGAGCACGCTCGTGCCCACGGTCGTCTCGAAGCCCGGCTCGTCGGTCCCCGGCGTCTCGTCGCGCTGACGCCCTCTCTCCGGGTGGTGCTGCCTCAGTCGTCGCCGACGTCGTACGTCGGGTCGACCTCCTCGGGTGCGATGCCGAGCGCCGCGCCGAGCTCCTCGGCGACCAGGTCGCGCACGAGGTCGACGCGCGTGCGGTGCTCGGGTGCGCGGAGCTCGACCGGGCGCCGGTAGACCACGAGCGTGACGGTGCGCCGCCCCGGCCCCACCCGGTGCTCGGCGAGCACGACCTCGTCGACGTCGGGCGGCGACGGGGGAGCGTCGACGACCTCGATGTCGACGGCCTCGAGGTGGCGCCCCCACCGCGGCTCGACCCGGTCGACCGCGGCGGCCACCAGGTCGCCGAAGCGGTCCGCGCGGGGGACGGTGAGCGGGGAGCTCGGCGGCGCGAGCGGCCCGCGCAGCCCGCGGCCGTGGCGGTCCCGGCGTACCCGGGGTGCTCGGCGGCCGGCCATGGCCGCCAGGGTAGGCGCCCCGCGGTCCCGGACGGCGCTGCTGGGCGGACGCGTGACGGACGTGACGGGTGTGCCGGCTGCGACACGGCGTGCCGCTCCCGGGCGGCGTGGGTCGGGCGCCGTATCTTCGCCCCGTGAGCCGTCGCTGTTCCAAGCCGTCCTGCACCCGGGTCGCCGTGGCCACGCTCACCTACGTCTACGCCGACCAGACGGCCGTCCTCGGTCCGCTGGCGACCTACGCCGAGCCGCACTGCTACGACCTGTGCGAGCAGCACGCGGTGCGGATGACCGCGCCGCGCGGCTGGGAGGTCGTCCGGCTCGAGCCCGACCCCGACGCCCTGCGCCCCTCCAGCGACGACCTCGAGGCCCTGGCCGACGCCGTCCGCGAGGCCGCCCGGCCGCGCCCGGAGCCGGTCCCCGTGCCCGTCGAGGTGGGCCGGCGCGGCCACCTGCGCGTGCTGCGCACCGACGTCGACGCCTGACGCCCTGCTACCGCGTGGAGCGCGCGCTCGACCGAGAGTGACGTATCTCACCGAGAGTGATCGGCGCTGATCACGGGGTAGTCACATCTGTTCCCTTCTGTCACTCTCGTCCCACAGGTACTTCCCCTGCGGCGCCCGCAGCGTCTACTGTCGGCCCGGCGCGGGAGCGATGCTTCCGCGCTACCGGGCCGAGGGCCCGGAGCACGGGAGCCGGCACGACGAGGAGGACGACATGGCGCGCAGCCGAGCAGCGGCCGAGCAGGTCCCGCTGGGGTCGCTGACCCAGCGCGGGGCACGGGGCGGGGCCACCTGCCTGGTCTGCGAGTCCGACCGCGTCACCCGCATCTCGATGGAGCTCACCGACGGCTCCCAGGTCGACTTCACCCACTGCCTGGACTGCGAGAACCGCTCGTGGCAGTCCGGCGACGAGGTCCTGCACCGCGACGACGTCCTCAGCAAGGCCCAGCGCACCCGCTGACCCGGTCCTGAGCCAGGGCCGGCGCACCCGCTGACCCTGTCCTGACCGGGGCCTAGCGCACTCGTTGACCCTCCGACGGTGCCGGGCACCGCGCCCCCTCGTCCGATCGGTCCGACCCTGCTCCGCCGTCCCGGCGATCGGCGTCGGAGGCCGCACCCCCGCCCGATAGGGTCCGTCACGTGCTGGACGACGCCCTCCTCGATCGCCTCATCAAGGCCTACGACGTGCGCGGCGTCGTCCCCGACGACCTCGGCCCCGACATCGCCCGCCTCGTCGGCGCGGCCTTCGTCCACGTCCTCGGCGTCCCGACCGCTGCCGGCGGGCCGGGCACGATCGTCGTCGGCCGCGACATGCGCCCCTCCGGACCCGAGCTCGTGGCCGCCTTCGCCGAGGGCGCGACCTCGCAGGGCGTCGACGTGATCGACATCGGCCTCGCGTCGACCGACCAGCTCTACTTCGCCGCCGGCTCGCTCGACCTGCCCGGCGCGATGTTCACCGCGAGCCACAACCCCGCGCAGTACAACGGCATCAAGCTCTGCCGCGCGGGCGCCTCGCCCGTCGGCCAGGAGACCGGCCTGCGCGCGATCCGCGACCTGGTGCAGCAGTGGTCGGCCGACGGCGTCCCGGCGTACGACGGACCCGCGGGCACGGTCGCGCAGCGCGACGTCCTCGCCGACTACGCCGCGTTCCTCAACCGGCTCGTGCCGCTGACGGGCCGCCACCTCTCGGTCGTGGTCGACGCCGGCAACGGCATGGGGGGCCACACCGTGCCGGCGGTGCTCGAGGGTCTGCCGCTCACGATCACGCCGCTCTACTTCGAGCTCGACGGCACGTTCCCCAACCACGAGGCGAACCCGATCGACCCGGAGAACCTGCGCGACCTGCAGGCCAAGGTGCTCGAGGTCGGCGCCGACCTCGGGCTCGCCTTCGACGGCGACGCCGACCGCTGCTTCGTGGTCGACGAGCAGGGCGGGCTGGTCGACCCGTCGACCCTCACCGCTCTCATCGCGGTGCGCGAGCTCGCGAAGGCCCCCGGCTCGCCGATCATCCACAACCTGATCACGAGCGCCGCCGTGCCGGAGATCGTCACCGAGAACGGCGGCACCCCGGTGCGCACGCGCGTGGGCCACTCGTTCATCAAGGCGCGCATGGCCGAGACCGGCGCCGTGTTCGGCGGCGAGCACTCCGGCCACTTCTACTTCCGCGACTTCTGGCGCGCCGACTCGGGCATGCTCGCCGCGCTGCACACCCTCGCGGCGCTGTCGGAGACGCCCGAGGGCACCACGCTCTCGAGCCTGCTCGCGCAGTACTCCCGCTACGTCGCGTCGGGCGAGATCAACACGACCGTCGCCGACCAGCAGGCCGTGATCGCCACCATCCGCACGACGTACGGCGACCGTCCCGGCGTCGCTCTCGACGAGCTCGACGGCCTCACGGTCGCGGGGACGTCGGAGGCCGGCGCCTGGTGGTTCAACGTCCGACCCAGCAACACCGAGCCGCTGCTGCGCCTCAACGCCGAGGGGGCCACGGCGGCCCTCATGGAGTCGGTGCGCGACGAGGCGCTGGCCATCATCCGGGGAGACCACGCATGACCTCGCTCGATCCTGTGCTGCTCGAGGTGCTCGCCTGCCCGTGCGAGCACCACGCGCCCGTCCGGCCCGACGGCGAGCCCGTCACCGCGCTGGTGTGCACCCGCTGCCGGAGCAGCTTCCCCGTGCGCGACGGCATCCCCGTCATGCTCCTCGACGACGCCACGCCCGGTCCGCAGGGCATCGGCGCGGACGTGCAGGAGTAGGCGTGCCGCGCTGGGCAGACGATCTCGTGCTCGACGACCCGCAGGCCCTCGAGGCCGCCGACCCGGGCGGCATGCTGCGCGCCACGGCCGACGCCGGGGCCCAGGTACGCCGCGCCCTCGCGGCCACCGACCCGCAGGCGCTCGCCGCCGTGGCGGCCGACGGCCGTCCCCGCGCGGTCGTCGTCGCCGGCATGGGCGGCTCGGGCATCAGCGGCGACGTGCTCGGCGCGATCTGCGGCACCGGCTGCCCGGTGCCGGTCTCGACGCTGCGCGGCTACACGCTGCCCGGCTGGGTCGGCCCGCTCGACCTCGTGATCGCGGTGTCGTGCTCGGGGCGCACAGAGGAGACGCTGTCGGTCGCGACGGAGGCGGTGAAGCGCGGCACCCGCCTCGTCGGTGTCGGCGCCGCCGGCTCGCCGCTGCACACGCTGGTCGCCGACGCGCCCGGTGCTGTGTTCCTGCCGGTCGACGCCGGCGGCCTCATGCCGCGCGCGTCGCTGTGGCTGCTCTCGACGCCGCTGCTGCTGCTCGCCGACGCCCTCGGGCTCGCCGACGTCCCGCGCACGGCGCTCGAGCGCGCGGCCGACCTGCTCGACGAGCGCGCCGTCGCGCACGGCCCGGTCTCGCCGCTCGCCGACAACCCGGCGAAGCTGCTCGGCGTCTCGGTCGGCGGCTCGCTCCCGATGGTCTGGGGCACCTCGCCGATCGGTGCGCTCGCGGCGTACCGCCTGGCCTGCCAGCTCAACGAGAACGCGAAGATGGCCGTCGCCAGCGGGCCGTTCCCGGAGGTCACGCACAACCAGGTCGTCGCGCTCGACGGCGACGCGGGCGGCGGCTCGACCGACGACATCTTCCGCGACCCGTTCGAGGACGGCGCCGGGCCGGCGCGGCTGCGCCTGGTGATCCTCCGCGACCCGGGCGAGCACGAGCAGGACGGCCGCCGCGCCGAGGTGTCGCGCGACATCGCCGAGCGCCGCGGCGTACCCGTCGACGTGCTGCACGCCGACGACGGCCACCCGGTGGTGCGCCTGGCGTCGCTGCTCGGCACCGTCGACTGGGTGAGCGTCTACGCCGCGATCGCGCAGGGGGTCGACCCCTCGCCGATCGGCCCGATCAACGAGCTCAAGGACCGCATCTCGTGAGCACCGAGGGCGGCACCAAGGCGGTCGTGGCGGCGCTGGCCGCCAACATGGGCATCGCGATCACGAAGTTCATCGCGTGGTTCATGACCGGCTCGAGCTCGATGCTGTCGGAGGCGATCCACTCGCTCGCCGACTCGGGCAACCAGGTCCTGCTGCTGCTCGGCGGCAAGCGCGCGCAGCGCGTCCCCGACGAGAAGCACCAGTTCGGCTACGGCCGCACGCGCTACGTCTACGCGTTCGTCGTGTCGATCGTGCTGTTCTGCCTCGGCGGCCTGTTCAGCATCTACGAGGGCTGGCACAAGATCCACGACCCCGAGGAGCTCACCGACCCGATGGTCGCGTTCGTGGTGCTCGGCATCGCGATCGTGCTCGAGGGCTTCTCCTTCCGTACGGCGATCCGCGAGGCCAACCACACGCGCGGCAGCCGGTCGATGTACCGCTTCGTCCGCGACGCCCGTCAGCCCGAGCTCCCCGTCGTCCTGCTCGAGGACTTCGGCGCGCTCATCGGTCTGGTGTTCGCGCTGCTCGGCGTCTCGCTCGCGGTCTTCACCGGCGACGCCCGCTGGGACGGCGTGGGCGCGCTCGCGATCGGCTCGCTGCTGCTCGTGATCGCGGTGTTCCTCGCGCTGGAGATGTCGTCGATGCTCGTCGGCGAGAGCGCGGTGCCCGAGCAGACCGAGGCGATCCGCACCGCCATCGAGTCCGAGCCGCTGGTGGCCAGCATCATCCACCTGCGCACGCTGCACACCGGCCCCGACGAGATCCTCGTGGCGGCCAAGATCGCCGTCGCCCACGACGACACCGCCCAGGCAGTGGCGCAGGCGATCGACGGCGCCGAGGTGCGGGTGCGCGAGGCCGTGCCGCAGGCGCGCTGGATCTACCTCGAGCCCGACCTGCGCCGCGCCGGGTCCTCGGCGGCCCCGACCGCCGAGCCGGGCGCGACGGACCCGGGCGAGACCGGATCCTGAGCGGGGAGTCAGGCGGCGGTTCGCCGCAGGCGGGGGATCGGTGCCACAATGGTGGCGCCCTGCGGTGACGCATCCCGCGTGAGCGCACGGCGGTCCATCGAGGCCTCGAGACGACCGCCGTCCCCCGCCCTGACGGGCGTAGATCGGAGTACACCCGCATGACCGACCACGACTTCAAGGTCGCCGACCTCTCGCTGGCCGAGTTCGGCCGCAACGAGATCCGTCTCGCCGAGCACGAGATGCCCGGCCTCATGGCGATGCGCGCCCAGTACGGCGAGAGCAAGCCGCTGCGCGGCGCCCGCATCACCGGCTCGCTGCACATGACCGTGCAGACCGCCGTCCTCATCGAGACGCTGGTCGCGCTCGGCGCCGAGGTGCGCTGGGCCTCCTGCAACATCTTCTCGACCCAGGACCACGCCGCCGCCGCGATCGCGGTCGGCCCGCACGGCACCCCCGAGGACCCCCAGGGCGTCCCGGTCTACGCCTGGAAGGGCGAGACCCTCGAGGAGTACTGGTGGTGCACCCAGCAGGTGCTGCTGTGGCCGGACGGCGCGGGCCCGAACATGATCCTCGACGACGGCGGCGACGCCACCCTGCTGGTGCACAAGGGCCGCGAGTTCGAGCTCGCCGGCGCCGTGCCCTCGACCGACGCCTCGGACTCCGAGGAGTACGCCGTCATCCTCGACCTGCTGCGCCGCTCGCTCGCCGAGTCGACCGACCGCTGGACCAAGCTCGCGGCCGGCATCAAGGGCGTCACCGAGGAGACCACCACCGGCGTCCACCGCCTCTACGAGATGCACAAGGCGGGCACGCTGCTCTTCCCGGCGATCAACGTCAACGACTCGGTCACCAAGAGCAAGTTCGACAACAAGTACGGCTGCCGCCACTCGCTCATCGACGGCATCAACCGCGCCACCGACACCCTCATCGGCGGCAAGGTCGCGGTCGTCTGCGGCTACGGCGACGTCGGCAAGGGCTCCGCGGAGTCGCTGCGCGGCCAGGGTGCCCGCGTCATCGTCACCGAGATCGACCCGATCAACGCCCTGCAGGCGGCGATGGACGGCTACGAGGTCTCGCGCCTCGAGGACGTCATCGAGCGCGCCGACATCGTCATCACGGCGACCGGCTGCTACGACGTCGTGACCGTCGACCACATGCAGCGCATGAAGCACCAGGCGATCCTGGGCAACATCGGCCACTTCGACAACGAGATCGACATGGCCGGCCTCGCCGCGCTGCCGGGCACCACCCGCACCACGATCAAGCCGCAGGTCGACGAGTGGAGGTTCGCCGACGGCCGCACGATCATCGTGCTGTCGGAGGGCCGCCTGCTCAACCTCGGCAACGCGACCGGCCACCCGTCGTTCGTCATGAGCAACTCCTTCACCAACCAGGTGCTGGCGCAGATCGAGCTGTTCACCAAGACCGACGAGTACCCCGTGGGCGTCTACGTCCTGCCCAAGCACCTCGACGAGATGGTCGCCCGGCTGCACCTCGACGCCCTCGGCGTCGGGCTCACCGAGCTGACCAAGAAGCAGGCCGAGTACCTCGGCGTCGACGTGGCCGGCCCCTACAAGCCCGACCACTACCGGTACTGATGCCGGACACCTCCGGCGAGGGGCTCCCCGGGCAGCAGCCCGGGGAGCCCCGGCCCGTCCCGCCACCGGGAGCCGGCCTGCCCGGCTACCCGGGCCGCCCGGGCCCGGCCCTCGCGTACGCCGGGGCGCCCACGACCTACCTCGAGGCGCTGGAGGAGGGGCGGGCGCTGGTCCCGCCGCGCTGGGGCCTCAAGGACGTCTTCGTCGCGATCCTGGTCGCCCTCGTGGTCCCGACGATCGTGCTGGGGTTCGTCCTGGCCGCCGGCGCCCCGCGCGGGGGCGGGGTGGTCCTGCTGGCCAGCCTGGCGCTGCCCTGGCTCGGCTTCGGCCTCTACCCGTGGATCGCGACCCGGCTGCAGGGGAACGGCCCAAGGCTCGACCTCGGGTTCACCTTCAGACTTTCCGACCTCGGCTGGGGGATCGGCGGCGGGATCGCCGCCACCGTGCTCGCGGGGCTGGTCGCGAACCTGACCGAGCGGGTGTTCGGGAGCTTCGACTCGGCCGCCGGGGAGGCCATCTCCAACGTCGAGGCCCCCCGCTGGGTGCTCTACGCGGCCCTCGTGTGCGCCGTCGTGGGCGCTCCGCTCTTCGAGGAGCTGTGCTTCCGCGGCCTGGCGTTCGCGGCGATCGCGAAGTGGGCCGACGCGCACCGCATGCCGGGCGTCCCGTGGGCCACGGTGGGCTCCGCGTTCCTCTTCGGCGCCATCCACCTCGAGCCGGTGCGCTTCCCGCTGCTGTTCGTCATCGGTCTCGTGCTGTCGTTCCTGCGCGCACGCACCGGTCGCGTCGGTGCGAGCGTCGTCGCCCATGCGTTCAACAACCTGATCGCGGTGTCGAGCCTGTTCGGCTGACGTCGTGATGTTGCACGTCGCGTCATGACGTGACGACGCGTTGCACAACCGGCTGAAACTCCTTTCCCTGCGCGGGAACTCGCGATCTGCTCACGTCCGGGTGGTTCGGCGCGCGAGGTTTTACGTTTCGGCGTGGTCCCGTCGTACCCTTGTGGCGCCGCACACCACCGAGGGGACGTCCGCATGGCCACCGCTGCACTCGACACACCTGTGTCGCAGCGGTCCCGGGTCTCCACCTGGACGCACATGCCGGGTCTCGACGGCGTCCGCGCCGTCGCCGTCACCGCGGTCCTGATCTTCCACGCGAACCCCGACTGGCTGCCCGGCGGCTTCCTCGGCGTCGACGTCTTCTTCACCCTGTCGGGCTTCCTCATCACGTCGCTGCTGCTCGCCGAGCTCGACCGCACGGGTGCGGTCCGCTTCGGCCGGTTCTACGTACGCCGTGCCCGCCGACTGCTGCCGGCGCTCTTCCTGGTGCTGATCGCCACCGCGCTGCTCGCGATCACGGTCGCCCAGGACGCCGCCCTGCGCGTGCGCGAGGACGTCATCGCCTCGACGTTCTACGTCAACAACTGGTGGTACGTCGCCCACGGCACCGACTACTTCGAGGCGACCGGTCGCCCGCCCCTGCTGCAGCACCTCTGGTCGCTGTCGGTGGAGGAGCAGTTCTACCTGATCTGGCCGCTGCTCATGTACGGCCTGTGGCGCATCGGCAAGGTGCGCGGCGTGCGCATCGGCGCGGCGCTGGGAGCGATCGCCTCGACCGCCCTCATGACCTACTTCGCGGTGCGCGACGGCATGCCCGACCTGTCGAGCACCGCGCGCGTCTACTTCGGCACCGACACCCACGCGATGACGCTTCTCGTCGGCGCGGTGCTCGCGACGATGTGGCGGCCGCAGCGGTTCGCCGAGCGGCTCACCGGTCGCGGCCGCGCCTTCATGTCCGTCGTCGGCGCGCTCTCGCTCGTCGCGCTCGTCGCCATCTTCTGGTTCACCGGCCCCGACTCCGCGGCGCTCTACCGCGGCGGCTTCCTCGTCGTCGGTCTGGTGTCCGCCGGCGTCATCGCCGCGTCGGCCGTCACCGGCACGGTCTTCGCGACGGTCCTCGGCCACCAGCCGCTGCGCTGGCTCGGCGAGCGGTCCTACGGCATCTACCTGTGGCACTGGCCGATCTTCATGGTGCTGCGTCCCGGGGTCGACCTCGACCTCGACGGCTGGCCCGTGCAGGTGCTGCGGTTCGCGCTCACCTTCGCAGCGGCCGAGCTGTCGTACCGCTTCGTCGAGATGCCCATCCGCCGTGGCGCTCTCGGCCGCGCGTGGGCGTCGTGGAAGGCCTCGGGTCGCCTGAGCCACGTGCTGCGCGCGGGCACCGCCGTCGTCGCGTCGCTGGCCGTCGTCATCGGTCTCGGCGTCGGTCTCTCGCAGGCCAAGGAGCCGACGCTGCAGGACGCGCTCGGCGGCATCACCGAGGTCGGCGACGACCTCACGCCGTCGCCCACGCCGTCCGGGTCGTCGGGCTCGCCGTCGCCCTCGGCGTCGTCGTCGACGTCGACCTCGCCGAGCACCAGCGCGAGCCCGTCGCCGTCCGGGTCGTCGTCGGCGAGCCCGCGCACGTCGCCGTCGGGCTCCGCCCCCGGCGTGCCGCCGGTGCTCGCGGCGGGCCAGGACGCGTTCGGTCTCTCCACGAGCGCCGTCGGCGACTCGGTCATGCTCGCGGGCTACAAGGCGCTGCAGGCGACGTTCCCGAAGATCAAGGTCGACGCCGCCGTGAGCCGCCAGCCCGGCGCCGTCTACGACCGCATCCGCGCGCGCAAGGCGCTCGGCCAGCTCGGCGACGTCGTCATCATCGGCGCCGGCACGAACGGCCGGATCGAGACCAAGGACCTCATCGCCCTCCTCGGCGAGCTCAAGGACCGGTCGCGCGTCGTCCTCATCACGGCGAAGGCTGACCGCAGCTGGATCGCGGGCTCGAACGCGTCGATCTGGGCGGCGTACAAGCTGTTCAAGGGCGGCAACGTGCGGGTCGCCGACTGGCAGAGCTACTCGGCCGGGCACCGCGACTGGTTCTACTCCGACGGCATCCACCCGAAGGGCGCGGGCGCCACGGCGTACGCCGCGCTCATCCGCGACACCCTGCGCAAGTAGCGGGTCAGGTCGTCGCGCACGCCGCGCTGCCGGAGCAGCGCGTCAGATCGCGTACTGCTGCAGAGCGCGCAGGAGCAGCGCGTTGTACTGCTTGCGGCCCGTGGGGTTCGGGTGCACCCGGTCGGGTCCGAACCAGTTCGGGTGCGACGCCGAGATCGAGGCCCAGTCGACGATCACGACCTGCTGGCTGTGCCGTGCGGCGCACGCCTTGAGCACCTTGTCGTTGGGTGCCATCCACGACCGCGGACCGATGACCGTCACGAAGAACACGCGGCGCGCGGGACCGGCCGTCGCGACGATCGCGTCGCAGTGCTTGGGCAGCACGGTTCCGTTGGTGCCCAGGTGCACGAGAAGGTTGCGCGGCAGGGTGCCGGTGCGCGCGACCGCGCGCAGCTCCGGGATGCCCTCGTAGAACTGGCGGCCCACCTCGGCGTCGACGCGCACGTGGGCGGCGGTGAGCACCCGCTTGGAGCCGAGCAGGAACGAGTCGCCGAGGGCGAACGTGCCGGCGCGCATCGACGCGGGCGCGGGGCGCTCGACGAGCCCGTGCGCGACGACGCCCACGACGGCCGGGTGGCTCGGCGCGGCGGTCGGGCTCGCCGTGGTCGGGTCGGGCGTGGCCGAGTCGGCGGCTGACGGAGTCTGGGACCCCGTGGTGCTCGGCGAGGCGGACGCCGGGCTCGTCGACGGCGACGCCGCGGTGTCAGGCGTCTGCGACGGAGCGGCCGCGCGCACGGCCGGCGCCGGGGTCGCGGCGCACGCGCCGAGCGCGAGCACGGCGGCACCGCCGACCAGGGCCAGGCGCAGGGCAGTCACGGGCTCCACGGTAGGCGGACCCCCGGGGAGCACCAACTCGCAGGGTCGACCCGAGGTCGAGGGCGGGAGCGGCGCCGGCGGTTATCGCGCGAGACAGGGCCTGAGCGGCGCTGGGGTGGGTGGTGGGGCAGCGCGTCAGCGGGGCAGGGCGAACGGGCCCGGGTCCCCGTCGGGCGTCGGGGGCGGCGCGGCGGGCGCGGGAGCGGGCCACGCCGGCGCGGCGTTGGGAGGCGCGGCGGCCGCGACCGGGCGGGCGGCTGCGGTCGGCAGCACGCTGCCCGGGGGCGTGCGCGACGCCCGGCGCAGCCGCTCGGTGAGGACGGCGGCGAGGTAGGTCTCGGCCGGCGTGCCCGGAGGGGGTGCGGGGGCGACGTACGACGAGAACTCGGCGGCGAGCTGCAGGCCCATGCTCGTGCGGACGGCCGGGTCCATGGCCGGTCCGCGCGAGAGCAGCTGCCGCGCCTGCAGCGCGCTCACGTCGGGGAGGCGGGCCAGGTCGAGCGACGCCGCCCACGCCTCGAGGCCCGGCGGCATCGCGTAGACGTGCTGGTCGAGCCGCACCCGCTGCGGCACCCGCTCGCGGACGACGACGGTGCCGGCGAAGTGGTCGCCGAGCCGCTTGCCGCGCGACGAGGCCAGCGAGCTGATCAGCCCGACGGAGCCGGCGGAGATCCAGAAGTCGACGATCATGAACAGGGCGCGGACGAAGGAGTGGCGGAACCGCACCGGGCCGCCGTCGTCGCGCACCACCCGCTGCCCGGTCGCCATCTTCCCGAGCGACTTGCCGCGGGTCACCGTCTCGATGAACGTCGGCCAGCCGACGATCACGGCCACGACGGCGACGAGCGTGATCGCCGTAGCCGCCGCCGGGTCGACCTGCGAGGCGACGCCCGACGCCATCCAGAGCATCGCCCAGAGCGCGACGAACTGGACGAGCAGGTCGAGGCTGAGACCGAGGGTGCGGCTGGGGAACTGCGCGATGCGCAGGTCGAGCGCGACCGCCTCGCCCGTGACCGGCACGAGGGTGGTCCAGTCACCCGAGGAGGTCGACACGCGGCTAGTCTCGCAGGACAGGTGCCGGTCGGCAGGAGGCGCACGGGTGGAGATCGACGCGTTCGTCGCCGCGCACCGTGCCGAGTGGGACCGCCTGCACGTGCTGGCCACGCGCCGCCGCAAGCTGACCGGTGCGGAGGCCGACGAGCTCGTCGACCTCTACCAGCGCACCGCCACCCACCTCTCGATCGTCCAGTCGTCGGCTCCCGACCCCGCGCTCGTCTCGCGCCTGTCGGCGCTCGTGGCCGAGGGCCGGGCCGCGGTGACGGGTGCGAGCGGCGCCTCGTGGAGCGACGTCTCGCGCTTCGTCACCGTGTCGTTCCCGGTGGCCGTCTACCGGGCGCGCTGGTGGTGGATCAGCGTCGGCGTCGCGACCGCGATCGTCGCGTTCGCCGTCGGCGCCTGGGTCGCGACCAACCCCGACGTCGTCGCGGCCGTCGCGTCGCCCGACGAGCTCAAGCAGCTCGTCGACCAGGACTTCGCCGACTACTACACGTCGAACCCGGCGGGCTCGTTCGCCTTCAAGGTGTGGACCAACAACGCCTGGGTGTCGGCCCTCGCTCTGGTCGGCGGCGCGCTGCTCTGCCTCCCGGGCATCTACATCCTCTGGCAGAACGCTCTCAACGTCGGGCTGGTCGGCGGCCTGATGGCCTACTCCGGCAAGCTCGACCTGTTCTTCGGCCTCATCACGCCGCACGGCCTGCTCGAGCTCACCGCGGTCTTCGTCGCCGGAGGTGCGGGCATCCGGCTGGGCTGGCAGATCATCGCGCCCGGTCCGCGCCCGCGGTCGGTCGCGCTGGCGGAGGAGGGGCGCTCGACCCTCACGATCGCGCTCGGGCTCATCGTCGTGCTCCTCGTGAGCGGCGTCGTCGAGGCGTTCGTGACGCCGTCGCCGCTGCCGACCTGGGCGCGCATCGCCCTCGGCGCGACCGTGTGGATCGCGTTCCTCGTGTACGTCTTCACGCTCGGGCGCTCCGGCGCGCGGGCCGGCGACCTCGGCGACGTCGCCGACCGTGCCGGCATGACCGAGACGCTGCCCTACGCCGGCTGACGGGCGGCCCACCCCGTCTCTCGGCGCTGCGGTGCGCGGCGGACGGGTGGGCGACCAGCGTCACGTTCAAGAACCGGGCCTCCGCAGCCGATCCCTCGTGCGTACCGACGACGCCGAGGAGGACGCCGTGCAGCACGAGATCGAGCTCGCCGTGCGGGTGGTGGCGCTGCCGCTTCTCGGCGGCCTGGCCGTCCTGTCCTTCGTGCGCGACAACGCCGCCCGCGCCCGCGTGCGCGACGACGAGGGCACGGCCGCGTTCGCCGTCTCCTGGGACCGGCTCACGCCCGAGCTGCGCGCCGTCGTCGCCGACTGGACCCGCGACGCCTGACGGGGCTAGAGGCGGCCGGCGGCCTTGAGGGCGAGGTAGCGGTCGGCGAGGCGCGGGGCGAGCTCGTCGGGGCCGGCGTCGACGACCTCGACGCCCGCGCGCATCACGGTCTGCGTCATCCGCTCACGGGCCGCTACCGCCTGGGCCGCCGAGGCCGCGTCGTACACGGCCGGGGCGTCGCCGCGCGACGCCGCGAGCTCGTCGAGGCGGTCGTCGCGCACCGACGCGAGCACCACGGTGTGCCGGGTCGCGAGGGCGGGCAGGTAGGGCAGGAGACCCTCCCGCAGCGCCGAGGGCTCGAGCGCGGTGAGCAGGACGACGAGCGCGTGCTGGCGCACCCGGGCGTTGACCGCCGCCACGAGGCCGTAGGCGTCGGTCTCGACGAGCGCGGGCTCGATCTCGGTGAGGGCGTGCGACATCTGGGGGAGCAGCTCGGTGACGCCGGCACCGCGGACGTCGGCGCGCACGGCGCGGTCGAACGCGAGCAGGTCCACGCGGTCGCCGGCCTTCGTCGCGAGCGCTCCGAGGAGGAACGCGGCGTCCATCGACGCGTCGAGCCGTGTGCCGTCGCCGACGCGGGCAGCGGACGTGCGCGCGGTGTCGACGACGAGCAGCACGCGGCGGTCGCGCTCGGGACGCCAGGTGCGCACCATGACGTCGGACGCGCGGGCGGTGGCGCGCCAGTCGATCGAGCGGACGTCGTCGCCGATGACGTACTCGCGCAGCGAGTCGAACTCCGTCCCCTGGCCGCGCACCATCAGCGCGGTACGGCCGTCGAGCTCGCGCAGCCGCGCGAGGCGCGAGGGCAGGTGCTTGCGCGACGGGAAACCGGGCAGCACGCGCACGGCCCACGGCGCGGCGGTCGACGTCTGCCGGCCGGCGAGCCCGAGCGGCCCGAGCGAGCGCACGGTGACGAGGTCGCAGCGCCGCTCGCCGCGGCGGGTCGGTCGCAGCACCGAGGCCACGCGTACGACGCGGCCCGGTGCGACGTCGATGCGGTGGCGCGTGATCGCGACGCCCGCCGTCGGGGCCCACGCGTCGCGCAGGACGCCGCGCACCCGGCGCGTGCCCTCGTTGCGCACGGTGAGACCGACGGTCGCCTCCTCGCCGAGGCGGGTGCTCGTCGCGCCGTCGCGCGCGAAGGTCAGCGCGCGCGGCGACCCCGCCAGCCACGCGTCGCCGAGGAGGAGGAGCAGCAGGGCCGCGTCGAACGCGAGCACGACCGCCAGCGAGCGCGCCACGAGTGCGACGGGGACGGTGAGCAGCAGCGCGAGGAGCGCTGCGCGTCCGGTGACGACCACGACGGATCCCGCGCCTACCGCGGCGCCGGGACGGTGGCGAGGATGCCCTCGAGTACGGCGTCGGCGGTGACGCCCTCGAGCTCGGCCTCCGGGCGCAGCGAGACGCGGTGGCGCAGCGCCGGCCGCGCGAGCGCCTTGACGTCGTCGGGCGAGACGTAGTCGCGACCGGACAGCCACGCCCACGCTCGGGCCGCGCCGATGAGCGCGACCGCACCGCGCGGCGAGACGCCGAGCCGCAGCGACGGGCTCGTGCGGGTGGCGCGCACCAGGTCGACGACGTACGCCGTCACCTCGGGCGCGACGGTCACGGTGGCCACCGCCGCGCGGGCCGCGGCGAGGTCGGCCGCGCTCGCCACCGGCCGCACGCCGGCGGCCGCGAGGTCGCGCGGGTCGAAGCCCGCGAGGTGGCGCTGCAGCACGGCGAACTCCTCGTCGCGACCGGGCAGCCCCACGGTGAGCTTGAGCAGGAAGCGGTCGAGCTGCGCCTCGGGCAGCGGGTAGGTGCCCTCGTACTCGACGGGGTTCTGCGTGGCGGCGACGACGAACGGGTCGGGCAGCGGGCGCGGGTGGCCGTCGACGGACACCTGGCGCTCCTCCATCGCCTCGAGCAGCGACGCCTGGGTCTTCGGGGGCGTGCGGTTGATCTCGTCGGCGAGCAGCAGGTTGGTGAACACCGGGCCGGCCTTGAACGAGAACTCCGCGGTGCGCGCGTCGTAGACGAGCGAGCCGGTGACGTCGCCGGGCATGAGGTCGGGCGTGAACTGGATGCGCGTGCTCTGCACGTCGAGCGCCATCGCGAGCGTGCGCACGAGCAGCGTCTTCGCGGTGCCCGGGACCCCTTCGAGCAGGACGTGGCCGCGGCAGAGCAGGGCGATGACGAGGCCCGTGACGACGGAGTCCTGGCCGACGACGGCCTTGGCCACCTCGTCGCGCAGCGCGGTGAGGGCGGCGCGCGCCCGCGCGTCGTCGCCCGACGGCGAGGGCGCAGCCGGGGGAGCGGCGGGCGGCGGCGGTACGGCGGGATCCGTGCCGGCCGGCGCGTACGGCTCGAACGTGACGGGCTCGAGCCCGGGGTTCTCGGTCATGAGCGGCGTACCTCGTTCTCCAGGGTGTCGAGCGTGTCCGCGAGCGCGGTGAGGCTCGCGTCGTCGGAAGGTGCGCTGCCCGGCTCGAGCAGCGCGAGGACGTCGGCCTGGGTGCGGCCGGTGCGGGTGGCCACGGCGGCCGCGAGGTCGGCGAGCGCCGCGGTGCGCGGGAGGCCGAGGCGCGAGCGCAGGCGCGACGCCGTGCCCTCGCGCAGCGCGTCGGCGGCGCGGCCACGGGCACCGCCGCGGCGGTAGAGCCGCGCACGCCCCTCGACCGACTCGGTCGCGCGGACCACGACCGGGAGCGGCTCGACGACCACGCGGCCGAGGCGACGGCCGCGCCACCACACGACGACGAGGACGGCGAGCGCGAGCTGCAGCAGCACCCAGCCCACCCACGACGGCACGAGGTCGGTGACCGACGGCGGCTCGTCGGTCGAGAACTGCAGCGGGTCGGTGGTCGAGGGCAGCCACCACACGAGCGTGCGGTCCTGGCCCAGCGTGTTCAGCCCGAGCGCGGCGTACCCGGAGTCGGCGAGCCGCTCGTTGGTGAGCGCCTGCGCGGAGCCGATCACGGTCGTCGGCCCGCGCCCTCCGGTGGCGTCGACGACCAGGCCGCGCCAGCACGAGACGACCGAGCTCGACACCGTGTACGTCGAGCCGTCGGCGGGCAGCGCGCCCACCCGCTGCGCGACCGCCCACGAGCAGCCCGGCTCGGTCTCCGCCTCGTCGGTGCTGAAGTCGCCGACGGTCGCCCACGGGGCCAGCCGCTCGAGCACGTCGGCGCTCGGCTGCACCAGGACGGTGTGCGCCCGCTGCGACCCGACCACGGCGTCGAGCATGCGCGGCGAGAGCGGCGCGGTCGGTACGACGAGCAGCGTGGCGTCGCCGCCGGCCTTCGCGAGCGCGTCGGCGGCGTCGGTCGCCGTGGTGACCCGCACGACGTCGACGCCCTGGTCCTCGAGCAGCGCGGCGAGCGCGTGCGAGCCCGGGCGGTCGTAGCCGTCGGGGTCGAGGACGCCGGCCGTGCGGCGGCTCTGCGCCACGGCCATGATCACCGCGACGACGACCACGATCACGGCGATGAGGACCAGGCCGCGGTTGCGCCGGACCGTGTCGCCGACGGTCGGCGTGGTGCCCTCGAGCAGGTCGGCGCTCATCGCGGCGCCGCCGGGGCGAGCGGGTCGCGGCGTGCGGTGCCGCCGGGTCGCGCGGCCGCCACGTCGCGGTCGAGCGCCACCATCTGCCGGTACGACGCCTCGTCGGCCGGGCGCCCGCCGTACCAGACGTCGTCGAACAGGCGCGCGCCCGCGCGCAGCCCGGACGCCACCGACGGCAGGGCGGTGCCGCCGTCGCGCGCGATCTCGTCGGCCGTGCGTCCGGGTCGCGCGTCGACGAGCCCGCGCTCCTCGAGGTCTCGGACGACGGCGCGCAGCCGTGCGCGCACCGCCTCGGCCCAGGCGCCGGACGCGGCGTAGGACTCAGCGGCTGCGCGGAAGTCGGCGGCGCTGCGGTCGCCGACGTCGAACTGCGCCGCGTCGTACGCCGACCTGCCGAGCGCCCCGGTGCGCCGGCGCACCGCCACGATCACGAGCGCGACGACCACGGCGATGCCGAGCAGCCCGAACCACCCGAGCGGCGAGGTGGTCGAGGCGCGGTCGAGGAGCTCGCCGATCTTGTCGAGCAGCCAGGTGATCGCCTTCTGCACCCAGGTCTGGTCGTCGCGCGCGTAGCCCTGCTTGGCGAGCTCGATCCGCGCGAGGCGCTGCGCCTCGTCGCGCCCGATCACCACCGGGACGTCGAGCGGCAGCCGCGCGACGACGCTGGCGACGGCAGGGATCACGCGCCCGGCACCCCGGCGGCACGGGCGAGCTCGATGTCGAGCGCCTCGCGACGGATGCGGCGGTCGACGTACAGCAGTGCCACGATGCCCGCGGTGAACGGGATGACGACGATCTGCGAGACGAGCGTGCCGAGCGACGCGGAGATCGCGACCACCGGTGTGAACGGGTTGGCGGTCGCGCCCCCCGACGCCTGCACGCCGCCGATGATGCCGCCGATGAACGAGAACGGGATCGTGAGCACCTGCGCGACGATGTAGGCGATGATCGTGGCGAGGAGGTAGATGCCGAACGTGCGCCACCAGGCGCCCTTCACCAGCGCGAAGCTGCGCTTGATGGAGACGACGGGTCCGACGCTCTCCAGGATCAGCGCGACCGGCGCGAGGAGCATCCGCACCGACAGCCACACGGTGACGACGATGGTGGCGAGCACGAGGATCACCGCGAGGAAGACCGCGCCGCCCGCGTCGCCCTGCCCGATCCCGAACGCGATGAGCCCGGTGATCAGGAAGCCGACGCCGACGACGGCCGTGATGATGAGACCGATGAGCAGGGTGAGCAGCACCAACGGCCAGAACCGCTTCCGCGCCCGCTGCCACACGTCGCTCGTCGACACCGGGCGGCCGAGCACGGCACGGCCCATCGCGGTGGTGAGCATGCCGGTGGCGAGGGTGTTGAGCAGGAACGTCACGACGACGACGAGCACCGCGACACCGCCGAGCCCGCCGAGCGCCCCCGCGAGCGCCGAGGTGTTCGGTTCGGCGCCCGATCCCGGGTTGGTGAACGCCGGGTCGGTCAGGATGCGGTCGAACAGGGTGGAGAACGAGCCGTAGAGCAGCAGCTGCAGCAGCGCGATCGCGGCGGCGATCACGGCCGAGATGCCGAGCACCGTCTTGGGGTCGCGGCGCATGTAGCTGATGGCGCCGTCGAGGATCTCGCCCACGCCGAGCGGACGGAGCGGGATGACGCCGGGCTTCGGCGCCTGCGGCACGGCGCCCCACCCCGCGACGCCGGGCAGCGGCTGCCCCGGGACGTACGGCGGCGCGACGGGCGGACCGACCGCGCCGGGGGGCGACGACCAGCCGGGAGCGACCGGCGGCGGGGCGGCGTACCCGCCGGGCGGTGGGGGAGCGCCGTAGCCCCCGGGAGCGGGAGCCGGAGGCGTCGGGGTCGACCAGTCGGGCGCCGGCGCGGGGGTCGGTGCTCCCCACGCGGGCGCGGCCGGCGGCGGCGGGGCCGGGGCGGCCGGCGGCGGGACCGTCGGGTCGATGCTGGTGGGCTGCTCGCCCACGCGGGTGGTCTCGGCGTCGGGGACCACGGTCGGCGCGGGCGGCACCGGCTCGGTCGGACGCGCCGCCCACGTGGTGTCCGCGGTGCTCTCCTCGGGCCGCGGCCAGCCGGGGGCCTCGCCGTCGTAGCCCTCGGGCCTGTCGGCACCCTCGTCGGGGCTCATCGTCTCGACTCCCGCCGCTCGTCGCGGTCGCGGCCTGCGACCGCTACCGATCGTGCCACGCACGGCCCTCCGGCACCCCGCGACCCACCCGGCCGGACGCACCGGCCGCCGGGAGCCCCACCCGGTACGACGCGGCGCCGGGGAACACCACGGGAGGCTCGTGCGTCTGAGAGTCGACCGCTCCGGATCCGGCCGGAGGGCGCGGGGGACGAGGAGCAGGGGCCCATGACCACGACGAGCTGGGGTGTCCCGCTCCGCGAACGCACGCCTGATGTCACCATGAGCGGTGTGAAGGGTCGTGTCCTGGTCGTCGACGACGACACCGCGCTGGCCGAGATGCTCGGCATCGTGCTGCGCACGGAGGGCTTCGAGCCCGTCTTCTGCGCGGACGGCGCGAAGGCGCTGGCGGCCTTCCGCGAGAGCAAGCCCGACCTGGTGCTCCTCGACCTCATGCTCCCGGGCCGCGACGGCATCGACGTCTGCCGCTCGATCCGTGCGGAGTCCGGCGTACCGATCGTCATGCTCACGGCCAAGACCGACACCGTCGACGTCGTGCTCGGGCTCGAGTCGGGTGCCGACGACTACGTCGTCAAGCCCTTCAAGCCCAAGGAGCTCGTGGCCCGCGTGCGCACCCGGCTGCGCCGCACCGACCAGCCGAGCCCCGAGACCCTCGCGATCGGCGACCTGCAGATCGACGTCGCCGGCCACTCGGTGAAGCGCGACGGCGAGCCCATCCCGCTAACGCCGCTGGAGTTCGACCTGCTCGCCGCGCTCGCGCGCAAGCCGTGGCAGGTGTTCACCCGCGAGGTCCTGCTGCAGGAGGTGTGGGGCTACCGCCACGCCGCCGACACCCGCCTGGTCAACGTGCACGTGCAGCGGCTGCGCTCGAAGATCGAGCACGACCCCGAGCGCCCGCAGATCGTCGTGACCGTGCGCGGCGTCGGCTACAAGGCCGGCCCTCCGTGATCGGCTGACGTGACCTCATGAGCACTCCGTCGGAGCCCCGCCCGGGCCGGGGCGCACCGACGCCGGGCCCGGACCTCGGTCCCACCGCGCTGCTGCGCCGGCCGCTGCACGCCTGGCGCTCGTCGGTGTCGCTGCGCGTCGTCGCCACCACGCTCGCGCTCTCGCTCCTCGTCGCCGGCCTCGTCGGCTGGCTGCTCGTCGGTCGCATCACCTCGGGCCTGCTCGACTCCAAGGAGCGCGCGTCGGTCGCCGAGGCGGCGTCGGGCGCCGCCGACGCCCAGCGCCAGCTCGACGCGGCGTACACCGGTCCGCAGACCCGTTCCGCGTCGGTCATCGTCGACAACCTCATGTCCGGCCTCGGGCTGCGCGCGGGCAAGCCCGCGCTCTACGAGGTCGTGCTTCTCGCGTCGCCCCCGCAGCGCGGCGACACCCCGGAGCGCGCCACGAGCGACGTCGCCGAGTCGAGCGTCCCGGCCGACCTGCGCGTCGCCGTCGAGACCGACCAGCGCCAGTCGTGGACCTACACCGAGATCGTCTACACCGACGGTCGCACCGCTCCTGGCCTGGTCGTCGGCTCGCCGATCACGCTGCCGACCGCGGGCAACCCGCCGATGGAGCTGTACTTCCTGTTCCCGCTCACGCAGGAGCAGGCCACCCTCGACCTGGTGCGCCGCACGGTGCTCCTGGTCGGGGTGCTGCTCGTCCTCACGCTCGGCGTGATCGCGTACGTCGTCACCCGGCAGGTCGTCTCGCCGGTGCGCCAGGCGGCCCGCACGGCGCAGCGGTTCTCCGACGGGCTGCTCACCGAGCGGATGAGCGTGCGCGGCGAGGACGACCTCGCCAAGCTCGCGACGTCCTTCAACTCGATGGCCGGCAACCTGCAGGAGCAGATCACCCGCCTCGAGGCGCTCTCGCGCGTGCAGCAGCGGTTCGTGTCCGACGTGTCGCACGAGCTGCGCACGCCGCTCACCACCGTGCGCATGGCCGCCGACATGCTCTACGAGGGCCGCGACGAGTTCGACCCGGCCACCGCGCGCAGCGCGGAGCTGCTGCAGACCCAGCTCGACCGGTTCGAGTCGCTGCTCGCCGATCTCCTCGAGATCTCCCGCTTCGACGCCGGCGCCGCGGTGCTCGACCCCGACCCCGTCGACGTGCGCGCGATGGTCGAGCGCGTCGTGGAGGCGGCGGCGCCGCTCGCCGAGCGCAAGGAGACCGTCGTCAACGTCGACGTGCCCGACGACGCGTGCCTCGCCGAGGTCGACGCCCGGCGCATCGACCGCGTCCTGCGCAACCTCGTCGTCAACGCGATCGAGCACGGCGAGGGCCGGCCGGTCGACATCGCCGTCGGGTGCAACGAGGAGGCGATCGCCGTCACGGTGCGCGACCACGGCGTCGGCCTGCGCCCTGGCGAGTCGTCGCTGGTGTTCAACCGGTTCTGGCGCGCCGACCCCGCCCGCGCCCGCACGACGGGCGGCACCGGCCTCGGCCTGTCGATCGCGCTCGAGGACGCCCGCCTGCACGGCGGCTGGCTGCAGGCCTGGGGCGCCCCGGGCGACGGCGCCAACTTCAGGCTCACGCTGCCGCGCACCGTCCACGGCCCGCTCACCGAGTCGCCGCTTCCCCTCGAGCCCGCCGACGCCGGCCCGCGCGTGCAGGCCTCGCTCGCCTCGCCGTACGCCGGTCCGCGCCGCGAGGAGGTGACGAAGTGACCCGCACCCGCGCGTCCCTCGTCGGCCTGCTCGCCGCCACCGCGTCGCTGCTCTCCGCCTGCGCGACCATCCCCACCTCGGGACCGATTCAGCAGGGTCCCGTCGTCGCCGCGGCCGCGGGCGACCAGATCGTGCGCGTCATCCCGCGCCCTCCGGTCGACGGCATGGGGCCCGAGGACGTCGTGCGCGGCTTCCAGGAGGCCACCGCAGGCGCCGACGCCGGCTACGCGTACGCCCGTCAGTACCTCACGCCCGAGGCCAACGCGACGTGGAAGCCCGAGGACGGCGTCCAGGTCTACGACAACGCAGGCCTCACGACGACCACCAAGGGCTCGATCGTCAGCCAGGCCGGGACGCTGTCGGCGACCATCTCGGCCGACGACGAGTACTCCGTCGTCGCGCCGCCGCGACCGACGACGTGGAACTACACGCTGGCCAAGGTCGACGGCGAGTGGCGCATCGCCCAGCTGCCGCCGGGCCTCGTGCTCGGCCCCGGCGACATCCAGCGGTCCTACCGCAGCCTCGACCTCTACTACTTCGGTCGCGACTTCACCAAGCTCGTGCCCGACCCGGTGACGCTCCCCGCCACGCCGTCGGGACAGGCCACGCAGCTCGTGTCGCGGCTGCTCGCCGGCCCGACGCAGTGGATCGCGCCGGCGGTGAGCACGGCCTTCCCGCAGGGCACGACCCTCGCGCTCGGCTCCGTCCCCGTGATCGACGGCGTCGCCGAGGTCGCGCTCTCGCGCGAGGTGCTCAACGCCGACGACACCCAGCGCCAGCGGCTCTCGGCCCAGCTGGTGTGGACGCTCAAGCAGGTCCTCGACGTCACGGCCGTGCGCATCACCGTCAACGGCCAGCCGCTCGCGGTGTCGGGCGTCGCGTCGCCGCAGCCGCGCGACGCGTGGCCCACGTTCGACCCCGACGCCCTGCCGCCGAGCGCCACGGCGTACGCCGTCAGCGCCAAGGGCCTCGTGTCCCTGGGCGCCAAGGAGCCGGTGCCGGTCGGCGTGACGCCGACCCTCGCGACCCCGGGCATCAGCCTCGACTCGACCCAGTTCGCCGGCATCTCGTCCAACGGCCGCAGCCTCTACGTCGGCAAGCTCGCCGCCGACGCGGTCGCCGAGCGGCGCTACGTCGGCAACGACCTGTCGCGGCCGAGCTGGGACCGCAACGGTGCGGTGTGGGTCGCCGACCGCGGCACGGGCCTGGTGCAGCTGCGCGGCGAGAAGGCCGACGTCGTCCGCGTCGTCGACGCCCCGAAGGGTTTCCGCGACGCGGACATCCAGGCGGTCGCCGTGTCGCGCGACGGCACGCGGATGGCGCTGCTCGTCCGGCGCAACACCGTCGTCGAGCCGTGGCTCGCGCGGATCGAGCGCCACGGCGAGGGCGTCACCGTGTCGTCGCCGATCCGCGTCGACAACCAGATCACCGAGGCCCTCGACCTCGCCTGGTCCGACGCACGCACCCTCGTCGTCCTCGGGACGTCGAGCGCGACGGCGCTCGAGGTCGTCGACCTCACCGTCGGCACGCCGGTCACCCGTCGCCAGACCGCGCCCGACGCCGCGGCCACGACGATCGCCGCGGCGCCCGGTCGCGTCGACCTCGTCGGCGACGACACCACGAGCTGGCAGCAGTCGGGCGCCACCTGGACCAGGCTCGAGGGCCTCACCGACCCGGTCTACCCGGGCTGATCCTGGGGACGGCGAGCCTCGCGGTCGCCGCCCTGTGGAGCGCGACCGCGGTACGCCGCGCGCCGTCGGCACGGTCGCCGGATGAGCCTGCTCTCCGACCTCCGTCCCTGCGCCGGCTGCCGCGGCGCCCACGGCCCGCTCTGCCCGCGCTGCCGCCACGGTCTGCGCGGACCGGCCGTGCGCGTCGACCGCGCCCCGGCGCTCCCGCTGCCGGTCGTCGCCGCCGCCGTCTACGACGGGCCCGTCCGCGAGGCGCTGGTGGCGTTCAAGGACCACGCCCGCTGGGGCTTGCGCCGCCCGCTCGGCGAAGCCCTGCACCGTGCCTTCCTCAACCTCGTGACGGGTCGGTTCCGGTACGTGCCGCCACCGGACGTTGTGGACAGCCTCGGTGGCGCCGTGCCCGACCTCTCCTGCTACGGCGGTCCCGGCGACGTCCGCAGGTTCCTGCTGGTCCCGGTACCGAGCTCTCCGGCGTCGGCGCGGGAGCGCGACGGCCACCACGTGCGCGAGCTCGCGGTCCGGGTCGAGGAGCTCTCGGGGCTCGACGTCGAGACGGTGCCCGGGCTCGTCGTCGTACGCCATCGCCGAGACCAGGTCGGCCTCGGCGCCGCGGCCCGGGCGGCCAACCGGCAGGGCTCGATGGCCGCCACCGACGTGCTGCTCCGGCGGGCCGCCCGGCCCGGCACCGGCGTGGTCGTGGTCGACGACCTGGTCACCACGGGCGCCACGCTCGTCGAGGCCGACCGGGCGCTGCGGGCCGGGGGCATCCGGCCCTGGGGAGCCGCGGTGGTCGCGGCGACGCCGCACCTGCGCGGCCTGCGCTGAGCCGTCGGGCGGGGGCCGGGCTCCCGGTTCGCTGAGAGGGTGCAGCGAACGTCCTGCGCGGGGCGCGCACCTCCCCGGTCCGGGGCTACCGTGGGATCTGTGACACCCGTCCGGGTCCGTGGTTGCGTCCTCGAAGGAGCTCCGCCCGCCGGAGCCCTTCGGGGGCAAGCCGATGCCAGCCGCAGGCGAAGCGGTCCACGTAAGGCGACTCTTGGTCGTCCGATCACGGTGCGGTTTAGAGGTAAGTCCTGCCCCGTCGGAGAGCCCCAGCGCTCGCCGGTCCGGGAGAAGGGGAGTAGTCGCACGATGCCCGACCGGGCGCGGCGAGACCCTCAGCAGGCGGATGTGGGGTCGAAGACCAGGTCGGCCGGACGGGTGTCGCGTCTCCATGTCAGGTCCCGCGCTGCGGTGACCCCTGCGCACGCCACGCGCGCTGCGCACTACAGGAAGGTGACGCCGTCATGTCCAGCATGAACGCACCCGTCGACATCGTCGTCCGTGGTCGTCACGTCGACATCTCCGAGCGGTTCCGAGAGCACGTCGGTGACAAGCTCGGTCGCGTCGACCGTTTCGGCGTAGCCCTCAGCCGTATCGACGTCGAGGTCTCCAAGGAGCAGAATCCGCGTCTGGCCGACCGGGCCTTCGAGGTCGAGCTCACGTGCGTCGGACGCGGTCCCGTGATCCGCGCCGAGGCCACCGCTGCCGACAAGTACGCCGCCCTCGACGTCGCCTACACCCGCCTCGAGGAGCGGCTGCGCCGCGCCGCCGAGCGCCGCCACGCCAAGCACCGTCGCGGCGGTGCGCCGATCCTCGACGGCGTCGCCGGCGAGACCGCGGCCGCGGCCGAGGAGGCCGCCGAGGCCGACGACACCGAGGCCGACGTCGTCTACGAGGACGGCCCGATCGTCGTGCGCGACAAGACCCACCCGAGCCTGCCGATGACCGTGCAGGAGGCCCTGCACGCGCTCGAGCTCGTGGGCCACGACTTCTTCCTGTTCCACGACGTCGCGACCGAGCTGCCCACCGTCGTCTACAAGCGGCGCGGGTACGACTACGGCCTGCTGCGCCTCACCGTGCAGACGGTCGAGGCCTCGGCGGACGCGTCGTAACCACCGCCTGATCACGAGCCGGTACGGGTTCTCCCGTACCGGCTCGTGCGCCTTCCCTGCGTGCCATGATCGGCCCCGTGGTGCAGCGCAGCAGTGCACCCGTGCGCGTCCTGGTCGTCGACCGTCAGCCGCTCTTCCGCCGCGGGGTCGCCGACGTCGTAGCCCGGGAGCAGGACCTCGCCGTGGTCGGCGAGGCAGCCGACGGCGCGACCGCCCTCGAGCTCGTCGGGCGGACGCGCGCCGACGTCGTGCTGCTCGACCTCGGGGTGCCCGGCGGCGGCGTCGAGTGCTGCGCCGCGCTGCGCGGCGTGCGCCCCGACGTCCACGTCGTCGTCCTCGCCCAGGCCGACGACGACGCCGACCTCGCCGGTGCCGTGCGCGCGGGCGCCCGCGGCTACCTGCTCAAGGACACCAGCCCCGAGGAGCTCGTCGACGCCCTGCGCGCCGTGGCCGCGGGATCGTCGCTGCTGTCTCCCGCGATGGCCTCGCGCCTGCTCGACGAGTTCGCCGTCCTGGTACGCCGCAGCGAGGGCGCGACCGAGGGCACGGGCGCGCTCTCGCGCCGCGAGCTCGAGGTGCTCACCCTCGTCGCGCAGGGCATGAACAACCGGGCCATCGCCGAGACGCTCTTCATCAGCGAGAACACGGTGAAGAACCACATCCGGTCCATCCACGAGAAGCTCCAGGTCCACTCGCGGATGGAGGCCGTCGTCCGCGCCGTCCGCGAGGGCGTCCTCCAGATCGCCTGACGTCCTGCCGGTCCCTGTCGACCGGGACGGGTGTCGTCGGAGCGGGCTAGGTTCTCCGGCGTGACCTCGCTGCCGCACCTGTCGATCGACGAGGTGCGTGCCGTCGTCCTCCGCGCGCAGGGGCTGGTGCCGGGCGTGCTGCCGCTCAAGCCGGCGCAGGCGGCTCGTGCGTCGATGGCGCGGCGCACGTCGGCGGTCGACGCGGTGCTGCGGCGGCTCGGTGCGGTGCAGCTCGACACCGTGAGCGTGCTCGCGCGCAGCCACGAGCTCGTCGCGTACTCCCGGCTCGGTGCGGTCGGGCGCGAGGCGGTCGACACGGCGTACTGGGGGAGCGGCAAGACCCTGCAGCACCCCGACGAGGCGACGACGTTCGAGTACTGGTCGCACGCCGCCTCGATCCTCCCGATCGAGGAGTGGCCGCTGTTCGCCTTCCGCCGCAGGGCCTATGCGCGGCGCGGTTTCCACTGGCACAAGGAGCCGACGAAGGAGATCGCCCGCGTCCGCAAGCTCCTGCGCGCCGAAGGTCCCCTCACCACCACGCAGATGGGTGGCGCCAAGAAGGGCGACCAGTGGTGGGACTGGAGCGACACCAAGGTCGCGGTCGAGTGGCTGCTCTTCCTCGGCGAGGTGGTCTGCGTGCGCCGTGTCGGCTGGCGCCGCGTCTACGACCTCGCCGAGCGCGCCGTGCCGGAGGAGCTGCGCACGCCGCAGCCCGGCGAGACCTGGGTCGACGACGAGGGCGTCGACGGACCCGACGACGACACCTGCCTGCGCGAGCTGCTCGCGCGCTCCGTGCGGGTCATGGGCGTGGGCACGTTCGCCGACGTCGTCGACGTCCACCGCCTCGGTCCGTCGGTCACCCTCACCCGCCCGATGCTCGAGGCGCACCTCGACCACCTCGTCGAGCAGGGCCGCGTCGTCCGCGTCGACGTCGAGGGCTGGAAGGAGACGGCGTACGCCGACCCCGCGGCGCTCTCGGAGCTCACGGCAGCACGGTCGCGCACCACGCTGCTGTCTCCGTTCGACTCGCTCGTGTGGCACCGCGGTCGCACCGCGCGGCTGTTCGACTTCGACTACCAGATGGAGCTCTACGTCCCGCAGCACAAGCGGGTGCACGGCTACTACACGATGCCGGTGCTGCACGGCGGCCGGCTCGTCTCGCGCGTCGATCCCAAGCGCGAGAAGGGCGTGCTCCACGCCCGGCAGGTGACCTTCGAGACGGGTCGCCGGGGCGGCGTACCGGCGTCGTCGATCAACGGCACGGCGGCGGCGCTGCGCGAGGCGGCGTCGTGGGTGGGCTGCGACGAGGTGCGCGTGGACCGCGTCGTGCCGAACACGGCCGCGGGGGCGCTGCTCTCGGCGCTGCGCGCCTGACGCCTACGATCGCCGCATGGCCCGCAGCTTCGTGCACACCTTCGACGTCGACGCCCCGCCGTCGCAGGTGTGGTTCGTGTCGACCGACGTCGAGAAGATGTCCGACTGGTCGACGTCGATGACGAAGGTGGTCCTCGAGCCGAAGGGCCCGCTCGCCGTGGGCAGCGTCGCGCGCATCACGCAGCCCAAGCTCTCCACCGCCACCTGGACCGTGACCGAGATCGTGCCGGGCGAGTCGTGGACCTGGGAGACGCGCTCCTCGGGCGTGCGCACGATCGCGACACACGCCGTGGCACCGCGCGAGGGCGGCGGCTCGACCGTCACGCTGTCGGTGCGCATGCAAGGCCCCACGTCGCCCGCGGTCTGGCTGCTCGCGGGCAAGCTCGTCCGCAGCTACGTCACCGCCGAGGCGCACGGCCTCACGACCGAGTGCGAACGCCGCCGCCGCTGACCCCATCACCCTCGCTGAGATTCTGCAGTGAAGGTGCCCCGCGGTGCGCTAGGCGCACCTCAAGCGCCCCACGCCCTCGGTGCGCTCACGGGTCGAGATCGCGTCGGGGGCGTGCGGGGTGCCTCTAGCGCACCGCGGGGCACATTGACTGCACGCGATGTGTCGATGGCGATCTGGCGGGCTGCCTCGAGCCGGAGGTCTAG
Source organism: Candidatus Nanopelagicales bacterium (assembly GCA_046330715.1). GTDB lineage: Bacteria > Actinomycetota > Actinomycetes > S36-B12 > CAIYMF01 > Longivirga. The sequence goes on from JAXLSG010000001.1 coordinate 305,491, forward strand.
TCGGCTGCGGCGAGGGTGCGGGCGAGGGCGATCTGGGCCTCGAGCGCGGCGACCTGCTCGTCGGTCGACCAGGCGAGGGTGGCGTCGCCGACGACGATCTCGGTCATCGCCCAGCCCGGGACGTCGGCAGCGCGCCAGCCGAGGACCAGGGCCGTGCGCGTCTGCTCGGCGATCTGCAGACCGGCCTCGGCGAGGTGCTCGTCGGCGACGTCGACGAAGAGGCGGAAGGCGTTCGTGTGCGGCGGGTCGGGGTGCACGCGTACGCCGTCGAGCGCGGCCAGCCCTGCCGCGAGCTCGCGCGCGCGGGCGGCGTACGCCGGCATGAGCGGCAGCCGTCGGCGCAGCCCGTCGCGCGCGCCGACGGCGTAGGGGAGCAGCACGAACAGGTTGCCCCCGTGCCGGCGCTGCCAGCGCCGCGCCTCCGCGATCAGGTCGGCGGGGCCGGCCAGCACCGCGCCGGCCATCCCGGCGAGGCCTTTGTAGAACGACACGTAGACCGAGTCGGCGAGCGCAGCGATCTCGGCGAGGCTGTGGCCGAGGTGGTCGGCGCTCTCCCACAGCCGCGCGCCGTCGAGGTGCAGCGGTACGCCGCGGGCGTGCACGGCCTCGCTGAACGCGACCAGCTCGTCCCAGGTCGGCAGCAGGTAGCCGGCGTCGCGCAGGGGCAGCTCGAGGGTGACCGCGGCGAGCGGGCCGGCGAGCGCGTCGAGGTCGGCGATCGTGGGCTGGCGCGGCTCGGCGGTGAGCTGCTGGAGCCGCAGCCCGTGCAGCTCGGGCAGCGCGTCGAGCTCGTGCACCACGAGGTGCGACAGCCCGTGCACCGCGACCGCCTCGGTGCCGGCGCGGTCGGCCCACGACCGCAGCGCGGCCTGCTGGGCCATGATCCCGCTGGGCATGAGGACCGCGGCGTCCTTGCCGAGCAGCTCGGCGACCTCGCGCTCGAGCGCCTCGACCTCGCCGCCCTCGCCGTACCGGTCGAGGTCCTCCTCCGTCGTGGCCGCGGCGAGCTCGGCGAGCCAGTCCGACGGCGTGATGTCGCCGTGCCCGAGCAGGAACCGCGTGGCACCGCGACGTGCCGCGGTACGCCGTGCCTGGACCTCCTCGGGGGAGGGCGTGGCGCTCACGTCACGAGGTCCTCGGCGAGGATGCTGCCGACCCAGGTGTCGACCAGCTTCCCGCGGTGCTTCGCGCCGCGGCGCAGGGTGCCCTCGACGACGTACCCGGCCTTCTCGGCCACGCGGCGCGAGCCCTCGTTCCCGACCACGGCGTACCAGGACAGCATCGCGAGGTCGAGCTCGTGCACGGCCCACGTCGTCGCGAGGACGGCGGCGCGGGTCATGAGCCCGCGACCGCGACCCTCGGGGCGCATCCAGTAGCCGATCTCGGCGCGGCCGCCCGGGTCGAGGCCGAGCTCGACGCCGTGCAGGCCGAGCAGCCCGAGCAGCTCCTCCGGGTGCGCGGCGTCGCAGACCGCGAAGACGGCGTCGGTGCCCGACGTCCAGCCCTCGTCGGCGATCTGGAGGATCTTGTCGAGGTCCTCGTCGCGGTACGGCGACGGCACGACCGTGTAGCGCACGACCTCCGGGTCGGTGGCCCCGGCCACGATCGCCGGGCCGTCCGAGCGCCGTGGGGAGCGCAGGAGCACGACGCCGTCGGTGAGGTCGCGCCGCGGCGGGAACCCGGTGGCGGCCGAGACCGGCACGTCGGCCGGGGTGGGATCGTCCATGCCCGCACCCAACCAGCCCGCCGAGGCCCTGACCAGCGATTTCGTCGCCGCGGCCGCCGGGCGCGGAACTCCGGGTCCGCTCGGGGCGTCAGGCTGGGTAGGTCTGTGACCGAATGGTTACCATGACCCGGGAGCGGGGGTCGTCCCCGCCGATGCGGGCTGCCCGCCCGTCAGCCGAACGACAAGGACGTTGCCCTCGTGTCGATCCTCGACAAGATCCTCCGCGCCGGCGAAGGCCGCGAGCTCAAGCGGCTCGAGTCGATCGCCCGCCAGGTGAACGCGCTGGAGGAGGACTTCGTCGACCTCACCGACGACGAGCTCCGCGCGAAGACCGCGGAGTACCAGGAGCGGTACGCCGAGGGCGAGACGCTCGACGAGCTGCTGCCGGAGGCGTTCGCCACCGTCCGTGAGGCCGCGAAGCGCACCCTCGGCCAGCGCCACTACGACGTCCAGATCATGGGTGGCGCCGCGCTGCACCGCGGCAACATCGCCGAGATGAAGACCGGTGAGGGCAAGACCCTCGTCGCCACGCTGCCGTCCTACCTCAACGCGCTCTCGGGCGACGGCGTCCACGTCGTCACCGTCAACGACTACCTCGCCGAGCGCGACTCGGAGTGGATGGGCCGCGTCCACCGCTTCCTGGGCCTCTCCGTCGGCGTGATCCTCGCGAACATGGACCCCGCCACGCGGCGCAAGCAGTACGCGTGCGACATCACCTACGGCACCAACAACGAGTTCGGCTTCGACTACCTGCGCGACAACATGGCGTGGTCGATCGAGGAGCGCGTGCAGCGCGGCCACAACTTCGCCGTCGTCGACGAGACCGACTCGATCCTCATCGACGAGGCGCGCACGCCGCTCATCATCAGCGGCCCGGCCGACGCCGCGACGAAGTGGTACTCCGAGTTCGCGAAGCTGGTCCCGCGGCTCAAGCGCGGCGACGAGGACAAGGGCATCCCGGGCGACTACGAGGTCGACGAGAAGAAGCGCACCGTCGGCATCCTCGAGAGCGGCGTCGAGCGCGTCGAGGACTGGCTCGGCATCGACAACCTCTACGAGTCGGTCAACACCCCGCTCGTCGGCTACCTCAACAACGCACTGAAGGCCAAGGAGCTCTTCAAGCGCGACAAGGACTACGTCGTCATGAACGGCGAGGTGCTCATCGTCGACGAGCACACCGGCCGCATCCTCGCCGGCCGGCGCTACAACGAGGGCATGCACCAGGCGATCGAGGCCAAGGAGGGGGTGGAGATCAAGCAGGAGAACCAGACCCTCGCGACCATCACCCTCCAGAACTACTTCCGCCTCTACAGCAAGCTCTCCGGCATGACCGGTACGGCGATGACCGAGGCCGCGGAGTTCGACCAGATCTACAAGCTCGGCGTCATCCCGATCCCGACCAACCGCCCGCTCGCGCGCGCCGACGAGCCCGACCTCGTCTACCGCACCGAGGACGCCAAGCTCAAGGCGGTCATCGACGACCTCGAGCAGCGCCACGCCAAGGGTCAGCCCGTCCTCGTCGGCACGACGAGCGTCGAGAAGTCCGAGCACCTCTCGGCGCTGCTGCGCAAGCGCGGCGTTCCGCACGAGGTCCTCAATGCCAAGCACCACGAGCGCGAGGCCGCGATCGTCGCGCAGGCGGGCCGCAAGGGCGCCGTCACAGTCGCGACGAACATGGCCGGCCGCGGCACCGACATCATGCTCGGCGGCAACACCGAGTTCCTCGCGGCCGCCGAGCTCGCGCAGCGCGAGCTCAGCCCGGTCGACACCCCCGAGGAGTACGAGGCCGAGTGGGCCGGCGCCCTCGAGCGCGCGCAGAAGTCGGTGGCGGCCGAGCACGAGGAGGTCGTGGCCCTCGGCGGCCTCTACGTCCTGGGCACCGAGCGCCACGAGTCGCGACGGATCGACAACCAGCTGCGCGGTCGCTCCGGCCGTCAGGGCGACCCCGGCGAGACGCGGTTCTACCTCTCGCTCGAGGACGACCTGATGCGCCTGTTCAAGGCCGACATCGTCGACGCGTTCCTCCGCCGGTTCAACGTCCCCGACGACGTGCCGATCGAGGCGAAGATGGTCACCAACGCCATCCGCTCGGCGCAGACCCAGGTCGAGTCGCAGAACTTCGAGATCCGCAAGAACGTCCTCAAGTACGACGAGGTGATGAACCGCCAGCGCGTCGTCATCTACGAGGAGCGCCGTCGCGTCCTCGAGGGCGAGGACCTCCACGAGCAGGTCCGCGGCTTCCTCGACGACACCGTCCGCGCCTACGTCGAGGCCGAGACCACCGAGGGCTACCCGGAGGACTGGGACTACGACCGCCTGTGGACCGCGCTCGGCACGCTCTACCCCGTCGGCGTCTCCCACGAGGAGCTCGCCGAGTCGTCGGGCGGCGGCTATGGCGGCATGACGCAGGAGTACCTCGTCGGCGAGCTGCAGGCCGACGCGCAGGCGGCGTACGACGAGCGCGAGAAGACGCTCGGCCCCGACGTCATGCGCGAGCTCGAGCGTCGCGTGGTCCTCTCGGTGCTCGACCGCAAGTGGCGCGAGCACCTCTACGAGATGGACTACCTGCAGGAGGGCATCGGCCTGCGCGCCTACTCGCAGAAGGACCCGCTCGTCGAGTACCAGCGCGAGGGCTACGAGCTGTTCCAGGCGATGATGGACGCCATCAAGGAGGAGTCCGTCGGCTACCTGTTCAACGTCGAGGTGCAGGTCGAGGAGGAGGCGCAGGGCCCGGCCCTGACCCCCACCGTCGCGCCGGAGTTCGGTGCGCTGGCCCAGGCGGCTCAGGCCGAGCCCTCGGTCGAGGCGGCGCTCGAGGAGCCGGCGGCCGACGCCCCGCACGCCCCCGCGATCAAGGCCAAGGGCCTCGGCCCGCAGCGCCCGCAGCGGCTCGAGTACTCCGCGCCCACCATCGACGGCGAGGCAGGCGTGGCGCGCAAGGCCGAGGAGCTCGACGAGGTCCCCGAGGTCGGTCCCGACGCGTCGCGCGCCGAGCGCCGTCGCGCCGAGCGGGCTCAGCGCAAGCGCGACGAGCGCAAGCGCTGACGCAGCGCGACGTCTTCGAACGTCCAGGAGGGCCAGGGCATCACGACGATGCCCTGGCCCTCCTGCTGTGCGCGGACGGGTTCGGTCAGGACCAGTCGCCGAGCTGGTCGGCCGCGTCGACGACGAGCGCTGCGAGCCGGTCGGGCACCTCCATGCCGATCATGTGCGCGACGTCGGGCCACAGCACGGCGACGGCGTCCGGCGCGTGGCGCTCGAGGTGCTCGGCGGTCTGCACGAAGTCGGTGACGTCGAGCAGCCCCACCACGGCGACCACCGGGACCGATAGCTCCTCGAGCCGCTCGACCGCGGGGCGTGCCGGCGCGCTCCAGCGGCCGGCGACGCGGTCGGGGCTGTAGAGGGAGCGGTCGACCTCGCGGACGTACTCGCGGATCGCGGGGTCGACGCGCGTGGGCGGCTGCCCGGGGCCGTCGACCCACATGGCGACGTCGAGCTCGGCGATCGCCTCGATGTCCATGGGGTCCTGCGACTCGAGGCGCTCGAGCTCCTCGAACAGGGCCTCCTCGAGCGGGGTCGACGTACCGGTGAAGCCGCCGAGCGCCGCGGCGACGCCGATGACGCCGACCACGCGGTCGGGCCGGTCGAGCGCGGCGTTGAACGCGATGAGACCGCCGCGGCTGTTGCCGACGAGCAGCGCCTTGTCGATGCCGAGGTGGTCGAGGACGGCCACGAGGTCCTCGACGTTGGAGAACTCCACGTCGTCGGTGGTGGTGCGTCCGAAGCCGCGCGCGTCGTAGCGCACGACGCGCAGGCCCGCCTCGACGAGGTGGGGGACCATCGCGTCCCACGAGCGCGAGTCGGCGACACCTGCGTGGAGCAGCACGACCGGCCGCCCGGCACCGTCGTCGACGACGTGCAGGCTTCCCCCGGGGACGTGCACCTCGAGCTCCATCGAGGCGCACGCTATCGCGCGATAGCCCACCGGAGCGCTCGAATTCGCGCGTCGTCACCCGTGCGTCGGGCGTCGTTCAGATCCCCGTACGCCGAGCCCTCACAGCAGCGCGAGGCGGGTGCACCGCCAGCGGCCGTCCCAGCCCTCGAGCCGCAGCGCCATCGCGCGTGCCCGGGCACCGCCGACGACCACCGCCGTGGCCTCAGCGACGCCGTCGGCGGGCTCGAAGACGTGCACCGAGCTCACGGTGCGCCGGGCCCGGGGACCGACCGGGCGCCCCGCGGGTCGCGCGGCGAGGTGGACGCCGAGGTCGGCGTAGACCTCCGGTGCCAGCCAGCGGACGAGCTGGTGGCGCGGCCGCTCCTGCGCGAGCACCTCGAGCACCGCCTGGACGAGCTGCGCGGTCCACGTTCCGGGGTCGGGCAGGTCGACGCGCGACGTCGGCACCTCGGCGACCGCGGGGTCGGTGTCGGCGTCGACCGCGGGCGGTCGCGTCACCAGGCGCAGCGACGCGGCGGGGACCGGCTCGGCGTCGACCTCGCCGGGCAGCTGCCACTGCAGCGCGAGCGTGCCCTGCACGGCGGCGGGACGCCTGCGGATCGTGCGGTGCAGCGGTCGGGGTCCGCGCACGAGCGCGCGGACGGCAGGGGTCTGGTTCATCGGTCACCGGCTGTCGGGGAGCAGGGCGCCGCGGGAGCGGCGCCAGGGGCGGGGGACGGGTGGTGCGGTGACGACGACGTCCCTGTCGGTCGACGGTGGGCGTGCCTGCGTAGCGGTGGGCACGGAGGGGTGCGACGGCCACGAGCGGTGGCCCGTTTCGGGGCCGCGGAGCAGAACGTGAGGCCGGGGAGAGCGGGGATGGGCTCAGAGCGAGGGGCCGTCGACCGATGGGCGATCAGGTGCACCGGGCGGTGCGCCGGTCGAGCCGTCCCTCCGGAGCCCGCATGTCCACCCTCGAGACCCCCGCGCAGCAGGCGTCCGTCCCGGCGCAGTCCACGGCCCACCCCACCCTGCCCGCGGTGCGCCAGACCCGCGAGTCGCTCATGGCCTACTCCGGCATGGACCGCAGCCGTCAGGGGCAGCGCGCCGGTCGCAGCGCCGAGCGCGCGCTGTGGGCGGCCGGCACGCGCGCGGTGCTCGAGGCCGTGCCGGTGCGGGTGATGGTCTCCGACGCCCAGCGCGTCGTGCGCCACCTGAACTCCACGGCCGAGCTGGAGATGGACGCCCTCATGGGCACCATCGGGCTCCGGGGCCGCGACCTGGTCGGGCTGCCCATCGACGTCCTGAACGCGACGCCGGGCTACATCGACTCCGACCCGGGCACCGGCGAGGGTCCTGCGACGTTCGTGGTCGACAACGGTCAGGACGTCGTCGAGGTGACGGTGTCGCCCATCGAGCGCGACGGCGTGCTCGTCGGCAGCATCGCCGCCTGGAGCAGCGTGAGCGACCGGGTGAACCAGGAGCGCATCCTCGCCGAGGTCGCCGCCGAGAACGCTGCGGCGGCCCAGCTGCTGCGCGCTCTGCACGTCGCGACCACGCGCACCGCGGCGGCCGCGGCAGCGCTGCAGGCGCTCATCGACCACCTCGGCTGGGACTTCGGCAGCGTGTGGTTCCTCGCCCCCGGCGGCGAGGAGATGGAGTACGTGTGCGACGCCGGCTCCGCGCCGGCGGTCTTCCTCGAGCAGACGCGTCGGCTCCGCCTGCCCCGCACGGTCGGCCTGGCCGGCCGCGCCTGGGTCCAGCGCGACCTCGTGATCGTGGACGACGTCGAGTCCGCGCACTTCCTGCCGCGGCGCGAGGCCGCGATCACCGCGGGGTTCCGTCGGGCGCTGTGCATCCCGATCATGCTCGACGGCGAGGTCGTGGGCGCCATCGACGCCTTCTCCGTGTCCGACAGCGAGATCCGCAGCTCGCGGCGCGACAGCCTGCGCAACCTCGGGCTGATGGTCTCGAGCACCGTGTCGCGCGTGGCGTCGGCCGAGGAGGCCCGCGAGACCGCGAAGGACACCGCCGCGGTCGCCGCGCTCCTCACCGCCCTCATGCCCGTGGCGACGCAGGAGGCCGCCGCGCGCACGGCCCTGGCCACCGTCCGCAGCGTGCTCGACTGGGACTACGGCTCGTTCTGGTTCCTCGACGAGGACGAGGACGTGCTGCGCTTCGGGGTCGACTCGGGCGACGTCGACTCGCGCTTCGCCCTGGTCAGCCGGGAGTCGTCGTACCGCCGCGGGCAGGGGCTGTCGGGCCGTGCGTGGCTCGAGGGCGGCCTCGTGGTCGTCGACGACCTCAGCCAGGTGACCGACTGCACGCGCGCCGCGGTGGCGCGCGAGACCGACCTCAGCACGGCGATCTGCTTCCCCGTCATGGTCGACGGCCGCACCATCGCGACGATGGACTTCGTCGCGCGCTCGGAGGTGCCGCTGACGCCCGCCCGCATCGAGACCCTGCGCACGATCAGCCGGCTGGTCTCGCAGACGTTCTCCCGCGTGATCGCCGAGGAGCGCGAGCGCGAGCAGGCGCAGGAGCTGCAGGCCGCGGTCGACGCCATGCTCGAGACGGTCGACGCCGCTGCGGACGGCGACCTCACCGTGCCCGTCGCGCAGTACGACGGGACCAACGAGTCGATCGCCCAGATGAACGTGGGCCTCGCGGGCCTGCTCGAGAGGCTGAAGTCGAGCGTCGCCGAGATCGCCTCGACCGGCTTGTCCGCCCGCTCGGCGGGCGACGAGCTCGGGGTCGTGAGCATGCGGATGACCAACGACGCGCGCGACACCTCCGAGCAGGTGGAGCACCTCGAGCACGCCGCCCAGCGCGTGACCGAGCACATCGGCGGCGTGCTGACCGCTGCCGACGAGCTGCAGTCGTCGATCACCGAGATCGCCAAGAGCGCCTCCGCCGCGGCAGAGGTGGCCGGCCAGGCCGTCGACGTCGCCGCGAACGCGAACGAGTCGGTCACCCTCCTCACCGTCGCCAGCGAGGAGATCGGCTCGGTCGTGAAGACCATCTCCTCGATCGCGCAGCAGACCAACCTGCTCGCGCTCAACGCGACCATCGAGGCCGCGCGAGCCGGCGCCGCCGGCAAGGGCTTCGCCGTGGTGGCCAACGAGGTCAAGGAGCTGGCCAAGGAGACCGCCCGCGCGACGGAGGAGATCTCGCGCCAGGTCGGCGCGATCCAGGACGGCACCGCGGCCGCGACCGCCTCGATCACCCAGATCTCCGCCGTCATCGACGAGATCAACGACCACCAGACCGCGATCTCCAGCGCGGTCGAGGAGCAGACCGCGACGACGGGCTCGATGGCCCGCAACGTCTCGGCCGTCGCCGACTCGGTGGAGGCCATCTCCAGCAGCATCGTGACCGTGGGCCAGGCGGCCGACAGCACCCGCTCCTGCGCCATGGACAGCGAGCGCGCAGCACTCGGCCTGTCGAGCCTGTCGAACCGCCTGCAGGAGCTCATCAGCGGCTTCCGCTACTGAGGCACGGGGCGCCCCCGCACGTCGGCTCCCGAGGTCGGGGCCGGTACGCCGGACCCGGTTCACGACGCGCCCGCGCGGTCGGGGTCGAACGCCGTCGCCGGCGCGGACCTCGAGGGCGCTCGACCTGACGGCGTCGCCGGGGCGAGCCGTGGCGCGGCGGTGCCGCTCGGCGCACGGAGCCGCTGACCCGGGCGGATGACGTCGGGATCGGGCCCGATGACCGCGCGGTTCGCGGCGTACCAGCGCGGCCAGGCGCGGGCCACCTGCGCGTCGGTCGCCCGGGCGGGGAGGTGGCGCCGGGCGATGTCCCAGAGCGTGTCGCCGGGGCGCACGACGACGACCTCCACCACGCGCGACGCCCGGGGCGTCTGGCGCGGCTCGGCGGCGAGCGGACCGGTCGTCGCGACGGTGCGGTCGGGGGCGGCCGCGCGGGCCGGGGCGGCGATCACGAGCAGGGCCGAGGCCGACCCGAGCAGCGCGGCGGCAGCGCGACGTCCGACCACGGCCGGCCCGGTCTCGCGCAGCCGCTGCGCGCCACGGCCGAGCGCGGCCGCGAGGACCTGGCGCCGCCGGCCCGCGCCTCGAGCCGCCGCCGGGAGCAGGACGAGAGCGCCCAGCGCGAGCACCGCCACCAGGACCAGCCGGTCGAGCTCGGGCATCGAAGGCTCCTCATGTGCGCGTTTGCTTGTGTTTGCCTAGGACAACGCACAGATGACCGCGATGGCAAGAGCGGTGAGCGCCTGTGGAGGAACGCGGGAGTGATGATGCCGACCTGGCATTGACATGGCATCACCATGGCATCACTATGGAGCCATGGATCTCACGCCGTACGTCGCGCAGGTGCGCGAGCAGCTGCTCTCCGCCGCGGAGTCCGGGGGCGACGAGGCGCGGGCGCTCGCCGACCGGCTCGCCGCGAGCCTCGACTCGGCCGTCCACCTCGCCCTGCTCGAGGCGATCTCTGCCGCCGCGGCGGAGATCACCGCCGAGCTCGCGCCGTCGTCGGTCGAGGTGCGCCTGCGCGGCCGCGACCCCGAGCTCGTCGTCCTCACCCCGCCGCCTGCCCCGGAGCCCGCCCCGGTCGACGAGCCGGTCGGCACCGACGACACCCCGCTCGCCCGGATCAACCTGCGCCTGCCGCAGGACCTCAAGGACCGGGTCGAGGACGCCGCTCGCGGCGCCGGCGTCTCGGTCAACACCTGGCTGGTCCGCTCCGCCGCGGCCGGCCTGTCGCGCGGCGTCTCCGGCCGCGTCACCACCACCCCCGGCGGCACCCGCTTCAGCGGCTGGGTCCGCTGACCCGCCACCACCCACGAGAGGTCGCAGCCATGACCAGCTTCCCCACCCCGTCGCCCGTCCGCGCCCGCATCGAGCTCGAGATGGGCGACATCCACGCCGTCGCGCACGCGGGCGACGAGACCGTCGTCGACGTCGTCCCGACCGACCCGAGCAGCGAGAAGGACCGGCGTACGGCGGAGCAGACCCGCGTCACGTGCACCGACGGCCGGCTCGACGTGGTCGGGCCCAAGCGCAGCGCCTTCGTCGGGCCGACGCGCAAGAGCGGGTCGGTGCAGGTCACCGTCCGCGTGCCCGAGGGCTCTGCGCTGGAGGCGCACACCTCGCTCGGCGTCATCACGGCCGACGGCCGCTTCGGCGAGGTCGGGGCGAAGAGCTCGGCGGGCGACGTCCGCGTGCAGGAGGCGGGTCTGGTCGACCTGAGGTCGGGCCTGGGCACCGTGACCGCCGGACGGGTCGCGGGCGACGCGCGCTGCACGACGAGCAGCGGCACGATCCGCATCGACAGCGTCGGTGGCAACGCCATCGTCAAGAACTCCAACGGCGACACGTGGATCGGCGACGCCGGCCCCTCGACCCGGGTGAAGTCGGCCAACGGCACGATCACCGTCGAGCGTGCGCGCGGCGACCTCATGGCCACCACCGCCAACGGCGACCTGCGCATCGGCTGCGTGCAGAGCGGCCAGGTCATGCTGCGTACGTCGCTGGGCCGCATCGAGCTCGGCATCCCGCACGGCACCGCCGCGAAGCTCGGCCTCCGCACGTCGTTCGGCGCCGTGCGCAACGGGCTCGAGGCCGCTGACGGGCCGGCCGACGGCGACCGCACGGTCGAGGTCGACGCGCAGACCAGCGCCGGCGACATCGACGTCTTCCGCGCCGAGCTCGACGGGTAGGGCCGGCCATGTCGACCACCAACGCCGCCCTCGAGGTCCAGGGTCTGGTGAAGGCCTACGGCGAGGTGCGGGTGCTCGACGACCTCGACCTCGTCGTGGAGGCGGGCACCGTGACCGCGCTGCTGGGGCCGAACGGCGCCGGCAAGACCACGCTCGTCCAGATCCTCTCGACCCTGCTCGTCGCCGACGGCGGCTCGGCGCGGGTGGGCGGGCATGACGTCGCGACCGAGCCCGACGCCGTCCGCCGGCTCATCGGCGTGACGGGCCAGTCGGTCGCGGTCGACGACCTGCTCACCGGGCGCGAGAACCTGGCGCTGATGGCCTCGCTGCACCGTATGGGTCGCGCCGACGCCGCCGTCCTGGCCGACGACCTGCTGGCCCGCTTCGACCTCGTCGACGACGCGGATCGGACGGCGGCGACGTACTCCGGCGGCATGCGGCGCAAGCTCGACATCGCGATGACCCTCGTCGGCGGTCCGCGGATCCTCTTCCTCGACGAGCCCACGACCGGCCTCGACCCGCGCAGCCGCCGTGCGGTGTGGGACATCGTCCGCGGCCTGTCTCGCGAGGGGATCAGCGTGCTGCTCACGACGCAGTACCTCGAGGAGGCCGATCAGCTCGCCCACCGGATCGCCGTGCTCGACCGCGGCACCATCGTCGCCGAGGGGACGCCGGGCGAGCTCAAGCGGCGGGTGCCCGGAGGGCACGTGCGCCTCCAGCTCGCCGACGCCCACCAGCTCGTCGCGGCAGCGGCTGCCTTCCCGCGGGCCGTGGTCGACGACACCGAGCTGAGCCTGCAGGTCCCGAGCGACGGCGGCGTCGGCTCGCTGCGCTCGGTGCTCGACGAGCTCGATCGCATCGACGTGGAGCCCGAGGAGCTCTCGGTGCACCTTCCCGACCTCGACGACGTCTTCCTCGTCCTGACCGCCCGAGGCAGCGAGGAGGCCGTCTCATGACCGGCGCAGCCCTCACCCTGGCGAACTCGGCCACGATGACCCGTCGCAGCATCCGGCGGCTCGCGCGCTATCCGAGCATGACGGTCCTGCTCGTCGGCATGCCCGTGGTCTTCCTCCTCCTGTTCGTCTTCGTGTTCGGCCAGACCCTCGGCGCGGGGCTCGGCTTCGGTCACGCGGGCCGCGAGGCGTACGCCGGCTACATCGCGCCGGGCGTCCTGGTGATCACGATCGCCGCGGCCGCGCAAGGCACGGCGATCTCCGTCGCGCTCGACATGGCGGCGGGTCTCGTAGCCCGGTTCCGCACGATGCCCATCGCGCGCTCGTCGGTGCTCCACGGGCACGCCGCGACCGCCTTCGTGCAGACCTTCGGGAGCCTCCTGCTGGTGCTGCTCGTCGCGCTCCTCGTGGGGTTCCGGCCGAGTGCGGGTGCCCTCGGCTGGTGCGGCGCGCTCGGCGTGCTCGCGCTGTTCACGCTGGCGCTCACCTGGTTCTCGGTGGCCGTCGGGCTGTGGGCCAGGACGCCGGAGAGCGCATCGAACATCCCGATGGTGCTGATCCTCCTGCCCTTCCTCAGCAGCGGGTTCGTGCCCACGGACTCGCTCCCCGTCGGCCTGCGCTGGTTCGCCGAGTACGAGCCCTTCACGCCGGTGATCGAGTCGGTCCGGGGTCTCCTCCTCGGCGGCGCGGAGACGCGCTACCTCGTCCTGGCGGTCGCGTGGAGCCTGGTGATCGCCGCGGCCTCGTTCCTGTGGGCACGGCGGCTCTTCGAACGGCGCGCTCAGCGCTGATCGCCTGGGGTCAGGGCATCCCGTCGATGAGACCGGGCGCAGGCCCGCCGTCGGGCACGGCATCGCCATCCTCCGGGTCGGCCTGGGCGTGGGCGACGTACGCGAGCTGCCGCCAGACCAGCGCGAGCGTGATGCCGGCGCCGACGAAGGCGAACCAGAACGGGGCGACGAGGCCCCAGCGCTCGGCGATCCAGCCGCCGAGCACCTGGCCGATCACGACGCCGCCGAAGACGCAGACGCTGTAGACGCTGCTGACGCGCCCCTGCAGCGCCATCGGGGTGGCGCGCTGGCGGACGCTCGTCGACACGGCGCCCCACACGAAGGCGTAGGCGCCGAAGACCACCATGAGCGCCATGGCGACGGCCGGGCTCGTGGTGAGGGCGAACGCCGCGTGGCACACGACCTCGAGCAGCAGGCAGACGCGCATGACCGTCGCGAGGTCGACGTGCCGCTCGATCCAGCCGTAGCCCGAGGTGCTCACGAGCCCGCCGACCGCAGCCGCGGTGGTGAGGAAGCCGTACCCGACCTCGGACATGTGCAGGTGGTCGAGCGCGTACAGGACGAGCACCGACCACGCTGCGCCCCACGTGATGTTGAACGCGACGATGACGATCGCGAGCGTGCGCACCGCGTCGTTGTGCACGAGCCAGCGCACGCCCTCGGCGATGTCGCGCAGGACGTGCGTGCCCTCGAGGTCGCGCACGGGTCCCTTGGGCGTCGCGATGCGCGCGACGAGGAGGACCGACAGCGCCACCAGCACCGCCTGCGACGCGAAGGGGAGCACCGAGCCGAGCGCGAAGAGGAAGGCGCCGATGGGCGGGCCGACGACCTGGTTCGCGACGAGGTAGCTGCCCTGCAGGCGTGCGTTGCCGATCCCGAGGTCGTCGCGGTCCACCAGCATCGGGAGCAGCGTCGACGTCGTGGTGTCGGCGAACACCTCGGCGATGCCGAGCAGCAGCATGGCGACGAGGACGAGCGCGATGCTCACCCGACCGGTCGCGAGGGCCACGCACAGCACGGCGAGCACGAACGCGCGCGCGCCGTCGGCAGCCATCACGAGACGACGCCGGTCGACGCGGTCGGCGATCGCGCCGGCGTACAGGCCGAGGACGAGCCACGGGACGCGCTGCAGCACGGCCGCCATGGCGACGAGGAACGCGTTCGTGGTCTGCGAGGCGATGAGCAGCGGGCCAGCGGCCAGGGAGATGCCGTCGCCGACGTTGCTCACCCACGAGGAGGACAGCAGCCACCGGAAGCTGGTGCCCATCCGCGGGGGAGCGATGGCGTCGACGACTCGGGACATGGCCCACCGAGGCTAGGCCCCGCTGTCCGACGCGGTCACGCGCGTTACCGCGCGTCGCGCGTGCGGCCGCCCGCGAGCCCTACCGTGGTCGCCGACACGAGGAGGAGCGTCGTGGGCGACGAGGACCGGGTGCGCGCGCTCGAGGACGAGCTGCGCGACCTCGCCGCCGCCGAGGCCGACCTCGAGCGCGACGCCGAGGTCGCCGAGCGCACGCGCATCGAGCGCTCGGCCCTGACGCTGGCCGACCGCCTGCGCGGTGCGCACGCACCCGTCGAGCTCGCGACGCGCGGCGGCGGTCGTCATGCGGGAGCGGTGACCGAGGTCGGCGACGGCTGGGTCGTCGTCGCGCACGTGCCGCCCGGGGCGCGCACGCCGACCGCGGAGCACCTCGTCGTGCTCGCGGCGGTGGTGGCCGTGCGCGGCCTCGGCCGTCCGCTGGTGCGCGACGAGGGACGGCTGCCGGAGCGCTCGCTCGGGTCGGTGCTGCGCGCGTGGTGCCGCGACCGCTCGCACGTCTCCGTGCTCCTCGTCGAGGGCGAGGTCGTGGCCGGGCTCGCGTCGGCGGCGTACGCCGACCACCTCGAGCTCTCGACCGGGGGAGGCGCGACGGTCGCGCTGCCCTACGCCGCGATCGCGACCGTCAGCCGCTGACGCTCAGGTCGCGGGTGTCTCCTCGGAGGCCTGCTCCGTGTCGTCCGCGTCGGCGCCGTCCTCGTCCTCGTCCTTGGTGAACGGGTGGGTTCGGACGAAGTCGGCGGTCTCGGCGTACATCCGCGCGATGTAGGCCTCGAGCTCGGTGGCCTCGACCCGCCACTGCCCGCGGCCGCCGACCTTGATGGCCGGGAGGTCGCCGTTGCGGACGAGCGCGTAGGTCTGCGACGCCGAGATGTTGAGCGTCTCGGCCACGTCCGCGAGCGTGAGGAACCGTGGAGCCACCGGAGCATCTTGGCATCCGTTGATGACCGAGTGGGTGACGCCGTCGTGCCTGTGGACGACGCGCCGCCGCAGCCTCGAGGCATGGCCACACTGCGCGACATGCCCGCGCCCGTCACCGACGCCCCGCCCGCACGCCCGTCCTCGCCCCGCGCGCGCCGCGTCCTCGGCGGCGGCCGCGACCTGCGGCTCGCCCTCGGTGTCGCTCTCGTCCTCGTCGCCGTCGTGGTCGGGTCGCGCGTCGTCAGCTCGGGCGGCGACCGCGTGGCGGTGTGGGCGGTGCGCGCACCGCTCGCCGAGGGCACGACCCTCGCGTCCGACGACCTCGTCGCCGTGCCCGTCGCGATCGACGACCTCGAGGCGTACGTCGCGACCTCCACCGACGTCGTGGGACAGCGGCTCGTGCGCGACGTGGGCGCCGGCGAGCTGCTGCCGTCGGGTGCTGTGACCAGCTCGACGTCGGGCGCGAGGCGGCTGGTGACCGTCCCCGTCGACGCGCTGCACGCTCCGCCCGGTCTCGCGCGCGGCGAGCGCGTCGACGTCTACGTCACGCCCAAGGATGGCGCGTCGATCGGGAGCGACGCCGTCACCGTCCTGCCGTCGCTCGTCCTCGCCCGCGCGCTCGTGGCCGATCCCGGCATCGTCGACGAGTCGGGTGCGAGCAACCAGGTCGGCGTCGTGCTCGACGTCGCGGCGAAGGACGCCGACCGCGCCGTCGCTGCCGCGCGTGCCGGCGACGTCGACCTCGTGCGCGTCGGAGGCTGACGTGGCCGGCGTGCTCGTGCTGCTCGGCCCCTCGCCCTGGGAGGGACCGCTCGTGGCCGGTCTCGCGCACCCCGCCTGCCCCGTCTCGATCGTGCGCCGCTGCCTCGACACGGCCGACCTCGTCGCCTCGGCGGCTGCGGGTCTGGCCCCCGTCGCGCTCGTGGGCGCCGACGCGCCGCGGCTCGACGCCGACGTCGTCGACCGCGTCCGGGCCGCCGGCTGCTCGGTCGTCGGCGTCGCGAGCACAGACGACGACCTCGGGGCCGAGCGGCTGGTGAGCCTCGGCGTACCGCACGTCGTCCGGGTCGACCCGGCGCAGCTCGGTGCCGCCGTGCGCGGCGTGTCGCAGGCCGTCGCCGCCGCGGAGGCGCCCGAGCAGGTCGTCGTGGCGGAGCAGCGGGCGGCGGCACCGCGCGGGCGGCTGGTCGTCGTGTGGGGACCGGGCGGCGCCCCGGGCCGTACGTCGACGGCGGTCGCGGTCGCCGACGAGGCTGCGCGTCGCGGCGTCCGCACCCTGCTGGTCGACGCCGACACCTGGGCACCCTCGGTCTCGGTGGTGCTCGGGCTCGTCGACGACGGCGCGGGGCTGGCGTCGGCGTGCCGTCGCGCGCTCGGCGGCGCCCTCGACGTCACGGCTCTCGCCGCGCTCGCCCGCGAGGTCCGCCCCGACCTGCTGGTGCTGCCCGGGCTGAGCCGCGCGGGGCGGTGGACCGAGGTGCGGGCGAGCGCGCTGGTCGACGTCCTCGACGTGGGGCGCGCGCTGGCCGACCTCGTGGTGGTCGACTGCGCGGCACCGCTCGAGCAGGACGAGGAGCTCGTGTTCGACACCGCGGCACCGCGTCGCAACGCGGCGACGCTCGTGGCCCTCGAGTGCGCCGACGAGGTCGTGGTCGTGGGCGGCTGCGAGCCGCACGCGCTGGTGCGGCTGGTCACCGGCCTCGACGAGCTGCGCGCGGCCGTGCCGGGCGCGCGCACGCGGGTGGTCGTCGCGCGGCTGCGCGAGTCGGTCGCAGGGCGCCGTCCGGCGGCTGCGGTCGCGGACGCGCTGGCGCGTCACGCGGGCGTCGACGACGTCGCGGTGGTGCCCGACGACCGCGAGGCGTACGACGCGGCCCTGCGCGACGGCCGTGCGCTGGCCGAGGTCGCGCCCCGCTCGCCCGCGCGCGTCGCGCTGCGCGGGCTCACCGCCGAGCTGCTGCGCGACCTCGCCCTCGACGGCTCACGAGCCGCCGGCTGACCTCATCGCCGCTCGCCCACGAACGCTGTGGGGGTGCGCGCGGAGATCGGCAGCGATCAGGGGCCGAAGCCGGCGCCGCCGGCGCTCCCGTCGATGCCGTGCGGGTTGGTGTTGGGGACGCCGCCGCTCGCGGCGATGTTGCGGTTGCCCTGCGGGTCGCTGCTGCGCAGCCCCGGGTTGCCGTGCCGACGCGTCCACCACAGGAGGCCCACCACGACCGCGAAGACCGCGACGCCCCCGAGCACGAGTTCCATGCCTCGAGCGTCGCACGCCCGCCCTGGCCGTGTCCGCGGCTCGCCCGAGCCGGCTCCGACCGGAGCAGGGGCTCAGCGGCGGCCGGGCGGCATGTTCTTGTGCGCCTCGGTGTCGGTTCCCTCGACCCCCGTGTTGCCGTGCCGTCGCGTCCACCAGATGAGGCCCACCACGACCAGCACGACCGCGACGCCCCCGAGCACCAGCTCCATGCCACGAGCCTCGCACGCCGGCATCGCGGGCACGGGCGGAACGGAGATCCTGTGCCCGTCGGTGGTCAGTGGTGGTGGCGGTAGGGCTTGAGGACGCTGCGGGCGACGGTGCGCACGTGCACCTCGTCGGGGCCGTCGGCGATGCGCAGGGTGCGCGCACCGGCGTACATCTGGGCCAGCGGGGTGTCGGAGCTGACGCCGGCGCCGCCGTGCACCTGGATGGCGAGGTCGAGGACGTCGCACGCGACGCGCGGCGCGATCACCTTGATCGCCGCGACCTGGCGGCGGGTCTCGGCGTCGGCGATGCCCTTGTGGTCGATGAGCCACGCCGCCTGCAGCACGAGCAGGCGCGCCTGGTCGATCGCCATCCGCGACTCGGCGATGCGCTCCTGCCACACGCCCTGCGCCGCCACGGGCTTGCCGAACGCCGTGCGCTCGCCGGCGCGGCGGCAGATCGCGTCGAGGCCGCGCTCGGCCATGCCGATCGCGCGCATGCAGTGGTGCACGCGGCCCGGGCCGAGGCGCACCTGCGCGATGAGGAAGCCGTCGCCCTCGGTCGCGAGCAGGTTCGACGCCGGCACGCGCACCTGGTCGAAGAGCAGCTCGCCGTGGCCGTGCTGGTCGTGGTAGCCGAAGACGGTGAGGTCGCGCTCGACCGAGAGACCGGGGGTGTCGCGCGGCACGAGGATCATCGACTGGCGGCGGTAGGGGTCGGCGTCGGGATCGGTCTGGCCCATGACGACGAAGATCTGGCAGCGCGGGTCGAGCGCGCCCGTGGTCCACCACTTGCGGCCGTTGATGACGTAGTCGTCGCCGTCGCGGCGGATCGACGTCGAGATGTTCGTGGCGTCGCTGCTCGCGACGTCGGGCTCGGTCATCGCGAAGCCCGAGCGGATCTCGCCCTCGAGCAGCGGCGCGAGCCAGCGCTGCTTCTGCTCGTCGGTGCCGAAGATGTGCAGCACCTCCATGTTGCCCGTGTCGGGGGCTGCGCAGTTGAGCGCCTCGGGTGCGAGCTCGGGCGACCATCCGGTCACCTCGGCGAGCGGCGCGTAGTCGAGCACCGAGAGGCCCGACTCGTCGGGGAGGAACAGGTTCCACAGCCCGCGCGAGCGCGCGGCGTGCTTGAGGTCCTCGACCACCGGAGGCAGGTCGTGCGGGCGTCCCTCCTCGGCCAGCCGCGCGCGCTGGGCGGCGTACACGGGCTCGGCGGGCAGGACGTGGGAGGTCATGAAGGCGTCGAGGGTGGCGCGCAGCTCGAGGGCCCGGTCCGACGGCGTGAGGTCCATGCCGCGATCCCATCACGACGCGCGCCGCGAGGGGATGCCGTCGCTAGGGTCGGTCGGGTGAGCGACCCCACCCCGCTTGCCGACGCCGAGGCGCTCGGCGCCTGGCTCGACGAGCGCGCCCTGCTGCCCGGCGAGGGGGCGCCCGAGGTCGCCGCGCTGGGCGAGGGCCACAGCAACCTGACCTTCCTGGTAGGCCGCGGAGCCGGGGAGCTCGTGCTGCGGCGACCGCCCCGCGGCCCGCTGCTCCCGACCGCGCACGACGTCGTGCGCGAGGCGCGGGTGATGCAGCTGCTCGCCGCCGGCGGGTTCGCCCACGTCCCCGCCGTGAGGGGTGTGGTCGACGACGACTCCGTGCTCGGGGCGCCGTTCTACGTGATGGACCGCTCGCCCGGCGTCGTCGTGCGCGAGACGCTGCCCGACTTCCTCGCCGCCTCCGCCGACGCGCGTCGGGCCACGGGCCTCGCGCTCGCGACCACCCTCGGCGAGATCCACCAGGTCGACTGGCGGCCGTTCGTCGACGCCGGCATCGGCAAGCCGTCGGGCTACCTCGAGCGCCAGCTGCGCCGGTGGGTCGGCCAGCGCGAGGGGATCCAGGCGGCCGTGGCGGCGGCGGGCGGGAAGGCGCGCGACCTGCCCGACTACGACGCGGTCCGCGACTGGCTCCGCGAGCACCTGCCCGCGGAGTCCGAGCCCGCGGTCGTGCACGGCGACTACAAGCTCGACAACGTCATCGTCGAGCCGGCCGGCGCAGACGGTGCCCGGATCAGCGCGGTCGTCGACTGGGAGATGGCGACGGTCGGCGACCCGCGCGCCGACCTCGGCTACCTGCTCTCGTTCTGGCCCGAGCCGGGCGAGACGGTGCCGCTCGCCGAGCTCGTCACCACGGCCGACGGCTTCCCGACGCGCGACGAGATGGTCGCCTCGTGGGAGACCACGACCGGGCGCAGCGCCGGCGACACCCGCTGGTTCGTCGCGCTGGCCGTGTGGAAGCTGGCGATCCTGCTCGAGGCGTCGTACCACCGCTGGCTCGCGGGCATGGCCGACGACCCGTTCTTCGCGCGTCTCGACGAGGGCGTGCCCGCTCTCCTCGCCCGCGCCCGCGCCGTCGCAGGCGCCTGAGGCCATGGCCCTCGCCCACGCGACCTACCGGCGGCTGCTCGGGCCTACGTGGTCGCCCGTCGCGCCGGAGCGGCTGCGTCGTGCGGTCGGCGGCAAGGTCGTGCTCGTGACCGGCGCGTCGTCGGGCATCGGCGAGGCGACCTCGGAGCTGCTCGGCCGCAACGGAGCGCACGTGCTGCTCGCGGCCCGGCGCGGCGAGGTGCTCGACGAGGTCGCCGGGCGCATCCGGGCGGCGGGCGGCGAGGCGTCGGCGTACGCCGTCGACCTCACCGACCTCGACGCGGTCGACCGGCTCGTGCACGACTCCCTCGCCGACCACGGTCGCGTCGACGTCGTGGTGAGCAACGCGGGGAAGTCGATCCACCGCTCGCTCGCCGACACGACCGAGCGGTTCCACGACGTCACGCGGACCAACGCGCTCAACTACCTCGGCCCGGTGCGCCTTCTCATGGGGCTGCTGCCGCAGATGCGCGAGCGGGGCAGCGGCCACGTCGTCGACGTCAACTCGCTCAACGTCGACCTGCCCGCCGCGAACTGGGCGGTCTACACGGCGTCGAAGTCGGCGTTCGACGCGTGGCTCGCCTGCATCGCGCCCGAGGTGCGGGTCGACGGCGTCGCGACCACGTCGATCCACTTCCCGCTCGTGCACACGCCGATGAGCGCACCGACCTACGACCCCGCGCTGCCGGCCCTCACGGTCGACGCCGCCGCCCAGGTCGTCGGGCGCGTGCTCGTGACGCGTCCACGGCTGCTGATCCCGTGGTGGGTGCGGCTGGCAGCACCGGTCCAGGCGGCGGCGCCGGAGGTCTCCGACGCCGTCACGGCCCGGTTCCTGCGGCGCAAGGACCGGTGACCGCCGTGCGGGGGAGCGCGGTGGTCGACGTGGTCGCAGGCTCGGTCTCGTTGCTGGGCGCAGCGCGGCCGTGGCGGCCGTCGTCGTGGCGGATCGCGAGCCGCGACGGACTCTCCTTCGCCGCGCTGGCCTCGCTGGCCGCCCAGCGCTCGCCGGGCGCGACCGCGATCGTCGACGACGACGGCGAGCTCGGCTGCGCGGGCCTGCAGCGACTCGGCGACGACGTCGCGGCCGCGGTGGCCGGAGCCGAGCGCGTCGCCGTGCTCGCGCGCAACGGGCGCTGGATCGCCGGAGCGGTCGTGGGCGTCACGCGCAGCGGCGCCGACCTCGTGCTCGTCAACGCCGACCTCACCCGCGAGACCGTCGCCGCGATCCTCGCGGCCGAGCGGATCGACGTCCTGCTCGTCGACGGCGACGACCTGCCCGTGCCCGACGGCGCGGCGACGGTCGACGTACGCCGGCTGCCGCGCACGATCGCACCTGTGGCGCAGCGCTCGAGGCGCGGGCGGATCGTGGTGCTCACGTCGGGCTCGACAGGTGTGCCGAAGGGCGCGCACCTCGCGACCACGCGCGTCGTGCAGGCCGTGCCGATCACGACCCTCGTGCACCGCGTGCCGTGGCGCGAGGCGTCGTGCCTCGTCGTGACGTGCCCGCTCTTCCACGGCTTCGGTCTCGGGTTCCTCGCGGTCGGCCTCGCGTTCGGCCTGCCGGTGGTGGTGTCGCGACGTCTCGACGCCGCGGCCACGGCGTCGGTCCTCGCGCAGCGACCCGGTGCCGTCGTCGTCGGGGTGCCACCGGTGCTCGCGCGGATCGCGCGCGCGAGCGACGGCGTGCGTCCCGCGGCCGTGATCAGCGGCGCGGGGCTGCTGCACCCGCGGGTGTCCGAGCGGCTCGTCGAGGCGTTCGGGCCGGTGCTCGTGAACATGTACGGCTCGAGCGAGGAGGGCTGGTCGTGCCTCGCGACGCCCGCCGACCTCGTCGAGGTGCCGGGCACGATCGGGCGCCCCGCCGCCGGCGTACGCATCGAGGTGCTCGACGACGACGGACGCCCGGTGCCCGACGGCGTCACCGGCCGCCTCTGCGTCGGGAGCAGCCTCGCGTTCTCGCACTACACGGGCGGCGGGCGGCGGCGCAGCCTCGGCGGGCTCGCCGACTCGGGCGACCTCGCGCACCGCGACCGCCACGGCCTGCTCGTCGTCGACGGACGCTCCGACGACATGGTGGTGACCGGGGGCGAGAACGTGCTCGTGCCGGCGGTCGAGGACGCGCTGCTCGCCCACCCGCGCATCGCCGAGGCGCGTATCGACGTGCTGCCCGACGAGGAGTTCGGCGTACGCCTCGAGGCGCAGGTGGTGCCGCGCGACGCTGCCGACCTCGACCCCGAGCGCGGTCTCGCCGACGACGTCGACGCCTGGGCAGCCGAGCACCTCGCGCGCTTCGAGCGCCCCCGTGCGGTCCACGTCGTACCGACCCTCGCCCTGACCCCGATCGGCAAGCCCGAGCGCCACCGCCCCCGCGGGCGTGGCTAGGGTCCGGGGCGTGACCGATCAGCTGCGGGGACTCGTCGTCGACTGGGGCGGGGTGCTCACCGGCGACCTCGGCGCGGTGGTGCGCGACTGGGCGCGCGAGGGCGGCATCGACCTCGACGTCTACTACGGCATCATGCGCGACTGGTTCGGCGAGCCCGTGGGCGCCGAGGCGCGGCTCAACCCCATCCACGCGCTCGAGCGCGGCGACATGACCGTGCCCGACTTCGAGGAGAAGCTGGCCGAGGCGCTCACCGAGCGCACCGGTCGCGAGCACGGGGCGGCCGGGCTGCTCGAGCGGATGTTCGCGAAGTTCGAGCACGCGCCCGACATGGCCGCCCTGGTACGCCGGGCCCGCGTGTCGGGCCTGCG
This sequence comes from Candidatus Nanopelagicales bacterium, assembly GCA_046330715.1. Classification (GTDB taxonomy): domain Bacteria; phylum Actinomycetota; class Actinomycetes; order S36-B12; family CAIYMF01; genus Longivirga. The sequence goes on from JAXLSG010000001.1 coordinate 328,433, forward strand.
CACCGGCCTGCTGTCGAACTCGTGGGGCAACGACTACCCGCGCGACGGGTGGGACGAGATGTTCGACGTCGTCGTGATCTCGGGCGAGGTCGGCATGCGCAAGCCCGAGCCGCGGATCTTCGAGCACACCCTCGACCTGATCGACCTCGCGCCGCAGGAGGTCGTGTTCGTCGACGACATCCGCCACAACATCGAGGCGGCCGTGGCCGTCGGCATGGTCGGCGTGCTGCACACGTCGTACGCCGAGACGCTCGTCGAGCTCGAGGCGCTGTTCGGCCGCGACCTCTCCTGACGCTGCTCGACCGCCGGATCCGGGAGCGACCGCGGGGCGCCCGTGACACGATGATCCGCGGACGGCCCGCTGGCGGAGGAGGTGCGATGGTCGACCGGCTCAGCCCTCTCGACGTGTCGTTCCTCTACCTCGAGGAGCCGACCACGCCCATGCACGTGGGCGGCGTGGTCATCTTCCAGGCGCCCGAGACCGGCTTCGACCACGGGCGCCTCGTCAGCCTCATCCAGGACCGCATCGCGCTGGTGCCGCGCTACCGCCAGAAGGTCCGCTGGGTGCCCGGCCGCATCGCCAACCCGGTGTGGGTCGACGACGAGGAGTTCGACGTCGCCTACCACGTACGCCGGTCCGCGCTCCCGCGCCCGGGCAGCGACGCCCAGCTGCGCGAGCTCGTCGGCCGCATCATGTCGCGGCCGCTCGACCGCAACCGCCCGCTGTGGGAGATGTACCTCGTCGAAGGGCTCTCCGGCGGCCGCTTCGCGCTGCTCACCAAGACCCACCACGCGATGGTCGACGGTGCCGGCGCGGTCGACATCGGCCAGGTGATCCTCGACGTCGAGCCCGACCCGCAGCGACCGGCGGCCGTGCGCTGGACGCCGCGCAAGGAGCCCAGCGACATCGACCTCGTCGCGACGGCCGTCAGCGAGATCGTGCGCAGCCCCGCCGCGGCGATCGACGCCGTGCGCAGCGGCGCGGTCGACGTGCGCGAGACCACCGAGCGCGTGCTCCGCCGCGCTGCGGGCCTCGCGTCGGCGGCGCTCACGATCGCGCGGCCGCCGTCGTCGAACCCGCTCAACGCCCCGATAGGCGAGGCACGGCGCTTCGGCACCGCCGCGATGCGCCTCGACGACTTCAAGGCGATCCGCCGCCACCACGGCGGCACGATCAACGACGTCGTGCTCGCCGTCGTCTCCGGCGCGCTGCGCGAGTGGATGATGACGCGCGGCGAGTCGGTGTCGTCGCGGTCGCAGGTGCGCGCTCTCGTCCCGGTCAGCGTCCGCACCGGCGAGGAGTCGTCGGGCAACCACATCGCGGCGTTCCTCGTCGACCTGCCCGTGGGCGAGCCCCAGCCCGTCGTACGGCTGCACCGCATCTCCTACGAGATGGAGCAGCTCAAGTCGACGGGCCAGATGGTCGGCGCGCAGGCGCTCGTCGGCATCGCGGGCTTCGCACCGCCCACGCTGCACGCCGCCGCCGCGCGCACCGCCAACGACTGGTCGCGGCGGATGTTCAACCTCGTGGTCACCAACGTGCCCGGCCCGCAGTTCCCGCTCTACGCCGGCGGCGCCCTCATGCTCGGCGCCTACCCCGTCGTGCCGCTGGCCAAGGGGCAGGCGGTCTCGATCGGCCTGACGTCCTACGACGGCGGGATGTACTTCGGGCTCAACGCCGACCGCGACGCCATGAACGACGTCGACGTCCTCGCCGAGTGCCTCGTCTCGTCGCTGCACGAGCTCCTCGACACCGTGCCGCGCAGCAAGCGCAAGGCCCCCAGCAACCGCGGACCCGCGCCCACCACGGCGCCGGCCACCCGTCGCGCCGCACCGCGCACGACCGCTGCGAAAGCGGTCGAGCCCGCGCCCGACGCGAAGCCCGCGACCGAGGTGAAGCCCGCGACCGAGGCGAAGCCCGCGACCGAGGCGAAGCCCGCGACCGAGGCGAAGCCCGCGAAGAAGACTCCGGCGAAGGCGCCGGAGCCGGCGGTCAAGCCCGCGCAGGTCTCCTCCGCGCCGTCGCGCTCGCTCGCCGGCCCGTCGAAGGCGGCCGCGCCGGCACCGAAGAAGAAGGCCGCGCCGCCGCCCGAGCCGTCGTCGTAGCGCGCCGGAGGCTCCTCGCCCGACCCGCGTGCGGCGTGAGGCATCCGGTACGGCGCCGCGCGCGGCCACGACCCGCTGCGGCATGCTGACCCCGTGCGCGTCTACCTGCCTCTCACCGTCGCCGGTCTCGGCGACCTGCACCGCTCGGGCCGGATCGGTGCCGCGCCGCTGCGCGCCCACGCCGTGACCTCCGCGCTGCGGTCGTCCTTCGGTGCCGGCGCCGACGACGAGGAGCTCGAGTACGCCGCGCTCATGGCCGCGGCGTACGACTCGCTGCTCGCCATCGCCGCGACGTCCGGCGAGCCCCGCCGCGTGGTGGTCGCGGCCGACGTCGACGACGCCGTCGTGTCGCCCGACCCGGCCGCCGACGACGACCCCACCGCGGTCCTCGTGGGCGCCGAGGTCGGCATCTCGCAGTGCCGCTCGGTCCACGTCGACGACGCCGACGCCGAGGGCGAGATCGTGCTCGCGCTCGGTCGCCTCCCGCAGGCCCAGGCCGGCGACGGGCAGGCCCTCGCGGCCGTGTCGCTGGTCGAGCACGAGCTCATGTGGTTCGCCACGCAGGAGATCCCCGACCTGCTCGGTTGAGCGGGCCCCGCGCGCCGCGACGTAACAGGCTGCGGCGTAGCAGGATGGGCCCGGCGCCCACCCCGCGCCGCCCTGCCGGCCACGAGCCCCACGCCGAGGAGCACCCATGGACTCCGTCACCCGCCCGCCCGCCCCCACCAACGAGCCCGTGCGCATGTACGCGCCGGGGTCGCCCGAGCGCGCGAGCCTCGAGAAGCGGCTCGTCGCGATGGCGGGGGAGCGCATCGATCTGCCCTGCGCGATCGGCGCCGAGCGGCGGATGGGCAGCGGCGAGCAGATCGACGTCGTGCAGCCGCACGCCCGCCACGAGGTGCTCGGCACCCTGCGCGGCGCGACGCACGACGACGCGCGCGCCGCGATGGGCGCTGCGAAGGCCGCCGCTCCCGGATGGCGCGCGATGTCGTTCGACGACCGCGCGGCCATCCTGCTCAAGGCCGCCGACCTCCTCGCCGGCCCGTGGCGCGACACCCTCAACGCCGCGACGATGCTCGGCCAGTCGAAGACCTGCTACCAGGCCGAGATCGACTCGGCCTGCGAGCTCATCGACTTCTGGCGGTTCAACGTCGGCTTCGCCCGGCAGATCCTCGAGGAGCAGCCGATCTCCTCGCCGGGCGTGTGGAACCGCGTCGACCACCGACCGCTCGAGGGCGTCGTGTACGCCGTCACGCCGTTCAACTTCACGGCCATCGCGGGCAACCTGCCGACGGCGCCGGCGCTCATGGGCAACGTCGTCATCTGGAAGCCGGCCCACTCCCAGCAGCTCGCCGCGCACTACCTCATGGAGCTGCTGACCGAGGCCGGCCTCCCGCCGGGCGTCATCACGATGGTCACCGGCCACGGCGTCGAGACCAGCGACGTCGTGCTGTCCGACCCGGACCTCGCGGGCATCCACTTCACCGGCTCGACCCGCGTCTTCCAGCAGCTGTGGCGGACCGTCGGCGAGAACATCGCGTCGTACCGCTCCTACCCGCGCATCGTCGGCGAGACCGGCGGCAAGGACTTCGTCGTGGCGCACCCGAGCGCCGACGTCGACGTGCTGCGCACGGCGCTCGTCCGCGGGTCGTTCGAGTACCAGGGGCAGAAGTGCTCCGCGGCGTCGCGCGCCTACGTCCCTCGCTCGCTGTGGAAGACGCTGCGCGACGACCTCGCCTCGACCGTCGACGGCCTCTCGATGGGCGTCACGACCGACTTCTCGAACTTCATGGCCGCCGTCATCGACGACCGCGCGTTCGCCCGCGTCACCGGCGCGATCGACCGCGCGAAGGCCGACCCCGACGCGACGATCATCGCGGGCGGCACCTACGACGACAGCGAGGGCTGGTTCATCCGCCCGACGGTCGTCGAGCACACCGATCCGTCGTCGGAGTTCTTCCGCGACGAGTACTTCGGCCCGCTCCTCGGCGTCCACGTCTACGACGACGACCGGTACGACGAGATGCTCGCCCAGATGGAGTCGGTGTCGCCCTACGCGCTGACCGGCTCGATCATCGCCCAGGACCGCGCTGCCGTCGCCCACGCGACCGAGGCGCTGCGGTTCGCGGCCGGCAACTTCTACATCAACGACAAGCCGACCGGCGCCGTGGTGGGCCAGCAGCCCTTCGGCGGCGCGCGTGCCTCGGGCACCAACGACAAGGCCGGCGCCCCGCAGAACCTCATGCGGTGGACCTCGACCCGCTCGCTCAAGGAGACCCTCGTCCCCCCGAAGGACCACACCTACCCGCACATGGGCTGACCGGATCGACCGTGGCGCCGCGGCCGCGGTCCTACCCTGTCGGGCATGGGTGGCGGCGAGACTCGTCCCTCCGCGTCGGACGACGTCGGCGCGGAGGTGGCCCTGCTGGTCGATGCCCAGCCGTGGTTCGACGACCGCATCCACCGGCGCACCGTCACCGGTGAGGCTGCGCCCGTCGTGCACCACGAGGTGGTCGCCGACGACCGCGGAGGGCTGGCCGCGATGAGCCTCGCGGTGCTGCCCGCACCCATGAACGGTGCGGTCCGCGCGGCCGTCGTGGTCGCACCCGGTGGACGACGTGCGGGTACCGGCTCGAGGCTGTGGCGACGTGCCGAACCGCACCTCGAGGGCCGTGCGGTCATGGGGAGCGTCCGCGACGACGACCAGAGCTCGCTCGCCGCGGTCGCGCGCTGGGGGTTCGAGCCCGTGCAGCACAGCGTGGGCTCCTACCTCGAGGTGGGCTCCGGGACGCCGGACCCGCCGGGCGCTCCGGACGTCACGGTGCACCGGGTGGACTCCTGGTCGCCGCCCGCGGCGGTGGCCCAGGCGTGGCTCGACTCGGACACCAGCCCGGAGGCGGAGGTCTTCGGACCGGCCGGACCGGACCTCTACGCGGGCATGTTCGACGCCCCGGTGCTGCTGTGGCTGGAGGAGCACGGCACTCCGGTAGCCGTGATCGGCTGCCACCGCGCCTCGGGCGAGGAGTGGACCGTCGTCTACACGGGCACCGTACCGTCGGCACGCGGTCGTGGGTTCGCCCGGCTGGCCAAGCAGCACCTGCACTCCATCGCGGCGCGCGACGGCGTCGTACGCGTCGTCACCTCCAACGAGGAGGAGAACGTGGGCATCCGAGCGCTCAACGCGTCGCTCGGCTACCGCCCCACCGTGGGCGAGGTCAGGGTCCGGCGGGAGCCGTCGGGCTGACCCTGCGGATCGATGAGACGCTCCGTCTCCCCGTCGCGCCCGTGTCGGCGCACCTAGGGTGCTGGCGTGACGGTGGACTGCGTGGTCGTGGGGGCAGGTTTCGCGGGGCTGCGCGCGGCGCAGCGGCTGACGGAGAAGGGGCGCTCGGTCGTCGTCCTCGAGGCGCGCGACCGGGTCGGCGGGCGCACCTGCCCGGGCGTCGTCGCCGGGCACGACATCGACCTCGGCGGCATGTGGCTCGGCCCGACGCAGTCGCGCCTCGACGCACTCACCCGCGCGCAGGGGCTCGAGCGCTACCCGACCTGGCTCGAGGGCGAGTGCTCGGTCGGGTTCCGCGGCCGCTTCGGCCGCGCGCCGGGCGAGGAGTTCGACCGGGTGCTCGGTACGCCGAACCGGCTGCGCCTGCTGCGGCTGTCGAAGGCCCTCGACCGCGACGCCGCACGGCTCGACACATCGCGGCCGTGGGCGCACCCGCGGGCGGTCGAGCACGACTCGCAGTCGGTGGCGTCGTGGGTGGCGGGCAGGACGTCGAGCGAGGACATCCGTGAGCTGATGAACTCCGTGTGCCGCGCGGTGTTCTGCTGCGAGGCGCGCGAGCTGTCGTACCTGTTCTTCCTCTTCTACTGCAAGGCGTCCGGCGGTCTGCTCGTGCTGCTCGCCGCGGGGCCGGGCGGCGCGCAGAACCTCCTCTTCCACGGCGGCTTGCACCGTTCGTCGGTCCTGCTCGCGGAGACCCTCGGCGACGCCGTGCGGCTCGAGACGCCGGTCGTCGCGATCGAGCAGGACGACGAGCGGGTCGTCGTCACGACCGCGGCGGGCGACGCCGTCGTGGGCCGCCGCGCGGTGGTCGCGGTGCCACCGCCGCTCGCCACCGAGATCGCGTGGGAGCCCGGGCTGCCGCAGGACCGTCGCCGGCTCCTCGAGCGGCAGGCGATGGGCAGCACCATCAAGGCCTGGATCGCCTACAGCGAGCCGTTCTGGCGCGCCGACGGGCACAACGGCTTCCTCACCGACGACGAGTCGCCGTTCGACCCGGTCTTCGACGCGACGCCGCCCGGGTCGCAGGTGGGGCTGCTCGCGGGCTTCTTCGAGTCGGTCAAGGGGCGCCGCGTGGCGGCAGACGGCCCGCAGGCGCGCCAGGAGGCCGCGATCGAGGTGCTCGTGCGCCACCTCGGCCCCAAGGCCGCGGATCCGATCGACTACGTCGACCAGGACTGGACCGCCGAGCGCTGGTCGCGCGGCTGCTACGGCGCCACCATGCCGCCCGGCGTCCTCACCACCGTCGGCCACCTCATCCGGGAGCCGCACGGCCTCGTGCACGTGGCCGGCACCGAGACGGCGACGGTGTGGAGCGGGTACGTCGAGGGCGCCCTCGAGTCGGGCGAGCGCGCCGCGGCCGAGGTGCACGCGGCGCTGGGCTGAGCTGCCCGCCTGAACGCAGACCGGGCGCGGGACGGCCCCGCGACGGCTCGCCGCGGCCGTGGCACGGTAGGACCGACGAAGGGAGACCGCGATGACGGTCGGACGACGCACGCTGGGCACCGGGTCGGCGGCGCTGGAGGTGTCGGCGCAGGGTCTGGGCTGCATGGGCATGTCGCAGTCCTACGGACCGGGCGACGACGACGAGTCGGTGGCCACGATCCATCGGGCGATCGACCTCGGCGTCACGCTCATCGACACCGCCGACATCTACGGCCCGTTCGTGAACGAGGAGCTCGTCGGCCGCGCGATCGCCGGGCGCCGCGACGAGGTGCAGCTCGCGACGAAGTTCGCCAACAAGGTCGGGCCGTCGGGCGAGCGCGTCATCGACGGCAGCCCTGCCTATGTGCGGCAGGCGATCGACGACTCGTTGCGCCGGCTCGGCGTCGACCACGTCGACCTCTGGTACCAGCACCGCGTCGACCCGCGTACGCCGATCGAGGAGACCGTCGGCGCGATGGCCGAGGCGGTGCAGGCGGGCAAGGTGCGGTTCCTCGGCCTCTCCGAGTGCTCCGTCGCCAACCTGCGCCGCGCGGCGGCCGTGCACCCGATCACGGCGCTGCAGACGGAGTACTCCCTGTGGTGGCGCGAGGTCGAGGACGAGATCATCCCGACCGCGCGCGAGCTCGGCATCGGGTTCGTCGCCTACAGCCCGCTCGGCCGCGGCCTGCTGTCCGGCACCGTCGGCGGCACCGACGACCTGGCGCCCAACGACTTCCGTCGGGTCGCCCCGCGCTACTCGGACGAGAACCTCGCGGCCAACCAGCGCGGCGTCGAGGCGCTGCGGGCGGCCGCCGACGAGCGCGGCGTGACGCCGGCGCAGCTCGCCCTGGCGTGGCTGATGGCGCGCGGCGACGACGTCGTACCGATCCCGGGCACCAAGCGGCGGCGCTGGATCGAGGAGAACGCGGCCGCGTCCGACATCGCGCTGACGCCGGAGGAGGCCGACGCGCTCGCCGCTGCCGTGCCCGAGGCCGTGGGCGACCGCTACCCCGACATGTCGCACATCGACCGCTGAATCAGGCGGCGAGCGGCTCCACGTCGCGGACCCAGCGGCCGTCCTCCTCGCGGAAGCCCACGCGCGCGAGGTACTCCCGCTGCGTGCCGAGCTCGTCGTCGGCCACGAGCCGCACGATGCCGTCGGCCGCGAACATCCCGCTGCGCCGGTAGACGAACTCGCCCGGGGTGAAGTCGCGGAACCGCGGCGTCACGTAGTCGAGCTCGACGACCGCGGTGCCGTCGCCGTCCTCCCGCACCACGACGGCGCCCACGGTCTCGGCGTCGCGCTGCACGACGTACGCGCGACGGGACGCGTCGTCGGCGGGGAGCGCGTAGGACGGCTGGAAGCGGTGGATGTCGTCGAGGTGGCTGGTGACGACGTGGGCGAGGTAGGCGTCGCCCGCGCCCACCTCGACGACGGAGTAGGCCACCGGGTCGTGCCGCTCGCGCAGCAGGCGGCGCAGCCAGTAGAGGTCGATGACGGCGATGACCGCGTTCATCGCCGCGAACGGCCAGATGCCCAGGACGCCGTTGTAGAGGGTGGCGAGCAGGGCGCCGGCGAGGTTCATCACCCGGAACCGGAGCACCCGCGCCTGGGCGAGGGACAGGATCACGAGCACGGAGCCGGCCCAGCCGACGAGCTCGAGCAGCAGTCGCGTCACGGGAGCATCCTGGCCCCCGGACGGACCTGGCCCGCAACGCCAGGACGGCGCTGCGGGCCAGGGGACGTGCCAGAGGTGATCAGCAGGTGCTGTCAGCGGCGCTGATGCAGCTCTCGGTCGTGCTGAACGTGGACTTCACGCGGCTGCCGAGCAGGAAGACCACGCCGACGATGAGCGCGGCGATGGCGGCCACGAGCAGGCCGTACTCCACGGCCGAGGCGCCCTCGTCGCGGCGGAGCGTGGTGCGGATACGAGTGATCATTGTCGAGCCCCCAGAGCTGGTCGGTGCGGTGTGGTGGTGCGTGAGACCAGGACATCTCGACGCCACGCGTCCCGGCGGGACGGCGTCAGCTCCGGGCGCCGACGACAGCTGGTTCCCCCCGGCCGTCGCCCCCACCCTCGGCGTGCGCTCACCGTAGTGACGCAGCGTGGCCGTCGGATCGTCCGAACGGTGGGTTCCCGGGCAGCGCATCGGCTGATCCCGGGGCAGATCGGGCGCGGGGTGCAGGCTGGTGATCACGCAGCGCGACGAAGTACGCCGAACGAGGAGGGGGCCGTGCGGGAGGGACGGGTCGGCGTCAGCAGCCCGAGCCCTGGGTGCCGATGCAGCTGTTGCTCGCGGAGTAGAGCGAGTGCGTGCGGGAGCCGAGGAGGAAGACGACGGCGACGATGACCGCGGCGACGAGCGACACGATGATCGCGTACTCGACCGCCGACGCGCCGTCGGCGCTGTGCAGCACCCGGCGCAGACGTACCAGCATGAGGCCCTCCCAGGACATACCGCTCGGCACCCACGGTAGCCGCGGCCGGTCGCAGGGACCCCGTACGAACGGCCAGGTCGGCGCGTCGATCGGCCGGGTCGTGCGGGCGCGTCGTGCCGGCTGGTCGTGCGGGCTGGTCGTGCGTGCGGATCGTGCGGGCGGGCTCAGCCGGTGCGCTCGGCCGCGACGATGGCCTCACGGGTGATGGAGGCGCCGATCTGGTCGGCGCAGAGCCGCTCGACCTTGCCGCCCACGAGCGGCACCGAGGCCTTGACCTGCATGACGACCTCGACGTTGCTCGTGTCGGACCCCTCGAGGCGCATCGTCCCCGTCACGTGCGCCGGGGCGCCGCCGAAGGTGACCTCGATGGTGCCGTCGCGGGTGCCGTCCTCGGCCGCGGGCCCGAAGACGCGCGTCTCGTGGATGGTGACCGTCTCTCCGACGAGCGCCTTCGCGTACGACGGCAGCTTGGCCGGCAGCACGCGGAAGGAGCGGATCGTGGCGCCGCCGTCGTCGGCCGGCTCCACCGTGATCTCGACGTCGTGGCCGCCGGTCCGCTCCGCAACCTCGCGCACGTAGTCCGGGTCGGACAGCAGCAGGAAGGCCGCGTGCGGGTCGGCGGGGATGGGGAGATGGCAGGTCAGGCTCGTGGCCACGTGATCCCTCCGGGTCGGACGGTGCGGAAACCCCAGGATGCCGTATGGGAGCGTCCAGGTCCCCTCCCAGGGGGTCGCCCCGGACTAGTCTGTCGGGGTCGCACAACGGCGTGCGGCGCTGATCTCGCGAGGACTGGTCGTGTCCGACATCGTGGATGTCCCTGCCCCGGCGACCCCGTCGGAGGCGCCCCCTCGGCGCACCCCGGTCACCGCACCCGCCTCCCGGCGCCTCGAGGAGGCGAAGGCCGACCTCCTCGACCGCGCGGTCGAGGCCGGCAAGGGCGACCCCGAGCTCGACATGCTCGTCCGCCGCTACTACCGCCACGTGGCCCCCGAGGACCTCGTCGGCCGCGACCCGGTCGACGTGCTCGGCGCGGTGGTGAGCCACCGGCGTACGGCGGAGAACCGTCCGCAGGGCACCGCCGTCGTGCACGCGTTCAGCCCCACCCTCGAGGGCAACGGCTGGGCCTCCGCGCACACCGTGCTCGAGATCGTCACCGACGACATGCCGTTCCTCGTCGACTCCGTCACCGCCGCGCTCGGCCAGATGGGCCGCGCCGTGCACACGGTGATCCACCCGCAGTTCGTCGTCGAGCGCGACGTCGCGGGCGCCCACCTCGGCGTGATCGACGTCGACCACGGAGCCGGCGCCCCGTCCGACGCGATCGTCGAGTCGTGGATGCACGTCGAGATCGACCGCGAGACCGACCCCGACGACCTGCGCGCCGTGGAGCAGACGGTGCAGACCGTGCTGCGCGACGTGCGCGAGGCGGTCGAGGACTGGCCGCGCATGATCCAGCGCGTCATCACCGTGTCCGACGAGCTCGAGGCGACGCCGCCCGCGGGCGCCGACCCGGTCGAGATCGAGGAGTCGGTCGCGCTGCTGCGGTGGCTCGTCGACGAGCACTTCACGTTCCTGGGCTACCGCGAGTACGTCCTCTCCGACGACGGCACGTCGCTCGACGCCGTGCCCGGCACGGGCCTCGGCATCATGCGGTCCGACCGCCAGGTCGGGAAGAACCTCCCGCTGTCGGCCGAGGTGCAGGCCTACGCGCGCGAGCCGCACGTGCTCGTGCTCACGAAGGCCAACAGCCGCTCCACCGTGCACCGCTCGGCCTACCTCGACTACGTCGGCGTGAAGGCCTTCGACGCCGAGGGTCGCGTGGTGGGGGAGCGCCGCTTCCTGGGCCTGTTCACGTCGTCGGCGTACCTCCAGTCGGTGCTCAACGTGCCGGTGCTGCGGCGCAAGGTGGCCGACGTGCTCGACGCCTCGGGGTTCCGTCCCGACGGCCACTCGTTCAAGGACCTGCTGCAGGTCCTCGAGACCTACCCGCGCGACGAGCTGTTCCAGATCGACGAGCACGAGCTCTCGGAGACCGCGCTCGCCGTCATGCACATGCAGGAGCGGCGCCAGACCCGGCTGTTCATGCGCCGCGACCGCTACGGCCGCTTCGTCTCCTGCCTGGTCTACCTCCCGCGCGACCGCTACACGACCACGGTCCGCCTGCGGATGGCCGACATCCTCAAGGAGGAGTTCGGCACCGACCTCGTCGACTACACCGCGCGCGTCACCGAGTCGATGCTCGCGCGCCTGCACTTCGTCGTGCGCACGCACCGCGGCGAGACGCTGCCCGTCGTCGACCACGACCCGCTCGAGGCGCGCCTCACCGAGGCGACGCGCTCGTGGGACGACGAGTTCGCCGAGGCGCTCGTCGACCAGTGCGGCGAGGAGGAGGCCAGCCGCCTGCTCAAGGCGTACGACGACGCCTTCCCCGAGGCCTACAAGGAGGACTTCCCGGCGCGCACCGGCGTCTCCGACATCCGCCAGCTCGAGGGCCTGGTCGCCGACGGCGACGTCGCGCTCAACCTCTACGAGCCCTTCGACGGCGCGGCCGGCGAGCGCCGGTTCAAGATCTACCGCCGCGGCGGCGCGATCTCGCTCGCGACCGTGCTGCCCGTCCTGCAGCAGATGGGCGTCGAGGTCACCGACGAGCGCCCCTACGACATCGAGTCGCCCGCGGGTGCGATGTGGATCTACGACTTCGGCCTGCGCGTCGAGGCAGGTCAGGCCTTCGAGCTCGAGAGCCTCAAGAAGCGCTTCCAGGACGCCTTCCGTGCCTCGTGGACCGACCAGGCCGAGGTCGACGGCCTCAACGCGCTCGTGGTGGCCGCGGGCCTCACCTGGCGGCAGGCCGTGGTGCTCCGCGCGTACTCGCGCTACCTGCGCCAGGCGGGCACCAGCTTCAGCCAGGCCTACATCGAGCAGTGCATCCTCGCCAACGTCCCGATCGCCCGGATGCTGGTGCGGCTGTTCGAGACGCGCTTCGACCCGGCGTACGCCGGCGACCGCGACGCCGACACCACGGCGCAGCGCGAGCAGGTCGAGCTCGCGCTCGAGAACGTCGCCTCGCTCGACCAGGACCGCATCCTGCGCTCGTTCCTCGCGCTCATCATGGCGACGCTGCGCACCAACTTCTTCCAGCCCGCGGCCGACGGCTCGGTGAAGTCCTACGCCAGCTTCAAGCTCGACCCGGCGCTCGTGCCCGACCTGCCCGCGCCGCGGCCCAAGTACGAGATCTGGGTCTACAGCCCGCGCGTCGAGGGCGTGCACCTGCGCTTCGGCGCTGTCGCGCGCGGCGGCCTGCGCTGGTCGGACCGCCGGGAGGACTTCCGCACGGAGATCCTCGGCCTGGTCAAGGCGCAGATGGTGAAGAACGCGGTCATCGTGCCGGTCGGCGCCAAGGGCGGCTTCTACGTGAAGACCTCGCCCGACCCGAGCGTCGACCGCGACGCCTGGCTCGCCGAGGGCATCGCCTGCTACCGCACGTTCATCTCGGCGCTCCTCGACGTCACCGACAACCTCGTCGACGGCGAGGTCGTGCCGCCGAAGGCGGTCGTGCGCCACGACGGCGACGACACCTACCTCGTCGTCGCAGCCGACAAGGGCACGGCCACCTTCAGCGACATCGCCAACGAGGTCGCGATCTCCTACGGCTTCTGGCTCGGCGACGCCTTCGCCTCCGGCGGCTCGGCGGGCTACGACCACAAGGCGATGGGCATCACGGCCCGCGGCGCGTGGGAGTCGGTGAAGCGCCACTTCCGCGAGCTCGGGCTGAACACGCAGGAGGAGGACTTCACCGTCGTCGGCGTCGGCGACATGAGCGGCGACGTCTTCGGCAACGGCATGCTGCTCTCCGAGCACATCCGCCTCGTCGCGGCGTTCGACCACCGCCACGTCTTCCTCGACCCGAGCCCCGACGCCGCGACGTCGTACGCCGAGCGCAAGCGGCTCTTCGACCTGCCGCGCTCGAGCTGGGCCGACTACACCCACGAGCTGATCAGCGAGGGCGGCGGGATCTACCCGCGCTCCGCGAAATCCGTCCCGATCAGCCCCCAGGTGCGCGAGGTGCTCGGACTGCCCGACGGCGTCGTGGCGATGACCCCGGCCGAGCTCATGCGCGCGATCCTCACGGCGCCGGTCGACCTGTTCTGGAACGGCGGCATCGGCACCTACGTGAAGTCGTCGGACGAGACCAACGCCGAGGTCGGCGACAAGGCCAACGACGCGATCCGCATCGACGGCGGTGCTCTGCGCTGCCGCGTGGTCGGCGAGGGCGGCAACCTCGGCTTCACCCAGCTCGGTCGTATCGAGGCCTCGCGGGGCGGCGTACGCATCAACACCGACGCCATCGACAACTCCGCCGGCGTCGACACCTCCGACCACGAGGTCAACATCAAGATCCTGCTCGACCGCGTCGTGCGCGACGGCGACCTCACGGCCAAGCAGCGCAACTCCCTGCTGGCGCAGATGACCGACGAGGTCGGCCACCTGGTGCTGCGCGACAACTACGAGCAGAACATCCTGCTCGGCAACGCGCGCGTGCAGGCGCACTCGATGCTCACGGTGCACCAGCGCTTCATCGCCTCGCTCGAGGCGCGCGGCGACCTCGACCGGGCGCTGGAGTTCCTGCCCACCGACGCCGAGATCGACGCTCTGTACGCCGCCGGCGACGGGCTCTCCTCGCCCGAGTTCGCGGTGCTCGTGGCGTACTCGAAGATCACGCTCACCGACGACCTGCTCGAGACGAGCATCGCCGACGAGCCGTGGTTCGGCCGGGTGCTGCGCAGCTACTTCCCCGACCCGGTCGCCGAGCGCTACGAGTCGATCCTCGACTCGCACCCGCTGCGCCGCCAGATCATCACCACGGTCGTCGTCAACGACATGGTGAACCGCGGCGGCATCACGTTCGCGTTCCGCGCGGGCGAGGAGACGGGTGCAGGCCCGGTCGAGATCGCGCGCGCCTACACCGTCGCGCGCGAGGTGTTCGACCTGCCGTCGTTCTGGCAGCGGGTCGAGGCGCTCGACAACCTGGTGCCCACCGCGGCGCAGTGCGCGCTGTTCCTCGAGTCGCGCCGCCTGCTCGACCGCGCGACCCGCTGGGTGCTCACCGCGCGCGGCGGCACGGTCGACGTCGAGGCGGAGGTCGCGCGCTTCCGCGCCGACATCGCCCGCCTCGCGCCGCAGGTTCCCGACCTGCTCGTCGGCGTGGAGAAGGAGCGGCTCGCCGCACGCACCGCGGAGCTCGTCGCGCTCGGCGCCCCCGAGGACATCGCGCGCGACTCCGGCGCCCTGCTCGACGCGTTCGGCCTGCTCGACGTCGTCGAGGTTGCGCAGGCGACGGGTGCCGACGCCGAGGACGTCGCGAGCCTCTACTTCCTGCTGTCGGAGCGCTACGAGGTCGACCGGATGCTCACCCGCATCACGCGGCTCCCGCGCGACGACCGCTGGAGCGCCCTGGCCCGCGCGGCGCTGCGCTCCGACCTCTACAGCGCGCTCACCGGCATGACTCGCCGCGTGCTCGAGTCCACGCGCGGCATCTCCGAGCCGCTCGAGCGGATCGAGGCCTGGGAGGCCCAGCAGGCGGAGGGCCTCGCGCGCGCCCGCGCGACGCTCGACGAGATCGGCGCCCTCGAGGACTTCGACCTCGCGACGCTCTCGGTCGCGCTGCGCACCATCCGCACCCTCGTGGCGCAGGGGGCCTGACCCTCCGCCGTCGCTACCCTGGCTCGCGTCGGACGAGCCAGGGGAGTGGAGAGTGAAGCTCGCTGCTCGGCTCGACGCGCTCCTCGACCGCGAGCGGGTGCGAAACTACTCGATCGCGTTCCTCGTGCTCGGCGTCGTCGCCAGCGTGCTCAACGTGGTGCTCGGGCACGGCCTGCGCGTCTACACCGGCAACGCGCTCTTCCCCGACTTCCTCGCGCACTGGACCGGCGGCAGGCTGCTGCTCGACGGCCAGCTCCAGCACCTGTACGACGCCGACTTCCAGGCGCGCCTGCAGTGGGACGTCATCGGCAAGGGCGACGACGTCTCATGGTTCGTCGGGCCGCCGTTCACCGCGATCCTCTACGTGCCCTTCGCCGCGCTGCCCTTCGCCGTCGCCGGCGTGCTCTGGACGCTGCTGTCGGTCGCTGCGATCGCGGCCTCGATCGTGCTCCTCAAGCCGCTCGTCCCGCGCCTCGCGCAGGACTGGGTGGTCGTCGTGCTCGCTGTGCTGGCTTGCCAGCCGGTGCTCGAGGTGATCGGAGCGGGGCAGGACAGCGCGGTCTCGATGCTCGTCTGGGCCGCGGGGCTGCGGCTGCTGGTCGCGGGCCGCGACGCCCTGGCCGGCGGGGTGTTCGGCCTCGGGCTCATCAAGCCGCAGCTGGTGCTCATCGCGCCCCCGACCTTCGTGATCCAGCGACGCTGGTCGGCGTTCTGGGTCTGGACCGCGATAGCACTGCTCGCGGCAGCGGCGTCGGTGGCGCTCGTCGGCGTCGACGGCATCCACACCTGGATCAGAGCGCTGACCTCCGAGCGCTACGACGAGCAGATCAACGTCGGTCAGGCGTGGAAGCAGCTCAGCGCGTCGGCGCTCCTCGTCAGCCTCGTGCCGCCGGCGCTCACGAACGCCGCTCAGACGATCGGCCTCGTGATCTGCGCAGGGCTCGCCGTGGTGTTCCTCGTCGTCGCGTGGCGCGCTCCGAGGGACCAGTGGCTCGACGTCTGGACGCTCGCGGCGTTCACCACCGTCGTCGCCTCGCCGCACCTGCTCGTCTACGACCTGCTCATCGCCGTGCCGGCCGCGCTCGTCCTGCTCGACCGGCACCCCTCGCGCCGGGTGCGTCTCGCGCTGCTCGGCGTCTTCGTGCTCACCTACCTCAACCCGATCGCGCACCTGCTCGCGCTCAAGGTCTCGTGGCCGCTCACCCTCGTGGGCGCCCCGTGGGCCGTCGTACCGCTGCTGGTCCTCTGGTACGAAGCCCTCCGCGCCTGCCGCGCGCCCGCGGAGGAGCTGGTCGAGGTCGGCTGAGCGTCAGCTGCAGGCGACGTTGGTGCCGCTGAAGGATCCGGTGGTGCCGGCGTTCTTGAACGACTGGCCGGCGACGGGGACGAACGCCCAGTCGTAGCTGCCGTCGTGGAGGGTGAGCTTCAGCCCGCCGAACGTCGTGTTGTCGCGCGCCTGCACGAGCGTGCCGATCGCGCCCGACAGCGGGTCGAACGGGCCGAGGTTCTTGCCGCCGGCGCCGGCGACGAACTGGCGCATGCCGGTCGCGCTGCCGACCGGGTCGCCGGTGCTCGACTCGCCGATCGGGGCGAAGACCTCCGACGCGTGCTTGTGGCCCGAGACGCCGAGCTCGACGCCGTACCGCGCCATGAGGTCCCACAGCGGGGCCATCTCCGGGTACGACGACGGGTTGGTGCTCGCGGTCTGCGTCGACCAGCGCGGGCGGTGGAACGCGGCGATCGTGCACTTCTCGGTGCTGCTCTGCAGCACCTGCTCGAGCCACGTGTACTCGGGGCTGCCGATGCCGCAGCCCCCGGCCAGCATCTGGTTGGCGTTCTCGATGCCCGAGGAGCACTCGCTGTTGACGACGATGAGCCGCCACGAGCCGATCGTGCGGGTGTAGTAGCCGCCGGGGTTCGCGCCGAACTGGCCGGTGCTCTGCGGGTCGAAGTAGCGGAAGTAGCCGACGCCTGCGCCGGCGGGGTCGGCGTACTCGTGGTTGCCCACGATCGGCAGGGTGCGCGGCAGGAACTCCGAGAACGAGCCGTTGTAGCCGGTGGGCGCCATGAAGTCGGCGTAGATGCCGTTCTCGTACTGGATGTCGCCGAGCGGCAGGAACCAGTCGGGGTCCTGCGCCGCGATCATCGACGCGACGTCGGCGTGGCGGCACGTGCTCGACGACACGACGGAGCCGGGCACGCAGACGAGGTCGCCGACAGCCATCACCGTCACGTCGGTCGCGGTGCTCGTGACGTCGACCGACAGCGCGGCCGACGGTGCGCTGCGGTTGCCCGACGGGTCGATCGCGGTGACGCGGTACCAGTACGTGCCGATCGCCTTGTTGTGGTCGTCGTACGACGTCCGCGGCACACCCCTCACGACCGTGGTGCTGGCAGCCGGGAACGACGGGTTGGTGGAGACCTCGACGTCGTAGGACTTGATGCCGTTGAGGTCGGTGCCCGCGGCCCAGGCGATGTGCGCGGTGCTCGGGGCGGCGACGCCGACGAGGCCGGTGGGGGAGCTCGGCGGCGTCACGTCGGCGACCACCGGCGACGCGAACGTGAAGTCGAGCCACGGGTGGTAGGTGGTGTTGGCGTGGTTGCGCGACCAGAACCACAGCGGGTCGGTGCCGCCGGGGCTGGTGATGGCGAGCGTGATCTGCTGGCCGAGCTTCGGAAGGAACGCCGCGGGGTCGAGGCGCGCGGTGTAGGCCGTGTTCACGCCCGGAGCCGGCGGGATGCTGCCCGCGATCGGACCGGTCGGCGAGGGCTGGTTGGTCCAGGTGAGCGTCGTCTCGCTCCACGAGTCGGAGGCGAAGTAGACCGTGTGTGTGTCGATCGACGGCGCACCGACGGCGTCGTTGTTGGTGCGGAACCGCAGCGTCACCGAGGCGAGCGGCGCCGTGCCGGGGTTGGCGGGCAGCACGTAGCGCAGCCACGAGACGTAGAGGCCGCCGCGCGAGGCGAGCGACGACGACGTGCCGAAGTTCGTGGTGGGTGCGCCGTTGTTGCCGTAGGTGTCGGCGATCGCGTCGACCGACAGCGTGGTCGCCGGGCCGCTCACGACGGCGACGGTCAGCGCGCTCGACGCCGTGCTGCGGTTGCCGGCGCCGTCGATGGCGACGACCTTGTAGGCCCACGTGCCGGTGGGCACGGTCGGGTCGTCGAGCGACGTCGTCGACGTGGTGCCGACGAGCGTCGCCGTGCCGGGCGTGAACGACGGGTCGGCGGCGCGGTGCAGCTCGTAGGCCACGACACCGGTGTCGTCGGTCGAGGCGAGCCACGAGATCCGCGGCGTGGTGCCCGGTGCCGACGCGACGAGCCCGGTGGGTGCCGTCGGTGCGGTGGTGTCGCCCGGCGGCGGCGACACGGTGGCCGACGCCTGCGTCGACGCGGCGCTGCGGTTCGGCACGGCGTCGTACGCGATCACCTTGTAGTAGTAGGTGCCTGCGGCCAGGCCGGTGTCGGTCCACGTCGTGAGCGTCGTGGTGCCCAGGCGGGTGCCGGTCGAGGGGGTGAAGCCGCTCGTGGTGCTGCGGTGCACCTCGTAGCCCGCGACCGCGGTGTCGTCGGTCGACGCGGTCCAGCTGGCCGTGATCGACGTGCCGGTCGCGCTTGCCTGCAGGTTGGCGGGGATGCTCGGGGCGGCGGTGTCCGCCGGCGGCTGCACGGTGCCGGCCCAGGGCGCGGTCGGCGTGCTCGAGTTGCCCGCGGCGTCGCGCGCGACCACGCGGTAGTAGCGCGTGCCGACGGTGAGGTTCTGCACGGTCCAGCCGAGCGTGGTGGTCGTGCCGAGCAGCGTCGCGGCCGACGGCACGAACGCCGGGTCGGTCGAGCTGTGCACGTCGTAGCCGGTCACGCCGGTGTCATCGCTCGACGCCGTCCACGAGAGCGAGACGGTCGTGCCGCTCACCGACCCGGTGAACGAGCCCGGCATCGACGGCGCCGTGGTGTCAGTGGGCGGCGCGATGTCGGCGCGGACGCCGGTCGACGGCGTGCTCGCGTTGCCCGCGAGGTCGCGCGCGACGACCCGGTAGTACCAGGTGCCGGTCGGCACTCCGGTGTCGGTCCACGCGAGCGACGACGTGCTCCTCAGCAGCGTCGACGCGGTCGGCGTGAACGTCGGGGTGGTCGAGCGGTGCACGTCGTACGCCGTGACGCCGACGTCGTCGGTCGCGGCGACCCACGCGAGCGCGACGCTCGAGCCGGTGACCGTGGCCGTGACCCCGGTGACCTGCGTGGGCGCGCTGGTGTCGGGCGGCGGGCTCACGACCCCGACCGCGACGCCCGAGGGCGGGCTGGAGTTGCCGGCCGCGTCGCGCGCGACGATCCGGTAGTACCAGGTGCCCGCCGGGCGGTTGGTGTCGTTGTAGCCGAGCGACGTCGTCGTGCCGATGAGCGTCGACGGCGAGGGCGTGAAGCCCTGCGAGGTCGAGCGGTGCACGTCGTACGCCGTGACGCCGGTGTCGTCGGTCGACGCCGACCAGGTGACCGCCACGGTCGAGCCGCTCACGGTCGCGGCCGGGTTGCCGGGAGCCGTGGGCGCGGTGGTGTCGGCGGCGCTGGTGAACGTGAGCGTGAGCAGCGGACGGGCCGAGCTCGTGCTGGCCTGCCGCGAGCCGACGATGAGCGAGTCGGTGCCGCTGCTCTGCATCGCGATCGACAGCGTCTTGCCCGACAGCGTTGCGAGCGGCGTGGTGGAGAACGTGGTCGTGTACGTCGTGCTGCGCGAGCGCATCACGGGCGAGGTGCCGAGCGGCGTACCGGTCAGCGCCGGCATCGTGGCCCAGGTGAGGCCGCTCTCGGTCCAGGTGTCGGTCGTGACGGTGAAGCTCTGGGTCGCGGTGGAGCCGGCGCCGGAGTTCGACGTGGTGCGCAGCCGCAGCGTGGCGCCGGTGAGGGTCATGCCCGCCGGGAAGGTCGGCAGCGCGAACCGCAGGAAGGCCACCGCGCCGGGGGAGGTGCGGGTCGTGAGCGACGACGACGAGCCGTAGTTCGTGGTCGTCGACGACGCGTTGGTGTACGTGTCGGCGCTGGCGTTGACCGTGAGGGTGGTGGTGGCCGCGCCCGCCTCCGGGGCGAGCGCCAGGCCTGCGGCCACCAGGGCTCCGGCCATGAGTGCTCCGACCGTCGTACGCCCTGCCCGCACGTGTCCCCCCGGACGCCCGGGACCGCGGCACGCTCTGCGCCGGTCGCCCGGGTGGTCGTTCGACCGTGTCACCCGTTCGGAGCAGCGTCAAGCACATCGGAGGTGCTCGACCACGCTGTGTCCGCGACCTGACGGACCTGACTCCCGGTAGCCGGTACGGACCGTCCGGCGACCGTCATCACCCACACGGCGGCGACGGTCTCTGCGCAGGCTCAGGCCACGATCCACAGACGGGGATCGGGTCTCCCGCCGGGGCCGCTGCCGTGCCTAGGGTCTGCACATCACCCCGTGCTGCAGGGACGCCGCGGGACCTCCATCTCCTGGGCGCGAGCCCCGATCCCTGCCGAGGCGTGCCATGACCCTGCCTGCCGACGACCTCGTCGTCGCGCGTGTGCGCGCTCTGGTGCGCGACCGCGGCACCGACCCGCTCGCCGACCCGCGCGGCGTGCGCACCGCGATCCTCGACGTCCTCGACGAGCTCGACCTGCGCGAGTCCGCGGAGGGAGCGGCGTACGCCGACGTCGACGCCTGGGCCGACGAGCTGCAGGCCGCGGTCGGCGGCTACGGCCCGCTGCAGAGGCTCTTCGACGACCCGGAGGTCGAGGAGGTCTGGTGGAACGAACCGTCGCGCGTGTTCTGCGCGCGGCGCGGACGGTCCGAGCTCACGACGGTCGTCCTCGACGAGGGGTCGGTGCGCCAGGTCGTCGAGCGCATGCTGCGCAGCTCGGGGCGCCGGGTCGACGTCAGCCAGCCCTTCGTCGACGCGCTGCTGCCGGACGGCTCGCGGCTGCACGTCGTCATCCCCGACGTCACGCGGCGGCACTGGGCGGTGAACATACGGCGCCACGTGCTGCCGGCGTCGCGGCTCGACGACCTCGTCGCGATCGGCACCCTCACCTCCGGCGCCGCCCGGTTCCTCGAGGCCAGCGTCGTCGCAGGGCTCAACATCGTCGTCGCGGGCGGAACCCAGGCGGGCAAGACGACGCTCCTCTCGTGCCTGCTCAACGCCGTGCCGGCGAACGAGCGCGTCGTCACGTGCGAGGAGGTCTTCGAGGTCCGCGTCGACCGGCCCGACTGGGTCGCGATGCAGACGCGGCAGGTCGGCCTCGAGGGCACCGGCGAGATCACGCTGCGGCGGCTGGTCGTCGAGGCGCTGCGGATGCGCCCGCACCGGCTCGTGGTCGGCGAGGTCCGCCAGGCCGAGGCCCTCGACCTCCTCGTCGCCCTCAACAGCGGCATGCCCGGGATGACGTCGGTGCACGCGAACTCGGCGCGCGACGCGATCACCAAGCTGTGCGTGCTCCCGATGCTCGCGGGCGAGAACGTGACGGCGGCGTACATCGTGCCGACGGTCGCGAGCGCGGTCGACCTCGTCGTGCACGCGAGCACCGGTCCGGACGGTCGTCGGCGCGTGCGCGAGATCGTGGCGCTCTCGGGGCGGATCGAGGACGGCGTCGTCGAGACGACCGACGTCTTCACCACCCGACGCGGAGACCTGGTGCGGGCGCAGGGATTCCCGCCGCACGGCGACCGGTACGAGGCGCACGGCATCGACCTGCGCACCGTTCTCGAGGACGCGTGATGGGCGCGCTCGTCGGGCTCCTCGCCGGTATCGGCATCCTGCTCGTGCTGCAGTCGCGCACGTCTCCGTCCGTTCCCAGCGAGCCGGTCGCACGGCGCACCGGTGCGCTCCGGCGTCGGCTCGACGAGGCGGGTCTGCGCGACCTCTCGGTGCTGCGCGTCGTCCTGACCTGCCTCGGTGCGGGCGCAGTCGGCGGCCTCGTGATGCTGCTGGTGTCGGGCTCGGCCGCCGTCGGCCTCGCGTTCGCGGTCGTCACCGCATGGCTGCCGCTCGGGGCTGCCGGTCGCCGCGCGGGTCGTCGTCGCGCGGAGCTGTCGGCGGCGTGGCCCGACGCGGTCGACGACCTCGCGTCCGCCGTGCGTGCCGGCATGTCTCTGCCCGACGCCGTCGCGGCGCTCGCCGAGCGAGGACCCGAGGTGCTGCGCGAGTCGTTCGGGTCGTTCGCCGCCGACCATCGCGTCACCGGCTCGTTCGACGCATGCCTCGACCGGCTCAAGGCCGACCTCGCGGACCCGGTCGGCGACCGCGTCGTCGAGGCGCTGCGGCTCTCGCGCGACGTGGGCGGCACCGAGCTCGGTCGTCTGCTGCGCACGCTGTCGGCGGTGCTCCGTGAGGACGCGCGCACGCGCGCCGAGCTGCTGGCGCGCCAGGCGTGGGCCGTGAACGCCGCCCGGCTGGCGGTCGCGGCGCCGTGGGCCACGCTCGCGTTCCTGTCGCTGCGCCCGGGTGCGCTGGCGGCGTACGACTCGGTGGGCGGTGTCGCGGTGCTGCTCGTCGCAGCGGCGATGTCGGCGGCGGCCTACGTCGCGATGCGTGTGATCGGGCGGCTCCCCCGCGACGAACGGGTGCTGGCATGAACGCCGTCGGTGCGCTCGTGGGCGCGGCGGCCGCCGGTGGCGCGCTGCTCGTCGCCGCCGGGCTCGCCGCCCGGCGTCCGCCGACACCGGCCGAGCGGATCGCGCCGTACCTCGACGGCCCGTCGGTGCTGCGCGCCGATCACGGTCGGACGCCGACCCTCCTGCGCCTGGTCGGGCCGTCGCTGCGCGAGGGTGCGGCGTGGCTCGACGGCGTGCTCGGCGACGGCGCGGCGCTGCGTCGGCGTCTCGACGCAGCCGGGCGCACCGACGAGCCGACGACGGCGTTCCGGCTCCAGCAGCTCGTGTGGGGACTCGTCGGCGTGCTGCTGTCGGCCGCGGTGCTGCTCCTCCTCGCGGTCGAGGGTCGGCTCTCGGCTCCCGCGCCCGCGCTGCTGCTCGTCGCGTTCTCCGGCGTCGCCGGGGCGATGCTCTGCGACCGGAGCCTCTCGCGCGCGGTCGCGCGCCGGCGCGACGCGATCCGGCTCGGCCTGCCGGCCGTCGCGGACCTGCTCGCGCTCGCGGTCGCTGCGGGCGAGTCGCCCGTCGCGGCGCTCGACCGCGTCGCGCGCATCGCGCACGGTCCGCTCGCCGTCGAGTGCCGGCGCGCCTGCGACGACACCGGGTCGGGCGTGCCGTTCGCCGAGGCGCTCGACGCGATGGCCGAACGCGTCGACGTCCCCGCGGTACGCCGCTTCGTCGACGGCGTCGCGATCGCGGTGCAGCGGGGCACGCCGCTCGCCGACGTGCTGCGCGCGCAGGCCGGAGACGCACGCGCCGACCTGCACCGCGGGCTGCTCGAGACCGCGGGCCGCAAGGAGGTCCTCATGCTCGTCCCCGTCGTGTTCCTCGTGCTGCCGACCGTGGTGCTGGTCGCGCTCTACCCGGCCATCTCGTCGCTGTCCTCGCTCAACCCCTGACCCCGCACACCCCTTCTCACCGTTGGAGATCCACCATGAAGTCCCGCATCACCCGCCTGTCGGCCCGCGTCGTCGTCGACGTGCGCTCCCGTCTCGACGACCGCGGCGACGTCCCCGGCTGGGTCCTCGTCGCCGTCATGACCGCCGGTCTCGTCACGGCGCTGTGGCTCGTCGCCGACGGCCAGCTGACCTCGGTGCTGCAGCGCGCCATCACGTCGGTCTCGAAGCCCTGACGGTGGACCGGCTCCGGCGCGACGACGGCTCGGCCGTCGTCGGGTTCGTCGTCGTCGTACCGCTTCTCGTCCTGCTGCTCCTCGCGGTGGTGCAGGTCGGCCTCGCGCTGCACGTCCGGTCGACGCTGCAGTCCGCCGCGGCGGAAGGGGCGCGCGTCGCGGCCGTGTCGGGCGGCGATCCCGCGCTCGCCCGACGACGCATCGAGGACGCGCTGTCGCAGTCGTTCGCCGACGGCGTCGTCGAGTCGGTGTCCGCCCGGCCGGTGCGCGAGGCGGGGGTCGTCGCGATAGAGGTCGAGGTCCGGGCGCGTCTGCCGCTCATCGGGCTGCTCGGCCCGTCGGCGCTCGTCGTCACCGGCCACGCCCTGGCGGAGCCGTGACCCGCGGGGTCCGGGGGCGAGCGCAGCTCGTGACACGTGGGGACGACGGCACGGCCGTCCTCGAGGTGCTCGTGCTCGGGGTCGGCCTGCTCGTGCCGCTGCTGTACGGCGTGATCTCCGTGATGGCCGTGCAGTCGGCGTCGTACGCCGCGACGGCTGCTGCCCGTGAAGGGGCTCGCGCCTACGTCATGTCGGACTCGCCGCCGCAGGGGCTCGCACGTGCTCGTGGGGCGACGCGGCTCGTGCTGTCGGACGCGGGCGTCTCGAGCTCGGGGCCGACCGTGCGCTGCGTGGGCGGGTGCCTCGTGCCGGGATCCCGCGTCGACGTCACCGTGCGGGTGGTCGTCCCGCTGCCGCTCCTCGGCGGACCGGGCGTGACGGTCACGGGGCAGGAGTCGATGCCGGTCGACCGCTACCGGAGCGCGCCGTGAGCCGGATGCGTCGCGACGACGGGTCGGTGCTGCCGCTGGTGATCGGCGTCGTGGCCATCGTCCTGACGCTGGTCACCGTGGTCACCGACGTGAGCTCGCTGTGGCTGCAGCGCCGTGCCCTGCAGTCGACCGTCGACGGCGCGGCCCTCGCCGGGGCGCAGGCGGTCGACCTGCCGTCGGTGTACGCCGGCGGCGCGCACGGCGACCTCCGGCTCGACCCGCGCGCCGCACGCGCTGCGGTGCGCACCTACGTCCGCGGCGTACCGACCAGCCTGCGCTCGCTGCGCGTCGCGTCCGTCGTGGTCACCACGACGACGGTCACCGTGCGCATGACCGCGGTCGCGCGGCTGCCGTTCCTGTCGCTGCTCACCGGCCGCGGCGTCACCGTCGTCGCCGAAGCCAGCGCCGCGAACTCCGCGGGCTGATGGCCGAGTCGAGACCGGCTCAGCGGAAGCCGCTCGTGTCGGTGAAGCAGCCGTCGGGATCCGGGGCGTCGGGGTCGGTGAGGTCGTAGCTCGGCAGCGGGCTGCCGCCCTGGTGCGGCACTGCGTCGACGTTGATCCACGCCTCGAGGTAGTCGGGCTGCTTCCAGTCCGAGCCGCACACCGACGCCGAGCTCGTGTAGTTGCTCAACCACTCGTTCATCCACACGCCGCGCGGGCCGTAGCCCTCGAACTGCAGGTAGCCCGAGCGTCGGATCGCGATGGCGCGCGCGACTCCGCCCTTGGTGGGCTTCACCCAGTACGCCGTCGTGAAGACGTAGGGGATGCGCAGGTAGCCGTTCTTGATGACCGCCTTGGAGATGCGGCCCTTCGCACGGGTCTGCGCGGCTGCCTTCCAGTCACCGGGGTGGAACCGGTTGGCGAGGTCGACCCAGGCGAACCCCTTCTTGCCCTTGGTCTTCACCCACAGCGCGTGCTTGCTCTTGGCGTGACTGGGGAAGCCGGGACCGAGCGTGGCGAGGACCGGGTCCATCTTTCCCTGGAACGTCACGCGCGGGTCCATCTGCGCCTTGGTGAGGTAGGCGACGACCATGGCGTACGCCGCCTTCACCTGCCCGGTGCGGTAGATGCCGATGCGGGCGGCCTTCGGCGCGACCAGTCCCGTCGCGCCCACCTTCCACGCGGCGGCCGGCGTGCCGGCGAAGGGCTTGTCCGTGAGGTCCGCGTCCAGCGCTGAGGCGGAGGGTGTGGGCGACGTCGTTGCGGCAGCTGTGCTGGGAGACGCCGTGGTCGGTGAGGCCGCGGCGCTGCTGGGGGTCGCTCCAGCGGCGTTCGACGACGCGGTGCTTGCGGCGAACGGGCCGACCTTCGCGACCGCGGCGCCGACTCCGGCCACGCCCACGGTCGCAGCCACGAGCGCCACGACCGCCACGGCACGGCCGCCGCTCCTCTTCGGCTTCTTGCCGGTCTGCTGGTCCCAGTACGCCTTCGCGTCCTTGGCCCGCTGCTCCTCGGCCTTGCGGCGCTCCTTGTACTCCCGCTTCACCTCGCGCATCGACTCCGCGCTCGGCTTCTCCCCGTCCGACACTCCTGCCCCTCCCGTGGCTCCGGGGGAGGGTGACATGGAACCGCCGTGCGTTTCCTGTCCGGAGAGCGGGCGGTGCTGCGATCAGGTGCGCGGGTGCGCGGCGAGGAACGACCAGATCGCCCGGCTGGAGTCGAGCTTCTGGTACGGCGTACCCGCGAGGCGCTCGGCGGCGGCCGACGACGCGGGGTGGCCCATCCAGCCGTGGGTCGCGCCGACGACGGTGAGGAACTCGACGGCGGTGCTCGACGCGCAGCCCGACCATGTGGCGAGCTGGAGGTCGGGGTTGATGGTGTCGGTGGTGGTCACCGGGTCGGTGCCGCAGCTGTCGGCGGCCGCGAGGGTGGTCGCCGCCTGCTCGGGCGGCGGGAACGACACCCCCGCGATGCCGCTGCCGCGGCCGCCCGCGATCGGCACGACCTGGTCGGCCGTGCCGTGGATCTGCAGGAGCGACACGGGGATCCGCGGTGCGCACGTCGCGACCTGGAGCACCGCCGACTGGACCCCCACCGCAGCGAAGAGGTCCGACGCCTCGCACGCCAGGCGCAGTGCCATCATCCCGCCGTTGCTGTGGCCGGCGGCGTAGATGCGGTTCGGGTCGACGGAGTACGCCGACGTCACGTCCTTCACCACCGCGCGCAGGAACGCGACGTCGTCGACCCGTCGGGTCGCGGCCGGGCCGCAGCAGCCGCCGGCGTTCCACGTGCGCGCCTCGCCCGAGCCGTCGGCGAGGCGCCCGACGC
This sequence comes from Candidatus Nanopelagicales bacterium, assembly GCA_046330715.1. Classification (GTDB taxonomy): domain Bacteria; phylum Actinomycetota; class Actinomycetes; order S36-B12; family CAIYMF01; genus Longivirga. Next base: position 355,203 of record JAXLSG010000001.1, read on the forward strand.
CGTCGGGGTAGGCGACGAGGAAGGTGTTCGACGTCGCGAGACCGTCGAGGTCCGACGTCTTCTCGAACTGCGCGCCGCTGCCCAGCGCCCCGTGCAGCGCGACGACCAGCGGAGCGACTCCGCGACCGCCCGCGGGGACGAACAGCCGGTACGTACGGGTGCGCCCGTCGGCCGTGCGGATCGTCCGCACCGTCACGGAGCCCTTCGGCGCGACGGCCGGAGAGGTACCGGCGTACAGGTCGAGCCCGACGTCGCTCGGCTCCGGCGACGGCGACTCCGACGACTCCGACGCAGCGGGTGTCTCGGAGGAGGCGGAGGGGGAGGACGACGCCGGAGCCGGCGACGAGCTGCACCCCGCGACGAGCAGCGCACCCGCAGCGCACGCAGCGACGACGACGAGACGCACCCTCACACCCCCAGCCTGACGCACCAGACCCGCGTGATCTTGGTCAGTTGCGCGTTTCCCGGCGTCGGAAGCAAGCAACTGACCAAGATCACGCGCAGGGTGCGGGTCAGTCGGCGCCGAACTCGAAGGAGGCGCGGTCGAGGGACTCGACCTCGGCGTCCTCCTCCGGGTTGTCCGGGCGGTCGGCGATCGCGGGGGCCTCGCCGGCCTCGATGCGGCCGACGAGCTCGGCGTGGCCGACGAGCTGGCCCTGGCCGGCGTAGAGCTCGAGCTTCGCGCGCGTGTCGGCGATGTCGAGGTTGCGCATCGTGAGCTGCCCGATGCGGTCGAGCGGACCGAACGCGGCGTCCTCGGTGCGCTCCATCGAGAGCCGGTCCGGGTGGTAGGAGAGGTTCGGGCCCGACGTCCGCACGATCGAGTAGTCCTCGCCGCGGCGCAGGCGCAGCGTGACCTCGCCCGTCACCGCACCCGCGACCCAGCGCTGCAGGCTCTCGCGGAGCATGAGCGACTGCGGGTCGAGCCAGCGGCCCTCGTAGAGCAGCCGGCCCAGGCGGCGTCCCTCCGCGTGGTAGTTCGCGATGGTGTCCTCGTTGTGGATGGCGTTGAGCAGCCGCTCGTACGCCGCGAACAGCAGGGCCATCCCCGGCGCCTCGTAGATGCCGCGGCTCTTGGCCTCGATGATGCGGTTCTCGATCTGGTCCGACATGCCCAGGCCGTGCCGGCCGCCGATCGCGTTGGCCTCGTGCACGAGGTCGACCTGCGACGCGAACGTCGCGCCGTTGATCGCGACGGGACGGCCCTGCTCGAACGCGATCGTGACGTCCTCGGTCTCGATGACGACCGACGGGTCCCAGAACTTCACGCCCATGATCGGCTCGACGATCTCGATCGACTCGTCGAGGTGCTCGAGGGTCTTCGCCTCGTGGGTGGCGCCCCAGATGTTGGCGTCGGTGGAGTACGCCTTCTCCTGGCTGTCGCGGTAGGGCAGGCCGCGCTCGGTCAACCACGCCGACATCTCCGCGCGGCCGCCGAGCTCGTGCACGAAGTCGGCGTCGAGCCACGGCTTGTAGATGCGCAGGCTCGGGTTGGCCAGGAGCCCGTACCGGTAGAAGCGCTCGATGTCGTTGCCCTTGAACGTCGAGCCGTCGCCCCAGATGTCGACGTCGTCCTCGCGCATCGCGCGCACCAGCAGCGTGCCGGTGACCGCGCGGCCCAGGGGAGTGGTGTTGAAGTACGACCGGCCCGCCGAGCGGATGTGGAACGCGCCGCACATGAGGGCCTGCAGGCCCTCCTCGACGAGCGCCTCCTTGCAGTCGACGAGGCGGCCGAGCTCCGCGCCGTACTGCAGGGCGCGGCCCGGCACCGACTCGATGTCGGGCTCGTCGTACTGCCCGAGGTCGGCGGTGTAGGTGCAGGGCACGGCGCCGTGCTCGCGCATCCAGGCGACGGCCACCGAGGTGTCGAGCCCGCCGGAGAACGCGATGCCGACCCGCTCGCCTGCGGGCAGCTGGGTCAAGACCTTCGACATGCCCGACAGGTTAGGGGGACGGCGTACGCCGGTGCCGCCCGGGCCACGTGCTGAGACGCCCGCCTGGTCCGCCGCACCGCCGGGTGCCGACTACCCTCTAGCCCGTGGCCATCCAGGATCCCCGCGAGGCTCTCGCCGAGCACGACGCGACGCTGACCAGCATCGAGAAGGTGCTCGACGTCCCCGCCATGCGCGAGGAGGTCGCGAAGCTCGAGGTCGAGGCCAGCGCGCCCGACCTCTGGGACGACCAGGCCAAGGCCCAGCAGGTCACCTCGCGGCTGTCGTTCGTGCAGGGCGAGATCGGTCGCGTCACCGGGCTGCGCCAGCGGCTCGACGACGCCGCGGTGATGCTCGACCTCGCCGACGAGATGGACGACGACGACACCCGCGCCGAGGCGGCCAACGAGATCGAGGCGCTCGGGAAGTCGATCAGCGAGCTCGAGGTCCGCACCCTGCTGTCGGGGGAGTACGACCAGCGCGAGGCTATCGTCACGATCCGCGCCGAGGCAGGTGGCGTCGACGCCGCCGACTTCGCCGAGATGCTGCTGCGGATGTACACCCGCTACTGCGAGCGTCACGGCTACAGCTTCGAGGTGCTCGACACCTCCTACGCCGAGGAGGCGGGCATCAAGTCCGCGACGTTCTCGGTCAAGGTCCCCTACGCCTACGGCACGCTCTCGGTCGAGCAGGGCACGCACCGTCTCGTGCGCATCTCGCCGTTCGACAACCAGGGCCGCCGCCAGACGTCGTTCGCCGGCGTCGAGGTGCTGCCGATCGTCGAGCAGACCGACCACATCGAGATCCCCGACGACGAGCTGCGCGTCGACGTCTACCGCTCGAGCGGCCCCGGCGGCCAGGGCGTCAACACGACCGACTCGGCCGTGCGCCTGACCCACCTGCCCACCGGCATCGTCGTGTCGTGCCAGAACGAGCGGTCGCAGATCCAGAACCGCGCGAGCGCGATGATCGTCCTGCAGTCCAAGCTCCTCGAGCGCGCGCGCCAGGAGGAGCAGGCCAAGATGAACGCCCTCAAGGGCGACTCGTCGGGCTCGTGGGGCAACCAGATGCGGTCCTACGTCCTGCACCCGTACCAGATGGTGAAGGACCTCCGCACCGAGGTGGAGACGGGCAACACCGCCGCCGTCCTCGACGGCGAGATCGACGACTTCATCGAGGCCGGCATCCGCTGGCGGCGCACGAACGGCTGATCCCCCCGGGACGCCGATCCGCTCGCGGCCACGCAGCGTCACCGCCAGGCGGTCGTCGCTGGGCCGGACGGGGTGCTCGGGGCTGCCTTCCGTGACGGTTCGGCGCTACCCTCGTCCTCGTCACCTGCGTGACGCGTGTGACAGGTGGGACGAACGGCCGAGGGCCGGCGTCCGCGACGAGAGGGTCGGGCATGCGGCGTACCGCGAGCGCCGCCGCGCTGGGCGCGGCCGGTCTGCTGCTGGTCGTCGCCGGCCCCGCGTCGGCCACCACGACGTCCCCGCCCGTCGCCTCCGAGCCCCCGGGCGGTGCCACCTGTGCGCCCGGCCAGCCCTCCAACGGCTGCGGCCAGGACTCGGGCACCGGCTCGGGCTCCACGCCCAGCCCTGCTCCGAGCCGCACGACGACCCGCTCGTCGAGCTCGCCGACCTCGCTGCCCAGCACGGGCACCCTGCCGCGCACCGGCCGCGACGACGCCGGCACCACGGGCCTGCTCGGTGCGGGCCTGCTCGGCGCGGGCGTGCTGCTCGTCGTCGCCGCGCGCCGCCGCTCCGCGTAGCCGCAGCTCCGCTCCACCAGGCGCGACCCCCGGGCACAGGACGGGCGAGGCGCCGGGACGGGGGGTTCCCGGCAGCCTCGCCCATCGGTGCGCGTCGGAGGGACGGGGGTCAGGTCGGGGCCTGGAACCCTCCTTCACCGCGCCGTCCCAGTCTGCACCCCGGTCGCTGTGCGTGCACGTCCCGGGACGCTGCGTCGTACGGAATCGGCCGGAAATCGGCCGTGGGAGCGGTACAGGAGCGGTACGGGAGCCCCGGCGGACGGCGCGCCCGGTACGCGGGGCTCCGGACGCGATGTCCGGGAGCGCCCGGAACCGCACGTAGACTCGCCGCGGACGACGGGCCCCCGCGGCCGCGTCCCGACCGCTTCCCCGACCCCAGGAGAGCCGCGCCCGTGATCCGGTTCGACAACGTCACCAAGCTCTACGCCAGCCAGACCCGGCCGGCGCTGGACGACGTCTCGGTCGAGATCGAGAAGGGCGAGTTCGTCTTCCTCGTCGGCGCCTCCGGCTCGGGCAAGTCGACCTTCCTCAAGCTCTGCCTCAAGGAGGAGCGTCCGACCAGCGGCCAGATCCACGTCGCCGGCAAGGACCTCAACCGCCTCTCGCGCTGGAAGGTCCCCGCGCTGCGCCGCCAGGTCGGCACCGTGTTCCAGGACTTCCGCCTGCTGCCCAACAAGACCGTGCAGCAGAACGTCGCCTTCGCCCTCGAGGTGATCGGGCGGCCGACGAGCCAGATCAACAAGGTCGTCCCCGAGGTGCTCGACCTGGTCGGTCTCGAGGGCAAGTACGACCGCATGCCCGACGAGCTCTCCGGCGGCGAGCAGCAGCGCGTCGCCGTCGCCCGCGCGTTCGTGAACCGGCCGATGATCCTCATCGCCGACGAGCCCACGGGGAACCTCGACCCCTCCACGAGCGTCGGCATCATGAAGCTGCTCGACCGCATCAACCGGACGGGGACCACCGTGGTGATGGCCACGCACGACGCCGCCATCGTCGACCAGATGCGCAAGCGGGTCATCGAGCTCGAGGGCGGCAAGCTCGTCCGCGACCAGAGCCGCGGCGTCTACGGCTACGCCCGCTGAACCCCGAAGGATCCTGTCTCCCATGCGAGCGAGTCTCATCCTCAACGAGGTCGGCATCGGCCTGCGTCGCAACCTGACCATGTCGATCGCGCTGGTCATCACCTTCGCGGTGTCGCTCGGCCTGCTCGGCGGTGCGCTCCTCGTGCGCGACCAGGTCGACGTGATGAAGGACTACTGGTACGACAAGGTCCAGGTCTCGGTCTTCCTCTGCACCAAGAACTCCGACACCCCGAGCTGCGCCGACGGACAGGTCACGCAGGCGCAGAAGGACCAGATCAAGGCTGACCTCGAGTCGCTGAAGCCGCTCGTGCAGGAGGTCTACTACGAGTCGAGCGCTGACGCGTACGCGCGGTTCAAGGAGCAGTTCAAGAACTCGCCGATCGCGCAGAACGCCAGCCCCGACGCGCTGCCCGAGTCGTTCCGCGTGAAGCTGTCCGACCCGACGAAGTACGACGTCGTCGCGAGCGCCTTCGTCGGCAAGCCCGGCGTCGACAACGTGGTGGACCAGCGCAGCCTGCTCGACAAGTTCTTCCAGGTGCTCGGCGGCCTGCAGAAGCTGGCCCTGCTCATCGCCGCGGCGATGATCCTCGTGACGGTGCTGCTCATCGCCAACGCGATGCGCGTCGCGGCGTTCAACCGACGGCGCGAGACAGGGATCATGCGCCTGGTCGGCGCGAGCGACTTCTACATCCAGATGCCGTTCCTGCTCGAGGCCGCGATCGGCGCGATCCTCGGCGCCGCCGTGGCGACCCTGTCGCTCATCGGCGTGAAGGCCGTGCTCATCGACCGCGTGCTCTCGCCGCAGTTCACCATCACGCCGTTCATCGGCTGGGACGCCGTGCTGCGCGCGTCGATCGTGCTCATGGTGCTCGGCGTGGTGCTCGCCTGCATCACAGCCTTCCTCACGCTGCGCCGCTACCTGCGCGTCTGACCCGCGCCCCCGGGGTCCTCGGTACGCCGGGGATCCGGGGGTACCCTGGCCGTGGTGCCTGGTCCCAGGCGTCACATCCGTCCCACAGGTCACGGGGCGGAGGAGCCCTCGCGCGAGCGCGCCCGGGCACGAGCAGGAGGTCCCCGGTGCGACGCGCGCGCGTGATCACGGCTGCCGTGGCGCTCGCCCTCGTCCTCGCGCCGCTGCCGGCCGCCACCGCCGCCGGACCGGCCGCGCCTTACGACATCGACTCCAAGATCTCCGCCGCCGAGGACGACCTCGCGGCCGCCAACGCCGCTGTCGCCCGGGCCACCAAGCAGCTCGCCGCCGCCCAGACGGCGCTGCCCTCGGCCCAGGCGGCGCTCAGCCGGGCCAACGCGTCGGTCGCGCAGGCGAAGGCCGCGGCCGACGCCGCCACCGCCGCGCAGCTCGCCGCCTCGGCCAAGCTCGAGGTCGCCACGGCGGCCGTGGGCAAGGCCGAGATCCGCATCACCGAGACCGACGGCGAGATCGGCGACCTCGTCCGCGCCGTGTGGACCCAGGGTCCCTACGCCGAGCTCGCCGCGATCCTGTCCGCCGACACCCCCTCGGACTTCGCCGCCGGCCTCGAGGCGGTGCGCTCGGTGTCGCGGTCGCAGAACAAGGCGCTCGCCGACGCCCAGGCCGCACGCGCTGCGCTCGCCCTCGCGCAGGCGCAGGCCCAGGTCGCGCAGGACACCGCTGCGGCGGCGCAGGAGAAGGCGAGCACGATGCTCGCTGCGGCGTCGCAGGCGCAGTCGCAGGCCAAGGCGGCCCAGGCGCGCGTGGCCGCGCTCGTCGCCGCGAAGGCCCACGCGCTCTCGGTCGCCGCGGCCAACCGCGCGTCGGTGAAGAAGCAGTACGACGCGCTCAAGGCAGAGCAGGCCCGCCTGCGCAGGCTCGAGCGCAACCGCACCAGCTCCGGCGGCGGCTACTCCGGGCGGCCCACCGGCAGCCTCGACTGGCCGATCCCCGGCGCGGGTCTCTCGGGCGGCGTGGGCTGGCGCGTGCACCCGGTCTACGGCTACAAGTCCTGCCACACCGGCGTCGACATCCGCGGCGGCGCCGGCACCCCGATCCACGCGCCGGCCAACGGCCGCGTGATCGCCGTCCTCGACGGCGGCGCCTACGGCCTGCACACGCTGATCGACCACGGCGGCGGCCTGGTCACGATGTACGCCCACCAGTCGCGCACGGCCGTCCGCGTCGGCCAGGTGGTCTCGCGCGGCGAGGTCATCGGCTACGTCGGGTCCTCGGGCTGGGTCACCGGGCCGCACCTGCACTGGGAGGTGCACGTCAACGGCGTGCCCTACGACCCGATGGGCTGGTTCGGCTCGCCGCGGGTCCCCGTGCCCTGCTGGAAGGGCTGAGGCCGTCTCGACCTCTACCCGAGGTCGCGGCCCGCTCCGCTCGAGCGGGCGCTACGCGGAGGAACCTGCGCCGACCAGCACCTAGACTCGACCCTCGTGTCCACCCCCACGCCGCCGATGCGCCGAGCCGGCCGGGTCGCGCTCGTCGCGGGCCTGGTGGTCGCGGCGTACGCCGGCGGCGTGATCACGGGTGTCGTGGGGTCGAACGGTGGCGCGCAGAGCTCGTCGAGCGTGCTCGACGAGGCGGCCGACCGGATCATGGCCGAGGCGGCGAAGCCGGTGTCGCGCCAGCAGCTCGACCAGGCCGCCGTGGAGGGCATGCTCAAGGCCCTCGGCGACCGGTGGAGCGCCTACTTCACGCCGCCCGAGTTCTCCTCCTTCGCCGACGGGCTCGACGGCCGCTACTCCGGCATCGGCGTGTGGCTGCGGGCGTCGCAGGGCGGCGAGCTCTACATCGCCAGCGTGCAGCCCGGATCTGCGGCCGCCAAGGCAGGCGTGCTCGCCGGCGACCGACTGCTCAAGGTCGGCGACGACGACGTCGCGACCTCCTCGCTCGGCGTCGCGGCCACCGCGCTGCGCGGCGCGCCCGGCACCTCGGTCACCGTCCGGCTCTCGCGCGACGGCGAGCCGCTCGACGTCGTCGTCCACCGCGCCGACGTCGCGAGCTCCGACGTCGAGGTCGCCCAGCTCAAGGGCGGCGTCGAGGTCGTCCGCATCGCGGCGTTCACGCGCGGCGTCGGGTCCGCGGTACGCCGTGCCGTCACCGCCTCGTCGGGCGAGACGGCCACCGGTGTCGTGCTCGACCTGCGCGGCAACCCCGGTGGGCTGCTCACCGAGGCGGTCGAGGTCGCGAGCCAGTTCCTCGACGGCGGCGCCGTCGTGTCCTACCAGCGCCGCGACGAGCCGGTCGTGCACCTCGACGCCCTCGGCAAGGGCAACACCACGGTGCCGGTCGTCGTGCTCGTCGACGACGGCACGGCCAGCGCCGCCGAGGTGGTCGCTGCCGCGCTGCAGGACCGCAACCGCGCGGTGATCGTCGGGTCGCGCACCTACGGCAAGGGCAGCATCCAGGAGCCCAGCCAGCTCTCCGACGGCTCGGCGATCGAGCTCACCGTCGGCACCTACCTCACGCCCTCGGGCCGCAAGCTCGACGGCGTCGGCATCGAGCCCGACGTCGTCGTGTCCACGCGCGCCGGCTCCGCCAGCGCGGAGCAGCGCGCGCTCGAGGTGCTGCGCGGCCTGGTCGCCGCCTCCGACGGATCGGCGAGGGGCTGAGCGGGATGGCCAAGGAGCAGGGCACCAAGCTGGTCGCGCAGAACAAGAAGGCGCGGCACGACTACCACATCGAGTCGACCTACGAGGCCGGCCTCGTGCTCACCGGCACCGAGGTGAAGGCGCTGCGCGCGGGTCGCGCGTCGCTCGTCGACGGCTTCGCGCAGGTGCAGGACGGCGAGATCTGGCTGCACAACGTCCACATCCCCGAGTACTCCCAGGGCACGTGGACCAACCACGCGCCGCGGCGTACCCGCAAGCTGCTGCTGCGCAAGGACGAGATCGTCAAGATCGCCAACAAGGCCAAGGAGGGCGGCCGCACGATCGTGCCGCTGTCGCTCTACTTCAAGAACGGCTACGCCAAGGTCGAGATCGCGCTCGCGGTCGGCAAGAAGAACTACGACAAGCGCCAGACCATCGCCGAGCGCGACGCCAAGCGCGAGACGCAGCGCGCCATGGGCCGCCGCCTCAAGGGCCGCACGGATTAGCGGTCACGCACATGGATGTGCCCGGGACTCGCAGGAGTCCCGGGCACATCCATGTCAGAGCCCTCAGTGGACGTAGAAGACGAACGTGTCGGAGCGTGCCGTGCCGCCACCGTTGCCGCTGCGATAGTTGATGGTCACGTTGACCGCGGTGCCGGCCAGGCAGGTTGCCGACGCGCTCGCCACGGGTGTGAATGTGATGGCACCGTTGCTGCTCACGGTGGCGGTCCCGCACCCGGTGGGCGACACCGTGCCGACCGAGTAGTTCCTTCGGTTGTTGTTCTGGCTGTACGTCGGGGTCCGGGTCAACGGCGTGCCGAAGTCGACCTCGGCCTGGTTGGTGCCGACGTCGTACGGGCGCACCGGGAGTCCGGGCGAGGCGGTCGGCGAGGAGCCGCCGGCGTTGTTGGCCACCACGGTGAAGGTGGTCGACGTTCCGTCGGTGAGGCCGGTGCAGGTGGCGGTCGTGCCCGCGACCGTGCAGCTGCCGCCGGTGGCCGGGTTCGGCGTCACCGTGTAGCCGGTGATCGGCGAGCCACCATTGTTGGCCGGGGCGGTCCAGCGGATCGTGATGGCGCCGTCGTTGGTGTCGGCCGTGACGTTGGTCGGCGCGTTCGGCGTCGTGAACGGTGTGACCGTCGCGGAGCCGGGCGCGCTGGTGCCCGAGCTGCCCTTCGCGACCACCGTGACCGTGTAGCTCTGGCCGTTGGTGAGGCCGGTACAGGTGTAGCCGGTGGTCGTGACCGTGACGCTGTTGCCGTTGCAGGTGACGACGTACGACGTGGCACCGCTGACCGGCGCCCAGGTGATCGCGGTCTGGCCGTTGCCCGGGGCGGCCGAGACGCTCGGGGCGGCCGGCGGGAGGACCACGGAGGTCGGGCCGTTGCTCGGGGTCGCGGTGGATCCGTCGGAGAGGACGGCTTGCGAGTCCGAGGCGTCGGAGAGCGCGTTGCCCATGGTGGTCTTGAGGCCGACCACGATCGCGACGAGGCCGAAGACCGTGCCGCCGAGGATGATCGCGTACTCGACTGCTGTCGCTCCGTCGGCGCCGGACGTGCGGCGTCGGAACATGCCCATGGTCGAGCTCCTTCGGTGCAGGACAGCCGGGGGTCGGCATCACCGGGGCCGGCGCGCGACGCCGGACCCTCACCCAGTGTGGTGCATGGGACCCCCGCGAGGATCGGCCGTTCGGCCGCTCGGCCGGGCCGACCATCCCCGTTCGGCCCATGCCGTCGACGGATCCGGACCGCGCGATCACGGATGGTGACGCGCGACGACCCGCGGACCGCCGGGTCACGATCCGGTCCGATTCGTTGACCGACCGCCGGTCAACGAACTACGGTGCCCCGGTGGGGAGGGCGGAACAGGCCGAGGCGTCGCGCGCGACGCTGCTGGCGTCGGCGCGCGCGTGCTTCGCCGAGCACGGCTACGACGCGACGACCGTGGCCGAGGTGCTGCGCCGCGCGGGCATGGCCCGCGGCGCGCTCTACCACTACTTCCCGGGCGGCAAGGACGAGCTGTTCGCGGCCGTCTACCGCGAGGTCGACGACGAGCTCTACCGCCGCGTCGACGCGCTGCCGCCGGCGTCGCCGCTCGTCCAGCTGCGCCAGAGCGCCGAGGTGTTCCTTCGCCTGTGCGTGCGCGACGACTTCGCCCGCATCACCGTGCTCGAGGGGCCGCGCGTGATGGCTGCCGCGTCGCCGCACGGCTCGGTGCTCGGCCGCTCCTACGCGCGCATGCGCGAGGGCGTCGGCGCCGCGATCGACGCCGGCGAGCTCGCGCCCGTCGACGTCGACACCCTCACCACCGCGCTGTACGGCGCGGTCCGCGATCTCGGGGCGCGCGTCGCGACGGCGTCGCCCCGCAGCCGACGACGGGCGGCCGACGAGGCCCTCGTCGTCGTCGACCACCTGCTCGACGGCCTCGCCGCCGACCGTCACCACCACCGCCAGGAGACCGCATGACCGCCACCGACGACACCGACGCCCTGCTCGACGGCTTCTGGCCCTACCGCAAGACGACCGAGGCCTACCGGCAGGTGCCGGCCGAGCCGGTCGACCGCGCCGCGCTCCTCGAGGAGATCGCGACGATGGCGCGCGCCGAGGACGCCCAGGGCGACTCCGGCACGGTGTCGGGCTCGCTCTACTGCGGCGACCACGACCACTACGCGTTCCTCGGCGAGGTCTTCTCGCTGTTCTCGCACGCCAACGTGCTGCAGCGCGACATGTACCCGAGCGCGACGAAGTTCGAGGCCGAGATCATCGCGATGACCTCGTCGCTGCTGCACGGCACCGGTGCCGGCGTGGTGACGAGCGGCGGCTCCGAGAGCCTCATCACGGCGCTGTACTCCTACCGCGAGCAGGCGCGCGAAGCGCGCGGCGTACGTCAGCCCAACGTCGTCATGCCGAGCACCGCGCACGTCGCGCTCGACAAGGGCGCGCACTGGATGAACATCGAGGTGCGCCACGCCCCGCTGACCGACGGCTACGTCGCCGACGTCGCGGCGATGGCCGACCTGGTCGACGAGAACACGATCGCCGTGGTCGGCAGCGCCGCCAACTACGCGCACGGCCTGATCGACCCGATCGAGGAGATCGGCGAGCTCGCGCAGTCGCGCGGCATCGGCATGCACGTCGACGGCTGCCTCGGCGGCTGGCTGCTGCCGTGGGTGGAGCGCCTCGGGTACGACGTCCCGCTCTGGGACTTCCGCGTCCCCGGCGTCACGACGATCTCGGCCGACACCCACAAGTACGGCTACGGCCTCAAGGGCTCGAGCGTGCTGCTGTACCGCTCGCGCGAGCTGCGCAAGCACCAGTACTTCACCTACCCGGGCTGGCCGGGTGGCCTGTACCTCTCGCCGGGCCTCGCGGGCTCGCGCAGCGGCGGCATCATCGCGTCGACGTACGCCGCGCTGCTGGCGACGGGCGAGTCGGGCTACCTGCGCGCGGCCGAGGGGATCATGAGCACGGCCACGGCGATCAAGGAGGGCATCCGCGAGCGGGTGCCGCAGCTCGAGGTCATCGGCGACCCGACGTTCCTCATCGCGTTCAAGGCGCCCGAGGGCAGCGACCTCGACATCTACCTCGTCAACGACTCGCTCAAGGAGCAGGGTTGGCGGATGAACTCGCTGCAGCTCCCGCCGGCCCTGCACTTCTGCATCACCCGGCCCAACATCGGCGTGGCCGACCGCTTCCTCGACGCGCTCGCGACGGCGGTCGCCTACGCCGAGGAGCACCGCGGCGAGCCGGCGCAGTCCGGCGCGATGTACGGCTTCGGCCACACGCCGCAGGGCCACGCGACCCTCGAGACCGTGATGTCGGGCGTCCTCGACGCGATGCACGACGTGGCACCGGGAGCCTGACGTGGGCGACCGGTGGATCCTCGCCGTCGACCTGGGCAACGGCGGCCCGAAGGTCGCCGTCGTCGGGCTCGACGGCGAGGTGCGGCGCACCGCCATGCGCCCGGTCCGCGTGCACATCGGGCTCGACGGAGCAGCGACGCAGGACGCCACCGAGTGGTGGGGCGGCCTGGTCGAGGCGACCCGCGAGGCGATCGACGCCGCCGGCGCCGACCCGTCGGCGCTGCACGCCGTGGGCATCACCGGCCAGTGGGGCTCGTCGGTGCCCGTCGACGTCCACGGCGAGCCCGCGGGCGACGTGCTGCTGTGGGCCGACACGCGCGCCCGCGACCTCGTGCGCGAGGTGATCGGCGGTCCGGTCAGCGTGTCGGGCATCGCGCCGCACAAGGCGTTGCCGTTCGTGCGCATCACCGGCGGCGCCCCGAGCCCGAGCGGCGCCGACCCCACCGGCCACTCGCTGCTGCTGCGCGAGCGGCTGCCCGAGGTCTACGCGCGCACCGCCACGCTGCTCGAGCCGGTCGACTACCTCGGCCTGCGCTTCACCGGCCGCGCGGCCGCGACGCCGGCGTCGATGATCCTGTCCTGGCTCACCGACAACCGTCCCGGTGCCGAGCCCGGCTACGTCGACGCGCTGGTGACGCGCACGCGCCGCGACCGCGCGCGGCTCCCCGAGCTGCTGCCCACGGGGTCGGTCCTCGGCCCGCTGCTGCCGGCCGTGGCCGAGGAGCTCGGCGTCAGCGCGAGCGGCGACGTACCCGTCGTCTGCGGCATCCCCGACCTGCACGCGGCGATCGTCGGCTCGGGCGCGGTGGCGCCGTACGAGACGCACATCGCGGTGTCGACCACGCAGTGGATCGGCGCGCGCGTGCCGTTCAAGCGCACCGACGTGCTGCACTCGATCGCGACCGTCCCGGGTCTCGACCCGCAGTTCCCGGTCGTGGCGAACAACCAGGAGACCGGCGGTGCTGCGCTGCAGTGGCTGCGCGAGCAGATCGTGGCTCCGCGCGACGGCCTGCTCGGCGGGGGCAGCGGCATCGGTGCGTCGGGTGCGGCGGAGGAGTCGCTCGACCCGACGTTCGAGGACCTGCTGGCGCTCGCCGCCACGGCGCCCGCGGGCAGCGAGGGGCTGCTGTTCATGCCGTGGCTCAACGGCGAGCGCAGCCCCGTCGAGGACAAGGTCGTGCGCGGCGGGTGGCTCAACATGTCGCTGCGCACCAACCGCGCGATGCTCGTGCGCTCCGTGCTCGAGGGCGTCGCGCTCAACGGTCGCTGGCTGTTCGCGGCGTACGAGAAGTTCCTCAAGCAGCCGGTGCCGCGCGTACGCATCCTCGGCGGCGGCGCGCAGAGCGACCTCTGGTGCCAGATCTACGCCGACGTCCTCGGCCGCCCCGTCGAGCAGGTCGGCGACCCGCGCCACGCGCAGCTGCGCGGCGTGGCCCTCTGGGCGCGCATCGCCCTCGGCGAGCTCACCCTCGACGAGGTGCCGGCCCACGTCCCGGTGGCGCAGACCTTCACGCCCTCGCCGATCGACGTCCTCACCTACAACGACGCCTACGCCGAGTACGAGAACCTCTACGGCACGACCAAGGGCCTCTACCACCGCCTCAACTCGTCGCTGACCTGACGCGGTCCCGCCGGGTGGGCGGGACCGGTCGGGGCCGGAGTCAGTCGGGGTCGGCGAGGGTGGCGACCATGATCGCCTTGATGGTGTGCAGGCGGTTCTCGGCCTGGTCGAAGGCGATGTTCGCGGCCGAGGAGAACACCTCGTCGGTCACCTCGAGACCGTCGGTCATGCCGGTGCGCTCGGCGACCTCGCGACCCACCACGGTGCGGGTGTCGTGGAACGCCGGCAGGCAGTGCATGAACCGCACGTCGGGGTTGCCGGTCGCGGCGAGGGCCTTGGCGTTGACCTGGTACGGCGTCAGCAGTCGCACGCGCTCGTCCCAGACCTCCTTGGGCTCGCCCATCGAGACCCACACGTCGGTGTGCACGTACGACGCGCCCGCGAGCGCCTCCTCGGCGTCCTCGGTGAGCGTGATGCGCGCGCCGGAGCCGGCCGCGCGCTCGTAGGCGATGCGCTGCACGTCGGCGCTCGGCCACAGCGCCTCGGGCGCGGCGATGCGGACGTCGGCGCCCATGATCGCGCCCATCACGAGCAGCGAGTGGCCCATGTTGGAGCGGGCGTCGCCGAGGTAGGCGTAGGAGAGGTCGGTGACCGGGCGGCCGCCGCCGTGCTCGAGCATCGTGAGGAAGTCGGCGAGCATCTGCGTCGGGTGCCACTCGTCGGTGAGCCCGTTGTAGACCGGGACGTCGGAGTACGCCGCGAGCTCCTCGACCGTCGCCTGCGCGGCGCCACGGAACTCGATCGCGTCGTACATCCGCGACAGCACGCGCGCGGTGTCGGCCGCCGACTCCTTGTGCCCGATCTGCGAGGAGACCGGGTCGAGGTAGGTGACGTGCGCGCCCTGGTCGTAGGCGCCGACCTCGAAGGCGCAGCGCGTGCGCGTGGAGGTCTTCTCGAAGATGAGCGCGACGTTGCGGCCGCGCAGCCGCTGCACCTCGGTGCGCGCCTTCTTGGCCGCCTTGAGCTCCGCGGCGAGGTCCAGCAGGTGCTGGAGCTCCTCCGCCGTGAAGTCGATCTCCTTGAGGAAGTCGCGGTCGCGCAGGTTCACAGCCATGACCTGATCCTTTCAAGGCCCCGTCTCGGAGCCGTAACCGGTATCGCCGCGCTCAGTCGACGGCGTCGCGCTCGATGGGGCAGCTCATGCACCGCGGGCCGCCGCGGCCGCGCCCGAGCTCCGAGCCCACGATGGTGACGACCTCGATCCCGTTGCGGCGCAGGAACGTGTTGGTCGTGGTGTTGCGCTCGTACCCGAAGATGACGCCGGGGGAGACGGCGAGGAAGTTGTTGCCGTCGTCCCACTGCTCGCGGGCCGCGCCCATCTCGTCGATCGGCGTGCGCAGCACGCGCACCTTGTCGACGCCGATCGCCTCGGCGACGACCGCGAACAGGTCGTCCTCCTCCGTGACGGTGTAGTCGCCGCCCTCGCCCTTGGGCTTCAGCGAGAAGCAGCGCAGGTCGTCGGGCAGGTACGGGTACACGCTGAACGTGTCGCGGTCGATCATCGTCATCGCGGTGTCGAGGTGCATGAACGCCCGCGTCTTCGGCAGCTCGACCACGATCACCTGGGTGACCTTGCCGTGCTGGAAGTACTGCCGGGCGAGGAACTCGATGCCCTGCGGCGTGGTGCGCTCGCCCATGCCGATCATCACGGCGCCGTTGCCGATGACGAGGATGTCGCCGCCCTCGACGGTCGCCGGCTCGTGGTTCTCGCCGTCGTTGCCGTAGTAGAAGTGCAGCCCGGCGTCGCGGAACATCGGGTGGAAGTTCCAGACCACGCGGGAGTTGATCGTCTCCCGCTTGCGGGCCGGCATCGTCATCGGGTTCACCGAGAGCCCGTCGTACACCCAGGCGGAGTTGTCGCGCTGGAACAGGTGGTTGGGCAGCGGCGTGAGCAGGAAATCGCTCGGCGACAGGTAGGCCCACAGCAGCGAGGAGTCCTCCTCGAGCTGGAGGTCGGACCGGAGCAGCCCGCCGATGAGGACCTCGGCGAGCCGGTCCGCGGGCGCCGTCGCGACGAGCTCGTCGAGGCGGCGCTCGAGGCGGGGTCCGAACCGCGTCGCGGTCGTGAACTCCTCCTGCAGGAACTCGCGGGCGCCCGGCTCGTCGATGGCCTCGGCGAGCAGCCGCTCGAAGTGGTGCACGGTGACGCCCTTGTCGCGCAGCTTCTGCGCGAACGCGTCGTGCTCCTCCCGGGCCCGCTGCGCCCACATCACGTCGTCGAACAGCAGCTCGTGCACGTTCTGCGGCGTGAGGCGGGTGAGCTCGAGCCCGGGGCGGTGCACGATCACCTGGCGCAGCCGGCCGACCTCGGAGTCGACGTGGAAGGTCATGTCGGGTCCTCTCTCCGGGACGTGCGGATGCTCAGGGCTGACAGGTCAGCGGTAGGCGGGCACGGAACCAGGCTCGGTCATGTGCCCCTTCTGCCGCAGGTACACCGGGATTCCGACGAGGAACGCGACGCCGGCCATGATGAACGGCATCCACTCGCCGAGGAACGTCTCGGCGCCGGTGTTGCGCGAGTACCAGATGAACAGCACGCAGAACACGAGCGCGACGGCGGCGACGACCATGTCGCGCGCGAACCGCCGGCCGTTGAGCGCGCGCTTGTCGGCGATGCGCCACTTGATCTGCGCCGCTGCCGAGAAGGCGTACGGGATCGCGGCGGTGATGCCGGACATATAGAGCAGCGTGGTGAAGACGTCCTGCCCCGTGGCGCCGGCGAACGACGCCGCCATGGCGACGGTCGCGAAGATCGTCGACAGGATGATGCCCGCGGCGGGTACGCCGGTGTGCGACAGCCGACCGAAGAGCCCGGGGAAGAGCCCGTCGTTGGCTGCGGCCAGCGGCATCTCGGCGCAGATCATCGTCCAGCCGTTGAGCGCGCCGAGGCCCGAGACGATCACGCACGCGGCGACGACGTACCCGGCCCAGGTGCCCCCGCCGACCATCGCGTCGGCCGCGGTGGAGTACGGCGCCGAGCTCTCGCCGAGCTGGGCGGAGGGGACGCTGCCGAACACGGCGATGAGCGACAGCAGGTAGACGACGGCCGTGGCGAGCGTGCCGTAGATCGTCGACTTCGGGACGTTGCGGTCGGGGTCGCGGACCTTGGCCGCAGCCACCGACGCGGTCTCGACGCCGAGGTAGGAGAACAGGCACAGCGCCATGGCGCCGAGGATCGCCTCGACGTTGCTGCTCGACGACGCGTTGAACGGCGTGAAGTTGTCGGTGTTGATCGCGAGCAGGCCGACCGTGGACATCAGCGCCAGCGGGACGAACTTGATGATCGACGTCCACAGCTGGACCGACCCCATGTTCTTGACGCCGGACAGGTTGATGAGCGCGGGCAGCCACAGCCCGACGACGCCGAGCAGGAACCCGACCCACTTCGCGTACGCGGCGTCGGGGAACCAGACGGACAGGACGTACTGCACGTAGAACACCCAGCCGACCACGATGGCGGCGTTGCCGGCCCACGCGGTGATCCAGTACGACCACGCGTTCGCGAAGCCGGTGGGGTTGCCGAACGCGACGCGCGCGTAGGCGTAGGGGCCGCCGTCGGCGGGGAGCCGGCGCGACATCACGGCGAACATGAACGCCAGGGCCAGCGCGCCGACCGTGGTCAGCGCCATGCCCCAGATGCTGATCGGCCCGTACTCGGCCAGGGACGCCGGAAGGTTGAAGATGCCGACGCCGATGATGCTGCCGACGATCAGCGCGATGGCCTGCGGCAGACCGAGTCCGGTCGTGCGGACCGGTTCGGCAGGTGCAGGTGTCACGAGGTTCTGCGCATGGGTCATGGGATCCTCCCTCACCCTGGTGGGGATCGCCCTCACTCGGTGCGGCGACGCTGCCCACCCCGCGGTGCTCCGCTCTGGGGACCGCTCTTAGGACGCTACTCCGGCCCCGCATCCGATGCCCGGCGCCCTCCTCGGCCGGCCACGAGAGGCCTCGAGGCGGGTGCCCAGACCGTCCCGCGGAACACTCGCTGGGGTCGCCGGCACGACCTCACGACGCGACCGCTCGCGACGGTGCCACGCTGCGTAACCGGAGCGGACGCTCCACGACGACGACCCCGGCGCGCAGGCCGGGGTCGTGAGGTCGAGAGCTGGTGCCGAGCGGGTCGGGTCAGGGTGCGGTGCGCAGCGCGTCGTGCACCGCGCGCAGGCCCTCGCCCTTGCCGCGGCCGTACTCGGAGAGGGCGCTGCGGACGTAGATGCGCTCGCGCTCCTCCTCGGTCAGCCCGCCCCAGACGCCGTACGGCTCGCGGGCGCGGATCGCGTAATCCGCGCACTCGGAACGGACATCGCAGCGCGCGCACACCGACTTGGCGGCACGGTCGCGGCGGATGCGGGAGAGTCCTCGCTCGTTCTGCGGATGGAAGAACAGCGCGGTGTCGGCGTCACGGCAGGCACCGTGCTCCTGCCACTCCCAGGTGGCGTCGACGGGAACCTGTGCCAGCGGCTGCTGCGGCATGCCGTCCTCCCGAGCATCTCCACCGTCGACCCCCGTCGCCGGCGATGATCACGGAGAGTAATCACCCTCCGTGTTACTACCCTTACGTACTGTCATGCTACGCCGCGATCGGCCGAACGGACAGCATCGTCGGAACTCGTTTCGTGACCTCGCTCACGGGTGCTCCCGGCCGAGGTTCGGCATGCTGGTTCCGTGACGCTGCAGCCCCTCGACGTCCCGCCCGCCGTGCCGGTCGCCGGCCGGCTGCTGGTGGCCGCCCCGGTGCTCACCGACCCCACGTTCTCGCGGGCCGTCGTGCTGCTCCTCGACCACGACGAGGAGGGCTCGCTGGGCCTCGTGCTCAACCGTCCGAGCCACGTCCCGGTGGGCGCGGTGCTCCCGCCGTGGGACGGCCGGACCACCGGTACCGACGTGCTGTTCACCGGCGGACCGGTGGCCGAGGACTCCGCGCTCGCGCTCGGTCTGCACACCGGCCCCGAGGACGGTCCCGAGCCCGACGGCTTCCGGCGCGTGGCCGGGCCGTTCGGCCTCGTCGACCTCGACGTCGACCCCGACACCTCGCTCGCCGAGATCGACGCGATCCGCATCTACGCCGGCTACTCGGGCTGGAGCGCGGGGCAGCTCGAGGACGAGATCGCCGAGGGCGCCTGGTACGTCGTCGACGGCGGCCCGGCCGACGTGTTCGACGCCGACCCCGAGGACCTCTGGATGCGCGTGCTGCGCCGCCAGGTCGGCGACCTCGCGTTCGTCGCGACGCCGTCGATCGACCCGAGGCTCAACTGACCGGTTCCGCCTCGACCGTGCGGTGCCGCACGGTCGTACGATGGCGCGCATGTCGACGCCCACCGAGCCGCTGGCCGCACCCGAGACCGACACGATGGTCGGCACCCTCGTCGAGGAGCGCACCGAGTTCTCGGTCGACGAGGGCGACCACGAGCGGTTCGCGCACTACGTGAAGAAGGACAAGATCGTCGAGTCCGCCGTCACCGGCACCCCGGTGATCGCGCTGTGCGGCAAGGTCTGGGTGCCCGGCCGCGACCCGAATCGGTTCCCGGTCTGCCCCGACTGCAAGAAGATCTACGAGGGCATCCCGATCGGCAAGGGCGGCGACGGCTCGGGGAACGGCTCCGGAGGCGACTCCTGACCTCCGAGCACGACGATCCCGCTGCTCGCCCTCCCGACCGCCGTCGCACCGACGAGCTCCCGCCGCTGATCGCGTCGGGCTCGCCGACGCACGAGCTCGACGTCGAGATCCCCGAGCACGAGCTCGCCGAGCACCCCGCGGCCGACGACGGCGCGGGCGCCGAAGGGCTGATGGGTCCGTCGTACCGCGCGGTCACCATCGGCGTCGTCGCGGCGATGACGATGTTCGCCTTCGAGGGTGTGGGCGTGGCGTCGGCGATGCCGGTGGTCGCGCGCTCGCTCGACGGTCTCGACAGCTATGCCTGGGCGTTCAACGGCTACATCGTCACGAGCCTCGTCGCGATGGTCGTCGCGGGGGAGTGGTGCGACCGCGCCGGTCCGCGTCCGCCGCTCACGCTCGGCATCTCGCTGTTCGCGCTCGGCGCCGCGCTCGCGGGCGCGGCGTGGTCGATGCCGGTGCTCGTCGCGGCACGCGCGCTGCAGGGCCTCGGCATGGGGCTGGCGATCGTCTCCGTGTACGTCGTCATCGGTCGTGCCTACCCGGAGTCGTTGCGCCCCAGGACGTTCGCGGTGCTGTCGGCCGCGTGGGTGCTGCCCGCGATCGTGGGGCCGCTCATCGCGGGCTTCCTCACCGACCACCTCTCGTGGCGCTGGGTCTTCTGGTGCGTCGTGCCGTTCGTGATCCCGCCGCTGCTCCTCCTCGTCCCGCGCACGCGCGCGTTCGGCGGCACGCTCGAGGAGGGCGAGGTACGCCGCGGGCGCGTGCGCCTCGCCGTCGTCGCGGCCGTCGGGCTCGCGATCGTGCAGGAGGCGGGCACGCGTCTCGGCTGGGTCGGCGCCGTCCTCCTCGTCGTCGGTCTCGCGCTCCTCGGCTCCACGCTCCGGCTGCTGCTGCCGACCGGTGCGCTCCGCTTCGCGCGCGGCCTCCCGACGGTCGTCGTGATGCGCGGGCTGCTCGCCGGAGCGTTCTTCGCCGGCGAGGCGTTCGTGCCGCTCGCGCTGCAGACCGAGCGCGGCGCCACCACGGCGCAGGCGGGCATCGCGCTCACGGTCGGGGCGATCGGCTGGGCGCTCGGCTCGCAGGTGCAGGGCCGCCTCTACGCGCGGCTCCCGAAGGGTCGTCTCGTCGAGATCGGTGCCGTCTTCGTCGCCGGCTGCCTGTCCTGGGCGTGCCTGAGCCTGGTGCCGTCGCTGTCGTTCTGGGTGATCATCCCGGGCTGGATGATCGGGGCCATGGGCATGGGCATGTCGTTCGGCTCGATCGGCTCGCTCGTCCTCGAGCTCTCGCCGCCCGAGGACCAGGGCGCCAACGTCGCGTCGCTCCAGGTCTGCGACTCGGTCGGGTCGGTGCTGCTCGTGGGTCTCGCGGGAGCGATCTACGGCGCGGCCCTCGCCGCGGGAGCGGTCACGTCGTGGACGTTCATCACGATCTGGCTGGTGATGGCCGCGATCGCGCTGACCGGCGCGGTCCTCGCCCGCCGCATCCGCGTCCGCACCGCCTGAGAGCCGGATATCAGGTCCGGATATCAGGGCGGCTGTCGAGAACGGGGCTCGTCGTTCGTACACGGGGTAGAGGGTGGGCATCGGGTCCGCCGGAGCAGGAGGAGAACGTCGTGGCCGAGTACCTCATCTTCTTCAACCAGCAGTGGGTCGGCGACCACCCCATGGAGTGGTACCTGACGCGCGTCGAGCCCTCGATGGCGGTCGTGAAGGAGATGGAGGAGGCGGGCGTCCTGATCTACGCCGGCGGCCTCGAGGAGGACCTGCAGGAGGCCTTCCACGCCGACGCGACGAGCGGCGAGATCCTCGTCAGCGACGGCCCCTACATCGAGACCAAGGAGTACCTCGGCGGCCTCACGATCGTCGACGTGCCCGACGAGGCCGCCGCCCGCTACTGGGCCGGCCGGATCGCCGAGGGCTGCGGCTGGCCGCAGGAGGTACGCCGGATGAAGTCGCGCCCCGACGGCTGGTCCGAGGGCCGTCGATAGCACACGCGGGGGCGGGACACGCCTGCACCCGGGGCGGTGAGTCGGGCGGTCGGCTCCCTTAGAGTCGCGGTCCTATGACCACCGCCGCCCACGCCGCGCACCTGTCGCCGGCGTACCCCTCGCGCGCCCCCCGGGGCACCGCCGAGCGGCTGCGCGCGTGGCAGCAGTCGGCGCTCGAGGAGTACCTGCGGCGCGACCCGCGCGACTTCCTCACCGTCGCGACGCCCGGCGCCGGCAAGACGACGTACGCGCTCCGCCTGGCCGGCGACCTGCTCGACCGGCGCGTCGTCGACCGGATCATCGTGGTGGCGCCCACCGAGCACCTCAAGACGCAGTGGGCGCAGGCGGCCGCGCGCGTCGGCATCCCGCTCGACCCCGACTTCTCGGGCGCGCGCGGCATGACGAGCAGCGACTACCTCGGCATCGCCGTCACCTACGCCGGCGTGGCGGCGAGCACGCTGCTGTTCCGCCGCCGCGTGGAGGACCGCAAGACGCTCGTGATCCTCGACGAGGTCCACCACGCGGGCGACTCGCTCTCGTGGGGCGAGTCGGTGCGCGAGGCCTTCGAGCCCGCGACCCGGCGCCTGGCCCTCACGGGTACGCCGTTCCGCTCCGACATCAACCCGATCCCGTTCGTCACCTACGCGCCCGGGCCCGACGGCATCCCGCGCAGCGCCGCCGACACGACGTACGGCTACGGCGACGCGCTGCGCGACAACGTGGTGCGGCCGGTCATGTTCCTCGCGTACAGCGGCCGGATGCGCTGGCGCACGCGCGCCGGCGACGAGGTCAGCGCGGTGCTCGGCGCAGACCAGGCCAAGGACGTCACCCAGCAGGCCTGGCGCACCGCGCTCGACCCGCAGGGCGAGTGGATCCCGCAGGTGCTGCGCGCCGCGGACCGCCGCCTCACCGAGGTGCGCAAGCACGTGCCCGACGCCGGCGGCCTCGTCATCGCGACCGACCACACCAAGGCGCGTGCGTACGCCAAGCAGCTGCAGGCGCTCACCGGCCACAAGCCTACGGTCGTGCTGTCCGACGACCCGAAGGCCGGCGAGAAGATCACCGCGTTCTCGGCGAGCGACGAGCGCTGGATGGTCGCCGTGCGCATGGTGAGCGAGGGCGTCGACGTACCCCGTCTCATGGTGGGCGTGTACGCGACCTCGACCTCGACGCCTCTGTTCTTCGCGCAGGCGGTGGGCCGCTTCGTCCGTGCCCGTCGCCGCGGCGAGACGGCGAGCGTGTTCCTGCCGAGCGTCCCGGTGCTGCTGCGCCTCGCGGGCGAGCTCGAGGAGGAGCGCGACCACGTGCTCGGCAAGCGCGCCGACGGCACGTGGACCGAGGAGGACGCGCTGATCGCGCAGGCCCTCCAGCAGCGCGACACCCCCGACCTCCTCGACGACGACCAGCTCAGCTTCGAGGCGCTCGAGAGCGAGGCCACGTTCGACCGCGTGCTCTTCGGCGACGACGAGTTCGGCGCCGGCGTCGGGCCCGGCACGGTCGAGGAGGAGGAGTTCCTCGGCATCCCGGGCCTGCTCGACGCCGACCAGGTGACCGACCTGCTGCGCTCGCGCGGCAAGGGCGCCAAGCGCAGCGCTCCCGAGGTCGTGACGGTCGACGTCCCGGCGCTGCGCAAGGAGCTCAACGAGTGCGTGCGCGCCTACGCGCGGCAGAGCGGCTCGAGCCAGGCGAGCGTTCACGCCGAGCTGCGTCGCGTCTGCGGCGGCCCGGAGGTCCCGCGCGCGAGCGGCGCGGAGCTGCGCGCGCGCATCGACCGGGTGCGTGCCTGGGCGATCGGTCGGCGTTAGCCTCGGTCGGTGACGATCTGGGACGGCGACGGGACCGCGTCCGCCCCAGATCCGCGACCGCACACGGCGGCCGTGCCGCCGAGCCGGCGCGAGCTGGTCTCCAGCGTGCTGCTGACGGTCGCGATCTCGGTCGGCATCGGGCTCATCGCCACGATCCTCATCGGTGTCGTGCTGACCTTCTTCGACATCGCCAACACCGACCCCACGGCCGACTACCAGACCCAGACCGGGCTGCCGCCCGTCGTGTTCGCAGGCGCGCTCGTGGCCGTGCTCGTCATCGTGTGGCTGGTCGCCTGCCGCGCCGGCGTCGGCGCTCCGGGCGACGCGATCATGAACCTCCTGACGCTCGACACCGACGGCCACGCGTCGGGCAAGGGCGCGATCCTGGCCCGAGCCGCGATCCCGGTCGTGGTGTTCGGCGTCCTCGCCCTGATGGGTCGCCCGGGCCTCGGGCTGGTGGTGCTGCTGGTGCTGTGGGCGCCGGCATTCCTGCGCTCGGACCGGCGCTCGGCGGTCGACCTGCTCGTCGGCGTCGTGCCGCACTCCACGGCCGCGCGGCGCGACGCGCAGCCGCACCCCTGGGCCCGGTAGGTCTCGATCAGGTCTCGGTCCCGGGCGGTCCCGTGGGAGCGGGCACCTCGGCGTACGGACGCACGTCCCCCGTTTGGCAGAATGACCGCCGCGCGGGGCCGTCCCGCGCGAACCCCGGAGGTACCACCGTGCGCCGTTCACCGCTCGCCCTGATCCCGGTCGCCGCAGCCCTGCTGCTCGCGGCCTGCGGGTCCTCGTCCGCCTCGACGCCGTCCGCGTCGGGCTCCGGCTCGGAGTCGGCGTCGGCGACCTGCACCCCCGCCACCCTCGAGACCATCCAGAAGGGCGCCCTCACCGTCGCCACCGGCGACCCGGCGTACCCGCCGTGGGTCGAGGACAACAAGCCCGAGAGCGGCAAGGGCTACGAGGCCGCCGTCGCGTACGCCGTGGCCAAGCAGCTCGGCTACACCGACGCCGACGTGAAGTGGATCCGCACCGGGTTCGACGAGGCCATCAAGCCGGGCCCGAAGAACTTCGACTTCAACATCCAGCAGTACTCGATCACCGACGCCCGCAAGAAGGCCGTCGACTTCTCGTCGTCGTACTACGACGTCACGCAGGCCGTCGTGTCCTACGAGGGCAGCCCGATCGCCAACGCGACGACCGTGGCCGAGCTCAAGGACGCCAAGCTCGGTGCCGCCGTGGGTACGACGTCGCTCAAGGCGATCGAGACCGCGATCCAGCCCACCCAGCAGGCGCAGGTGTTCAACGACAACGCCGCCGCCGTCACCGCGCTGAAGAACAAGCAGATCGACGGCCTCGTCGTCGACCTGCCGACGGCCTTCTACCTGGCGGGCGCGGAGATCGACAACGGCAAGATCGTCGGCCAGCTGCCGAACTCGGCCAGCTCGGTCGAGCCGCTGGGTCTGCTGCTGGCGAAGAACAGCCCGATCACCGCGTGCGTGACGCAGGCGGTCGACGCGCTGCGCGCCGACGGCACGCTCGCGAAGCTGCAGGACCAGTACCTGGCCCAGGCCGGCGCTCCCGTCCTGAAGTGACGACCGACCCTGGCTCGGGGGCCGCACCCATCGCGGGTGCGGCCCCCGAGGCATGGGTGCCCTCGGAGATCGAGCTCGCCCGCCGGGCCGTCCGCAAGCGGATGGACCGGCGTCGCATCGTCATCGCGACGGTGTCCTCCCTCGTCGTCTTCGGCGGTCTCATCGCCCTGCTCGTAACGTCGCCGGGCTGGCAGACCTTCCAGGAGACGTTCTTCGACCTCGCCTACGCGCGCGAGGTCTTCGGCGGGATCCTCTCCGCCTTCAAGACCGACCTGGTGATCCTGTTCTTCTCCACGATCCTCATCTCGGTCCTCGCCATGGCGCTCGCGCTGCTGCGCACCACGCGCGCCGCGGCGAGCGCGCCGTTCCGGATCCTGTCGACCGGCTACGTCGACCTGTTCCGCGGCATCCCGCTGCTGCTGGTGCTCTACCTCGTCGGCTTCGGCATCCCGGCGCTGCAGATCAGCTGGCTGCCCACGAGCACGATGCTCTGGGGCACCGTCGCGATCAGCCTCACCTACGCCGCGTACGTCGCCGAGGTGATCCGTTCGGGGATCCTGTCGATCCACCCGAGCCAGCGGGCGGCGGCCCGCGCGCTCGGTCTCACGCAGGGCCAGACGATGCGCCACGTCGTGCTGCCGCAGGCGCTGCGCCGCGTCGTGCCGCCGCTGCTCAACGACTTCGTGTCGCTGCTCAAGGACGTCGCCCTGGTGTCGGTGCTCGGTGTGCCCGAGGGTGTTCGGCAGGCGCAGATCTACGCGAGCGAGAGCTTCAACTTCACGCCGTACGTCGTGGCTGCCGCGATCTTCCTCGTCATCACCATCCCGCTCACGCGCGTGACCGACAAGGTGCTCGCGCGCGCGATCGCCCGCCAGAGCGCGCAGGGCACGGCATGAGCGCCGAAGGCCAGGAGCTCGCCGAGGCGGGCGCGGCGCAGCCGGTCCTCGAGCTGCGGGGAGTGCGCAAGTCGTTCGGCGACGAGGTCGTGCTGCGCGACGTCGACCTCGTCGTGCCCGAGCACACGGTGACGGTGCTCATCGGCGCGAGCGGCTCGGGCAAGTCGACGCTGCTGCGCTGCATCAACCAGCTCGAGCAGATCGACGACGGCGTGGTGCTCTTCGACGGCGTCGACATCGCCGACCCGCGCGTCGACCACGACGACGTCCGCAAGCGGATGGGCATCGTCTTCCAGGCGTTCAACCTCTTCCCGCACATGACCGTGCTCGACAACATCACCCTCGCGCCGCGCCGGGTGCACGGCATCGCTCGCGCCGAGGCGGAGAAGCGCGGGCTCGAGCTGCTCGAGCGGTTCTCCTTGGCCGACAAGGCCCAGCAGTACCCCGACCGGCTCTCCGGCGGCCAGCAGCAGCGTGTCGCGATCGTGCGCTCGCTCGCGGTCTCGCCGCGGCTGATGCTCTTCGACGAGGTCACCTCGGCGCTCGACCCGGTGCTCGTCAACGAGGTCCTCTCGGCCGTGCGCGACCTGCGCGGCGAGGGCATGACGATGGTCATCGCCACCCACGAGATGGGGTTCGCGACGCAGGTCGCCGACGAGGTGTGCTTCCTCGCCGGCGGCGTGATCGTCGAGCGCGGGACGCCGGACCAGGTCATCCACGCACCCGTCGACCCGCGCACCGCGGAGTTCCTGCGCCGCGTCCACGAGGCCGGCCGCCTCTAGCCCCGACGACCACCACGTCGCTGCCGCAACGTGCGGTTCCACGGCGAGAACTCGCGCATCCAGGCAGCGACGTCGTGGTCGGACCTCTCGGGACACGCAGCGGCGTACGCCGTCGCCTCCACCACCACGAGGTAAGGCCCTCCTACGCTGGACGCCGTGAGCGGCCCGCCGGTCGCCCACGGATCACGAGCGGCCGCAGGCCGCACCGAGATAGGAGACGGCATGTCCGCGACCGAACCGACCGTCGAGGAGAGCGACGTCCTCACGAGCCTGGGGCGCAGCTGGGGCATCCTGCTGTTCATCGGCATCGTGACGCTGCTGCTCGGCCTCGCACTCACCTTCTGGACCGACAAGAGCATCAACGTCTTCGCCATCTTCTTCGGCATCTACCTGCTGCTCAGCGGCATCTTCCAGGTGGTGCAGTCGTTCTCTTCGGCCACGCACCACCGGGCGCTGCTCGCGATCTCCGGCATCCTGTCGATCATCCTCGCGGCGTTCATGTTCAAGGCCGTGCACAACGATCTGTCGGCCGAGATCCTCGCCCTGTTCATCGGTATCGCCTGGCTGTTCCGCGGCATCGTCGAGCTCATCGTCGGCCTGCAGAGCAAGGGCGTCGACGGCCGCGGCTGGCTGATCACCGGCGGCATCCTGCTCATCCTCGGCGCCGTGGTGATCTGGGCGTGGCCCAGCGCCGCGGTGAGCCTGATCTTCACGATCACGGGCATCGTCCTGATCATCGTGGGCATCAGCGAGATCGTCGGCTCCTTCCAGGTGAAGAAGCTCGCCGCCGCCTAGCGCGCACGTCGACGAGAGGCCGCCGGGACGCATCCGGCGGCCCCTCGTGCGTGCGGGGTCCGGTGAGGAGACGCAGACCATGGCGCGAGTCCGCTGGCAGCCGCGCGTCGGCTCCGGAAGTCGGGCAGAGTGGGGCACGACGGTCAGGCGTGCGGGGCCAAGGGGACCCTCCGCCTCGGTCGCGCTAGGAGGTGGGGTCGTGGTCGCCGAGACCAGCCAGACCCTCGATCGCGGGCTCACCGTGCTCGAGCTTCTGTCGGACGCTCCGGACGGGCTCACCGTCACCGAGATCGCCGGCAAGCTCGGCGTCTCGCGCACGGTGGTCTACCGGCTCGTCGTGACCCTCGAGCAGCACGCGCTCCTGCGTCGTGGCGGCGACGGGCGGTGCCGTCTCGGCATGGCCGTGCTCGCGCTCGCCCGCCAGGTGCAGCCCGTGCTGCGCGAGGCCGCCATCCCCGCCCTGCGCCGGCTCGCCGACTCCGTGGGCGCCACCGCGCACCTCACGGTCGTCGACGGCCAGGACGCCCTCGCCGTCGCCGTCGTGGAGCCCACGCGCTCGGACTTCCACGTCGCCTACCGGGTGGGAGCGCGCCACCCCCTCGACCGCGGCGCCGCCGGCAAGGCCGTGCTCGCCGCCCGCGCGACGGGCGGCCGCCCGTTCGAGCCCGGCTGGGTCGTGTCGACCGGCGAGCTGCAGCAGGGTGCCTACGGCCTGGCTGCGCCGCTGCTCGGCGTCGCCGGAATCGAGGCGTCGGTCGGCGTCGTGACGCTCATGGAGCTCCCGGTCGAGGACGTCGGACCCAAGGTCCTGCGCGCCGCCGGCGAGGTCGCCCGAGCCCTGCGCTGATCGCCCTCGCTCCCGCCCCACGAGCTCGCTGCGTCGCCGACAGGTAGTTCCCGAAACATGATCATGTTGGGGGACCTACGGCCGGATCGCGCTGCCGCGACTGCCCGATCGGTCAGTAGCAGCCGGTCGCCGTCGTGGGGACGAGGTCGACGGCCTGTCGGGTCGCGAGCGGCGTGTACGCCGGGTTGCGCGCGACCATCGCGGCGAAGATGCGCGGCTTGCCGTCGGAGCCGGTGGCATAGCCCGCGAGCGCGATGGCGTCGCGCAGCGTGCCGGTCTTCGCGAACACCTTGCCGCGCGCGCAGCTCGTCGGCCGCGTCTTGTAGCGGCCCGACAGCGTGCCGGTCACGCCGCCGACCGGGAGCCAGCCCTTGAGCGGTGCGAGCTCGGGGTGGTCGGGCGAGATCGCCAGGCGCAGCAGGCTCACGAGGCCGCGCGGCGTGAGGCGGTCGTAGCGCGACACCCCGCTGCCGTCGTAGATCGCCCAGCCGCGAGCGTCGACGCCGAGGGCGGCGAGCTCCTTCATCTCGTTGGCGCGCGCGCCCGCCCACGTCGGCGCGAAGCCGCGTGCGATCGCGTTGTTGCGGAACAGCATCTCGGCGACGTCGTTGTCGGAGACCTTGAGCATCCAGGCGAGCGCGGCGCCCGACGTGTTGCCGTCGAAGCGCGCGATCTCCGCGGCGCCCGCGGGTGCGGCGAGGCGGCCGTCGTAGGCGGCGTACGGGTTGAGGTCGGTGCGGGCGGCGAGAAGCGCCTTGAGCGCGACTCCGACCTGCCCGGCGAAGTACGCAGCGGCGTCCTTGCTCGTGTCGCTGCTGTGCCGCAGGTCGCGCTTGAGCGCGCGCACCGGTGAGACGACCGACGGCTGGTACGACGACGGCCATCCCGGCGCGAGCGTGGCGGCGGGGAAGCGCGAGTCGTCGACGCGCACGGAGACGCGGAACGGCGTCGGCGTCGCGGGTGCGGTCGCCGGAGCGGCGGGCACGCGCGTCGCGAGCACGGCGGCGGTGCTGCGTGCGAGCCGGATCAGCTGCGAGCTGCTCAGCAGCGGGTCGCCGCCCGCCACGAGCACGATCTCGCGCACGGTGCGGCCGCCGACCACGACGGTGGGGAAGCGGGTCGACGTACCGAGGACGCGCAGCGTCGTGACGGCGGTGGCGAGCTTCGTCGTCGAGGCGCCGCGCAGCGATGCCGCGTCGTTGTAGCGGTAGAGCGTGGTGCCGTTGGCCGGGTCGACGACGAGCGCGCCCTTCGCGGTCGACGCCGCGATCGGCGCCGGACGCAGGAAGCGCGAGGGGAGGAGCTTCGCGATGCGTGCGTCGGCCGCGGCGGTGGCGATCGCCTCCGCGGTGCGGTCGCCGCTGCGCGGTGCCGTCGCGGGCGCGGGGTCGGGCGTGGTCGCGGCGTACGCCGGCGACGCGCACAGCACGAGAGCGGCGGCGGTCAGGACGACGGCGGTACGGCGACGGATCACCGCACGACGGTAACCCGAGGAGCCGCGGGCCCGGCAGCGGGCTCGCGGGTGACGACGCGACTAGCGCTCGGTCTCGCGCGCCGCGGTCGCGACGAGCGGGAGCACGCGGTGCGGCACCTGCGTGGCGAGCGCGATGACGGTCGACGTACGTCCGATGCCCTCGGTGCCCACGACCTGGTCGATCACGCGCTGCAGGTCGGCGTTGGACCGGGCCACGACGCGGCACAGCAGGTCGCCGCTGCCGGTGATCGTGTGCACCTCGAGGACCTCGGGGATGTCGGCGAGGCGGCGGCCGATCTCGTTGTGGCCCGACTGCGCGATCTCCAGCGTGACGAAGGCGGTCACGGGGAAGCCGAGGGCCGTCGTGTCGACGTCGGGCCCCCAGCCCGTGACGATGCCGCGGGCCGCCATCTTGTCCAGGCGCGCCTGGACGGTGCCTCGGGCGAGCTTGAGCCTCCGGCTGGCCTCGAGCACGCCGATGCGGGGCTCGGCGGCGAACAGGTCGAGGATGGAGGCGTCGATCGAGTCGACGGGGATCGTGTCGGGCATGTCGACCATTCCCTGGCAGGTTCGCTGGGCGAACTGATCAGTGCTGGTGCCCGAACCCTAGCGCACCTGGGCACCTTGCTGGGTGTGTCCTGGGCGTCTTGCTAGGTGAGCCTTGCCTTGCCACCCTGCGGCCATGACCCAGACCGTCGAGTCGCCCGCCGTCACCACCGCCGACCCGTTCCCCCTGCGGGGCATGGACGCCGTCGTGTTCGCCGTCGGCAACGCCCGGCAGTCCGCGCACTGGTACTCCACCGCCTTCGGCATGCGCGTCGTGGCCTACCGCGGCCCGGAGACCGGTGACCGCGACCACGCGAGCTACGTGCTCGAGAGCGGCTCGGCGCGCTTCGTGCTCGTCGGTCCCGTGCACGCCGCCGCCCCGGTCGCGGCGCGCGTCGCGCTGCACGGCGACGGCGTCATGGACCTCGCGCTCGAGGTGCCCGACGTGCACGCGGCGTACCGCTACGCCGTGGCGCACGGCGCGACCTCGCTCGAGGAGCCGCACGAGGTGACCGACGAGCACGGCACGGTGGTGCTCGCGGCGATCGCGACGTACGGCGACACCCGGCACACCCTCGTCGACCGCTCGCGCTACGCCGGCCCCTACCTGCCCGGCTTCGTGACCCGCGCGCCGCTGGTGCAGGGTCCGGAGCGCCGCTTCTTCCAGGCGGTCGACCACTGCGTGGGCAACGTCGAGCTCGGCCGCATGGACGAGTGGGTCGAGTTCTACCACCGCGTCATGGGCTTCACGAACATGGCCGAGTTCGTCGGCGACGACATCGCCACCGATTACTCCGCCCTCATGAGCAAGGTGGTCGCCGACGGCTCGCGCAAGGTGAAGTTCCCGCTCAACGAGCCGGCCGTCGCGCGCAAGCGCAGCCAGATCGACGAGTACCTCGAGTTCTACGGCGGCCCCGGCGTGCAGCACGTCGCGCTCGCCACCAACGACATCCTCGCGACGGTCGACGCGATGCGCGCCGCCGGCGTCGAGTTCCTCGCGACCCCCGACTCCTACTACGACGACCCCGAGCTCCGCGCGCGCATCGGCGAGGTGCGCGTCCCCGTGGAGGAGCTGAAGAAGCGGCGCATCCTCGTCGACCGCGACGAGGACGGCTACCTGCTGCAGATCTTCACCAAGCCCGTGCAGGACAGGCCGACCGTGTTCTTCGAGCTCATCGAGCGGCACGGGTCGCTCGGCTTCGGCAAGGGCAACTTCAAGGCGCTGTTCGAGGCGATCGAGCGCGAGCAGGACGCGCGCGGCAACCTCTGACCTCGCCCGCCCACCGGCTGCTGCCCGGGGCACGACGTCTCCCACGGTCGTCGGCCCCGGGCAGTGCT
The DNA here is from genome assembly GCA_046330715.1 of Candidatus Nanopelagicales bacterium. Classification (GTDB taxonomy): domain Bacteria; phylum Actinomycetota; class Actinomycetes; order S36-B12; family CAIYMF01; genus Longivirga. Next base: position 386,718 of record JAXLSG010000001.1, read on the forward strand.
CACCTCGTGCTCGCCTACGCTGCCGACGTGGTGACCGATCGCTTCGACCGCGCCTACTTCGACCGCTGGTACCGCTCGCCCGGCACCCGGGTGAGCTCGCCGGCGGCGCTGCGCCGCAAGGCCGCCCTCGCGCTCGCGGTGGGCGAGTACTACCTCGGCCGCCCGGTGCGCACGGTGCTCGACGTCGGCTGCGGCGAGGGCGAGTGGCTGGCTGCCCTGCGCGCGACGCGACCCTCGGTCCGCTACACCGGCGTCGACCCGAGCGAGTACGCCGTGTCCCGGTACGGCCGCTCGCGCGGGATCCGCCACGGGTCGTTCGCCACCCTCGAGGAGATCGGGCTCGACGACGCGTACGACCTCGTCGTCTGCAGCAACGCGCTGATCTACGCCGGACCCGACGAGCTGCTCGCCGCGCTGCGGTCGATGGCCGCGCGCACCACGGCCGTCGCGTTCCTCGAGCTGCACACGGCCGACGACGACCTCGTCGGCGACCGCCCCGAGGATCTGCGGGGCGCGGCGTACTACCGCAAGGCGCTGCGCCGTACCGGGTTCCTGCCGGTCGGGTCGCACTGCTACCTCGGCCCGCACGCGCACGGCCTCGCCTCCACGATGGAGTCGCCCCGCTGAGCCGGCGCTCTCAGCGTCCGCACACGCCGCACGCCCGAGGGCTCACACGTTCCGGGCGGCACCCTGGTCCGCGATCCGAGCGAACGCGGCACCGGGCCGCTGCGTTGGAGGGGGCATGGGCAGCTCTGCCGACGACGAGTCGTTCCGCGCCTTCGTGCGCGCGCACGAGTCGTCGCTGTTCCGCATGGCGTTCCTCCTCACCGGCGACCGCGGCCACGCCGAGGACCTCGTGCAGACCGCGTTCCTGCGCACCTACACCCGCTGGGACCGGCTCTACGGCGACCAGCCGCTCGCCTACGCGCGCCGGGTGATCGCCAACGCGAACATCGACCGCTGGCGCCGCGACCGCGGCCGCGAACGGCTCACCGACGTACCGCCGGAGGGCGTGGCCGTCGACGCCGCGCACGGCCTCGTCGAGCGCGACGCCGTGGTGCGCGCGCTGGCGACGCTCACCGACCGCGAGCGCCGCGTGGTGGTGCTGCGCTTCCTGCTCGACCTCAGCCAGGCCGAGACCGCCGAGCTGCTCGGCGTCCCGGAGGGCACCGTGAAGAGCGCGACGAACCGCGCGCTCACCCGGCTGCGCAACGACGGCGCGCTGCGGGCGGAGGTGACCTCATGAGCGACCTCGAGCTGCACGACCTCGACGGGCTCGGCGACCTGCTCAAGACGGTCGACGTCGGCGAGCACGACACGATCGACGTCGACGCGATCCTCGCGGCGGGCCGTCGGCATCGGCGCGCCCGCGCCGCCCAGCAGGGTCTGCTCGTCGCGGCCACCGTCGCCGCGGTCGCGCTCGTGGGCAGCCTGGTCACGCGTCCGGCCGGCGGTGCGGCGCCCGAGATCGCCCTGCCGAAGGGGGTTCTCGGCCCCGGCTCGGTCGCGCCCTACGGCATCGCCGTCGACGGCGTGGTCGACGGGCGGCCGACCGTGGCGGTGTGGGAGGAGCCGGGATCCGCGCCGTCGTCCGACCAGGCGGCGGCGTACGCCTCGCTGACCTCCCTCGCGTCGGAGCAGCGGATCAACCTCGTCTACCGCGTGACCACGAACGCCGACCCCTCGTCGGGCGGTGCGTCGCTGCGCGCCGCGATGGCGCTCGGGTGCGCGCTCGACGCCGACGCCGGTCAGCGCTACCGCGCGCTGCTCATGGCCGACCCGCCGCGCGACGGCTTCACCGACGCCGAGCTCCTCGACCTCGCGCGCCAGGCGGGCGTCACGGGCCAGGCCCTCGAGACGTTCCGCGCGTGCGTGCAGTCGCAGCACTACCGCGCCTGGGCCGAGGCATCGACCGCGGAGTCCGTCGCCGCCGACGTCCCCGGAGTACCGACCGCGTACGTCGACGGCCGCGAGATCCCCTTCGCCGACCTCCCGACCGCCCTCGGCCGCTCGTAGCCCGCGGTCGGTCAGGCGGGGCCGAAGGGGTCGTCGACGGGCGGGGCGTGGCGGCCGGTGCTGGTGCTGACGCGGACGCGGTTGCCGTCGGGGTCGGCGACGTTCATCTCACGCACGCCCCACGGCAGGTCGACCGGCGCACGGCGTACGTCGGCGCCGCTCGCGACGTACTCGTCGTGCAGCGCGTCGACGTCGTCGACCCACACGGTGAACCACGCGCCGGGGCGGCCCTGGCCGTCGCGGCAGAGCATCACCTCGAAGCCGTCGCGCTGGACACCGGCGAAGGTCACCGGCCCGTCGTCCTCGCCCCAGGAGAACGTCACCGCGAAGCCGAGCCTCTCGACGTAGTAGCGGATGCTCGCCTCGACGTCGCTCACGCACAGGATGGGATTCGTGGCCCGGATCGTCACCATCCCGCGACGATAACGACGCCGGCCGTGGTCCGCCCGCGCTGACCGGGGTGCCGAAGCATCGGCAGACGGCGAGGCCCCCGTAGGCTCGGCGGCATGGCCATGGAGCCCGGCTGGTACCCGGACCCGTTCGGAGGCGGCGGCTACGTCCGCTGGTGGGACGGCGAGCGCTGGGGCCAGTCGGCGGCGGCGCCCGCGGGCGTCACGACCGATCCGGGGCAGCCGGTCCTGCTGCCGCCGCCCGCGCCGGCCCCGCAGCCGGGTGCGGCGCCGAGCGCCGCGTGGCCGCTGGCCGACGGACCGCAGGTGCCCCTCGCCGCGTGGGGCCAGCGCGCGGTCGCGCGCATCATCGACTGGATCATCGAGAGCCTGATCTCGGCGCCGTTCATCCTCTGGGCGATGTGGCCCTCGTTCGACCGGCTCATGGCGGCGGTGCCGCGCGACGGGTCGCCGCTGCCGGACTCCGCGGCGCAGGCCTTCGTCGACGACATGATCGCCCAGCAGTGGACGCTGGTCGTCATCTCGGTGATCGTCACGTTCGCCTACCAGGTGCCGCAGAACGTCGTCTTCGGTCGCACGATCGGCAAGCGCATCCTGGGCATCCGGATCCGGATGCTCGCGGTCGACCGCAACCCCGGGTGGGGCTCGGCCACCGTGCGCTGGGGCACCTACACGCTCGGCGTCCTGGTGCTGACCGCGCTGTTCGCGATCGTCGACTACCTCTGGCCGCTGTGGGACAAGCCGTGGCGGCAGGCCCTGCACGACAAGGCGGCGCGCACGATCGTGGTCCGCACGCGAGTCTGACGCGCGTCCGCACGCGTCGCCGCGCCGCTTCGTGGCAAGGTGCGATCCATGACGACGCCGTGGTCGCCGGGGGAGCCCGGCACGCTGTCCGACGGCCGCTCCCGGGCGGCCTTCCGCGACGACTTCCTCTGGGGCACCGCGACCGCGGCGTACCAGATCGAGGGGGCGTGGGACGTCGACGGCAAGGGCGTCTCGATCTGGGACACGTTCGCGCACACGCCGGGCAAGATCCTCGACGGCTCGAACGGCGACGTCGCGTGCGACCACTACGCGCGGTACGCCGCCGACGTCGAGCTCATGGCCGAGATGGGCGCCAACGCCTACCGGTTCTCGGTGTCGTGGCCGCGCGTGGTCCCGACCGGTGAGGGTGCGGTCGAGCCGCGCGGGCTCGACTTCTACGACCGCCTCACCGACTCCCTCCTCGACCACGGCATCGCGCCGGTCGTGACGCTCTACCACTGGGACCTGCCGCAGGCCCTCGAGGACCGCGGCGGCTGGCTCGACCGCGACACGGCGTACCGGTTCGCGGAGTACGCCGACCACGTGGCGCGCCGTCTCGGCGACCGCGTGCACAGCTGGATCACGATCAACGAGGCCGTCGTGATCTCGACGTTCGGCTATGCGTTCGGCTCGCACGCGCCCGGCAAGATGCTGCTGTTCGACTCGTTCCCCGCGACGCACCACGTGCTGCTCGCGCACGGCCTGGCGACGCAGGCGGTGCGCGCTGCCGTCCCCGGCGCGACCGTCGGCATCACGCACAACCTGTCGCCGGTGCTGCCGCTCACGTCGAGCGACGAGGACGCCGCGGCCGCCCGCGCCCTCGACGCGATCCAGAACCGCACCTACCTCGACCCGTGCCTGCTCGGCACCTACCCCGGCCTCGACGAGGTGGGCATCCCGGTCGACCGCTCGTGCGTCCTCGACGGCGACCTCGAGACCATCGCGGCGCCGATCGACCTCCTCGGCGTCAACTACTACAACCCCACCACCGTGAAGGCGCCCGGCGAGGGCAACCCGTTCTCGTTCGAGATCGTGCCGATGACCGGCTACGAGCAGACCGACATGGGCTGGCCCGTCGTGCCGAGCGGGCTGCGCGACCTGCTCGTGGGTCTCAAGGAGTCGTACGGCGAGAAGCTCCCGCCGATGATGGTCACCGAGAACGGCGTCGCGTTCCCCGACGAGCTCGTCGGCGACACGGTCGACGACCCCCGCCGCGTCGACTACCTGCGCACGCACATGGCGGCGGTCGGCGAGGCGATCGACGCGGGCGTCGACGTCCGCGGCTTCTTCGTCTGGTCGTTCCTCGACAACTTCGAGTGGGCGGAGGGCTACCGCCCGAGGTTCGGCCTCGTGTACACCGACTACACGACGCAGCGGCGCATCCCGAAGACGTCGTACGCCTGGTTCCGCAGCTTCCTGCGAGGAGACGCATGAGCACCGAGTCGGCCCCTCTGGTCGGCGCCCTCGAGGAGCCGACCGTCCACGTCCGCCGCGGCTACATCAGCGCGGTGTTCCTGGCCAATTTCGCGATCGTGCTCGCGTTCTTCACGCCGATCCAGAACCTGCTGCCGCGCCTCGCGGAGCTCGCCGACCCCACCAACAAGGAGACGGCGCTGGCCTGGATCGCCGGTGCCGGCGCCGCGGCGTCGATCATCTTCAACCCGCTCGCGGGCGCCCTGTCGGACCGCACGACCTCGCGGCTCGGACGCCGCCGCCCCTGGGTGCTCTACGGCTCGATCGCCGGCGCGCTGGGCATCGCGGCGCTCGCGTTCTCGTCGACCGTGCTCGGTCTCGCGTGCATCTGGTTCTTCTGCCAGGCGACCATCAACGGTTCGTACGCCGCCGTCACGGCGACCATCCCCGATCAGGTGCCGGTGCCGCAGCGCGGCCTCGTCTCGGGCTGGGTGGGTCTGGCCTCGACCCTCGGCGTCGTCGTCGGCGTCGCTCTCGTGTCGTTCGTGGTACCCGACCTCAAGCTCGGCATCTTCCTCACCGCGATCCTGCTCGTGGTGCTGTGCCTGCCGTTCGTGCTGCGCCTCAAGGACCCGGTGCTCTCGGCGGCGGACCGACCGCCGTTCCGGTTCGGCGCGTGGCTGCGCGGCTTCTGGATCTCGCCGCGCGAGTACCCCGACTTCGGGTGGGCCTGGCTCACCCGCTTCCTCATGATGCTCGGCAACTCGATGGCCACCCTCTACCTGCTGTTCTGGCTCAAGGACGAGGTGCACTACGAGAGCCCGGAGCAGGGCCAGACGGTGCTCATCGGCCTCTACGCGCTCGGCACCATGGCGACGGCCGTCATCTTCGGCCGGATCTCCGACCGGTCGGGCCGTCGCAAGATCTACGTGATCGCGGCGACGATCGTGATGGCGATCTCGGCCGTGCTGCTCGCGCTGCTGCCGAACTTCAACGCCGCCATGCTGGCCGCGCTCATCCTCGGTCTCGGCTACGGCATGTACCTCGCCGTCGACCAGGCCCTCGTCACGCAGGTGCTGCCGACCGCGATCGACCGCGGGCGCGACCTCGGCGTCATCAACATCGCCAACAGCGCACCGCAGGTGCTCGCGCCGGTGATCGCCGCGCCGATCGTCACGGGCGCCACCGGCTACACCGGCCTCTACCTGCTGACCGCCGTGATCACGCTGCTCTCAGCGGTCCTCGTCCTGCCCATCAAGAGCGTCCCCTGACCCGTCGTCGACGGCGGTGAACGTGGCCGTCGGACCGGAGAGCGGGGAGTAGGCGAACCAGCCGCCCTCGGGCCGCGGCGCGTCCGCGTACGACGGCAGCGGCCAGAGCTCGTACGCGTCGGCCGCCGCGGCGGCGAGCGGCGTCAGGTCGACCGGCGTCGCGGTCTCGGGTATCCCGCGGTCGTCCCACCGGAAGTACAGCGTCGCCGGGCCGGCCGGCGGGAGCGGCGAGAGCCACAGCTCCCACGCGAACGACAGGCCGCCGCCTCCGCTGCCGCGCGGCAGGAACGCGAAGTCGGGCTCGGGCGCCGGCGTGGTGACCCGCCCGGGGTGCCAGCTGTCGTGCGCCTCCCCGCGGCGGCCGTCGGGCAGCTCGATCCCGAGCCGCATCCCGCCCGCACGACGGTTGTCGTGGACGGCCATGTGGTCGATCTCCGGGCCGTCGGGGTGGGCCATCGCCAGGACCGCGAGCGACACGCCCCGCGGGTACACCTCGTGGAAGGCGACGTGGACGACCGTCTGCTCGGTGCGCGCGACCACGACCCCGAAGCCCGCCTCGCCCGGCACCCAGTGCTGCGGCCGGTCGTGCGGGTGGTCGTAGTGCACCTGCCGCGGCAGCGACTCGGTCGGCTCGTCGGCGAGCTCCGCGAAGAACGGCATCAGGACAGGCGGTCGGTGAAGGCGAGCATCCGCTCCCAGGTGTCGGCGCAGGCGTCCTTCCACTCGGCGAACGCGCGGTCGAAGAAGGAGTGCGGCGCCCCGTCGTAGACGTACATCTCGTGGTCGACGCCGCGCTCGGCGAGCCGCCCGTCGAGCGCGCGGAAGTCCTCCACCGGCGTCGCCTGGTCGTTGCCGCCGACGAAGAGCAGCAAGGGCTTGGCGAAGCGGTCCTCGACGTCCTCGACCATCGGCGGCCGGCCGTAGAAGCCCATGACGCCGGCGAGGTCGAGGTCGGAGGCCGAGAGCCGCCACGAGTGGCTGCCGCCGAAGCAGAACCCGACGGTGAACGTCGGGCCTGCGTTGAGGCTGTTCACGTACGCCGCGGTCGCAGCGACGTCGGACTGCACGCCCTCGGGCGTCAGCGTCGGGATCTCCGACTGCCAGTCGAAGCCCTCGGGTCGCTGCGCCGCACCCTGGGTGCGGCCGAAGTAGTCGAACGCCACCGCGTGGAAGCCGGCCTCGGCGAAGCGCACGGCGAGCGCCTCGTAGTAGGGGTGCAGGCCGCGGACGTCCGGCAGGATCACGATGTTGCGGCCGTTCGGCGAGGCGGGCACCGCCTCGTACGCCGCGAAGGTGTTGCCGTCGGCACCGGTGAGGGTCAGCACGCCCTCGCGGGCGACCTCCCCGACGTGCGGCGGGCTGGGCGGGCGCGAGTCGTCGTCGTGGCACATGCCTGCCGTTCTACCTCAGGCCCGACGGCTCCGCCTCCGGTACGCCGATTCCTCGAACTGCTCCGTACCTCGTCGGGCCGCGTGCCGTGACGACGAGGTTCCGCTGGTGCGGGCCGGTCCGCGCACGTGGGCCGGGGCACCTTGGTCCTCGACGACGCCGACGGGTCGGCGCCGCCTGCGGTCCGCTTGATGTGCCCCGGCCCACGTGCGCGGCCCGTCCTGCTCGCGCTCGCGCCGGCGACCCCCGGTCCACGTGCGGCCCGTCCTGCTCGCGCTCGACTGGCCGTGACTCTGGCGGCGTACGGCGTGCCTCGGGGGCTCGTGGCGCTCGGCGCAGCACGATGGTCGCGCTACCAGGGGAGGTCCTATGGCCACGCTGACGGGCGACGACATCGACCGGATGACGTCGGCGCTGTTCATCGAGCGCGACTGGCGGAGCCGGTCGTCGTCGAAGTTCTGGGTGCTGCTGCTGCTCGCGGCGATCATCGCGACGGCGGGCGTGGTGTCCGACTCCACGGCGACGGTGATCGGCGCGATGATCGTGGCGCCGCTCATGACGCCGATCCTGGGCGTGGGCCTCGGGCTCGTGCTGGCCGACCGCAGCCCGCTGATCCGCAGCATGCTGCTCGTGCTGCTCGGTGCCCTGCTCGTCATCGCGATCGGCTACCTGATCTCGAGCCTCGTGCACCCGGCCGACGACTACCTCGCGAACACGCAGGTGCAGGCGCGCATCAACCCGCGGCTCATCGACCTGCTCGCGGCGCTGGCGACCGGGATGGTCGGTGCGTTCGCGCTCGTGCGGTCCGACATCTCCGACACGCTACCTGGCGTCGCCATCGCGATCTCGCTGGTGCCGCCGCTCGCGGTCGTCGGCTGCCTGCTCGAGGTGCACCGGTACGACGACGCCGCGCACGCCTTCCTGCTGTTCGCGACGAACGTCGCGGCGATCATCGTCACGTGCACGATCGTGCTGCTGCTCTACCGCGTGCGCGACACCGCGCAGCAGTCCGGGCACCCGGTCGGGCACCTCGCAGGGTGGAGCCTCGTCACGGTCGTCGCCATGCTGATCGTGGTGATGGTGCCGCTCACCGCGGGCAGCATCACGGTCGCCAGCGACCAGGCGCTCATCCGCGAGGCGCGGCCGATCGCCGAGGGCTGGGCGCGCGCGGCCGGTTGGGACGTCACCCTCGTCGACGCGCAGCGCGGGACCGTCGTCGTCACCGCGCTGGGACCGCCGCCCGAGGTGAAGGCCGAGGAGCTGCGCAAGGAGCTCAACGCCGCGGGGCTCTCCGATGCCGAGCTCGTGATCCGGCTCGTCGTCGGCGGCACGCGGGTGTGCCCGGCCAACGGCGAGACGTGCGTGACGACGGCGCAGGCGTCTCAGGCGTAGGCGCGGTCAGCGCGGGGGCGCGACGACCGGGTAGGGGTCCTTCGCGAGGCGGGCGTGCAGGTGCTCGTCGTGGCGCAGGCCGTCGCCGTACACGAACGACTCGCGCGCGGTGCCCTCGAGCAGGTAGCCGCAGCGCAGCGCGAGCCGGCACGACGCCTCGTTCTCGACGGCGTGGAACAGCTCGACGCGGGCGAGGCCGAGCTCCTCGAACGCGTAGCGGGTCGCGACGTCGACGGCGGCCGCGCCGATGCCGCGCTCGCGGCCGTCGGGCGCCATCCAGTAGCCGACCTCGCCGGTGCCGTGGGCGTCGTCGAGGTGGTGCACCGACACCGCGCCGATGACGTGGCCGTCGAGGTCGCGCACGACCCACGACGCGTGGTCGGCGGCCCACGCCGCGCGGTCGGCGATCCAGAGCAGCGCCCGCTCGCGGGCCGGCGTACCGGGACGGATGACGCCGGGGTTCCACAGCGCGATGTCGGGGTCGACGAGGGCGCGGGCGACGTCGTCGGCGTCGGCGGGCACGCAGCCGTCGAGCAGGTACGGCCCGGCGTGCAGCGCGACCGGGACGGTCGGAGGAGCGACCACGTCAGAGCGCCGGGACGATGCGGCCGGTGACCTCGCCGAGCGTGAGCGTGCCGCCGTCGGTCGCCGCCGCCTCGCCGCGGATCGTGACGACGTCGCCGTCCTCGAGGAACGCGATCTCGCCGAGTCCTTCTACGACGAGCGGCTCGCGGCCGCCCCACGACAGCTCGAGGAACGAGCCGCGCTGGTCGACCTCGGGACCGCTCACGGTGCCGCTCGCGTAGAGGTCGCCGGTGCGCAGCGACGCGCCGTTGACGGTGAGGTGCGCGAGCTGCTGGCCCGGCGTCCAGTAGGTCGTCGCGAACGGCGGCCGCGACACCACGGCGCTCGCGCCGCCGCGCTCGAGCTCGAGCGAGAGCCGGAGGTCGAGCGACCACGGGTCGGGGTCGGCGAGGTACGGGAACGGCGTCGGCTCCTGCGCGGGCGGCGCGACGCGCGCGGACGCCAGCGCCTCGAGCGGCGTGACCCACGCGGACACGCTGGTGGCGAAGGACTTCGCCAGGAACGGCCCGAGCGGCACGTACTCCCACGCCTGGATGTCGCGCGCCGACCAGTCGTTGAGCAGGACGACGCCGAACACGTGGTCGGCGAACGCCGACGCGGGCACCGAGGTGCCGTGCGTCGACGGCGTACCGACGACGAAGCCGACCTCGACCTCGACGTCGAGGCGGCGCGACGGGCCGAACACGGGCGAGTCCTCGTGCGGTGGCTTGCGCTGCCCGTTCGGACGTACGACGTCGGTGCCCGAGACGACGACGGTGCCCGCACGGCCGTGGTAGCCGATGGGGAGGTGCTTCCAGTTCGGCGTCAGCGCGTCGCCGTCGGGGCGGAAGATCCGGCCGACGTTCGTGGCGTGGTGCTCGGAGGAGTAGAAGTCGACGTAGTCGGCGACGCTCCACGGCAGCAGGGTCGTGGTGTCGACGAGGTGCAGCATCGCCTCGTGGGCCATGAGCTCCTCGGCGGGGTCGGTGACGATCTCCTGGAGCCGACGGCGTACGGCGCTCCACTCCTGCGGGCCGCGGGCCAGCAGGCCGTCGAGGCTGCCGGTGTCGAACACCTCGACCGCGTGCGGCACGACGCCGTCGAGCTTGCCCATGTCGTGCAGCCGCGCGAGCGAGAGCGCGTGGTCGCCGATGCGCACGGCGAGCTCGGGATGGCCGCCGGGCGTCGTGACGACGCCGTAGGGCAGATGGGCCGGGCCGAAGCCCGACCCCGTCGCTCCGGGAACCCAGCTGGTCACGAGTCCTCATCCTCGATCATGCCGAGCCCGCGAAGCGCGGCGACCGGCTCGTCGATCGAGCACGACCCGAACGACGTGAACCGTGCGCGGACGGCACGGGCGTCGGCGTCGGCGAGGACGGCGAGCAGCGGCGCCGCGTCGCGCTCGGCGAGCACCGCGGCCACGGCCTCGACGTCGCCCCCGCGGATCGCGACCGCGGTGGCGGCCAGCGCGTTGAGGAAGCCGTGCTCCTCGAAGCCGGTGTCGGGGTCGGTGCGGCGCACCGGGTGGTGCAGGCCGGCGGTGAGCTTGAAGCGCGCGCCGAGCTCGACCGCGGCGACGATGCGCTCGGCGAGCTCGGTCTCGCTCGGGTAGGCGGCTGCGGTCGTGCCGCCGGTGCGGAACTTCGCCCGCTCGGCGCCGTCGTCGGCGATGGTCACGAGGGCGTCGCGCCAGCCGGGCGCACGAGGGATCTCGATCGCGGCGGGCAGCGCGAAGTCGAGAGAGTCGAGGGTGAGCGCCGCGCTCTCGCCGAGCGGGCCGTCGGCCGGCAGCGCGAGCTCGAGGCCGACGAGCTCGACGCGGTCGTCGTCGAGGAGCACGGCGCGCGCCTCGGCGGCCTCGACCAGGCCGGTGTCGGCGACGAGCACGAGGTCGAGCGGGTCGGTGCTGTCGTCGGCGTCCAGGGCGTCGAGCAGCTCGGCCATCCGCGAGACCGGGGCGAGGAACGGACCGACGAGCACACCGTGCGCCGAGCGCCGGTGCGCCCGGTGCGCGACCACCGCGTCGGCCATGGCTGCGTCGCCCGGCGGGAAGACGGCGGCGTCGTCGATCAGGCCGACGAGCAGGGCGAGAGCGGCGTCGGGCGACAGGCCCGCGAGGGCCGCGGCGGTCGAGGACGGCTGCGGCGAGGAGGACGGCGGGGTTGACACGGCGCTCACGCTAGCGCGACCCTCGTACGTACAGAAAGTGGACGTAGAGCACCGAATATCGGATGTCACCGGGACGAGCGAGGAGCCAGGCATGCCGTACTACCGCAGCGTCGGCGACGTCCCGCGCAAGCGCCACACCCAGCACCGCGCGCCCGACGGATCGCTGTACGCCGAGGAGCTCGTGGGCATCGAGGGCTTCAGCCACGACTCGGCGCTGCTCTACCACCGGCACCTGCCCACGGCGATCGTCGCCGCCGAGGCGATCGCCCCCGCCGACCCCGGGCTCGAGCCCAACCTCCCGCTGCTCCCGGTGCACCTGCGCACCCACGACGTCGCGACAGGCGCCGACGCCGTCACCGGCCGCACCCTGCTCCTGGCCAACGGCGACGTGCGGCTGTCCTACGTCGCGGCCACGGCGCCGAGCCCGCTCTACCGCGACGCCGTCGGCGACGAGGTGCTCTACGTCGAGTCCGGAGCCGGCGTCGTGGAGACGGCGTACGGGATCCTCACGGTCAGCGAGGGCGACTACCTCGTGCTGCCGACCTCGACGACCTACCGCGTGCTGCCCAGCGGCCCGGACCCGTTGCGGCTGTTCGTGATCGAGGCGTCGGGTCACATCGGGCCCCCGCGCCGCTACCTCTCGCCGCGCGGCCAGCTCCTCGAGCACGCGCCGTACTGCGAGCGCGACGTGCGCGGACCCGACGGCCCCCACCTCGTCGACGGCGAGGACGTCGACGTCGTCGTGCGCACCCGGCAGGGCCTCACCCGCTACACCTACGCCCACCACCCGTTCGACGTCGTGGGCTGGGACGGCTGCAACTACCCGTGGATCGTGAGCATCCACGACTTCGAGCCGATCACCGGCCGGCTGCACCAGCCGCCGCCCGTGCACCAGATGTTCGAGGGGCCGAACTTCGTCGTCTGCTCCTTCGTGCCGCGGCTCTTCGACTACCACCCGCTGTCGATCCCGGCGCCGTACAACCACGCCAACGTCGACAGCGACGAGGTGCTCTTCTACTGCGGCGGCGACTTCATGAGCCGCAAGGGGGCGGGCATCGAGATGGGGTCGATCACGCTGCACCCGGCGGGCTTCACCCACGGACCGCAGCCGGGCAGCGTCGAGGCCTCGATCGGGGCGACCGCGACGCAGGAGCTCGCGGTCATGGTCGACACCTTCCGGCCGCTCGACCTCGCGGCCGCGGCCCGCGCGGCGACGGTCGAGGACTATCCGTGGTCGTGGAGCGGCCGGCGCCGCTGAGGCGGACTACGGAGGGTGACAGAGCACCCGAAAACCGGACGATCCGGACGGGATCTGCCCCCCGCCTTCCACCTCCGGTCAAGCCTGAGGCAGGGTCGGACGAAGCACATCACGGGTCCCCTTCCCCCTCGTCGACCCTCGGGAGAGCCATGCACCGCGCGACCAGACGGATCGTCGTCGGCCTCACGGCCGGCGCCCTCGGACTGGGCGTGCTGGCCGTCGGCTCGACCCCGGCGCAGGCAGCGTCGCCCGCGCCCCGCCCGATCGTCACGGGCTGGATCCCGTACTGGGACACCTCCGACGGCGTCGCGGCCGTCGTGCAGAACGCCGACCTCTTCGGCGACGTCTCGCCGTTCTGGTACTCCGCGCGCGGCGACGCGCCCTCGATCACGATCGCCTCGAACATCTCCGCGTCGAGCGCCGCGTCGGCGACCGCCACGCTGCGCGCCGCCGGTGTGCGCGTGCTCCCGACCATCACCGACGGCAGCGGGCTGCACGACATGTCGCGCCAGCTCTCGACCTCGAGCGGCCGCGCCGCGATGGTCAGCCGGATCGTCTCGTTGGTCACCGCCAAGGGTTACGACGGCATCGACCTCGACTGGGAGAACTTCACCGCCTGGGCCGACGGCTCCTCGACGTACTCGACGACGCGTCCGCGCTGGGTCGCGTTCGTGAAGTCGCTGTCGGCCGCGCTGCACGCGCGCGGCAAGCTGCTCGCCGTCACCGCTCCCGCGGGAGTCAGCACCTCGAGCGACTCGACCGGCTACTGGGCCTACGCCTGGGGCGAGATCGGTCCGTACGTCGACCGGCTGCGGATCATGGCCTACGACTACTCGGTCTCGAGCGCCGGACCCATCGCGCCGTTCTCGTGGGTCGACAAGGTCGTCGCGAAGGCCGTCACGCAGGTCAGCTCGCGCAAGATCCAGATCGGCGTCCCGGCGTACGGGCGCGACTGGAAGACCTCGATCACCGGCATCTGCCCCAACGTCGCGCCCGACTCCGCCACCTCGAGCTCGTTCTTCTCGAACCTGTCGTGGGCGAAGAGCCGTCACGAGTACTCCGCGCGCGGCGCGGCGTCGTACGTCGCCAACCTGTTCGCCACGCAGGCCGCGACCATCCAGGGCATCCGCCGCGCGGTCGTCCCGGTGTCGACGTGGGACGACACGGTCAAGGAGCGCACCTTCTCCTACGCGCTGGCGTTCGACGGCCGCTACCAGGCGTCCGGCGTCGCGGTCACCGCGGTCGGCGGCCTCGCCGGCGGCATCAACGTCATCGTGTCGACGACCTCGGGCATGTCCGTCGGCGACACCGTCGTCGGCACCGGCGTCGCGAAGGGCGCCAAGGTCACCGGCATCAGCGGCAACGTCATCGCGCTGAGCCCGGCCAACGCCGGCGCCGTCACGGGCCGCCTCACCGTCACCGACGCGAAGGGCACCGCCCGCAGCACCGTCGCGGGCGGCGGCTACCTCGGCGGCACCACGATCCGCGTCCTGTCCGCAGGCACCGCGAAGGTCGGCTCGATCGTCAAGGGCACCGGCGTCGCTGCCGGCGCGCGCGTCACCGCCGTGTCGAGCCACGTGCTCACCGTGTCGGTCCCGCACACGGGCACCGTCACCGGCTCGGTCACGGCCACGCCGGCGTCGGTCGCCGCGTCGTGCACCATCGCCCGCAAGGGCTGGTACGGCGAGGCCGGCTCCGCGCTCGCGGCCGCGTCGCTCGTCGCGAAGTACAAGCTCGCGGGCATCGCGCAGTGGACGATCGGCGGCGAGGACTCGACGCAGTGGACGCCGCTGCGCACCTACGCCACCCAGATCGCGCAGCTGCCCACGGCAGTCAGCGTCTCGGCCCCTGCATCGATGTACGCCGGCCGCCGCGCCGTCGTCGGTGCGCTCGTGACCTCGAACGGCACGCCGGTGTCCGGCGCCGCCGTCTACTTCCTCTACAAGCCGACGACGAGCACCGTGTGGAAGCGCTACGGCTCCGGGCTCACCGGCGCCGACGGCCGCATCGTGTGGACGTCGCCGGCGATGCTCACGAGCGGCTCGTGGCGGGCCTACGTGCCCGACACCTGGTACCGCGGCTCGGGCAACGACGTCGCGACGGCGACCACCGTGCGCCGCGCCGCAACGCTCGTCTCGCTGTCGGCGACGCCGCGCGTCGCCCCCGGCGGGGTCGCGCGCGCCACGGCGAGGGTGACCTCGCTCGGCTCGCCCGTCGTCGGCGCCTACGTCAACTTCTGGTGGAAGCCCTCGAACAGCTCGAGCTGGGTGGTGCTCGGCAAGTCGGTCACCAACGCCTCCGGCATCGCGGTGCGCGCCTACGCGCCGCGCACCAGCGGCTCGTGGCGGGTGAGCGTCGGCGCGACGGCGACCCGGCTCTCCGCGCTGACGACGGCTGTCGTGCCCACGGCTCTCGTGCCGCGCGTCAGCGTCACCTCGGCCACCGTGAAGGTCGCGAAGGGCTCGGCGGCCGCGCTGCGCGCCGTGACCGTGCCCGCGGGCGCGGGACAGGTCGGCACCGTGCAGCGCTACTCGTCGAGCGGCTGGGTCAACGTCGGCACCGCGACCAGCGACGCCGCGGGGCGCCTCGCCTGGCGGCTCCCGACGTCGGCGAAGGGCACCGCGAAGTACCGCTGGTACGTGCACGCGACGTCGACGCACGCGTCGGGCTTCTCGGTCGTCGTGACCGTCAGCGTCGTCTGACGCGGCCGGTTCAGGTCAGGCAGACGCGCGGGAGCTCGAACCAGCGCAGGTGCTCGAAGTCGGCCGAGACCTGCGCGGCGTCGACGTCGTCGCCCGGCTCGGGGAGCGAGTCCATGAGCAGGTGCGCCTCGTCGAGGTAGCGCTGCAGGTCCTCGACCGGGGCGCGGTCGTCGCGGTGCGGGTAGTCGAGACGGCCGTCGACGTACGACAGCTGCGTGAGGCGCAGCGGCGGCTCGACCGCGCCGTCCTTGTGCCGCCAGCGGCCCGACGCCAGGTCGAAGCGGTACTCCGGCACGAGCTTCCAGCCGTGGTCGGCGACGAGGGCCACCGCCTGCACGACGTAGCGGAAGACCTCCTCGCTGATGAAGTAGTTGAAGTTCACCCGCACCCAGCCCGGCTTGATGCCCTCGCAGCCGTGGGTGATCTCCCGCTCGAACTCGTGGCTGCGCTCGATGTCGATGCCGAGCAGCCGGTGGCCGTACGGGCCGGCGCACGAGCAGCCGCCGCGGCTCTGGATGCCGAAGACGTCGTTGAGGATCGCGACCACGAGGTTGTGGTGCAGGTAGCGCCCGCCGGGACGACGCACGGTGAACGACACGATCGAGAGCCGCTCGGCCTCGACGTTGCCGAGGATGTCGATGCTCGGGTGCTGGCGCCACGCCGCGATCGCCCGGCGCAGGTAGTCCTCCTCGTGCGCGCGGATCACGTCGATGCCGACGTTGCGCTTGAGGTCGAAGACGAGGCCCGCCCGGATCGACTCCACGATGGCCGGCGTGCCGGCCTCCTCGCGGTGCACCGGGTCGGTGAGGTAGACGTGCTCGGCCGGGTTGACGTAGGCCACCGTGCCGCCGCCGACCACGACCGGCACCGTGTTGGTGAGCAGCTCGCGGCGGATCGCGAGCACGCCCGGCGTGCCGGGGCCGCCGACGAACTTGTGCGGCGAGAGGACCACGGCGTCCTTGTAGGACAGGGGATCCGCGGCGTCGGCGGCCATGTCGATGTCGAGGTACGGCGCGGCCGCGGCGTAGTCCCACACCGACAGCGCCCCGTGCCGGTGCAGCAGCGACGCGATGCCGCGCGTGTCGGTCATGATTCCGGTGACGTTCGACGCGGCGCTGAACGCGCCGATCTTCAGCGGGCGGTCGGCGTACGCGACGAGCTCGGCCTCGAGCCGGGCGACGTCGATGTGGCCGTCGGGGTCCTCGGAGATCTGCACGACGTCGGCGATCGACTCGCGCCAGGGCAGCTCGTTGCTGTGGTGCTCGAACGGGCCGATGAAGACGACCGGGCGCTCCTCCGGCGGGATCTGCGCCGACAGGTGGTAGCGATGGTCGAGGTCGGCGGGCAGGCGCAGCTGCAGCAGGCCGACGAGCTTGTCGATGGCGCCGGTGGTGCCGGAGCCGGTGAAGATCACGACGGCGTCGTCGCCGCACCCGAGCGACTCGTGGACGATCGCGCGCGCGTCCTCGCGCAGGCGCGTCGTCTGCAGACCGGTGCCGCTGCTCTCGGTGTGCGTGTTCGCGTAGCGGGGGAGCACCTCGTCGCGGATGAAGTCCTCGAGGAAGCCCAGCGCGCGGCCGGAGGCGGTGTAGTCGGCGTAGGTGACGCGACGGGGGCCGTAGGGCCCGTGCATCACTTGGTCGTCGCCGATGACGCCGTCGCGGATGGTCGCCAGCAGCGGCGGCTCGGGGAGCTCGTCGGACCGGGGCGGGATCGGGAGGGGCTCGGACACGAGGCGAGGGTAACCCCGTCGACGGTCGCATCCGGAGCCCTGCGGTCCGTGCGACGATGAGGCACGTGGGAATCGCGCCGGTGGAGCTCGAGCGGCCCGAGACCGACTCGGTGACCGCTCCCGACACGCCCTGGGTCACGATCGTCTGGAACGACCCGGTCAACCTGATGTCCTACGTCACCTACGTGTTCATGAGCTACTTCGGCTACCCGAAGGAGAAGGCCGAGAAGCTCATGTCCGACGTCCACAACCGGGGCCGGGCCGTGGTGTCGAGCGGCACCCGCGAGGAGATGGAGCGCGACGTCACCGCCATGCACTCCTACGGGCTGTGGGCCACGCTCCAGAAGGACGACTGACGTGGCGTCGTACGGCTTCCGGCGCACCCTCAAGGGCCGCCTCGTGCTGCGCACCGACGAGGTCGAGCGCACGATCCTCACCGACGTCGTGACCCAGCTGGTCGAGCTCGTCGAGCCCGAGCACGACCCGGCCGAGGACCCGCTCGCGCGGCTGGTCGGCATCGACCCCGAGGCCGAGCGTCCGGACGACCCGGCGCTCGCCCGCCTGTTCCCCGACGCGTACGCCGACGACGACGAGGCCTCGTCGGAGTTCCGCCGGTTCACCGAGCGGTCGCTGCGCGAGGGCAAGGTGGCCAACGCCCGCACCGTGCTCGACTCGATCGCCCGCTCCGGCGACAAGATCACGCTCTCCGAGCCCGAGGCGCAGGCCTGGCTCGGCACCCTCAACGACCTGCGGCTGGCCCTCGGCAGCCGGCTGGGCATCGAGGAGGACAACCACCACCTGTTCGCCGCGCTGCCCGACGACCACCCCGCGGCCGCGGTCTACAGCCTCTACGACTGGCTCTCCTACCTGCAGGAGACGCTGGTCAGGTCCCTCATGGGCTTCGACGTCGACCTCGTCCCCGAGGACTGACCGCGGCAGGCGCCACCACGCGCCGTACGCGACCGTCTCCTAGGCTGGCGCCATGCTCACGATCCGCCAGGACCTCGTCGACGCGATGGTCGCCCACGCGCGCGCCGACCACCCCGACGAGGCCTGCGGCGTCATCGCCGGCCCGGTCGGCAGCGACCGGCCCGAGCGCTTCATCCCGATGGTCAACGCCGCGCGCTCGCCCACGTTCTACGAGTTCGACTCGATGGACCTGCTGCGCCTCTACCGCGAGATGGACGACAACGACGAGGTGCCGGTGGTCGTCTACCACTCGCACACGGCGACGGAGGCCTACCCCTCGCGCACCGACGTCTCCTACGCCTCCGAGCCCGAGGCGCACTACGTCCTGGTGAGCACCCGCGAGACGGGCAACCAGGACGGTCCCTACGAGCTCCGGTCGTACCGCATCGTGGACGGCGAGATCACCGAGGAGGAGGTCCGGGTCGTCTGACCCGGACGGCGGAACACGCTCCGACCTGCGACGACGCTCCTGCACAGGGTTCGCAGGAGCCGTCCGGATGATGGGACGGCAGGCCCTCGCCGGTTCGTGGGCGGGAATAGCCGGCCCTACGCTCTCCTTGGGGGTCGAGGGCGCCCGCGTCCGCGCCGCCCCGCACCAGCCGCAGCACGACGACCGCATCACGAGTGGAGCACCGCCGCCATGGCCATCGAGGTCCGCATCCCGACGATCCTGCGCACGTACACCGACGGCGCGCGCTCGGTCGAGGCGTCGGGCGACACCCTCCGCTCGCTGATCGCCTCGCTCGACGCGACGTACCCGGGCATCCAGGAGCGCATCGTCGACGACGCCGGCCTGCGCCGCTTCGTCAACGTCTACCTCAACGACGAGGACGTCCGCTTCCTCGACGGCATCGACACCGCGCTGTCCGACGGTGACGTCGTCACCGTGCTGCCCGCCGTCGCCGGCGGCTGACGGACCCTCGGACGACGCCGTGCGGTACGACTCCCTCCTCGACTCGGTCGGCCGTACGCCGCTGGTCGGGCTGCCGCGGCTCTCGCCGTCGCCCGACGTGCGGCTCTGGGCCAAGCTCGAGGACCGCAACCCCACGGGGTCGGTGAAGGACCGCGCCGCGCTGCGCATGGTCGAGGACGCCGAGGCGCGCGGGCTGCTCTACCCGGGCTGCACCATCCTCGAGCCGACGAGCGGCAACACCGGCATCTCGCTCGCCATGGCCGCCCGGCTCAAGGGCTACCGCATCGTGTGCGTCATGCCGGAGAACACCTCCGTCGAGCGGCGCCAGCTGCTGCGCATGTGGGGCGCCGAGATCGTGAGCTCGCCGGCCGCGGGCGGGTCCAACGAGGCCGTGCGCGTCGCCAAGCACCTCGCCGAGGAGCACCCCGACTGGGTGATGCTCTACCAGTACGGCAACCCGGCCAACGCCGAGGCGCACTACGCCACCACCGGTCCCGAGATCCTCGAGGACCTGCCGACCATCACGCACTTCGTCGCGGGCCTGGGCACCACCGGCACCCTCATGGGCACCGGGCGGTTCCTGCGCGAGCACGTGCCCGGCATCGAGATCGTCGCCGCCGAGCCGCGCTACGGCGAGCTGGTCTACGGCCTGCGCAACATCGACGAGGGCTTCGTCCCCGAGCTGTACGACGCGAGCGTGCTGACCACCCGCTACTCCGTCGGCCCGCGCGACGCCATCCGCCGCACCCGCCAGCTGCTGGAGGAGGAGGGCATCTTCGCCGGCATCTCGACCGGCGCGATCCTGCACGCCTCGCTCGGCATCGCGGCCCGCATCGTCAAGGCCGGCGGCACCGCCGACATCGCGTTCGTCGTCTGCGACGGCGGCTGGAAGTACCTCTCGACGGGCGCCTACGAAGGGACGCTCGACGATGCCGAGGACTCCATCGAAGGCTCTCTCTGGGCGTGATCCCGGCGCCTCCAAGCTCCCTCGCTCCGCTCGGTCGCGTTGGCGCACCCCTCCTCTCGCGACTGCGTCGCGAGTCGGTCAGGCCTCTCTCATCGCTTGGAGCCGATCGGGCAGTCGGGGCCTGACCGACGGGTCGGGGTACTGCGGCTCGGGGTCGGCTTCTCGATCGGCTCGTCCGCGTCCGGTGGGTCGTGGCGCGGGTCGTGCGGGTCGGCGTCGAGCCGGCCCGCACGAGCTCGGCCGGGTTGTGCGTCGGTTCGTGGCGCTGGCCTGCGGGCCCGGCCGAGGCGTGTGCTTCGGGGGACGTCGATGCCCTGTCGAGGGGTCCGTCCTCCCTGTGTCCGCGAACTAACACAGGTGGGCTGCGACACAAGGTCGCCGAGGACGTTATGAGGGGTGCCTTGCTCGGCCTAGTCTCCTCGGCGTGAGTGACGCGCCCATCGGGATCTTCGACTCCGGGGTCGGGGGTCTCACCGTGGCGCGCGCTGTTCTCGACCAGCTGCCGCACGAGCCGGTGCTCTACGTCGGCGACACCGCGCGCGGTCCCTACGGTCCGCGCCCCATCCCCGAGGTCCGCGCCTTCGCCCTCGACGTCATGGACCACCTCGTCGACCAGGGCGTGAAGATGCTCGTCATCGCGTGCAACTCCGCGAGCGCCGCGGTCCTGCGCGACGCGCGCGAGCGGTACGACGTACCCGTGGTCGAGGTGATCCAGCCGGCCGTGCGCCGTGCGGTGCGCTCCACGCGCAACCGGCGCATCGGCGTGATCGGCACCCGCGCGACCGTGGAGAGCGGCGCGTACGCCGACGCCTTCGCCGCCGCTCCCGACGTCACGATCGTGCAGCAGGCCTGCCCGCGCTTCGTCGAGTTCGTCGAGGCCGGCGTCACCGGCGGCCCCGAGCTGCAGGCCGTCGCGCACGAGTACCTCGACCCGGTCGTCGACTCCGACGTCGACACCCTGATCCTGGGCTGCACGCACTACCCGCTGCTCACCGGCGTCATCTCCTACGTGATGGGCGACGGCGTCACGCTCGTCAGCAGCGCGGAGCAGACCGCGCAGGACGTCTACCGCACCCTCGTCTCGCGGCACCTCGAGCGCGACCCGTCGCTGCCCGAGCCCGAGCACCGCTTCCTCGCCACCGGCGACCCCGCCCCCTTCGCCACCCTTGCGCGGCGCTTCCTCGGTCCCGAGGTCGTCGCCGTCGAGCACGCCACCGAGGTGATCGTCTGATGCGCGTCACGATCGTCGGCTGCGCCGGCAGCTTCCCCGGCCCCGACTCCCCGGCGTCGTGCTACCTCGTCGAGCACGACGGCCACCGCGTGCTGCTCGACCTGGGCAACGGCGCGTTCGGGTCGCTGCAGCGCTACACCGACGTGTACGCCGTCGACGGCGTCGTCCTCTCGCACCTGCACGCCGACCACTGCCTCGACCTCACGTCGTACTACGTCGCGCGCAAGTACCACCCCGACGGCGCGAAGCCGACGATCCCCGTCCTCGGGCCGACCGGCACGGCCGACCGGATGGCGCGCGCCTACGACCTGCCGCACGAGCCGGGCATGCACGGCGAGTTCGAGTTCCGCGACCACGTCGACGTCACCGAGATCGGGCCGTTCCGCATCACGACCGCGCCGGCCAACCACCCGGTCGAGGCGTACTCGATCCGCGTCGACGCCGGCGGCAGGGCGCTCGTCTTCAGCGGCGACACCGGCGTGTGCGACCCGCTCGTCGAGCTCTCGCGCGGCGCCGACCTCGCGCTCTACGAGGCGTCGTTCCTCAGCCGCTACCCCGACCTGCCGGAGAACCTCCACCTCACGGCCACGCAGTCGGCCGAGCACGCGATGCGCGCGGGCGTCGACCGGCTCGTGCTCACCCACCTCGTTCCGTGGACTCCGCAGGACGAGACGCTCGAGGAGGCGACCGCCGCGTTCTCGGGCGACGTCCGGCTCGCCGCTCCCGGCCTCGTCGTCGACCTCTGATCGGCACCTCCGCCCGGTGGCCGTAGGGTCGCCCTCATGACCCGCAGCGACGGCCGCGCCGCCGACCAGCTCCGACCCGTGTCCTTCCACCGCGGCTGGCTCGACCACGCCGAGGGCTCGTGCCTCGTGGAGTTCGGGCGCACGCGCGTCCTGTGCGCCGCGTCGTTCACGCCGGGCGTCCCGCGCTGGCGCAAGGACTCGGGCCTGGGCTGGGTCACCGGCGAGTACGCGATGCTGCCGAGGGCCACGAACACCCGCAACGACCGCGAGTCGGTGCGCGGCAAGGTCGGCGGCCGCACCCACGAGATCTCGCGCCTCGTCGGCCGGTCGCTGCGCGCGGCCGTCGACCTCTCGGCTCTCGGCGAGAACTCGATCGTCATCGACTGCGACGTGCTGCAGGCCGACGGCGGCACCCGTACGGCTGCGATCACCGGCGCGTACGTCGCGCTCGTCGATGCCGTGTCGTGGGCGAAGAAGCAGGGCCACGTGAAGGCCGACGCGCGGGCGATCGCGAACTCGGTCGCCGCCGTGAGCGTCGGCATCGTCGACGGCGAGCCGCGCCTCGACCTGCACTACGACGACGACGTGAAGGCCGACACCGACATGAACGTCGTCATGACCGGCGACGGCCGCTACGTCGAGGTGCAGGGCACCGCCGAGGGGGAGCCGTTCGACCGCGCGCTCCTCGACGAGCTGCTCGCGCTCGCGGCGTCGGGCTGCGCCGAGCTCACGCGCCTGCAGATCGCGGCGCTCTCGGGCGCATGAGCCGGGTCGTCCTCGCGTCGCGCAACGCGCACAAGATCGAGGAGATGGCTCGGATCCTCGACGACGCCGGCCTGCACGTCGAGGTGGTCGGCATCGACGCGTTCGACGGCGTCGTGGACGTGCCCGAGGTCGCCGAGACCGAGGCGACGTTCGAGGGCAACGCGCTGCTCAAGGCGCGCGCGGTCTGCACCGCCACCGGCGTACCCGCGGTGGCCGACGACAGCGGTCTGTGCGTCGACGCGCTGAACGGGATGCCCGGCATCCTGTCCGCGCGCTGGAGCGGCGGCGGGGGAGACGTGGCCAACGTCGAGCTCGTCCTCGCGCAGCTCGGCGACACCCCCGACGAGCGGCTCGGCGCGCAGTTCCGCTGCGCCGTCGCCCTGGTGCTGCCCGACGGGCGCGAGGCCGTGGTGCACGGCGAGATGCGCGGTCGGCTCGTCCGTGCGCCTCGCGGCACGAACGGCTTCGGCTACGACCCGATCTTCGTGCCCGACGGCGAGACGCGGACCAGCGCCGAGCTCACGAGCGACGAGAAGGACGCCATCAGCCACCGCGGAAACGCCCTCCGGGCCCTCGTCCCGGTCCTCCGGGAGCTCCTGCCCGACGACGCGTGACGCAGTTTCCCCGCTGAACCACCCGTTCGCCGCGACGATGCGCCGTCGCAACCCCTGTTCGCCGTCGATCGTCGCGACTTCGCGCGATCTCGCGGAATCACCCGTCGCGGCGAGGAAACCGCGCTGCACATAGTGCGACACTTGCGCTTGACCACGTTGTCATCGGACTCGTCATCGAACGTGGTCGGCACCGCACGGGGGCGGTCGTGATGGATGCTGATCGGAACCGGCTGCTGCGCCTGGTCGAGGCGCTCCCGCAGCCCTGCCTGACGGTGCTGCCGGTGGTCGACGCCGACGGCACGCTCGTCGACGTCGCGCTCGACGACCTCAACTCCGCGGCGTGCACGCTGCTCGGCGGCGACCACGACGCGCTCGTCGGCCAGAGCCTGCAGACCCTGCGCCCGTCGCTGGCTCCCGAGCTGCTGCTCACCTGCCGCGAGGCGCTCCTCTCGGGCATCCACCACGAGCGTCGCGGCGTCCACGACACCGTCGACGGCGACGACGTCCTGCTCGACGTGTTCGCGGTCCCGCTCGGCGATGCGCTGGCGCTGGTGCTCGACGACGTCACCCGCGAGGCGAGCGCGCTTCGAGCGCTCGAGGCGCTGCAGCACGACTACCGGCTGCTCGTCGACCACGGTTCCGACATCGTCTTCGAGGGCGGCACCGGGCCGTCGATCGACTGGATCTCGCCGTCGGTGCGCGACCTGCTGGGCTGGACGCCGGAGGAGATCGTCGGGCGGACGGTGGCCGACCTCGTGGTCGAGGAGGACCGGGCGCTCGTGCAGCAGGCGCGCGACGAGCTCGCGGCCGGACGCTCCGCGCGCTACGAGGCCCGCTTCCTGCGACGCGACGGCTCGACGGTGTGGCTGGCCGCCGACGTGCGACCGCTGCACGACGAGACCGGCGCCGTCGTCGGCCGGTCCGGCTCGTGGCGCGATGTCTCGGCCGAGCACGCGGCTGCCGACCTGCTGCGGTTCCGCGCCCTGCACGACCCGCTCACCGGCCTGAACAACCGCACCTGGCTGATGGACTCGCTCGCCGAGCTGCTGCGCGAGGCGCGCACCGCGCGCCGGTCGGTCGGCGTCCTGTTCGTCGACCTCGACAACTTCAAGGTCGTCAACGACAGCCTCGGCCACGCGGCCGGCGACTTCCTCCTCCAGGAGATGGCCAGCCGGATGCGTGCTGCGCTGCGCTCGCAGGACCGGCTCGGCCGATACGGCGGCGACGAGTTCGTGGTGCTGGTGCCGGGGATCCACGACGCCGGCGAGGCCGAGGCGGTCGCGAGCCGGCTGCTCGAGGAGGCGGCGCGGCCCCTGGTCGTGCACGGCCACCAGGTCATGCTCGGCGCCAGCATCGGCGTCGCGGTGTCGAACCAGCGCAGCACGCCGCAGGCTCTCCTGCGCGACAGCGACGCCGCGCTGTCGCGCGCCAAGGAGTCCGGTCGTGGGCGCATCGCCTACTTCGACCGCAGCATGCACAAGCAGGCGATGCAGCGCCTGACGACCGAGGACGAGCTGCGCAACGCCATCGCCGCCGACCAGCTCGTCGTGCACTACCAGCCCATCGTCGAGCTCGCGACGCGCGAGGTCGTCGGCCACGAGGCGCTCGTGCGCTGGCTGCACCCCGACCGCGGGCTGATCCCGCCGCTGGACTTCCTGCCGATCGCCGAGACCACCGGGCTCATCGTCGACATCGACCGCGTCGTGCTCGACACCGTGTGCCGTGCGATGGCAGAGCGGCCCGACCTCGTCGGGCACGTGAGCGTCAACATGTCGCCGCGGCACCTGCAGGAGGTCGGCTGGCGGCAGGTGATCGAGGAGACGGTCGCGGCGTACGGCGTACCGAGCAGCCGGATCGTCGTGGAGGTGACCGAGACCGGCATCCTT
The DNA here is from genome assembly GCA_046330715.1 of Candidatus Nanopelagicales bacterium. Classification (GTDB taxonomy): domain Bacteria; phylum Actinomycetota; class Actinomycetes; order S36-B12; family CAIYMF01; genus Longivirga. The sequence goes on from JAXLSG010000001.1 coordinate 411,929, forward strand.
CCGCTGCTCGAGTCGCTGCAGCCCGACTTCCGGGTGCTGCGCGAGCGCGGCTTCGGCCTCCACGTCGACGACTTCGGCACCGGCTACTCGAGCATCAGCCTGCTGCGCGACCTGCCCATCAACGGGCTCAAGCTCGATGCGTCGTTCACCCGACGGCTGGGCGACGCCGACGGCAAGGCCGCGGTGCTCGCCGCCGGTCTCGCCGCGCTCGCCACGAGCCTCGGCATCGGGAGCATCGCGGAGGGCGTCGAGACCGAGGACGACGCCGCGATCCTCCTCGAGCAGGGCTGGACGCACGCCCAGGGCTGGCTGTTCGGACGTCCCCAACCGCTCCCGCCGCTCGACGCCGCGGGTTAGGTTCGACCCCTCGGACGAGAGAAGGGTCGGCCATGGAGGTCAAGGAGCTCGGGCACCTCGTGCTCTACGTGCGCAACCTCGAGCGCTCGGTGCACTTCTACCGCGACGTCCTGGGCTGGCGCCCGATCCTCGGCGGCGACCCGGCGGAGACGCTGCGGTTCCCTGCCGCCGCGTTCAACGCGCCGTCGAACCGCACCCACCACGAGCTGCTGCTCATCGAGGTGGGGGAGGACGCGCAGGGCCTCCCGCAGGGGCGCCACATCGGGCTCTACCACTTCGGCCTCAAGGTCGGCGACAGCGACGACGAGCTGCGTGACGCCCTGCGGGTGCTCCAGGAGAACGACGTCACGATCCTCGGCGCGAGCGACCACACGGTCACCCACAGCCTCTACATCGCCGATCCCGACGGCAACGAGATCGAGCTGTTCATCGACGTGCCGGGCATCGACTGGCGCAACGACCCCACGCTCATCGCCGCCCCGGTCAAGCCGCTGCGCCTCTGAGCACCTGACGCCTTAGGGCTGCACGAGGTCCTGGTAGTCGGGGTGCTTGCCGATCCACGCGGCGTAGAACGGGCAGCTCGGTACGACGTGCCCGCCGGCCGCGCGGACCGCGTCCAGCGAGGTACGAGCGAGTGCGCCGGCGATGCCGCGGCCCTCGAACTCCGGCGCCACCTCGGTGTGCAGGAACGTCACGACGTCGCCCTCGACGCGGTAGGTCGCGAACCCCGCGAGCTCGCCGCCGAGGTGCGCCTCCCACCGACCGCGCTCCGGAGCGTCGGCGACCACCAGCTCGTCCATGCCCTCACCCTCCGCCATACGATGCGCGACCGCCAGAGGACTCTGTGCGGACGGCGGGGGTCGAACCCGCACGCTCGTGAGAGCACAGGGACCTAAACCCTGCGTGTCTGCCAGTTCCACCACGTCCGCGTGACGCGGCCAGCGTAGGCGAGGCCGTCGTCAGACCGGCACGGGCCGACCGGTGACGCGGTGCCGCCCGACCATGAGGACGGCGCCCGCGATCAGGGCGAGCACGCCGGACACGAGGAGCGGTACGACGCCCTGGCCGGGTCCGAGGGTCCAGGTGAGCCCGGCCCACAGCCCCGCGACGAACACCGCGCCGTTGGACAGCGACTGGAACACGCCCTGCGCGCGACCGCGGTGCTCCTCGGGCACGAGCGTCGAGATCCACGCCTTGCCGACGCCGTCGGTGAACGCCGGGAAGAGGCCGTACACCGCGAGCAGCACGAAGACCCAGCCGCTGCGACCGACGACCGCGAGGCCGGCGTACGCGACCGCGAACGCGACCAGGCCGATGCCGTAGACGAGCGGTCGCGGCAGCCGGTCCGACCAGGCTCCCGCGGGGTAGGAGCCCAGCGTGTAGACGACGTTGTAGACGACGTAGGCCAGCACGACCTGCGTCGTGGTGAAGCCGAGCTCGGACACTCGCAGCAGGAGCAGGGCGTCGGGGAAGTTGACGACGGCGATGCCGACGAGCACCAGGCACACGCGCCAGAACTCGCGGGGGAGCGGCGAGCGCGTCATGCGCCGCTCGGCCTCCGCGGGAGGCGGCGTCTGCGCGGCAGGTGCCCGACGTCGTTCGACGACGAGCAGGGTCAGCAACGTCGACAGCACGGCGGGTACGACGGCCCACCACATCGCTGCGCGCACGTCGCCGTCGAGCGCCGCCAGGGCGACGAGGGCCAGCAGCGGCCCGATGATCGCGCCCGCCGAGTCGCCCATCCGGTGGAAGCCGAACGCGCGCCCGAAGTCCTTCGGTGCCGTCGACGACGCGATGAGGGCGTCGCGCGGAGCCGACCGCACGCCCTTCCCGAGCCGGTCGACCACGCGCCCCACGAGCACGGTCGGCCAGGCGTACGACGCCGCGACGATCACCTTGCCGAGCGCCGCCATGCCGTAGCCGGTGGTCACGAAGGGCAGCCGGCGCCGCCCGTCCGACCAGCGGCCGGCGACGTACTTGGAGATGCCGGCGGCCGCCTCCGCGCAGCCCTCGACGACGCCGAGCACCACGGGCGGGGCGGCGAGCACGCCGGTGAGGAAGAGCGGCAGGAGCGGGTAGAGCAGCTCGCTCGCGGCGTCCTGCGTGAGGGAGACCGCGGTGAGGACCACCAGGTTGCGGGTCAGCCACGCGCGTCGCACCCCCGGAGCCTGCCACGCTGGAGGGAATGCATCGAGGCCGTGCGGCATTGATACCCCCGGGGGTATAGGATGACGGTACGGACGAGAGCACGGAGGTCGTGAGATGAAGCGGGTCGTGGTGGTCGGCGGGGTCGCCGGCGGGATGTCGGCGGCGGCGCGTCTGCGCCGGCTGGACGAGAGCGCGAGCATCGTCGTCCTCGAGAAGGGCGGCGACGTCTCCTTCGCCAACTGCGGCCTGCCGTACCACGTGGGCGACGAGATCGTGCAGCGCTCCAAGCTGCTGCTGCACACCCCCGAGTCGCTCAAGGCGGGCCTCGACCTCGACGTCCGCACCCACCACGAGGTGCTCGGCATCGACCGCGAGGCGCGCACCGTGGAGGTGCGCGACCACAACCGCGGCGAGACCTACCGCGAGCCCTACGACGCGCTCGTGCTCGCCACCGGCGCCGAGCCGATCGTGCCGCCGCTGCCCGGCGTGGACCGTCCCGAGGTGCGCACGCTGCGCACCGTGCCCGACGCCGACCTGCTGCGCGCCATGCTCGACGAGGGCGCCACGCGCGCGGTCGTGGTCGGTGCCGGCTTCATCGGTCTCGAGACCGTCGAGGCGTTCCGCCACCGCGGCCTCGACGTCGCGCTCGTCGAGCTCGCGCCGCAGGTGCTCCCGGCGATCGACGCCGACATGGCCTACCTCGTCGAGCAGGAGCTGCGCGCCCACGACGTCGACGTCCGCACGGGTGTCGGGCTCGCCGCGATCGAGGACACCACGACCGGCCACAAGGTCGACGTCGTGCTCGCCGACGGCTCGCGGCTGCCGGCCGACATCGTGCTGCTCGGCGTGGGCGTGCGCCCCGCGAGCTCGCTCGCGCGCGACGCGGGCCTCCAGCTCTCGCCGGTCGGCGCCGTCGTCGTCACCCCGCAGCAGCGCACGAGCGACCCGCACATCTGGGCCGTGGGCGACGCGATCCAGGTGCACGACTTCGTCACCGGCGCGCCGGGCGTCGTCCCCCTCGCCGGCCCCGCGAACCGTCAGGGCCGCGTCGCCGCCGACGCGATCATGGGTCGCCCGTCGGCCTCTCGCCCTGTCATGGGTACGGCGATCGTGCGCGTGTTCGGGCTCACCGCCGCCGTGACCGGTCCGACCTCGCGCCGGCTGAAGGCCGCGGGCGTCGAGCACCACGTGGTGCACCTGATGCCCAACGACCACGCGAGCTACTACCCGGGTGCCGAGAAGGTGCACATGGCCGTCCTCTTCGCTCCCGACGGCGCGCTCCTCGGCGCGCAGGCGGTCGGGCGCGCAGGCGTCGACAAGCGCATCGACGTCCTCGCCACGGCGCTGCGCGCAGGCTTCGACGTCGACGACCTCGCCGAGCTCGAGCTCGCCTACGCGCCGCCGTTCGGCAGCGCCAAGGACCCGGTCAACATGGCCGCGTTCATCGCGCAGAACGTGCTCGACGGCACGCTCGCGCTCTGGTCGGCGTACGACGTCGACTCCTACCTCGACGGCTCGGTGCTGCTGCTCGACGTGCGCACTCCCGCCGAGTACCGCAAGGACCACCTGCCCGGCGCGGTCAACGTCCCGCACACCGAGCTGCGCGAGCGGATCGACGAGGTGCTCGAGCTCGCCGAGGGCCGTCCGGTCCGCGGGATCTGCGAGTCGGGCTTCCGCTCCTACCTCGCCCACCGCGTGCTCGGCGCGCACGGCGTCGACTCGGCCAGTCTCGACGGCGGCATGGCGACGCTGCGTGCAGCGCGCCCGGACGTCCCGCTCGTGATGGAATCACCTCAGGCCGTGACATCGTGACGGCCGGACTGACCGCCGTCCCGACCTCTGGGGGGATCGTCATGCAGCTCGACCAGGAGTCCGCCGCCGCCGTGGCCACGAGGCTTCGCCGCGCCCGCGGTCAGATCGAGGGCATCCTCACCATGATCGAGGAGGGTCGCGACTGCGAGGACATCGTCACCCAGCTCTCGGCCGCCTCGAAGGCGGTCGACCGCGCCGCGTTCACGATCGTGTCGTGCGGGATGGCGGCCTGCGTGGCCGCCGAGGCGAAGGGTGAGGAGCCGCCGCTGGACCGCGCGCGGCTCGAGAAGCTCTTCCTGTCCCTCGCCTGATCCCGGGGCTCACCGTGCACCTCGACCCCTACGGCGTCCCGACGATCGACGTCGCCGAGCTCGTCGCCGACCCGGACGCCTACATCCTCGACGTCCGCGAGGTCGACGAGTTCGCCTCGGGCCACGTGCCCGGCGCGGTGTCGATCCCGATGTCCGTCCTGCCGGTGCGCGTGCAGGACGTGCCGCGCGACCGGCGGGTGAGCGTGATCTGCCGGTCGGGGGCGCGGTCGGCGCAGGTCGTGCAGTGGCTCAACCCGCAGGGGTTCGACACGGTCAACGTCGCGGGCGGCACCCTCGCGTGGGTCGCCGCGGGTCACGCCGTCGAGTGAGCCGCCCACACGTCGCCGGGCACCTCGCCCGGTAGGTCCTCCGCCGTCGCGACGGAGAACGCCGGGTCGCGGCCGGCCTTGCGCTGGCGCTCGAAGTCGGCGAGCAGCGCGAACGCCCAGCGACCGAGCAGCAGGATCGCGGTCAGGTTCACCAGCGCCATCAGGCCCATCGCGACGTCGGCCAGCGCCCATACCGACTCGAGCGCCACCACCGCGCCGGCGAGCACCGCGAGGATGACGACGACGCGGAAGACGTTGAGGCCGCGCTGCTTCACGCCGAGGAAGTCGAGGTTCACCTCGGCGTAGGAGTAGTTGCCGAGCACCGACGAGAACGCGAAGACGAAGATCAGCAGCGTCATCAGCCACGTCGTCCAGTCGCCGAGCGACGCGGCCACCGCCTGCTGGGTGAGCGACGCGCCTGCGGAGTCGCTCGTCTCGCCGGGGGAGTACACGGTCGGGCCGGCCACCAGGATGATGAACGCCGTCGCCGAGCAGATGACGATCGTGTCGACGAAGACGCCGAGCGACTGCACGAGCCCCTGCTTCACCGGGTGGTCGACCGTCGCGGTCGCGGCGGCGTTGGGCGCGCTGCCCATGCCGGCCTCGTTGGAGAACAGGCCGCGCTTCGCGCCGTTGAGCATCGCCGCCGTGATGCCGCCGGCCGTACCGGCGAGCGCCGGGTTGAGCCCGAACGCCGACTGCACGATCTCCGAGAGCACCGTGGGCAGCTCGGAGATGTTGAGCAGCACGATGATCAGCGCGAGCAGCACGTAGATGCCGGCGAACACGGGGAGGACGAGCTCCGCGACCTTCGCGATGCGGCGTACGCCGCCGAACACGATCGGCGCCGTGAGCAGCGCCAGCACGATCGCGGTCGTCTCCTTGTTGACCGTGTGCGCCGACGCGAGGACGTCGCTGATCGTGTTGGCCTGCACCATGTTGAACGCGACGCCGAAGGTGAAGACGAGCAGAACCGCGAAGACCACTCCGCCCTTGCGCGACCCGAGCCCGCGCTGGATGTAGTACGCCGGACCGCCGCGGAACGAGCCGTCGGGCCAGCGCACCTTGTAGAGCTGGGCGAGGCTCGCCTCGACCAGGCCGGTGGCCATGCCGAGCAGCGCGACCATCCACATCCAGAACACCGCGCCCGGACCGCCGAGCGTCAGCGCGATCGCGACGCCCGCGATGTTGCCCGTGCCGACGCGCGACGCGAGCCCGACCGCGAACGCCTGGAACGACGAGATCCCGCCGTCGGCGCCCTTCCGCGACCCGAGCATCGTGCGGAGCATGAGCCCGAAGAGCCGGAACTGCACGGCGCGCGTGCGCACCGTGAACCAGATGCCCGCACCTACGAGCAGGTAGACGAGCACGTAGTTCCAGAGCAGCCGCGACAACGGGTCGATGAGCCCGTTCTGCAGGACGTCCATCCCCCGGTCCCTCCGCCACGCGCCCGCCCGAGCGCGGACGCGACGTCAGGATGCCGCGCCCACCCCCGTCCCGGCAGCACGTTGGCCGCACAACCCCCGCCGCACGACGGCCCCGGACGTAACGCAAACATGATCATGTGTGCGTTACGTGGGCGTCGTCAGGCGATGCCCAGGTCCCGCCGCAGCTTCGCTGGCTGGTGGGCTCGCGGCGTCGGGCCCTGGGCTAGACGCCCAGGTCCCGCCGCAGCTTCGCGACGTGGCCCGTGGCCTTCACCGCGTACATCGCGCGCTCGATCTTCGCCTTGCCCTTGGCATCGACGTCGACGACGAAGGTCGAGCGGATCACGCCGACGACGGTCTTGCCGTAGAGCTTCTTCTCGCCGTAGGCGCCGTACGCCGCCAGCACGGTCTTGTCGGGGTCGGAGAGCAGCGGGAAGGTCAGGCCCTCCTTGTCGCGGAACGTCGCGAGCTTCTCCGGCTTGTCGGGCGAGAGGCCGAGCACGGTGATGCCGGCGGCGGCCAGCGAGTCGAGCGAGTCGCGGAAGTCGCAGGCCTGCGTCGTGCAGCCGGGCGTCATCGCGGCCGGGTAGACGTAGAGGACGACGCGCTCGCCGGCGTGGTCCTTCCAGGTGTGCTTCTGGCCGTGGTCGTCGACGAGCCCGAGCGGCGGCGCGACGTCCCCGGCCTCGAGGCGGACGGCGGTGTCGGTCATGTCGACGCGTCTCCTGAGGTCTCGTCTTGCGGGGGAGGTGGTTCGGGGCGAGGGTATCCCCGGGACGTCTGCGGGATGTTCGTACCTGCAAAGAGTTTGCAAGTAGGGTGTCGTCAGCGACATCGGAGGGAGCGGACATGCACATCCCCGACGGGTTCATCGACCCGCCCGTGGCCATCGCCGCCGGCGTGATCGCGGTGGCTGGTGTCGCCGTCTGCGTGCGGGGAGCCCGGCGCCAGCTCGACGAGCGCAGCGCACCCATGGCGGGCCTGACCGCCGCGTTCATCTTCGCCGTGCAGATGCTCAACTTCCCGGTCGCAGCCGGCACGTCAGGCCACCTGCTGGGTGGAGCGCTGGCGGCGATACTCATCGGGCCCTACGCCGGAGCCTTGGCGGTCACCACGGTCCTGGTGGTCCAAGCCCTCCTGTTCGCCGACGGCGGGCTGACCGCGCTGGGCCTCAACATCATCAACATGGCGTTCGTGACGACGCTGGTCGGCTGGTTCGTGTTCAAGGCGCTGCTCAAGGTGCTCCCGCACAAGCGCTCCTCGATCCTCGCGGCGTCGTTCGTCGCGGCGCTGCTCTCCGTCCCTGCCGCCGCGCTCGCCTTCGTCCTGGAGTACGCGCTCGGCGGCACTGCCACCTTCTCGGTGTCGCAGGTGCTCGTCGCCATGGTCGGTGTCCACGCGCTCATCGGGCTGGGCGAGGCCTTCATCACCATGCTCACCATCGGCGCCGTGCTCGCCGCGAGGCCCGACCTCGTGTACGGCGCCCGCGGGTTCCTCCCGCAGCTGAAGGTCCGCGACGACGCGGCCGCGACCGATGTCGCGGCGACGGCCTAGGAGATCACGATGACCACCACCAGCCCTGCCCCGGCGGAGGCCTCGACGGACCGCAGTCGGACCCGCTGGTTCGTCCTCGCGGGCCTCCTGGTCGCCCTCCTGCTGGCCGGCTTCGCCAGCTACTACGCCTCGTCGGCGCCTGACGGCCTGGAGAAGGTGGCTGCCGACAAGGGCCTCGACACCGGGGCGCGCGACAGCGCGACCGCGGGGAGCCCCCTCGCCGACTACTCGGTCAGCGGCGTCTCCAACCAGCGGCTCTCAGGCGGCCTGGCCGGTGTCATCGGCGTCGGCGTCACCCTGGCCCTCGCGGGGGGCATCTTCCTGATCGTGCGCAAGCGCGAGCCGGCGAAGGACTGACGTGGGCGGCGGGCACCAGCACGGTGCTGCGGGTGCTCTATACCTGCACGGGCACAGCTGGGTGCACCGGCTCCCGGCGCACGTGAAGATCGTGGCGCTGATGGCCTTCGTGCTCGTCGTCGTCGCCACGCCCGCGACCCAGCGGTGGACCTTCCTCGTCTACGCAGTGATGCTGGCCGTCGTGGCGGTGCTCGCCGAGGTGCCGTTCCGCACTATTGCCCGGCGGATGACGGTGGAGATCCCGTTCCTCTTCTTCGCCGTCCTCATGCCGTTCTTCTCGGCCGGCCCGTACGTCCAGTTCCTCGGGATGCAGCTCTCCGAGCCGGGGCTCGCCGCCGCCTTCGCGATCCTGGTGAAGGCCACCCTCGGCGTCATCGCGTCGATCATCCTCGCCGCGACGACGACGGCGCACGACCTGATCCTCGGGCTCCAGCGGCTGCACATGCCCGAGCTGATCGTGCAGATCGCCTCGTTCATGATCCGCTACGCCGAGGTGATCTCCGGCGAGATGCACCGCATGTCCGTGGCCCGTGCGTCGCGCTGCTTCGAAGCCCGCGGCCCGAAGCAGTGGAAGGTGCTGGGCCAGTCGGCGGGCGCGCTGTTCATCCGCTCGTACGAGCGCGGCGAGCGGGTGCACCTCGCGATGCTCAGCCGTGGCTTCACCGGTCGCATGCCCTTCTCGAACGACACGGCCGCGCTGCCCTCGCAGTGGCTCGGCGCCCTCGCCCTTCCCGCCACCGCAGCCGTCGTGCTGCTGCTCTCCTGGACGCTGACCCGATGACCGAAGCCTGTCTCGACATCCACGACGTCGCCTACGCCTACCCGGACGGCCATCAGGCCCTCTTCGGCGTCGACCTGCACATCGACCGCGGCGAGCGCGTCGCCGTCCTCGGTCCCAACGGTGCGGGCAAGACGACGTTCATCCTCCACCTCAACGGGATCCTCGGTGCTCACACCGGCAGCGGGCAGGGGGCCGGCACGATCGCCGTCACCGGCCTCCCGGTGACCAAGGACAACCTGCAGGAGATCAGGCGACGCGTCGGGATCGTCTTCCAGGACCCCGACGACCAGCTGTTCATGCCGACCGTTCGCGAGGACGTCGCATTCGGGCCGGCCAACCTGGGTCTGTCCCCGCGCGAGATCGACGAGCGGGTCGACGAGGCGCTGACGGCAGTCCGCGCCCATGACTTCGCCGACCGACCGCCGCACCACCTGTCCTTCGGGCAGCGTCGTCGGGTCGCCGTGGCGACCGTGCTGGCGATGCGGCCGGACGTCCTCGTGCTCGACGAGCCCAGCAGCAACCTCGACCCCGCGAGCCGTCGCGAGCTGGCCGACGTGCTGCGCTCGCTCGACATCACCCTGGTCATGGTCACGCACGACCTGCCCTACGCACTCGAGCTCTGCGAGCGCTCCGTGATCCTCTCGGGAGGCCGGATCGTCGCCGACGGCAAGACCGGGGACCTCCTCTCCGACGAGGCCCTCCTGGCCCAGAACCGGCTGGAACTGCCGTACGGGTTCGATCCGCACCACCTGCCCGCGTAGGCTCGGCCCGTGACCGACGCACCCAAGACCGCCTCCGACGCCCTCGACGCCGCCAAGGACGCCGCCTCGACGGCCACCGACGCCGCCAAGGACGCCGCCTCCTCCGCCACCGACGCCGTCGCCGACGCGGCGAAGGACGCCAAGGCCGCCGTCTCCGACGCCGCCGCCGACGTGAAGGACGCCGCGAAGGACGCCGGCGCCTCCGCCAAGGAGGCGGCCAAGGACGCGACCTCGTCCGTGAAGGACGCGGCCAAGGACGCGACCTCCGCGGCCAAGGACGCCGGGGCGTCGACGAAGGACGCCGCGAAGGACGCGACGACGTCGGCGAAGGACGCCGGCGCTGCCGCGAAGGACAAGGCCGCCGCGACCACGCAGTCCGCGCGCACCGAGGTGGCCAAGGCTGCTGACACCGCGCAGGACAAGGCCGTCGCCGCCAAGGCCGAGGTCGCCGAGGCCGTGAAGGCCGACGAGGAGCCGAAGCCGCCGCGGTCGATGGACGAGATCGAGGCCGACCTCGCCGCTACGCGCGCGAGCCTCGCGGGCAAGCTCGACGACCTGCAGGAGTACGTCAGCCCGAAGAACCTCATCAACCGTCAGGTCGAGAAGGTCAAGGGCGTGTTCGTCGACGAGTACGGCGGCATCAAGCCCGACAAGGTCGCCATCGCGGTCGGCGTGGTCGTGGCGATCGTCGGCATCTCGGTGCTGCGCCGTCGCCGTCGCCGCGGCTGACCGAGGCCGCGCGCACGACCGTGAGCCATCCCGACACCACGCCGAACGCCGACGGCTCGGTCCCGATCAAGCTGCTCCACGACCGGCTGCTCGTCCACGTCGACGACTCCGACGGCGACCGTCGCTCCAGCGGCGGCATCCTCATCCCCGCGACCGCGGCCGTGGGCAAGCGCCTCATGTGGGCGCGCGCCGTCGCCATCGGTCCGAACGTGCGCACCATCCACGTGGGCGACCAGGTGCTCTTCGACCCCGAGGACCATCCCGAGGTCGAGCTGCAGGGCCAGGCCTACGTCCTGCTCCGCGAGCGCGACGTGCACGCGCTGGCCGCCGCTCGCGTCCAGGACGGCGCCCCCGGGCTGTATCTCTGAGCCTCGGAGAACCGAAGGGCCCGCGACGTCGTGTCGCGGGCCCTTCGGTCTGGAGGGGTCTGGGTCAGGCGGTGCCGGACTGGCTCGGGGCCGGCGAGGCCTTGCCGTTGCCGTTGGGGGCGGGCGGCGCCCACTTCTGCTTGGCGTCCTTGAGCTGGGTGCGGTCGACGATCTGGACGGCGGTGGTCTTGCCGGCGTTCTCGATACCCATGACGCCGACCTCGTCGCCGACCTTCACCGAGGCGATGCCGTCGCGCTTGGCGTTGACCATCGTGTCGGCGGTGACGACGTAGGTGGCGCTGAAGCCGTCCTCGCTCTTCACCGTGATCGAGTCCTTCGAGACGGCCGTGACCGTGCCGCGCTGCATGTCGACGGTCTGGTAGCCGCCGCCCTGCTTCGGGGTGACGAACGAGCCGTGGATGCCCATGCCGAGGCCCATGCCGTGCCCGCGACCGCCGTCGCCACGACCCGGCATGCCCTGGCCGTTGGCGCCCGGCATCATCCCGTTGGGCGCGGTGCCGCCCAGGCGCTGGCCGTTGCCGTAGCCGTTGCCGGACGAGCCGCTCGGCGCGCTGGGCGACGGCGAGTTCGAGGCGTTGGCGGCGTACGCCGTGCCTGCGATGCCGAGAGCGCCGACGGCGATCGCCGCGACGGCCACACCGGTGCCGATGCGCGAGCGGCGCGGGGCAGCGGCGGAGGCGACCGTCTCGGGCGCGGACAGGGTCGGTGCGTCCTGCGCCGGGGGCGGGTTCCAGCCCGGTCGGTCCTGCTGCTCCATGGCGATCCCTTCGTCGTGCGGTGACGTCGTGCGTCGTGGGCGTGCTCCGTGCGGGCACGTACCTGGCCATGGTCTCCCCGCTGCTTATGCGCACGCTGAGAACGCGCACCCGGAAGGCTGAGACGTCGCTGGTCAGGGCCGGTTACCGTGCGTGGCGGAGGCTGGCCGCGCCGGAGCGCCCGCCCCGCAGCGCAGGAGGACGTCCGTGGACCTCGAGGCAGCGCTCGACTACGCCCGCACCCACCGCCGCTGCGTGCTCGTCACGCTCAAGGCCGACGGCCGGCCGCAGACCTCCAACGTCTTCGCCTGGACCGACGACGAGGGCGTCGTGCGCGTCTCGCTCACCGACGACCGCGCCAAGACGCGCAACCTGCGCCGCGACCCCCGTGTCTCGCTGCACCTGACCGCCGACGACTTCTGGTCCTACGTCGTGCTCGAGGGCGAGGCCGAGCTCTCGGAGGTGGCCGCGGCGCCCGACGACGCGACCTGCGACGAGCTCGTCGCCTACTTCCGCGCGATGCAGGGAGAGCACCCCGACTGGGACGAGTACCGGGCCGCGATGGTGGCCGACCGCCGGCTCGTCCTGCGGCTGCGGCCGACGTACGCCTACGGGATGCTGCCGCGCTGACGGGGGTCCTCGACGCCGGATCGCCGCTACCGCATCTGCGGCGGCTTCCCACGGGTGACGCCGCAGTGATACCGGTTTCATGCGCGTAGCTGTGATCCGTTGCGCCGCAGGTGCTTGCCGCCCTGCGGTACGGGAACGTACAGTCCGACCCTGAACGGCCGTTCAGGACGAGGGCGGGGGCGCCGGCGTCCAGGCCGAGAACAGGAGCCACTCCGCCATGGAGCGCCGCACCCTCCCGGGGTCCGACTACCACGACCTCGCGGTCTACGAGCTCGAGCGCGAGCAGGTGTTCTACCGCTCGTGGTTCATCGCCGGCCGCGCCGACCAGGCCGCCGAGCCCGGCTCCTGGTTCACCGTCGACGTCGTCGGCGAGTCGATCCTCGTCATGCGCGGCAACGACGGCGAGCTGCGCGCCTTCTACAACGTCTGCCGCCACCGCGGCGCGGTGCTGCGCGAGGAGGACTGCGGCCAGGAGCGCGGCGCGCTCGCCTGCGTCTACCACGCGTGGTGCTACTCCTTCGACGGCGAGCTCGTCGCGACCCCGCGCGTCGGCAAGGACGAGATCGACCGCTCGCGCCACGGCCTGCGCGCCGTGCACCTCGACACCTGGCAGGGCATCGTCTTCGTGAGCCTCGAGGCCGAGCCCGAGCCGCTGCTGTCCTGGCTCGACCGCACCGCGCCCGACCTGCTCGCGTTCGACCGGTACGAGATCGACACGCTCGTGAGCGTCGACGTGACCGAGTTCCTCGTCGAGGCGAACTGGAAGATCATCATCGAGAACTACCTCGAGTGCCTCCACTGCCCGACCGTGCACCCCGAGCTGGTCGAGGTGATCCCGGCGTACAAGAAGGGCTGGGTCTACGAGGAGGGTCGCGACGACGGCGGCGTCACGGCGCTGTCGCGCAACTACGGGCCCGCCGGTCCGTCGATCGCCCTGCTGCCCTCGGTGACCGAGGAGGAGGCCGGCTCGATCTACGGCAGCCTCATCTACCCCAACGGGTTCCTCGACATCGGCGGCACCGGGATGGTGCTCTCGCAGCTGCTCCCGCTGGGTCCGACGAAGACCCGCGTGCGCTCGATCTACCTGTTCTCGAAGGCCGCGGTCGAGGCTCCTGACTTCGACGCCACCGAGATCGTCGAGTTCAGCAACCTCGTCACCTCGCAGGACAACGACGTGTGCGAGCGGGTGCAGCGCGGTACGGCGTCGCGCTCGTTCGAGGACGGCGGCGTCTACCCGGCCAAGGACGTCTACGTCTGGGACTTCAACGAGATGTACCGCGCGCACCGCGCCGGCGGCGAGGCCGCGTGGCCCGAGGAGCGGCTCGACCACAGCCTGCGCTGACCGCGCGGCACTCGGCCGCGCAGGACGCAGCGACGCAGCACGGGCTGGGCCCAGGACCGAGAGAGGTCCTGGGCCCAGCCGTCTTCCGGGTCACCGTGCGACGGTGCCCCGGGTCGCCGACACGACGCCGCTCGCGCTCGTGGGCACCGCGACCACGGCGGTCACCCGCAGCACGAGGCCCCTCGATGCCGTGAGCCTCCACCGGTAGACGACCGGCGTCCCGAGCGCCGCGGCGCGAGCCGTGACGGCGAACCTCTTCGTGGCGACGATGCGACCGCCGCGCGTGAGCACGAGGATCACGGTGCCCTTCGCCCCGCGCTTGGCCTTCACCGCGACGCTCGCCGCGACGGTGAGCGTCGACCCGGTGCGCGTGCTCGCCACGGACTTCACGGCCGCGGTCCCGGCGACGACGCGCGGCGCCGCGAGCGCGACCCGTCGGCCGTTCAGCGTGGCCACGACGGTCGACGCCGAGCCTGAAAGCACGGCCGCGGGGACGGCGAGCGTCGTGCGCGCCGGGAGCGCGAGCGCGATGGTGCGCGTGACGCCGGCCGAGCGCGTCGAGCGGTTGTCGACCCTGATCCGCAACGCGAGCGGCGCGGTGCTGCGCACCGAGAGCCCCGAGGTGGTCTGCGCGACCGAGACCGTGGAGCCCGCGGGTGCGACGTACGACAGGGTCGAGGTCAGCGACGTGCTGCCCGCCCGTGTCGTCGTGATCGTCGAGGGCAGCGCGGTGTCGGTGGTGACCAGCTGGCCGCCGACCACCTTCTGCACCGTGACGTCGGTGCCCGGCCGCAGACCGAGGGCGCTCGCGACCGTCGTGCCGTCGGCGACGACGAGCCCGTCGACGGTGCCCGCGCTCGTGCCGGCGAGATGGACCGAGCCGGCCGAGCTCGACGTGGTCGGACCGGTCGGCGCCGGGAGGAACAGGCCCGACGTCGTCGACGCGTTGATCGCCGGGTAGGCGAGCAGCCCCGGACCCGCCGTGACGGTCGCCTTGCCGCCGGTCGACCCGAACGACATGAGCGATCCGAGCAGGCTGATGATCTGCCCGACGTCGAACAGGCTGGGCAGCAGCTGCTTCTTCGCGGCCTCCGACAGGGGCACCACCACGAGGGAGCTGGTGAGCCCGTTGAGGTTCCCCTGCCACACGGTGCCGTCGGGGAACTGCAGCGACCACGTCGTGCCGACGAGGTGGATGCGGCTGCGGGTCAGCCGCGACTCGTGCGTGGCGCCGGTGGTGTCGAGGTCCTCGGCCTTGGTGTACGGGTAGTTGGGGTCGTACACGTCGACCCAGTGCTCGCCCGGGGCGCCGTCCTCGATCGAGTGCGCGAGCACGACGTGGCCGCCGCCGTGGTCGGCGATCGTGACGAGCGCACCGCCCTGGGTGTCGATGGCCTTGCGGATCGCGGCTGCCGTGAAGTCGGCGTTCGCGAGGATGTTGGTCTGGTGCTGCTTGAGCCAGTAGGCCATGAAGGTGAGGCCGAACTGCTTGAGGTGGTTCACCTGGATCGTGTGCGCGAGCGCGGGCGACGGCCCGGCGTCTCCGGTCAGGCCCCAGGCCGTGCTCGAGGTATAGGGCAGGTACTGCTTCGGGTCGACGCCGCCCTGGCGCATGAGGGCCGCGGTCATCGCCATGCCGTAGCAGTGGCCGCTGCCCTGGGTGCCCACGGTCTGGGCGCGCACGATCGCCGTGTAGATCATGGCCACCGGGTCGCGGAAGGTGATCGTGCACCCGAAGGGGAAGCACAGGTCGATGCGCGAGTACGTCTGGTCGGCGCCGAAGGCGTCGGTCATGTCCTGGTAGGTGAGGTCGTTCACGGCGTAGTTGTCGAAACGGAACCCGGCCGTGTTGCGGTAGCCGGTGACGGTGAGCGCAGGCCCGGCCAGGAAGCCATGTCCGTCGAGCCGGTCGAACGACAGCACGCCGCTCGTGGCCAGCCGCGGGACCGCGGCGCTGATCGACTGGGTGTTGAGCGTGCCGTCGCGCGGCAGGCTCGGGATCGGGGCCTGGACGGATGCGGTGTCGACCACGGCCTTGTCGTTGCCGAAGCGCAGCTTCATCGCGCCGCAGAACCCGTACCCGGTGAGCGCCAGCTCGTCACCCGGCTGACGATCGCCCAGCGGGGGCTGCACCGACAGGCTCGACACGGTGAGGTCCGGTGGCTTCTGCGCGATCGCGTACGTGCGGCTCACGCTGTCGAGGGGTCGCCCGACCGGCGACGCGGTCACCGTGATGGTGGCGGACGACGGTGCGGGCGGCGCGCCGCGGCGCCACCAGACCGCCGGCGAGACGCGGCCGTTCACGACGGGGAGCGGCGAGGAGACGACACCGACCTGCCAGGTGGGCTGGTCGACGGTCACCGACACGTCGACCTGACCGGTGAACGACGAGCCGTCACCGACGTACACCGGCAGCGTGCGCACCTGGTTCGTGCAGGCGGGCGCGAGCAGCGTCGGGATGTCGCCCAGAGGCTGCAGGGTCGATACGACGTGCAGCGACAGCGATGCCGGCGTACCTGGTCCGGCGCCCGGTTCGCTCGTCGCTGACACCACGAGGGGGACCGGGTCGCCCGGCGATGCCGACGACGACGCGGTCAGGGTGAGGGCGAGCGCGCCGTCGTCGGTTCCCGTGAACGACGAGGGCGAGAACGACGCGGTGACACCGCTCGGCAGCACTGACGTGGTCGGCGTGATGGTGCCGCTCGAGCCGTTGGCGCGCACGACCGACAGCGGCACCGTCGTCGACTCGCCGGGGCGCAGCTGCGCCAGCGTGCTGTCGGTGCTGATGACGTACGCCGGCAGCGCCGACGGGTCGACGGTGTACGTCAGGTCGTCGAGCAGCACCGACTGCACGGCGCCCGTGGCCACGATCTTCACGAACGTGAAGGACCTCCCGACGGGTGCCGCGAGGCTGAAGCCGGTGAGCGCCCCTGGCCCGTCCAGGACGACGGGCGAGGACACGACGGCGGCGCCGGTGGCGTCGTAGGCCGACGCCGTGAACGTCGTGCCGGCGTTCGGGCTCGGCGGCGTGGCGGTCTGGTTGCCGAGGCCGACGAAGCCCGACACCGACAGGCACGCGACGGTGCAGCGGAACAGGATCCCGCCGGTGCCGAACTCGCCGGCGGTGCAGTTGTTGCTCGCCGACTCGAGCGCTCGCGCGCCGGAGTGGGCGTAGAAGGAGAAGCTGCCGTTGCCGGAGAGCAGCCGCAGGGTCGGGCGGTAGTCGCCTGTCCCGCTGCCGCCGCACTCGGTCTCGCCGGGCCAGCCGAGGTCGACCCGGGTGCCGCCGAAGCGGATGCCGGTGGTGCCGCCGACGAAGCGGTACTGGTCGTCGACGCGGGCGCCGTCGGCGGCGTACCCCTCGTCGAAGGTGAGGCCGCCGTCGACGGCCGCGGACGGGCCGGCGGCGACGACCGTCCCCGCTGCGACGAGGAGCAGGGAGACCACGACGGCGACGAGCCGTCGGACGTGGGTACGGGTGCGCATGGCTGCCTCCTGCGCCTGGTCAGATGCCGCCGAGGAGGGCCTTCGCGGCGGCGTCGACCTTGCCGGCGCTGTCGGCCGGGTTCTTCGACTTGACCGACACCGACACCGTGATGAACCAGCCGTCCTTGACCGTCGAGAGGATGGAGTCGGTGCCCAGCGGCAGCGTGATCGTGTAGGCGAGCGCATTGGGCACGGCGGAGGTGAACGCCTTCGCGCTGCCGGAACCCAGCTGCGCCTTGGCCCGGGCCTTGGCGGCGTTGAACATGAGCGCGCTGTCGGCACCCTGGAACTTCACGACGTCGTAGCCGATCGAGCCGGTCGTGCCCTTGTAGAGGCAGCCGTCGAGCTTGGTGGCGGTGTCGCCGTCCTGGGTCGTGGTGCCGATGTCCTGGGCCGGGGTGGCCTTCACGGGGCTGCCGAGGATCGACACCGCAGTGCTCTCGTCGATGAGGCTGCACGGGCCGCTGGTGGACTTCGTGGTGGCCTCGGGGGTGCTGCTCTGCGGCGAGGCCGACGTGGGCGTCGAGGTCGAGGGAGCGGACACGGAGGACGACGCGGGCGTCGTGCCGGAGGGGGTGGTGCCTCCCGACGAGCTCCCGCTCGCGCAGCCAGCGAGGGCGAGCGTGGCGAGGACGGGGACGACGAGCGCTGTACGGGCGGTGGTGCTGTTCATGGGGGCCTCCTGGTCGGGTGGACCCCTGAACGGTCCTGCGACCGCGACCCCGGGCGCGTCAGGGGATTCCCTGGCAGCGACCCCTGGCGCCGTTGTTCAGGCGCGGTCCTGAGCGGCGAGGACGCTCACCAGCTCGGCCCTCGAGCGCACGCCGAGCTTGCGGAAGATGCGGCCGAGGTGGAACTCCACGGTCTTCGGCGACAGGAACAGCGATGCCGCGATCTCCTTCGTCGACATCCCCGTCGCCGCCGCGCGGCAGACGCGCGCCTCCGCGGCGGTGAGGCCCGCGTCGGGCGTGGCTGCCGAGCGCAGCGTCGCGCCCGACGCGCGCAGCTCGTCGCGTGTGCGCTCGAGCCATGGCGCCGCACCGAGCGCCTCGAAGTCCTGCTCGGCCTCGCGCAGCAGCGCGCGGGCCTGCGTGCGGTTGCCGAGGCGGCGCGTCATCGCCCCTGCCGCGAGGCGGAGGCGACCGCGGCCGAAGGGGTAGTCGTCGGCGCCCACGAGGGCGCCGGCCAGGGCTGCCGCCGCCTCTGCGCGCTGGGCGTCGTCGGGCTCGACGTGCAGCGCGGCGAGCGTCGCCCCGACCCGTACCTCCGGCCGCTGGTCGTCGTCGAGACCGGCGACGAGCGTGCCGACGAGGTCGCCGGCCTCGTCGCGCCGGCCGACCAGCGCGAGGGCGATCGCGGCGTCGAGGTACTCGGGCTGGAACTGGCCGGGTACGAGCGAACGCACCGCGGTCGCGAAACGGGTCGCGGCGTCGTCGAGGCGGGCCAGGTCGACCGCGCCGAGGAGCGCGAGGGTCTCGCCCCAGCACGCGTCGGCGACGCGCCACGTCGAGCCCATCGCCTCGGCCATCTCGCGCGACTCCTCGGCGTGCGCGAGCGCGCTGCCGAGGTGCCCGCGCACGCCGTCGAGGGTCGCGACCTGCGCGAGAGACTCGCAGACGTCGGCGGCGCGCTCGCCCATCCGCGCCAGGTCGAGCGCCTGGTCGGCGAGCTCCGCGGCCGACTGCCAGCGGCCGCCGGCGTAGTCGCACCAGGCGAGCCCGCGCACGGTCGACGGGAGGATGCGCAGGTCGCCCTGCGCCGCCATCTGCGCGACGACGCCGCTGATCTGGTCGCGCAGCCGCTGGGTCTGGCCCGACCACATGACGGCCTGCACCGCGAGCTGCAGCAGGTCGGGCGACGTCGTGAGCAGGTCGCCCGACTCGATGAGGTCCATCGCGACCTCGAGGTGCGCGCGGCCGGTCTCCGTGCGGTCGACCCGGAGGTCGGCGAATCCGAGCACCGCCTCGCGGCGCGCGACCTGCACGGGGTCGGAGGGGTCGGCGGCCGTCACGATGTCGGCGACGACCGCGTCGGTCGCCTCGGGTCCCACGTGCGTCGAGGAGTTGAACGCCTGCGCGAGCGCGCGCACCTCGCGGTCGCGCCGCTGCTGGTGGCGCGCGACCTCGACGCAGACCCGGTGCGCGTCGTACGCCGCCGTCGCCGCGTCGATCGAGCCCACCACCTGCGCCAGCGTGAGGGCGGTGTCCCAGCGCAGGTCGTCGTCGACGAGCCCGGGGAGGGCCTGCTCGAGCAGCTCGCGCGCGCGGGCGCCGTCGTCGGCGTGCCAGCGCTCGATGCCGGCGTGCGCCGCCGACTCCGCGGCGAGCACTCTGTCGGGGGTGAGCGAGGCTGCGGCCTCGTACGCCTCCGCGGCGGCGACGTGCGCGCCGCGAGCGGAGGCGGTCGCGGCCACTGCCGAGATGCGTTCGGCGAGAACGGGATCGGGGCCGCCTGCCGAGCGGACGTAGTGCCAGGCGATGGTCGCGGGATCGCCGTCGGCCTGCTCGAGCACCTCGGCGGTGGCGAGGTGCGCCACGCGTCGCGCGCCGGGGTCGAGCGCGTCGCGCGCTGCTGCACGGGCGAGGGGATGGCGCCAGCGCACGCCGTCGCGGTCGACGCGCGCGAGGCCCAGCGGCTCGAGACCGCCGAGGGCCGACCAGGTCGTGCCGCGCGCCTCGAGCACCTCGTGCAGGCGGCGCGGGTCGATCTCGCCGGCAGTCGCGGCGACGCCCGCGGCCAGCCGCACGCCCTCGTCGGCGGTGGCGAGCTGGGCGGCGTACGCGGCGCCGGCGCTCGTCAGCGGCAGGGGTTCGGGCAGCGGCTCCGAGCCGTCGCGCTGCGCCGGGGCGAGCGAGCGGCACACCTCGAGCAGCGCCAGCGGGTTGCCTCCGACGGTCGCGACCAGGTGGGCCACGACGCTGTCGGCGGCCCCCTCGCCACGCAGCAGGGCGAGCGCCGACGCGGTGTCGAGGTCGAGCACCTCCGCGGTCTCGATGCCGGGGAGGGCCAGGGGAGGCCGCGTCGCAGCGACGACCGCGACGGCGTTGTCGGCGATGCGTCGCGACGCGAATGCGAGCACCGCGCGCGACTCGGCATCGACCCAGTGCAGGTCGTCGACGGCGACGAGCAGCGGCACGTCGGTGGAGCGCGCGTCGAGCACCGCGAGCAGCGCCGTCGCGACCACGAGGGTGCCGGGCCGCGACCCGTCGTCGAGGCCGAGGGCGGCGTCGAGCGCGCTGCGGTGAGCGGGCACGAGGTCGACGCCGTCGGCGTCGAGGACGCGCAGCAGCGCGTGCAGACCGGCGTACGGGAGCTCGCGCTCGTCGTCGACGCCGGCCGTCGCTACGACGCGCAGGCCCGCGGCCGACGCCGACTCGCGGGCAGCGCTCAGCAGCGCCGACTTGCCCGCTCCCGGATCGCCGCGGAGCAGCAGCGCGGCTCCGGCCCCCGCGCGCGCCGAGGCGACCACCCAGTCGATCCTGGTGACCAGCTCGTCCCGCCCGACCAGCATGCGGCGAGTCTAAGGAGCAGCGCGCGTGCCCGAGGAGCGCTCTCGGGCACCGGTGCCAGGGGTTTGCCGGGCGCCGCGGGGAGCGCTGCTCCGCGAGGGTGACGTCATGACCGACGACGGCCTCTGGACGGTGTCCGCCACACCCCTCGGCGGTGCTCCGGGACCCGCGAGCGGCACCGGTGCGGTGGTCGACCTCGTCGTCGCGGGGTCGCTCGGCGGCTGGCTCGCCGGCGCCGCCGGCCCTGTCGCGTCGGGGGAGTGGCGGGCCCTGGGCGACGGCCGGTACGCCGTCGTCCTGCACCTCGGCGGGGTCGAGGTCGACGCGGTGCTGCGCCGCGAGGGTGACGCCTACGTCGGTCGCGCCGCCGCGAGACCCGTCCCGGGGTCGGCGCCGTCCGGGTCGGCGACGTCGAGCGTCGCGACTGGATCGTCCGAGCGGGCTATGCCGACCGGATGCAGGCCGGTCGAGGTGCCCGCAGACGCAGCAGAGGCCCGGTCCGAAGACCGAGCCTCTGAGCTGCGTACGCCGCGTAGGACTTGAACCTACAACCCGCGGATTAAGAGTCCGCTGCTCTGCCAATTGAGCTAGCGGCGCGTAGCGCGGTCACTCTACAACGAGTGCCGCGGAGACGAGAAATCGTCTCCGCGGCACCTGGTGGTCCGCTGCGTCGCTGCACACGGGTGCAGCGACCGCCGGCCCGTCGTGGTCCTAGGCCGCGTGCTGCTCGAGCTCGAAGAGCTCGCTGCTGCGCGGGCCGAACGGGTCGGCGAGGTCCAGCAGGAGGGTCAGAGGCACTCCCTGCCGGAGCAGCTCCATCACGTCGTTGTCACGCTGCGACAGCATCTGCGTCGTCATCGTGGTCCACCTCCTCGCACTCACAGATGGGTGTCGGTTGGCCGGTCACGATCATGGTGAGCCGTACGGGTGTTCCTTCCCGGGCATTGCTCTCGACGTGGGCGTGTCGCTCTCTGCAAGCGCACGACCACGGACAGCCACGATCACGTCGGGACGCCCGAGGCGTCCGCCCGGTAGGTCCGCACGACCCGGGATGACGGAGGGGATGACGGGGGGTCGGCGACCGGATATCCATCATGACGCGCGGGAGCGGTCCCCGGTTCTCCCCGTCGGCGTGTCGGGACGAGGTTCGCCCGTGTGCCGCAACGGGTCTGCCTGTGCGGCAGGTCACGTCGCCCGGTCGGAGCAACGCCCGGGGACGCTGCGTGCCGACACCCGTCGTGGGGTTCGGTGGTGCCCCGCTCCCGGTCGCCAGGGTTCAGGCGGGCAGGCTCGCGACCCACTCCGCGGTGGGCACGACCGACGCGAAGCCGTCGCCGAGCACCCCGAGCTCCACCCGGTGCACGAGCGCGGCCGGCAGGTCGTCGGCGACGTCGATCGTGCCGGTGGCGTCCTCGAGGACCGTGACGCCGAGACCGAGGTGGGCGGCCTGGCGGGTCGTGGTGTCGACGCACATGTGCGTCATCCAGCCCACGACGACCACGTGGTCGGCGCCGAGCTCGCCGAGGAGGTCCTCCAGCCCGGTGCCGGTGAACGAGCCGGGCAGCGTCTTGTCGACCACCGCCACGTGCGGGCGGCCCTCGATCTCGGCGTGCAGCTCCCACTGCGGCGTGCCCTGCACGAACAGCCCGCCGCTGGGGTCCGGCTCGGTGTGCCGCACGAGGACCACCGGTACTCCGGCCGCGTTCGCGGCGTCGATCGCGGCACCGATGCGCTCGAGGCCCTCCTCGACCGGCGGGTGCACGATCGGCAGCCCCCCGGTCACGTACTCGTTCTGGACGTCGATGACGAGCAGGGCCTGGGTCATGGGCGGGAGCCTCTCAGGAGGAGCGCGTACGGCGGGCGATCATCGTGAACTCGGGGACCGTGACGAGGGCGCACAGGGCCACGGCGGCGTACGGCGCGACCACGCCGAACCGGCCGAGCAGCACGCCGGCAAGCAGCGACGCCGCCGTCATGCCGACGGCCCAGCCGAGGTTGGCGAGCGCGAGGATCTCGCCGCGCGACGCCTCGGCCTCGGCGGTGCCGTCGGCGATGAGGGCGCTGCCCGGGACGTAGCCGGCCTCGAGGGTGACGAAGCCCCCGACGAGCAGGACCACGAGGAGCGCCACCGGGCCGCCCGCGCGCGACACCAGGCCGGTGAGCACCATCGTGACGGCGCCCGCGACGAGCACCACGACCGCGACCACGGCCCGTCCGTGGCGGTCCGCGCGGCGGCCGACGCGCGGGCTCGTGAACGCCGCCGCCCCGGCCATCACGAGGAAGACCAGGCTCGTGCCGGTGGCCGTGACGCCGACGTCGGCGAGGGTGAGCGGCGCGAGCGTGCCGATCGCGCCGGTGACGATGCCGCCGAACGAGAGCAGCCAGATCCCCAGGCGCAGCCGGTGGTCGCGCAGCAGCCCGAGGGCGTGACGCCAGCCCGGCGAGGGCAGGACCACGGGCGCGGGCAGCCGGCCTGCGACGACCGCGAGCACGACGAACACGAGGCCGAGGCCGACGAACACGGGCGTCGTGCCGGTGGCCGACGCGAGGGCGCCGACCACGGGCCCGACGATCGAGCCGATCACCGCCATGCCCAGCACCTGACCCGCGACCTCGCCGCGCCGGTCCTCGGGCGCGACCGCCTGCGACCAGGTCATCGCCGAGGCCCACGCGAGGATGCCGCCGACGCCCTGCAGGAAGCGGAAGCCGATGAGCTGCGGGCCGGTCGAGGCGAAGCCGAACAGCGCGCAGGAGACCGCGACGGTCAGCAGCCCCGCGACGAGCATCGCGCGCGGCCCGCGCCGCGACACCAGGTTGCCCGCGGGGAAGGCCGCGAGCACGAAGCCGAGCGGGTACGCCGCGACCAGCAGGCCGACCTCGGGCTCGGAGAGCGACGCGGACTCGGCGTACCCGGCGAGCAGCGGGGAGAGCACCGAGAAGAACGTGGTGTCGAGCAGCAGCGAGATGCCGCCGACGCGCACGACGGAGCGGGCCCCGGCGGGCAGCGGCGTACGGGTGCTGGTGGACATGGCGCAGCCATCCTGGCCGACGAGCGGCCCGACCGCCTCAGCGGATGACGACCGCGTGCTCGGCCTTCCAGCCCAGCTCGACGGAGTCGCCGTCGGCCCAGCGGTCCTCGTTGCGGGCGCGCGCGAGGTTCTGCTCGAGCACGGTGATGCGGACGCCGGGCGCGACGTCGACGAGGTACTGCGTCGTGGCGCCGTGGTAGACGGTCGCGACGACGGTGCCGGGGATGCGCACCATGCCGTCCTCGAAGTCGTCCATCCAGATCTTCTCGGGGCGCACCGCGATCGACGCCGTGCCGCCCTGCGCGAGCTCCGCGTGCCCCGGGACCGGCACGCGCACGCCCGGCGCGATCTCGAGCGACTGGTCGGTGTAGGTGCCCGTCATGAGGTTGCTCGTGCCGATGAAGCCGGCCGCGAAGGCGGTGCGCGGACGCTCGTAGACGTCCTCGGGCGTGCCGACCTGCTCGATGACGCCCTTGTTCATGATGGCGACGCGGTCGGAGAGGGTGAGCGCCTCGTCCTGGTCGTGCGTGACGAAGACGAAGGTGATGCCGATCTCGCGCTGGATCGTCTTGAGCTCGACCTGCATCGCCTGGCGCAGCTTGAGGTCGAGCGCGGCGAGCGGCTCGTCGAGCAGCAGGACCTCGGGGCGGTTCACGAGCGCGCGGGCGAGCGCGACGCGCTGCTTCTGGCCGCCGGAGAGCTCGCGCGGGCGCGCCTTGGCCTTCTCGCTGAGCTGCACGAGCTCGAGGGCCTCGGTGACCATGCGGCTGATCTCGGACTTCGGCAGCCCCTTGCGGCGCAGGCCGAAGCCGACGTTGCCGGTGACGTCGAGGTGCTCGAACAGGGCGTAGCTCTGGAACACCGTGTTCACGCTGCGCTTGTGCGGCGGGACCGAGGTGACGTCGGTGCCGCCGAGCAGGATCGAGCCCTCGGTGGCGTCGCTGAAGCCGGCGATCATGCGCAGCGTCGTGGTCTTGCCGCAGCCCGAGGGACCGAGCAGCGAGAAGAACTCGCCCTTGCGGATGTCGAGGTCGAGGTGGTCGACGACGGTCTGGTCGCCGAACACCTTGGTGAGCCCGGTGAGCCGGATGGCGACGTCGCTGTCCGGGATCGCCGCGGGGGCGGCGGACGCAGCGGTGGCGGGGGCGGTCTCGGTCACGGGGTCATCCTCCGGCGAGCAGGTCGAGGCCGTTGTCCTTGCGGCCGAACAGGCGGGGGATCAGCAGGGACAGGCCGATCACGGCGACCGACACCAGCATCATGCAGGTGCCGACCGCGTTGATCGCGGGCGAGATGGTGAGACGGATCTCGGAGTAGATGCGCACGGGGAGCGGCTGCGGGTCGACGCCGGTGACGAAGAACGCGAGCACGAAGTCGTCGAACACGAGCGCGAACACGAGCAGGCCCGAGGCGATCAGCGCGGGCAGGATCATCGGAACCGTGACGAGGCGGAGCGCCTGGAACGGCGTGCAGCCGAGGTCTCGCGCCGCCTCCTCGACCTCGTCGGACATCGCGGCGAGCCGGCCGCGCACGATGACGGCGACGTAGGAGATCGAGAAGGTGATCTCGGCGAGGATCACGGTCGTCAGCGAGAGCTTGATCGCGAGGCCGGTGAAGAAGAGCAGCGCCGCGACGCCCGTGACGATCTCCGGCGTCACGAGCGGCACCAGCGTGACCGTGCCGACGACGCGCGCCTTGCGCGACCGGATCTTCTCCAGGGCGAACGCGAGCATCGTGCCGAGGATCAGCGAGCCGATCATCGCGACGGTCGAGATGTAGATGCTCGCTCGCAGCGAGGAGAGCAGCTGCTCGTCGTGGAAGAACTGGTCGTACCAGCGGAGGCTGAACGAGTCGAACGACGACAAGGACTTCCGGCTGTTGAAGCTGAAGATGACGACCACGATGATCGGCACGTAGAGCAGCAGGAAGAACAGCACCGTGAACGCGACGGCGAGGCGCGGCTTGCCCTCGACGGAGCGACGACGACGGCGCCGGGGCGCCGGCGCGCTGGGCGCGGTCTCGGCGGGTGCCGTGGTCGCGGCGGCCATCAGGTCTCCCTCCGGGTCGCCTGCGACGTGCGCAGGTAGAAGATCATGAACAGCGCGAGCGCGGCCATGAGCACCACGGTGAGCGCCGACCCGAGCGGCTGGTTCTGACCCTCGAAGAACTGCTGCTGGATGAGGTTGCCGATCATGAACGTGCCGGGGCCGCCGAGCAGCTGGGCGCTCACGAAGTCGCCGAGCGCGGGCAGGAACACCAGCAGGACGCCGCCCAGCACGCCCGCGCGCGTGGCGGGCAGCGTGACGGCGAAGAAGGTCTGCAGCGGCGAGTGGTAGAGGTCCTTGCCCGCCTCGATGAGCGAGAGGTCCATCCGCTCGAGCGAGGCGTAGATCGGCAGGATCATGAAGATCACGAAGCCGTAGGTGAGACCGGCTATGACCGCGCCTGGAGTGTTCAGGAACTTGATGGCGTGGGGGAAGCCGACCTTGAGCAGCAACGAGTTGACCAGGCCCTCGTCCGAGAGCAGCGTCGACCAGGCGTACATGCGGATCAGGTAGCTGGCGAAGAACGGGATCACCAGCGCCGCGATGAGGGCGTTCTTGTAGCGGCCGCCGTGCAGGGCGATCGTGTACGCCACCGGGTAGCCGATGAGCGCGCACAGGGCGACGGTGATGAGGGCGTACAGGATCGAGCGGACGAAGACCGTCAGGTAGGTCTCGTTGAACAGCGCCTTGTAGTTGTCGAGGCTGAAGCCGAAGACCGGCCGGCCGCCGACGCCGACGTGGCCGAACGACAGCAGGATGACGATGACGATGCTGGAGACGAAGAAGACGAACATCCACAGCGCCGGCGGCACCAGCAGCCAGCCCCACAGCCGCGTGTGCGTGGCGCTGCGCCTCTTCCCCCGCCTCCCCGTTCCCGTCTCCTCCGCCGTCGCCATCAGGAGGCCTTGACCTCGGTCCACATGGCGTCGCGGGCGGCCTTGCCCTCGGGGGTCTGGGTCTTGAAGACCTCGGGTTTGTCGAGGTCGGACACCGCCAGGCGCGTCTCGGGGTAGTCGGCCGTGATCTTGTCGAAGGTGTCGGCGCCGGTCTTGGTCGGCATCGGGTAGCCGAGGTAGGCGATGTTCTTCGCGATGTTCTCCGGGCGCAGCAGGTAGTCGATGAACACCAGCGCGGTGCCGGGGTGCTGGGCGTTCGCCGGGATCGCGTAGGTGTCGCTGCCGATCGGCGTGCCCTCCTTCGGCGCGATGAACCCGTAGTTCTCCGGGTCGTCGACGGTGTTGACGACGAGGGAGATGAAGTCGCCGGACCACGCGTGGTGGACCCACGCGTTGCCGCCCGCGAGGTTGTTGATGTCGTCGGTCGAGTAGCCGCGCAGGAACGGCTTCTGCGACTGCAGCGCGTCCTTGATCTTGGCCAGGTCGTCGGGGTTCGCGGTGTTGATGTCGAGCCCCAGCTTGAGGGCCGCCATGCCGATCGCCTCGTCGGCCTCGTCGAGCACGAAGATCTTGCCCTTGGCCTGCTCGTTCCAGAGGTCGTTCCAGGACTCGGTCATCGTCGTGACCTTGTCCTTCCGGTAGGCGATGCCGGTCTTGTACATCGTGAACGGCACGGAGAAGTCCGAGTTCTCGTCGTACCAGGGGTTGTCGAAGTACTTGGTGACGCCGAAGACCTGGGCGGCGTTCTTGAGCTGCTCCTTGTCGATGCGCTGCAGCTTGCCGGCGGCCTTGAGCTGCGCGACCTCCTTGGAGCCCGGGAACACGATGTCGTACTGGTTGCCCGAGTTGAGCTTGGCCATCATCGCCGGGTACGAGTCGTAGTTGGACTCGATGATCTTGACGCCGTACTCCTTCTGGAACCCCTTCATGACGTCGGGGTCGAGGTACTCCGCCCAGTTGAAGTAGACGAGGTCGCCGTCGATCTTGGCCTTCGCCGCCGGGGCGAGGGACGCGGAGGCCGACGGGCTGGTGCCCGAGTCGCCGCCCGCGAAGCCGCACGCGCTGAGCGTGGCTGCCGCGCCGAGGCCGAGGGCGCCGCCGAGGAAGCCTCGGCGTCCGAAGGACGCGCTGCTGGTCTGGGTCATGGGGGTGCCTCTCAGGAACGGGACGTGCGGGACGCGGAACGGGTTCTACGGGACTGGATGGGCAACGAGGGGGTGCGTGAACGGGTTCCCAGCGGGAGAGGGTCGTGCAGGCCGAGCAGCGCGCTGCCCGTGGTGGCCACGACGCGGCGGGCCTCCGACAGCGGCACCCGGTGGTCGCCGGCGAGCACGCGGGTGCAGAGGCCGTCGCACAATGCGATCACCGTGCGCGCCACGAGGACCGGGTCGTCGGTGCGGAACGAGCCGTCGGCGACGCCCTCCTCGACGATCCCGGTGACGCGGTCGACGTCGCCCTGGAAGAAGTCCGAGGTCACCGACGCCATCGAGGGGTTGCGCGGCGACATGGCGCCGAACTCCTGCCACAGCAGCAGGTCGCGCGCGAGCAGCTCGTCGCTCGGCAGGCAGCGGTCGAGGTACGCCGCGAGCCGCTGGGCCGGCGTGAGGCCCTCGCGGCGCAGCGACTCCTGGTCGAGCAGCGTGCTCGAGTCGTAGGAGTGGCGGAGCACCTGCTCGAAGAGCTGCTCCTTGGTCTCGAAGTGGTAGTGCAGCAGGGCGGTGGAGACGCCTGCGGCGCGGGCGATCCCGGCCATCCGCACGGCGGCCACGCCGTCCTCGGCGATGCAGGTCGCGGTCGCCTCGAGGATCCGCTGCCGCGTGTCGACGGCGGCGGGCGCGACGGTCACCGGCGGCGTCCCGCGGGCGTGCTCGGACAGGCGCTCGGGCGCAGCGGCGCACGGTCCATGGCCGGCCCCTCCCGTCTCGCCGTCCGGACTGACTGTTCAGTCAGGCGCACGCTAAGGTCACCCTGTCCCCGCGTCAAGGGACTCGGGACGACCCGTTACCGCATAGGTGCCGGGGCACGCGGAGCGCCGCTCGGGAGGCAGCATGAAGCTCGTCGTCGACCCTGACGTGTGCCAGGGCTACGGCCTGTGCCACGACGAGGCGCCCGAGCTGATCGAGCTCGACGACAGCGGCTTCGCGACGGTTCTCGGCGACGGCGAGGTCCCCGAGAACCTGGTGGCCGTGGCCGAGAAGGCCGTCTCGATGTGCCCGGCCCGCGCGCTGAGCCTCGGATGAGCCGCGCCGCCTCGGGGCACCGCGACCTCACTGCGCTGTTCGACCCGCGCTCGGTCGCCGTCGTCGGCGCCAGCGACGACACGGCCAAGTGGGGCTACATGCTGGCCAAGCAGCTGCTGGCCCACGACGACGGCCGCACGGTGCACCTGGTGAACCGCAAGGGCGGCACGGTGCAGGGGCGCGAGGCGCGCACGTCGCTGCGCGAGGTGAGCGAGCCGGTCGACCTCGTCGCGATCTGCGTGCCGGTCGCCGGCCTGCTCGACGCCGTCGACGACGCCCTCGCCGTCGGTGCGCGCGCGATCGTCGCGATCACGGCCGGTCTCTCGGAGTCGTCGGCCGAGGGCCGTGCGCTCGAGGAGGAGATCGTCCGTCGCGTGCGCGAGGCGGGCTCCGCGCTCGTCGGCCCGAACTGCCTCGGCGTCGTCGACACCACGTCGTCGCTGCAGCTCGCGTCCGACACGTTCCACGCGGGCTCCGTCGCCGTGCTGTCGCAGAGCGGCAACGTCGCGCTCGACATCGACTCGCTGCTCGACGCGCGCGGTCTCGGCGTCTCGCGCTTCGTCTCGCTCGGCAACCAGTCCGACGTCTCGCTCGCCGACCTGATGCTCGCGTGCGCCGACCACGAGGGCACGAGCGCGGTGGCCGTGTACGCCGAGGACGTCCGCGACGGCCGTGCGTTCGTCGCCGCCGCGCGCGAGCTGCGCGCCGCCGGGAAGCCCGTGGTGCTGCTGGCTCCTGGTCGCAGCGCGGCAGCGGCCCGCGGCGCTGCGTCGCACACCGGCTCGCTCACCAGCCCGACCCGCGTCGTCGACGCCGCGTGCGTGGCGGGCGACATCATCCGCGTGCACGCGCCCGCCGAGCTCGTCGACGTGCTCGTCACCCTCGTGAGCGGTCGTCGCGCCGACGGGCGCCGTGTCGCGGTGTTCACCGACGGCGGCGGCTACGGCGCCATCGCGTCGGACCTGCTCGAGCACTACGGCCTCGAGGTGCCGCACCTGTCCGACGAGCTCGGCGTGCGGCTGCGCGCGGCGCTCTGGGACCAGGCCAGCCCGATCAACCCGGTCGACATCGCGGGCGCGGGCGAGCAGGACCCGAGCTCGTACTCGCGGGGGATCGCCGAGCTGCTCGCCTCGGACGAGGTCGACTCGGTGCTCTGGATCGGGTACTTCGGCGGCTACGCCACGCTCCCGGGGTCGCTCGGTCCGCGCGAGATCGCGGCGGCGCACGAGGCGGTCGCGGCGATCAGCGCGCAGCGCAAGCCGGTGGTCGTGCAGTCGATGTTCCCGCACAGCGACAGCATCGCGGTGCTGCGCGCTGCCGGCGTACCCGTCTTCCGCGGCATCGCGGAGGCGGCGCGCTCGCTCGCGTCGATCAGCCACGAGCCGCACCCGGCGTACGCCGACCCGCTCGAGCTCCCGGCCCCCGCCCCCGCGGTCGACGACCTCGGGTACGTCGCGACCCGCACGCTGCTCGACGACGCGGGCGTGCCGTTCCCGGCGATGGCCGTCGTGCGCTCGGAGGACGAGCTGCTCGCCGCGCTCGGATCGGGTGAGCCGCGGTTCCCCGTGGTGCTCAAGGCGATGGGGCTGCTGCACAAGTCCGACGCGGGCGGCGTGGTCCTCGGCCTGCAGGACGAGGCGGAGGCGCTCGCGGCGTACCGCGACCTCGTGGCGAGGCTGGCTCCGCCCGCCGTCACGGTCGAGGCGATGGCCGACCTGTCGGCCGGCATCGAGGTGATCGTCGGCGTGCAGGAGGACGCGCGCTTCGGGCCGGTCGTGATGGTCGGCCTCGGCGGCGTGCTCACCGAGGTGCTCGACGACGTCGCGTTCGCGCTCGCGCCGGTGTCGCCCACGACGGCCGAGCGGCTGCTCCGGTCGCTGCACGCGGCCGCCCTGTTCGACGGCGTCCGCGGACGCCCGCCCGTCGACGTGCCCGCGCTCGCGCGGCTCGTCTCCGCCGTCGCCGAGGTGGCGGCGACGCACCCCGAGATCGCCGAGCTCGAGGTCAACCCGGTGCTCGTGGGACCCGACGGCGTCGTCGCGCTCGACGCGCGCGCCGTCGCCCCCTGAGCCGTCAGGAGGTTCGTGATGGAGTTCGCGTACACGCAGGAGCAGGTCGACCTGCAGCAGCGGGCCGCCGCGTTCACGGCCCGGCTGATGGAGCACGAGGAGGCCGTCGAGTCGTCGGGCGGCGAGCTCGACCCGGCGATCCAGGCCGAGCTCGTCCGCGGCGCGATCGACGCCGGTCTCTGGGCGATGAACATGCCCAAGGCGTGGGGCGGCCTCGAGCTCTCGGCGGTCGACCAGATCATCGTGCAGGAGCAGATCGGCAAGGCCACGAACTGCCTGTGGGACTTCGTCTGGTACCCCGCCAACGTCCTCGCGCGGTGCACGCCCGAGCAGCGCGAGAAGTACCTGCTCCCGGTCATCCGCGGCGAGAAGCGCGACGCCTACGCGACCACCGAGGCCGACGCCGGGTCCGACGCGATCGCGATCAGCACCACCGCGCGCAAGGTCGACGGCGGCTGGGTGATCGACGGCGAGAAGTGGTTCGTCACCGGCGGCGACGTCAGCGACTTCTGGATCGTGCACGCGCTCGCGGGGGAAGACCGCGCGCCCACGCTGTTCCTGGTCGACCGCGGCACTCCCGGCGTCGAGACCGTGCGCACGCCGGTCTTCATGCACACGCCCGTGCTCGACCACCCGACCCTCGCGTTCCGTGAGGTGTTCGTCGGCGACGACGCCGTGCTCGGCGAGGTCGGCGAGGGCTACGAGCTCACCAAGGAGTGGTTCGTCGAGGAGCGCCTCGGCATCGCGGCGCGCACGATCGGCGCGGCCGAGCGCGCGCTCGGGCTGGCCCGAGACTGGGCGGTCTCGCGCGAGCAGTTCGGCCAGCGCATCGCCGACTTCCAGATGGTGCAGCAGATGCTCGCGGACAGCGCCGTCGACATCGCCCTCAACCGCGCCTACTACCACCAGGTCGCGTGGGAGATCGACAACGGCGGCGACCGCAAGACCATGCACGCCAAGGCATCCGTGGCCAAGCTCGCGGCGTCGGAGGCGGCGGGTCGCGTCGCCGACCGGTGCGTGCAGATCTTCGGCGGCCGCGGCTACGACCGGTCCTACGCCGTCGAGCGGATCTACCGCGAGGTGCGCGTCGACCGGATCTGGGAGGGGACGTCCGAGATCCAGCGCCTGATCGTCGCCAACGAGCTCATCAAGCGCGGGCTCGGCGTCCTGGACATGCCCCGCTAGCTACAGCGAGGTCAGGAAGTCCAGCAGCCCCGGGAAGTAGTGCTCCGGGTCGTCGAACTGCGCGAGGTGGCTGCCCTCCGGGCAGTGCAGGTAGCGCCCCTGCGGCAGCTGGCCGGCCATCCACTCCATGTGCGCGGGGTCCATCGTGTCGTGGGTCGCGCCGATCACGAGGGTCGGCACGTCGATGTGCTGGAGGTCGGCCGAGCGGTCCCACTGCTCGAGCGACCCGGACAGCCCCAGCTCGCTCGGGCCCTGCATCGGGACGTAGACCGCCGGGTTGAGGTGCTCGAAGCTGCGCACGACGGGCTCGGGCCAGTCGGCGAGCGGGATCCGGCACACGTGGTACTGGTAGTGGTGCTCGAGCAGCAGCGCCTCGTACCGCGGGTCGTCGGTGCGCCCGGTGGCCTCGAGCTCCTGGATCGTCGCGAGCACCTCGGGGTCGATCTGCGGCATGAGCACGTCGTGCGCGTACGCGTTGTACGCCGGGCAGCTGGACATCATGTTCGAGATCACCAGGCCCTTGAGCGCGTCCTGGTGGTGCACGGCGTACTCCATCGCGAGGATCCCGCCCCACGACTGCCCCAGAAGCACGAAGTTCGAGGCGTCGAGACCGAGCGCGACGCGTACCTGCTCGACCTCGTCGACGAACCGCGCGAGGTCCCACAGCGACGGGTCGTCGGGCTGGTCGCTGCGGAACGACCCGAGCTGGTCGTAGTAGTAGTACTCGATCCCGGCGCGGGGGAGATGGACGTCGAAGCACTCGTAGAGCTCGTCGGTGTCGCCCGGGCCGCCGTGCAGCAGGAGCACCTTGAGATCCGGGTTGGTGCCGACCCGCTTGGTCCACACCCGGAAGTCGCCCGACGGCGTGGTGATCGGGATCATCCGGGCGCCCCCGGACACGACGTCGCGGGGATCCCAGGTGGAGGTGTCGAAGTAGGCCTCGAGGTCGGTCATGCCCGCACGCTAGACCAGCGGGCGCAGGGCGTCAGCCCTTCTGGTCGAGCTTCGTGGTCAGCGCGTGCACGGCCTCGCGGAGGGCGGCGACCTCGGCCGCGAGCGCCGCGGTGTCGGCGTGCGCGGCCTGCTTCGCGTCGGCGACGTCGGAGGCGGTAGCGGTGTCGACGACCTCGACCGTGCCGTCGGGCTCGTCCTCGACGACGATGATGTTGCCCTCGTCGTCGTACTGCGGCTCCTTGCCGTCGGTGCCCACCCCGAAGAACGCCGAGAGCGTTCCGGCGAGGGTTCCGAGGAACGCCACACCGCCGATCATGAGCACGATCGCGACGATGCGCCCGCCGGCGTCGTTGGGGTAGAAGTCGCCGTACCCGACGGTGGTGAAGGTGACGAAGCCCCACCACACGGCGTCGCCGTAGGTGGGGAACTGCGACTCGTTGAGCGCCTTCACCAGGATCGAGCAGGCGACGATCATGCCCAGCGCGTAGAGCGAGGCGCTGCCGAGCTGGTTGCCGAGGTGCTTGAGCTTGTTGCTCCGCGTGCTCGCCATGATGACGCGGCCCAGGCGGGCCAGGCGGGCGAGGACGACGAAGTGCGCGCTGGTCGAGACGAAGAGGAACCAGGGTGCGGTGATGACGACGATCGCGAGGTCGAAGCGGCCGCGACCGGTGTGCAGGTAGCCCGGGCGGAGCTTCATGTGCACGAGCAGGTCGACCAGGAAGACCAGCCAGCAGATGACGTTGATCGCGTCGTTGAGCGCCGACGTCGGGTCCTTCGCGAACGCCGTGGCGATCGGCACCAGCGCGGCGACGATGATCGCCGGCGTCGTGCGCTTCTCCCAGGTGGCGAGCTTCGCGTCGCGCGGGTCGATGTGGGTCGGCGGCGCGTCGCTCGTGGCGTCGGGCGGAGTCGCCTCCGCGGAGGTGCTGCTCACCCGTCGATGATCGCAGCGCTCCCAGCCGGATCCGGGGAACCCGGGCGTGTGTCGCAGGCTCAGGCGGGCGAGCCGAGGGCGTGCGCGGCGTCGCGCACGGCGTCGATGCGGGCCGGCTTGGCCAGGATCGCCCGGACGACGAACGACGCCGTGAGGTCGGGCTCGTCGTCGCCCACGCGACGGTCCAGCGCACCGGTGCGGATCGCCTCGAGGATCACGCCGTCGATCACCCGCCTCATGAACGGCACGTCGACGTCGATGAAGTCGCCCGACGCCATGCCGCGCTCGAGGATCGACGCCATGAGCGCGTCGTACCGCTTGAGCAGCCGGCGGCCCTCGGCGAACTCGGACTGCTCGAGCAGCGGGTCGAGGTAGACCGAGCGGAGGTCGAACGGCGTCTCGAGGTCGTGCACGACCTCCCAGCGCAGGTAGCGGTAGAGCTCGACCGCCGGGCCCCCGCCGTCGGCCACGACCTTCTCGAGCGCGGCCATGCCGGTCGTGAGGTCGCGGCGCAGCAGCTCCTCTGCGATGGCCTGCTTGGAGGGGAAGTGGCTGTACATGGACGGCTGCTGGATGCCGACCGCCGCGGCGATGTCGCGCGTGGAGGTGCCGAGGTAGCCGCGCACGGCGAACAGGCGCGAGGCCTCGAGGAGGATCAGCTCCTTGGTCGGCCAGCCGCTGGTGTCGACGCGCCGGCGCCGTGCTCCTGCCACGTCGAGGAGTCTAGGTGCGCGGCGTCCGCCGGGGCACGCACCCTGCTCCTATCGCTCGATAGTCTCCGACGGAGCCCGTGAGCCGTACGATCGCGGGCGACGACCGCCTCGAGGAGCCCCCGATGACCGACACCCGGTTCCCGCACCTGTTCGCGCCGCTGCGGATCGGCCCGGCCGAGGTGCGAAACCGGATCGTGTCGTCGGGCCACGACACGGTCATGGCGGTCGACGGCATCCCCTCCGACCAGATGGTGGCCTACCAGGAGACGCGCGCCCGCGGCGGCGTCGGCCTGATCGTCGTGCAGGTGGCCGGCGTGCACCCGTCGGCGCGCTACACCAGCCACGTCCTCATGGCCGACGACGACTCGTGCATCCCGGCGTTCTCCCGGCTCGCCGACGCCGTGCACGCGCACGGCGCGACGATCGTGCAGCAGCTCTTCCACGACGGCCGCGAGCTGATGGAGTCGGAGGACGGCACGCTGCCGGTCGCGCTCGCGCCGTCGGCCGTGCCCAACGAGCGGTTCCACGTGATGCCGCGCTCGATGCCCACCGCGCAGGTGCGCGAGATGGTGCAGTGCTACGCCGACGCCGCGGACCGCATGCGCCGCAGCGGCTACGACGGCGTCGAGGTCGTCGCCTCGCACGGCTACCTGCCCGCGCAGTTCCTCAACCCGCGCACGAACCTGCGCGACGACGAGTACGGCGGGAGCCTGGAGAACCGGGTGCGGTTCCTGCGCGAGACGCTCGCCGGCGTGCGCGCCGCGGCGGGCCCCGACCTCGTGGTGGGGCTGCGCATCTCGGTCGACGAGCGGTCCGGCGAGGGCCTCACCTCCGACGAGACGCTGGAGGCGCTGGCCCTGCTCGACGCCGACGGCCTCGTCGACTACGTCTCCGTCGTGGCGGGCACCTCCGCGACGCTGTCGGGATCGGTGCACATCGTGCCGCCGATGACGGTCGAGAACGGGTACACGGCTCCGCTCGCCCGTCGGGTGAAAGGCGTCGTGTCGGTGCCCGTCATGGTCGCGGGACGCGTGAACCAGCCGCAGGACGCCGAGCTCATCCTCGAGCGCGGCGACGCCGACGCCGTGGTGATGACGCGCGCGCTGATCTGCGACCCCGAGATGCCGGTGAAGGCCGACGAGGGCCGGCTCGAGGAGATCCGCGCCTGCATCGGCTGCAACCAGGCGTGCATCGGGCACTTCCACGCGGGCTACCCGATCTCGTGCATCCAGCGCCCCGAGACCGGTCGCGAGCTGCAGTACGGCACGCGCATCCCGGTGCGTGCGTCGCGCAACGTCGTCGTCGTGGGCGGCGGTCCTGGTGGGCTCAAGGCGGCGTCGGTCGCGGCCGAGCGCGGGCATCGGGTGACGCTCGTCGAGGCGGAGCGGCGGCTCGGCGGCCAGGTGCTGCTCGCGCAGGAGATCCCCGGGCGCGCGGAGTTCGGTGGCGCGGTCGGCAACCTCGCGGGCGAGGCGGAGCGGGCCGGCGTCAAGCTGCTCCTCGGCACGAGGGCCGACGCCGCGCTCATCGAGGAGCTCGATGCCGAGGTCGTGGTCGTCGCGACCGGCGCGCTGCCGCGGGTGCCGGCGCTCGAGCTCATGGACGACCCCACGGTTCTGACTGCGTGGGACGTGCTGCGCGGCGCCGAGGTGCCGCGCGGACGCGCGGTGGTCGCCGACTGGCGCTGCGACTGGATCGGGCTCGGTACGTCGATCGCGCTCGCGCAGCGCGGGCACAAGGTGACGCTCGGCGTGACCGGCTACCACGCCGGCCAGCGGATCCAGCAGTACGTGCGCGACGAGATGATCGCGGAGGCGACGCGGCTCGGCGTCGCGATCGTGCCGCTCGTGCGCATCATGGGCGCCGACGCCGACTCGGCGTACTTCCAGCACGTGCTCACCGACGAGCCGGTGATCGTCGACGACGTCGCCTCGCTCGTGCTGTCGCAGGGGCACCACTCGGTCGACGGTCTGCTGCGCGAGCTCGAGGCGCGCGATGACCTCGAGGTGCACGGCGTCGGCGACTGCCTGGCCCCGCGCACCGTCGAGGAGGCCGTGCTCGAGGGCCTCCGCGTCGGCACCCTCGTCTGACGCCTCCGACCCGTCCGACCCGGACCGGAGGTCCCAGCGGTAGCCCGAGGTACCGCTCAGGCCTCCAGAGCGGCGTGGTGCTCAGACGTAGATGCTGAGCACGGCGCCCATGAGGACGAGGCCGAGGAGGTCGCCGCCGATCTCGATGAGCCAGACCTTGAAGCCCTGGCCCGCGAACATCCGGTGGCCGAACGACGTCATCGCCGCGAACGCCACACCCATCCCGAGGCCCACGAGCGCGCCGGTGAGCAGCGAGATGTCCTTGAGGTCGTAGAGCTTCAGCGTCGCCTGCAGCACCCACGAGAGCGTGATCGCCTGGACGAAGAGCGCCACGACCATGAGCAGGAACACCAGCGGCATGTTCTGGCCCTGGCCGGGCTTCTCGTCGGCGGGCTTGCCCATCGCGCGCCACCAGACGGGGAACATCGTCTTGGGCCCGAAGTACAGGTAGTTGGCGAAGAACGCCACGATCACCGCGAGCCAGACGCCGAACCAGGGCACGAACACCGTGAGATCCATGGCGCGGACGGTACTCCCGGCGAGCACCGCTGGGGAGCATCACGAGGTTCGCAGGGGTGCGACGCGTCAGAACCGGTCGGGTCCCCAGCGCTCGCGGGCGGCCCGGCGTCTGTCTCGGACGAAGCCGGCGAGGAACACGATCGCGAGGACGAAGGCGAGCGCCATCGCGGCGAAGAACGCCCAGATCGTCCACCTCGCGGCGTTCTCCTGGCCGGGCAGCTGCGTGAACGCGGCCGCCGCGATCGCCGACCCGATCATCGCGCCGCCGACGAGGACGGCGACGACGATCGTCTGCACGATCGAGCGCAACGAGCTCATCTGCGCGTCGAGCGAGCTGGTGTCGACGTAGACGGTGAGCCGGCCCTTCTTGAGCTGGTCGCGCCAGGAGAACAGGCCCTTGAGGTAGTCGGGCGCCTCCTGCAGCGCGCGACCCGCCAGCTTGAGGCCCTCCTTGCGGGCGAGCTCGACGACCGCCTCCTCGGTGAAGGCCTCCATCCCGAGCTCCTGCGCAGCCTGCAGAGCGGCCGTGGCGAACGGCCGGTCCTTCGGCGCGAGCGGCTTGTAGAACGCCGAGGCCTGGGTGAGCGACTTGATCGCGAGGGTGAGCTGCGGGTCGAGGCGCAGGCCGTTGTCGCGCAGCACGCCCATGCCCTGCGAGAGGACGACGGTGACGTCGGCGCCGCTCGAGGCGTAGCGCGACATGCGGCGCTCGAAGGACTTGCGGTAGCCCTCCTCGTCGACGGGGCGGAACGGCACCGACAGCGAGCGGAGCTGGTCGCCCATCGCGGGGATGTCGCCGCGCGTGTAGGCCCACAGCAGCATCACGAGATGGACGCGCTGCGCGACCGTGAGCTCGCCGACCATGCCGCAGTCGAGGAACGTCACCACCCCGGTGTCGAGGTTCACGATGAGGTTGCCCGGGTGCGGGTCGGCGTGGAAGAAGCCGTCGATGAGCAGCATCTTGATCGCGGCGCGCAGGGCAGCGTCGCCGAGGACTGCGGGGTCGTGGCCCGCGGCGCGGATGGCCTCGACGTCGGAGATCTTGACGCCGCTCACGAACTCCTGCGTGAGCACCTTGTCGGTCGACAGCGAGCGGACGAGGTCGGGGACGTGAACGCCGGGGATGCCGTCGAGCGTCGCCGCGAGACGCGTCATGTTGTAGGCCTCGGCGTAGTAGTCGAGCTCCTCGAGCAGGGTCGACGAGAACTCGTTGAGCATCGAGGCGATGCCGACCTCGCGCGCCCACTCGCTGCGGCGCTCGGCGTACCGGCCGAAGAAGCGGGTGATGCCGAGGTCGGCGCGCACCTGCTTCTGCATGCGCGGCCGCTGGATCTTCACGGCGACCTTGCGGCCGTCGTGCAGCCGTGCGACGTGCACCTGGCCGAGGGAGGCCGCGGCCAGCGGGGTCTGGGAGAACTCGGCGTACAGCTCCTCCGGCGATGCGCCGAGCTCCTCGATGATCGCCTGGCGGATGTCCTCGTAGGGGACCGGCGGCACCTCGTTCTGCAGCCGGTCGAGCTCGGTCTTCCACTCGTCGGGCAGCACGTTGGCCTGGCTCGAGACGATCTGGCCGAGCTTCACATAGGTCGGACCGAGCCGCTCGAGCAGGATGCGCGTGCGCACCGCCGGCGACAGGACCGGTACGTCGGGGACCTGGTAGATCCACTTCTGCATGGCGCGCCGCGGCCGGCCGATCCAGGTGCGGTCGGCGACGGTGTTCTCGGCGAACTCGATGATGGTCTGGTAGACGTGCTGGAGCCGTGCGTTCTCGCTGGCCTTGGTGAGGGTGGAGCTCACGTCGTCACCCCCGGCCGCGGCTCGGCGTCGCTGAACCCGGGCGCGGGGTCGTCGAGGATCGGGCGGGTCGTGCCGAGGAGCGTCTCGAGGAAGATCCCGATGATGCCGATGATCGCGCCGCCGAGCAGCAGCGCGAAGACCCCCGAGTACTGCACGCGGTCGCTGAGGACGAGCGAGAGCAGCCAGAGCACGACCGCGTTGATCGCGATGACCACCAGGCCGTACGACGCCACCAGGTAGCGCAGGGTGAAGAACTGCAGCAGCGGCTTCACGAGGGCGTTGAGCAGGCCGTAGACCACGGCGACGAGGAAGAACTCGCCCCAGTGCCAGCCGCGGAACGACAGCCCGGGCACGACGAGGAACGTGATGATGACGGCGAGCCCGCTCACCAGCAGCCGGACGAGTCCCAGCCGCCAGTTCGTCGCGTCGGCGCGCAGCCGGTAGAGCGCCATCTCGCGCCCCGTGACCTGCAGCGGATCCATCAGCCCTCCCGCGCCCGATCATGGCAGCCCCGCGCACGCCGCTTCAGGAGGTTCGCGGGGCCTCCTCCCGACGGGTGGACCTGCGCCGGGGCAGGTGTGGGAGCCGGTGCCGCGGGCACGGTGTGGCCCAGGTCGCGGGAGCCGCGCTGGGCGGTCGCCCGCCCGGCAGGGCACGATGGAGCGAGCGCGCTCCATCCGGGGCGCGGACCCGGGACGGCGGAGGGCGGTGACGGCGTGGACGACGACGACCACGTGCGCCGGCCGCACGCCGAGGAGTACCTCGCGGTCGCGACGCTCGCCGACGGCTTCCGGGTGGCCGCGCGCTTCCAGCGACCCGAGGACGCCGAGGCGCTCATCGGCGGGTTCGAGCACCTCTCGGAGTCGTCGCTCGCCCGCCGGTTCCTCGGCCCCAAGACGCACCTCACCAAGGCCGACCTCGACCAGCTCGTCGGCGACGTCGACCAGGTCGACCACGTGGCGCTGCTGCTGTTCTGGCGACGCCGCGACCACGACGTGCTCGTCGGCGAGGGCCGCTTCATCCGGCTCGCCGACGCCCCGACCGACGCCGACGTCGCCGTCACGATCGCCGACGAGGCGCAGGGGCTGGGTGCGGCGCGCTTCCTCACCCGGCTGCTCGCCGACCTCGCGCTCGAGCGCGGCATCGTGCGGTTCGTCGCCGACCTCATGCCCTACAACGAGGCGGCGAGACGGCTGGTGTGCTCGGTGGGCGAGGTCGAGGAGGACTACGTCGAGGAGGCCACCCGCCACCTCGCGGTGCGCATCCTCCCGTCGGCGGCGCCGCGCCAGACCACGACGTAACGCTTCTGCTCCTGCGGTCGCTCGCCTTCGGTCACGGCGATGCAGCGACCCGGTCGGTCATGAGGGCGTCGAAGAGCCGGACGGCCTCGGGGTCGAAGTGGCTGCCGGACCCGGCCCGCACGAGGTCCATCGCCTCGTCGTGCGGCATCGGGCCGCGGTACGGGCGCTGGCACGTGACGGCGTCGTACACGTCGACCACCGCGAACAGCCGCGCCGGCAGCGGGATGGCCTCGCCGGCGAGCCCGCGCGGGTAGCCGCTGCCGTCCCACTTCTCGTGGTGGCACCACGGGATGTCGAGGGCGGGCCGCAGGTAGGAGATGTCCTTCAGGAAGTCGACGGCGAGCTCGGGGTGGCGCCTCATCTGCACCCACTCGGCGTCGTCGAGCGCACCGGGCTTGAGCAGGATCTCGTCGGGCACGCCCATCTTGCCGATGTCGTGCAGCGTGGCTCCGCGGCGTACCTGGACGAGGTCCGCGCCCGTCAGCCCTGCGCGCCGGGCGAGAGCCACGGTGAGCTCGGTGACGCGGCTGGTGTGCTCGGCGGTGCTGTGGTCGCGCAGGTCGAGCGCGGCGGCCCAGCCGGCGAGGGTCTCGTCGTACGCGCGCTCCTGCTCCCGGCGCAGGACGGTCTGGCGCTGGTCGTGGAGCGTGACGAGCACGTAGACGAGGGCGCCGGTGATGAGGACGAAGAGCGTGCCCTTGGCGTCCTCGATGGTGAGCCGCACGCCCGACGCGGGTGAGGCCGCCTGCGCCAGACGGTCGCCCACCAGGATCCAGGCGAGGGAGAAGGCGACGTAGACCGCCACGATCCTCGCCGCCGCCGGGGACCACCACCTGCGCATCGCACCTCCGAGCCTCCCAGCGTCCTCCTGGCGGAGACCTGTGTCATCACAGGCGGACGCCCGCTGCTCCGAGCTTCGTGTGGGGGTGACGTTCCGGGCCGCGGAACCGGATCCGGCGTCGTACGCCGAGCGGTGGCACCGTCGTCGACGGTGACGGACCCTCACGTCCGTCGTGCACCTCACGGAGGCGGTCGATGTCAGGCGTCGAGTCGGTGATCGCGCGCAGCTCCGCGCACCTGCGCGGGCTGTGGGCCCAGGACCAGCCGGT
This sequence comes from Candidatus Nanopelagicales bacterium, assembly GCA_046330715.1. Lineage (GTDB taxonomy): Bacteria > Actinomycetota > Actinomycetes > S36-B12 > CAIYMF01 > Longivirga. The sequence continues at coordinate 453,487 of JAXLSG010000001.1, forward strand.
GTTCGGGCTGTGGACCGGGCTCGCCGACCCCGCGGTCGCCGAGCTCGAGGCGACGAGCCCGTTCGACTACGTCTGCATCGACCTGCAGCACGGCGTACCGACGTTCAGCGAGCTGCCGCACATGCTCCAGGCGATGCGCGCCGCCGGTCGTGCTCCGATCGTGCGCGTGCCCGTGAACGAGGCGGCGACGATCATGCGCGCCCTCGACGTCGGTGCCTGCGCGGCCCTGGTGCCGATGGTGAACTCGGCCGACGACGCGGCCCGCGCTGTGGCTGCGTGCCGCTTCCCGCCCGAGGGCGAGCGCAGCTGGGGACCGATGTGGGGCGACGTCCGCGACGACGGCGCGCTCCCGCCCGAGGAGCAGAACGCCGCGGCGATCTGCATCGTGATGGTGGAGACGAAGGCCGGCATGGACGACCTCGAGGCCATCGCCGCCGTACCTGGCCTCGACGGCATCTACATCGGCCCCAACGACCTCGCGCTCTCGTGCGGCTACGGCCGCGAGACCTACCGGACCTCAGGCGACGTCGACGCGATGATCCAGCGCATCGTCGACGTGTGCCGCGAGCGAGGCATCGTCGCCGGGCTGCACTGCTCCGACATCGAGATGGCCGCGCACTGGGCAGCGCGCGGCGCGCGCATGCTCACCGCCGCGACCGATACGACGCTGCTGCGGGGCGCGATCAGCCGCGCCTGGTCGGCCCTCGACGAGGCCGCCGGTCTCCCCGACGGTCGCGGCACCGCCCCGTTCCGCGTCCCCAACCGCCGCTCCTACTGATCGGCAGAAGGTGCTGCCGCGTTGCGCAGAATCGGATCGCGAGCGCACTCGGCGCATCAGTAGCGTCAGCGCGCTGGCCGACTTGCCGGTGAGGGACAGCTCGGGAGCCGAGGCGGGTACCCGCGGCAGGTTGAAGGCAGGTAGTAGACCCCGGCTATCCGCCAGCACTCCTCGCGTCGCCTAGGCGAAGCAGGCGGCGTTCGCACGCTCCGCCCTCGAGGCGGAGGCTGTGGGATGCGTCAGCAGTGGCCGGTCAGCAGGACCAGGCGCTGGCCGCTGTCGGACGTCCACACGCCGGCGGTCCACTCGACGTCGCCGCGGTACCGCGGGGCCAGCGTGACCGCGGAACGAGCCTGCTGCCAGGCGGTCACGGCATCGTCCCCGTCGCACCAGTCCAGCTGTCGACCGCCCCAGTAGTACAGGACGAGCGGTGCCCCCGACGCCAGGTAGCGGTCGCAGTCGCGACGCTTCGCGCGCGTGCGGCTGCGGACGTAGCGCGTGCCGTCGGGACCGGTGACCTCGCCGTGCTCGACGGCATCCACTGATCGTCGGGAAGGCCGGCGCGCATGGGACCATCCTGCCTCGCAGAGCCCGCGATGCCTGCAGGATTCCCCTGCGACCGAGGTGGCGGCTACTCCGTGATGAAGCCTTCCGACCAGGCGTCCTCGTCCACCCGGTAGACGTCCAGCGTGAAGCCGTCGGGGTGGTCGGAGAAGCCCGGGTACGTCAGCTTCCGAGCGATCGCGGCGTGCGCTGCCTCGTGATCGGAGTAGATGCCGACGAGCTTCACGTCCTCGTCACCGTCTCGCTCGCGCACGTGCCACAGCACGACGACATCGCGCGGGATGTGAGCAGGATCGGAGTCCATGCGGAGATCCTCACGGACCCAGCGTCGTACGTCGATCAGGTTGCCTGTGGTCGTGCCGGTGATGGGTCGTGCGCCCTTCGTCAGGGCTGGGGTCTGGGTGGGGCGAGGGTCCAGCAGCCGGTCTCGTAGGGCGAGGTGCCCGGCGTACGGCTGATGGTCCAGCCGTCCTCGTGGACCGACGTGTGGTGACGGACGCAGAGCAAGGCCAGGTTGTCGATGTCGGTCGAGCCGCCGTTCTCCCACTCGACGACGTGATGGGCCTGGCAGCGGCGCGGGTGCGCCCGGCAGCCGGGGAAGACGCAGTGCCGGTCGCGCACCTCGAGGGCGCGGCGCTGGCGCGGTGTGACGGTGCGCTCGGTGCGACCGACGAACAGCACGGCGACCGCCGTGCTCCGCAGCAGCGTCGCGAGCTCGTCGCGACCCGCCGCGGCCTCGAGGTCGAGGAGCTTCTCGACCACCACCGGCGTGATGCTCGCGTCGCAGAGGATGCGTCGTACCGCGTCGGAGGAGAGCAGCACCGGCTCGTCCCGGCCGGGCATTGCGAGGGTGCCGCCGAGCCCGGCGGCGAGGTCGGCGACGTCGACCGTGACGGTGACGTGCGGGGCGACGCCGTGGTGCGTGCCGACGGCGCCGGCGGAGAGCTGCCCGGTCATGATCTCGCCGAACGCGACGCCCATCGCGTGCGGCCAGTCGTCCTTCGACACCACGCCGGCCGCGGCCGAGGCGCCGCAGCTGCACCAGCGTGCGGCGGGCAGCACGGCGGAGCCCGGTTGCAGCGGCGGGGCGGGCGACGCGAGAGGGCACGCGGGGTCGTGCACGACGTCGGGGTCGCGCTCGAGGACCGTGCGACGCGCGTGCTGGTCGATCACCGTCATCGCCGCAGCCGCGTTCTCCTTCGTGAGCCACGCCTCGAGCCGGAACAGGTCGCCGACCTGCACGCACGTCAGCGACTGCTCGTCGTAGGCCTCGATGGCGCGCTGCTCCTCGTGCGCCGACTCCGCGAGCAGCCGCAGCCTGCCCACCGCCCTGCATACGTCGGCCGGCGTGCCCGCCGTCGCGAGGGGGAGCAGGACCTCGATCGCCTCGGCGCGCAGGCGCTCCTTCTCCACGCGGGTGGTCCGCACCGGCTTCAGCGCGCCCGTGATGCCCGACGTGAGCTCGCGGACCGAGTCGCCGGACACGTCGCCCGCGAGCCAGGCCTCCTGCACCGCTCCGGAGTGCTCGCGCAGGTCGCGGGCGCGGGCGATCACCGTCTTCGCCGAGCCGGGCGCGAGGCCGGCGTCGACCTGCAGCCAGCGGTTCGGCGATGCATAGGTGCCGGCAATCAGCGTGCCCGTCGCCGGACCCGCGACCGCCGTGACCTGACCGACCAGCACGGTCGCGACCGCCGCGCCGCGGTCGGCGTCGGTGAGCATCGTGGTGGCGAGGTCGGCGAGCGCGTCGACGGGGACCGACCCCAGGTCGAGCGGCCCGTCGTCGGACCCGGCGCCGGTCAGCTCGGCGGCGATCAGCGCGCCGAGCTCGGCGCGGTGCGCGACCAGCGCAGCCAGCCGCGCGGCGCGCGAGGGCGCGGCCACGGCCTGGTCGGTGATCGAGCACATGCCAGCACTCTAGAGAGGGGGTCTGACAGTGCCAGATCGTGAAAACCGTTGAGTCATATGGACTCTCGGTCCACTAGAGGACGCGGAATCCACAGGACAGCGCGGTCGGCGGGTCCTCCGCAGCCGACCACCTGCGACCTCGGCACCGCCGCCGACGTGTGCTCCAGGACGTCGACACCGGGGCTCGGCGCTCTCGAGCGCCGGCTACCCGACGCATCGACGGCGAGCTCATGCCGGCAACGTCGTGGCGCGCATGGCCCGCGTCGCACAGCGGGGCTAGGCGCAACCCTGGACGTCGACCCAGCGCGGTCGTCAGTGGTCGTCGGAGCCCTGGGGCATCCAGCTCCACCAGGTGTCGACCGTGCGGAAGCCGAGGCGCTCGTACACCGGCAACCCGTCGTCGCTGGACTGCAGGTAGGCCCACGTCCCGCCGACCGCAGCCCCGTCGGCGACGACGGCCGCCGTGAGCTCCGCGCCGAGCCCGGTACGCCGGTGCTCGGGCACCACCGCGACGTTGAAGACACCGATGGCCTCGCCCTCGGTCCAGGCCTGCGCCGTGCCCACGATGCGGTCGTCGACGACGGCGATGCGCAGGGTCGACTGCGGGTGCACGGCGAGGCTGTCGGGCGTGAGCATCCGGATCCGCTCGGCGGGCAGGCCGAACACGCCGGCCGCCGCGTCGTTGAACGCCGCAGCCTCCGACGGCTGCGCCCGCCGGGTGCGGGTGCCCGCCGCCGCAGCAGTCAGGCACGCGGTGAAGCCGTCGCCCGAGAGCACGAGCGACGGCGTGGGCTCGCCCTCGCCGTACCCGTGCGCGGCCGCCCACGGCCCCACCACCGGCTCGACGGCGGCGCGCGTCGAGAGACGGTGCAGCGGCTCGTGCTCCGACAGCGACTGCTCGGCCCGGTCGAGCGCGTCGAGGTCGACCGTGCGACCGGTGGCGAGCACCGCGTTGAACAGCGGGAAGTCCGGTACGCCGGCCATCCAGAGGACGTCGTCGCCATCGACGCCCTGCGCGCGGCCCGACTGGCCCATCCACGCGAGGAACGCCCGGCCGAGCGCGTCGGCGATCCGGTCCGCCCAGACCTCGTCCGATGCCGTCATCGATCCCCCTTCGATCGGCGTGAGGGCATCGAAGCACGTCCGCGGGCCGGCGTCACGGGGCCGCAGCGGCGTCGCGCGGCCCGCCCACCGAGCCGTCCGGGTACGCCGGCACGGCAGACTGGGACCCGTGCCGCAGCCGCTCGACGCCGAGACCCGCGACCGGCTGCAGCGCGCCCCGATCACGCACGGCGCGGCCGTGCGCGCGGATATGCCTGCGCCGCACGGCTTCTGGCGGCTCGAGCAGTCGCGTCGTCTGGGACCGGTGGCTCTCGACGCGGCCTACGAGGCCCTCGCGAGCTGGCGCGTGCACGAGGCGTCGGGCTTCGGCGTGCACGTCTCCTCGAACGACGTCGCCGTCGGCACGGTGCTCACCCTCACCACGCGCGTCGGGCCGCTCCGGGTCGTCGCGCCGTGCCGGATCGTCCGCGTGATCGACGAGGAGCGCCGCCGCGGCTTCGTCTACGGCACGCTGCCCGGTCACCCGGTGCGCGGCGAGGAGGAGTTCGTCGTCTCGCGCAGCGACCACGGCGACGTGGTCGCGACCATCGCGGCGGTGTCGCAGCCTGCGTCGCTCCTCGCCCGCCTCGGATCTCCGGTGACCCGAAGCCGGCAGCGTCGGATCGCCGACGACTACCTCGCCGCCTGGGCGCGGCTCGTCGACGCACCCAGGACCTAGGCCACGCAGAACTCGTTGCCCTCGGGATCGAGCATCGTGATGTGGCCGAGCGCGCCGTCGTACGACTCCTCGCGGACGCGTGTCGCACCGGCGACCTCGAGCTCGGCCGCCCTCTCGCGGATCAACACCTCGCGCACGGCCATGTCCCACGGCGGTTCTCCCGCGACGCGGATGTCGATGTGCACGCGGTTCTTCGCGGTCTTGCCCTCCGGCACGCGCAGCCACCCGATCGCCGGTCCGACGCCCTGCGGATCGATGATCGACGCGCCGTCAGGATCGTCGTAGCCGGGCTCGAGCACGTAGCCGAGCGCGAGCGCCCAGAACTGCGCGAGCCGGTGCGGGTCGGCCGCGTCGCAGCCGGGGGTCCAGTGCGTCGCCATGCCCCGATCGTGCCCGCCGCACGCGACCGGCGCACGGGGTCGGCGCGCTCAGGACGCGGCGCGCAGCAGCGCGAGGAGGAGCCCGGCGAGCGCGAGCACGACGTTCCACGCCGCTACCCGCAGCAGCCACCGGGTGTCGGGCCCGTGCGACCACGTCGTGCGCCGCGACGGCCATGCCGCCTCGCCGGCCGCGATGCCGAGCGCGACCGCCGCGAGCAGGCGCGAGAGGCCGAAGGCCGGGACTACCAGCGACAGCAGGAGGATCGCCAGGTTGACCGCGACGGCTGCGCCGCACACCACGGCAGCGACGGTGCGGTCGCCGACGCCCTCGTCGGGCGTGACGTACGGGTCGCTCGTGCTCGTCATCTCGTCGGCCCCCATGCCGCGCAGCATGACGGAGCCAGCGCGTCCGCGCAGCGGATCGGGCGAGAGATCACCGGGTCGGCAGCGCGTCGGGATCGGCGAGGTCGCGGTCCACGACGACGTCGACGCTGGCGCGCTCCGGGTCCGACGCGACCGCGGGCCGCGTCACGATCGCGGCGACGAGCCACACGAGACCGGCGACGACGTACAGGTCCTCGCCGGGGAGCGCGGGCACGTCCCGCCAGAGCCACGTCGTGGCCGCGCAGACGCCGAGCAGCGCGAGCGACGCCCAGCGCAGCGGCGTACGCCGTGCAGCGCGCAGCCCGACCGCCGTGACGGGCAGCACCCAGACCCAGTGGTGGCTCCACGACACCGGCGAGACGAGCAGCGCCGTGACGCCCGCAGCGGTGAGCGCGGCGAACGCGTCGCGCCGGTGCACGCGCACCGCGGCGGCACCGAGCACGAGCGCGACGAGCGCGAGGGCGAGCCACAGCGACTGGTGGCCCGGCGCGTGCCGCTCGACCACCGCGCGCAGCGACTGGTTCTGCAGGTAGGCGAGGTTGCCCGGGCGGTTGCTGTCCCACAGCAGGTGGCCGAAGTAGGTGAACGTCGCCGACGGCGCGACGAGGGCCGCGACCGCGGTGGCGGCGAGGAAGGCGAGCGCACCACGACGGAACGCGCGCAGGTCGCCGCGCACGAGCTGCGCCACGACGAGAAGGCCCGGCGTCACCTTCACGGCGGCCGCGATGCCGGCGCCCACGCCGGCCCACCGGGTCGCGCGCGCATCGACGCCGAGGACGAGCGCGAGCAGGATCAGGTTGACCTGGCCGAACCCCAGCGTCATGGTCACCGGCTCGAGCACGAGCGCCGCGGCGCCGGCGAGCGCGACCGTGGCCCACCACGGCCCGGCGTCGCCGCCGGTCACGTACTGCTGGCACCAGCGCACGACCGCGACGAGCGACGCCGAGGACAGCGCGAACATGAGGACCAGCGCGACAGCGGCCGGGAGCACCGCGAGCAGCGTGAACGGCAGGACGGCGAACGGCGGGTAGGTGAACGGCAGGCCGTCGAACCGCTGGGCGTAGATGTCGCCGAAGCCGAGGAAGGCGCGCGCCGCGTCGCGGTAGACGCGCGCGTCGAGGGAGGTGCCGTTGGGGGAGAGGGCCTGCCGGACGAACGGCAGGACGGCGAGCGCGACGATCACGCCTGCGATGAGCCATCCCGTACGTGCGCGGACAGCGCTGACGTACCTGTGCATCCCCCCGGTCACGCGACAACTGTACGGTGTCGCGCTCCCATCACGCGCATCCGGTCACGCGTACGGCGCCCCGCGGTGCGGGTCAGGCGGTCGCGAGCTCCGGCTCGTCGCGCACCGCGCGGGGGTCGTCGTGCGGCAGGTCGCGGGTGAACGCGAGCGACGCGAGCGCCAGCAGCGCGGCGGCGAGCAGGCCGGCTTTGAGCGCCTGCAGCTGCGCGACGCTGTAGTCCTCGACGATCGCCGACGTGGTCTGCGCGTCGAGACCTGCCTCGGTCACGAGCGTCTCCACCTGCGCGGTCGACAGGAAGTCGATGCCCGGCTCGACGGCGATCGTGACCTGCGACTGGATCTCGGCGCTGATGCGCGGGTCGTTCTTCACCTGCGAGATGAACACGCCCGCGAGGCCCGAGATCACGATCGCGCCGATGAGCGCGACGCCGAGCGACGAGCCGAGCTGCTGGCCGGTGTACTGCAGGCCGCCCGCCTCGCCGCGGCCCGACGAGTCGACCGACGACTGCACGACGTTGCCGAGCTGCGACGCGAGCAGACCCATGCCGACGCCGAGCACGCCCATCGCGATCGCGAACCCGGTCTCGTTGAGCTCCGGGTCGACGGTGGCGAGCAGCCAGAGGACGCCGACCATCGTGGTGACCAGCCCCGAGCGCACGATGCCGCGCACCGAGAAGCGCGTCGAGAGCCGCGCGCCGATCGCCGACGCGAGGAACATGAGGATCGAGACCGGGAGCATCTTGATGCCGGTCTCGAGCGCGTTGAGACCGAGCACGAGCTGCAGGTAGAGCGGGATCACGAAGAACGCGCCCATGAGGATGAGGTTCTGCGAGAACAGGCCGATGAGACCGGCGCGCAGCGGCGGGATCTTCAGCAGCGACAGGTGCACGAGCGGGTCCTGTCCCCGCGCCTCGCGCCGCCGCTGCCACTGCACGAAGCCCCACAGGCAGAGGGCGCCGGCGGCGATGACCCACGGCGTCAGCGAGAACCCGAACGGCGTGATGGGGGAGTCCTTGGGCTGGATCCAGCCCCACGAGCTCGACTGCAGCGTCGCGAGCACGACCAGCCCCACACCCGTCGCGGAGAGCACGGTGCCGATGCCGTCGAGCTTCGGTCGACGACCCTCGAGCACGGCGTCGTGCACGCGCGGGGTCAGCGCCAGGATCACGAGCACCAGCACGACCTCGCCCGCGAACACGATGCGCCACGACAGCTCGGTGGTCGCCCAGCCGCCGAGGATCGGGCCGACCGCGATGCCGGCTCCAGCGACACCGCCGATGACGGCGTACGCCGCCTTGCGCGAGGCGCCCTCGAAGTTGCCCGCGATGAGCGCCGCGAGCGCCGGCATCACCATCGCGGCGCCGAGGCCCTCGAGGACCGACCAGCCCAGTGCGAGCTGCACGACGGTCTGCGACACGGCGGTGACCGCGGAGCCGATGCCGTACACGACGAGGCCGATCACGAACGCGCGGCGGCGGCCGAGGATGTCGCCGACCTTGGCGCCCGTGAGCATGAACATCGCCATCACCAGGCAGTAGAGGGTGATGACGGCCTGGATCGTGGTGACGCTCGTGTCGAAGTCGGCGACGAGCGTGCTGATCGACACGTTCATCACCGACTGGTCGAGCACCATCACGAACTGGGCGATCGCGAGGGCGACCAGCGGCCACCAGCGCTTCATCAGGTCCTCCGTGCGTCGACGACGTCGAGCACATCATGCCCGCATCCCGGCAAGCACCGGTCACCCGGATCGCTCGCCGATAGCCTGGGCGCACCGCCGGGGGGAAGGACCTCGATGATCCGCACGGACGCGCGCCTCGCCGACGGCCGCGACCTCTTCTACTACTCCGCGCACGCGCGCCACGAGACCCCGCCCGACACCCGCGACCTCGAGCCGGGTGCCGGCACGGGCGAGATCCGGTACGACGTCCTCGACGGCGACTGGGTCTCGGTGGCCGGCCACCGCCAGGGCCGTGCGTTCCTGCCCTCGACCGCCGAGTGCCCGCTGTGCCCCACGACGCCGGGCAACCTCACCGAGATCCCGGCCCCGGCGTTCGAGGTCGCGGTGTTCGAGAACCGCTACCCGTCGTTCCAGGACCCGCACGACGCCGTCCCCGTGCAGGCCGGTCTGCGCGCCGCTGCCCCCAACGCGGGCCGCTGCGAGGTCATCTGCTTCTCCGACGACCACGAGGCGTCGTTCTCCGACCTCGACCCCGCGCGCATCCGGCTCGTGCTCGACGCGCTCGCCGACCGTACGTCGGCCCTGCTCGAGCTTCCCTACGTGCAGCACGTCTTCCCGTTCGAGAACTGCGGCGAGGAGATCGGGGTGACGATCCGCCACCCGCACGGGCAGGTGTACGGCTACCCGTTCGTCCCGCCGCGCGCCCTCGCCCGGCTCGAGTCCGCGCGGCGCCACGCGGAGTCGACCGGGCGCAGCCTCGTGCGCGACGTGGTCGAGTGCGAGCTCACCGACGGCTCGCGCATCGTCGCGCAGACCGAGCACTGGGTCGCGTTCGTGCCGTTCGCGGCGCGCTGGCCGTTCCAGGTGCAGCTGCACCCGCGTCGCGACGTCCTCGACCTCCCCGGGCTCGACGACGCGGAGCGCGACGACCTCGCCGTGGTGCAGCGCGACGTGCTGCGCCGGCTGCACGGGCTCTTCGGCGTACGCATGCCCTACATCGCCGGCTGGTTCCAGGCGCCGAAGGGCGAGCTGCGCGAGCACGCACGGCTGCACCTCGAGATCGTGTCGAACCGCCGCGCACCCGGGAAGCTGAAGTACCTCGCGGGCTCCGAGTCGGCGATGGGCGCGTGGATCAACGACATCCGGCCCGAGGAGGCCGCGCGGATGCTGCGCGAGTCGACGCCGTGAGCACCGACTCCGCGCGGCGAGACGACGCCGTCGCGGGCCACGTCGCGACGTACGGCGTGGAGCCTGCCGGCGTCGGCTTCGCGCCGGGCCGGGTGAACCTCATCGGCGAGCACATCGACTACAACGGCGGCCTGGTGCTGCCCGTGGCCCTGCCGTTCGGGACGACGTGCTCGGTGTCGCCCCGCGACGACGGCACGCTGCACATCGCGTCGGCATCGGTCGACGGGCCGCCGGTCGTGGTGCCCCTCGACGACCTCGAGAGCGGTGCGCGCCAAGGCTGGTCGTCGTACGTCGTCGGAGCCTTCGCGCACAGCAGGTCGCGTCACGCGTTCGAGGGCGGTGCGAGCCTCCGGGTCGACGGCGACGTACCGCTCGGGGCCGGCCTGTCGAGCAGCGCGTCGCTCGAGTGCGCGGTGCTCGTGGCGCTCGATGCGGCGACCGGCCTCGTGCACGACCCGCTCACCCTCGCGCTCTCCGCGCAGGCGGCCGAGCACGAGTACGCCGGAGTGCCGTGCGGGATCATGGACCAGGCCGCCTCGATGCTCGGCCGCGCCGACCACGCCCTGCTGCTCGACTCCGCGACGCTGCACCACGAGCACGTGCCGCTGCACCTGCAGGAGCAGGGTGTCGTCCTCCTCGTGGTGAACACGCGTGCGCACCACGAGCTCACCGACGGCGGCTACGCCGACCGCCGTGCCGCCTGCGAGCGCGCCGCTGCCGCGCTGGGGGTCGAGTACCTGGTCGACGCCGAGCCGGACGCGGTCGAGACGCTGCCCGAGCCCGAGCGCCGTCGTGCCCGGCACGTCGTGTCGGAGCAGGTGCGCGTGCGTGCCGCGGTCCGCGCGTTCGGTCTCGGCGACCTCGCGACGGTGGGCGAGCTGTTCGCCGCGTCGCACGCCTCGCTGCGCGACGACTTCGAGGTCAGCTGCCCCGAGCTCGATGTCGCCGTGGAGGCGGCGTACGACGCCGGCGCTCTCGCCTGCCGGATGACGGGCGGCGGCTTCGGCGGCAGCACGGTCTCGCTGGTCCGCGTCGACGACGTCGTGGCGGTGACGGCGGGGGTGGAGGCCGCGTTCCGCTCCGCCGGGTTCCGTTCTCCGCAGGTGCTCGTCGTCGCGCCCGCCGACGGAGCGCGTCCCCTGGTCTGACGCCGCGTCTCGCTAGGCTCGCGGCGTGACGTCGGTGCCGGTCCCGGAGGTCGACCTCCGACCCCAGTCGGTGCTGCTGGCGTTCTTCGGCGACTACGCCAGCGACCCCGGCGCGGTCGTCGCGTCGGCCGGCGTCCTCGATCTGCTCGAGCCCGCCGGCGTCGGTGCGCACGCCACCCGCGCGACGCTCACGCGCATGGTGCGCCGCGGTCTGCTGCACCGGGTCGCGGAGGGGCGCCAGGCGTACTTCGGGCTCACCGACTTCGGCCGTCGCACGGTGCTCGACGGACGTCAGCGCGCGCAGGAGGCCGACGTCGTCGACCGCGGGTGGGACGGTCGCTGGACCCTCGTCGGCTTCTCGCTGCCCGAGGCGTCGCAGCGGGAGCGCCACCTGCTGCGGTCACGCCTGTCGTGGGCCGGGTTCGGCATGGTGCAGGGCGGGCTGTGGGCGGCGCCGCACGACGTCGACGTGGTCGCGCTGCTCGACGACCTCGACGTGCGCGAGCACGTCACGGCGTTCCGCGGCGAGCCGCTCGCACCGACCGAGACCGCGCGCATGGTCTCCGAGGCGTTCGACCTCGAGAGCCTCGCTGCGCGCTACGACGCGTTCGTGGAGCGCTGGCGCCCGGTCGCCGACGCCGACGTCGACGACCCGCTCACCGCGCGCGTCGTGCTCTCGGCCGACTGGGGCCAGGTGCTGCGCGACGACCCGCGCCTGCCGCTCGCCCTGCTGCCGCAGCCGTGGCCGGCGCTCGCCGCGCGCGACCTGCAGCGCGCCCTCGACACGCGCCTGCGCCGTCCCGCCGAGACAGAGGCCCGCCACCGCCTCGACATCCGCACCCTCGCCTAGGTCCCGGTCGCACAGGGGCTTGGTCCCCTCGGCCTCGGGTGAGCCGGCTGCATACGTCCCCGAACATGATCATGTTCGGGGACGTACGTGCCGCGAGGGGGTGGGTCGGGCTAGCGGTCGAGGGCGAGGAGGCGGATCGCGTTCTGCTTGAGGACGAGGTCGCGGACGCCGTCCTTGATCGGCAGGGCGTCGAAGTCGGCGATCCAGCGGTCGGGCGTGATGAGCGGGTAGTCGGAGCCGAAGAGCACCTTGTGCTTGAGCAGCGTGTTCGCGTACTGGACGAGGATCGGCGGGAAGTACTTCGGCGACCAGCCCGACAGGTCGATCCACACGTTCGCCTTGTGCGTCGCGACGGCGAGCGCCTCGTCCTGCCACGGGAACGACGGGTGGGCGATCACGATCTGCAGGTGCGGGAAGTCGGCCGCGACGTCGTCGAGCAGCATCGGGTTCGAGTACTTCGTGCGGAAGCCGCCGCCGCCGGGCAGGCCGGCACCGATCCCCGTCTGCCCGCTGTGGAACAGCGCCGGTACGCCGAGCTCCGAGATCGCGTCGTACAGCGGGTAGGCCATCGGGTCGTCGGGGGAGAAGCCCTGGATCGTCGGGTGGAACTTGAAGCCGCGCACACCCATCTCCGTGACGAGCCGGTGCGCCTCCGCAACACCCTCGGCGCCGCGGTGCGGGTCGATGCTCGCGAACGGGATGAGCACGTCGGGATGCCGCTGCGCCGCGCGCGCGACGTCGTCGTTGGGGATCGGCCGGTGGCCGGTCTCGTGCTCGGTGTCGACCGCGAACACCACGGCCGCCATCCGGCGCTCGCGGTAGTGCGCGGCCAGGTCGTCGAGGCTCGGCGCGCGGCCCTGGTCGGTCTTGAAGTACGCCGCCGACGCCTCCATGAGCTCGTCGGGGAGGCTGTGCCGGCCGTCGTCGCCGAGCTCCGCGTGCGTGTGCACGTCGATCGCGACGAGGTTCTCCAGGTCGAGCGTCATGCTGCCCTCACGTCGTCAGTCCGTCGGTGCGCGCCTTCGCCGCCAGGATGCCGAGCACGAGGTCGTCGCGCGCGGCGGACAGCTCCGCCGACGTCGTCGCACCGAGCTCGTCGGCCGTCTGCTCGGTGACCCGGGCGACGAGATCCGGTGTCCACGAAGGTGTTGCGAGATCGTCCCACCACGCCACCATCGGCGGGCCGAGGTGCTCGAGCGTGTGCGCGATGCCGCCCTCGCCGCCCGACAGGTGCTGGCCCGCGAACGGCCCCACGACCGCCCACCGCAGCCCCGGGCCGTTGGTGATCGCGGCGTCGACGTCGGCCACAGTCGCGGCGCCGCGGGCCACGAGGTCGTAGGCCTCGCGCCACAGCGCCGCCTGCAGCCGGTTCACGAGGTGGCCGTCGAGCTCCTGGCGCACGTGCACGGGCCGCTTGCCGGCCTCGGCGTACACGGCCATGGCGTCGGCGACCGCCTGCTCCGACGTGCGCTCGCCGCCCACCACCTCCACGAGCGGGATGAGGTGCGCGGGGTGGAACGGGTGGCCGACGAGCACACGCTCGGGATGGTGCTCGCACGTCGCCGCGATCGCCGTGGGCCGCAGGCCCGACGAGCTGCTCGCGATCACCGTGCCGGCAGGAGCGTGCCGGTCGATCTCGGCGACGAGCGCCTGCTTGAGGTCGACCCGCTCGGGCCCGCTCTCCTGCACGAACGACGCGCCGCTGACCGCACCCTCGACGTCGTCGCTCCAACGCAGCCCCGAGACCGGGTCGGCGGGCACGTCGCCGAGCCGTGCGAGCGCCGGCCACGCCGTGCGCACCGACTCCTCGAGCCGCTCGCGCGCGCCCGGCCCGGGGTCGTGCGCCACGACGGTCCAGCCGCGGGAGAGGAACAGCGCGACCCACGCCGCACCGATCACCCCGGTGCCGACGACGCCGACCGTGCGCGTGCTCACGACGGATCCACGAACTCGTCGAGCGACGTCGGGTCGAGCAACGAGTCGCGGCTCGCGACCTCGTCGGGGTCGGCGCCGAGCAGGATCCGCTTCACCGGCAGCTCGAGCTTCTTGCCGGTGCGCGACCGCGGGATCCCGTGAACCGCACGGATCTCGTCGGGCACGTGCCGCGGCGAGAGGCTGCTGCGCAGCTCGCGCACGAGCCGGGTGCGGAGGTCGTCGTCGAACGACCCGTCCTTCGTCACGACGAACAGGATGAGCGTGCCGGGACCGCCCTCGGCGTCCTCGAGGTGCACGACCAGGCTGTCGACGATCTCGGGGAACTCCTCGACGACGCTGTAGAAGTCGGCGGTGCCGATGCGCACGCCGCCACGGTTGAGGGTGGCGTCGGAGCGGCCGGTGATCACGAGCGACCCGCGCCCGCTGAAGCGCACCCAGTCGCCCATCCGCCAGATGCCGGGGTACATGTCGAAGTACGACGCGCGGTAGCGGCTGCCGTCGTCGTCGCCCCAGAAGCCCACGGGCATCGAGGGCATCGGCTGGCGGATCACGAGCTCGCCGAGCTCGCCCACGACCTCGTTCCCCATCACGTCGTACGCCGCGACGTCGCAGCCGAGCACGTTGCCCGACATCTCTCCGGCGTACACGGGCTGCAGCGGGCCGGCAGACACGATTCCGGTGCAGACGTCGGTGCCGCCGCTGCCGACGTTGAGGAGCACGCCCTGCCCGAGCTGCTCCACGATCCAGACGAAGCCCTCGGTCGCCACAGGCGCACCGGCCACACCGACCTGGCGCACCGCGGACAGGTCGAACTCGCGGGCCGGCTCGATGCCCTCCTTGCGGCACGCCATCACGTAGCCGGGGGAGAGGCCGACGAGCGTCGCGCCTGTCTCCTCCGCCCAGCGCCACTGCTGGCGCAGGTCGGGCAGCAGCGGGTTGCCGTCGATGAGCACGGCCGCGGCGCCGTGCAGCAGCGCCGAGATCACGGTGTTCCAGAGCATCCACGCGGTGGTGGAGAACCACAGCAGCCGGTCGCCCTCGCGCAGGTCCCACATGAGGCCCTGGCTCTTGAGCTGCTCGACGAGCAGGCCGCCGTGGCAGTGCACGATCGCCTTCGGCTTGCCCGTGGTGCCCGAGGTGAACAGCACGACCATCGGGTGGTCGAACGGCACCTGCTCGAACTCCAGCGGACCCGGCTCGGCGAGCAGCTCGTCCCACGTGACCGCGTCGGGCACCTCGCCCGGGCCGTAAGGGACCGCCACGACGTGCTCGAGAGTGGGCAGCGCCGCGCGGATCGCGGCCACCTCGTCGCTGCGGTCCATCTGCTTGTCGCCGTAGACGTATCCCGGTACGGCGAGGAGCACCTTCGGCTCGATCTGCGAGAACCGGTCGACGATCGCCCGGTGGCCGAACTCGGGCGCGCAGCCGGCCCAGACCGCGCCGAGGCTGAGCGTGGCGAGGTAGGCGACGGCGGTCTCGGTGATGTTGGGGAGGTAGCCGACGACGCGGTCGCCCTTCCCGACGCCGAGGCGCTGCAGCCCCGCGCGGGCGCGCGCCACGAGGTCGGCGAGCTCGCCGCGCGTGGTCTCGCGCGGGGCGCGCGTCTGCGACCGCTCGATGAGCGCGACGCCGTCGGGGTCGCGCCAGGCGCCGACCGCGTGCTCGGCGTAGTTGAGCGCTGCGCCCGGGAACCACACGGCCCCAGGCATTCTCGCGTCGGCGAGCGCGGCTGTGTGCGGGCTCGAGGAGCGCACGCCGAAGAAGTCCCAGACGCTCTGCCAGAAGGAGTCCAGGTCGTCGACCGACCAGCGGTAGAGGTCGTCGTAGCCCTCGAAGGCGAGCCCGCGCTGCGCCTCGAGCCAGTCGAGGTACTCGCCGATCAGCGTGGTGCTGCGCGCGTCGGCGGGCACCGGCCGCAGGACGTCGCCCTCGGTCACGGCTGCGCCTCCGGCTTCGCGACGCGCGCCGCTCGCCCGTCGAGGAACGCACGCATGCGCGCCTGCGCGTCCTCCGAGCTCGACGCGACCGCGGCCATGAGCGACTCGAGCAGGTAGCCCTCGTGCGGCCCGACCTCCGAGATGCGGGGCAGCGCCTGCAGCACGGCGTACGTCGTCATCGGTGCGACCTCGGCCGCGGTGCCGGCGAGCTCGAGCGCCTTGTCGAACGCCTCGCCCTCGCCCACGAGGTAGTGCGACAGCCCCGCCGCGTGGCCCTCCGCCGCGTCGTACACGCGGCCGGTCAGCATCATGTCGGTCATCCGCGCGACGCCGATCAGGCGCGGCAGGCGCACCGACCCGCCGCCACCGAGGAACAGCCCGCGCTGGCCCTCGGGCAGCGCGTAGAACGCCGACGGCTCGGCGACGCGGATGTGGGTCGCGCTCGCGAGCTCGAGCCCGCCGCCGATGACGGCCCCCTTGAGCACCGAGACCACCGGCACGGTGCCGAGCTGGATCGTGCCCATCACCCGGTGCCACATCCGCGAGTGGTGCAGCCCCGCCTCGACGCCCGCGTCGCTGAGGTCGGACAGGTCGAGGCCGGCGGAGAAGTGGTCGCCGTCGCCGTGCAGCACCACAGCGCGTACGCCCTCCGGCACGGCGGTGAAGAACCGCTCGAGGCCGAGCACGGTCTCGGTGTCGAGGGCGTTGCGCTTGCGCGCGCGGTCGATCGTGAGCACCGCGACGGCGCCGCGCACGTCGAGCGCGAGGGAGGAGGGGAGGTCCAGGGCCATGAGGAGACGCTAGACAGATTGACGACACCCGTCAACAAACTGTCGCACGACCTGGTCGGATCAGCGGGCGGCGGCCTCGGCGCCGGCGAGGCGGCCGAAGACGAGCGCGTCGGTGAGGCCGCCGCCGTGCTCGATGTTGTGGCCCCACACGAGGCTCACCGCGCCGGCGGCGTACAGGCCCTCGACCGGGCTGCCGTCGGGACGGATCACCCGGGCGCGCGCGTCGTGGCGCGGCCCGCCGGTGGTGCCGGCGACGCCGGGTCGCACGGGTACGGCGTACAGCCGGGTCAGGTCGAGCGGGACGAGCGTGCCGGCCTCGCGCCCGAAGTCGTCGTCGCGGCCGGCGGCGCAGAAGCCGTTGTAGCGCTCGAGCGTGCCGCGCAGGATCTCCGCGTCGACACCCATCGCGGCCGCGAGCCCGTCGGGCGACGACGCCGCGAGCACCCAGCCCTTCTCGATCTCGACGGAGCTGTCGTGGCTCCAGACGTAGTCGTTCGGTGTGCCGAGCAGGCCGTTGAGCGGTCCGGCCAGGCGCGCCGACTCGTCGAACACCGCCCAGCCGGGGAGCCGCGGGCGGTTCGGGTTGCGCGGGAGATACGTGAGCAGCGAGCGCAGCCGGTCGTGCACCTCGTAGCCGGTCTCGTCGGAGAACCGGCGGCCGTCGCCGTCGAGGTAGAGGTGGCCCGGGCCGAAGAAGTCGATCGCGAAGGGGGCGTCGTAGCCCGAGGCGTCGAACGCGAACCAGCCGAAGAAGCCGTACATGTGCCAGAACGCCGCCCCGACCTGCTGCCCGAGACGCACGCCGTCGCCGCGGTTCTCCTGGTGGCCGACCGGCGCGGTGAGCCCGAGCGGGAGGTACGCGTCGGCGAGCGACGGGTCGCCCTCGAACCCGCCGCACGCCAGCACGACGGACCGCGTCTCGACGCGCGCGCCGTCGTCGAGCACCACGCCGATGACACGCCCCTCGTCGACCACGAGCTCGGTCACGCGCGTCGAGAGCCGCACCTCGATGCCGCGCGACTCGACCGCGGCCGAGATCCGGTCCCAGAGCGCGACACCACGGCGGCCCTCGCCGTCGGCCACGACGAAGTAGCGGATGCCGGGTCCGCCGGGCAGGTGCGGCCACGACGGGAAGCTCGCAGGGAAGCGCATGGGCGGCGGCTCGAACGGCGCGGTCGTCGCACCGATCGAGTGCAACCACGCCTCGTTGGCGTGCAGCCCGTCGGCGTACGCCGCCAGCACAT
Source organism: Candidatus Nanopelagicales bacterium (assembly GCA_046330715.1). Taxonomy (GTDB): domain Bacteria; phylum Actinomycetota; class Actinomycetes; order S36-B12; family CAIYMF01; genus Longivirga. The sequence goes on from JAXLSG010000001.1 coordinate 471,298, forward strand.
CGCGCGGCGTGCGGCCGAAGCAGAGCGCGTCGAGGTGATCGACCGCGACGTCGTCGGGCAGGTCGCACAGGAAGCCGCCGGAGTACGGCGCGTTGCCGCCGCCGGCAGCGGTCGCCTCGACGACGAGCACGCGGGCACCGGCATCGTGGGCCGTGATCGCCGCGGTCGCACCGGCGACGCCGAAGCCGACGACGACGACGTCGTACGCCGTCACGAGGCGGCCCGGGTCGGGCTCGCGGCGAGGACCGTCTCGACCGCGCGCTCCGCGGACGCGACGCAGTCCGGGATGCCGAGGCCGTGCGTGCCGCTGCCCGCGAGCGCGAGACCCGGCCATGCCGAGAGCTGCTGCTCGACCTCGGCGACCCGCTTCAGGTGCCCGACGGCGTACTGCGGCATCACCCGCGTCCACCTCTGCACGACCTGCACGGTCGGCTCGACCTCGATGCCGAGCCGGATCCGCAGCTCCTCGCGGGCCAGCCGCGCGAGCTCGTCGTCGGACGCGTCGTCGGACGCGTCGTCGTCGGTGCGCACGACCACCCGGAACAGCTCATGGCCGGTGGGCGCGCGGTCGGGGAACTTCGCCGACGAGCGCGTGACGCTGCGAACCGAACCGCGCCCCGGCTCGGCGACGAGGTAGCCGTGCGCAGGGAGGAGCGCATCGAGGTCGGGCATCGCGGTCCCGGCGTACCCGAGGGAGACGGTCGCCGTCGACGCGACCTCCATGGCGCGCAGCGTGGTCGCGGGCTCGGCGGCGCCGACGTCGTCGAGCGCCTTCGCGGCGACCGCGGTCGGTACGGCGAGGATCACGGAGTCGACCCGCAGCTCGCGTCGACCGTCGGGACCGGAGAGCACCGCGACGTACCCGTCGCTGTCGGACGCGAGCGACTGCAGCGACGTGGAGACCCGGACGTCGACGCCCGCCTCCTCGAGCCGCTCGGCGAGCGCCTCGACGAGCGCGGCCATGCCGTCGCGCGGCGACTGCATGGTGGGCCGCGCTCCGGACTTCTTCTGCGACGCGGCCTTCCGCTCGGCGAGCACGGCGCGCACGAGGCCGCCGTGGGTGGTCTCGGCGTTGCGGAGGTGCGGCATGGTGGCGAGCAGGCTGAGCCGCGCGGGGTCGCCGCAGAAGATGCCGCTCGCGACCGGCTCGACGAGCCTGCGGTACGCCTCGCGGCCGAGGCGCCGCGTGGTGAACGACTCGAGGCTCTCGTCGTCGTCGTCCCTGCGCACCGGCACCAGCGGCTCGAACGCCATCCGCAGCTTGCCCTTCGGCGAGAACAGCCGGGTCGTGGCCAGAGGGCGCATCTTCCGCGGGATGAAGCCGCCGATCCCCTCCGGCATCAGGCGCATCCGGCCCTTCACCAGCACGGCTCCGGGCGGGCCGTCGGCCGCGCCGACCATGTCGAGGCCGAGCTCCTGCACGAGCTTCGCGGCGTTGGGGCGCCCGGGCGCGAGCGCCTCGGGGCCGGCGTCGACGACGAACCCGTCGACGCGCTCGGTACGCAGCTTCCCGCCGAGCCGCTCGCCGCCCTCGACGAGCGTCACCTGCGGCCGGTCGTCGCGCTGGCTGAGGCGGTACGCCGCGGCGAGACCGGTGATCCCGCCGCCGACGACGAGGACGTGGGTCATGGGGTCTCCCGTGGAGTCAGGGTGCGAGCAGGAACGAGACGGTGCGGTCGACGAGCGCCTCGACGTCGTCGAGCGGCATGCCGGCGAAGAGGTGGTCGTAGCCCGCCACGAGCTCGAACGTCGAGGACGACCCCGCAGCGGTGAGCGCGTCGTGCAGCGTGGAGCTCTGCGTCGACGGAACGGCCTGGTCCTGGTCGCCGTGCAGCATCAGGAACGGCGGAGCCGCGGGCGAGACGTGGGTGATCGGGCTCGCCTCGGCGTAGGCCTCGGGCAGCTCGGCCGGCGTCCCGCCCATCACGCGCTCCTCGCGCGACGCACCGCCGTCGACCGGCAGCACCGGCATGGTGCGCAGGTCGGTCACGGCGTACCAGAGGGCGCAGGCGCGTACGCCGGGATCGGTCAGCGCCCGCAGCGCCGCGAGCTGGCCGCCGGCGCTGACTCCCCACGTGACGAGCGGTGCGTCACCGAGACCGAAGCGGTCGCGGTCGCCCTCGAGGAACTCGATCGCGGAGTCGATGTCGTCGCGCTGCGCGGGGAACCGCGCCTCGCCCGAGAGCCGGTAGTCGACCGACGCGATCGCCAGGCCCTGCGACGCCGCGCGCACGAAGTGCTGCGACGACGTCGGCGACAGCGGTCCCGGACCGACGCGCCGCGAGCCGCGCAGCCAGCCGCCGCCGTGGACGTAGATGCAGACGGCCCCTGGCTCGCCGACGGGGAGGTACAGGTCGAGGGCGAGCGGGCGGTAGCCCTCGACCTGCCGGTGGACGACGTCGCGGTGGACGGTGACGCCGTCGGGGGCGCCCTCGGTCACGCGGCCGCCGGCGCCTTGTGGAACGCGCCGTTCAGCACGATGTGCGTGATGTTGTCGGTGTTCTCGAGGATCGACACGTCGCTGGTCGGGTCGCCCTTCACCACGAGTACGTCGGCGAGGTAGCCGGGCTTGAGCACGCCGACCTCGAGGTCCATGAGCTGCCCGCCGTACTGCGTCGCGGCGACGAGGGCCTCGACGGGGGAGTAGCCGAGGTGGTCGACGAACAGCCGCAGGTCCTTGGCGTTGGTGCCGATCGGGTTGTTCGGGAAGCCGTAGTCGCCGCCGATGAGGGCGCGCACGCCGCGCTTGCGCAGCTCGGGGTAGATCTTCTGCATGCCCTCGAGCGACGCGGGCGACCCCATGTGCTGCGCGACCTCGGGCGTGATGCCGAACTCCTCGCCCTCGTAGACGTTCGCGTAGATGATGCCGACCGCGGGCGACACGAACGCGGTGTCCTTCACCGACTCGAGCAGGTCGAGCGCCTCCTCGTCGGCGTACGTGCAGTGGTAGATCGAGCGGAAGCCGGCCTTCACGGCGAGCTTCACCGACTCGGGCGACTGGCAGTGGCCGTTGAGCCACACGCCGGCCTCGCGCGCGGCCTCGCCGGCGGCGTTGAGCTCGTCGGCGTCGAACTGCGTCATCATGCTGCCGCCGGGCAGGAACACGTCGTCGTTGCTGACGAGGAACTTGATGGAGTCGTAGCCCTGCTGGGCGTGGCTCACGACCCAGTCGCGCATCGCGTCGGGGCCGTGCCAGTTGGAGCGCTGGCGGCCCTGCGGGTCGGTCGGCAGGTTGTCGCGCTCGCCGGCGGCGGACAGGAAGCGCGGGCCCTTCACCACGCCGGCGCGGATCTTGTCGCGCAGCGCGACCTCGACGGGCATGTCGAGGATCGAGCCGGCGGAGTACGCCGAGGTGAAGCCCGCGTCGAGCAGGATCCCCGCGTTGCGCTCGGTGCGCGCGAGCTCGCTCTCGAAGCCCTCGATGTGGTGGAAGAACGTGACGTCGACCGGCGGGTTGAAGCTCGGGTCGATGTGCCCGACCGCGCTGGGGAAGGTGAGGTGCGCGTGCGACTCCACCATGCCCGGCATCACCGTGCTGCCGGTCGCGTCGACGACGGTCGCGCCCTCGTGCTGGTCGGGGTGGTAGCCCTCGCGGACCTCCACGATCCGGTCGCCCTCGACGACGACCTCGCCCGGGAACGCGGGCGACCCGCTGCCGTCGAAGACCTGTCCGCCGGTGAACACCGTCCGCGCCATGGGAGACCTCGTTCTCGCATCATGAAAGTGGATTTCAGGTATGCCAGGAGTCTCCTCCCCGCCCCGCGGCACGTCAAGGGTGCCCCACCCCGGGCTCGGGCGGTGGCCCTCCGCGCTGGCGCGACGTTCCCGAAAGCGGCTTTCTCTTGCCGAGAGCGGTCTCGGGGGCCTAGCGTGCGCGACGTGACGACGGCCTGGCCCTCCTCGGGCATCCCGGGCGGAGCCCTCATGTGGCTCCGGGCGTCGCACGCGCTGCACCGGCGCGCCTGACACCTCCGCTCCGCCCCCGCCTCGCCTCGCGTCGGCCCCTCGGCCGGCGTCCCGTGCTGCCCGCGAACGGCAGACCTCCGTCGTGTCCTCCGCGGCCCCGTGCCGCCCCCACGAATCCGGTGCTCGCCATGCCCGATGACCTGTCCCTGCCTCACCACGAACCCGATGCGCCACCGGTCGTCGTGGTCACCGGCGCCGCCAGCGGCATGGGTGCCGCGACCGCGCGGCGTCTCTCGCACGAGGGCCGTCCGATCGTCCTCGTCGACCTCGATGCCGCCGGTCTGCACGACCTCGCGGCTGCCCTTCCCGGCCCGTCCGTGACCGTGGTCGCCGACGTCTCCGACGAAGCCGGCGTTGACGCCTACATCGCCGCGGCCGAGCCGCTCGGCCCCGTCCGCGGCTTCTTCCTCAACGCCGGCATCGGCGCCGCCACCCCGCTGATCGACGAGACCGTCGAGCAGTTCGACCGCATCGTGCGCGTCGACCTGCGGTCGGTGTTCCTCGGCCTGCGCGCCGCGCTGCGCCACCGCCGGGAGCACGGCGGCGGTGGTGCTGTCGTCGTGACGACGTCGACCGCTGCGCTCAGCGGCTCGGACCTCGCGTCGTACAGCGCCGCGAAGCACGGCGCGTGGGCGCTGGTGCGCACCGCGGCGATCGAGGGCGCCGCCTTCGGGACGCGCGTGAACGCTGTCGCTCCGGGCTCGATCGACACCCCGATGATGCGAGCGCTCGAGGCCCGCCTCGGCGGCGGACCCGCGGCGGCCGCGGCCCTGCACGCGACGACGCCGCTCGGCCGCGGGGCGGACCGCTACGGCTCGCCCGACGAGGTCGCGTCGGTGGTGTCGTTCCTGCTGAGCGACGCGGCGTCGTGGGTCACGGGCTGCACGGTGCCGGTCGACGGCGGCGTGCTCGCCTCCGACCCGTACGTCGTGCCGGACGTGCACGCATGAGCGCGGTCGACGGTCTCGACGGCGTCCTGCGCGGCGAGCTCCGCCGGCGCGGCGAGACCGGGTACGCCGAGCTGGCGGCGTCGAGGTTCCCCAACCTGTCGGTTCCGTTCACGCCCGACGCGGTGGTGCGGTGCCGCGGCACCGCCGACGTGCTGGCCGCGGTCCGCGCGGCGCGCGACGACGGACTCGCCGTCGCGGTGCGCTCGGGCGGCGTCGGCTGGGTGGGCGCGCCGGAAGGCAGCCTGCTGCTGGACCTGCGCGACCTCGACGGCGTCGACGTCGATCCCGTGAACCGCCGGGTGCGCGTGGGCGGTGGCGTCGTCTGGCGCGACGTCGCGCGCGAGCTCGCGCCGTTCGGTCTGGCCGCGGCGGGGCCGCAGTTCCCGCGGCTCGGCGTCGCGGGGCACGTGCTCGGCGGCGGTCACGGCTGGCTGACGTCGCGGCTCGGCTGGGCGTCGGACACCCTGCACGCCGTCGAGGTGGTGACCGCCGACGGCAGGCTGGTGCGCGCGAGCCGCGACGAGGAGCCCGAGCTGTTCTGGGCGATGCGCGGCGCGGGCCACAACTTCGGGGCGGTCGTGGCGCTCGAGCTCGACCTCATCGAGCTCGACACCGTGAGCTTCGGCCTCGTGTGGTTCGACGCCGACCGCACCGCCGAGGCGCTCGCCTTCTGCCGCGACTGGGTCGTCGGCCTGCCCGACGAGGTGACCACCATCGTCTCGGTCGGCCATCCGCCCGAGGGCTGGGGCGGACCGCCCGAGCTCGAAGGACGGGCAGCCGCGCACGTGCTCGTGTGCCACAGCGGCAGCGGCGAGGCCGCCGAGCGCGACCTCGCCGAGCTGCGCGGCAGCCCCCACGTCGTCGCCGACGGCGTGGCTCGGATCCCGTGGAGCGCCCTGGCGGTCGGCAACGACGTGTTCGCGTCGGGCGTCCACCGGCTCTCGCGGATGCACTACATCCGCGCGTTCGACGACGACGTCGTCGCGCTGAGTGCCCGCCGTGCCCAGGAGATCGCGCCGCTGTCGTTCATGTCGACGCACTACTACGGCGGCGCCTGGCAGCGCGTGCCCGACGACGCGACCGCGATGGGCCACCGCGACCGGCCGTGGAACTACATGGTCGCGATCACCTGGACGTCGATGGAGAACGGCGCGCCGCTGCGCCGGTGGCAGAACGACTACCTCGACGAGGTGGCCGCGCACTCGACCGGCTCGTTCTACGTCAACTACCTCTGCCAGGAGCCCGCCTCGCACGTGGAGGCGTCGTACAGCCCCGCGACCTGGACGCGCCTGCGCGACCTCAAGGCCGCGTGGGACCCGCAGAACCTCTTCCGCATCAACCAGAACATCCCGCCGGCCGACGGCGCACGAACCTCTCGAGGAGAGTCATGACCGACCCGATGCACGTCCTCATCGCCGGCGGCGGCCTCGGTGGCCTCGCCCTCGCCCAAGGCCTCGTGAAGGAGGGCTTCACCGTCGACGTCGTCGAGCGCGACGCCGACTTCAACCGCCGCCAGGGCTACTACCTCAACATCAACGGGCTCGGCGGCGAGGCGCTGCGTCGGCTGCTGCCGCCCGACCTGTTCGAGCTGTACGTCGACACCTCGCGCCGCCCGTACGAGACCCAGGCGTCGATCGTGCTGAACCCGGCGCTCGAGCAGCTCGGTGCTCGCCCGAGCATGGGACCGCCGAACACCGGCGAGCGCCGGCACACCGGCGTCCACCGGCGCACCCTGCGCCAGATCCTCGCGGCCGGCATCGAGGACCGCGTGCGCTTCGGCGTCTCCGCCGTCTCGTACGACGAGGACGCCGACGGCGTCACGCTGTACCTGTCCGACGGCACGTCGCTGCGCGGCGACGTCCTCGTGTGCGCCGACGGCATCCGCTCCGCGGTGCGCGACCAGCGCCTCCCGCAGACCGAGGTCGTGTCCACCGCCATCAAGGGCATCGACCTCTACGGCCGCGTGCCCTTCACCCCCGAGCTGCTCGAGGTCGTGCCCGAGCGGCTGCACGACGGCGTGCTCATCGTGACCGACGGCAAGGCACGCTGCCTGATGGCGTCGTACCAGCCGCGCCTGCCGGTCGCCGAGGCCGTCGCGAAGGACGCGCCCGGTGTGGCACTCGATCCCGTGCCCGACTACATGATGATCAGCTGCAGCGTCGACCCGAGCACTGTCGTGCCGCCGTCGTCGGAGTGGGACGACAGCACGCCGGCCCTGGTGCGCGACGGCATGCTGCGCGCCGTCGAGGGCTGGCACCCGGCGGTCGGCGCGCTCGTCGCGGGCATCGACCTCGACAGCATCTTCTCCATCTCCTTCAGCTATCTCGAGCCGGTGGAGGACTGGGAGCCGTCGCGCGTGACCGTGCTCGGCGATGCCGCTCACGGCATGCTCCCGACGCTCGGGATGGGCGCCAACATGGCGCTCAACGACGCCCGGCTGATCGCGGACCGTCTCGTCGACGTGCGCGAGGGGCGCCTTGGGCTGCTCGACGCGATCGGGTCCTACGAGGCGGAGATGCGCGCCGAGGCCTACCCCGTGCTGCGGCTCACGGTCGACCACGACAAGGTCTTCGGCGGCGGCGCCCTGGCCCGCGCGGAGGAGGAGGGGTGAGTCAGCCGCCGTCGTGGTCGGCCAGGAGGTCGGCGAGACGGTGCAGGGCCGGGGCCGCCGCGACCAGCAGCGCGGCGTCCTCGGCCGGAGCGCCGGCGAGCACGTCGCGCATCGCCTCGCCCCAGGCCGTCTCGCGCCGGACCCTCGCCTCCTTGGCGGTCGACGTGGGGTGCAGCCGGGCCACCCGCCCGTCGACCGGGTCACGACGGCGCTCGAGCAGCCCCTGCCGCTCGAGGTGGGTCACGGCGGTGCTGACGTTGTTGGCCGCGATGCCGAGCTCGCGCGCCACCTCGTTGACCGACAGGCCCGGACGCCGGCTCAGCAGACGCATCACCTCAAGCGCCGTCGGCGGCTGCGGCTCCGCCCGGGCGGCGGCCACGCCGATCGTGCGCGGCAGCAGCCACGCCAGGTCGTGCAGCACGACCGCGAGGTCGCGCGACTCGCGCACCGTCGGTCGACGGACGGCCGGCCCACGTCCTGTCATGCGTCACCCCTTGCCCTCGTCGTCGAGACAGGTCTACCTTACCGACAAATACCTCTGATCTAAGAGATAAATGTGGAGCCTGCGATGACCGAGACTGCCGCCGTCACGATCCCACGCTTCGCGGGCGTCGTCGTGACGCCCGAGGACGCCGCGTACGACGAGGACCGACGCGTCTGGAACGCCATGCACGACCGGCGCCCTGCCCTGATCGCGCACTGCACGTCGACGGAGGACGTCGTGGCCGCGCTCGCGTACGCGCGCGAGAACGGGCTCGAGATCGCGCTGCGCGGCGGCGGCCACAGCATGCCCGGGTTCAGCACGGTCGACGACGGCATCGTCATCTCCCTGTCGGGCATGCGCCGCATCGACGTCGACCCGATGACGTGTACGGCGGTCGTCGAGGCGGGTGCGCTGCTCGGCGACGTCGACAAGGCCGTGCAGGAGCACGGGCTCGTCGTCCCTGCCGGTGTCATCTCGCACACCGGCGCCGCCGGGCTGACCCTCGGAGGTGGCGTGGGCCGTCTGATGCGTCGCTTCGGCCTCACGATCGACAGCCTGCTCGAGGTGGAGATGGTGACCGTCGACGGCGACGTCGTGACCGCCAACGAGACCGACAACGCGGACCTGTTCTGGGCTCTCCGCGGCGGGGGCGGGAACTTCGGCGTCGTCACCCGCTTCACCTACCGCGCCCACGAGCTCGCGCAGCCGCTCGTCGTGCTGTTCTCCTTCCACCGCCTCGAGGACGCGGCGAAGGTCCTCGCGCGCGGCCAGGAGCTGATGGCCGACCCGGCGACCCCGCGCGAGCTGCTCTGGACGTCGTTCTTCCGCAAGGGCCACCCGCTGCCGTGGATGCCCGAGGAGCTGCGTGGCATGCCGGGCCTGATGTCGGCGATCGAGTGGTCGGGCGACGTCGAGGAGGGCCGTGCGCTGCTCGCGCAGATCTGCGAGGAGATCGCGCCTGCGGCATACGAGCTGGAGCCGATCCCGTACCTCACCATCCAGACCGCCGGCGACGAGATGTTCCGCCACGGGCTGCTCACCTACGTGAAGGCCGGCTTCGCTCCCGAGATCACGGAGGAGATGGTCGCGACCCTCGTCGAGCGCGGCCGTCTCATCGGGTCCGACATCAGCCAGATCGAGGTCCTCGCCCAGGGTGGCGCGATCAGCGACGTCGACGTCGACGCGACGGCGTACCCGCACCGCACGGCCACCTGGCTGATCAACATCCCGGCCTCGTGGCGCGACGAGTCGGAGGGCGACTACGAGCTCGACTGGGTGCGCGGGACGTACGAGGCGGTGCGGCCCTTCCTCGACGGCACCAGCTACAGCAACTTCATGGACTCCGACGAGGTGACCGACGAGCAGACGGCGTACGGGCGGACCCTGTCGCGGCTGCGCGAGGTGAAGCAGCAGTGGGACCCCGACAACCTGCTGCACCTCAACCAGAACATCCGGCCGGCAGGCGCCTGATGCTCTCGGCGCACGCGCAGCAGCAGGCGGCGCTCTGGGGGACCGACGCCGAGGGCTGGGCGCTGTACGGCGAGCCGCACAACGAGCCGCTGTTCCGCGACGTCCTGCGCGCCGCGTCGGACGCGCCTGGTCGACGGCTGCTCGACGTCGGCTGCGGGACCGGCAGGGTGCTGCAGCTGGCAGCGGCCGAGGGCTGGACCGCGGTCGGCATCGACGTCGCCGAGCCGCTGCTCGCGATCGCCGCGGACCGGGTCGGCCCCGAGGGCGTGCGCATCGCGGAGTCGGAGGACCTGCCGTTCGACGACGCATCGTTCGACGCCGTCGTCGGAGTCAATGCCTTCCAGTTCGCCGCCGACCCGTCGCGCGCCCTCGGCGAGGCGGCGCGCGTGCTCGCACCGGGCGGCCGTGTGGTCGCGAGCCTGTTCGCCGAGCCCGAGCGCTCGCAGGCGACCGCCGTGCACGAGGCGATGTCGGCCCTCGTCGACGCGGCGCAGCCGCCGTCGACGCCCACGCACGCGCCGTACCTCCTCTCGGCCCCGGGCAACCTGGAGAAGGTGCTCGCCGGCGCCGGGCTCGTGGTGGTCGGTGCGGGGGAGACGGAGTGCGTCTGGGCCTATCCCGACGCCGACGCCGCGGCGCGCGGGATCCTGTCGTCGGCCGGCGGCGCGCGGGCGTCGTCGATCGTCGGGATCGATGCCGTCGCCGACACGGTCCGCGCGGCCGTCGTCCCGTTCACCGGACCGACGGGCGAGGTGCGGATGCGCACCACGTTCCGCTGGGTGTCCGCCACCAAGGAGGTCTGACATGGGCGTCGCACCGCTGCGCGGCGGAGGGCTGCACCACATCGGCTACTGGGTCGACGACCTCGCAGCCGCGATCGCCTGGGCCGAGGGCACTCTCGGCGCCGGCCCTTTCACGGTCCTCGAGCACATCGACCTCGGAGACACGTTCCGGTTCCGTGGCGAGCCCGCGGTGCTCGACCACAGCGCCGCGTTCGGGCAGTGGGGTCCGGTGATCCTCGAGCTGGGCCAGGCGCACGACGTGACGCCCGAGCTCGCGGTCGAGCTGCGCGTGGGACACGGCAACGTCAGCCACGTGGCGTGGACGTCGTCGGACCTGACCGTCGAGGGCGTCGACCTCGCGGCCGCCGGCTGCCCGCTCCTCACGACGTCGCGCTCGGGCGCCTGGGCGGACTGGTTCGAGGGCGGCCCGGTGTTCGGCCACCCCATCGAGATCCACCAGCCCACGCCAGGCGTCCTGGGGATGTGGGGCGCCGTCGGCGAGGCCGCGAAGCACGCTCCGCGCGGCTGAGGGTCAGCCGGCGACGAAGGTCTGGCGGATCTCGCCGACGCCGTCGAGGGTGCTCACCAGCGTCTCGCCGGGCTGCAGGAATCGCGGTGGCGTACGCCGGTTGCCCACGCCCTCCGGCGTACCGGTGAAGATCAGGTCGCCGGGCAGCAGCGGGCACACGGCCGAGAGCCGGGCGACCAGGTCGTCGACCGGGAAGATCATCTGGCTGGTGCGGCCGTGCTGGATCACCTCGTCGCCGATGCGCGAGGCGAACGACAGGTCGTCGCGGTCGGGCAGCTCGTCGACGGTGACGGCGACGGGCCCCACCGGTCCGAAGCCCGGGTGCGACTTCGCCAGCGAGAACTGCGGCGGCTTGCCGGTCAGCTGCAGGACGCGCTCGGAGAGGTCCTGCCCGATGGCGACGCCGGCGACGGCGTCCCACGCCTTCTCGCGCGGGATGCGGTAGCCGCCGCGGCCGATGACCGCCACGACCTCGATCTCCCAGTCGACGTTGCCCTGCGGCAGCGCGACGGTGGTCACGGCGCCTGCGATGCAGCTCGGGAACTTCGTGAACACCAGGGGTTCGTCCGGCGTCTCGAACCCCGCCTCGGCCGCGTGCGGCGCGTAGTTCAGCGCGATCGCGAAGACCTGCCGTGGAGCGGGCACGGGCGACCCGAGCTGCTCCTCGGTCACGGCGTACGCCGTCGACCAGTCCGCGCTCGGAGCCCACGCCACGACGTCGTCCCAGCGCTCGAGCGCCGCGACCGCGTCGGAGGGGAGACCTCCTCCGGACGCGGTCGCGACGTCGAGCGCACGGCCGTCGCGGACGAGGACGAAGCGGCCGTCGACCGTGCCGAACCTCATGGCGGCGCGGTCAGATCGTGGAGGAGTAGAGGTCGGTCGTGTACGGCGGTGTGTCGTGCGCCGCCGACCACGGGACCACGTGGTTGCGCAGGATGCCGATGCCCTCGATCTCGGCCTCGATCTCGTCGCCGGGCTGCAGGTAGAAGTCGAACGGGTTGGGCTGCACCGCGGCGACGCCCGAGATCGTGCCGGTCGTGATGATGTCGCCGGCGGAGTAGCCCTGCGCCGAGTGGTAGGCGACGAGGTGCGGGATGGAGATGACCATCTGCGCGGTGTTGCCCGACTGGCGCTTCTCGCCGTTGACCCGCAGCTCCATGCCGAGGCCCTGCGCGTCGGGGATCTCGTCCTTGGTGACGATCCACGGACCGATCGGGCAGAACGTGTCGATCGCCTTGGAGAAGGAGAACACGCCCGACTCCATCTCGCGGCGCTGGATGTCGCGCGCGGTGATGTCGTTGAAGACCATGTAGCCGGCGATGTAGTCCTCGGCCTCCTCGGGGCCGAAGAACTTGCCACTCTTGCCGATGATGATGGCCAGCTCGAGCTCGTAGTCGAGCTCCTTCGTCAGACCCTCGGGGTACACGACCGCCTCGTCGGGGCCGATGATCGCGTCGACGTTCTGGAAGAACACGATGCCCTTGTGCACCGGGTGCGACCAGTCGACGGCCTGCAGCTCCTTGTGGTGGTCGGTGAAGTTGCCGGCCGTGTGGAAGAACTTCTTCGGCACGATCGGGGCCTTGAGCGTGACGTCGGCGAGGGGAAGGCGCGCACCGGTCTCGCCCACGCCGCCCGCGACGCCGCCGCGCTCGAAGTACTCGCGGGTGGAGGGCACGTCGAGCTCGACGACGTCGTCCCCGTCGATGTAGCCGACCCGGCCCTCGTCGAACGTCACGAGCTTCATCGCGATCCTTCTTCCGGCTGAGGTGACTTTCATTCTACGAAAGTCGATTTCAGATCCCATGATCCCGACCCGCGCGGCCGGGTGTCAAGGAGCGTCAGGCGTCGGGGGCCGTGACGCGGAACACCCGCAGCTGCAGGGCGAGAGCGGCGTAGTAGCCGACGAGGGTGAGCAGCTCGAACAGGCCGCCCTCGCCGAGGCCCGCGACGGCGTCGGCGTACGCCGCGTCGTCCAGGTCGCCGTCGGCGCACAGCCGCTTCGTGGTCTCCGCGACGAGGCGCTCGTCCGCCGGCAGCGCGTCGTACCGCTGCTCGCGCAGGCCCGCGAGCTCGTCGTCGGTGAGGCCGACGTGGCGGCCGACGGCCTCGTGCGCGTAGCGCTCGAAGGAGGAGTCCCAGTGCTGCGAGACGACGAGGATGGCGATCTCGCGGGCGCGGTCCGAGAGCGCGGTGCGGTAGCGGACCGCCGAGCCGACCTCCTGCAGGGCCAGGCCGAGCTGTGGCTGCAGCAGGAACGCGTTGAACGGACCCTCGAGTCCGCCGTCGTCGTCGCGCAGGCGGAACAGCTGCGGGCCCTGCGCGCGCGGTCCGCCGGCGATGGCGTCGTAGACAGCGCGCTGCTCGTCGTCGAGCTGCTCCGGGCGGAGCTTCGCGATGCGCGCCTGCGCCATCAGGCGTGCCCGCCCGCCATGAGCGCCGAGATGTCGTTGCAGGTGTCGAGGAGCACGGGGCGCAGCTCGCGCATGATGCGCTGCGTCGACCAGTCGCGCGCCTGCACGGCGAGGTTGATGCCGGCGACGACGCGGCCCGTGCTGTCGGTGATCGGACCGGCGACGGAACGCAGGCCGTAGGCGAGCTCCTCGTCCTGAGTCGACCAGCCTTGCTGGCGGATCTGCTCGAGCTCCTCCTTGAGCTCGGCCAGCGACTCCTTGGCGTTGGGGCCGTGCTGCGCGCTGAACGACTCGGCCGTGATGCGCGACGCGAGGTCGTCGTCGTCGAGGTGCGCGAGGAGCAGCTTGCCGATCGACGTGGTCGTCGCCGGCAGCGTGGAGCCCACCTGGATGTTGGCGGTGACGAGGTCGGAGTTGCGCAGGCGCACGAGGTAGAGCACGCGGTCGCCGGTGAGCACCGCGAGGTTCACGGTCTCTCCGGTGGCCTCGCCGAGCTGCTGCAGCTTCGGCGTCGCGATGCCCACGAGGTCGAGGCTGCGCAGCGCCGCACCGCCGAGGGTGAGCACCCGGACGCCGGGGCGGTAGTCGCCGTTGGGGAGGTGGTCGAGGTAGCCCTCGGCCGCGAGGGTCTGCACGACGCGGTAGACGGTCGGCATCGGGAGGCCCGCGGCCGCGGCGAGGTCGGTGACCCGCCACGACGGACGCTGCTCGTCGAAGAGCGACAGGATCCGCAGGCCCTTCGCGAGTGCCTCGACGCGGTACTCCGGCTTCTCGGCGGCCTCGGCGGGGGAGGGCTTCGCGGCGGGCTTCGCCGTCGTGCGCTGCTTGGCGGGCATGCGGACCTCTCGCGAGAAAGCGGCTTTCGTCTGAGCGTCAGCCTAGGGGCGCGTGCGCAGGAACCCTGGACAGGCTCGCGCGCACTCGTCTACCGTAACGGAAAGCGACTTTCACGATACGAGAATGCTGAGGCGGTACTCACATGGCCGACTGGCTCGGGATCGCGGGACGACCTGCCCTCGTGGTCGGTTCCGGCGGTCTCGGCGGGGCGAGCGCCGTCGCCCTGGCCGCGCAGGGGGCCCGCGTCGTGGCCGTCGACCGCGACGAGCAGAAGCTCGAGGAGGTCGCTGCAGGAGGGCGCGCCGTCGGCGTGGAGATCACCACGCTGACCTTCGACGTCGCCTCGCCCGAGGGGAGCCGCGACGCCGTGGAGAAGGCCGTCGGCATCATCGGCACCCCCGAGATCTTCCTGCACGCCGTCGGGCGCAACGACCGTCGCCCGGTGCTCGAGCTGGGCGACGACGACTGGCAGTCGATCGTCACGCTCAACCTGTCGACCGCGTGGTGGCTCGGCCAGGAGGTCGGTCGGCGCATGGTCGCAGCGGGCTACGGCCGCATGGTGTTCGTCTCGTCGGTGTCCGCCCTGCTCGCTCACGCGAACCACGCGCCGTACGCCGCCAGCAAGGGCGGCATCAACCAGCTCATGCGCGTGATGGCGCGCGAGTGGGCGGCCTCGGGCGTCACCGTCAACGCCGTCGCTCCCGGCTACGTCGAGACCGACCTCACTCGCGCCTACCTCGACCGCGACGGCCACCGCGAGGACCTCGAGTCGATGGTGCCCGCCGGCCGCCTCGGCCGCCCGGAAGAGGTCGCCGACGCCGTGACCTTCCTGGCTTCCGACCGCGCGGGCTTCGTCACCGGCCAGGTCCTCTACATCGACGGCGGCCGTACTCTCGTCTGAGACGAACGCCCGGATCCCAGCACCTCCAACGCAAAGGAACGCACGTGCCTCTCGAGCCGCTGCCCATCCCTCGTCGCTTCGTCGGTCGCTCGGTGGTGGTCACCGGTGCCGGCACGGGCTTCGGCACCGAGCTCGCCGTTCGTGCCGCCCAGGAGGGTGCGCGCGTCGTCGGCATCCACTACCGCAGCTCGAAGGCAGGCGCCGAGGCGACCGCCGAGCGCGTGCGCGCCGAGGGCGCCGAGGCAGTGCTGCTGCAGGCCGACATCGTCGAGTGGGCCCAGGTCGCGCGCATGGCCGACGAGGCGTTCGAGAAGCTCGGCGGCGTCGACGTGCTCGTCAACAACGTAGGCGACGTCGCGCGCGACCAGATGTCGTGGCGCGACATCACCGAGGAGTCGATCGACCACGTCCTCGCCGTCGACATCAAGGGCACGATGGCCTGCATCCACGAGTTCGGGCAGCGGATGCTCGAGCAGGGGCACGGCAACATCGTGAACATCGGCTCGACCGTGATCGTGCGCGGCAGCGCGCGCGCCCCGCAGTACGCCGCGGCGAAGTACGGCCTGCTCGGCGTCAACAAGTCCTACGCGCACGCGTTCGCGCCGACCGTGCGCGTGAACATCTTCGCGCCGGGTTTCATCGAGACCGAGGCGACGCTCTCGCGCGAGGACTGGAAGAGCGGTCGCGGCGAGCAGCTCAAGAAGATGACGCCGATGGGCCGCATCCCCGGCCCGGCCGACTACGCCGGAGCGGCGCTCTTCCTCGCCACCGACGACGCGAACCACATCACCGGCGGCTATCTCGTCGCTGACGGCGGCTACAACATGGTCGGCGCCTGACCGGCTCCGCCCGACCGACGCCGACCCTGGAGAACCGCATGCCGATCCACCCGCGCGACGTCTCGCTGGAGCAGGCCCGCGCCCTCGTGCAGCGCGCCGTCGACAAGGCTGAGCAGCTCGGCCTGCGCGGCGGCGTCGCCGTCGTGGGCGCCAGCGGCGCGCTCGTCACGGCATCGCGCCTCGACGCCGGTGGCCCGGGCGGCATGGCCCGTGCGACGTCGAAGGCCTGGATCTCCGCGACGCAGCAGATCCCGAGCACCGAGCACCTGCACCGCATGACGACGCTGCCCGCTCCGATCTCGAGCGGGTTCGTCGGCATCTCGCCGCAGGCGATGTTCCCGGGCGCCGGCGGGATTCCGATCCGTGACGAGGACGGTGCCGTCGTCGGCGGCATCGCGACGTCCGGCGCCACGGTGAGCCCGTTCCTCCCGACGGGCGTCGCGCCCGAGGTCGTCAGCGCCGACGGCGAGCCGGCCAACCCCGAGGACCTGCTCATCGCCTACGCCCTCGGCGTGCCGTACGTCGGCCAGCACGGCGACGACCGCGCGCGCTGGCAGGAGCGGTTCGGCGACCTCGTCGTCGCGCCGGAGGACAGCCTCGGCATGAAGCCGGCACCGACTGCGAGCCGTCAGCACCAGCTCGCCTGGGCGCGCACGATCGCCGACCGCGTGCTCGACGCTGCTCGCGCGCGCGGCGTCCTCGTGTCGGTCGCGGTCGTCGACGCCGGGGGAGACCCCGTGCAGCAGGACCGCATGGACGGCGCCATCACCGCGTCGCCCGACCTCGCGCTGGCCACCAGCGCCACCGCGGCGCGCTTCGGCCGCCCGAGCGAGGAGCTCGACGCGGCGTACGGCTTCGCCGTGAAGTCGTTGGGACGCCTGGGCCACGGGCCGTTCCTCGGCGCGCCCGGCGGCGTGCCGCTGCTCGAGGACGGCGTCGTCGTCGCCGGCCTCGGCGTGGGCGGCGCGGACCCCGCGCTGTGCGCCGCCCTCGCCCGCGAGGTCGCGGCCTCGTGACGGTGCGCGTCGCCGTCCTCGGGTGCGGAGCGATCGGCAGCCTGTACGCCGCGCACCTCGCCCGGGTCGACGGCGTCGAGGTGTGGGCCGCGGACCCCTACGAGGAGCACATGGCCGCCATCGCGCGGGATGGTCTTCGCGTCACGGGTCTCGCCGACTTCGTCGCGCCGGTGCACGCGATCACCGACGCCCGCGACCTGCCCGCGTGCGACCTCGCGCTCGTCGCCACGAAGGCGACCCACACCCGCGATGCGGTGGAGGCTGCACGTCATGCGCTGCAGGACGCGGCGGTCGCGAGCCTGCAGAACGGTCTCGGCAACGAGGAGGTCGTGGCCGAGATCGTGCCGAAGGTCGTGCGCGGCAGCATCGTGCCCGCCGGCCACGTCACGTCTCCGGGCGTGGTGAACCTCGACGGCGGCGGTGAGACCTGGCTCGGTCCCTTCGAGCCGAGTCCTGCGGAGGACGCTGAGATCGCTCTGCTGGCAAGGCTTCTCACCGACGGCGGCCTGCCGGCGAATGCCCTCGCCGACGCGCGGGGACCGCAGTGGACCAAGGTCGTCTTCAACTCGGCGACGAGCCCGCTCTCGACGCTCACCGGCCTCACCGTCGGCGAGGTGTGCACGGACCCGGACCTGCGCGCGCAGGTCGAGCGGCTCATCGACGAGGCGCTCGCCGTCTGTGCAGCGTCGGGCATCGAGCTCACGCGCGACCCTCGGCACTCGGTCGACGAGGCGATCCAGACGGCCTACCACCACAAGCCGTCCATGCTGCAGGACGCGCTCGCGCACCGCGCCACCGAGGTCGACGTGCTCAACGGCGGCATCGCCGCCGAGGGCCGGAGGGTCGGCGTACCGACGCCGGGTCACGACGCGATGGTCGCGCTCGTGCACGGCCTCGAGCGCTCCTGGGCCGGCTGAGCGAGCCGCTCCATCCGTGGCGCGGATGCCACGCATACCCGGGTCGGCGGTTCCGCTCGAGGCGTCGCGCGGGCACGGTCGGGGAGCGGTGCCAGCACCGGTCTAGGCACGTCAGATCACGAATGCGAAACCTTCGTGGAAACCCTCGACTTAGCCCGCCCTGAGCCGTAACCTTCTCGAAAGAAAACGACTTTCACGATGTGAAAGTGCCCCGTCCACCCGCCGACGAGGAGAACGATGACCGCTCTGCTGGACGTGCAGGGTCTGCGCGTGACGTACGGCGGCGTCGTCGCCGTCGACGACGCGACGCTGACCGTGGACGACGGGCAGGTCGTCGGCCTCATCGGACCCAACGGGGCGGGCAAGACCTCGATGATCGACGCGCTGACGGGCTACCACCCGCCGTCGGCGGGCAAGGTCGTCTTCGACGGCGACGACGTCACGCGCGTCAAGGCCGACCGTCGCTCGCGCAAGGGGCTGGTGCGCACGTTCCAGTCCGTCGAGCTCTTCGACGACCTCACGGTCGAGGAGAACATGCTCGTCGCGGCCGAGCACGTGGGCGTGCTGCAGCCCTTCAAGGACATGTTCCTGCCCCACCGCCACCGCGGTCGCGACGCCGTCGCGTGGGCGACCTCGACCCTGGGCATCGAGGACCTCCTCCACCGGATGCCGACCGACCTCTCGCACGGTCAGCGCAAGCTCGTGAGCGTCGGTCGCGCGCTGGCGCAGCGTCCGCGCGTGGTGCTGCTCGACGAGCCGGCAGCAGGTCTCGACAGCGACGAGAGCCTCGGGTTCGGCGACCAGCTGCGCGCCCTCCCCGCGGCAGGCGTGAGCGTCCTTCTGGTGGACCACGACATGGGCCTGGTCCTCAGCGTGTGCGACGTCGTCATCGTCCTCGACTTCGGGCGCATCATCGCCCGCGGCACCCCCGACCAGATCCGCAACGACCCCAAGGTCGTCGAGGCCTACCTGGGCAGCGCCGGATCGGAGGCGACGCATGGCTGAGCCGACGCAGGCCGCCACGACGGCAGGCACCGCCACCCTCGCTCCGATGCTGCGCGTCACCGGTCTGTCGGCGGGGTACTTCGGCAACCCGGTCGTCCGCGAGCTCGACCTGCACGTGGGTCGCGGCGAGGTCGTCGCGCTCCTGGGTGCCAACGGCGCGGGCAAGACCACCACCGTCATGACCGTCGCAGGGCTGCTCGAGCCGATCGCGGGCGACGTCGAGGTCGACGGCGTCAGCACCGTCGGTACGCCGGCGCACGTGCTGGCACGCCGCGGGATCTCGCTGGTGCCCGAGAACCGCGCGCTCTTCTTCGGCCTCACGACACGGGAGCACCTCAAGCTGGCCAAGGCAAAGGACGGCGTCTCGGAGTCCGACCTCCTCGACCTGCTGCCCGAGCTGGAGAAGTGCCTCGACCGCCGGGCAGGGCTGCTGTCCGGCGGCGAGCAGCAGATGCTCGCGGTCGGACGTGCCCTCATGAGCCGGCCGAAGCTGCTCATCGTCGACGAGATGAGCATGGGGCTCGCGCCCGTGATCGTGGAGCGGCTGCTCCCGGTCCTGCGCACGGTGGCCGACGACTTCGGGTCCTCGGTGCTGTTCGTCGAGCAGCACGTCAACCTCGCGCTCGCCGTCGCCGACCGCGCCTACGTCCTGAGCCACGGCCGACTGGTGCTCGAAGGGTCGGCCGCGTCGCTGCGCGACGACCGCGAGCTGCTGCGCCAGAGCTACATGGGAGAGCTCGACGCCGACGCGCGCTCGAGCGCGCTGCCCTCCGAGGGGAGCGGCACAGCCGCCCACGACGAGGAGCCCACATGACCTCGCACGGATCCGATCCGCGAGAGACGGCCGAGCGGAGAACGTCCGCGACGCCAACCGGGCCACGGCCCACCAGCACCGCCGCCAACGGCACCGCACCTCGAAGGGACCAGGGATGAACAGCAAGCTCGTGCTCCGGTGGGGGGCGGGCCTCGCGGCCATCACGCTTCTCGCCGCGTGCAGCAACTCGAGCAACGGCTCGAGCTCGGCGTCACCGACGTCGAGCGGCTCGGCGTCGTCCTCCGCCGACCCGTTCGCGACTCCCAACAAGGCGACGGGGACCCCGATCGTCGTCGGCCTCATCAACCTCGAGGTCGGCCCGGTCACGTTCCCCGGCTACCGCTCGGGCGTCGAGGCGGCGATCAGCTACATCAACGACTACATGGGCGGCGTGGGCGGTCACCCGCTCCAGCTGGTCCACTGCGAGAGCGACGCGCAGCCGGCGACCTCGCAGCGCTGCGCCAACCAGATCCTCGACCAGAAGCCGGCGTTCATCATCGGCGGCGCCGACCCGGGCTCGCCCGGCGCCTACCCGGTGTGGGAGCGGGCCGGCCTCGCCGTCGTCGGCGGCGTGCCCTTCACCCCCGTCGAGCAGAACTACAAGAACGGCGTGATGTTCGCCGCCGTCGCCGGCCCCGACAACGCGGCTGCCACGACGTACGCGGTGGGCAAGGGCGCCAAGACCGCGTCGGTCGTGTACACCTCCGACACCCAGGGCACGCGCAGCGGCGAGAGCGTGATCGGGTACTTCAAGAACCAGAGCGTCACCGCGACCGGCGTCCCGGTCCCGCCCACCGCCGCTGACGTGAGCGCCCAGGCGGCCACGGTCGTCACCTCGAACCCCGACACCGTGTTCGTCAACACCCCGGTGGGCTGCGCCTCGATGCTCAAGAGCCTCGACCAGCTCGGCTTCAAGGGGACCAAGCTCGTCATCGACCCGTGCACGGACCCGCGTGTGATCCAGGCGGCCGGCGCCGGTGCCGAGAACATCACGTGGGGCGGACCGATCGACGCTCCCAACAGCAACGCCGACGCCACGCTGATGATGGCCGTCCTGCAGAAGTACGCGCCGGACGCCGCCCTCACCACGATCACGTTCATGGGCGTCCAGAGCGTCATGAACATCCAGAAGTACCTGTCGCCGACCGCGGACAGCCTCACGGCGGCGTCGATCATCAGCACGTTCCAGAAGGGGACGGACAACGCCAACTTCGCGGCGCACCCGTTCACCTGCGACGGCAAGCAGATCCCCGGCTCGATCTCGATCTGCAACGGCTACCAGCACCTGTTCCAGTACGCCGGTGGCAAGACCTCCGTCGTCGGCGACTGGGTCAACCCCGCGCCAGCCATGGGCGGCTGATCCGGCAGCACACGCCTCCCTGCCCGCGCCGCGGAGCGCGGCGCGGGCAGGGAGCACCCTTCCCGGCACTTCGTACGAGACGACCGAGGACTCATGACCGTCACGCTGCTGTTCCTGCTGCTCGGCCTCGGCGCCGGCGCGGTCTACGGCCTGCTCGCGCTCGGCCTGGTCCTCAAGTACCGGGCGGCGGGAGTCGTGGACTTCGCCCACGGCGCCGTCGCGATGATCTGCGCGTTCGCGTTCGTCGAGCTGCGCGACCAGGGCGACCTGCAGCTGCCCTGGCCGGTGCTACCGCACACGATCCACATCTCCGACACGGGCGTCCCCGACGGCACCAGCATCGTGGTGACGCTGGTCTACGGCGCGTGCCTCGGCGCCGTCCTCTACTACGTGGTCTACCGCCCGCTGCAGCACTCGACCGCGCTCACCAAGGTGTGCGCGTCGGTCGGCGTGATGCTCTACCTGCAGGCGACCGCCGTCCTCAACTTCGGCACCGAGGCCAAGTCGACGGGTGCGGTCCTGCCGAGCGGCGCGGTGACGATCGCCGGCGTCCCCATCCCGATCGACCGCATGTGGCTGACCGTCTTCGTCGTCGTCGTGGCCCTCGCGCTCGCCTTCCTCTACCGCCGCACGCTCTTCGGCCTCCGCACGCGAGCCGGCGCGGAGAACGAGGTCGGCGCCGCGGTCGTCGGCATCTCCTCGACCCGGATCGCGCTGCAGAACTGGACCATCGCGACCGTGCTCGCCGCCGCCTCGGGCATCGTGATGTCGCCCATCGCGAACCTCGACCCGGGTTCCTACACGCTCTTCATCGTCCCGGCGCTGTGCGTCGCGCTGATCGCCGGCTTCAGCTCGTTCCTGGGTGCGGCGGTCGCCGGCCTCGCGCTGGGCATGCTGCAGTCGGAGATCATCCACCTGCTCTCGACGCACCCGGAGCTGCCGCAGCAGGGCGTTGCCGAGGGCGTGCCGTTCATCCTGATCCTCATCATCATGACCTGGCGCGGCCGCAGCCTGATCCCGCGCGGCACCATCGCCGCGCCGCGCAACCCGTCCGTGGGCCGTCCGACCGCACCGTTCAAGACCGCGGTCTTCACCTTCATCGCCGGCGCGGCCGTGCTGGTGCTGCTGCAGGGCTCGCTGAAGGCGGCGTTCATGTCGTCGATCATCTGGGCCTGCCTGGCGATGTCGCTCGTGGTGCTCACCGGCTACGTCGGCCAGGTCTCGCTCGCCCAGCTCGCGTTCGCGGGCTTCTCGGGGTTCCTGCTCAGCCACTTCGCGACCGACATGGGCATCCCGTTCCCATGGTCGCTCCTGCTGGCCTCGCTGTGCGCCGTACCGCTGGGGCTCGTCATCGGCCTGCCCGCGCTGCGCGTGAGAGGCGTGAACCTCGCCATCGTGACCCTGGCCGCCGGTTCGGCGATCGAGGTGCTGCTGTTCAACAACGCCTCCTTCTCCGGCGGCGAGGGCGGGCGCGAGGTGCCGTCGCCGTCGTTGTTCGGCATCGACCTCGGCATCTCCAGCGGCAGCGACTACCCGCGCACGATCTTCGGCCTGTTCCTCCTCGTGATCGTGATCGCCGTCGGCGTCGTCGTCGCGCGCCTGCGCAACTCCTCGACCGGCCGCATGCTCCTCGCCGTGCGGTCCAACGAGCGCGCGGCCGCGGCGTCGGGCATCAACGTGCCGCGGGCCAAGCTGCTCGCGTTCGGCATCTCGAGCTTCATCGCCGGTCTGGGCGGCTGCCTGCTCGGCTACCAGCAGGGCACGCTCTCGTCGGTCAGCTTCGGCGTCTTCCAGTCCTTGGGGCTGCTGGCCATCGCGTACGTCGCGGGCATCGGGCGCATCTCCGGCGCGGCGGCCGCGGGCATCATGCTCGCGAGCACCGGCCTCGTCGTCAGCGCCGTCGACAAGTACCTCGGCGTGGGTGTGTACGCCGGCCTCGTCGCGGGCGTCCTGCTCACGCTGACCGCGATCCAGAACCCGGACGGCATCGCCACACCCATCCCGAGCGGCAAGAGCCCCGCGAACCTCCTGGAGCGCTGGGGCAAGCGGCTGGTGGGTGCTCCGCGCGAGCCTCGTGCGGTCGAGGCGGCGGAGCCGGCCAGGACCGAGGTGACCGTGTGAGCGACGTGGTCGTGGTCGGGTTCCTCCGTTCTCCGGAGGGCGAGGCGGCGATCGCCGCTGCGGTCGAGGAGACGCGTCGCCGCAGCGGGCGCCTGGTCGTCGTGCACTCGTCCAAGGGCGGTGCCGAGGACGCCGAGAGCGTCGTGGAGGACCGGCTGGCCCTCGACGCGCTCGGCGAGGAGCTGCGCGCCGACGGCCTCGACGTCGACATCGAGAACCTCGCTCGGGGCAAGGACCCGGCCGAGGACCTCATCGAGATCGCGAACCGCGAGGACGCGTCGCTCATCGTCATCGGCATGCGTCGTCGGTCGCCGGTGGGGAAGCTGCTGCTGGGCAGCAACGCGCAGACCCTGCTGCTCCACGCGGACTGCCCGGTGCTGGCGGTGAAGGCGGCCCACGGGTGAGCGCCCCTCGTCGTACGGCTGTGGTCACGGGTGGAGCCGGGGGCATCGGCGCCGCCATCTGCGCCGCGCTGCTGGCCGCCGGGCACCGGGTGGTGAGCCTGGACCGCGTCGCACCGCCGGTCGACGACGTCGACCATGTCGAGGTCGACCTCGCCGACGCTCGGTCCGTGCAGCGCGCGGCAGACTCGGTGCTCGAGGGCTCACCACGCTGCGACGTGCTCGTGCACTCGGCCGCCGACTTCTCGCGGGGAGGTCTCGAGGACCTCGACTTGGCCGTCTGGCGGCGTGTGCAGGCGGTGAACGTGGAGTCGTTGCTCCTGCTGGCGCAGGCGTTCGCTCCGGGCATGGCCGCCGCAGGCTTCGGCCGCATCGTCTCGGTCGTGTCCGACACGGTCTACGACCCGCCGGCCGGCGACCTCCTCGCCTACGTCGCGAGCAAGTCGGCGCTGATCGGCGTGACCCGGACGCTCGCGCGGGCCTGGGGCCCGGACGGCATCTCGGTGGCGGCGGTGGCGCCCGGGCTGACCGCGACGGAGTCGGCGCGGCGGGGGACGCCTGCTGAGGCGTTCCAGGAGGTCGAGGCGCACCAGGCGCTCGCCCGCCCCCTCGAGCCCGGCGACGTCGCGGCGGCCGTCGCGTTCCTCGTGTCCGACGGTGCAGCGGCGCTCACGGGTCAGACGCTGTGCGTCGACGGCGGGCTCGTGCTGCGCTAGGGGCGTCGACCCGTCCTGCGTCGGAGGGAGTCCGGGCGTGCTACAGCGACGTGGCTTCTGCGGCGGGCAGGCGCATGACGACGCCCGCAGGGCTGAAGGCCGTCAGCATGCCGGCGTACTTGGCGGGGTCGGTCGTCTCGCCCTCGTGGATCGGGACGGCGACGCGCGGCGACACCGCGCGCACGTAGTCGACCGCCTCGGCGAGCTTGAGCCACGGGCCGTCGACCGCTACCGCGAGCACGTCGACCTCGAACGGCGGCACGAAGAAGGAGTCGCCCGGGTGCACGAAGGCGCCGTCGTCGACGACGTACGCCGAGTTCGTGCAGCCCGGGACGTCGCCGTACACGGCCGCGTGCAGGCCGCCCACGACGTCGACGGTGCTGCCGCCGAACGTCAGCCGGTCGCCGGGCCGGGCGACGACGTGGTCCGCGGGCAGGCCGTCGACCGCGGTCACCGAGTCGGGGTCGACGACGAGGCGCGCGCCGGGGTTCGCGGCGAGCAGCGCGGCGAGCCCAGGAGCGTCGACGTGGTCGGGGTGCTGGTGCGTGACCAGCACGGCGTCGAGGTCCCGCACGTGCGCGAAGTCCGACATCGTCCCGGGGTCGACCAGCAGCCGCGCGCCGTCGGTCTCGACCAGCAGGCAGGCGTGGCCGAGGTGGGTCAGCTTCATCGGGGGCTCCTTGCGCGTCGGCTCTTCCGGTCGGGCTCCGGAGGGGCCATACTCTCACTCTGAGAACATGACTTCCATAGAATGAACGTAGATGGTGCTCCGGCGGAGGAGGGACGCATGACGTTCCGGGTGCTCGGGCTCAACGCGGGCTCGGCGAACGGCAACACCGAGGTGGCCCTCGTGGCCGCCCTGCGGGCGGTCGCGGAGACCGGCGCCGAGGTGGAGCTGGTGCGCCTCGACGACGTCCGGCTGCCGATGGGTCCCGACCCGAAGGAGCCCGACGACGCCTGGTGGTTCTGGGAGCGGCTGATGGAGGCCGACGGCCTGGTCATCAGCTCGCCGATCTTCAGCCGCATCGTCCCGGCCCGCCTCAAGCTGCTGATGGACCGGCTGCTCGGGCCGAACGCCGACCGCGCGATCGTCGAGAAGCTGGTCGCGATGCGCGACGCCGGCCAGGAGCCGGCCGTGCCCTTCCGCCTCGACGAGCGCGTGCTGAAGCCGCGCGTTGCCGGGTTCATCGCGGTCGGCGGTGCGCTGACGCCGCAGTGGAAGACCCTGATGCTGCCCACGATGCACATCCTCACGTTCTCCATGCAGACCGCGGTGATCGACCAGTTCGTCGTGTCGGGAGCCGGCACTCCGCGTTCGATCGTGCTCGACGACGCGGCGATCGCACGCGCCACGCAGCTCGGCGCCAACGTCGCCGCCCAGCTCGGCCGCAGCTTCGACGAGGCGGAGTACGTCGGCGAGCCGGGCCTCTGCCCGATGTGCCACCTCGACGTTGTCGAGCTGCACGGCCGCGAGGTCGCGTGCGCGACGTGCGGTGCCGAGGGCTTCCTCAACGACGAGTTCGTCGTCGAGTGGACCAACCTCGACGTGTCAGTGATCTCCATGGCCGAGAAGCGCGACCACTACGAGGAGATCCTCGACACCGCGACCAAGCAGAACGCCGTGCGCGACGTCATCGAGGAGAAGGCCACGGCGTACGCCGACGCCTTCCCGATCAGCCGACCGGACGCCTCGTGAGCGGGCGCCTCGAGGGCAAGGTCGCCCTGGTCACCGGCACCGGCGGCGGCATCGGCCGCGCGGTGGCGCAGATCTTCGCGCGCGAGGGCGCGCACGTGATCGGATGCGACCTCAACCCGGGGCCGGCCGACGAGACCGTCGACCTCGTTCGCGCCGCAGGCGGGCGCATGGACTCGATCGCACCGGTCGACCTCTCCACCGAGGAGGGCGCGAAGCGCTGGGTCGACGAGGCGGTGGCGCTGGGCGGCGGCGCCGACATCCTGGTGAACAACGCGTCGTCGATCCGGTTCGGTTCGATCGAGGAGCTGTCCTACGAGGACTGGTCGTACACGATCCGCAACGAGCTCGACATCGTCTTCCTCGTCACGAAGGCCGCGTGGCCGCACCTGGTCGCCCGCGGGGGCGGCAGCATCGTCAACATCGGCTCGATCTCGGGCTCGCGCGGCGCGTGGTTCATGCCGCAGAACGCGCACGGCGCCGCGAAGGGCGGCGTCCTGGCGCTCACCCGCCAGCTCGTGATCGAGGGCGGCCCGCACGGCATCCGCGTCAACGCCGTGAGCCCGGCGATGACGGAGACGCCCCACACGAGCCCACTCCTGCACGGTGAGGACAGCCCCGCCGAGCAGATCCTGTCGCGCGTGCCCCTGCGCAAGTGGGGCCAGCCGGAGGACGTCGCGAACGCGATCCTCTTCCTGGCCAGCGACGAGTCATCGCACATCACCGGCGTCGACATCCCCGTCGACGGCGGTGCCGCCGTCGTCGGATGAGCAGAGGGTGAACGGGAGCATGGCCGTGGAGATCAAGGGACGTCTGCACCTGCGTGGCGACGAGGGCTACGAGGAGGCGCGCGTCGGCCGCATCTTCAACGCCCGCAAGCCCGATCGCTATCCCGCGGCCGTGCTCGAGGTGGCCGACGTCGACGACGTGGTCGCCGGCGTGCGCCTCGCTGCGGACAACGGCTGGACGGTGAGCGTCCGCTCCGGCGGGCACTCGTGGGCGGCGTGGAGCGTGCACGACGAGGCGCTGCTGCTCGACCTCAAGGCGCTCAACACCATCGAGTACGACGAGGCCACGGGCATCGTCTCGGCTGGTCCCGCGACGATCGGGTCGCTCGAGCTGGCGCCGTACATCACCGAGCGCGGCCGCGCCTTCCCCGGCGGGCACTGCGCCACGGTCGGCATCGGCGGCTACCTGCTGCAGGGCGGCCAGGGCTGGAACGGGCGGCTCAAGGGCTGGGCGTGCGAGAGCGTCGTGGCCGTCGACGTCGTGACGGGCGAGGGCGAGCTGCTGCACTGCGACGAGACGCAGAACAGCGACCTGCTCTGGGCCGCCCGCGGTGCCGGACCCGGCTTCCCGGCGGTCGTCGTGCGCTTCTACCTGCAGACCTACGAGAAGCCCGCGGTCATGTGGCAGGACACCTGGACCTTCTCGCTCGACGACGCCGAGACCGTCGTGCACTGGCTGCACGAGCGGCTGCCGCTGCTCGACCGCCGGGTCGAGCCGGTGATGGCGGCGACGCGCCTGCCCGACGTCCCGCTCTACGACGGCGTCGAGCACCCCGGCGGCACGGTGCTGCTGCTGCACACGACATGCATGGCCGACTCGGCGGAGGAGGCGCAGCGGCTGATCGCCGAGGGCCTGGGCGACAACCCGATCCTCGGGCGCGAGCTCGGCCACGTGAACGGCCCGACCTCCATCGCCGAGGAGAGCCAGGCGCAGATCGACCAGAACCCCGACGGCTACCGGTACGCCGTCGACTGCGCGTGGACCAACGCCGACGCCGACACCCTCGCTCCGCTGCTGCTCGACATCTGGCGCTCGCTCGACACGATGCACTCGTTCTCGATCTGGTACGGCTGGCACCCCGTCCGAGAGCTGCCCGACATGGCGTTCTCGGTCGAGGGCAACGTGTACGTCGCGACGTACCTCATCTACTCCGACGCCGCCGACGACGAGAAGTACCGCACCCGCGTGCACGAGAAGACCGCGGCGATCGCGGCGAACGGCGGCGTGGGCGTCTACCTCGGCGACACCGACTTCACGCGTCGCCCCGACCGGTTCCTCACCGACGACAACTTCCGTCGCCTGCAGGAGATCCGCGCCGCGCGCGACCCGCGGTCGCGCATCGCGTCGTACCTCGTGTCGTCGCCGGAGAGGCTCAACGTCCATGCCTGAGCAGCCCGGCCCGACCCGGCGCCTCGACCACGTGGGGCTCAACGTCGCCGACCTCGCGGCGGCGGAGCGCTGGTACGGCGAGGCCTTCGGCTACGTCCGCGAGATCGAGCGCCGTCTCGACATGTTCGAGCTCGACATCGTCATGATGATCCACCCCGAGCGCGGCGACCGGCTCGAGCTGCTGCACCGTCCCGGGTCCGTTCCCGGGCTGCGCGCCGAGACCCCGCCCGAGGCCGTGCTGACCGAGGGCTTCGGCCACATCTGCTTCGACGTGGCCGGGGTCGACGCCCACTTCGACCGGCTCGTGGCGCTCGGCGCGCGCCCGGTCATGACACCGCGGCCGTCGCCCGAGCCCTTGATCCGCATGGCGTTCGTGGCCGACCCGGAGGGCAACCTGCTCGAGCTGCTCGACCGGTCGGCCGGCACCGCGGAGGCGGTCGGTCCGTGACCGACGCGCCGGTGCGAGCCGCAGCACCGCGCCACCTGGTGCTGCTCCTGGCGTCGCTGTCGTCGTTGGTGGTGCTGACCACCGACATCTACCTGCCGGTCCTGCCCCAGCTCGGTGCCGACCTCGGCACGAGCGACGCGGCCGCGGCGGCGACCCTCTCGGCCACGCTCATCGGCATCGCGCTCGCCCAGATCGTCATCGGACCCGTCAGCGACGCGGTCGGACGGCGCGTGCCGATCCTGGTCGGCCTCGTCGCCTACGCGGTCATGCACGTGCTGTGCGCCCTGGCGCCGAGCATCGGGGTGCTGCTCGCGCTGAGGTTCCTGAGCGGGCTCGCGACCGCCGCGGTCATTGTGGTCTCCCGTGCGGTGGTGGCCGACGCGTACCCGGGGCCGCAGGCGGCGCGCGCCTACGCGACCCTCGGCGCGGTCTTCGGCATCGTGCCGGTGCTCGCTCCGCTCGCAGGAGGCGTGCTCGCGCACGTGATGTCGTGGCGCGGCATGTTCGTGGTGCTCGCGGTGGTCGCCCTGCTGATGCTGGCGCTCACGGTCAGGGCGTTGCCCGAGACTCTCCCGCCGGAGCGGCGTACGCCGCCCCATCTCGGAGCGGTCGTGCGCGACCTCGGCGAGGTGCTGGTGCACCGGCGGTTCCTCGCGTACGTCGCCGTGATGTCGGCGGTGGGCGGTCTGCTGTTCGGCTACATCGGGGCGTCGTCGTTCGTGCTGCAGGATGCGTTCGGCCTCTCCCCGCAGGTGTACAGCTACGTCTTCGCCATCAACTCGATCGGGATCTTCGTGCTGTCCGTCGTGTCCCGCCAGCTGGTCGTGACGGTGGGAGCGGCACGCCTGCTCACCATCGGCCAGGCGGGGATGCTGGTCGGCGCTGTCGGTCTCGTCGCGGGGCTTGCGGCGTCATCCCTCGCGGGCGTGCTGCTCGGGCTCTTCGTCGCCGTCTCCTCGTTGGGCCTGGTCATGCCCAACGCCACGGCGCTGGGCATGCACGAGACGCAGGGCCGCGCAGGGGCGGCGTCCGGGGTCCTGGGAATCTGCCAGTTCACCGTCGGGGCGATCGCCTCCCCGCTCGCCGGTGCGGGCGGGTCGCCCTTGTCGATGGCGGTCGTCGTCGGGGTGAGCGCCGTCGCGGGCCTGCTGCTGCGGGTGCTGCTCCTACTCCCGGACCACCGGGCCGCTGCCGGCGGCGCGCGATGACCGACCGCTCAACCGTTCCCTGCCAGGTCCCGGTCCCGGCAGGGTCGTGCGATCACCGATTGGGATCCTGAAGGAGCCGGCATGTTCTCGACGACCTGGCAGACCTCGCCGCGGCAGCACGGTGTGGTGCGCGACCGGCATGTCGGCATCACGACCAGCGAGGGCGTCCGGCTCGATGCCGACGTGTTCCGCCCCGACGCCGAGGGCCGCTTCCCGGTGATCCTGAGCCTCGCGCCGTACCCGGTCGACGACGAGGTCGCGCCGATCTCGCCCGGACCCATGCGCTATCCCAACGCGCACATAGAGTCGGGCGACCCGCACTTCTTCGTCCGGCGCGGCTACGTCCACGTGATCGGCAACCTGCCGGGCACCGGGGCGTCCGAGGGCTGGTTCGACCACATGGGTCCCCACACCATCCGTGCCGTCTACGACGCCATCGCGTGGTGCGCGGAGCAACCGTGGAGCGACGGCAACGTGGGCATGTTCGGCATGTCGTACTACGGCATGATCCAGCCGCTCGTGGCGATGCTCGAGCCGCCGGCGCTCAAGGCGCTGTTCTGCCCGTTCGCCGTGACCGACCAGTACCGCGACACCTACTACAAGGGCGGCATCTTCGGGTACGCCTTCATCAAGGGCTGGTCGGTCGCGCTGCGCCGGGCGCGCGTGCGCGCAACGTTCGCCGAGTCGGTGGGGGAGGAGCGGTTCGCCGAGCTGGTGGAGGCCGCGAAGCGCGACCCGGAGATCGCCCAGGTGCCGGCGGTCATGGAGGTCCTGAACGGCGTCGACGACCCGGTGAACCGCTTCCTCGCCGAGCTCGTCGTGAACCCGCTCCTGACCGAGCACTACGAGCCGCGCAACGTCGACTACACGCGAGGCTGCAGCGTCCCGGCGTACTTCGGGGCCTGCTGGGGGATGTACGGCCTGCACCAGCCCGGCGCGTTCCGGTCGTTCACGAGGTGGAACGGCCCGGCGCGGCTGACGATCGGGCCGCCGGCGTACCTCGACAGACCCGTCGTGCAGTACCAGGACGAGTCGCTGCGCTGGTTCGACCACTGGCTCAAGGGAAACGACACCGGTCTGCTCGACGAGCCGCCGGTGCAGCTGTTCGTCGACGGCGCGAACGACTGGCGACAGGCCCACGAGTGGCCGCTGCCCGAGACGCGCTTCACCGAGTTCCTGCTGCACGAGGGCGGGCTGCTCTTCGAGAGGGAGCAGTGGCCGAACGAGCCGCACGACGTCATCACCGACTCGCGGTTCCAGCGCGGCCGCGCGGAGTACTCGACGCCTGCGTTCCGCGACGACGTCGAGCTCTGCGGACCGGTCGTGCTGACGGCGTACGTCTCGACGACCGGCACCGACGTCCTGCTCTATGCGTCGCTGTACGACGTCTCGCCGGACGGCGACGAGCGGCTGATCAGCCGCGGCTGGCTCCGCGCCTCGCAGCGCGCGCTCGACGAGGAGGCGTCGACCCCCTGGCTCCCGGTGCATGCCCACCGCGAGCGTGTGCCGCTGGCGCCCAGGGAGATCGTGCGGCTCGACGTCGACATCCGCCCGGTCGGCGTGCTGCTGCGCAGCGGCAGCCGCCTCAAGCTCGTGCTGCGCACCACCGACGAGGGCGACCCGAACGCCGACATCCTCAGCAACCACGCGGTCGGCCTGCTCGCCGGTGCCGAGCACAACCGCGTGTTCGTGCACCACGACGAGGACCACCCCTCGGCGCTCGTCCTGCCCGTGACGAAGGGCAACCGGATCGGCACCTTCCTCTCGGGCGGCCGCCTCGAACCGCTGGAGAACGCCTGGGGCGGCTCCGCGCACTGAGCTCAGGCGGCGCCGATGCCGAACCATGGTCACGGGCCGGCATCGGCTCCCTCGAAGCGGCCGCTCCTCCGGCTAGGGTGACGGGGCCGTTCGAGGAGGAGGGGTCCGTGGCGTCGCTCGGTGGTCTCGACCTCAATCTTCTGCGCACGCTGCAGGCCCTGCTCGACACCCGCAACGTCACGCGCGCGGGGGAGCGGCTGCACCTGAGCCAGCCGGCTACCAGCGCCGCCCTCGCGAAGCTGCGCCGGCACTTCGACGACGAGCTGCTCGTGCGCGTCGGCCGCGAGATGCAGCTGACCCCGCTCGCCCAGACCCTGCTCCCGCTGTCGACCGAGGCGCTGCTCCACGTCGAGCGCACGTTCGACGTCCGCGCCGAGTACGACGCCTCGACGTCGGACCGCCGGTTCTCCGTCTACGCGTCCGACTACGCCACCTGCATGGTCAACGAGCCGTTGCGCCGGCTGCTGTCCCGGGAGGCCCCGGGGATCTCGGTGCAGTTCTCGCCGCCGCCGCGCGAGAGCCTCGCGTCCGGCGTCACCACTGCCGATCTGCTGCTGGCACCCGTGGGGTTCGGGATGAACGGGCCGCACGACGTCGTGCTGCGCGACCACTTCGTGGCGGTCGTCAGCCGCGAGCACGTGGCCGATCCTGCGCGCAGCGATGTCGTCGAGATGCTCAGCCGGATGCCGCACGCGGTCGCTGTGTTCGGCGAGGGTGTGGTGACCCCGGCCGACCGGCTGCTCGAGCAGCTCGACGTCCGCCGCAGGGTCGCGGCGACCGTCTCAGGGTTCGTCTCGCTCCCCATGCTGGTTGCCGGGACGGACCTCATCGCCGTGGTCCCCTACCGGCTGGCCCAACGGTTCTCCGGGCTGGGCTCCATCGCGGTCCTGGAGCTGCCCGACTCGGCGTCGTCGCCGCTCGTCGAAGCGATCTGGTGGGACTTCTCGCGTACGGCGGACTCGGCTCTGCAATGGCTGCGCGGGGCCTTCCTGCGGGCGTGCGAGCCGCTCAGCCGCGACGACTCCAGGGCCTGATCGCCCCTCTTCCTGACTGCCGGATAAGGGCACTTCTCGGCATCAGCGCTGGTCAGGACGTTACATCCGGGTGTCAGTCAGGTATCCGTGGCGTGTATGGAGACCATGTCGAAACTTTTGTTGTTCCTCAGCAGAAATACCTGTGAGACTCGGCGACGCCAACCACCCGGAGACGAGCTCGGGCACTCGCCGGCTCACGAAAGGCACACCATGACGCGTACCACCACCCGCACCCGGCGTCTCGCCGTGACCGCGGTCGCGCCGCTGGCGCTGTGCATCACCCTGGCCGCGTGCTCGAGCAGCGACGCCGGAGGCGACTCCAGCGGCAGCGCCTCGGCCGAGCCGCAGACGATCACGTTCACCTACGTCCAGGCGAACCCGACGGAGACCTACTACGAGACCCTCGCCAAGGACTTCGAGGCCGCCAACCCCGGCGTCAAGGTCACCACGAACAAGATCGCGCTGACCGCGGCCGACCAGACCATCCCGACCCAGCTGCAGGCAGGCAACGGTCCCGACGTCTTCTGGACGAACGCGGGCTCCGGCACCGCCGACTCGGTGGGCCAGCTGAGCAAGGGCGGCCTGCTCCTCGAGCTGCCGAAGGAGACCTACGCAGGCGTCACCGAGACGCAGATGGCCGGCTGGTCGGTCGACGGCAAGACCTACGGCGTGCCGTCGTCCTCGCAGGTGCTGGGCTCGATCTGGAACCCCGACCTCGCGAAGGCCAACGGCGCCACGGTCACGACCACCTCGACCATTCCCGACGTGACCGCGCAGTGCCCGGCCGTTGCCGCGAAGGGTCTGTCGATCTACGGTCTCGCCGGCTCGGTCCCGCAGAACAACGGCCTGCTCTCGATGGAGCTCGCGTCGTCCGCGGTGTACGGCGTCAACCCGAACTGGAACCAGGACCGCGCCGACGGCAAGACCACGTTCGCGGCGACCGAGGGCTGGAAGCAGACGCTGCAGGCGATCATCGACCTCAACAAGGCGAGCTGCTTCCAGAAGGGTGCCGCGGGTGCGGGCTTCGATGCCCTCACCAACGGTGCCGCGGGCGGCAAGCTCTTCGGCTTCTTCGCTCCCGGCGGCGCGGCCAAGTCCATCATGGACGCCGCCGGCGGCCACGTGACCCTCACCGTGCTCCCGACGCCTGCTCCTGCCGGCGTGAAGCAGCAGCTCACCCTCTCGTCCGACTCCGGGCTGGCCGGAAACGCGGCGACCAAGAGCCCGAACCTGGTCAAGAAGTTCATCGCCTTCTCGGTCAGCGCGGCCGAGGCCAAGAAGATCGCCGACGCCCAGGGTGCCATCCCCGTCGGTGAGATCACCGCGGCCGACCTGCTCCCGCAGTACAAGGACCTGGCGGACCTCATCACCTCCGGCCAGACCCTCCCCAACGGCGCCAACTCCTGGCCGAACCCGCAGATCTACAACGCGCTCGGCACCGGCGTCACCGGTCTGCTGACGGGGCAGAAGACCATCGACGACGTGCTCAACTCGATGGATGCGGCCTGGGGCTGATCCAGCGCCCGAGGTCGGGCGGGGCGGTGGACTCGTCCTCTCCCGCCCCGCCCGACCTTCCCAGCCGCCCGGACTTGGAGCACTCTCGATGACCATGACGACCGAGACCGTCGCAGACGAGACCGGCCGCTCCGCCGCCGAGAAGAAGAACAGCTCGAAGAGCGGGCACGGCTACCGCCTCAGGTTCGGCTACTGGTGGTGGGCAGCGCCCGCCGTCGTGCTGGTCCTCGCGATGATCTACGCGACGACAGCCGCGGGCGCGTTCTACGCCTTCACCGACTGGACCGGCATCGGCAAGTACAAGTTCGTCGGTCTCAAGAACTTCCAGAAGATCTTCGCCAACCCCGAGATGTTCGGGGCCCTCGTCAACACGCTCGTGCTGGCGTTCGGGTTCGTCGTCCTCACCAACATCATCGGGCTCGGGTTCGCCCTCGCCCTCAACCGCGGGCTCAAGTCGCGCTACATCCTGCGGACCCTGGTGTTCATGCCGGTGGTCATCGCGCCGATCGCGGTCTCCTACATCTGGAAGTTCATCTTCGCCTACGAGGGCCCGCTCAACCAGACGCTCCAAGCCCTCGGCCTCGAGGGGATGCGCAAGGACTGGCTCGCCGAGCCGCGGCTCGCACTGCTGGCCGTGCTGATCGTGATGGTGTGGCAGTCCATCGGCTTCACGATGGTCATCTACCTCGCCGGCCTCGCGACCGTTCCGATCGAGCTCGAGGAGGCTGCGGCGCTCGACGGAGCCGGACCGGTACGCCGCTTCTTCTCCGTGACGCGCCACATGATCCAGCCGTCCATCGCGATCGCGACGACGCTCAGCCTCGTCCAGGGACTGCGGGTCTTCGACCAGGTGATGGCATTGACCGGTGGCGGACCGTCGGGCGCCACGGAGACGCTCGCGACGAAGATCTACCAGCAGACCTTCGTCTTCGGGAACTTCGGCTTCGGCGCTGCGCTGGCCCTCGTGCTCAGCCTCATCATCCTGATCTTCACCATCGCGCAGCAGCGCCTGACCCGCGACCGCATGTGAGGGGCTGACGATGTTCCGCTACACGAAGCTGACCTTCCTGCGCGAGGTCATCACGATCCTCGCGAGCATCGCGCTGCTGATGCCGTTCTACTTCCTCGTCACGACCTCGATGAAGACCGAGTCCGACGTCCTCACCGGCTCGAGCCTCGCGCTCCCCAACCCCGCGACCCTGGACAGCTTCCGCCAGCTGCTCCAGCCCGGCTCGGACGCGAGCGGGGCGGTCCTGAACGGTCTGCTGTCCAGCGTCCTCATCACCGCGATGGCGATCGTGGGGCTCATCGTGCTCGGTGCCCCCGCGGCGTACGTCTTCGCACGGAGCACCACCCGGTGGACGTCCTGGACGTTCTACATCTTCCTCGTCGCGATCCTGCTGCCGACCCAGCTCGGCGTGCTGCCTCTCTACGTGATGGCCAAGCGCCTGCACCTGCTCGGCTCGCCGTGGGGCATGGCGGTCATCTACATCGGCCTGCTGATGCCGCTGTCGGTGTTCCTCTACGCCGGCTTCTTCCGCCGCCTGCCCCACGAGTACGAGGAGGCCGCGGCCATCGACGGTGCGTCGCGGACGCGCATCTTCACGAGCATCGTCTTCCCGCTCATGGGCCCGGCGACCGGAACGGTGGCGATCCTCGCCGGCCTCATCGCGTGGAACGACTTCTTCACACCTCTGATCTTCCTCAACGGCAGCCGGTGGGCGACCCTCCCGGTCGCCATGTACAACTACGTCGGTTCGCTGATCTCGCAGTGGCAGCTCATCTTCGCGATCGTGCTGATCTCCATGGTGCCGATCCTCATCCTCTACTTCTTCGCGCAGAAGAAGTTCATCCAGGGCTACGCCGGCGGGCTGAAGGGCTGATCACGTGCTCCCCGACCAGATGATCGAGCGCGGGACGCTCGTCCGAGACGGAGACCGCGTGCGGATCTCGATCCGCATGCCGTGGTACCGCGCGCTGCCGTTCTCCAGCGTCGCCGGCGTCACCTGGACCATCGACGGTGCCGCGGTGCCGGCCGACAGCCTGACGTGGACGTGCGACGGTACGTCGCTCCCGCTGGCCGACCTCGCCGAGCGCTACGACCTGTGGTGGTACGTGCTGGACTCCGCCGTGGTGGAGGGCGACGCCCCGGAGGGGCTCGCGGTGGGCGACCACGAGGTCGAGCTCACGCTCGGCCTCTACATCCCCTACATCACCACGGCCCACGGCGTGCTCCGCCTCGAGGAGCGCGACGCGAAGGCGATGCCGCTGGAGGTCGCGTCATGACCGCGCTCGGCACGCCCGTCCAGGGCGTCACCCTCTACAGCTTCACGCGCGACTTCCACGCCCGGAACCACTCCGTCGAGGAGCTCGTCCGCGAGGTCGCCCGTCGCGGTCTCGGTCCCGGCGTCGAGATGGTCGGGTTCCAGAGCATCAAGGGCTTCCCGGTCGTCACGGAGGAGTACGTCGAGCGCTTCCGCGCCCTCGTCGACGAGACGGGCCTCGTGCCCACGTGCCTGTCGGCCAACGCCGACGCCGGACTGCGTCGCGACCGGATGCTCACCGACGACGAGCTCGTCGACTACATGGCGCCGCAGGTCGAGGCGGCCGCCCGCCTCGGATTCCCCGTGGTGCGCGTGCAGATCAGCCTCACGCCCGACGACATGGAGCGCCTGCTGCCGCTGGCCGAGAAGCACGGCGTGCGGCTCGGCCTCGAGATCCACTCGCACCAGCACCCCAAGCACCCGAAGATCCAGGCTCTGCTGGAGCGCTACGAGCAGCTCGGGTCGCCCTTCCTGGGCTTCGTGCCCGACTGGGGAGCCACGCTGCGCGAGGTGCCGACGACGCTGCTCGCCCGCTACCGCCGCGACGGCGTCGACGAGAAGCTGCTCCAGCAGCTCGTCGCCACGTGGCACGAGCACGACGCCGAGGGCGCTCCGATGACCGAGGAGCAGCACGGCCGCTGGTTCGGCCAGGTCATGGGCCTGGCGAACCGGTACGGCGCGGGCGACCGCGCCATCGAGATGGCCGTCAACATCACCGGGCTGTTCGGGCACGCGAAGCCGGAGGACTGGCTCGACGTGCTGCCCTGGGCGGTGCACATGCACGGCAAGTTCTACGAGATCGACGCCGCCGGCGACGAGCCCTCCGTGCCGGTCCAGCGGATCGTCGAGCTCGTCGTGGAGAACGGCTGGTCGGGCTCGATCTCCAGCGAGTGGGAGGGATTCCACTGGGACGACTGGGACGACCCGTTCGAGGTCGTCTCCCGCATGCAGGCGCTCATGCGCTCCTCCGCGGAGCAGGCCGGTTCCCGGCTGATCACCGACCCCGACCAGGCGCGCTCCGTGCTCGCCGTCCACCACAGGAGCTGAGAGTGGCCACCGACGACACCATCCTCGTGACCGACAGCGTCACCGCCCGCGAGGGCGGCATCGCCGTGGGGCTGAAGATCCCCTGGTACCGCAGCCTCTGGGTGTCCAGCGTCAGCGACGTCGCCGTGAAGGTCGACGGGGTCGACATCGCGAAGGACTCGCTGCGCGCGGAGATCAACGGCGGGTCGTACACGATCGAGGAGCTCGGCGAGCTCTGGGACCAGCTGTGGTTCGTGCAGGACCGGCTGGTGATCGTCGTGCCGCTGACCGAGCCGCCGACGTCGGGCGACGAGGTCGACGTCGAGGTCACGCTGTCGCTGCGCCTGCCCTACATGCAGATCGCGCCCATGTTCTACGTCACCAACCACGCGACCAACCACCGCGTGCTCGTGGCCGGCTGAGAGGTTCCCCCATGACCGTCACGTTCCCCGCCGAGGCCCCGCCCGCCGTCGAGGGCGCGGGCATCCGCCTCGGCCTCACGCTCTACTCCCTCACGAGCGAGTGGGCCGCCGGCCGCTACGACCTCGCCGGCCTCCTCGACGCTGTCGCCGAGGCCGGCATCGGCCCGGGCATCGAGTTCAACGCGTCGCAGATGCTGCGCAGCTACCCCGACCTCGACCCCGAGTTCGTCCGCGAGTGGCACGCCGCTTTCGACCGGCACGGCTTCGCGCCGAGCTCGTTCGGCTGCAACCTCGACATGGGACGTCGCCGCGACCGCGACATGACCGAGGACGAGGAGTACGACTTCACGGTCGCGCAGCTGCGCGCTGCGCACACGCTCGGCTTCACCACCGCCCGCTACCAGAGCGCCACGCCGTCGCTCATCCGCCGTCTCGTACCCGTCGCCGAGGAGCTCGACCTGCGCCTGGGCTGGGAGCTGCACGCGCCGCTCGGCCCGAACTCGCCCAAGGTCATGGCGATCCGCGAGATGTACGACGAGGTGCAGTCCGACCGCCTCGGCTTCGTCGCGGACTTCTCCTCGACGATGCGCGGCATGTCGCCCGCCCTCTTCCACGGGCTGCGCAAGAAGGGCCTCGACGACGAGGGCCTCGCGGAGCTGCAGCGGATCTGGATCAAGCCCGACGACATCAACGCGCGTCACGCCGAGTTCGTCGAGTACCTCAACAGCCGGGGCATCGCACCGGAGAGCCTCGGCTCCTTCGCGCGGCTCGCGTTCAACATGCACGGCCACGTCCCGGTCGAGGAGTGGCGCGACATCATGCACCAGATCGTCCACGTGCACGCCAAGTTCTACGACATCGACGAGAACGGCGACGAGCCGGCGATCGACTACCCCGCTCTGGTGAAGGTCTTCGTCGACGAGGGCTGGTCGGGCTACTGGTCGAGCGAGTGGGAGGGCCACGCGTTCCTCGACCTCGACGAGGCCGACCCGCTCGACCTGGTGCGCAAGCAGCACGACCTCATCCGCCGGTCCATCCGGGCCGCGCTCGACGACAACTCCTGACGAGGACCCCATGCCCTTCTCGCTCTCGCCCAACATCGAGCTGCTGTTCACCGAGGCCGGCTCCGACCCCGTCGAGCGGCTGAAGGCTGCTGCGGCAGCGGGCTTCGGCTCCGTCGAGCTGTGGAGCACGCTCGACAAGGACGTGCCGGCGCTCGCCACCGCCGCGCGCGACCACGGCGTGCAGATCACCTCGGTGATCGCCGAGCCGCGTACCAACTTCACCTGGCCCGGCACCGACCTCACCGACTTCTGGGCCGGTCTGGAGAAGGGCCTCGAGAACGCGCGCACGCTGGGCTCCCCGCGCATCGTCCTCGGCTCGGGCCTGGGCTTCCCGGGCTTCAAGCGCCCAGTGAACCTCGACAAGCTCGTCGAGACCTTCCGGGCCGTCGTGGAGCGCTACGGCGACGCCGGCGTGGGATTCGTCCTCGAGCCGGTCAACACGCGCGTCGACCACCCCGGTGCCCTCCTGGACCGCACGGCCGAGGCCGTGCTCGTGGCGCGCGGTGTCGACCACCCGTCGTTCGGGATCCTGTACGACCTCTACCACTCGACCACCGAGGGCGAGGACGTCGCGGCCGTGCTGGCCGATGCGGGCGACCTCGTGCGCTACGTGCAGATCGCCGACGCGCCGGGTCGCGGCGAACCGGGCAGCGGCGCGATCGACTGGGCGGACCGCCTGGCGGTGCTCGCGGCCGCCGGCTACACCGGCCCGATCGGCCTCGAGTACATGCCGACGCAGGAGACGCTCGCATCGCTGCAGGTGATCCGCGCCGCTGCTGCTGCCGCCTAGAGCGGCCCTCGGTCGACGGCGGCCGGTCCGTGGCGGGAACCCGGACCGTCCGCCGTCATCACGCCCAGAGGCGGGCGAGATAGCCCTGGTGGCGCCGGATCTCGGCCACGGTGTCGAGCTCGGCGGACCAGATGCCGCCCTCGTACTCCGCGTGCAGGCCGCCGGCGTACCCCGCGTCGCGCAGCAGCGGCACGATCTCGTCGTAGGGCACGCAGGCGTCGACGCCGTCGGCGTCGGTAGCGAAGAACTTCGTCTGCACGTGGTGGGTGAAGGGCAGCAGGTCGTGCAGACCCTGCACGTCGCCCTTGCGGAACAGGAAGCGCGTGGTCATGAGCGCGTAGACCGACAGGTCGAGCTCGAGCGGGTCGAGACCCAGCCCGTGCAGCGCGCCCATCACGTAGGGCAGCGGCTGCTC
Source organism: Candidatus Nanopelagicales bacterium (assembly GCA_046330715.1). Classification (GTDB taxonomy): domain Bacteria; phylum Actinomycetota; class Actinomycetes; order S36-B12; family CAIYMF01; genus Longivirga. Next base: position 511,363 of record JAXLSG010000001.1, read on the forward strand.
GGGGTCCCACGACGCGATCACGAGGTCGAGGGCCTCTACCGGTACGCCGCCCGCCAGCGCCGCCGCCTTCCACGGTTCGGGGAGCCGGCGCACGAACGAGCTGCCGTCGACGATGAGGCCGACGCGCTCGGAGCCGAGCCGCGCGAACGCGTCGACGAGGTCGGCCGTGCCCGGGTCGGTGCGCGGCTCGGCTCCGTGCTCGACGAGCACCGTCAGGCCGGTGCGCTGCGCCAGCCGGTCGAGCTCGGGCACGAGGTCGGGCGCGGCGGCGTTGACGCGCAGCGCGGGGAAGCCGAGCGCGCGGGCGAGCGGGGCCTCCTGCGCCTCCACGAGCTCGAGTGCCTCGCGCTGCGACAGCGTCCGGCTGCGGGAGCGGCCTCGGTCGAGGTCGGCGCAGTAGACCGACGGCACCAGCCCCAGCCGCTCGATCGTGACGCGGAGGCGACGTACCTCGTCGTCATCGGGAGACGGGAAACCTTGCAGCGCAAGGCTTCCGATCAGCTCGAGCTCCTGGCTCCCGCCCAGCGACGCGACGGCCGCGAGCGACTCGTCGACCGTCATGCGCCTGCGCCAGAGGTCGCCGCACAGGCTGAACGTCATGACGCCCAGGCGCGGCCCGCTCATGCTGCGACCTCGATCAGGGCGGAGTCGACCACGACGACGGGGGAGCCGGTGTGGTCGAGGAGCAGCGGGATGCGGGTGCGGATGGTCACGCGCACGTCGCCGACCGGTCCGGTGCGGGGCAGCACGAGCTCCGCGTCGGAGAAGAGGCCCCACCACACGTCGTCGTGGTCGGTCAGGGACCCCGCGTCGTACGCCGTCCCGTCGAGGGTCAGCACACCGGCGGGTAGCGGGACGCCGCCGACCGACGCAGTCAGCTCCTCGATGCACGAGAGCGGCAGCGGGCGGAACCAGTTCAGCCGCAGGCCGACGACGAGCGACCCGTCGACGGCGGTGGCAGAGGTGACGAACTCGGGCGAGAACACGAGGTCTCCAACGGGGTGGGGAGGCCCAGTCCTACCGCGTCGTCGGGCCCTCGGGTCAAGGGCAGCGGCCATCGATGCTGCGGATGCCAGCCATGCGAACGAGCACCGTCCTGGTCTCGTTGACTTATGTTGAAAATCCGCAGAAGAATGCGGGACACGTGCACCGAGGAGGCTGACCACGTGGCGGATCGCATCGCGGTCGGGGACGTCGCACCCCTGTTCGTCCTGCCCGACGTCGACGGCGTCGAGGTGGCCCTCGCCCCGGAGTCGTCGCCGGCGACGGTCGTCGTGTTCACCGCCAACGGCTGCCCGTACGCCCTCGCCTGGCACGACCGGATCCAGTCCGTCGCACGCGACTACGCCGACCGCGGTGTCCGCGTCCTGCAGGTGGTGAGCAACGACGAGGAGGGTGCGCCGCTCGACACCGTCGAGCGGATGCGCGAGCGCGTCGCCGCGGGCGAGATCGCTGGGCCGTTCCTCAAGGACACCGACCAGTCGGTCGTGCGCGCCTACGGTGCCGTCGCCACTCCCGAGGTCTACGTCGTCGCCCGCGACGGCGTCGTGCGCTACCACGGCTCGCCCGATGCCGCCCACGCCGACCCGTCGCTCGACGCGGTCTGGGTGCGTGATGCGCTCGACGCGGTGCTCGCGGGCGACGACGTCGCCCACCCCAGCAGCGCCCCGTCGGGCTGCTCGATCAAGTGGCGCATCGACCTGCTCTGGTGGGAGGGCTGTCCGTCGCACGCCGAGGCGGTCGCGCTCCTGTCGAGCGTGCTCGAGGAGCTCGGTCGGCACGAGGTCCTCGTCGGGCAACGCGAGGTGCGCACACCCGCCGAGGCCGCGGCTCTCGGGTTCCCCGGCTCTCCGACGTACGTCGTCGGAGGCACCGACCTCTTCCCGTCCGAGGCGCCTCCGGCCCTCGGGTGCCGCGTCTACACGACGGGGGAGGGACGGCCCGCGCCGCTGCCCGACCGCGAGCAGCTGGCCGAGGCGATCCGCACGACGCTCGCCCGACCGTGGGACCTGCCCGGCTGGGTCGACCCGCGACCGGAGTCGCAGCGATGACCGGGCGGTCCACCGGCGGCACGACCGAGAGAGGCGACTGACGTGCTCGACACGCACATGATCCAGACGCGCGGGTTCCGCAACCGCGCCGAGGGTTTCGAGGTGCGGCTGCGGCTGCCCTACTACCGCGGCCTCTGGACCGGGCTCGTCGTCGGGGCGTCAGTGACCGTCGACGGCGAGCGGCACGCGCCCGAGGACGTCACATGGAGCATCGGCGACCGTACCTGGTCGCTCGAGGGGCTGCGTGCCGACGAGACCGCGCGCTGGTCGCTGGAGCAGCCGGCGACGCTGACGGTGCCGCGCACCGAGCCGCTGGCTCTCGGCTTCCACGACGTCGCCGTCGAGCTGCGCCTGAACATGTCCTACATCCCCGAGGAGCTCCAGCCCACCGTGTGGTGGGAGGAGCGGAGGCTGGTGATCTCGCAGTGAGCGCGGACCTGCGGCTGGGGGTGTCGCTCTACAGCTACACCAGCGAGTACGGCGTCACCATGACCCTCGACGACTGCGTCGAGGACATCGCCGAGATGGGTGCCACCGGCCTGGAGATCCTCGGCGAGGCGCACGTCGAGGACTACCCGAGCCCGAGCACCGCTTGGATCGACGCGTACTACGCGCGCAACGAGCGGCTCGGCCTCACGCCCACGTGCCTGGGCTCGTGGATCGACACGCGCCGCTTCCCGGGCCGCGCGATGACCGTCGACGAGGCGACCGCACAGCTCGAGACCGACCTGCGGCTGGCGAAGCGGCTCGGTTTCAGCTACCTGCGTCCCAAGCTCGGCGTCGTCACCTCCGACCTCGAGCCCGACCCGGTGTGGCTGCCCTCGACGGAGCACGTGCTCGACCTGGCGGCCGAGCTCGACGTCATCATCTGCCCCGAGATCCACTGGCCGTCGACCATCAGGAGCAAGGTCGTCGACGACTACGTCGCTCTCATCGAGCGCACGGGCACCGAGCACTTCGGGCTGCTCATCGACACCGGCGTGTTCCACAAGCAGATGCACCATCGCCAGGGCGGCACCACGAGCCGGCTCGGCGACGGCAACGCGCGGCCGCCGCTCACTCCCGTGGTCCCCGTGTCCGACCTCGAGGACGTCATGCCCTACGTCGTCCACGTGCAGGCCAAGTTCTACGAGATCGACGACGACCTCGTCGACCACTACATCCCGTGGGACGAGTTCCTCGGCGTCCTCGTGCGGCACGGCTGGAGCGGCTGGCTCTCCAGCGAGTACGAGGGCGACTACGGCGTGGGGCGTACGTCCGACCAGCTCCGGCGGCAGCACGCGCTGATCCGCCTGGCACTCCAGAGGATCGAGTCGCAGGAAGAGGTCTCGTCATGAGCCGTCCGGTCACCCTGTTCACGGGCCAGTGGGCCGACCTCCCGTTCGAGGAGGTGGCGCGCCTCGCGTCGTCGTGGGGCTACGACGGTCTCGAGATCGCCTGCTGGGGCGACCACCTCGACCCCAACCGCGCCGCCGTCGACGACGACTACGTCGCCGAGAAGCTCGCCCTGCTCGAGCGGTACAACCTCAAGGTCTTCGCGATCTCCAACCACCTCAAGGGCCAGGCGGTCTGCGACGACCCGATCGACGCGCGGCATCGGGGCATCCTCCCCGACGCCATCTGGGGCGACGGCGACCCCGAGGGCGTGCGCCAGCGCGCGGCCGAGGAGATGAAGAACACCGCTCGCGCGGCGGCCAAGCTCGGCGTCAAGACCGTCATCGGGTTCACCGGCTCGTCGATCTGGAAGTACGTCGCGATGTTCCCGCCGGTCTCGCAGGACATGGTCGACGCCGGCTACCAGGACTTCGCCGACCGCTGGAACCCGATCCTCGACGTCTTCGACGAGGTGGGCGTGCGCTTCGCGCACGAGGTCCACCCGTCGGAGATCGCCTACGACTACTGGACGACACGCCGCACCCTCGAGGCGATCGGCCACCGTCCGGCGTTCGGCCTGAACTGGGACCCCTCGCACTTCATGTGGCAGGACCTCGACCCGGTCGCGTTCATCCTCGAGTTCGCCGACCGGATCTACCACGTCGACTGCAAGGACGTGAAGCTCAACGTCGGCAACGGCCGCAACGGCCGGCTCGGCTCGCACCTCGCCTGGGCGGACCTGCGTCGCGGCTGGGACTTCGTGAGCACCGGGCACGGCGACGTCCCGTGGGAGCAGAGCTTCCGCGCCCTCAACGCGATCGGCTACGACGGCCCGATCTCGGTCGAGTGGGAGGACGCCGGCATGGACCGCCTCGTCGGCGCTCCTGAGGCGCTGGAGTTCGTGCGCTCGCGGCTGTTCGACGCCCCGACCGCGGCGTTCGACGCCGCGTTCTCCCAGGCCTCGTCGTGAGCGGCGACCGCACCCTGCGCGTCGCGATGGTGGGGCGCGGCTTCATGGGGGCCGCGCACTCGCAGGGCTGGCGCACCGCACCGCACTTCTTCGACCTGCCCGCGCAGGTCGAGATGGCCGTGGTGGTCGGCCGCGACCCCGCAGGAACCGAGGCGGCGCGGGAGAAGTACGGCTGGCAGGAGGCGTCGACCGACTGGCGCACCACGATCGCCCGCGACGACATCGACATCGTCGACGTGTGCGTGCCCGGCGACCTGCACTCCGAGGTCTCCATCGCGGCGCTCGAGGCCGGCAAGCACGTCCTCTGCGAGAAGCCGCTGGCCAACACTGTCGCGGAGGCCGAGGCCATGGTCGCCGCGGCTGACACCGCAGCGGCGCGCGGCGTCAAGGCGATGGTGGGCTTCACCTACCGGCGCGTACCGGCCGTGCAGCTGGCGCAGCAGCTGATCGCGTCCGGTGCGCTCGGGGAGATCCGAGAAGGCCGCGCGGTCTACCTGCAGGACTGGCTGTCCGACCCCGAGGCACCGATGACCTGGCGCATGGACAAGGCGGCGGCCGGATCAGGCGCGCTCGGCGACCTCGGCGCCCACATCGTCGACATGACCCAGTTCCTCACGGGCCAGCGGGTCGAGCGGGTCGCGGGGACCACGCGCACGTTCACGACCGAGCGGCCGCTGCTCACCAGCAACGTCGGCCTCTCCGGCACGGCGTCGACCACCGAACGCGGCCAGGTCACCGTCGACGACGCCGCGCTCTTCCTCGGGGCGCTGTCCGGCGGCGGTCTCATGACGTTCGAGGCCACGCGCGTCGCGCCCGGTCGCAAGAACGGCCTGCGCGTCGAGCTCAACGGCACGAAGGGCTCGCTGGTGTTCGACCTCGAGGACCTCAACGTCCTGAGCTACTACGACGCGTCCGACGGGACGGAGGCCGGCTTCCGCCGCATCCTCGTCACCGAGCCAACGCACCCGTACGTCGGCGCCTGGTGGCCGCCGGGCCACATGCTCGGCTACGAGCACGGCTTCTCCCACCAGGTGGTCGATCTGGTCAGGGCCATCGCCACCGACGGCGAGGTCACGCCCACGTTCGCCGACGGCCTCTCCGTCCAGCGGGTGCTGGACGCCGTCGAGCGCAGCTCGGCCGACGACGCGCGCTGGACCGACGCGCAGTGACTCCGGAGGGAACAGCATGAGCGCCGCCAAGTGGTCGTACATGGACCACTGGGTCACCGAGACCCCGCAGGGACCGCTGCCGCCGTCCTTCAACCGCGTCTACATGGACCGGTACGTGAAGCAGCTGTCGGCGCTGGGCTTCCAGGGCTTCGACACGTTCTTCTTCTACCTGCCGATGCTCCAGGGGATGTACGGCTCCGTCCCCGCCTTCGAGCACTTCCTGCAGGACAACGGGTTCGAGAAGATCACCGGCATCTTCTCGGCGTATCCGTACGCCACGAAGCACACGGCTCCGCACGTGCGCGAGACGCACGACCGGATCGTGGCCGACTGCGAGTACACCCTGCGCGGCATCGAGGGGCTCGTCGGCGTCGAGAACTTCATCGTCATGCCGACCTCGACCGACTGGCAGACCGAGCCGGTCACCGACGACACGATCAAGGTCGTCGCCGACCTGTGGAACCGGGTCGGTCGGATCACCCTCGAGCACGGGCTCAGGACGACGTGCCACTTCGAGTTCTGGGGCGCGATCCGCACCCGCCCGCAGCTCGAGCTCTTCTTCGAGTACACGGACCCCGAGTACGTCTACTTCTTCTGCGACACCGCGCAGCACACGATCGCCGGCGTCGACCCCGTGCAGATGTTCCGCGACTACAAGGACCGCTGCACCGGCTTCCACTTCAAGGACACGAAGGACGTCGACACCACCGACCAGTACAGGACGCCTCCTGACCCCGAGCTGATGGCGCCCGACGTGCCGCGCTGGTTCTACCCGATGGGGGAGGGCGGCAAGGTCGACTTCCCGGCGCTCATGAAGGAGATCGTCGCGTCCGGCTACGACGGCTGGCTCACGGTCGAGCACGACAAGGCCGAGCTCGGCGGCGGCACCTATGCCGAGGCCACGTGCGTCGCGAAGTGGTACATCGACAACGTGCTCGCCGAGGCGCGACGCGAGGCGGAGGCCGGGCTGTGAAGGACTCGCTGCGCTGGGCCTACGCCATCAACGCCTGGAACTTCCGGATGGACGTCTTCGTGCGCCACGAGGACCAGCTCCGCGCCCTGAAGACCATGTCGGTGCTGGGGTTCGACCACGTCGAGCTCGCCGCGGGCATGGGCGGTCGCTGGGAGAACCTCGGGCACCCGGGGATCATCGAGATCAACCACGGCGGCCCCGACGGGCTGCTCGCCTTCCTGGCCCGGGCCGGCGTGCACGGGGTGTCGTCGTGGTCCTGGGACCCGGGGCAGCCCGCCGAGGAGACCGGCTACGCGTTCTGGATGACCCGCAACCCGGCGGACCACGACGCGATCGTCGAGGCGTCGAAGCCGTTCATCGAGATGCTCGGCGCGGTCGGGGGCGAGCAGCTCGTCGTCCGGCCGACGGGCTCTGCCTGGATGGCACCGCCGCTCGGCCCCGACGACGCGGCCGTCGTCGGCTCGCTGTGGAACCGTGTCGGCGAGGTCGCCGCGGCTGCCGGCGTACGGGTCGCGCTGCACTACGACTGCCTGCAGAGCTTCCACACGCAGGAGCAGCTGGTCTCGCTGCTCGACGCCACCGATCCGGCGACCGTCGGTCTTGCCCTCGACACGGCCGAGCTCACGATCGGCGGGATCGACCCGGTGGCCTTCTACGGGGCGCACCACGACCGCGTGACCCACGTGCACCTCAAGGACACCCGCTACGCCGACAGCGGCGACGAGCACCTCATGCCCGGCGCTGAGGCCACGATGCTCAAGGGGGGAGCGGGTCGCAGGATCGAGCGCTGGTTCTACGAGCTGGGCACCGAGGGCGGCCTCGTCGACGTCGAGGGCTTCGTCGCGGCGCTGCGGTCGCACGGCTACCCGGGCTGGGTCGTGGTCGAGAGCGACAAGGCCGGCAACCCGGCCGAGCTGGCGATGCTCAACAGCTGGTTCCTGCAGAACCGGCTGGGGGTCGCGAAGGCCTGAGGCTCAGGCGGCGTCGTGGATGTCGTCGACGGCGCCGCGGGGGTCGCCGTCGGCGAGCCACAGCCGCATCGTCGACGGGCGGAACAGCTGCTCGACCGCGAGCAGCGCACCGCCGACCGCGCCCTCGAAGAAGTCGAGGGACGCGGGTCGGATGGTGAGGCCGCGCGACGCGAGCTCGATCGCGTTCTCGAGGACCGTCTCGCGGAACGTGTCGAAGAACAGCGACGTACCGCGCATCACGCCGCCGCCGAGCACGAGCGTGCCGGGGTTGGCGAAGTTGACGACACCGGCGACGGTCTGGCCCGTGATGCGAGCCGAGCTCGCCGCCGCCTTGCGCACCAGCGGGTCGCCCTGCTCCTCGGCGAGGCCGATGTCGCTCGGGACGAGCCGCCCGTTGGCCTCGAGCTGCGCCGCGAGGATCGGGCTGCGACCCGACCGGGCCAGGCCGTCGAGATGGTTGAGCATGGCCCAGCCACCGGCGATCGCCTCGAGGCACCCGGTCTTCCCGCAGCGGCACACGGCCTTCTTGTCGTCGGTGACGTGGACGTGGCCGATGTCGCCGGCCGCACCGTTGTCGCCGCGGTGCAGATGGCCGTTGGTGACCAGGCCGGCACCGATGCCCGTGGCGACCTTCACGTAGAGCAGGTCGCGCCGCTCCTGCGGCTCGCCTCGCGCCCACTCGCCGAAGGCCATGAGGTTGACCTCGTTGTCGACCCAGACGGGCGCGCCGTAGCGCTGGTGGAACCAGGAGCGCACGTCGAACCCGTCCCAGCCAGGCATGATCGGGGGAGCGACCACGCGGCCGGTGCGGAACTCGACGGGGCCTGGCACGCCGATCGCGATGCCCCACACCGAGCCGACCTCGCCCGCCTTCGCCAGCATCCGTTGGAACGTCTTGTGCACGGCGCGCAGGGTGGCTTCCGGGCCGTCCGACACGTCGAGGTCGCGGTAGACCTTGACGATCGGCTCGCCGTCGAGATCCGAGACGGCCGCGTGCATCGACGAGGCGCCGAGGCACGCCGAGAGGACCACGCCGGCCTCCGCGCGGAAGCGCAGCGACCGCGACGGACGACCGCGCCGACCCTTCTCCGCCACCGGCTCGAGCTCCTCGAGGATCCCGAGCTCGATGCCCTCGGCGAGCCGGTCGTTGACGACCGCGCGACCCAGGCCGGTCTCCGCCTCGATCCAGCTGCGCGTCGCACCGTCGGTCTCGCGGACGAGGTCGACGATCTGACTGAGCACGAGGATGTCGCGCGCGGTCGGCGGCGCCTGCACGGAACCTCCTCGTAGCTCCCGATGGTCGCGGCGATCGTATCGGTCGCCCCAGCGAGGCGCCGGGCGACGCGAGCACCGCGGGGCCGGTGGTTGTTGCTTTACGTCGAATTTCTACACTATTCTAGCGCGGCAGGTCGCAGCCGATCCGAGCACCGCGCGACCGCTCCGGTCGCTCGACCGATGTGTCCCTTCGCGGAGGTCCTCGTGGGCCGTCTGTGCCGGATGTCGGCGGACGCTCGCGCGTTCCCGCCGCACGTCGCCGGGGATCAGCCGCACGGATGCCTGCCATACGTCGCGCACCCCTTGTCCCGCGCCCGTGGAGGGCGTCAAGGTGGGGTCGGCGGATTTATGTCGGAGAACGTCCGAATAGATCCGACCGGCGTCGCCCTCCCGTGCCCGTCCGGTGCGCGGGTCGCTGAACGACAGCACGACCGCAGGAGGAACTGACCATGGAGACCTTCGACCGCCGCTTCGACGCGATCATCATCGGGTCGGGCGCCGGCGGCAGCATGGCCGCGAAGGAGCTCACCGAGCGCGGGCTGGAGGTGCTGCTGCTCGAGGCCGGTCCCGACGTCACGCCCGAGCTGTTCGAGCCGCCCAAGCCCAAGCCGCCGCGTCAGCTCGGCATGGACCTCGACCTGCGCGCCAAGGCGTTCCTGCGCGGCCAGTACAAGCAGGCGCGGCGCTCGTTCTTCAGCGAGACCAGCAACCGGTTCCTGGTCAACGACTGGGAGAACCCCTACACGACGCCGCGCGACGCGCCGTACCTCTGGATGCGCAGCCGGCTGCTCGGCGGTCGTCTCAACGCCTACGGCCGCGTGCTGCAGCGCATGTCCGACGTCGACTTCAAGGCTGCGAGCCGTGACGGCCACGGCATGGACTGGCCGGTCACGTACGCCGACATGGAGCCCTGGTACGACCGCGTCGAGGAGTTCATCGGCGTCTACGGCAACGACGACCCCGGCGTGAACCACCCGCCGGCCGGGAAGTACGTCGGCCCCGCGATGCTGACCGACGTCGAGCTGCAGTTCCGCGACAAGGTCGCGGAGCGCTGGCCCGAGCGCAAGGTCATCGCCTGGCGCTACGCCGCACCGAACCTCGGTCGTGTGCCCAAGGGCGTGCAGGCCGGCCTCGAGACCGGTCGGCTCACGGTCCGTTGCGACGCGGTGGTCGAGCGCATCACGGTCGACCCGCGCACGGGCCTCGCCGACGGCGCGGTGTTCATCGACCGCCTCGACAAGAGCGAGCACCGCGTGTTCGGCGACGTGGTGGTGGTCGCCGCGTCGACCATCGAGACGATCCGTCTGCTCGTGAACTCCGCGTGCGACCGCTACCCCAATGGTCTGGCGAACAACAACGGGCTGCTCGGCCGCTACTTCATGGACCAGACGATCAGCCTCGCGTTCTGCGCCGTGCCGCAGTTCCCCGGCTACTCGAAGGCCGACACGCTGCCCGAGGCCGACCCGTTCTACCCGCCGACGGGCGGCATCCTCATCCCGCGCTACGAGAACATCGGGCCGGAGCTCGAGGAGGGCTTCGTCCGCGGCATCTCCTTCCAGGGCGCCGGCGGCCGCTTCCCGGTCCCGGAGGGCGTGCCGACCTCGTTCGGTCTCGGTGGCGTCGGCGAGATGCTGCCGATGTACGAGAACTACGTGACGACGGCCAAGCACCGCAAGGACAAGTGGGGCATCCCGTCGGCCCACATCCGGATCAAGCTCGGCGAGAACGACCGGATCCTCGTCGACCACCAGCTCAAGCACCTGCGCGAGATGCTCGAGTACGCCGGATACCAGATCAACTTCATCGGCTCGGTGCTCGGTCTCGACTCGAAGAAGGTCTGGCCCGACTACAACCCGGTGCAGCGGGCCATCTTCATGGTCGGCATCAACATGGCGCTCACCATGGGCGCCTCGATCCACGAGTGCGGCGGTGCCCGCATGGGTGACGACCCGCGCACCTCGGTGGTCAACGGCGTGAACCAGAGCTGGGACATCCCCAACCTGTTCATCCCCGACGGCGCCTCGTTCACCTCGAACAGCAACGTCGGTCCGGCGCTCACCATCATGGCGCTCGCTGCCCGCTCCTCGGCGTTCATCGCCGAGCAGCACAAGGACGGCAGCCTCGCGAAGCCGACCGAGCAGGTGACCTTCTGACCGGTGCACCGGCGGACGAGCGCGTCGAGCAGCTGCTCGGCGCGCTCGATCTCCGTGCGCGTGCCGGGCTCCTCTTCCACGCGGCCGTCCAGGTCGGGCCGCTCGATGCGCCCGGCCCGTGGGGCTTCCCGAGCGTCGCGGAGCTGATCGGTCTCGGCGTACGCCATGCCAACGTCCTCGAAGCCCGCTCGGCGCGGGAGCTGGCGGAGTGGCACAACGAGGTGCAGCGGGCGTCGATCGCCGACAACGGGATCCCGTTCACGGTCTCGAGCGACCCGCGGCACTCGTTCACCGACAACCCCGGCACGGGCTTCCTGGCCGGCCCGTTCTCCCAGTGGCCCGAGCCGCTCGGCTTCGCGGCCACCCGCGACGAGGACCTGGTACGCCGCTGGGCCGACACGATCCGGCGCGAGTACCTCGCCGTCGGCATCCGCGTCGCCCTGCACCCGCAGATCGACCTCGCGACAGAGCCGCGCTGGTCGCGCCAGAGCAGCACGTTCGGCGAGGACGCGGCGCTCACCAGTCGCCTGGGAGTCGCGTACGTCGAAGGGCTGCAGGGCGACTCGCTCGGGCCGGCCTCGGTCGCGGCGATGGCCAAGCACTTCCCGGGCGGCGGGCCGCAGAAGGACGGCGAGGACCCGCACTTCGACTACGGCAAGGAGCAGGTCTACCCGGGCGGGAGGTTCGACCTGCACCTCGAGCCGTTCGAGGCTGTCATCGCTGCGGGCGTCTCGCAGCTGATGCCGTACTACGGCGTGCCGGTCGGCATCGGGCTGGACGAGGTGGGCTTCTCCTTCAACCGGGAGATCGTCACGGGGCTGCTGCGCGAGCGGCTCGGCTTCGACGGGATCGTGTGCAGCGACTGGGGGATCCTCACCCTCACACCGTGGGGGGTCGAGGACCTCGCCTACGAGGACCGGATGCTCCGAGCCTTCGATGCCGGCGTCGACCAGCTCGGCGGCGAGCACTCGGTCGACGTGCTCCTCGACCTCGTGGCCGAGGGCCGCATCACCGAGGAGCGCATCGACGCCTCCGCCCGCCGCGTGCTGCGCGAGAAGGTGCGGCTCGGCCTCCTCGACTCCCCGCTCGTCGACGTCGACGCGACCGCGCGGCTCGTGGGCGCAGCGGAGGCGCGCGAGGCGGGACGCTCGGCGCAGGCGGCGGCGTGCACGGTCCTGCGCAACGACGCCGGTGCTGCCGCCCTGCCGCTGCGCGAAGGCCTGCGCGTGTACGCCGAGGGCTTCGCGACGGAGGCGTTCGGCGGGCGCGCCGAGGTCGTCGAGAGCCCCGAGCTCGCCGACGTCGCAGTGCTCCGCATCGCCGCTCCGTGGGAGCCCCGCTCGACCCCGGGGACGCTCGAGCCGTTCTTCCACGCCGGCTCCCTGGACTTCCCGGTCGAGGAGGTCGAGCGGGTCAGGGGCATCTGCCGCCAGGTCCCGACGGTGCTCGTCGCCTACCTCGACCGACCCGCCATCCTCACGGAGATCGCCGCGGACGCCGCGACGCTCGTCGTCGACTTCGGCTGCGAGGGCTCGGTCCTCGTCGACGTGCTGCTGGGGGAGCGCACGCCGCGCGGACGCCTCCCGTTCGACCTGCCGTCGTCGATGGCCGCGGTCGAGGCGAGCCGCCCCGACGTCCCGTTCGACACCGAGGCACCGCTGTTCCGCTTCGGCGACGGCCTCGACATCTGAGACGGGTCCCGGGCGTCAGGCCCCGAGCGTCTGCCGGAAGCGCGCCTCCGTCGCGTCGATCTCGGCGAGCTGGGCGACGATCTCGCCCGGCGACTTCTCACCGACCTGCTTCTGGAGGAACGGCGTGCGGTCGAGCACGGCGTCACGGACGGGACGCAGCGGTGCCGGCGCGTGGTGGAAGATCTTGCCGAGCATCCACGCCTGCTGGACCTGGGCCGCGGTGTGCGGCTTGCGCGGCGTCTCGAAGGCGTCGAGCGCGGTGCGCACGGCGGCGTAGTCGGCGAGGTCGACGCCCGCGAGAGCGCGGCCGAGGTAGTAGCCGTCCTCGATCGCCATGCCGGCGCCGTAGGCGGCGTACGGCGACGTCGGGTGCGCGGCGTCGCCCACCACCGTGGCGCGGCCCTTCGACCACTGCGTGAGCCCCGGCCGGTCGCGCAGCACCCAGCGCTGCACGTGCTCGGGAGCGGTCGCGGCGATGAGTCCGGGGAGCGGAGCCGGGAAGCCTGCCGCCATCGTGGCGGCTGTCTCCTTCGGGTCGGCGGTGAACTCCTTGCTCGCGTCCCACGCGCCGAGCACCCACCACTGGAAGCCGTCCTGGCCGTGGTGGCGGATCGCGGTCCAGCTGCCCTGCACGGTGCGGCTGTGCGTGAGGACGCACAGGCCCGGCTCGGCGCCGGCGGGGCTGTCGAACGTGTAGCCGCCGAAGATGTGCAGGTTGTGCTCGCGCTTGGGCTGGTCGCCCCAGAGCGTGCGGCGCACGAGCGAGTCGATGCCGTCGGAGCCGACGACGACGTCGACCTCCTCGACCTCGCCCGAGTCCATGTGCAGGCGGACGCCGGACTCGTCCTGCTCGATGCTCGCGACCCCGCGGCTCACCTGGAGCATGCCCTCGGGCAGCGCGGCGACCATCCGCTCGTAGAGCCCTGGGCGCAGCAGGCCGATGAAGCCGCCGCCGTACTCGGCGACGACCTCGTCGGGCAGCAGCACCTTCACCCGCACCTTCCCCGAGGGCGCCCGGAACTCCGAGTAGCAGGGCGCGCCGAGGTCGACGGTGTCGACGCCGATGAGGCCGAGCGCCTTGATGGGCGGCGGCCACAGGTTGAGGATGTTGCCTGCCGGCCGCGCCTCCTTGTAGCGCTCGAGCAGCAGGACCTCGTGCCCCGCCTGGTGGATCGACAGCGCTGCCGCCATCCCTGCTGGTCCGGCTCCGATGACGGCGACCCGTCCGTGCGTGCTCATGGGCTCTCCTGCGGTGACGGTGGTCGGTGTGCTGTTCGTCAGTCCTGTGCGGCGACCCGGTAGAGCTGCATCTGCGGGTCGCCGTCGGTGAGCGAGGGCGCGGCGGCGAGGAACCGCTGGGTGTGCTCGGCCGCCATGTGCGTCTCGAGGGCGTCGTCGTCGAGCCAGACCTCGACGCAGAGCACGACATCGGGGTCCCCGAGATCCGCCGCGAACGCGTAGGACACGCAGCCTGCTTCGGCGCGGGACCCTGCGACCATCGCGAGCGCCGCCTCCTCGAAACCCGACCTCAGGTCGCGTCGGATACGAGCCGAGGAGAGAGCCACGATCACGGCGACTCCAAAACGTAGTAGGCGATACGGTTAGCGGAGAGGATGCGGGTACGGGTGCTGTCTGTCAATGCCCTGCCGAAGAGGGCGTCGACGACCGCTCGCGCCGCGCACGAGAGGATGAGGCGGTGACGACCGGAGCGGAGAGCGACGAGCTCGGCGTGCGGCCCCCGCTGCAGAAGCGCAGCCGGGAGGCGTGGGCGCGCGTGCTCGACGCGGGGGTCGCCCTCCTGGAGGAGGGCGGCTACGAGGCGTTCACGATCGCAGCCGTCTGCGAGCGCGCCGGCGTCGCACCGCGCGCCCTGTACGAGCGGGTCGACACCAAGGACGCGCTGTTCCTCGCCGTCTACGAGCACGGCATGTCGGCGATCGTGGCCGAGCACTCGGTCTTCGACGACTCGGCGGCGTGGCGGCGCCTCACGCCCGAGCAGGCGGTCGACCGTGCCGTGCGCGCGCTGGTCGCGCAGTTCCGCCGCCACGCGGCACTGCTGCGGTCCGTCGTCCTGATCTCGGGCGTCCACGCCGAGGTGAGCAGGCGGGGCAGCGCCTACACGCGCGACCTCGGCGACAGGTTCACCGCCCGCCTGCTCGACGCAGGCGCCGCGGCGTCGCGCCCCGACCCGGAGCGGGACGTGCGCGCGGCATTCGAGGTGGCGTTCTCGGCGCTCGTGGTGCGCACGGCGTACGGCCCGGGCTTCAGCGGCGGACCGGCGAGCGAGCGCGCCTTCGCCGACGGGCTGCGGCGGATGATGGTCGGCTTCCTCGACGCCTGACGCATCCGCTCGGCGGATGCCTGGCATACCGAGGCCGGACCTTCCCCGTACCGCCCGCTTCGGTCACGATTTCAGCACGAAACCGGCGTATCCGGTCCGGTCATCACGCTTCCAGGAGCCCGCATGCCTGCCGTCTCGAACGTCCTCGTCATCGGTGCCGGTGCTGCCGGCACGGCTGCCGCGATCCTGCTGGCCGAGGGCGGCGTGAACGTCGAGGTCGCCGAGATCAATCCCGAGGTGTCGGCGCTCGGGTCCGGCATCACGCTTCAGGGCAACGCGCTGCGCATCCTCGACAAGCTCGGTGTCTGGGACGAGTGCGCGGCGCAGGGCTACGGCTTCGACTCGCTCGGCCTGCGCGCCCCCGACCCGAACGGCACCCTCATCGTCGAGATGCCCGACGTGAAGACCGGGTTGCCGACCCAGCCGGCCACGATGGGCATGTTCCGCCCCGAGCTCGCCCGCATCCTCGTCAAGCGCGCCGAGTCGCTCGGCGTGAAGTTCCGCTTCGGCTCCACGATCAACGAGCTGCGCCAGGACGACGAGGGCGTCGACGTGCACTTCGCCGACGGCGAGACCGCGCGCTACGACGTCGTCATCGGCGCCGACGGCATCCGCAGCTGGACCCGCCGCCAGATCGGCGTACCGCTGGAGACCAAGTCGGTCGGCATGGGCATCTGGCGCGTGTTCGCGCCGCGCCCCGAGTCGGTCACGCGCACCGACCTCTACTACGGCGGTCCGCAGTACATCGCGGGCTACTGCCCGACGGGCGAGGACAGCCTCTACGCCTACATCGTCGAGGCCGCTCAGGACCGCAGCACCCTGTCCAAGCAGGAGTGGCTCGACATCATGATCGAGGAGTCGCAGGCCTACCACGGGCCGTGGGACGACATCCGACCGCTCATCACCGACCCCGACCAGGTCAACTACACCTGGTTCGAGTTCCACGTGCTCGACGCTCCGTGGAACCGCGGCCGGGTCGTGCTCGTCGGCGACGCCGCGCACGTGTGCCCGCCCACCATCGCGCAGGGTGCGGCGATGGCGTTCGAGGACGCCACCGTGCTCGCCGATGTGCTGCTGAAGTACGACGCCCCCACGCAGGAGATGTGGGACGAGTTCAACGAGCGCCGCGTCCCGCGCGCGAAGTTCGTCGCCGAGGCGTCGCTGCAGCTGGCCCAGTGGCTGCTCGACCACGAGCAGGGCGACGTGCCCGGGCTCGTGGCGCAGGTCGTCAAGCTCGTCTCCCAGCCCGTCTGACCTCCCCACGAACGACACCGGAGAAGCACCGTGCCCGAGCGCCTGATCACCCACGTCCGCCACATCGACCTGGCGGTGCCCGACTTCGACACCCAGCGGGCCTTCTACCGCGACACGTGGGGCCTCACCGAGGTCGCCTCCGACAGCGGCCTGTCGTTCCTCGCGGCCGAGGGCTCGCCCGAGCAGTACGCCGTACGCATCCGCCAGGACGAGGCCAAGCGCGTCGATCTCGTTGCGTTCGGCGCGAAGGACCGTGCCGACGTCGACGCCCTCGCCGCGCGCCTCGGCGCCGCCGACGTGAAGCTCATCAACGAGCCGGGCTCGCTCGACACCCCCGGAGGCGGCTACGGCTTCCGCTTCTTCGACGGCGACGGACGCACCGTCGAGGTCTCGACCGACGTCGAGGTGCGCCAGCACCGCAAGATCGAGGAGGGCGAGTCGATCCCGGTCGCCCTGTCGCACGTGGTGTTCAACTCGCCGAACCCCGAGTCGACCGTGCAGTGGTACGTCGACAACCTCGACTTCGCCGTCACCGACCAGCTCATCCACCCGCACATGGGCGAGATGATGTGGTTCCTGCGGATCAGCCCGCAGCACCACTCGATCGCGATCGCGCGGTGCCCGCACCACTCGCTGCACCACGCGTCGTTCGAGATGCGCGGCATCGACGAGTACATGCGCGGCACCGGCCGCCTGCTCCGCCTCGGCGTCGAGAAGATCTGGGGCCCCGGCCGTCACAAGGCGGGCAACAACACGTTCTCCTACTTCCTCGACCCGGCCGGCAACACGGTCGAGTACACGACGGCGATGGAGAGCATCGACGAGGACATCTGGCACCCGAGCAAGTACGACTTCACCTACCCCGACGTGCAGGACCAGTGGGGCACGGCGAACCAGATGGACGAGTTCGTCGCGAAGAAGTCGTTCAACGACCCGGACCAGGGCCTGTTCGTGGCCCCGCCCGTCTGAGGTGCGTCTCGCCCGCCTGACCTTCTTCGGCGACGAGCGCTCCGGCGTCGTCGCCGAGGACGGCGTGCACCTGCTGCCGCCCGGCGTCACCGTCGACGACCTCGTGCGCGCCGGTCTCGAGCGCACGCTCGAAGCCGGCACCGTCGCGCTGCGCGACGAGCCGGTGCCGCTCGACGACGTCGTGCTCCTCGCCCCGCTGCGCCCGCGGAGCATGCGCGACTTCGTCGCCTTCGAGGAGCACGTGCGCGGCGTGCGCCGCAGCATCGACGGCGTCGGTGGCGTGCCCGACGCCTGGTACGACGCGCCCACCTTCTACTTCACGAACTCGTCGTCCGTGATCGCCACGGGCGACGACGTCCCCGTGCCCGGTGGCTCGAAGGCGCTCGACTTCGAGCTCGAGGTCGCGACGGTCCTCGGTGCGCGCGGCCGCGACCTCACGCCGGAGTCGGCGAAGGACGTCGTCCTCGGCTTCACGATCCTCAACGACTGGTCGGCGCGCGACCTGCAGGGCCGCGAGATGCAGGTGAACCTCGGCCCCTGCAAGGGCAAGGACTTCGCCAGCACCCTCGGCCCCTGGATCGTCACGGCCGACGAGCTCGAGCCCTACCGCGACGACGAGGGCTTCCTCGACCTGTGGTGCACGGCCGAGGTCAACGGCGCGGTCGTCGGTCGCGACCTGCTGTCGAACATCGGCTGGACCCCGGAGGCGATGGTGGCCTACGCCTCGCGCGACGCCGACGTGCACCCGGGCGACGTGCTCGGCTCGGGCACGGTCGGCAACGGCGGCTGCCTCGCCGAGCTGTGGGGGGTCAACGGCTCTCGCGAGAACCCGCCGCCGCTCGTGCCCGGCGACGTCGTCACGCTGACCGTCGAGGGCATCGGCACGATCAGCAACCGGGTCGTCGAGGGCCGTGCGCCTGTGCCGTTCCCGGCTCCGCGTCGCCGCGACACCGCCGCCGTGCGCGCCTCCCACCCCCGGCGGCCGCAGGACGTCGCGTGAGCCGGTTCGACGGCCGCACGGTCGTCGTGACGGGTGCCGCGGGCGGCATCGGTGCCGCGGTGGTCGACGTCCTCGTCGACCGGGGCGCGACCGTGCATGCGACCGACCTGGCCTGGGACGGCGCCGACGAGCGCGTCGTCCGGCACGTCCTCGACGTCGCCGACGAGGAGTCGTGGTCCGCGCTCGTCGACGAGCTCGGCAGCGGCCCCGTGCACGGGTACGTCGCCTGCGCCGGCGTCACCTGGCGGGCGCGCGTCGGCGACGTACGGGCTGACGACCTCGCCCGCGTGCACGCGATCAACGTGGGCGGCCCGCTGCTCGGCATCCAGGCGCTCGCGCCCCTGATGCCGCCCGGGTCGTCGGTCGTCACGATCGGCTCGCTCGCGGGCGTCAACGGCCACTACCCGGTGGCCTACACGACCAGCAAGTGGGCCGTGCGCGGGCTGACGCGCAGCGCCAGCCTCGAGCTCGGTCCCGCCGGCATCCGCGTGAACGCGGTGAACCCCGGCTTCATCGACACCGCGATGACCCGCAGCGCCCCCGAGGTCTTCCGCACCGCCTCCGTGGCCGACTCCGCGCTCGGTCGCGCGGGCGACCCGCACGAGGTCGCGACCGTCGTCGCGTTCCTGCTGAGCGACGACGCGTCGTTCGTCACCGGTGCCGAGATCGCCGTCGACGGCGGGGCCGCCGGCCACGCCGGCGCGAAGACCGTGTCCGACGCCATGCGCCCGTCCTACGTCGACCCGTCCACCACCTAGGAGATCCGCCGTGTTCGAGTACTTCCCGGGCAACTACGTCTGGAACCTCAGCGTCGTCGCCACGCTCAACAGCGGCGGGCTCATCGACGAGGTCGACCGTGCGTGCCGTCCCATCCGCGACGCCGCGCAGCGCGGCGAGGACGCCGGCACGCGCGAGTTCCTCGCCGCGTGGAAGGCGGTCGCGCAGCAGCTCGAGGACTCCGCGCGCGAGGACCTCGCCGCGGGTCACCGGCGTACCGCGGGGCAGAAGCTGCAGCGCGCGTCGAACTACCTCGCGCAGGCCGAGCGCATGCAGGCCGCCGGCAGCGAGGAGCGCATCGCGACCTACCAGCACCTGCTCGACATCCAGGTCGAGTCCTTCGAGCTGATCGACCCCGCGACCACGCGCGTCGAGATCCCGTTCGGCGACTCCGCGCTGCCGGCGTACTTCTCGAAGGCGCCCGGCGACGGCCCGAAGCCGGTGCTGATCATGTTCAACGGCCTCGACTCCACCAAGGAGCACATGGTCGCCTCCGACACCCACCACGAGCTCGCCGCGCGAGGGATCTCGACCCTCATGGTCGACTGCCCCGGCTCGGGCGAGGCGCTGCGCCTGCGGGGCCTGACGGCGCAGATCGACACCGAGGTCTGGGCTGCCGCGTGCGTCGACTGGCTCGAGCAGCGCGACGACGTCGACGCAGGTCTCATCGGCCTGGTCGGCTGGTCGCTCGGCGGCTACTACGCGCCGCGCGCCGCGGCGTTCGAGAAGCGCATCGCGCTCGTCGTCGCGTGGGGTGCGAACCACGACTGGGGCGCCGTGCAGCGCGCGCGTGTGCAGCGCGAGGGCGAGCGACCGGTGCCGCACTACTGGGAGCACGTGCTCTGGGTGTGGGGCTACGACGACATGGACTCGTTCCTCGACATGGCCGACGGCGTCAACCTCGAGGGCGTGGTCGAGCAGATCACCGTCCCGTTCCTGATCGCGCACGGCGAGGGCGACCGCCAGATCCCGGTGGCGATGGCCCACCGCTCCTACGAGCAGGCGGTGAACAGCCCGAAGCGGGAGCTGCGCCTCTTCACCGCCGAGGAGGGGGCGACCGAGCACATCGGCCTCGACCACCTGCCCTGGGTGCGCGACTACATCTGCGACTGGGTCGCCGACACCTTCGCCGAGATCAGGGCCGCCCGATGATCGACCGCACCGATCCCGAGGGCGCGATCGCGGCGACCGTGGCCCGCGTCTCGAACTGGGGGCGGTGGGGCGAGGACGACGTGCGCGGAACGATGAACTTCCTCGACGCCGAGAAGCGTCGCTCCGCCGCGGCGTTGATCCGCACCGGGCAGTCGTACTCGCTCTCGCAGCGGTTCGACATGGACGGCCCGCAGAAGGGCTGGCGCCGGCGCACCAACCCGGTGCACACGATGCTCGACACCGGCACCGACGCCGAGGCCGGCGTGCAGGGCTTCCCGCACGGCATCGGTGGGGCCGACGACGTCATCGCGATGCCGCTGCAGTGCTCGACGCAGTGGGACGGGCTCGGCCACATCTTCGACCACGGTCGCGCCTGGAACGGCCGTCGCGCAGGCGAGGTCGTGACCGGTCTCGGTGACGCCGTCACCGGCATCGAGACCGTGGCCGACGTCATCGCCGGCCGCGGCGTGCTGCTCGACGTGGGCCGCGCCTTCGGCGACGAGCACGGCGAGCTGCCCGACGGCTTCGCGATCACCGAGGAGCACCTCGAGGCGACCATCGAGCGCCAGGGCGCATCGTCGCGCGTGGGCCGCGGCGACATCGTCATCGTGCGCACGGGCCAGTACGCGCGCACCCGGCGGCTCGGCTGGGGCGACTACGCCGGTGGCTCGGCCCCCGGTCTCTCGTTCACGACCGCGGACTGGCTGCACGCCACGGAGATCGCCGCGATCGCCACGGATACTTGGGGTTTCGAGGTCCGCCCCAACGAGTTCGACGTCGCGTTCCAGCCGCTGCACCAGGTCGTGATCCCGCACATCGGCCTGTTCATCGGCGAGATGTGGGCGCCCGACGAGCTGGCCGCCGCCTGTGCCGCCGACGGCGTCTACGACTTCTTCCTCACCGCCGCCCCGCTCCCGGTCACGGGCGCGGTCGGATCGCCGGTGAACCCGGTCGCGGTGCGCTGATGCCCGGGCGGCTCGCCGGCAAGGTCGCCGTCATCTCGGGTACGGCGTCGGGTCAGGGTGCGGTCGCGGCACGGCTCTTCGCCGCCGAGGGCGCCGTCGTCGAGGGGTGCGACGTCACGCCGGGCGGGGGCTGGGCGACCGTCGACCTCACCGACGAGGAGGCTGTGCGCGACTGGCTCGCCGACGTGGGGGAGCGCCACGGTCGCATCGACGTGCTCTACCTCAACGCCGGTGCGACGCGCTTCGCGCCGGTCGACGAGACGTCGTACGACGACTGGCGCTTCGTGCTCGCGCACGAGCTCGACGTGGTGTTCCTCCCCGCGAAGCACGCGTGGCCGTGGCTGAAGCGCTCACCTGGTGCGAGCGTGGTGCTGGTCGGCTCGACCGCGGGCGTGACGGGCAGCATGACGAACACCCGCATCGCGCACACCGTCACCAAGGGCGGTGTCGTCGCCGCGACCAAGCAGCTCGCCGCGGAGGGTGCGCCGTACGGCATCCGCGTGAACTGCGTGAGCCCCGGCATGATCCGCACTCCCGCGACCGAGGGCGACCTGCTCGCCGACGACCACCCGATGCGCACGATCGCCGCGCACATCCCGCTCGGTCGCGTGGGCGACGCCGAGGAGGTCGTGCGCTGCGCGCTCTTCCTGGCCTCCGACGAGGCGTCGTACGTGACCGGTGCCAACCTCATGGTCGACGGCGGCTGGTCCGCCGTCCTCCCCGGCGGCTGGACCACCGCTTCGGAGGTCTGAGCGGTACCTGTACCTACCGCTCAGGCCTCCAGAGCGGGTGGCTGCGTCAGTGGGGGATGCCGAGCTCTCTCGTCGTGCCGTCGACTCCGGTGAAGGTGAAGGAGTTGTAGGCGACGCGGATCTCGGCGAACTTGTCGTCCTTGAGGCGGTACATGATGATCCCGCGGAAGTCGAACTGGTCGCCCTTGCTGACCGGGCCGAAGATGGTCTCCTCGTGGTCGTCGAGGGCGAGGAAGTTCGTCTCCATCTCGATGGCGAGGGTCTCGTCGTCGCTCACGAACCGCGGCACGACGAGGGTCTCCTTGAACCTGCCCCAGATCTTGGCGTAGTGGTCCTTCATGCCCTGGACGCCGTAGTAGACGAGCGTGCCGTTCTGCATGCGCATGTCCGGCTGCAGGAACTCGTCGAACGCCGTGGCGTCCTCCGCGTTGAACCGCCGGATGTACTCGTCGAACCGTGCCTTCTCCATGAGACTCCTCTGGGATCCGCTTTGGAGGTCTGAGCGGTAGGTATGGCTACCTCTCAGACCTCCAAAGCGGGTGGGTCAGGCTTGGGTGGCGAGCTGGGCTTCCAGCTCGCCCAGGACGCGGTAGCAGTCGAGCACCTGGCGGACCGAGCTGTTGGGCTCGCGGCCCTCGCGGATCGCCGCGACGAACTCGCGGTCCTGCAGCTCGATGCCGTTGGTGGAGACGTCGACCGCGGTGACGTCGATCGGCTCCTCCTTGCCGTTGACGAGGTCGTCGTAGCGGGCGATGTAGGTGCCGTTGTCGCAGATGTAGCGGAAGAAGGTGCCCAGCGGCCCGTCGTTGTTGAACGACAGCGAGAGCGTGCAGATCTTGCCGTTCTCGGTGCGCAGCTGGATGGACATGTCCATCGCGATGCCGAGCTCCGGGTGCAGCGGGCCCTGCACGGCGTTGGCGATCGTGACCTTCTCGCCGGTCTGGTACTGGAACAGGTCGACCGTGTGCGCGGCGTGGTGCCAGAGCAGGTGGTCGGTCCACGAGCGCGGCTGTCCGAGGGCGTTCATGTTGGTACGCCGGAAGAAGTACGTCTGCACGTCCATCTGCTGGATCGCGAGCTCGCCGTCGACGATGCGCCGGTGCACCCACTGGTGCGACGGGTTGAAGCGCCGCGTGTGGCCGACCATCGCGACGAGACCGGTCTCCTCCTGCACCCGCTGCACCTCGAGGGCGTCGGCCCACGAGTCGGCGAGCGGGATCTCGACCTGCACGTGCTTGCCCGCACGCATCGCCGCGATCGACTGCGACGCGTGCAGCTGCGTCGGGGTGCAGAGGATCACGGCGTCGACGTCGTCGCGCGCGAGCGCTTCGTCGAGCTCGGTCGTGGCGTGCGGGGCGCCGTACTTCTCGGCCACCTCCTCGGCCTGCTCCAGGCGACGGCTCACGATCGAGGTGATGGTGACGCCGTCGATGTTCTTCAGGCCGTCGAGGTGCTTGATGCCGAAGGCGCCGGCTCCGGCTAGGGCGATGCGCATGCGTGTGGTCTCTCTCGTGTCAGGTCGAAGGGTGCAGCGTCAGGAGGTGGGCTGGACGACGAGATGGCCGACGGCCGTGTTGCTCGCGGGCACGTGGTAGAAGCGGTGCAGCTCCTCGACGGAGCCGCCCATGGCGCCGCGCATGATCAGCCACATCACCATCTCGATGCCCTCGGAGCCGGTCTCGCGCAGGTACTCCAGGTGCGGGATGGCGGCGGCAGTGCCGGGGTCGTCGACGATGAGGTCGAGGAAGCGGTTGTCCCACTCCTGGTTGATGAGTCCGGCGCGGGCGCCCTGGATCTGGTGGCTCATGCCGCCGGTGCCCCAGACCTGGACCTTGAGGTCCTCGGGGAAGTTCTCGACCGCGCGGCGGATCGCCGTGCCGAGGTCGTAGCAGCGCTTGCCGGTGGGCGGCGGGTACTGCACGACGTTGACCGCGAGCGGGATGACGCGGGTGGGCCACGCCTCGGGGGAGCCGTAGACGAGCGACATCGGCACGGTCAGCCCGTGGTCGACCGCCAGCTCGTTGACCAGCGTGAGGTCGAACTCGTCGAGGATGAGCGACTGCGCCAGGTGCGCTGCGAGCTCGGGGTGGCCCTCGACGACCGGGACGGGCCGGGGCCCGTAGCCCTCGTCGCACGGCGGGAACGACGCGGCCGTGCCCAGGGCGAAGGTCGGGATCATGCTGAGGTCGAAGGCGGACGCGTGGTCGTTGTAGACGAGGATCACGACGTCGGGCGGGTCGGCCTGCGCCCACTGCTTGGTCCACTCGTAGCCGGCGAACACCGGCTTCCAGTAGTCCTCCTCGGTCTTGCCGAGGTCGACCGCCATGCCGATGGCGGGGACGTGGCTGGTGGTCAGCCCGGCGGTGATGCGTGCCATGTCAGGAGGGCCTCTCGCTCTTGGAGCGCCAGCCGTCCGGGCTCCGCCCGCCGGCCAGCATCATCGCCTGGTACTCCTCGACGGAGTACTCGGTCATGGTGGAGACGGCCTGCACGTAGGAGAGGCCGTCGCTGGCGAAGATCTTGGACAGGAAGTAGACGTTGCCGCCGAGGTCGAGCATCCGCTGGAAGTCGCGGTCGACCACCGCCTGCTTCTGCTCCTCGCTCATCGGCCACTCGTCGAGGTAGGCGCGCTCGTCGGCGTGGAACCGATCGCGGTTCTCGGCCTTCATGAGGCTCATGCAGAACTGGTTGAGGTGGTAGCCCTTCCTCGACCGTTCCGCGGTGAACACCGTGGTGCCGGGGATGTCGTCGAGCGCGGAGTTGTCGACCATCAGTCCTCCCAGTAGAGACGGGTCGGGTTGTCGACCAGCAGGGCCTGCTGCAGCTCCGCCGTCGGCGCGATGTGCGGGATGACGTCGACCAGGAGGCCGTCGTCGGGCATGTGGCTCTTCATGTTGGGGTGCGGCCAGTCGGTGCCCCAGAGCACGCGGTCGGGGAACCTCTCGACCACCGTGCGGGCGAAGGGCCGGACGTCGGCGTACGTCGGAGGGCCCTGCACCGACAGCCGCTCGGGGCAGCTGACCTTGCTCCAGACGTTGAGGTTCTCCTCCATGAACAGGAGGAACTGGCCGAACTCCTCGCCGTCGACCGGCTTGCTGACGTCGGGTCGGCCCATGTGGTCGACCACGACGGTCACGGGCAGCGAGGTGAACAGGTTCCAGCGCTCGGCCAGGTCGGCGGCCTCGAAGTAGATGACGACATGCCAGCCCAGCGGCGCGATCCGCTCGACCAGCGCGCGGTAGTAGGCGTCGGGCTTGGGGTCGACGAGGCGCTTGACGAAGTTGAAGCGCACGCCGCGCACGCCGGCCTGGTGCATGTCGTAGAGGTCGCGGTCGGTCACGTCGGGCCGGATGGTGGCGACCCCGCGGGCGCGCCCGTCGGAGTGCAGCAGCGCGTCGACCATCGCGGAGTTGTCGGCCCCGTGGCACGTCGCCTGCACGACGACGTTGCGCTCGAAGCCGAGGAAGTCGCGCAGCGCCCAGAGCTGGTCCTTGCTCGCGTCGCACGGCGTGTACTTGCGCTCGGGCGCGAACGGGAACTCGTCGCCAGGGCCGAACACGTGGCAGTGCGCGTCGACCGCGCCGGGCGGCGGCACGTACGTCGGCTTCGTGGGGCTTGCGTCCCAGTCGAGCCAGTCGGCGTCCTTGGTGAAGGCGGGCATCAGCGACCCTGCTCCTTGAGGCGTGCGTCGAGACGCGGGTAGACGCGGCGCGCGTTGCCGCTGAAGACCTGGGCCTTCTGCGCCTCCGAGATGTCGAGGGCGTCGACGTACCGCTTGGTGTCGTCGAAGTAGTGCCCGGTCTGCGGGTCGATGCCGCGGACGGCGCCCACCATCTCCGAGCCGAACAGGATGTTGTCGACGTCGATGACCTCGAACAGCAGGTCGATGCCCGGCTGGTGGTAGACGCAGGTGTCGAACCAGACGTTCTTCATCACGTGGGTGTCGAGCGACGGCTTCTTGAGCATGTCGGCGAGCCCGCGGTAGCGGCCCCAGTGGTAGGGCACCGCGCCGCCGCCGTGCGGGATCACCAGGCGCAGGTCGGGGAAGTCGGCGAACAGGTCGCCCTGGATCAGCTGCATGAACGCCGTGGTGTCGGCGTTGATGTAGTGCGCGCCGGTCGCGTGGAAGACCGGTGTGCAGCTGGCCGAGACGTGGACCATCGCCGGCACGTCGAGCTCGACCATCGCCTCGTACATCGGGTACCAGTAGCGGTCGGTCAGCGGTGGCGAGCTCCAGCGGCCGCCGCTCGGGTCGGGGTTGAGGTTGAGCCCGACGAAGCCCATGTCGACGCAGCGCTGCAGCTCGGCGATGGCGGCGTCGAGCGGCTCGCCGGCGAACTGCGGCAGCTGGCACACGCCCACGAACGTCTCGGGGAACAGGTCGACCACGCGCGCGATGAGGTCGTTGCACGCGTAGGACCAGGCGATGCCCACTCCGAGGTCGCCCTCGTGGTGCGCCATCGCCGACGCGCGCGGCGAGAAGATCGTGAGGTCGGCGCCGCGCTCGCGCAGCAGCTTGAGCTGGTTGAGCTCGATGGTCTCGCGGATCTCGTCGTCGGAGATGACCGGGTACGTCGGAGCCTTGGTGCCGTTCAGGAACGCGTCGAGCTGGCTCTCGCGCCACTCGTTGTGCGGCGCCGGCGCGGTCGTGTAGTGGCCGTGGCAGTCGATGATCACGCGGGATCCTCCTTGTCGAGCGCGGCCAGGACGGCGTCGACCATGCCGAGGGTCGAGCCGGCCTCGAGAGCGTCGGGGAACTGCGCCGCCCAGCGCTGCCGCTGCACCGCGGCGAGCGACATGAACGGGTCGATGCCGGCCTCGGACACCGTGGCGGCCGCCTCCTCCATCTCCTCCGAGCGGCGCTGCCCGTGCTGCAGCGAGCGCGAGATGAAGTAGCCCGCGACAGCCTCCCAGTCCGCCGGCGGCAGGATGTTGGGCAGCGAGTCGAGCACGTCGCGCTCGACCCCGAACCTCCGCGCGGTGAGCAGCGACTCGGCGAGCAGCGACTCGAGCCCCTTCACCACCACCGAGCGGCACAGCTTCGTGGCGGCCGCGCGTCCGACCGAGTCGGACACGACCGTGACGTCGCCGATCCCGTACGCCGCAGCCGAATCCGCGAACGCAGATGCGTGCGGCCCGCCGAGGAGGAACGGCGACCCGAGGCGCTTCGGGCCGATCGGCGACATCAGCGCCGCCTCGACGTACCGGCCGCCCGCGCCGTCGACGGCGGCAGCGGCAGCCTGCTTGTGGCCGGGGGAGGAGGAGTTGAGGTCGAAGAACCAGGTACCCTCGGCGAGGCCGGGCACGACCGACTCGGCAGCGGCCACGCAGCGGGCCGCCGTGACGGCGCTGACCACGAGGTCGGCGCCCCGCACAGCGGCGGGTGCGGAACCGGCGCGGGCGACACCGAGCTCGGCGGCGTTGCGGCTCGCGCGGCTGCTCTCGTCGGTGAAGGCCGTGTCCCACGCGGACAGGTCGCGGATGCCGGCGGCGCGCAGGTCCTCGACGAACACGCGGCCGACCTCGCCGAGCCCGATGAGGGCGACGCGCGTCATGAGCCGCTCCAGACGCTCGACGGCACCATGACCTCGCCGCGCATCAGCAGGCGGGCGGTGCGCAGCAGCGCGGCGCGGCGCACGTCAGGAGTGCCGCTGCTGGTGTCGACCTCGAGGCTCACGGTGAAGAACCCGGTGGGGTGCTCGACCACGACGTCGAGAGGACCGTCGTACGACGGGATCTCGGCGACCTCCGCACCCACGGAGCCGGGCAGCAGGCACGCGGTCGCCACCGACACCGCGCCCAGCACCCCGATCGCCTCGTGCACGCGGTGGGGGATGAGCGTGCGCGTGCTCACGTGCCCGCCCTCGGCGGGCGGCGAGAGCAGCGACATCTTCGGCACGGTCTGGTTCGTGACGTCGCCGAGGTTCATGAGCGGCCCCGCGGCCAGGCGCACCGCCTCGATGCGCGCCTTCACCTCGGGCATCGCCTCGATCTCGGCGGGCGTCTCGGCGCCGGTGAGGCCGAGGTCCGACGCCGCGAGGCACACGACCGGCATGCCGTTGTCGATGCACGTCACGCGCACGCCCGCGATCTCGTCGATCACGTTGCCCGTCGGCAGCAGCGCACCGCACGACGAGCCCGCGGTGTCGGCGAACTCCAGCGGGATCGGCGCGTGCGATCCGGGTACGCCGTCGATCCGCGCCTCGCCGTCGTAGCGGACCTCGCCGCCGGGCGTCTCGACGTACGCCGTCGCGAGGGTGTCGGTGTTCTCCATCCAGATGCGCACGGGCGTGACGCCGTCGTGCGCCTCGACCATGCCGTGCTCGATCGCGAACGGGCCGACCGCGGCGAGCATGTTGCCGCAGTTCTGGCTGTCGGAGACCTCGGGCCGGTCGGGCCACACCTGGAGGAAGAGGTAGTCGACGTCGGCGCCGTCGCGCGTCGACGGCGAGACGACCGCGACCTTCGACGTGAGCGGGTGGGCGCCGCCCATGCCGTCGATCTCGCGCTCGTCGGGCGAGCCCATCGCGGCCAGCAGCACCGCGTCGCGGACGGCACGGTCGTCGGGCAGGTCCTCGCGACGGAACACGAGGCCCTTCGACGTGCCGCCGCGCATCGCGTCGCAGCGGATCGCGGTCTGCGTCACTGCTGCTCCGAGAAGTCGACGTAGCGCAGACCCTTCTCGGCGAGACGCTCGCGCATGGAGTAGATGTCGAGGCCGAGCTCGCCCGCCGCGAGGCGTGCGCGCTTCGAGCCCTCGTTGGCCTCGCGCTCCTGCGCCTTCGCCAGCACGGCCTCGGCGTCCTCGCGCTTCACGCACACGACACCGTCGTCGTCGGCCACGATCACGTCGCCGGGGCGCACGTGGACGCCCGCCACCACGATCGGCACCTGGCAGTCGCCGGGCGTCTCCTTCACGGTGCCCTGGGCGCAGATCGCCTTGGCCCACACCGGGAACTGCATCTCGGTGAGGGTCTGCACGTCGCGCACGCCGGCATCGATGACCAGACCGCGCACGCCGTGCGCGCGCAGGCTCTCGGCGAGCAGGTCGCCGAGGTAGCCGTCGTCGCACGGGCTCGTCGGCGTGACGACGAGGATGTCGCCGGGCTGCGCCTGCTCGACGGCGACGTGGATCGTCCAGTTGTCGCCGGGGGCGACGGTCGCGGTGAGCGCGTTGCCCGCGATGCGCGCGGGGCGGTAGATCGGGCGCAGCCGGTGGTGCAGCAGACCGGTGCGCCCCTGCGCCTCGTGCACCGTCGCGGTGCCGGCGGCGCCGAGCGCGTCGACGATCGCGAGGTCGGTGCGCGGGGTGTTGCGGACGACGACGGGCACGACGACTCCTGGGTCCGGGAAGCCTCACCTTCTCAGCCGTTGCGAGCAGGCGGTACGGTCGTCTTCCATCAGGTGGAAATCAGGGGAGACCGCGTGAGCACCACGACCCGCCCGTCGGTGACGTCGCGCGTGCTGTCGATCCTCGGCGCGTTCGACGAGCGCAACCCCCGGCTCACGCTGTCGGAGATCGCCGACACCGCCGGCCTCCCCGTGTCGACGGCGCACCGGCTGCTCGGCGAGCTGCAGGCCTGGGACGCCGTGGAGCGCGACACCGACGGCCGCTACGTGATCGGCCGCCGGCTCTGGAAGGTCGGCACGCTCGCGCCGGTCGCGCGCGAGCTGCGCGAGGCGTCGCTGCCGGCCATGCAGGACCTCTACGAGGCCACCCACGAGAACGTGCAGATCGCTGTGCGCGAGGGCACCCAGGCGCTGTATGTCGAACGGATCCACGGGAAGTCGTCGGTCCCGGTGCTGAGCCGTCCCGGCGTACCGCTGCCCATGCACGCCACCGGCGTGGGCAAGGTGCTGCTCGCGTGGGCGCCGCGCGAGGTCGTCGAGGAGGTCGTCGAGGGCCTCAAGCCGATCACCCGCTACACGATCACCGAGCGCGGCCGGATGCTGCGCGAGCTCGCCACCGTGCGCCGCGTCGGCTACGCCCGCACGACCGAGGAGATGGGCTACGGCACCTGCTCCCTCGCCGTGCCCGTGCAGGACGCGAGCGGCGACGTCGTGGCCTCGCTCGCGCTCGTGACCCGCACCGGTCGCCGCGACCTGGCGAAGTTCCTCCCCGCGCTGCGGGTCGCGTCGGCGTCGATCACCCGCCGGATGGGCGTGTAGCGCTCCCGTTTCCGTCTGGTGGAAGCGCCGTCTAGCGGCGTCGTCGTACCGACCTCGACCATCACCGTCATGCGTACTCAGGTGGCCATCGTCGGATCCGGCCCGTCCGGACTGCTGCTCTCCCAGATCCTCGCCAAGCACGGCGTCGAGTCGGTGATCGTCGAGAACCGCTCGAAGGACTACGTGCTCGCGCGCATCCGCGCCGGCGTCATCGAGCACGGCGCGGTCGACGTGCTCACCGAGTACGGCGTCGCCGACCGGCTCCACCGCGAGGGGATGCGGCACGACGGCGTCTACCTGCAGTGGCCGGGGGAGCGGCGGCGCATCGACTTCGTCGAGTCGTGCGGCCACTCGGTGTGGGTCTACGGCCAGACCGAGATCACCAAGGACATGATCGAGACGCGCGAGGCCGACGGCCAGCAGATCTTCTGGGACGTCTCCGACACTGCGATCCTCGACGCCGACACCGACCACCCGCGGGTGACGTTCGTCGACGCCGACGGCAACGCGCAGAGCATCGAGGCCGACTACGTCGCGGGCTGCGACGGCTTCCACGGCGTGAGCCGCAAGACCATCCCCGAGTCGGTGCGCACCGTGCGCGAGCGCGTGTACCCGTACGCCTGGCTCGGCATCCTCGCCGAGGTCGCGCCGTCGACGGACGAGCTCATCTACGCGCTGCACCCCGACGGCTTCGCGATGCACTCGATGCGCTCCGAGCACGTGAGCCGTCTCTACCTGCAGGTGCACCCCGACGAGGTCATCGAGAGCTGGAGCGACGACCGGATCTGGACCGCGCTCTCGACGCGCATGGCGATCGACGGGTGGGAGCTGAAGTCGGGCCCGACGCTGGAGAAGTCGATCACCCCGATGCGCTCGTTCGTGAGCGCGCCGATGCGGTGGGGCCGGCTGTTCCTCGCCGGCGACGCGTCGCACATCGTCCCGCCGACCGGCGCGAAGGGCCTCAACCTCGCGATCGCCGACGTGAAGCGGCTCGGCACGGCGCTCGTCAGCCAGATCAACGACGGCGACCACCACCTGCTCGACCGCTACTCCGACGACGCGCTCGAGCGCGTGTGGCTCTCGACCCACTTCTCGTGGTGGATGACGTCGATGCTGCACATGCCGCCCGAGACCGACCCCGACCGCGACTTCCTGCTGCAGATGCAGATGACGCAGCTGAAGTACGTCACGACCTCGCAGGCCGCGATGACGGGCCTCGCCGAGAACTACACCGGCTCCGTCCTCCCGTACCCGTGATCGCGATACTGGTGCCGTGACCGACGACGCCACGGCCCAGATCGCCGCGCTGCGCCAGCAGATCGACGCCGCCGACGCCGCGATCGCCGAGGCGATCGCGCACCGTCGCTCGCTCTCGGCCCGGATCCAGGAGGTACGGCGTACCGCGGGCGGGCCGCCGCGCGAGCCCTCGCGCGAGGAGGTCGTGGTGGCGGCGTACGCCGAACGCCTCGGCCACGGCGGCGCCGACGTCGGCCGCGCCGTCCTCCACGCCTGCCTCCCACCCCAGGACTGACCTCCTCGGAACGCCCTGGATGCCATCGCATCTCCGGAAATGCGAGGGCATTCGGGGACCTCATGGCACCGCGGCGGACGAGGGCCTCTGCGGGAAAGCGGGTCCTCCTCCATGACCAGCTGCCGATGCGGCAGGCTCCTCCCGTGGGGCTGACGACGAGGTCGCTCGAGGTGCTCGGGGCGTTCACGCCGGACCATCCGGTGCTGACCCTCGCCGAGGTCAGCCGTGCGTCCGGGCTGCCGCTCACGACCACGCACCGCATCGTCACCGAGCTCGTCGCGTGGGGCGCCCTCGAGCGTCGCTCCGACGGCTCCCTGCAGGTGGGGCTGCGCCTGTGGCAGGTCGCGT
The DNA here is from genome assembly GCA_046330715.1 of Candidatus Nanopelagicales bacterium. GTDB lineage: Bacteria > Actinomycetota > Actinomycetes > S36-B12 > CAIYMF01 > Longivirga. The sequence continues at coordinate 543,248 of JAXLSG010000001.1, forward strand.
CGGTCGCACCGCGCGGCCCGTCGTTGCGCGAGGTGGCGCTGCCGTTCCTCGAGGACCTGTACGTCGCCACGCGCGAGAACGTCCAGCTCGCGGTGCGCGACGGCCACGAGGTGGTGTTCGTCGAGCGGCTCGCGGGCCGCGGGTCGGTGCGCGTCCTGACGCGCGTGGGCGACCACTTCGCGCTGCACGCCACCGGTGTCGGGCTCGTGCTCCTCGCGCACGCACCGCGCGACGTGCAGGAGGAGGTGCTCGCCGAGCCGCTGCGGGCGTGGACGGCGTACACGATCACCGATCCCGCCGTGCTGCGGCGCACCCTCGCCGACATCCGGCGGACGGGCGTGGCGATCAGCGACCGGCAGGTGACCGAGGACGCCGTGTCGGTCGCGTCCCCGGTACGCGGTGCCGACGGCGAGGTCGTGGCCGCGCTCTCGGTCGTGGTGCGGCACGGGACCGTGGCGCCGGCATCGCTCGTGCCTGCCGTGCTCGCCGGGGCGGCCGGCATCTCGCGAGCCCTCGGTGCCCCGCGGCCGCGGCCGCTGTCGGGCGCCCGGCGCGACCCGGATCGGCCTTCCGCTCACCGGAATGGTGCGTAGGAGGGCGAGGTCGCGAGGCTCTACGGTCGCCCGTCGCACACCGCCGTGCGCCCCGATGACCGGAGGTCCCCGTGAGCCCGTCGAACCTGCAGGACGTCCTCGACGCCGCGAGCAGCACGGTCGAGCACCTGCGCAGCTCGCAGATCGGCGCCTACATCTACCCGGTCGTTCCGTCGGAGTTCACCAACTGGCGCCGCGAGGTGCGCGCCTGGCGCGAGACCGCGGTGCTCTTCGACCAGACCCACCACATGGTCAACCTGTACGTCTCGGGTCCTGACGCGTTCAAGGTCATCAGCGACACGGCGTTCAACGGCATGGCGAACTTCCCCGTCAGCACGGCGAAGCAGTACGTGCCCGTCACGCCCGCGGGCCACGTGATCGGCGACGGCATCCTGTTCCGCGAGGCCGAGGACCAGTTCACCTTCGTCGGCCGCGCGCCGTCGGCGAACTGGCTTCAGTTCCAGGCCGAGACCGGTGGCTACGACGTCGAGGTCGTGAAGGACGACCGCTCGCCGTCGCGCCCCTACGGCCACGCCGTGAGCCGCAGCGTGTGGCGCTTCCAGATCCAGGGCCCGGCCGCGTGGGACGTCATCGAGAAGGTGAACGGCGGCCCGGTCGAGCAGCTGAAGTTCTTCCACATGGCGCACATGAACGTCGCGGGCGCGCAGGTGCGGACGCTGCGCCACGGCATGGCGGGAGCGCCGGGTCTCGAGCTGTGGGGGCCGTACGAGACGTACGAGGCCTCGCGCGCGGCGATCCTCGAGGCCGGTGCGGAGTTCGGCATCGAGATCGTCGGCTCGCGCGCGTACTCGTCGAACACCCTCGAGTCGGGCTGGATCCCGTCGCCGCTGCCGGCGATCTACACCGGCGACGAGCTCGCGGCGTACCGCCAGTGGCTGCCCGCCGCCGGCTACGAGGCGACGAACGCGCTCGCGGGCAGCTTCGTCTCGGAGGACATCGAGGACTACTACCTGACGCCGTGGGACCTCGGGTACGGCGGCTTCGTGAAGTACGACCACGACTACATCGGGCGCGACGCCCTCGCGGCGATCGATCCGACGACGCAGCGCAAGAAGGTCACGCTCGCGTGGAACGCCGAGGACCTCGCGCGCATCATCACGTCGCCGCTGAACGTCGACGGCCCCGACTACATGTACTTCGACCTGCCGATCGCGAACTACGGCTCGTCGAGCTACGACGCCGTCCTCGACGCGGCCGGCAAGGTCGTCGGCTTCTCGATGTTCACCGGCTACAGCGCCAACGAGCGCCGCGGCCTCTCGCTCGCGACCGTCGACCAGGACGTCGAGATCGGCACCGAGCTGCGCCTGGTCTGGGGTGAGCCCGGCGGCGGCAGCGCGAAGTCGACCGTGCAGCCGCACGAGCAGACCGAGGTGCGGGTCATCGTGAGCCCCGCGCCGTACGCCGTCACCGCCCGCGCCGACTACCACGGCGGCTGGCGCAGCGCCCAGGCCTGACCGCGACGTCCGAGCACCCGGCGTGCCCCTGTCGTGGCGGGGGACGCCGGGTGCTGGCATTGTTACCCGTGAGTAGCCCACGACCGGGAGGCAGACGGTGCGGCGCACGACGTTCAACGAGGACCACGAGGCGTTCCGCCTCACCCTGCGCGACTTCATCGAGAAGGAGGTCGTGCCGCACTACGACGAGTGGTACGCCGCGGGCCTCGTGCCGCGCGAGCTGTACACGAAGCTCGGCGAGCTCGGGATCTTCGGCATCGAGGTGCCCGAGGAGTACGGCGGCGCCGGCATCAGCTCGTTCAAGTACACGGCGGTCATGACCGAGGAGGTCACCCGCGCCGCGGTGAGCTTCGGCGGGTCCGGCGTCCACACCGCTCTGTGCCTGCCCTACATCCTGTCGCTCGGCACCGAGGAGCAGAAGCAGCGCTGGCTGCCGCCGTTCGTCACCGGTGAGCAGATGTGGGCGATCGCGATGACCGAGCCGGGCACCGGCTCCGACCTCGCGGGCATGCGGACCTCGGCCGTCCTCTCCGACGACGGCACGCACTACGTGCTCAACGGCGCGAAGACGTTCATCACCGGCGGCGTGCACGCCGACCGCGTCATCGTCTGCGCGCGCACGTCGCCGGCCACGGAGACCGACCGCCGGCACGGCATCTCGCTGCTCGTCGTCGACACGAAGTCGCCCGGGTACGCCGTCGGCCGCAAGCTCGACAAGCTCGGCCTCAAGACGTCCGACACCGCCGAGCTCTCGTTCGTCGACGTGCAGGTGCCGGTCGAGAACCTGCTGGGGGAGAAGGACAAGGGCTTCTCCTACCTCGGCCAGAACCTGCCGCAGGAGCGCCTCTCGATCGCGATCGGCGCCTACGCGCAGGCTGCTGCGGCGGTCGAGTTCACCAAGCAGTACACGCAGAACCGTCAGGTCTTCGGCCAGCCGGTCGCGCACTTCCAGAACACGAAGTTCGAGCTCGCTGCCTGCCAGGCCGAGGTCGACGCGGCCCAGGCCGTCTCCGACCGCGCGCTCGAGGCGCTCGACGCCGGCGAGCTCACCGCGGCCGAGGCAGCGAGCGCGAAGCTGTTCTGCACGGAGGTCGCGCACCGCGTGATCGACCGCTGCCTGCAGCTGCACGGCGGCTACGGCTTCATCAACGAGTACCCGATCGCCCGCCTGTACGCCGACAACCGCGTGAACCGCATCTACGGCGGCACGTCCGAGGTGATGAAGATGATCATCGCCAAGGACATGGGCCTCTAGCCGCTCGCCCTGCACGACCACGAGGTCCCGTCCCCGGACGAGGGGGACGGGACCTCGCCACGTCCGGAAGGCATAGCGGAAACGAGATCTCGTTTCCGTTGTGCCATGGCGAGCGAGCTGTGGCGCCCGTCTCGGGCGGCACCTCGGCGTGCTGGCGCTGCGGCGGGGGCCGGTCTGGAGCGAGCCTTCCGTCGAGCGCGTCGATGGATCCGGCATGATCCACGTTCGTGACCGAGGGCTCCGCGACGCGCGCGCGCCACGTGGTGCTCGTGCTGGCCGCGGGAGCGCTCTTCGGCACGGCCGGCACCGCGGCCTCGTTCGGGCCCGACGACGCGTCGTCGGCGTCGGTCGGCTTCCTGCGCCTCTCGCTCGGGGCGCTGGCGCTCTTCGCGATCATGCCCTTCGTCGGCGGCCGCTGGCGCAACCTGCCGGGCCTCTGGCGACGGCCGGCGATCTGGGTGATGGCGGCGGGCGCAGCGGCGTACCAGCCGTTCTTCTTCGGGGCCGTCGAGCGCTCGGGCGTCGCGCTCAGCACGCTCGTGACCGTCGGCATCGGCCCGGTGTACGCCGGGCTCCTCGGCTGGGCGTTCCTCAAGGTCCGACCGACGCGCGGGTGGGCGTTCGCGACGCTCATCGCGGTGGTCGGCCTGCTGCTTCTGTCGTGGGGCGAGCTGCGCATCGGCGACGCCGTCGGCCCGCTCATGGCGCTCGCCGCAGGCCTCGGTGCCGCCAGCTACGTCGTCGCGGCGAAGCACGAGCTCGACCGCGGCGGCCACTCGGTGGAGCTGCCGGGCGCGGCGTACCTCCTCGGCTCCGTGCTGCTCGTGCCGATCGCGCTGCGGGAGTCGTTCGCGTGGGTCGCCTCGCCGTCGGGCGCGCTGGTGGCCCTCTACCTCGGCATCGTCACGATGGGGCTGGCCAACGTGTTCGCGGTCCGCGGGATGCGCGGCATGGGGCCTGGGCCCGCGGCCACCCTTCTCCTCGCCGACCCGCTCACCGCCACCGTGCTCGGCGTCGTCGTGCTCGGCGAGACCCTCGCGCCGCTCGCCGTCGTCGGCCTCGTCCTCGTGCTGCTCGGACTGGTGCTCCAGGCCTACGCCCTGCGCCCCGAGAAGCCCGGCACCGAGGACCCACCCCCCGTCCTCTGACCGTCGACGAGTGATCACGGGACGCTAGAAGGTCCGCTCATCACTCGTCGACGGCGAGGGGGTGGGTCAGAGGGCGTCGCGGATGGCGCGGGCGTCGTCATCGAGCAGGGCGCGGTCGCGCTCCTCCACGTCGGGGACGAGGGTCCACCCGTCGCCCCGCGTCCGCGGGATGACGTGCAGGTGGAAGTGGAAGACGGTCTGGAAGGCGACCTCGCCGTCGCACACCAGCACGTTGATCCCCTCGGCGCGGATGGCCGACCGTCGCAGCGCCCGGGCGAGCTCGTGGCCCACCGCCCAGACGTGCCGGCCGGTCTCGGGATCGAGGTCCTCGAACCCCACAGCGTGGGTCCGCGGTACGACGAGCAGGTGGCCGCGCGTCACGGGGTTGAGGTCCATGAACGCGACGACCGTCTCGTCCTCGTGGACGACGCTGGCGTCGGCGCGTCCAGAGCCGATGGCGCAGAAGATGCAGTCCTGCTCGTGTGCGGTACTCATGGCGGTCAGAGGGCCGTGGGGTCGAGGGTGAGGGTGAGGCCGTCGGCCTCGCGGAGCAGGGCGAGCATGGGTGCCGTGCGAGGGAGCTCGCGGGTGAGGAAGTACGTCGCGGCGGCGCGCTTGCCGTCGTAGAACGTGCCCTCCTTGCCGTGCGCCGCGAGCCACTGGTCGAGCCAGATCCAGGCGACGACGAGGTGGCCGGTCGCCTCGAGGTACGCCGTGGCGTCGGCGAGCATCCGCTGCGGGTCGCCGAGCGCGCCGAGCGCCGCCGTCGTCCCCACGAGGTCGCCGCACGCCGCGTCGAGGCGGTCGGCCAGGGCGGTCCCCTCGGCGCCGGCCGCGCGTGCACGACCGCTCGTCGCCTGGATGCGCGCGACGAGCAGCCCGAGGGCCTTGCCGCCGTCGAGCAGCACCTTGCGGCCGAGAAGGTCGAGCGCCTGGATGCCGTGCGTCCCTTCGTGGATCGGGTTCAGCCGGTTGTCGCGGTAGTGCAGCTCGACGTCGAAGTCGCGCGTGTAGCCGGCGCCGCCGAGCACCTGGATCGCGAGGTCGTTCGCGGCGGGTCCGTACTGCGATGGCCAGCTCTTCACGACAGGCGTCAGCAGCCCGAGCAGCGCGAGGGACTCCTCGCGCTCGGCGTCCGAGGGCGCGGTCTCCGAGTCGTCGTGCAGGCGGGCGGCGAGCAGCACGAGGGCGAGAGCGCCCTCGACGTAGGACTTCTGCGCGAGCAGCATGCGGCGAACGTCGGGGTGCTCGACGAGCGTCACCTGCGGGCTCGAGGGGTCGGCGCCGATCGGGCGCCCCTGCACGCGCTGTCGCGCGTAGGCGAGCGACTCGAGGTAGCCGGTGTAGCCGATGGCCGCCGCGCACAGCCCGACTCCGATGCGCGCCTCGTTCATCATCGAGAACATCAGCGCCATGCCGCGGTTCTCCTCGCCGACGAGGTAGCCGACCGCGCCCGCACGACCGCCCGGCTCGAACGCGCCGTCGCCGAGGACCGGGGCCGTGTTCACCGTGCCGCGGAAGCCCATCTTGTGGTTCACGCCCGCGAGGGTGATGTCGTTGCGCTCGCCGAGCGATCCGTCGTCGAGGACGAGGTGCTTGGGCACGACGAACAGCGAGATCCCCTTGGTGCCCAACGGCGCCCCGGGCACGCGGGCCAGGACGAGGTGGACGATGTTCTCGCCCATCTCGTGGTCGCCGCCCGAGATCCACATCTTGCGGCCGAAGATCCGGTACGTCCCGTCGCCCTGCGGCTCGGCGCGCGTCGTGATGTCGGCGAGGTTCGAGCCCGCGTGCGGCTCCGACAGCATCATCGTGCCGAAGAACCGGCCGTCGGCCATGGGTACGGCGTACCGCTCGACCTGCTCGGCGGTCCCGTGCTTGCGCAGCAGGTTGGCCGCGGCCGAGGTGAGGAGCGCATAGGCGCTCGTCCCGGCGTTCGCTGCCTGGAACCACGCCATCGTCGCGGCGCGGACGCTCGAGGGCAGGGCGCTGCCCTCCTCGACGTCGACGGTGAGGAAGCCCGCGTCGGCGAACGCCTGCAGCGCCACCGCGACCTCGGGGATCACCGTGACCGTGCTGCCGTCGTAGGTCGGCTCGTTGAGGTCGGCGAGCCGGTTGTGCGGCGCGAAGTGCGTGGTCGCGATGTCCTCGGCGAGGTCGAGCACCGCGTCGACCGTCTCGCGCGAGTGGTCGGCGTACCTCCCGCGGGCGAACAGCGCCTCGGTGCCCAGCCACTCGTGCAGCAGGAAGTCGAGGTCGCGCCGCGACATGATCGTGCTCATCGCCCACCTCCGCGTCGGATGACCCCACTCTGCCTCAGGCCGTGGGATGCCGTGCGGCAGGACGCGGCCCTACTCCAGGGCGAGGGTGCCGGGCGGGAGCGAGAGCTCCTTCTCGGCGGCGACCCCGGACCACTCCGCGACCCGCCGGCGCGACAGCGACCCGCGGTGCGCGACCGCCTGCAGCGCGAGCCCGTCGAGCAGCGAGAGCAGTCGCCAGGCGGCGGCGTCCGGGTCGTCGCTGCGCATGCTGCCCTCGGCCACCCCGTCGGTGACGATCCCCGCGATGAGGCGCTGCCACTCGCGGTTGAGCCGGCGCGACGTCTCCTGCAGTGCCGGCCGTCGTACGGCGTCGGCCCAGGCGTCGAGCCACAGCTGCATGGTGGCGTCGCCCTCGGTGCGCGAGTACGACTCGAGGAACTGGCGCAGCCGTCCGAGGGCGTCGTCGGCCGTCAGCGCGGCCTCCATCGTGGCCAGGTCGGCGCCGGCGGCGCGTGCGAACGCCTCGGCCACGAGGTCGTCCATCGACTCGACGTAGTGGTGGATGAGCCCGCTCGACGTCCCCATCTCGGCAGCGACGTCGCGGACCGTGGTCGCCGAGATGCCCTTGCGCTGCATGACCGCGAGGGCCGCGTCGACGATGGCGTCGCGGCGCGCCTCGGGGGACATCCGACTCACGACGACACCGTAGAACGTATTGCGCAGTTGTCCAACAGGCGCTTAGTGTGCCCTCACCGGCGCCTGGGCCGGACTGCGACCGGAGGGCCCGCATGATCCTCACGACGCCGTTCCACCCGCGGCTCGCCGAGCTCAACCAGACCCAGCTCTGGCAGCACTGGTCGGGCTACCTGTCGGCCGAGCGCTACGACCTCTCGGCCAAGCAGGAGCACACCGTGCTGCGCAACGCCGCCGGGTGGTTCGACACCTCGCCGCTGCACAAGTACTCGATCCGCGGTCGCGACGCCGAGCGCTTCCTCGGCGGCCTCCTGGCGCGCGACATCCGCACCTGCAAGCCGGGCCGTGCGCAGTACACCGTGTGGTGCGACGACGACGGGTACGTGCTCGAGGACGGCGTCGTCTTCCGCCACTCGGCCGACGAGTTCCTCCTCACCGCCGCGCAGCCGAACGCGGGCTACCTCCTCGGCCTCAAGGGCCGCCTCGACGTCGAGATCCTCGACGTCTCGCAGGAGTGGGCGACCCTCGCGCTGCAGGGCCCGAAGTCGCGCGAGATCCTCGCGACGCTCGCGCCCGAGGTGCACGGGCTGTCGTTCTTCGCGCTGACGCAGGCCAAGGTCGCCGGCGTACCCGTCACCATCAGCCGCACCGGCTTCACCGGCGATCTCGGCTTCGAGCTCGCGATCCCGGCCGACTCGGCGCTCACCGTGCTCGACGCGCTGATCGAGGCCGGGGCGCCGTACGGCATGACGCCCTTCGGCAACCAGGCGCTCAACATGGCGCGCATCGAGGCCGGCCTCCCGCTGTACGGCGCGGAGTTCACCTCCGCCCGCTACGCCTACACCGAGCACGACAAGTTCACGCCGCGCGAGCTCGGCCTCGGCTGGCTGCTGCGCACCATCGAGGACGACAGCCGGCCCTTCATCGGACGCCGCGCCCTGCTGCGCGAGGCGCGCGAGAACCTGTCGCGCTGGACGACCGTCGGCCTCGTCGTCGACTGGCTCGCCTACGAGCGGCTGTACGAGGGAGCGGGCCTGGTGCCGCCCAAGGACGAGATCCCGGTCGGCTGGGAGACGATGCTGTACGACGACTCCGGCGAACGGGCCGGCTACGCCACCAGCTTCATGTACTCGCCGATGGTGCAGCGCCACATCGGCATCGCGCGGGTCCGTCCCGAGCTCTCGGCGCTGGGCACGGTCGTGCACGTCGAGCAGTCGGTGAGCCACCGCTACGTCAACGTGCCTGCGAGCGTGAGCCCGATGCCGTTCTACGCGCCCGAGCGGAAGGTCGCCTGACATGTCCGAGGACTCCTACGACGCTCTCGTCATCGGCGGCGGCCACAGCGGCCTCGTGAACGCGGCGTACCTCGCCAAGGGCGGCATGCGCACGCTCGTGCTCGAGCAGCGCCCGTTCGTCGGCGGCGCCGCCATCACCGAGGAGCTGCACCCCGGCTTCTCGTTCACCACGTTCTCCTACGGCCTGTCGCTGCTGCGCAACGAGGTCATCCACGAGCTCGAGCTGGTCAAGCATGGGTTCACGCCGCTCTACATGCCGACGACGTTCGTCCCCATGGAGAACGGCGACTACCTCTACATGACCGCCGACCACGAGCTGAACCTCAAGGAGATCGAGCGCCACTCGGTGCGCGACGCCGACGCGTACGAGCGCTACTCCTACGACTTCTCGCGCGTGCAGCAGTTCATGAAGCCGATCTTCGACCGGCGTCCGCCGAACTTCTGGTCGGGCAAGGCCGAGGACAAGGACGAGATCGCCTGGCTGCTGAGCCACCTCGGGTCGGCACCGAAGAAGGTCATCCACGACGCCGTGCGCCTCATCACCGGCAGCGCCGCGGACTTCCTCGACGACTACTTCGAGACCGACGTGCTCAAGGGCTGGCTCGCGGGCTCGGGCATCATCGGCACGAAGGTCGGCCCGATGTCGCAGGGCTCGGGACTGGTGATGCTCTACATGGGCATGGGGGAGCACGACGGCGACATGGGGTCGTGGTCGTTCCACAAGGGCGGCAACGGCGGGCTCACCCAGGTGATGGCCCGCGCGGCGCAGTCCTTCGGCGTCGAGATCCGCTACGGCAGCGTCGTCGACCACGTGCTGACCGAGGACGGCGCCGTGCGCGGTGTCGTGCTCGCCGACGGCGCCGAGCTGCGCGCGGGCACCGTCGTCAGCTCGCTCGACCCGCGGCACACGTTCCTCGACCTCGTCGACCCTCGCGAGCTGCCGACCGACCTCGTCGAGTCCGTGCAGCGCTACCGCTTCCAGGGCACGGCGTCCAAGGTGAACTTCGCCCTCGACGGTGCGCCGCGCTACCCCGGGCTCGGCGACCGCACCGACATGTTCCACGGGTTCGTGTCGGTGGGTCCGTCGATCGAGTACCTGGAGAAGGCCTTCGACGCCGCGAAGTACGGCTGGTACTCCGAGCGGCCCTACCTCGACGCCTGCTTCCAGTCGTTCATCGACCCCGACATGGCGCCGCCCGGCAAGCACGTGCTGTCGTGCTTCACGATGTACACGCCGTACGAGCTGCGCGGGAGCACGTGGGACGCGGAGCGGGAGAACCTCGGCGACACCGTGCAGCGTCGCCTCGAGGAGGTCTTCCCCGGGTTCTCCGAGCTGGTGCTGCACCGCGAGGTCGTGACACCGCTCGACATCGAGCGCACCACGGGCCTGTCCGAGGGCAACATCTACGCCGGCGAGTTCCTGCTGCCGCAGATGTGGGCCTTCCGGCCCGCGCCGGGCTACTCCGACTACCGCACCCCGATCCACGGCTACTACCAGTGCGGCTCGGGCACGCACCCCGGCGGCTGCGTCATCGGGTCGCAGGCGCGGTTCTCCAGCCAGGCCGTCCTCGCCGACCGCGCCGCGAACGGCTGATCCAGTCCGGGACCGGCCTCAGAGGCGGTCGCGGGTGAGGGGCGGGTTCAGGGTCGTGGCGGTGCCGGCGCGGTAGAGGGTGGCGGGGCGGCCGGGTCCTTCGACCTCGGTGCGGCCAGTGTCCTGGAGCAGACCGGGCGTGCCGGTCACCTTGCGGTGGAAGTTGCGCGGGTCGAGCTCGACGCCCCACACCGCCTCGTAGACGCGGCGCAGCCGGCTGACGGTGAACGCGGGCGGGCAGAACGCCGTCGCGAGCGAGGTGTACTCGAGCTTGGCGCGTGCCCGCTCGACGCCGTCGGCGAGTATGCGGCCGTGGTCGAAGGCGAGGCGCTTCGCGGCTGAGACGGGTACCCACGCGGCGGCGCTCGCGTCGGTGCCGGCGACCGGGTCCGGGAGGCTCGGCGCAAGCGCGAGGTAGGCCACCGACACGACGCGCATGCGCGGGTCGCGCGCGGGGGAGCCGTAGGTCGCGAGCTGCTCGAGGTGGCCCGGCACGCGGCGTACGCCGGTCTCCTCGGCGAGCTCGCGCGCGGCGGCGTCGGCGAGGTCCTCGTCGGGCTGCACGAACCCGCCGGGCAGCGCGAGGCGGCCGCGGAACGGGTCCTCGCCGCGCGTGACGAGCAGGACGTGCAGCGCGTCGTCGCGGACGGTCAGGGCGACGAGGTCGACGGTGACGGCGAACGCCGGGTGGTCCTCGGCCCGGTAGCGACGCTGGCTCATGAGGAGGAATTTATCGTCAACTTGACGAAATGTCACTCATGGGTTTATCGTCACTATGACGAGAACAGGACAACGGCCCGAGGGGGACGTCATGGCGACCATCAAGAGCTACCCGTTCGCACGGCACCTGCGCAGCACGCCGACGGCGTACGTCGTCCACGCGAGCGCAGGGCGGCAGAAGCACGCCGGTGCCGGCGCGGCCTTCTGGTTCCGGCCGCTGAGCGCCGCGATCAGCGAGGTCCCGGTCGACGACCGCGAGCTGCCGCTCATGGCGCACGCGCGCACGGCCGACCTGCAGGACGTCGCGGTCGCGGCGACCGTGAGCTTCCGCTTCGCCGACCCGGCCACGGTCGCGTCGCGCATCGACTTCGGCATCAGCCCCGACACCGGGTCGTGGACGGGCAGCCCGCTCGAGCAGGTGGCGCAGCTGCTCACCGAGTCGGCGACCGGCCTGGTGATGGACGCCGTGTCGCACCGCACCCTGGTCGAGGCGATCAGCGCCGGCGCCGCCGAGCTCGGTACGACGCTGACGCACGGGCTGCAGGCCGACCCGCGGCTCGACGCGACCGGCATCAGCGTGCTCGGCGCTCGCGTCCGCGCGATCCGAGCCGAGGCCGACCTGGAGCGGGCGCTGCAGACGCCGGCGCGCGAGGCGGCGCAGACCGAGGCCGACGCCGCGACCAACCAGCGCCGCGCCCTCGCGGTCGAGCGCGAGCGCGCGATCGCCGAGAACGAGCTCGCGAACCGCATCGAGCTCGCGGCGCGCGAGCAGGAGCTCGTGGCGCAGGAGGGCGCGAACGCACGCCGTCGGGCCGAGGAGGCTGCGGCTGCAGCGCTCGTCGAGGCCACGGCGGCCGCAGAGCGCGAGGCGCTGCGCTCGGGTGCCACGGCCGCCAGCACGCGCGAGATCGGCGAGGCCGAGGCAGCGGCGCAGGCGGCGCGCATCGCGGCGTACGCCGACGTCGACCCGGCGGTCCTCACGGCCCTGGCGCTGCAGCAGATGGCCGCGAACCTGCCCGAGATCGGGCAGCTCACGATCTCGCCCGACCTGCTCTCGAAGGTCCTCGTGGGTCTGGGCTCGAAGGAGGCCTGAGATGACTCTCGCACCTCGCGTCGTGGTCGTGCACCGGCGTACCGAGCTCGAGGAGCTCCTCGACCAGCACGGCACGCGCGGCCAGGCCGAGTTCTTCCTGCGCTCGCGCGGGCGGACGCTCGACGAGGTGCAGCACCGCCACGACCTGCAGGTCGAGGCGCTCGCGACGGTGTCGACGGCGATCCCCGTCGACTGGCGGCGCGGGGGAGCGGAGCGGGCCGACCTGCCGAGGTTCGTGTTCGAGCCAGGCGACGTCCTGGTCGTCGTCGGGCAGGACGGCCTGGTCGCGAACGCCGCGCGCTACCTGCACGGCCAGCCGGTGATCGGCGTCGACCCGGCGCCCGGGCGCAACCCCGGCGTCCTCGTGCGGCACCGCGCGGAGGTCGTGGCGTCGCTGCTGCCGGCCGCGGTGGACCAGCGCGCACCGGTCGAGCTGCGGACGATGGCGCGCGCCGAGCTCGACGACGGCCAGGTGCTCGAGACGCTGAACGAGGTGTACGTCGGCCACCCCACGCACCAGTCGGCGCGCTACCGCCTCGCCGGCGACGACGGGCACTGGGAGCGGCAGTCGTCGTCGGGCCTCGTCGCGTCGACCGGCACGGGCGCGACCGGCTGGGCGGCGTCGATCTCGCACGACCGCGGCGCGCCGGTCGCCCTCCCGCGCCCGACCGACCCGGCGCTGGCCTGGTTCGTCCGCGAGGCCTGGCCCTCGCCGTCGACGGGGGTGTCGCTCACCGCCGGGCGCCTCGACGGTTCCTCGCTGCTGCACCTCGTGGTCGAGTCGAACGAGCTCGTGCTCTTCGGCGACGGCCAGGAGACCGACCGCCTGACCGCCACCTGGGGCCAGGAGGTCACCCTCGGCCTCGCCGCCCGCACCCTGACCCTCGTCGCCTGACGACGCGGACGGGTGACGGCGTCGTGGAGCGCTCAAGATCATTCTTCGTCGCGACGACAGCACTGCCATGACCTCGCACGCCGATGGGCTGCCCGGTCACGACGGGGGACGTCGCCTGCCGTGGACCGCTGCCGCCATCCCGGCCATCCTGTTCGTCCTGCTCGTGAGCGCCACCGCCGTCGCGGCCGCCAACTCCCAGGAGTACGTCCAACCGATCGACGCCGGTCTCGACGCGCACCTCGCGGCGATGCTGTCGATCTACGCCCTGCTGGTGGTCGCCGTCGGCGTCCTGCTGCGCGCGGCCGGCGGCAGCGGCGTCGCCACGCTCACCCTCCTCGGCGGGCTCGTCGCTCCGCTGTCGGTCGCTTCGCCGCCCGTCGGCTGGTTGCAGGGAGCTGGAGCGACGGCGTGGCCGTTCGTCATCGGTGCGGTGGAGGCGGTCCTCGTGGTGCTCGGTGCCTGGGCGTGGTCGCGCCCCACCTCGCCGCGGACCGGGTCGGCCGTGCTCACCTTCGGCTGCTGGGTCGTCGGCTTCGGGGCGGCGTGGGCCGTCTTCGCCTACGTGCCCGGCGCCATCGAGGACCCGGGACACGGTGAGATCGGCGCCGGCATGGTCGAGGGTTGGCCGCTGGTGATCGGCGGCCTGTTCGCCGCGGCCGCGGTCGCGTCCTCGTGGGTGCACCGTGCCCTGCTCGTCGCTCTTCCGCCGCTGATGGTGTGGTCGATGTACTCGGCGTACACCCGCGAGGGCGGCTGGCCCGGGATCCCGGGGTGGGAGCAGTCCCCGCTGTGGACCACCACCACCATCGCCGCGCTCGTCGTCGCCGCCCCGGTGCTCGGGGTCATCGTCGGCCTCGTCGCCCGAGCCCTCGCCGGCCCGCTCGCCCGCGCCGAGGCGCACCGGGTCGCCCAACCGGCCTGATCACGACTCTCGCGTGGGGTGAGTGACGGGAGCCGTCGCCCGGGACCGCTGCGCGGTGCGGGGGGCTGCTCCCAAGTCAGGAACTCACCCCATGCAGAAGGGCCCGGCCTCTGACGAGACCGGACCCTTCAACATGGGGTGAGTGACGGGTCCGTCGGCCCGCTGCGCGGGCCTCCTCCCAAGTCCGAGCGTCACATACGACGAGGGCCCGCGCCTGTCGGCACGGGCCCTCGTATGGGGTGAGTGACGGGACTTGAACCCGCGGCCACCTGGACCACAACCAGGTGCTCTACCAGCTGAGCTACACCCACCATGGCCGCGGCGTCCCGGGGGAGCTGCGGCCGGGGACGAGTGTACCGGGGCGCAGCGGGTGCTCCGAACCGGCTCCGGGTCGGCGTACCGAGGTCGGTGGGCGCGCAGCGAGGTCTCTACGCCTCGCTGGACACCCACCGACTCGAGCACGAGGTCGCTGGGCGCTCAGAGAGGTGTCTAGGCCTCGCTCAGCGCCCACGGACGCGGCGAATGGCGTCAGGTGTGGTCGACGACGTGCTTGGCGGCGATCTCGCGGGAGGCGTCGGTGGTGGGGCCGGGGTCGGCGACCATCACGGCCTCGCGGTAGTAGCGCAGCTCGGCGATGCTCTCGCGGGCGTCGGCCAGGGCGCGGTGGTTGCCGTTCTTGGGCGGGGAGTTGAAGTAGACGCGGGGGTACCAGCGCCGCACGAGCTCCTTGATCGAGGAGACGTCGATGAGGCGGTAGTGCAGCCACGCGTCGAGCTCGGGCATGTCGCGGGAGATGAAGCCGCGGTCGACGTACACGCTCGACCCGGCCAGCGGCGCCTTGCGCGGCTCGGCGACGTGCGACCGGACGTAGTCCAGGACGATGCGCTGGGCCTCCTCGAGGGTGGTCCCCGACGGGATCTCCTCGAGCAGGCCCGACGCGGTGTGCATCTCGCGGACGACGTCGGGCATCGCCTCGAACGGGGCGTCGGGCGGCCGGATGACGACGGTGACGCCGGCGTCGAGCTCGCGGAGCTCGGCGTCGGTGACGACGCAGGCGATCTCGACGAGGGCGTCGGAGCCCAGGTCGAGGCCGGTCATCTCGCAGTCGACCCAGACGATGCGGTCGCCCGCCTTGGTGGCGCCCTGCGACGGCTGGCTCATGTCGCTCACCCTAGTGGCCGCCCCCGGACGGGTGCGTCACGCCGTCCGGACGTCCTCCAGCGTGGCGCCGGTCACCCGATCGGAGTACAGACCCACCACCCGGAGCGCCGATGCATCACCCATGAGGTCGTACGACGCCCGGCACGCCGCCCCCAGCGGCCACGCCGTCCGTCCCCGTGCCCGCGCGGCGACGGTGGGCGCGACGGTGGCGGCCCTGCTCGCGGGATCGGGCTTCGTCGCCGCGGTCGGCGCCTCGGCGTCGCCGTTCTCCCACGCCGTGAAGGTCCGCGGCACCGTCGAGCGGGTCACCCTCGACGACTACCAGCACCCCCTGCCCGAGGGGCAGGACGTGCTCACCTTCGTCCGCTCCGGGGACTCCACCCTCCAGGTCCCCGAGCGGACGCTGGCCCACGTGAAGACCGGCTCCACCGTCGACCTCACGCTCGCCAGCACCCAGGGCACCCGCACAACCGCCACCGGCGCGCTGGTGACCGACCTCGGTACGGCGCAGGCGCAGGACCCCCAGGCCGGCGCCGACGTCGCCGGCGTCGAGGTCGTCTCGACCCCGGCCGCGGGGACGAGCGCCACCGGGTCCGGCGTCGCGGTGACGAACCAGGCGGTCGCCGCCGGTGCGGCGCTGCACCAGGTGCTCGTCGTCGTCGCGCGTCCCGCGGGCGGGGCCAGCACGACCGTGACCCCCGCAGCCGTGGCCGCGACGATCAACAACGGCGTCTCGAGCTACTGGTCGACCGTGACCAACGGACGGGTCGGCTTCGTCGCCACCGCGTGGTCGAAGGTCGTCACCACGAGCAACGTGCCGTGCTCCAACGGCGGCGTCTCCACCTCGGGCGCGTTCTGGAACGAGATCAAGGCCAAGGTCGGCTGGTCCGAGGGCTCGGGCAAGCACCTCGTCGTCTACTTCCCGCAGTTCGCCGCGTGCGGCGGAATCGCGGGCCTCGGAACGATCGGCAGCGGCCTCGGGTCGGGCGGCGTCATCTGGTCCAACGGCTACAACAACGTCGGTGTCATCGGTCACGAGCTCGGCCACAACCTCGGCCTCGGGCACTCGCAGGAGCTCGACTGCACCGTGGGCGGCGTACGCGTGATGGACGCGGCGCCGGGCAGCTGCCGCACCCGCAACTACTGGGACACCACCGACATCATGGCGCTGAGCTGGAACTACGCCGGCTTCCTCAACGCCTCGCACCAGCGCACCCTCGGCCTGCTCGACGCGCAGTCGGAGGCCACCCCGGCCGACAACGGCGCCGTCACCCTCAAGCCGATCGAGTACGCCAGCGGGCTGCGCGTCCTGACCCTCAGCGACGGTGCGACGAGGTACGTCGTCGAGTACCGCCAGCCCGTGGGTCTCGACTCGTGGATGACGAAGGTGACCGGCTGGGGCGGCCCGGGCGTCACGGTGCGCAAGGAGTTCGACCTCACGCAGGCCGGCACCGGCGACTTCGACTCGATCGAGTCCTACCTCCTCGACGGCAACCCGCGGACGTCGGACGCCAACCTCGGCTCGGTCGTCACGACGATCCCCGTCGGCATCTGGCTCGACCTCGCCGACGGCCGGATCGGTCTGCGCGTCACGTCGGCCACCGCGACCGGCGCGACCATCGAGTACCGCAACGGTGCCGCGGCCGACGACCCGCGCTATGTCCCGCCGCCGAAGCCCGAGCTCTCCACGCCGGTCTCCGCGATCGGCCTCGGCGTGGTGCGTCCGTCGTCGACCGGTGCCGTCCTGCCGGTGCGCTGGTCGTGGCGCGTCACCACCCCGTCGCTCGACGGCAGCGCCGCCGCGTCGGTGACCTCGAAGCGCGCGGTCGCCAACGCCGTCGCGGGCACGACCCGCTGGACCCCGACGGCGTTCCGCGCGTACGCCACCGCTCTCGACGGCTCCGTGGTGTCGTCGTACGCCCGCGCGTACTCCAAGTACGCCACGGAGAACAGCACGCGGACCTCGACGTACTCCAACGGCTGGGTCGGCGCGCGCACGTCGCTCGCGATGAACGGCAGCCTGCGCGTGACCGCCAAGCGCGGTGCCGCGGTGGCGACCGCGGTGACCGGCCGCAGCGTCGGCGTGGTGCTGGCTCGCGGCGCGCGCTACGGCAAGGTCGCGGTCTACCTCGACGGCGTCCGCGTCGCGGTCCTGAACCTGCACGCCTCGCGCACCTCGGTGCAGGTCGCCTGGTCGACGTCGTTTGCCGAGTCGGGCACCCATACCGTCCGCCTGGTCAACCTCACCGGCGGCTCGGCCGGAGGCCTGGGCTACGACGGCACCGTCGCCCTCGCCTAGTCCCTCCTGGGGCGAAGGCGCGCTCCACCGGTTGCTCGCTTCTTCGTTGCCGGCAAGGCATCCTGACCGCATGGGGGAGGGCTCGCGATCCGATCGTGATCGAGCGCAGCTCGACGTGGGCCGTCTCGAGGCAGAGCTCAGGGCAGCGCGCGCCGCGCTGGACGCTGCCGAGTCGGAACGCTCCGCAGCGATCGAGGTGGTCGCCGCCGCCGAGGACGAGGTGCGCGCATGCACCGGTCCGTCGTGGCGGGCGCTGCGCAACCTCGTGACCGGGCGCTACCGGAGCAGCCGCGACGCCGCCCGCGAGGTCGCCGCGCAGGCGCGGGCCCGGAGCTCGGCGGCTGACGACGCGGTGCGGGCCCGCCGGCTCTTGGCGGACCGCCTGCAGGCGGGCCTCACGGCTGCGATCGACCGCGCGCGCCGGGCTCACGACGAGTGGGAGGCCGAG
The DNA here is from genome assembly GCA_046330715.1 of Candidatus Nanopelagicales bacterium. Classification (GTDB taxonomy): domain Bacteria; phylum Actinomycetota; class Actinomycetes; order S36-B12; family CAIYMF01; genus Longivirga. Next base: position 561,100 of record JAXLSG010000001.1, read on the forward strand.
CGCACCGCCGACGTGCTGCGCGCGGGAGGGCCGCTCGCCTCCGAGCTCCAGGAGATCGACGCGTCGCTGACCACCTCGGAGGCCGAGCAGCGCGAGCTGCGGGAGGCGACGGCCGCCGTGCAGTCGGCGCGGGCCGCCGCTGGCCGCGCGCTCGAGAAGCTCGACTCGGCCTCCAGCTGGGGGACCTACGACACGTGGTTCGGCGGCGACATCATCTCGAGCAGCATCAAGCACAGCCGCATCGACGACGCCCGGGCGACGATGAACGCCGTGCAGACCCAGCTCGCGGCCGCGCGTCGCGAGCTCGCCGACGTCGGCATGGACATCTCCGCCCCGGACCTCGCCCGGGTCAGCGAGGGGCGCACCCTCGATATCTGGTTCGACAACTTCTTCAGCGACCTCAGCTCGCAGTCCCGGATCGGCGACGGGCGCGCGAAGGTCCAGCAGCTGGTGCGGGAGCTCTCCGCCGCGGCCGGCCGGCTGCAGGAGCGCACCCGCGAGGTCGCCGCCACCGTCGCCACCCTGCGCGCCCGGAGGACGGCGATCCTCGAGCAGGCGTGACGATCCCTCGGCTCACGGGGGCGGAGGGGAGGCCCGGGTGCGCGGGCGGGGGGTGGCCCGGCAGGATGGGGCGACCCCGAGACGAGGAGCACCATGAAGTCCTTCGGCAGCGACAACCACTTCGGTGCCCACCCCGATGTCCTCGCAGCCGTCGTGGAGGCCGACAAGGGGCAGGCGCTCCCGTACGGCGACGACGCGATGACGGCCGAGGCGGTCCGCCTGGTACGCCGCCACTTCGGCGAGAAGGCCGAGGTGCTGTTCGCCCTCAACGGCACGGGCGCCAACGTGATCGGGCTGCAGGCGTTGACGCGCTCGTTCGAGGCGATCATCGCGGCGGAGTCGGCCCATATCAACGTCGACGAGTGCGGGGCGCCCGAGAAGTTCCTCGGGTCGAAGATCGTCGACGTCCCGACGTTCGGCGGGAAGCTCACCCCGACGCTCGTCGAGCGGGCGTCGTACGGCAAGGGCGACCCGCACCACGTGCAGGCGCGCGTCGTGTCGATCGCGAACTCCACCGAGCTCGGCACGGTCTACTCGCTCGAGGAGATCCGCGAGCTCGCCGACCAGGCGCACGCCAACGACATGCTCCTGCACCTCGACGGCGCGCGGCTCGCCAACGCGGCGGTGTCGCTCGGCGTCGACGTCGGCGACCTCGGGTCGAAGGTCGGCGTCGACGTCCTGACCTTCGGCGGCACGAAGAACGGAGCGCTCGGTGCCGAGGCGGTCGTCGTCCTCAACGAGGACCTCGTGGCCGCGATGCCCTACATCCGCAAGCAGTCCATGCAGCTCGCGTCGAAGATGCGCTACGTCTCCGCGCAGTTCGTCGCGCTGCTCACCGACGACCTGTGGCGGCGCAACGCCGAGCACGCCAACGCGATGGCGCGCCGCCTCGCGGCCGGCGTCGAGGGCGTGCCGGGCGTGACCGTCACCGACACGGTCGCGGCCAACGCGGTCTTCGCGATCCTGCCGCCCGAGGTGACCCGCACGCTGCAGGACGAGTTCACCTTCTACGTCTGGAACCCGGGCACCGGCCAGGTGCGCTGGATGACGTCGTGGGCGACCACCGAGGAGCAGGTCGACGAGTTCGTCGGCCGGATCCGCGAGGTCGCGACCGCGCACGCCGCGAAGGCGTAGCGCGACCCTCCCAGCGCTAGCGGGAGACGACGAGGTTGGAGCGGCCCGACGTCGGGCCGACGCCCATGGCGTTCACCGCGCGCACGCTGAAACGGTAGAGCCCGGCGGGCAGCCGCAGGATCGCCAGCCGCGCCGTGGCCGGCTGCGTCGAGATGCGCGTCCACAGCGTGGTGCCGGTGCTGCTGACCCGCCAGATCGTCACGGCGTACCCGCGGATCGGCGCACCGCCGGTCGCGCGCGGAGCCGTCCAGCTCACCACCGCGGAGGTCGCCCCACCCGGTACGCCGGACCACGCGCGGCCGATCACCGGCGCGCCCGGGCGCGACGCGGGGACCACGAGGTTGCTGCGCCGCGACGCCGTGCCGGTGCCGCCGGAGTTCACCGCGGCGACGTCGACCGTGTAGGCGACGCCGTTGCGCAGCCCGCCCACGCGCGCGGTGCGCACGTCGCCGACGTTGACCGTCGTGACGAGCGTGCTGGTGAGGCCGGCGTACACGCGCACGCGGTAGCCGGTGATGTCGGTGGTGCCGGTGTACGACGGCACGCTCCACACGACGTTCACGGCGCTCGTCGCGCGGCGCACGACGACCGACGCCGGCGGGCCCGGCACGGCGCCGTAGGTGCCGGCGTCGGCGAGGCTGAACAGGCGGGTGCGCAGCTCGCCGTCGCCCGAGTCGGACAGGGCGTGCACGGCGATGTCGTACGACGCGCCCGCGACCAGACCCGTGAAGGTGTGCGCGAGCGTGGCGGCGCCGACGGTGACCGTGAACGGGGTGTCGCCGGAGCCGTGCCGGACGACCGAGACGTGGTAGCCCGTGACGGCTGCGGCGTGCGGGGTCGCGGCGGGCGCCTGCCAGCTCACCGCGATGCCGTCGGTGCCCGACGACTCGGTCGTCAGCGCCGAGACCGGGCCGGGGCCGCGCGTGACCCAGGAGACGTCGAGCGAGTACGGCCCGCCGTGCTGCAGCGGATCGGTCTGGTAGTAGCCGTCGACGGTGGTGAACAGGCCGACGAGGTAGGTGTGGCCCGCGACAACGGCGACCTGCGTGGTCGGGTTCGTGTCGGAGTCGCGCACGTGGTCGACCGCGACCGGGTCGCCCCCGGTGACGTCGTACAGACCGGTGCACTCGTTCGGGCCGTCGCCGTCGGTCGTCGCGGGCACGACGTCGATCACGCCGTCGGCGGGCGCCTTCCAGCGCCACCAGACGTCGCCGTAGCTGGTCGGGAGGATCGTGCTGAGGAACGCGCACGAGCTCGGGGCGTCGGGGTGGTCGGTCGTGGCGCGCACGGTGTTGCCGGTGTCGCTGAAGGGCAGCGCGGAGATCGGCCGGGCGTGCGAGGGGAGGTCGTTGTCGGGCACCGGTGCGGAGCGGTCGACGTAGACGTAGGTCTGCTGGTCGCAGCCGAAGAAGCCCTGGTCGCAGGAGTCCTTCCAGCCCTGCCACTCCGCCTGGTCGACCCACGCCACGACGGCGACCGACTGCGTGCCCGTGACGGTCAGCGGCGCACCGCCGCACTGCAGCACGGTGCTGTTGGACAGGTTCACGACCGCGACGTGGGTGACCGAGTAGAGCTCGGGGCTGTGGCCGCTCGTGAGCACCGTGCGCTTGGCGTCGACGAGGACCGGGCCCCACGCGGCCTGGCTGAGGCTGAACCACTCGGCGCCGGCGAGCGGCGCGCCCGACGCGCACGCGGTGGAGACGGCGGTGGTGAGAGCGTCGTTGCCGGCGCCGCCGTTCGACACGATCGCGGGCAGCGCGGAGATCACCGGGCCGAACGGAGGGGTGACCGCCTGGGCGGGGGCGAGGGGTGCGGCGAGCGCGGCGACGACGGCCGCGGCCGCGACGACCGCGGTCCGGACGGTGGTGCGCATGGGCTGCCCTCCGGGCGCTGCGTGGGGGTGCGCGACCACGGTAGCCGCGCCCCGCGCTCCACGAGCCGCGCTTGCATCCGTCCGTACCCGCACCGTGACCTGCTGTCACGGAGCGGTCACGTGCAGTCGCAGAGCGTCGCGCTCAGCGGGCGACGACCACCGCGGAGCGAGCGCTCGTGGCGCCCGTGCCTGCCGCGTTCACCGCGCGCACGCTGAAGCGGTACCAGCCCAGCGGGAGCGCCCACGACAGGCTGCGGGCGGTGGCGCGCAGCGTCGACGACGTCGTGGTCGAGATGAGGTGGCCGGACCGGTCGTAGCGCCACGCGGTCACGACGTAGCCGCGCACCGGCAGGCCGCCGGTCGACCGCGGCGCCGTCCACGTGACCGACGCCGAGGTGCCGCCGCCGGGCGTTCCGCTCGACGCGCGCCCGATGACGGGGGCGCCCGGCCGCGTCGCCGGCGTGACGAGGTTGCTGCGTCGTGCGCCGCCCGCGCCGCTGGCGTTCACCGCGGCGACGTCGACGGTGTAGCCGCGACCGTTCACGAGCCCGCCGACGATGGCGCTGCGTCGCGACCCGCCCACGACGACCGTCTTCACGAGCGTGCGCGACGTCCCGAGGAACACGCGCACCCGGTACGCCGTGATGCCCGACGTGCCCGTGTACGCCGGAGGCGTCCAGAGCACCGTGACGCTGCGGTCGCCGCGGCGCACCTTCGAGATCGGCGTGCCCGCCAGCGGACCGGTGCCGCCCGCCGACTCGAGCGTGATCCGCCGCGTCGACGGCGTGCCGTCGCCGCCGTTGCTCACGCCCACGACGGTGACGTCGTAGCTGTGGCCCGAGACGAGCCCGGTGAAGGTGGCCGACAGCGCGTCGAAGCTCGACACGATGCGCGTGACCGGCGTCGAGCCCGGCGCGGTGTCGAGCAGTCTCACGCGGTAGGTGTCGGGCACCTCGGTGAACGGCGCGGGCACGGGCGGCAGCCACGACGCGGTGATCTCGCCGGGGGAGTCCGAGCGGACGAGCAGCGCCGGCGGTCCGGGGCGCGCCAGCAGGACGGCGGTCGTCGTCACGGCGAGACCTGCTCCGGCGCTCGAGCGCGCGGTGATCGTCGCGTCGTAGTAGCCGAGGGCGAGGCCGGAGAACGTCGAGCTGGTCTCGCCGGCGGCGAGGTGACGCACCGTCGGGGTCGCACCCGCCTCGACGCGCACGAAGCTCAGGTCGTAGCCGGTGACGGGCAGCGAGCCGCTCGCCGAGACGGGCGCGTCCCAGCTGTAGGTCACGGCGTCGTCGGCGGTCGCGGCCGCACGCAGGTTCGTCACCGGGCCGGGACCCGCGGTGAACGACAGCCGCAGGCTGAACGGCCCGCCGGTCTGCAGCGGGCGCAGGCTGTCGGCGACGTCGTACTCGGCCGAGACGCGGATCCGGTACGTGTGGCCCGCGACCACGGGGTACTGCGGCCGCGCGCGGTCGTCGGCGCCGAACCAGTTCGCGGGCGGCGGGAAGGCGGGGTCGACGTCGGAGATGCCGGTGCACGGCGACCAGGTGGTCGCGGTGGCGGCCGCGGTGAGGTAGCCGTCGGCCGTGGCCTTCCAGGTCCACCACGCCGTGCCGATCGCCTGCGAGACCGTGCCTCCCGCGAACGCGCAGGAGGAGAAGTCATCCGGCCCGTCATCGGTCGCGAGCGCCGTGCTGCCCGTGGTCGTGTACGGCAGCGACGTCACTCTCGTGGCGTTCGCGAGGTCGTCGTTGCCCGGCGCGCTGGTGCCTCGGTCGACGAAGACCTCCGCCGGCTGCGGGCACAGCCCCATGTCGGTGCACGTCGCCTGCGCTGCGGCCCAGTCGGCCGCGCTCACGTGAACGACCGCGGCGATGGTGCGACCGGTGGGCAACGCCGCGGGGGAGCCGTCGCAGGAGAGCACCTTCGACGACGTCACGTCGACGAGCGCGACCCTCGTCGAAGGCAGGACGTCGGGGCTCCCGGTCGTCTGGACGACGACGCGAGCACGGGCGAAGACCGAGCCGGTCGTGCCGGCGGGCAGCTGGAACCAGGCGGGTGCGGTGAGCGGGGTGCCGCTCTCGCAGGCCGTAGCCACCACCGAGTTGAGCGCCGCGTCGCCCGTGCCGCCGCCGCTGGCGGAGGCCGGGAGCGCGCCGAGGACGGGGCCGAGGTCGGGGGCGGCCTGCGCGATGCCGGGGACGAGGAGCGCGCCGGTGACGGCCACCGCGGCGACGACCGCCCCACGGACCGACCTGCGCATGCCAGGCTCCCCACCCACGTCCGCGCGCCAGCCGCGGAACCGTCTCCCAGGGTAAGCGCCGCCGTCACCCGGACGGGTCAGCCGAGCGGGTGAGTCCGTGACGCGCTGCTGACACTCCCGCGACCTCGGTTAGGTTCGCCGCATGGACCGCATCGACCGTTACGCCGAGCTCGTCGTGCGCGTCGGGGCCGCCGTGCGCCCCGGCAGCACCGTCTACCTCACGGCCGAGGTCGAGCACCTGCCGCTCGTCCGGGCCATCACCGCCCAGGCCTACCTCGCGGGCGCGTTCCGCGTGGTCGTCGACCTCACCGACTCCGGCGTACGCCGGGCCGCTCTCGACCACGCGCCGCTCGAGTCGCTCACCTCGCACGAGCCGTGGCTCGACGCGCGGCTGGCCCACGCCCAGGAGGTGGGCGCCTGCTTCATCCGCCTCACCGGCACGGCCGACCCGCACGCGTTCGACGGCGTGGCGCCCGAGCGGCTCACGGCGATGCCGCGCGAGCTCACGTCGGCCACGCGCGCCGTGATGATGAGCGGCGACGTCACCTGGACGATCGCCTCGGCGCCCAACGAGGGCTGGGCGCGTCAGGTCTTCGGCGAGCCCGACCTCGAGGCGCTGTGGGAGAAGGTCGCCGTCGTGCTGCGGCTCGACGAGCCCGACCCGGTCGCTGCCTGGCTCGCGCGCGAGGCCGAGCTCACGGCGCGCGCGTCGGCCCTCGACGCCCTCGGGCTCGACGCCGTGCGCTACCACGGCGAGGGCACCGACCTCACCGTCGGACTGATCCCCGGGCACGTCTGGACCGGCGGCGGTCTGCGCGCGTCGGACGGGCGCACCTACATGCCGAACCTGCCGACCGAGGAGGTGTTCACCTCGCCCGACCGCGACCGTGCCGACGGCGTCATCCGGCTCACGCGTCCGCTCGTGATGCCGCGCGCCGGCCGCGTGGTCGAGGGTCTCGTCGTCACGTTCGAGGGAGGGCGCGCGGTCGACGTCAGCGCCGACACCAACGCCGAAGCCGTGCGTGCCGAACTCGCCACCGACGACGGCGCGGCGCGCCTCGGCGAGGTGTCGCTGGTCGACGGCACGTCGCGCGTGCGCGCGGCCGGCGTCGTCTTCCACGACACGCTGTACGACGAGAACGCCGGCTGCCACGTGGCGTGGGGCCAGGGCTTCCCGTTCGCGGTGGCCGACGGTCTCGCGAAGAGCCCGACCGAGCTCGCGGAGGCGGGGCTCAACTTCTCGGCAGTGCACACCGACGTCGTGGTCGGCGGACCCGGCGTCAGCGTCGACGGCATCCGTCCCGACGGCAGCGTCGTACCGATCATCACCGGCGACGCCTGGGTCCTGCCCGTCGACTGAGATCCCCTCTGCGCGAAGGGGTCAGCAGTAGGGCTCGTCCTGGTGGCCCATCTGGCCGTCGGGGGCGTCCTCCCACCGCTGGCCGGTGCGCGAGTAGCCCACGGTGGCCACGGTCGGGTCGGCGTACAGCGCGACCTTGCCCGACAGCGGCGTGCCGTCGCCCTGGTCGAGCCAGGCCCGGACGGTGAACGCGGCGGTCGCGTCCTGGGTGCCGGCCCAGCAGTACGAGCCCTGGTCGGCGAGCGGCTGGCCGCGACCGTTGGTGGGCGGGACGTCGCCGGGCTGCGAGTCGGAGTACTGCAGCGCGACGACGGGCACGGCTCCGGTGTTCGGCCAGGTGCGGCACTGGATGTCGAAGGCCATCGACCGCGTGTACTTCGTCGGCACCGCGACGACGACCTTGCCCGAGACCGGGATCTTGGTGAACTTCTCCCAGACCGGCTCGACGGTGGTGTTGTGCGCGCCGAGGCGCCCGCCGACGCAGTTCGCGTCGTCCTCGAGCGAGAACGTGAGCACGGTGGTGCCCGCGGTGGTCGACGGGCTCGCGGAGGTCGGCGTGGGCGTCGGGGACTCCGACGTCGGGGTCGGGCTGGGCGAGGGCGACGACGAGGTGGGCGTGGGCGACGGGGTCGGCGACGACGAGGTCGCCGACGGGCTGCCGCTGGTCGAGCAGGCCGCGAGGGCGATCGCCGTCACGGCCACCACGAGCACGCGCGAGGTGCGCATGGGGAACCCCTCCCTGGGACGTCGTACGCGTCCAGGGTCGCTCACGGGCGCACGGGAGTCGCGGTGCGGCACGCCGCGCGTCCGGGTGAACTCAGAACTTCACCTGCGGCGGGGTCGCCTGCCCGCTCGGCGCCTCGTAGAACGCCCGCTTCGTCACGCCGGCCATCCCGGCCATCCACATCCACGGGATGGTCGAGACGCTCGTGTTCAGGGTCGACACGGAGTCGTTGTAGTACTGCCGCGCGAAGGCGAGCTGGTCCTCGGTCGAGGCCAGCTGCTCCTGCAGCGAGAGGAAGTTCTGCGAGGCCTTGAGCTCGGGGTACGCCTCCGCGACCGCGTTCACCTGCACGAGCGACTTGTCGAGCGCCTCGGCGGCAGCGGCGCGCTGCTCGACGGTGCCGCCCGCGGACGTCGCGGCCTGCACCTGGGCGCGGGCTCGCGTGACCTCCTCGAACACGCCCTTCTCGTGGGCGGCGTAGCCCTTCACGGTCTCGACGAGGTTGGGCACGAGGTCGGCGCGGCGCGTGAGCTGCACGTCGATGCCGCCGAGCGCCTCCTGCGCCTTGATGTCCTGCGTGCGCAGGCGGTTGAAGCCGCTCACCGCGAACAGGACCACGGCGACCACGATCACCAGCAGGATGATGAAGCCCAGCACGGGCGTGCTCCGTTCCTCGGCGCGGGTCCGTGCCCGCACTCTCCTCGACGTGTCACCACGACCCGCCGCCTCCTCCTCCGCCGCCGCTGAAGCCGCCGCCCCCGCCCCCGCTGCTGCTGCTCGAGTGCGCCGCGGTGTAGGCGGCGACCGAGGAGGCGACGGCGGAGTCGAAGGCGTCGAACCCTCCGGACGACGAGAACATCGAGGCCCCGTAGTAGCTGTGCACCGGGTACCAGGTCGGCGTCGGCGGCTCGTGGCCGACCGACGCGCGGTACTTCTCGGCCCACGCGTCGGCGCAGCCGAAGGCGACGGCGTACGGCACGTAGGCGATCCAGAGGTCGCCGCGCGCCGCGAAGTCGAACCGGTCCTCCGACGACGGCGTCGACAGGAACTTGCGGAAGCCGGCGGCCTTCATCCACGACTCGCGCGCGAGATACGTACGGCGGCGCGACATCCCGGTCGCGAACAGCGCGGCCGCGCACACCGCGAAGACGGCGAACGGCAGCGCGAGCACCAGCGGCGCGACCAGGCCGATGACGAGTGCGGCGAGGAGCGACAGCACGATGCCGAGGCGACCCCACCAGACCATCGAGTCGGTGCGCCACAGACCCTGGTCCGACCATGACCGCACGGCGCTCTCGAGCGCCGTGATCGCGCGGCGCACGGTCGCGCCCGCCGGCTCGGTGGCCGCTGCCGTGAAGCTGCCGCCCGGCGTGCGTACGCCGAGGGCGTCGGCGACCGCGGTCGCGACCGGATCGATCGCCGCCCACTTCTCCGGGGCCGGGACGTTGGTGACGGTCCACGAGCCGCCGTTGTCGGTGAGCGTCACCATGCCGCGGTCGGCGAGGTGCAGCACCGTGGCGGTGAGCGCGCTCGTGCCGGTGGTCTCGCTGATGAGGTACTCGCACTGCACCGGACCGAGGCCGGTCGGCGGCTCGTACTGCAGCGGCTCGCCCGGCGGCTTCTCGGTCGCCGAGCGCACCCACGCGATGCCGATGGCACCGGCGAGCACCGAGAGCCCGAGCAGCAGGAAGGGCAGCCACGACACCGTGCCGAGGTAGCGGTCCCACGTCGCAGCCCACGGGAGCGACGGCCCCGGTGTGGGCGCGGCCGCGGAGTACGCCGCCGCCTCGATGCCCGTGCGCGGCAGCAGGCTCGACCCGGTGATGGTGATCGTCCTCGTGCCCGCGCCGCTCACGGCGCAGTCGGCGACCGCGGAACCCGGACGGCACATCGCCTCGGTGACGGGGCTGGGCAGGGTGACGCGGATGTCGGCGCTCGCGATCGACATCTCCCAGTTGGGAGCGACGACCCACCACGCGAACACCGAGCGCTCGCTGCCGTCGAGCGAGCCGTCGACCTTCGCACCCGTCTGCGGCACCTCGCGCATCGGCCGCAGCACGTTCGCGACCGTGTACGTGAGGACGTAGCGGTGCGTGCCGGGCGTCAGCAGCACGCCGGCGTCGCCGATCTTCGCCACGACGACCGTGCCCTGCCGCGACATCGCCGCCGGTTCCGTGACGCCGTCGCGCGTGATGCTCACGACGGTCACGGGGTAGCGGGCCGAGGTGTCGCTCGGATCGGTCTCGTCCCAGTAGCGGAAGATCCCGTGGCGGCCGTAAGGGAACTCGGCGTCGATCGTCTCGGTCGCGCGCAGCGTGCCGTCGGTGCCCACGACGAACGTGGCGTCGTAGTGCGTGATGCTCACCGGGTCGGACGCCGACGACGAGGACCCCGACGGGTCCTGCTGCCGCAGGAAGAGGAACAGGCCGCCCGCGAGGACGAGCACGAGCGCGACGACGGTCGCCGCCGTCGGCGTCACCCGCGCCGTCATCCGTTGCGCCCGAGCCATGGGAGCCCCTCCCGCCAGTACGCCTCACGCTAGCGGTGCTCGCCGCCGAGCCGCGTGAGGCGGACTCCGGACGGGCGAGCGCGCCTCACTCCTCCAGCGCACTCAGCGCGGCGCCGAGCGTGAGCCCCCAGGCCTCCGCCCGGTCGCCCTCGCCGGCCACCAGCGTGCTGTCGGTGTTGACCAGGAAGCTCTCGGGCGCGGCCACGATGAGCGCGCCAGCTGCGGCGAGGCCCTTGTCGATCTCGTGCACCGCACGGCCGGTGAGGATGGTCGGTCCGTCGACCCGGGTGTCGAAGGCGACGGCGGGGCAGCCCTGCGGGGGAGCGAGCGCCCCGAGCCACTCGCGGATGCCGGGCACGAGCGGGTCGGCGCGCATGTCGAGCGGCGTGAGGTGCTGCTCGGCGGCGTACGCCGCACCCTGGCGGCTCTCGGTGGTGCTCAGCCCGTGGTGGTGGGTCGGAGCTCCGACCACGAGCGCGTCGGCGGACCCGACCGCCTCGGCCGTCGCCTGCAGGACGGTCACGAGCACCGCGGTATGGGTCCGGGTGAGGCCGAGAGCGATCCGCTCCGCCACGACGCCCGTCTGCCCGTACATCGACTCGTAGACCACGAGGACCCGCATGGCGCCCACCTCGCGCACCACGCTAGTCCTGCGCGGGCGTCCATGATCATCGGGCGGCAGGGCGTGAGCGGGCTCACGCCCTGGGCAGGGTCAGGGCGACGCAGGGTCAGGACGACCGGAGGACCACGACCATCGCGACGAGGGCCAGGACGTAGGCCAGCGCGGCGGGGGCCATCGAGAGCGGTGAGGCCTTGCGGTCGGTGGCGACGGCGCCGAGGGTGACGAAGTCCCACAGCGCGTGCAGCAGGATGCCGACGATCAGCGTGCCGGTGCTCAGCCGCATCACGTAGAACGCCGTGCCGGCGACGAACGTGATGGCGATCTGGACGAGCGCGCCCTGCCACGGCAGTCCGTAGAACGCGTTGAGCCCGTGCAGCAGCGCGAAGAGACCGGTCGACACGAGGAACACGGTGGTCGGCGACCAGCCCTGCTGCTCGCCGCCGACGAGGAGCACACCACGGGTGAGCACCTCCTCGGCGAAGCCCACGAGCAGCGTGCCGAGCGCGAGCATCGGCAGCACGGTCCGGTTCTCCGAGCGCCAGTCGATCTGCCGGAGGCCGAGGATCCCGGCGAGGAGGAACAGCGCGGGGACGAGCAGCGCCCACGTGGGACCCGAGCGCCCGTCGTCGAACAGCACCGGGTGCCACCAGCGGAGGACCGTCACGGCGATCGCGAGGACGAGCGCACCGAGCCCGATCGGGACGACGATGCTGCGCACCGCGGTCGCGCGGTCCTTCGCGAGGTGCTGGTAGTCGACCCGGTTGACGCGCCAGACGACCGCGACGATCGCGACGTAGACGACGTAGATGCCGATCGCCACGTACGCCGGGTTGCTCACGGTCATCTCGCGCGCCCTCCGCCTCGGGAGCGCTCAGACTACGGATGCGCGGACCTCGGAGGACCGGTGACATGCCGACGGCCGGCACGCGCTGCGCACCGGCCGTCGGAGGAACCGTCAGACGTGCTGCTCGGCGAGGATCTCGTCGATCTGGCCCATCGCCTCGCGCATCCCCTCCGCCATGCCCATCGCGAGCACCTGCTCGAGCGCCTCGCGGGACGGGTGCCGCGACGTGATGGTCATGACGACGCCACCGCCCTCGCGGTCGGCGATGTCGACCACCATGCGGCCGTCGGGCATGCCCTCGAGCTGCACGCCGTCGGCGTCGGCGAAGTAGTCGCGCACCTCGAGGTGCCTCGGCGGGTCGACCGCGAGCACCTCCCAACCGCCGTGCGGCTGGTCGCCCTCGGGACCGGTCATGTAGTAGTGCACCGTGCCGCCGGGGCGCAGGTCGTGCTCGACCACGGTCGCGGGGTAGGTCGGCGGGCCCCACCAGCGCTCGAGCTGGCGCGGGTCGGCCCACAGCCGCCACGCACGCTCGGCCGTGACGTCGTACTCGGCGGTCACCGTGAGGGTGAGCGCGTCGAGGTCCTTGCGGATGTCGGTGACTGTCATGTCGGGTCCTCGTCCTCGTCGATCAGGGTCTGCATGCGGTCCAGGCGGTGGCGCCAGAGGTCCTCGAGCGCGTCGAGCAGGTGCTGGGCACGGCGTACGGCGTCGACGTCTCCGGTGACGCGCATCTCGCGCCCCTGACGTCGTCGCGTCACCAGCCCCGCCTCCTCGAGCACGGCGACGTGCTTCTGCACGGCCGTCACGCTCATCGGGTAGCGCCGGGCGAGCTCGGAGACCGACCGGTCCTCGACCAGCACGACGCGCACGATGTCGCGCCGCGTCGCGTCGGCGAGGGCGTGGAACAGACGGTCGACCTCGTCGTCCCGGAGCTCGTGATCTACAACCATTTGGTTGCAGGTTAGACCCGCGCGCCCCGGGTGACAAGGGGGTGTGGAACCGACTGCCGCGGGAGCCCTCCCGACGTCCCGCACAGCGAGATACGCACGGGACGCACGACCTACGATTCCGCTGTCCACCCGGTCGGGGACGGCCCCGACCCCGGGGCCGCGGGTGCGCACGGAGGTGGGGCTGTGACGGTGCAGACGCCGCTCTACCACCTCCACCAGCCGAGCACGCCGCACCGGGGCGAGGCCCTCGCGTGGGTGGTCGCGCTCGTCGTCTACGTCGTGTCGATCGCCTGGCTGATGCCGCACGTGGCTACGCCGCTCGAGGCCGTCCCGGCCGTGCCGCTCGCGCACGCTCTCGCGCTCGCCGTCGTCACCGCGCTGACCGCCGTGGTGCTCTGGCTCGAGGCCCGTCGCACGCAGGTGCGCGGCTACCTCCTCCTCGCGGGCACGTTCTCCTCGGTCTGCGTCCTGCTCGTGGCCTTCACCCTGGCGTTCCCGGGCGCTTTCCTTCCGGCAGGTCCCGGCGGAACGCCGCGCGCGATCTTCGGCGGACCGAGCACCTCGGTGGCGCTGTTCCTGCTGTGGCACCTGGTCATCACGATCGGCGTGCCGTTGAGCGCCGTGATCCTCGACCGCGACGACGTCTCCGGACGTGAGCCGGTGCTGCGCCACGGCATCCTCCCCGGCGTGCTGTGGGGCACGCTGCCGGCGCTCGCGGTCGCGGTGCTGTGGCTCGCCGTGCCGAGCGCGGCGCCGGACGTGTACGCGCCCCCGGCGCTCAGCGCGACCGGCACGTTCGTCGTGCAGCTCACCTGCCTTCTCGCGCTCGCGGGCCTCGTCGTCGTCGTGGTCGTCACGCGCGCGTCGAGCACCCTGTCGCGCTGGCTGCTCGCGATCTGCGTCCTCAACCTCGGCGACTCGCTGCTCAACCTCGGCGCGCTGCGCTACTCCGTCGGCTGGTACGCCGCACGGGCTCTCGGTTTCGCCGCGCTGTCGGCGCTGCTCGTCGTGCTCGTCGTGCAGCTCGCGCGCATCGACCGGCGCACCGACCGTGCCGCCACGACCGACCCGCTCACCGGCGTACGCAACCGCATCACCTTCCAGGACGACCTCGAGCGCGAGATGGCGCGCGCCGAGCGCGAGGGCCGGCTGCTGGCGCTGCTCGTCATCGACATCGACCGGTTCAAGGCGGTCAACGACGACCTCGGGCACGCGACGGGCGACGCCGTGCTCGTCGAGGTCGCGAATCGGCTGCAGCGCTGCACCCGGGGCGGAGACCTGCTGGTGCGCATGGGCGGCGACGAGTTCGTGGTGCTGCTCGTCGGCATCGACAGCCCCGAGCAGGCGGAGAAGGCCGCCGGTCGCGTGGTCGCGATGATGCGACCGCCGATCGTGTGCGGGGGAGTCCCGGTGGAGTGCCCGGTGAGCGTCGGCGTCGCGCTGCACCCGGGAGCGGCCGCGTCCTGCGACGAGCTGCTGCGCCACGCCGACCGCGCGATGTACGCCGCGAAGAGCGCCGGCGGCGGCCGCTACCACGTCGACCACCCGAGGTCCTCCGGCGTCGTCGGCTGACGGCGACCCCGGACGAGCGGTCGCGCGGTCAGGACCTGCGGCCGGCGGCCTTGTCGAAGGACCGCCACGCGCGGCCGAACAGGCCCGGTGCCGACGGTCGTCCGGCTCGCGCGCGGACGGTAGCCGTCCAGCGCTGCTCGGCGGCGTCGGCGTCGGCGTACGCCGTGCGCGTGACCTCGGCGCGCTGCTCGGGCGTCGTGGCTGCCGCTGCCTCGACGCGGAACCGAGCCTCGAGGTGCTCGAGCTCGTCGGCGTACAGCGCGTGCAGCCGCGCGTAGTCGGCGAGCGTCGCGCGGTGCAGGTCCTCGTGCCGCCACCACAGCGTGCTCGCGTCGTACCGGCCCCGCGGCTGCGGACCGGTGCTCGGCACGCCGCCGTCGAACCACACCGGCTTGAAGACCGACGTGCACGGTGCCGACGTCGCCGTCACCCAGTGCGTGAAGGTGCCGTCGGGGGCGAGGTGCGATACCCACGAGCCGGTCGACTGGCTGATGCGCACCGGCCCGAAACCCGCGTGGGCGCAGACGGTCTGGCCGAGCAGCCCGCCGCCCGGTGCCTTCGCGGGCGACCAGTCGCGGTCGACGTCGCCGTGGTCGCGGAGCAGCGCGACCGCCGACGCGACGTCGACGCGTCCCTGCTGCGCGCGCAGCGTGTCGGTGGTGCGGCACTGCCGCGCGCGGGCGTCGCTGAACCGCGTGTAGAGGAAGTCGGAGTAGTCGCGCGCGAAGTCGAACTGCGTGGCGCTGCGCGACCAGCCCTCGTCGACGGCGTGCCGCACGAGCCCGCTCGACACCAGGTCGGCGTCGCGTCCGAGCGTGATGGCGTTGGAGATCGACCGCGTGCGGTCGACGCGCTCCGCCGCCCACTCGCGGCCGGCCGTCTCGAGCACCCACGCCTCGCGCCCGTCGGCCACGATGAAGCTGTTGTCGTAGCGCAGGTCGCTCGTGTGCCCGCAGCTGCCGCCCTGACCGTGGCGCTCGAGCAGCGCGGTGATGACGCCCACGGCCTCCTCGGCCGTCACCGCGCGCTCGAGCCCGAGGCGCAGCAGGTCCATGCCGATGAGGCCGTCGGTCTTCTCGTGCGGCACCTTCGTGAACACGGCCTCGTTGCCGATGACGACGCCGTGCTCGTTCGCGCCCATCTCCGCGCCCCAGATCCAGTAGGGCTTCGCGAGCAGCACCGCGTGCGTCCGGCGCACCTGCGGGATGTCGAGGTAGGTGCACCGCACCTGCTCCGCGTCGTCGTGCTCGGCCGCCGGGAGCAGCACGACCTCGTGCGCCTCGTTGGGCTCGCGGTCGCTGTTCTTCGCGAGGATCACCGAGCCGTCGACGGTGGCGCCGGGCAGGGCCACGAAGGTGTCGCACACACCTGCATCGTCCTCCCGCACGGCCGACGACGGCAGCCGTACGCCGACACGGCGGCGCGCCGCGGTGTCAGGCGCCCGACCAGGTCCGCAGCAGCAGGTCGTCGAACGCCTCGGGCTCGGTCAGCTGCGGCGTGTGCCCCGAGCCCTCGAACCTCGTGATCGCGACGCCCGCGCGCTCGGCGACGCCCTGCGCCGCGAGCTGGAACGCGCGGGCTGCGAGCGCCCCCTCCGGTCGAGTCGCGGCACGGCGGTGCTCGGTGGGCCACGCGCCCGACACGACCGCGCGCGAGGCGATCTCGCGGACGCCGTCCCAGCGCACCGGCGAGGCGGTGGGCAGCGCCTCGAGCCGTGTGGCGTCGGCGGCGGCGCGGTGGTCGGGGGTCCAGTGGTGCTCGGCGTACTGGATGACCCGGTCGTGCAGCCCGAGCACGAGCGACGCCCACTGCGCGTAGAACTCCTCGGGCGTGAGCTGCGGACCGCGCGCGAAGACCTCGCCGATCTGCTGGGCGAGCGCGGCGACCTCGGGATCGTCGGCGAGGTCGTAGACGGGCGGCTCGACGACGACGAGCGACCGCACGAGGTCGGGCCGCTCGCCCGCCGCGATCAGCGCGACGACGCCGCCGTAGGAGTGCCCCACGACGTGCGCGCTGCCGAGGTCCTCGAGCAGCGAGACCAGGTCGGGTACGTCGACGGGCCAGCCGACCTCGCCCTCGACCGCCGGTGCAGCAGCGCCGTATCCGCGACGGTCGACCACGTGCAGGCGCGCCCGGTCCGCGAGGTGCAGCTGGCTGGCGAAGGTGTCACGGCCCCAGCTCAGCGCGCCGTGGACGAGGACGACGTCGTCGCCCGCGCCGAGGGTCTCCACCACCATGCCGCCCACGCCGACATCCCAGCACGCGGCCGCTGCCGGCCTGCCGCAGGGCTAGAGGTTCTGGCGCACCCAGGCGACGGCGGCGTCGCGGTCGGGCACGCCCAGGCGCGGCAGCACCGACTCCAGCTGCGCTCGCACGGTGGCGACGGGTACGCCGAGCCGGTCCGCGACCGCGTCGTCGTCGAGCCCCTCGCGCAGCAGCACGAGCATGTCCCGCTCGTCGTTGCTCAGGTAGGGCAGGACGACGGCGTCGCGTACCGGTGCGAGCGGCCGCGGCGCGTCGGGGTCGTCGACGGCGCTGCGCGCGTCGACGAGGGCGCGCGCGGTGCGCCACGCCATCGGCGACTCGCCGCGCACGGCGGCGTGGATCGCCTTGATGAGCTCGTCGGAGCTGGCGTCCTTGAGGACGTAGCCGCGCGCGCCGGCGTCGAAGGCCCGCAGGATGTCGCGCTTGTCGTCGGACGCCGTGAGGACGACGACGGCGATCTCGGGCGCCACCTCGAGCACGCGCCGGGTCGCCTCGGCACCGTCCATGCCGCCGAGCTGCAGGTCCATGAGCACGACGTCGACACCGGGCTCGCCGACCTCGACGATCGCCCGTTCGCCCGACTCGACCGACGCGACGAGCTCGAGCCCCGGGTCGGACGAGATCAGGCCGGCGAGGCCGGAGCGCACGACCGGGTGGTCGTCGACGACCATCACCCGCACGGGCGTCGTGGTCACGTCTGCGGTGGTCCCTGTGCCGCCCATGCTCAGCTCCTCGGCCGGTCCGACGAGCCCATGATGAGGCTCACCCGGACCCCGCCGAGCGGCGACGCTCCGACGGACAGCTCCCCGTCCGCGTCGGACGCCATCTCGCGCAGCAGGCGCAGCCCCATGTGCTCGCCGGTCGAGGCGGGAGCCTCGCGCGCGTCGAGCAGCGCCCGCGCGTCGTCGTCGAGGCCCACGCCGTCGTCGTCCACGGTCAGGTGCCAGCCCGTGCCCTCGGCGACCAGCGACACCTCGACGTGCGACGCCAACGCGTGGTCGCGCACGTTGTGCAGCGCCTCCTGAGCCGTGCGGTAGATGAGCGCCTCGGTGTCCTCGGGCGGTCGCTCGGGCAGCTCCACGGAGACGCGCGTCATGACACCGCGCGCCTGCAGGGGTGCGACGAGGTCGTGCAGCGCCGCCTCGAGCCCGACCTCGCGCAGGCGGGCCGGGTAGATGTCGACGAGCAGGCTGCGCAGCTCGCGCAGCGAGCCGCGGGTGGCCGACGATGCGTCGGCGAGCAGCCGCGTCGCGTCGGGAGGCGTGTCGGCGGGCAGCTGCTTCTCCACGGCCCCCAACGAGTACGCCGCGCCCGCCATCGTCTGCACCACGCCGTTGTGCAGGTCCGCCGCGATGCGACGCCGCTCGGTGTCCGACGCCTTGAGCGCGCGGCGCAGCAGGCGCTCGCGCTCGTTCTGACCGTCGCGGATGCGGCGGGCCATCGACCACGCCACCGGGAGCTGCACCAGCCAGAGCAGCGCGAGCGCCGCGATGACGATCGGCGCGAACGCCCACCAGATCGAGAAGCTCTGGTCCTGCACCGAGTTGTAGGGGACGTACTCCTCGAACAGGGCCGAGACGCCCGAGGGCGTCTGCACCCGCGTGTAGACCTCGAGGACGAGGTCATCGCTCTGCTCGAAGACGTTCTCGGCGTTGTGGGTGTCGCCGATCTCCGCCTCGTCGCCGCCCCTGGCCAGAACCTCCTGCAGCTCCTCCTCGAGCTCGAAGCTGCGGCCGATCAGGCGCGGCTCGTCGCTGTACACGATCGTCCCGTCGGAGCGCCAGATCTTGATGCGCGTGACGCGGGGGTCGGCGAGCCGGGGGCCGACCTTGGCGGCGAACTCCGCCGAGGCCTTCGGGTCGAGGTTGAGGACCGCGTCGGTGAGCTCGGGGACGACGACCGTCTTGGCGTAGGTGTCGGTGAGCGACTTGGCGTCCTTGATCGCCTCGGCGCGGGAGCTGTCGCGCAGCAGCCACACGACGGCCGCGGCGGTGACGGCGAGGGCCAGCAGGCTCGTCAGCGCGAACAGCCCGACGGGGCGGGCGAGCGACTGACGCTCCTTCCCGCCCGCTGAGCGTCCGCTCTCCGGCACCGACGCAGCGTAGGTGCGGACGTCGCCGTACGGGCTCCACCGACCGGCCGATCCTCGTCCGTGTCGCGGCCAGGACCACCCGAGGGGTCGTCAGGAGGTGGCGGCGTCGACCACGGCGTGGAGGTCGTGCTCGGGGGCGCCGAACGGCAGGACCAGGGCGAGGGCGTCGGCGTGCGCTCGCCACCGGTCGAGCACCCTCGGCGCGTCCGCGAGGCGCCCGAACGCGAGCACGTCGTGCGCGAGGCGCTCGGCGGCCGCGGGGAGGAGGGGGTTGCGCGGGTCGGTGCTCGCCTCGAGGAGCGCGTCGATCTCCGGCGCGTACCCGTGCTCGCGCAGCACGCGCGGGTACACCGGGCCCATCCGCGTCGTGTAGGTGACCAGCCAGCGCGCTGCGATCGCCGCAGCCCCCGCCTCGTCCTCCGCCATCGCCACCGGCACCGCGGCCGTGACCGTGGGGACGGCGCGCCCGTGGGCTGCGGCCGACTCCTGGACCAGCTCGCGGCCTCGGTCGAGCGCGGTCGCCGGCAGGAGGAAGGGCATCCACTGGTCGGCGAGCTCGCCGACCTGACGGATGCTCGGCTCGGTCACCGCGGCGAGGGCCAGCGGCACCGGCCGGGCGGGCGGCAGGGCGAGCGCGAGCGGACGCGCGCCCTCGGGTGCGTCGGGCAGCCGCTCGCCGGCGAGCAGGGCCCTGACCGCGACGCACGTCGAGCGCACCTGCGCGAGCGGTGCCTGCCAGGTACGGCCGTGGAAGCCCTCGGTGATCGGTGCCGTCCCCGCCCCGAGACCGAGGACGAACCGGCCGTCGGACTGCCGCTGCAGCTCGGCCGCGGTCATGGCGAGCGTCGCCGGCGTACGCCCCCACACCGACAGCACGCCGGTCGCGAGCCCGATGGTCGACGTGCGGGCGGCGAGGCGCGCGAGCACCAGGGGAGCGGCGAGGCTCATCGCCTCGGCGACCGACACGAAGGCGATGCCCGCGGACTCTGCGCGCAAGGTCACGCTCTCGATCACGTCGAGCCTGTCCTCGAACGGCGTGAACCCGACGCCGATCGGTACGCCGGCCACCTGCGGATCCGCCATGCACGCCACCGCCTCACGAGTGGCCCGTCACGCTAGCGCAGCACCCCGCGGACCGGCACCGGTCCGGGCACGAGCAGAGGGCGCCTGTACTGATCCGCCTGACGCGTGACGGATTGGCTTCGCCTGATCCGTTACACGTCCTGGGTCTGTTCTAGCCGGTCTTGCGGCGCTCGTAGCGCTTCTTGCGGACCTCCTTCTCGCTGGTGCGCAGGACGGTTTGGAGGAGCTCGTCGCCGTCGAAGACCTGCAGGCGGGGTCCGTCGATGTGGACGTTGACGTGGCGGCCGGCGCGGGCCTTGCCGAGGTTGATCTCCTGCCAGGCCACCGAGATGATCCCGTTCGCGGCGACCTTGCGGGTGATCCAGTCGCTGCCCGCCCGGGAGACGTCCAGCGCGGAGGCGTCGGCAGGTCTTCCGCGGTCGGCGTCGAACCGCGACGCCGGGGTGCCCATGTCCAGCGCGGAGTGCGGCCGTTCCTGGTTGTAGGACGCGACCCAGGCGTCGAGCTCGGCCTGGGCGTGCTCGAGGGTGTCAAAGACCCGCCCGGTCATGAACTCCTGGCGCAGGGTGCGGTGGAACCGCTCGATCTTGCCCCGTCGTGGTGGGCGAGCGCGGAGCGGTCAGCAGGTGGTCGATGCCGTTCTCCCGGCAGATCCGGTCGAAGAGGACCTCGACGTCCTTGACCCCGAACCGACCCGTGAACACCTTCCCGTTGTCGGTCAGGACCTCCTGCGGGACCCCGTAGGTCCGCATCGCCTGCGCGAAGTGCTGACACACCGCCCGGCTCGTCGCCCGCGACATCACTCCCGCGCAGACCACGAACCGGGAGTGGTCGTCGATCCCGGTCAGGACCTTGGCCTCCTTCCCGCCCGCCAGCGCCATCCCGCCGACCACGTCGAACTGCCACAGCTCCATCGGCCCGCCGCGTTCCCACCGACGGAACTTGCGATCCCGGCGCTTGCGCGCACCAGGATCGATCAGCCCGGACCGCTTGAGCAGCCGGTAGATCCCCGACCGCGACGGCACCGGTTCGATCCCGGCCCGGACGGCCTCGTGGACCAGCCGCCGTGGCCCCCAGTCCGGATGACGGCGCCGCGCCTCCAGCACCCACACCTCGACCGCAGGATCCATCTGGTGCGCGCACCGCGGCGGACGATGCGACCGATCCGCCAACCCGGCCAGCCCCTGGTCCT
This sequence comes from Candidatus Nanopelagicales bacterium, assembly GCA_046330715.1. Lineage (GTDB taxonomy): Bacteria > Actinomycetota > Actinomycetes > S36-B12 > CAIYMF01 > Longivirga. The sequence continues at coordinate 582,144 of JAXLSG010000001.1, forward strand.
CATACCAGCGCAGCCACCGATGCACCGCCTGCCGGGACACCCCGAACCGCCGCGCGACCTCGACGACCGGGACACCGTCCCGGATCACCGCCAGCACGGCCTGATACCGCTGCTCCACCACGCTCAACTCCACCAACATGCGCGGAGTGTCACGGATCAGCCGGAACCACCGTCACGCATCAGGCGGAACCGCGTCACGCGACAGCCGAAGCCGAAACGTCACGCATCAGGTGGAACCAAACACAGCGACGGGTGGGCCGCCAGGGGATCGAACCCTGAACCCGCGGATTAAAAGACGGGCCTGAGCACTTCCAGAGCGTGTTGGACTTTCCTAATTAGAGCCGAAAGATGTTGGGGCACAAGGATTCTTGTGTTTCGAAGATTTGGCTCATTTTGATGGCTGGCCGCGCGTTCGAACCCAGGATGAACCCAGTCGCACTGTCGACCAGCGCGTCAGATTCACGATGTGGGGGGAGGGTGGGTTCTTGAACTCCCAGGCCCCGCGTGCGCCGGGTTCCGATGCGTGGTGACGCACTATGCATCGTCCCAAGTCTGGAGGTAGTTGGCGTCCCTTGGTGACCCGGATTGGTCACTGATGTCCAGAGGTTCTGTGACCAGTTTTGTGACCACTGCCGTGACCACCAGGCGGACGGGCGTGCCCTACCGACGTCTTCGAGGTCGCCACGGAAGCCGCTCGGCAACTGACCGTCAGTCCTCGCCGAGGAGCTTGATCAACATGCGGTCGCAGGGCGTGTGCATGTTCTGCCCCACGAGATAGCCCGCATTCGCCTCGTCGTGACAGGCCTGCCAGGTCCGAGACTGCCCCTGTCAGAGGTGGTAGTCCGCAGTGGGTGCTTGGTCCTCGTCCGGGATGATCGCGTCGGCCCACCAGGCCGGCGGTTCGGGGCGGGTGCCGTAGGTCGGTTGGATCTTCGCCTCGCCGGGGGTGGCAAGGGCCTGAGGCACGGCTTGGACCTGGCGGGCGACGACCGCTTCCGGAGTGATGTTGAAGACGGTCAGGTCCTGCGTCTGGACGACCGGCCCGTCGAAGACGGCGCTGACCTCCTCGAGGATCGGCACGACCACGGCGGGAACGAGGAAGGTGTGCCAGAGCGCGCCCATGCGGGGCTGCACCAGCGAGAAGACCTTGCCGGCGGTCTTGGGAACGGTGTGAGCCGCGGTGACGACCGTGAACCGCTCGACGGGTTGCCCGGTCATCGCGGCAAGGGTGGCAGCCGACGGGAAGCACTCATGGATCAGCAGGTCGGTGCCCTGGGCCGCATGGACGAGGGGCCAGCACGGGTGGGTGTCGCCGGAGAACACCATGCTCACGCCGGCGAAGTCGACCCGGTAGCCGACAGCGCCGTGCAGGGCGTGGATCACCGGGAACGCGGTGATCGTCACCCCGTCCTGCTCGTAGACGACCGAGGTGGTGGCTGCATCGAACTCGGTGCCCACCAGCATCGCGGACTCGTTCGACGTGAAGCCGCGAGTGGACTCGGTGTCCCACGCGCACAGGGCCTCCAGGGCATCCAGAGCGACGCTGGTGCCGAACTTCGGCTCCGACCCGTCACCACCCCACACATACATCGGTCCCTGACGGCCGGCCTTGCGGAAGCTGCCGAACAGGGTGATCAGGTCGGCGGTGTGGTCGGCGTGCAGGTGCGTGAGGAACACCTTGTCCAAGGAGTTGACCGGCAGGCCCAGGCTCATGAAGTTGCCCAGCGAGCCGCTGCCGACGTCGAAGATGAACATGTCCCGCGCCGGGTTGCCGACCTCGACCAGGATGCTGCCGGATGCCTGAGCACGCGTCGGCGGCGGATTACCACTGCCCAGCACGGTCACCCGGATCTCCCCGTCCCTGATCGGCTCCGCGCCAGGGACGTACACCTCCGCATACGGCTCCACCGGATCCCCAATGATCGGGGTCGTCGCGACCGCTTTCGTGCCGCCCATGTACGCCAGATCGGTGTAGGCGGAGGAGGTCATCCCAGTCATCACAGTGCTCCGTTCCGACAGCCTCTACGCTGTCACTCTCGCCCAAACACCACCGATGTCGTCACGGTGACGTGCCGCGCCCGCTGAGGTCGGTCGGTTCGCCGCAGATCTCACACGGTCGAACCTCACTCGCGTATAGAGCGTCACGAGTTGAGGATCTTGGCCTTCTCCACGGCGAACTCCTCGTCGGTGAGTACGCCTTGGGCGTGCAACTCGCCGAGTTCTTTCAGTTGTGCCAGCGGATCTAGGGGAGCAGCTGGCGCGGTTCCCCGCGGAGCCTCGTAGACCGGCTGCGGCGGTGGGGTGTACGTCTGTTGATCCTGAGCGGCCCACCTCCTCTGCTGCCGACGATGGACGCCTCCTGCGACGGCTGTGGCGGTCCCCGCGACGACGGCGGTGCGTGCGATTCCTCTGAGCAGACCAGGCATGTCTGTCCTCCTATCGAGTCCGAGGTCTCGGCGGCGGGGGGCTCAGCTTGCGGCGTCGAGCGCCTCGACCGCGGCGATGACGTCCGTCGCTGGAAGGCGGCCGCTGGCCACAAGTTCCGCTCCCGATCGGCGCATCGCCGCGACGAACGGGCCTGCCCAACGGTTCTCGTAGATCAGGATCCCGGCTGCGCTGCCCGGCTCGACCGCCTTGGCTGCTTCACTGATGTCGCTCCCGTCGAGCAGCCCTGAGGATGCCCCTTGGAAGAGCGCCAAATGCCCTGACATCGCGTCATCGAGACCGGAGAGCTCCATGACGGTCACCTCACCGTCCGGACCCTTGTCGATGAACACGAGATCGAGGATGCGAATGACAGCGCGGTCGACCAGGTCGACCAGGATCGGTAGTCCTTCGCCAGTCATCTTGCGCCCGGGGAACTCGATCACCATGTAGTCGACCGGTCCCACTTCTAGGTCGTCAGACACATCGTCCTCCTCTGACCGCGACCGTCGCATCAAGCCGCTCCCGTCGGAAACTGCCTGGCCAACTCCCCGTGCGGTCCCGGCCAGGCACACGACAAGTCCACCACCACCGAAACGTCCGGACCTCACCCGGATCGGGCGAACATGCGCCTCCCCTGGGCGCCGCGCCCGCTACAGCCGGCGAGGGGCAGTCAGGGGGTGCCGCTCTCGGTGGTGGCGATGCCGGGGTTGCAGTTGGCGGGCGCAAAGTTGCCGCTGATGGTGAAGTCGTCGCAGCTGAGCATGTGCGGGTGCTGGGTCCCCAGGAGGTAGGCCGCGGCCATGACGATCGCGACCGCGACGATCGCGATCGCCGCTTGCCTGCGTGGCAGGTTCTCGGCGCCTGGGATCAGCAGTCTGACCAGGAACGCGGCAAGCGCGGGCATGCCGAGCAGGGTCACCAGGACGCCGAACCAGAACAGCAGGTAGCGCGCGGTCGAGTCGGTGACGGGGAGGAGCCAGATGAGCACCAGCCACAGGGATGGCAGCAGCAGTGTGTAGTTCGACACGCGCCGCAGTACCCGGCGGCCACCGCTGACCTCGACGGCGATGAAGGCGCTCGTGGCCGCAGCCCAGAGGGCAAGGTGCTGTTCGAAGAAGATCACGCCGTACACGCCCAAGGTGAACGCCGGCCACCAGCCGATCGACGACGCGGCCACGGAGATGGCGACTACGCGTCGCGTCTCCCGGTCCAGCCGCACAGGTGCAGCCTCAGGAACGTCTGCGTCGGGCACGCTGTCGATTCTGCGCCTCCTCGCGAGCCGTCGCGCGGCGATCCTCAGCGCCGGGGCCGCGGTGCATGCCGGTGCAGAAGGAATCTCACCCTGATCGGGGGGTGCCACGCCGGCCTGCGCGGAGTGGGGTGTGACTGACAGGCACCGTATTCGGGCGGAGGCACGCACCGCGTCATCCGCTGGCCGATCTTGACGGAAGGGATCGCGATGAACAGTTTGGCCGACTGGCTCTGGTGGCTTCTGGCCGTATTCTTCATGGTCATCTACTTCATGATGCTGTTCCGCATCATCATCGACATCTTCCGCAACCACGACAGCAGCGGGTGGGCGAAGGCGGGCTGGCTGATCCTCCTGCTGTTCATTCCCCTCATCACGATGCTGATCTACGTGATCGCGAACGGCAAAGGCATGGCCCAGCGCGATGCGGCGCAGTACCACGCGATGAAGCAGTCGCAGGACGACTACATCCGCAGCGTCGCCGCGCCGGCGGACCCGAGCGCCCAGATCTCCCAGGCGCATGCCCTGCTCGAGAAGGGCGCCATCACCCAACAGGAGTTCGACGCCCTCAAGGCCAAGGCCTTGGCCTGACCTGACGCGGCCATCCGGCTCGTGCCTCAAGGGGCACGAGCCGGGCCTTACGGTCCGTGCATGGCACAGCGCCCGCCATCGCCGACAGGCGGCCGCGTCGTGGATGCGCGCACCACTTCGCGGGACCCGGCCCCGTCCCGCTGAAGACCCTCTTCGCTGTCGGGAGGACGCCCATGGACCTGACCTCGCTGGCCCGCGCGATGCGCCAGCCCAAGGCGGCCGCGGTGGCGGGTCTGTTCTTCAGCCTGATTTTGGCTGCTGTCCTGCTGCTGCTGCAGTCGGTGGCACCGCAGACGACGAGCGAACTCGGATCGTGGGCCGACGACCAGACCCGTCGCGACAGCGTCGTGATCGCCTTGGCGCTCATCCCCTTCGCCGGGATCGCGTTCCTGTGGTTCGTCGCCGTCGTGCGCTCGGAGCTCGGTCGGCTGGGGGACCGGTTCTTCGAGACGGTATTCCTCGGGTCGGGGCTGCTGTTCGTGGCGATGCTGTTCGCGGCGGCAGCCGTCCTCAGCGGCCTGCTCTCGCTGGTGGACGCCGGCTTCCCGGTCGCACCGACCGCGGCGGCGGAGGCCTGGTCGGTCTCCACCGCCCTGCTCGGCCAGTTCGGTGCCCGGATGGCCGCGGTCTTCGCCCTTACCGTGTCGACCGCCGGCCGACGCGCCGGGACTCTCCCGCGCGCGGTGGCCCTCCTCGGCTACTTGTGCGGGATCGTCCTGCTGCTGACCCCGCCGCTGCCTCGTTGGGCGATGTTCCTCTTCCCGATCTGGGTGATCACGCTGAGCCTCGTGGTCCTGCTCCGCCGCCCGAAGGCTGTCGAGTCCTGAGCAGGCGGTGACGATCCCAGGCCGGTCCCCGGCTCACAGGTAGGCGTGCCGCTTCAGCCAGCGCAGCGCCATTCCTCCCCAGATCGGTGGAAGGTAGAAGGTGACCAGGCGGAACGCGATCGCGACCGAGACGGCGACCTCGGCGGGGATGCCGATGGCCTGCAGTCCGAGGGTGTACCCGGCCTCGGCAACCCCGATGTTGCCCGGCACGGGCATAAGGCCACCGAACAGGCAGACCACAGTGTTGATGAGCACCAGCTGCGAGAAGGCTGCCTCGAACCCGAACGCCCGCAGGCAGATGCCCAGGACGACAGCCTCCAGCAACTGTGCGACGAGGTTGCCACCCAGCATCTCCCCGAGCTTGCGCGGGCGTCGCATGACCACGAACGACCCGCGGGCCGCTGCCAGTTGCTCGCGGACCGACGTGCGCGCCTGAGCGATCCGTCCCAGGACGTACCGACGGCTCCTGTGGACGAGGAGGGCGACGAGCGCACTGACGATGGCGAGCACGACCAGCAGCGCGAGGAGTGCCGGCTGTGATGACTCGTCCGAGGACGTCGACGTCGCGTTCCCGAGCACCTGGGTGGTGAAGGCGGGAAGGTCGGTCACCAGGACGAACAGGAGCAGGCCCAGCTGCACGGCGAAGCCGGACGTACTGTCGATGACCCCCATCGAGACGGCGGCGCCCGCATCGATCCCGAACCGCTCGAAGAAGCGCACCTCCAGCCCTACCCGGGCGGCGGTCGACGGCAGGGTCAACGAGATGAACTGGATCGCATACTCCAGCATCACGACCGGGCCGTAACGCAGGGCCGCCGTGGACGAGCCGAGCGTGGACAGCGCCTGCGCCAGCTGGATCGTCGGCGTCACCAGCAGCGCCACGCCCAGCAGTTTCCAGTCCGCGTTCTGCAGCTCCGCCCAGATGGCTGCGAAGTCGAGCCCTAGCAGCCAGCTGAGGAACACCCAGGCGAAGACCGTGAGCAGAGCCGCGAGAACCAGCGAGCGCGGGGTCACCCGTTGCAGAGGCGTGGGCGTCGGGGGCTCCACGCCCGCCGCGTCGGCGGCCGTCGCCACGAGGTCGGAGATGTCCCACTCCCGCTCCTTCATCCGGCGACGAGTCACCTTGGCCAGCACGGGGGGCTGGAGGTAGGGGAGGAACTCTGCGAGCTCGACCGCGCCGACGGTCTCGGCGGCGGCCGCGACCGCGCGCTGGGGGCCGACCACGAGCGCGGTCGCGACCAGCAGCCGCGCGCGGTCGACGAGGATCGAGGCGCGGGCCGCCCCGATCTCCGCCTCGCCGAAGTCTGCAAGTGCGACAGCCCCGTCCGCAGTGAGCAGCAGCCGGTCGCCGTCGATCCGCCCGTGCGCGATGCTGGCCCGGTGCAGCGCCAGGAGGGCGCGCCAGAAGTCGTCCAGCACCCCGTCGTCCACCTGGTCTGGCGCAAGGAAGGCGAGCTGGCGACCGGAGGACTGCGTCACGACGAGTGCGTCGCCCTCAGCCGACCGGCCGACCGCGACAACAGGGAGGACGGGGACTCCAGCCCGCTCGGCGAGGACTGTGGCGAGTGCTTCGTGCTCGACCAGCTCGGACCGGCCGCGGCCGAGATGCGGCCTCTCGCCCCGCCGCCACAGCGCAGTCCAGAACGAGGTCACGAGCTGGCCGTCCCACGCATCGCGGCCGAAGATCTTGACCGTCAGCTCGCCGCCATCCTCGGTGTCCGCCTCGAACAGTGCCATGCCTGGCACCTGCTCCGGGGCGTCGCTGACGTCGACCACAGTGAGGCCGAGTTCGGCGAGCGCGGCCTCGGCCTGGGCCGGGGTCGGGTGGCCACCCGGCGAGCCGAGGAGGAGGTGGGTGAGCGCTCCCGCGGTCATCCCGATGATGACACCGGTCAGCGTCCCAAGCGGAGACGTCAATCCGAGGAGGACGGCTGACACGGCGCCGACGCCGATGAGCACCCGCCCGACCCAGCGGAACGGCCGCGCCACGTGGGGTGACCCCGTGACGACGACGGCCGTGGACACGGGCAACAGCAGCAGCGCCGGAGCGCGGTCCAGGACCTCCGACCAGCTCAATCCCGCGACCAGGCCCGCACCGGTTGCGACGATCCATGCCATCGCAGCGCACAGCAGGTAGTGCGCGAGCAGGCGGCGTCGCCCACGGCGCAGCACGGAAGCGCCGAGGACCACGAGCGCCCACAGCACGAGCAGGGCGTATCCCGCGCTCCAAAGCCAGGACCCCACACCTGGCAGGGAGATCACGACCGCCTCTACCGCGGCCTCGAGGTCCGTCCCCGACGGGGAGAGCAGGGCGAGAAGCACGACGCCGACGAGGCCACCGAGGGCCAACAGGAGATCGGTCGGGCGTCGCTGGTACGGCTCGTCCGCCGACGAGGAGAAGAACCTCGGGCCGGAGATCCGTGCCGGTTCGGCCCGTCCCGGGGTCACTGCGATCCTTCGACGTCGACCCCGGTGACGGCCAGCACCGCGGCCCGCACGGTGGGGAACAGGCTGGCGGCCGGCAGGACGTCATCCAGTCCCAGGGCGTCGACCTGCTGCTCGAACTGCGCCCGCAACCGGGAGACGACGAAGTGCACGCCGCGGTCGTCGAGCTCTGCGATGACGAGGCGGAGAGCCTCGGCGCCCGAGGTGTCCAGGCTCGTGACCGCCTCGGCATCGAACACGAGCGCAGCGACGTCGTACGGCGCACCGTCGACGGCCTCGCGCACCCGGGACCGGAAGTAGCGGCTGTTGGCGAAGAACAGCCGGTCGTCGAGGCGGTAGACGACGACGCCGGGTACCACCCGGGCGTCCTTGCGGCGCCGGACGTCGACGAACCTGCCGTTCTTCGGGCTCCAGCCGAGCACCGCGTCGCGTGGCTGCGCGCTGCGGCGTACGACGTCGAGGATGGACAGCAGCACGGCGATGACGAGAGCGGGCAGCAGGCCCACCGTGAGCATCCCGACCACGGTGACCAAGGCGACGACCAGCTCGGCGCGCGATCCGTGGACGAGGGCCTTCCAGCCGCCGACGTCGACCAGGCCGATCGCGGCGTAGATGATCACGGCGGCCAGGGTCGCCTTGGGCAGCAACGACAACGGCGCAGTGAGGAACAGGAGCACGAGCGCCACGCTCGCGGCCTGGGTGATGCTCACGACCTGGGTGCGTCCGCCGACGCGGACGTTCACCGCGCTGCGCGAGCCGCTCGACCCCACAGGGAAGGACTGGGACAAACCTGCCATCAGGTTGAGTCCGGCCAGGCCGATCATCTCCTGGTCCGCGTCGACCGGGCGCTCACCCGGGCGGGCCAGGCTGCGCGCGGTGAGGATCGCGTCGGAGAAGGCGACGAGAGCGATGCCGACGGCGGAGGGAGCGAGCTTCGCGACGTCGCCCAGCGACACCGCGGGCCACTGGAGGGAGGGCAGCCCGGGCGGGATCTCGCCCACGAGGGTCACGCCCTGCGAGCCGAGGTCGGCCCAGGCCGACACGGCAATGGAGGCGATCGTGACGAGCAGCAGCATGGGGAATCGTGGCCACAGCCGGCCGCCGACCAGCAGCGCGGCGAGGCACGACAGAGCGATCGCGACTGTCGGCACGTCGACCTCGCCGAGGACGTTGCTGGCGAACGACTGGTACTCCTGCAATGAGGTGTCGCCCTCGACCTCGACCCCGAAGAATGCGCCGAGCTGGCCCGAGATGAGCGTGAGCGCGAGACCGGTGAGGAAGCCCAGCAGGACGGCCGAGGAGAAGTAGTCGGAGATCCAGCCCAGGCGCAGTACCCGTGCGACCAGGAAGGTCGCGCCGACCAGGAGCGCGAGCATGGCAGCGAGCACGGGATACGACGCCGGGTCCGCGCTCACGGCCGCGAGGGCGGGTCCGACCATGAGGGCAGCGGTGGCGGTGGGGCCGGTCATGAGCACGCGGGACGAGCCGAGGGCACCGTAGGCCACGACCGGCAGCAGGAGCCCGTAGAGGCCGGCCACGACGGGCAGTCCGGCGGTCTGGGCGTATGCCATGCCCTGGGGAACGGCAAGGGCAGCGATGGTCACCCCCGCGACCAGGTCCGGGCGCAGGCGTCCGGCCGTCATGCCTCTCAGGTCGGCGAGGAGCGGGACGAACCGGGTACGGGACTTGGGCGTCTCGGGAGCGCGGAACGGTCGTGGACGACCCCCGGCGTACTCCCCACTGGCCAGATGTGGTTCGTCCGGCGAGACCGGGTCCTCGCTGTCGTCCGGCTCGTGGGGCCGGGGGTCGCCATCAGTCATCGCCGTCGGCCGGCATCCGGGTCGGCAGACCGTCAGACCATCCGACGTGGGCGTCGGCGGATCCGGCGTTGACGTAGAGCACGCACGAGCCGGAGTAGGCGGGGAGAGCGCCGCCGAGGAGAGTGACGCTGTAGCGCAGGCCTGACTCATGGATGCGCGGTCGGGTCAGCAGCAGCACGGCGTCGCCGAACGGGGCGATGGTCGGGTCCGCCAGCGAGAGCACGCTGGGGCGTCCCGGCGAGCCGGGCGTCGTTAACCCGGCGTCGAGCCACAGATCCAGGAAGGCACCGGTGGAGATGTGCCCGAGGAAGGCTGGGGGCGGGCTGGCCACGTAGGGCATCGTGGGCGCGAGATCGACGAGGGTCAGAGCGTCCGCCTCGAACCGCATGCCGCGCGCGACCTGGATGAAGGTGAGCCCCGCACCGTCGAGGCGCAGGTCGTCCGCGCTCCATCCCCGTCGCACGGCCGGCACCGTGACGGCGGCCATGCCGGACCCCCCTTCGCGGGAAGCGACTGCAGCGGGTCGAGATTCGTGGCCCTCTCAGAGCACACCAGTCAGCGGTCGGTCCGGCATCACCCGGATCGGGCGAACCCTCAGTCGCGAGGCGGCGCCTCGACGAGGCCGAGCTCTTGTGCCCGGGCGACGGCTTCGTCCCGCGAGTTGACGCCCAGCTTGCGGTAGACCGCCAGGGCGTGGGTCTTGACGGTGTTGAGGGACAGGTGCAGGTGCTCCCCGATCAGCGGGAATGACAGGTGGCTGGGCAGGAACTGCAGCACGCGCATCTCGGCGGCCGTCAGCGCCGCGCCGGAGGCGCCGGCGCGGGAGACCGACCGGAACAGGGCCTCGGTGTCGTCGAGCAGATCGCCGGCGAGCGAGCCAGCGAGCTCGGGGGTGAGTGCGTCCTTCGCTTCGAGGATGAGCACACGAGCAAGCGCGGCATCGCCGAGGAGGAGCGCGGCGCGCGCCTGGAACAGCGGGCCGCAGACGGCGAACCAAGCCCCGACTCCGTGGATGGTGACGGTGAGGCGCCGCGCCTTGGCAAGGGTGGCCGCCGCGTCGGGCTCGTGGCGCATGGCCTGCAGTAGCGCCTGGGCGGTGAGGCAGTGGGCCGAGGTGACCATGCGGTCGAGATGGTACTGCTCAATCAGACGCGAGGCCTCGGCGATCAGCTCGGCGCCGCGGGCGTGATCGGCCGTCGCCACCGCCATCAGCCCCTGCCACGACAGGGCGTTGGCCTGCACGAGCGGGACGCTGAGGGCGCGGGCGAGCTGCTCGGCCTCTACCAGGCTGGCGGTCCCCTCCGTGGGGCGGCGAAGCAGCGTGAGGCAGACGCCGGGGACGAACGCGGCTGCAGCCCGGAAGCCGGAGTCGACCGGCAGTCCCTGCAGGGCTCCCCGGCACAGGACGACCGCGTCTTCCAGTCCGGTCTCGCCCACAATGCCGACAAGCAGGGCCACGGATGCGGCGTACACGTCGACATGCATGCGGTCGCGCCAGTCCCGACCGGCGTGCTTCTGTGAGACGAGCAGCCAGCGGCGCATCCGGTCGAGGTCCCCGGTCTGCTCGGCCGACCACGCAGCCGCCAGGGACAACCAGCGGTCCGAGGCCACGTCGCGGTCCGGGAGCCCGCCGAGCCAGCTGCGGAGGCGGTCGGGACGACCCGACCCCAGGCAGCCCTCGATACCGGACCACACGAGCTCGGCCAGGAACGGGAGGTCGCCGGACTGCCGGGCGTGACGGACGGCCGCGTCGAGATCACCCTGCGCGTCGAACCAAAAGGCGGCGCGGCGGTGGAGCACGGGGACGAGGGTCGGCTCGTCGGCCGCGAGGTCCGTGGCGAGCTGGTCGGCGAGCAGGTGGTGGCAGCGGAACCCGCTCCCGTCGTCGAGCGGGACGATCAGCAGGTTGTGGCGGTGCAGGCGGGCAAGGACCCTGGCCGAGTCCCGGCGGTCGAGGACCGCGTCGCACCCGTCGGCCGTGAGCACGTCGAGCACGCTCGTGTGTTGTAGGAACTGTCGATCGCCGGGATCGAGCGGGTCGAGCACCTCGGATCTCAAGTACTCGCCGATGTGCGTGCTCGGTCCGCCCGGGACCGCACTGATCCGGTCGGTGGACCACCCACCCTCCCGCACCATCGCGAGGGCGCTCAGGTAGAGCCCCACGGCCCATCCCTCGGCCCGTTCGACCAGTCGTTCGACCGCTGCATGGTCGGGGTACAGGCGCATGCCGTGGAACAGGCTCTCCGCCTCCGGCACCGAGAACGCCAGGTCGCGGGCACCGAGCTCGAGCAGGCGCCCCTCCGCGCGCAACCGTGCCACCCACGTGGGCGGCTCGTCGCGCGTGAGCAGCAGCAGCCGCGAGCCGCACGGCACCGCCCCGGAGACCGCCTGGAGCAGCTCCTGGCAACGCGGGTCGCGCAGAAAGTGGACGTCGTCGACGACCAGCACGTAGGGAGACGCCCCGGCCTTCGTGGCGACGCGCGCGAGAGCCGGGAGGAGCGTGGCGGAGTAGGCGGGCTCTTCCACGGTTAGCCCCGGCCGGAGCAGTGCCGTCGCGGCGCCCAGCGACTGGAAGGCGTCCAGCAGCAGGGCGGCGAGCGTCGTGACCTCGTCGCTGTGGCGGGCGAGCGTCACGACGGCATGCCGTCGGTCGTCGCCCTCCAGCAACTGGTCGGCCAACGCCGACTTCCCGCTGCCCGCCGGGCCGCTGAGCACGACGACCGTCACGGAGGGCGGGGCGGCCGAGACCCGATTCAACAGCCGGTTACGGACGATCCGCCCAGGTGTCGGGTCGGCGTCGGCGAGGTCCGACGCCGCTGACGCGGCGCCCACCCGGTCCCGGCTACTCGTCACGTCTGGATCGTGCCATGCCCGCAGGGGCGTTGCCCGGGCGACGTTCGACCCACGGTGCCGCGCGTCACCCGATCCGGTTGATTCCCGCCACGGTCGCCGAGGCCATGCTGGAAGCAGGCCGACTGAGGGAGAAGCGCCGCCGTGACTATCGAGATCAACGAGTCCACGGAACTGGCGTACGAGGGCGGGGCGCCGTTGACGACGACGCATCTAGTCGCCCGGCAGTCGGTCATCAATCCGGCCTGCTGGCGGGTGCTCGTCCCCACGCTGGTGACCGGGTCGCCCATGAACCCGGTGCCCGAGCCACCCGCGCGGTGGGCCGACGCGCTGATCACCGACGGACCGCACGGTTGGAGGTTGCTGCGGTCATGAAGCTCAACGGCATTGTCGCGCCGACGGTCCTGCCCTATCGGCGCGAGTGGCTCACGAAGGACATCGTCGCCGGTCTGGTGCTCACGGCGTTGCTGGTGCCCCAGGGCATGGCCTACGCCGAGTTGGCGGGGCTGCCGGCTGTCACGGGTCTGTACACGTCGATCCTGTGCCTGACCGGCTACGCGCTGCTGGGGCCGTCGAAGGTGCTCGTGCTCGGTCCGGACAGTTCCCTGGGCCCGATGATCGCGGCGACGATCCTGCCGCTGGTGGGGGCTGGCGGCGATCCCGCGCGCGCGGTGCTGCTGGCCTCGGCGCTGGCGATTCTGGTGGGACTGTTCATGCTGGGGGCCGCGGCTGGGCATCTCGGTTTCGTGGCCGACCTGCTGTCCAAGCCGACGATCGTCGGCTACATGAACGGCCTGGCCCTGACGATCCTCGTGGGTCAGATCCCGAAGCTGCTCGGGTTCTCCGTCGACGCCGACAGCTTCCTGGCCGAGTGCTGGGCCGTGATCCAGGGAGTCCTTAACGGCGAGGTCGTCGCGGCCGCTGCCGCGATCGGCCTGTTCTCCCTGGCGCTGATCCTGGTCCTCACTCGAACGGTGCCGAAGATCCCCGCGGTGTTGGTGGCCGTGGTGGTGGCCATCCTGATCAGCGTGGTGCTCGACCTCGAGTCGAAGGGCGTGAAGGTGGTGGGCGCCCTGCCGCAGGGCCTGCCGAGTTTCACCCTGCCGAAGGTGGGGCTATCCGACCTCGGGCTGCTGCTGGCTGGTGCGGCCGGCATCACGCTGGTGGCGCTCGCCGACACGATCTCGACCGCGACCTCGTTCGCCGAGCGTCGCGGCGAGCGGGTGGACGGCAACCGCGAGATGGTCGGCATCGGCGCCGCGAACATCGCCGCCGGCTTGTTCCAGGGCTTCCCGGTGAGCACGAGCGGGTCGCGCACCGCGGTGGCCGAGCAGTCCGGTGCGCGCACGCAGTTGGCCGGCCTCACCGGCGCGATCACGATCGCGGTGATGCTGCTCGCGTTCCCGGCGATCCTGGCCGACCTGCCCCAGCCCACCCTGGGTGCGCTGGTGATCGCGGCGTCGCTGTCGCTCACCGACGTGCCGGGCATGTTCCGGCTCCGACGTCAGCGTCGCGCCGACTTCTTCGTCTCGCTCGCGGCCTTTCTCGGCGTCGCCCTGCTCGGCGTGCTGCCCGGCATCCTCATCGCAATCCTCATCTCGGTGGCCGACGTGTTCCGTCGCGTCTGGATGCCGCACCGCACCACGCTCGGCAGCACCGAGGGGCTGCCCGGCCTGCACGACGTCACCACGCACACCCACGCCGTCGTGCTGCCTCGCTGCCCGGTCTACCGGTTCGACGCGCCGCTCATCTTCGCCAACGCCCAGACCTTCCGCGGTGACGTGCAGGCGTTCGCCATCGCCGATCCGAAGCCGGACTGGATCGTGGTGGCGGCCGAGCCGATCAGCGACGTCGATACCACGGCCTGCGACATGCTCGAGCGCCTGACAGCGGCGTTGGAGCAGCAGGGGATCCGGCTGGTGTTCGCGGAGTTGAACGGCGGCGTGCTGGCCAAGATGCGCGCGTTCGGCCTCGACCACGTCGACGATGAGGAGTACGTCCAGCCCTCGCTCAACGCCGCCTTGCGCGCCTACGCCGAATCGCACCCGTTCGAGAGCGGCTTGCGAGGTGACGCCGGATGACACGGTTTGTGCTCAGCTCGTTCCGAGGCTTCCAGCGGTCGGGGATCCGCTCCGACGCGCTCGCGGGCCTGACGGTCTGGGCCGTGCTCGTGCCCGAGTCGCTGGCCTACGCCACGATCGCCGGCGTGTCGCCGGTGGTCGGCCTCTATGCCGCGGTGCCGGCCCTGCTGCTCTACGCGCTGCTGGGGTCCTCGCGGCACATGGTGGTGGCCACGATGTCCGCGACGGCGGCACTGTCGGCCAGCATCGTCGGGGTCTATGCCGCGGCGGGCAGCGCGGACTACGTGTCGCTCACCGCGACCCTGGCGATCGTGACAGGCTTGCTGGCACTGCTTGCCGGGCTGCTGCGCTTCGGCTTCCTCGCCTCGTTCATCTCCGAGCCGGTGCTCAAGGGATTCATCGTCGGCCTCGCGCTCACCATCATCGCCGGGCAGCTGCCGAAGTTGTTCGGCGTCGAGAAGGCCGAAGGCAACTTCTTCCAGCAGATCCGGGCCGTGCTGCGCGAGCTGGGCAGCACGAACCTGCCCACGCTGGCCGTAGGGCTGGTGAGCTTGGCGATCGTGCTCGGCCTGCGCCGCTGGCTGCCGGTCGTGCCGGGGTCACTCGTGGCGGTGCTCGTGGGGATCGCGGCGGTGCCGCTGCTCGGCCTCGTGGCCAAAGGCGTAGAGATCGTGGGCCCGATCCAGTCCGGGCTGCCGACCGTGGGCCTCCCGCAGGGTCGCGGAGTGTCGGACTACCTCATGCTCGTCGCCTCCGCTGCTGGCGTCGTTCTCATCGCGTTCGCCGAGGGCCTCGCGGCAGCCAAGGCGTACGCCGACACGGCCGGCTACGACATCGACCCGAACCAGGAGCTCATCGCCCTCGGCGCCGCGAACGTCGGGGCCGGGCTAACCTCCGGAATGGTCGTGAACGGAAGCCTGTCCAAGACCGCAGTCAACGGGTCCGCCGGCGCCCGCAGCCAGCTCTCGGGCGTCACCGTCGCGATCCTGGTAGTGATCACCCTGATCTTCCTCACCGGACTGTTCGAGAACCTCCCCGAGGCCACCCTCGCCGCAGTCGTCATCGCCGCCGTGATCGAACTGGTGAACGTGCCCTCGCTGATGCGCCTCTACCGGATCTGGACCGGTCACCTCGGCGGCATCTACGGCTGGGCCGCTCGCGTCGACTTCATCGCCGCCCTCGCAGCCCTGCTCGGCGTGCTGCTCTTCGACATCCTGCCGGGCCTGTTCATCGGCATCGCCGTGTCGCTGCTCCTGCTGATCTACCGCGCCTCCCGACCCCAGGTGACGACTCTGGTCCGCACGACTCCGGTCGAACGGAACGAGGGTCGCTGGGTCGATGCGAGCACGCACCCCGAGCTAACCCCGCGCGAGGACGTCCTCGTCGTACGCGTCGAGTCGGGACTGTTCTTCGCCAACGCCGACCATGTCCGGCAGCAGATCCGCGACCGCATCACCTCAGCAACCGTCGCCGTCGTGATCGACGCCGAGACGACACCCGCGGTCGACGTGTCGGCTACCGACATGCTCATCGCCCTCGCCGCCGAGCTGAGGCGACGCCACATCCAGCTGCTGGTCGCCCACGGAATCGGGCAGATCCGAGACGTCCTGCGTCACGCCGGCAGCGACGACGACGTGCTCCAGACCGTCCACAGCACAGTCGACGAGGCCATCGCGTCGGTGGACCGCTCCTCGCACGACGGCGGCGCCAACTGACCTGACCCCCGCCCGCCGGGAGCTAGCCCGGCCGGTGATCGAAGCTCGCCGTCCCGTCGCATGCGGTCAAGGAGCTCAACGCCTCCCGTGCCACGGTCTACAAGTGCCAGCCGCGCGACGCCGCGCCCGTCGACAGCCTGCTGCCAAAGGCACAAACCCCCGCCAAGACGCTGCTCGATCTGCTGGAGTTCGGCGGCGGTCATCGCGCGGGGTGGCCACGCAGTCTGTCCGGGGGCGTCCGGTCAGGGAAGTGATGCGGGCAGGTAGCCGACGGCATCGCATTTCGCGCACCGAGTTGCGGTGAACTCGGGCGCGAGTTCGCTGAGAATCCAGAGGTGCTCGGAGCAGGTTCCGACCGCTTCGGGGTGGATGAAGGCGTCGACGTCGGCGATCAGCCGCTGCATCCTGGCCGCTTCATACATGTCGGGAGGGACCCAGGCGGCGTGCAGCGCCGAGCAGTCCCAGCCCGCCGGCAGGTGCGACTGCCGTGGTTGTTCCCCCGGTAGCGGGGGGCGTTGTCGGATGATGGGCAGGCCGCACATCGGACAAGCCAGACTGATCGACACACCACCATGGTCGACGGTGCGCACCGTCGGTTGCCAGTCGCGCACGGCAGGCGAAGCTCGGTCAACGCTGGACACCGACTACTCGACCCGACGCCAAGATCGTCAGCATGGACTCGTCTGGCTCTTGCGGATCGGCGGGGGTCTGCAAGGTGCCGGCGACACCGTGGGCTGCTCGACACGGGAGGAGTTGGATCGCCCGCTGATTTGCCCTCAGCGAATGGCGACACGCGCGAACGCCACATCGACTTTCGACGTCGACGTCACGAGGCAGATCGTCCACGTTCGTCCAGTCGAGACCGGCCCGTGCCACCTCGTAACCGACCGGTCGTGCCGGCCGCCGAGTGACAGTCACCTGCCAAGAATCGAAGCAGACATGTGCATCGCCGGCGAGTACCGTCTGGCCCTGATTCCATTGTGGCTCAACGGTTTTCCGGGTTGTGATGCTTCGTGTTGTCCAGTGCGAAGATCGGCCGGTCCTCGTGGCGGTACTACCAGCGCACCGTCGCGGGTGGTGCGTGCGAGTACTACGCCCAGCACGGTGACACCCCCGGCCGCTGGCATGGCTCTGGCCTCACCCAGCTCGGCCTCACGGCAGGTGCGGAGGTTCAGGAGCGTGAGCTCGAGGCGCTCTTCGGTCGCGCCCTGTCCCCGACGACAGGTGCCGCGCTGGGGTCGCCGTGGCGTTCGGACGCGGTGACGGGCTATGACCTGACGTTCTCGGCACCGAAGTCGGTCAGCACCCTGTGGGCGCTGGGAGACGCCCGCACGATGACGGAGATCGACGCGGCACATGCCGCGGCGGTCAACGCCGCTCTCGGCTACCTCGAGACCCATGCGTCGCTGTCGCGGCGTGGCCGTGACGGTGTCGAGCAGATCGAATCGGCTGGGTTCGCCGCCGCGTGCTTCGACCACCGGACGTCGCGGACCGGGGATCCGCAGCTGCACACCCACGCCCTGGTGGCGAACAAGGTCCGCTGCACGGATGGGGCGTGGCGGACGTTGGACGGGCACGAGATCTTCCACCACAAGAAGTCCGCGGGTGTGATCTACCAGACCGCGCTGCGCGCGGAGCTGTCGGCGCGGTTGCCGGTGGCGTTCGGGCCGGTGTCCGAGCACGGCCAGGCCGAGATCGCCGGAGTCCCCGAGCAGCTCCTGACCGCGTGGTCCTCGCGAACGAGCGCCGTGATGGCCGACGCGATCCCGACGATCGCCGACGCCGAGGACGCCCTCGGTCGCCCGGTGTCCGGGGCGGAGCGCGCCAGGATCATCAAGACCGCGGTGCTCTCGACGAGGCCCGCGAAAGACGCACCCGTCCCCGACGGCGACCGTCACGCCCGCTGGGTGGCGCAGGCCGCCGAGTTGGGGTTCGCGGCGGACGCGGTCACGGACTCGATCCAAGCGGCGAACGCGCAAGCTCGGGCACTGCCGGTGCCGTCGGGGTGGTCGGGGACGGTGCTGAGGGAGTCGGTGACCGAGGTTGGGCGGCGGAAGGCGATCTGGTCGCGCGCGGACCTGGCCGTCGCTGTCGCGGCGAGGGTCCCGACGACCGCGGACCCCCGGCTGAGGTCGGCGGCGGATGCGGTCGCGTGGGTGGAGGAGCTCACCGACCTCGCCGTCACCGAGGTCGGCCTGTCCGGAGCGGTTGCCCTGGGTGCGGACCCGTCGGGGGTGACCGCGCGGGCCTCCGATTCCCGCTACGCGTCCCGTGAGCTGGTGGAGACCGAGGCTCGGATCCTGGAGCGGGCGGTGACGGGTGGGTTCCGGTCCCCGGAGCGGTTGCGTCCGGACTTCGTGGCGTTGCTGTTGTCCGGGGAGGCGGGGCTGTCGCAGGAGCAGGGCCGGGCGGTGGTGCGTCTGGTCGCGACCCGTGACCTGGTCACGGTGATGACGGCACCGGCGGGCGCGGGGAAGACCACCACCCTGGCCGCGGCCACCGTGGTCTGGGGCAACGACTGGAAGGACGTGACCGCGCTGGCCCCGTCCGCCCGCGCCGCCGCGGAGCTCGCGAAGGCCACGGGCGCGCCGGGGCAGACGGTGGCCCGTTGGCTGCTCCAGGAGGCGACCCATCCGACGCCGGTGAAGGTTCCGTCCGATCCGGGTTACCTGCGTCGGGAGGTGATCGTGGTCGATGAGGCCTCGATGCTGACCACCGCGGACCTCGACGCTCTCACCGCCTATGTCGCGAAGCACCGGGCGCGTCTGGTTCTGGTCGGGGACCCGGGGCAGATCGGTGCGGTCAACGCCCCCGGGGGCATGTTCGAGCACCTCATCCACAAGCTCGGGGGTCAGGTCATCGAGCTCACCGAGCTGCACCGCTTCACCCACCCGTGGGAGGCCGCCGCCACCCTCCGACTGCGCGCCGGGGACCCGGGCGTCCTCGCGACCTACGCGGAGCGGGGCAAGGTCCACCCAGCGGCGTCGAGTGAGGACGCCGCGGACGCGGTCTTCGACCGCTGGCACACGGCCACGATCACCGGGCGTGATGCGTTGATGCTGGCGCGGGCGTGGACGGACGTGAACGCGCTCAACGCCCGCGCCCGCGCTGTCGCGATCGCCACCGGCGCGGTCACCGGACCCGACCTCGCCGTGATCGCGACCCGGTCGGCGTCGACCCGTGGCCAGGTCGAGCAGCGGTCTTGGCGGGCCGGGGACGTGCTGCTCGCGAAGAAGAACGACAGCCGCACCCGGATCGGTGGCGAGACGCTGCGCAACGGTGACCGGTTCCGCGTCCTCGCCGCCGATGACACCGGCGGGCTCGTCGTGTCGGACCTGCGCGGGCGCGGCACCCTCACCCTCCTGAACGCCTACCTGGCCCGCCACGCCGAGTATGGGTGGGCCGCCACCATCGACGGCGCTCAGGGCGCGACCGCCGATGTCGGCATCGTCCTGGCCCGTGCCGGTCTCGATCGTGAGCACCTCTACGTCGCGATGTCGCGGGGACGGCTGGAGAACCACGTTCACACCACCCCGGAGCTGGCCACCGGAGACGCCGGCCCCCACCACCACGTCGCGGCACCAAGCGGCACGAAAGCCGGGACATGGCCAGGGTCGCGTCCATACCCCGGACCCCTTGCCATCGGGCTGGCGGTCGACCCGACGGACCCGTGGCCAGGTCGGCGGCAAGGGGTCCAGTCCCAGGGTGACGCCATGACCAGTTCCAGCCCCGGGGTGCAGCTCGCGCTGCCCGACCTCGACACCGCGCTCGCCATGCTCGCCCGGGCGGTCGCGACCAGCGGACGGGAACGTGCCGCCCACGCCCTGCTCGACCCGGCCGTCCACGCCGCTCGCGAGGCGACCTGGGCTCGTGAGGAGGCAGCCCGGCCCCGCCCGGCGATCCCGCGCGAGCACCAACGCAACCGGGACGCCCTCGCCGGCGCACGGGCTCGCCGCGACAGGGCAGCCGATGACGTCACCCGCGTCAGGGCCGAGCTGGAGTCCCGACGGGCCGAGCTCGAGCGGGTGCCGTTCTGGGCCCGCAAACGCCGCACCACCGCAGAGGCTGCCGTGCGGCGCAGCGAAGGCGACCTCGACCGGGCGCTGACCCACCTCGGCTCCCACGACGCCACCGTCACCGGACTCGCGGCCGTCGTCGACGCCGACACCTCACAGCGCGACAGCGACGAGACCCAGGCTCGGCGACGCCGCCGCCAGGAGTGGGCCACCTGGGACAGCAGAGACGTGAAGGACCCCAACGCCTACACCGGCCCCGACGACCCCCGCCTCCACCCCACCCAGCCCGCGCGGGCACAGGAGCCGTTCACCGTCCACCACAGCTCTCCGCATCACAGCCACAGCCGCGGCTACGGCCGCGACCACGGGATCAGCCGATGACCCCGCAGGACGTCGCGTCTCGACCTACCGGGGCCGGCGACGACAGGTGTGAATCTGGCGCTCCTGCCCGGTCGTGCACACCACTGAGCGGACAGCGCACGACCACGCGAACGGAAACGGACGTGCGCGGACGGCGATGCGGATCGTGTCCGGATCGTGGCCCGGCGAACTCGGTGTTGCCGGAGTGTCGTGCACACCTCCAGATAGCGGGACCCATCAGGTCCCAGCCCGAGACAACCCCACCCGGAGGACGAGATGAACCGCAACGAGCTCGACGAACTCCCACCCGTCCTGGACGTCCCCACCGCCGCGAAAGTCCTCGGCATCGGCCGCTCCCTGGCCTACGAGCTGGTCCGCCGCGGCGAGTGGCCCACCACCGTGCTCCACGTCGGGAAGCTCATCAAGATCCCGACCGAACCGCTCGTCCGCCTGCTCGGTGCCGAACGGGAACCCGCCTCGGACGCACGACCCGGGCAGGGCGCGAGTCACGTCCACGGAACCATCGCGGGAGCATTGCCGGTGTCGGCGGCGGAGCCGACAATCAACGACGAGACCCACCGGTCGGCGTCGGTACCGGCGGTTCGGGGATCGAGGAGGGGTGTCGCATGAGTGGCGGGTTCACGTTCAAGCGCTGCGGTTGCCCGCCGGTGACGAACGAGGCCGGGAAGACATTGGCGTGCAAGCGCAAGCACGGCAGCTGGTACTTCGCCGCCGAGACCCGCAGCACCGACGGAAAACGCCGCCAGGTCAAGCGAGGAGGGTTCGCGACCCAGGCCGACGCCCAAGCCGCTCTCACCGCGTTCGCCGACGCGCAGAACACCGGGGCGTGGACCGATGACCGCAACCTCACGGTGAGCGAGTTCCTCACCGACTGGCTGGCCAAGAAGGTCGCCAACGGGCTCCGCCCGACGACCGAGCGTTCCTACCGCTGGCACATCACCGGCTACATCACGCCCGTCATCGGCACCCTCCGCCTGCGTGACGTCCGACCCCCGCACGTCGAGGAAGTCCTGCGCCTCGCGGCCGTGCCGAAGGAGAAGGGGCGTACACCGGGGCCGGCGACGGTGCGCCGCATCCACGCCACCATGCGCTCCGCGTTTGCCAGCGCCAAGCGTGCCCGCTACATCCCGTACAACCCCGCTGTCGACGTCGAACTGCCGCGGGTTACCCGACCTCACGTGCAGCCGTGGGAAGCCGACGAGCTCGGTGCGTTCCTCGACCACTGCGCCGCCGACCCGCTCGGTCCGCTCTATGAGGTCGCGGCTTTCACCGGCCTACGACGTGGTGAGCTGCTGGGCCTGCGGTGGGACGACATCGACGTCGAACGGTCCCGGCTCACCGTGCGCCGCCAGATCGTCCAGCTCGGTCACGCCACCCACCTCGGCCCGGTCAAGACCGCCAGCGGCCAGGACCGCGTCGTCGACCTCGACGAAGCCACCATCGGTGCCCTGCTCAGCCACCAACTTCGCCAGCAGCAGCAACGTGACGAGTGGGGAAGCGCCTGGGTCGACAGCGGTCACGTCTTCACCAAGGAGAACGGCTCGCCGCTGCACCCCGAAACCGTCACCAAACGCTTCCGCGAACTCTCCGACGCCGCCGGCCTGCGCCCCGTTCGACTCCACGACCTCCGACACGGGCAAGCCAGCCTCATGCTCGCCGCCGGCGTCCCTATGGCCGTCGTCAGCAAGCGACTCGGACACAGCTCGCTCGCGATCACCTCCGACACCTACTCGCACCTGCTCGAAGGCGTCGGCCAACAGGCAGCCACCGCCGCAGCCGCACTCGTACCCCGCACAGACCGCCGAACCCAGAATGAACCCAGGTCGGTCCCGAATCGCCCTGCTGGGACTGGTGAATCGGGTATCGATGCAGGTCACGGGGTGGGCCGCCTGGGGATCGAACCCAGAACCCGCGGATTAAAAGTCCGCTGCTCTGCCAGTTGAGCTAGCGGCCCGACGGTTCCCACCCTTTCATCCACCCGAATGGTGGCGGAAGCCGGGACGCGCGCCATCCTGCGCCGCGGTCCCCGAGCGGTGGTGCCGGAGGGAAGCGGCGGCGCTGCTCCGGCGGCAGCAGTCGCGGAGCTGCCTCCTCCCGTCAGCAGACCTTCGGCGGGAGATCGCGTCGCACCTTCCGTGTAGCGGTTACATCAGCGCGACTCCTGCACAAGCGCCCGTGGAGGCGGGCTGCCCTCGTTAGCGTGCCGAGCGCACGGGGGATCGGCGACGGGGGAGCGTGGCCCGGCAATGGGAGGGACCAGTACATGAACATCCGCACCTCGCCCCTGGTGGAGATGACCAAGGAAGCGACGCGACCGACGCGATGGTGGTTGGGCTGGATCGTCGCGTTGGTCATCATCCTGGCGGGAGCTTTCGCCGGCGGTGCTCTCGGCGGGCTGGTCTTCTCGAGCCCGGAGCTGAAGCAGTTCCAGGAGCTCTGCATCTTCGGGGTGACGGCGATCCTGCTGTTCCTGTGGGTGAGGTTCAAGGAAGGCCGGCCGTTCTCCAGCGTGGGCTTCCGGGGCCGCAACCCCGTCGGGAAGCTCATCCTCGGCGTCGTCATCGGCGCGCTCATGATGACGGCAGCGGTGCTGGTCGGGTGGGCCACCGGCCAGCTCGGCACCGGTCTCTCGGTTCACGCCAACGTCGGCGCGGACAGCCTGGTCTTCATCCTGCTGCTGCTCCTGGTCTTCTTCGTCCAGGCCAGCACCGAGGAGGCGGTCACCCGCGGCTACATGCTGCAGATCGGCGGACGGGACATCAACGGCTGGGTCGCGATCCTCGGGTCGTCGGTGATCTTCGCGGTGATCCACCCCGGCCTCAGCCCGATCGCCCTGCTCAACATCGTGCTCTACGCGGTGTTCGCGTGCTTCGTCGCGCTCGGCCAGGGGAGCCTATGGCTGATCGCGGGGATCCACATCGGCTGGAACTACTTCCAGGGCAACATCTACGGCATCCCGGTCAGCGGCAACGCCCATGCCAACAGCCTCTTCGCGTTCGGACCCACCTCCGGCTCCAACGAGCTCCTCAACGGCGGCAGCTTCGGGCTGGAGGCGAGCCTCATCGGCAGCGCCATCCTCGTCGTCGCCCTCGTGATCGGCGTCGTCTCCTACCGGCGTGCTGAGGCCGGACGCCTCGCCGAGGCGACCGTGCCCGACACGGCCAACGCCTGACGTCCCCAGAAGGAGACGCCGTCTCAGGTGCTGCCGACGGCGTACCCGTCACACTGGGCTGAGGCCCCCGTCCACTGGACGGGGGCCTTCGTCGTACGACGCCTGAGGGCGCTTCGCCGCATCGCTACGGGCGACGAGCGCGATCGAGCAGTGCGAGGACGTCGGCGAGCTGCTCCTCGGTGAGGTTGAAGTTCTGGCGCAGCTGGCCCTCGGTGAGCTCGAACACTTCCGGCTCGATCTCGAGCATGCGGTCGGCCTCGCGGTATGCGGCGTCGAGGTCGCCGAGACCCGCGAAGGCGAGGGCGCGGTAGAACGGCCCGAACACCTCGCCGTCGACGTCGAAGAGGGTGGCCTCCGCGAGCGCCCGCTCGTAGTCGCCGAGCACCACGCTGCCCATCGCGAGGTAGAGCCGCACGTAGACCGGGATGCGCGGGTCGAGCTCGAGGGCCTCCTCGATGATCGCCATGCCCTCCTCCCACTCGCCGGTCGCCTCGATGAGGAAGCCGGCCGCCACGAGGTAGGTGGGGTGGTGCGGTGCGAGGTGCGCCGCCGTCCGGGCGTGCTGCTGGCACACCGACCAGCGTCCGCGTGCGCGCTCGGCGCCTCCCAGCACGAGGTACGCGTGCGCCGAGCCCGCGTCGAGGACGAGGGCTTCCCGGGCCAGCTGCTCGGCGAGGTCGGTGCCCGCGTCGCGGTCGCCGATCCCCTGCATCACGAGGGCGTTCGCCACGGCGCCGCGCATCGTCAGCAGCGGTGCGGTCCGAGGCCCGATCGCGAGCGCCTCGTCGAGGGCCGTGACCGCGGCGAGGGTCGCCTCCTTGGTGCCGCGCCCGAGGTACTCGTAGTACGCCGAGCGGGCCTGCAGCTCGGGACTCGTCGACGGCGCAGCCTCGGCGAGCACCACACCGCCGATCGTGGCAGCGCGCGCGGCGACGCCCCGACCCCATCGCTCCACCACCACGAGTACGTCGGGGTCGTCGAGGGAGACGTCGAGCACCTCGGACCAGACGACGTCGGCGTCCCGGGCACCGACCAGGCGGACGGCGATGCGCGCGATGTCCACCTTGACGGTGATCCGGCCGTCGAGGACGTGCGAGACGCCGGTACGCCGTGCCCAGTCGGCCGAGTCGGTCTGCGCCGCAGCCGGGCCCACGACGCGCAGGATGTCGTGCTGCGACAGCGAGAGCACGAGGGCGTCGGCCAGCCACGCCGCGACGACGTGCGCGCGGTCGTCGCCCACGACCTCCGGCTGCAGGACGCCCACGCCGGGGTAGGGACCAGCATCGCGCAGCGGGACCCCGCCGCGGTCGACCACCGGCACATAGCTGCCCGCCGGCAGGACGATGCGCACGACGTCGTGCGCCCCCTCTCCGGCGTAGTACGTCTCGAGCGCCTTGCGCACCCGCGTCGCCGTCACCCGGACCAGGGAGTCGGTGCTGCCGTCGAAGTCCGGCCCTCGGCCCAGGGCAGCTCGCCCCACCGTCCGTTCGGAGAGCTGCCGGGCCCGGCCGGCCAGCGTCTCCTGGACGACGTACCTCAAGAAGTCGCGCGACCGTGGGGAGCGCCGGAACGGATCGCTGGCGAGCACGGCGTCGAGCGCCTCGGCGACGTCCCCCGTCGCACCCGCCGAGCCGCCGTCATCGACGAGCGCGCTCACCCGTCAAGGATAGGTTCAGAGCGGCGGGCGGCACCGAGGAACAGGCTCCGCAGCCGACAACGGCGAGGCGCTGGCGAAAGCCTCGTGCTTACGACTCCTGCGGATGTCCGTTGTTGACAGCGAAGTCGTGATCGACGACGACTTGATCACGACCAGATCGCTTGGCCTCCAGCAGGGCGGCGTCCGCACGGAGCATGACCTCGTCGAGGGACTCGTCCGCGCGAAGCTGCGCCACTCCGAGCGAGGCGGTGACCTCGATGACGGTGCCTCGCCACTCTGCCGGAGACGTGCGGAGGAGCTCACGGAACCGCTCCGCGATCGCTGCGCCACCGTCGACCGTCGTGTCCGGGAGCAGCAGCATCAGCTCCTCGCCGCCGAACCTGAATGCCAGGTCGGTGCTGCGCGACGCGGCCGTGAGCTGGCGTGCCACGTGCGCCAGGACAAGGTCACCGGCCTGGTGCCCGTGGGTGTTGTTGACGTTGCGGAACCAGTCGATGTCGGTCATCACCACGGTGAGCGGACTGCCTCGGCGCCGCGCGAGATCGACCTCTCGTCCTCCCCAGGTGCTCAGGGCATGGGGCGCCAGGAGCCGGGTCTTCGCGTCGAAGGAGGACACCTGCACCCTGCCGAGGGCGTGACACGCAGCGACGACGAGCAGCACGGCGGGCACGGCCAGGATGGCCATCCACGGATCGTCGACCACAGAGATCGCCGCCATCGCACCGAGGCAGAGGATGGCGAGGTCGTAGCCGATACCACGCAGCCGCCACACCCCCGACTCAGCCGGTGAGACGTGGTCGGCGAACCAGTTCGCCGCGTTGGACGTGGTCGACTCGACGGCCCAGAACGCGAGGACAGCCGCCAGCCCCGCGACAGCCTCCTCGCGTCCGAGCGCCCCGGCGTGCACCGCTCGTGCGGCGAGCTGGGCCGCGACGAGGGAGAGCAGCCCGGCCGCGAAGTTCCAGATCCTCCAGTGCCAACGGATGGGACGTCGGAGCAGGTAGCCCGCAGCGAGGAAGGGGAGGAGGGCCGGCGGGAGGAGGAAGACGCCGGCCACGATGACGACGTTCTGCGCTGGCACGAAGACGACGGGCCAGCGCGGGTCGTACGCCGCATAGCTGCGGATGTGCGCCCACTGGAGCAGCACGGCGAGCCACAGCAGGTCGCGGCCGTCCACCGAAGGAGCACTCGACTGCGCGGCCATGCACAGCGCTGTCCCGACCAGCACGCCCGCCGCACCCAGGCCGGACACGACGAGGCGCAACCGCGCCGAGTACTGCCGAGGAGCGCGAAGCGCGACCTCGCGCACACTGAGCGGTCCTGCTATCGACACCGGATCCCCCGATCCCCGTGCTCGCACGGCGTCGACCCAGAGTCGCGGACCGAGATGCCGGGTAGCAACCGCCGTACGGGTACGGCTGCCTGCTCGGCGCCCACGACTGACGCGTCAGCGGTCGACGAGGCCGGACTGCATGCGTTCGACGCCGTCGAGGAGGTTGGCGCACCAGCCGACACGTACGGCGGCCCACGAGCGCGCACGGTCGGGCGCCGCGAGAGCCGGCTCGACCAGCGGCTCGACGCGGCGCATCGCGTCGTGGTCCTGCGAGGGCGCGGCCGGGAGATCGGCGTCGCCGCGCAGACCGGCGGCGAGCGCCTCGAACCAGTCGTCGAGCGGACGTACCGACTCCAGCAGCGCGGCGCCCGCGGCCCGCTGCTCGTCCTCGGTGAGCGCCCCGCGCGCGTCCCAGTGCCGCACCATCCAGTCGGTCGCCAGGCGCATCTTCGTGCCCGCGGTCACGAGCGGCACGACCTCCGACAGCGGGCGCGACTTCGGGCCGCGCTCGTTGAGGTAGGTGCGGTAGGCGTCGTCGAGACGAAGCGCCGAGGCCGACGCCGCGCTGGCCGCCGGCGACGGATCGGTGGTCTCGCCGTCGAGCGGGCCGCAGCGCTGCGCGGTCACCGAGACCGCCGCGCGCAGGTAGGCAGCGACGTCGTCGTACGCCGAGGCGAGCGCGTGCTGCAGCTGCGACGTCGCGCCGCGCGGCCAGAACACGAGACCGACGGCGAGGCTCACGAGCACGCCGATGACGACGTCCTGCACGCGCACCTCGCCGACGACCCAGCCGACCGGGTCGATGAGGTTGAACAGGATCACGACGAGCACCGTGAACGCGGCCTGGCCGGCCACGAAGGAGATCGCTGCGGGCGCGATTCCGGCGACGAGGACCGCGATCGGCAGCAGCACCCAGAGCACCTGCTGGTTCGACCCGACGGCGAGCATCACGAGCGCACCGACGACGAAGCCGAGCGACGTGCCGAGGACCGAGCGCAGTGCGCGCTGCCCGGTCGACAGCGCGTTGGACCGCAGCACCGACATCGTGCCCAGCACCACCCAGAACGCGTGCTGCACCCCGCTCGCCGTCGCGATGTAGGTCGCGACGCCGAGCGCCGCTGCGGCGCGGATGCTGTTGTGCAGCCACACGGACCGCCAGTCGAGGTGCACCGTGAGCCGCCGACGTACGACCCACGACATGCTGTGCAGGCCGTCGGGCTCGTGGCCCAGGAGGCGCTCGACGAACGTGCGCCGCTCCGCCGCGGCGAGCGCGGCGACGCGCGTGCCGACCTGCTCGACGCCGTACGCCGCCTCCTCGAGGCGGAAGCTCTGCTCGAGCGCCGTGCCGGTGCTCATGGCGCCCGACTCGACCACAGCGGGGACGAGGCGGTCCGACACCTCGACGTCGAACGCGTGCACCGCGTCGTCGAGCTGCGCGAGCCGGCTCTCGAGCTCGGCGGGGTCGCGCGTCGCGTCGTCGAGGATCGACGCGCACGTCGTGAGCACCTCGGCGACCTGCGCGCGCGCTGCCGCAGCGGTCGGCAGCAGCGGGTCGAGCGGGGGATGAAGCGCGGACCGGCCGACGACCGTGGTGATCCAGGTGATCTGGTCGACGAGCCCCACGAGCGCGCGCCCTTCGGCGCCCACTCCCGACGGCCGGTACGGCGTCGACACGAACTGCCTCTGCGCCGCGGCCGCCGCCGAGCGGGCGCGGTCGAGCAGCCGCGACCGCTCGTCGAGATCGGTGCTCGTGCCGAGGGCGACCACGGCCGCGGCCAGCTCGCGGCAGGCCGTCGCTGCCTTGTCGCGCAACGGCTCGACGCGCGGAGCCGGCCAGAGGAGGACGTTGGCGAGGAGCGCCGCGATCCCGGCGACGAGCCAGCCCGAGAGCCGCGACGGGATCGACGACGCCGGTCCCGCGAGCGAGACCGGGAGGATGAAGGAGAGCAGCAGCGCGGGGACGACGCCGGCGACCGTGGAGCTCACGACCGACACGAGCGTCACGACGAAGGCCACCGCCGCCATCGACAGACCTGCGACGACCGGGTTCACCGAGGCGAGCGTGCCGAGCACGACGAGCACCGCGCCGGCCAGCGCGAGCGCGACCCCGCCCTGAACACGCTGCAGGCGGGTTCCCGAGATGTCGGCGAGCAGGGCCTGGGCGAAGACGCCGAACGACGCGAACATCGCGAGCGTCTGGTTCCCGATGACGAGGTCGCCGAGCAGGAACAGCAGCGGCATGAGGATCGCGGTGCGAGCAGCACGGCGCAGCGCGACGAGGTCGCGGTCGCGGGACTCGTAGCGCGCGAGCCACGACCGCCGCGGCTCGTCGCCAGGCGGGTCCGTGCCGTCGTCGGCCGCTGCCACGTGCCCACCCTGCCGGGCGGACCCGGTCGTCGTCCGGAGGTCGGTGAACTCAGCCGTGGCCGTCGACGGCGGCGAGCGCGGTGCCCGCGACGTCGACGAGCGACTGCCGGTCGCGTACGCCGTACAACCGGAACAGGTGCGCGAGGTCGGTCTTCACCGTGCCGACGGAGACCTTCAGGTCCTCCGCGATCTGGGCGTTGGTGCGACCTGCGGCGAGCTGGTCGAGCACCTTGCGCTGGCGCTCGGTCGGCGCGACGCCGCGCCCGGTCGTCCGCGAGTCCGCGGTCGTCCGTGCGCTGCCGAGCGACCACACGGCGAGGGCGGCGGTCGCGCTGTCGAGCGCGGACCGCAGCCGCCACGACTTCTCGACCGGGGTGGAGAACAGGACCGAGAGCACCCCGACCGTCCGGCCCGCCGACCACAGGGGGAGGACGAGGCACTCGCCGGTCTCGGCCGAGGGCTGGATCGCGACCCAGCCGGCGACGGACGGGAACGCCGCGGCGCCGTCCGTCAGCGACCAGACGCCCTCCTCGCCCGTCCGCAGCACCTGGGTGAACGGCGTCGGGACCGTGAGCGGGACGCGCGAGTAGTCGGTGCGGTCGGCCGTGATGGTGCCGAAGGACGCGACCTCGACGAGGTGCTCACCGGACCGGTCCAGGACGTAGACCGAGACCTGCTCGGGGTTCCACTCGGCGAGGATGCCGCGGGCCAGCGCGGTGGCCACCGTGCCGCCGTCCGGGTCGGCTGCGAGCACGCGCAGGAACGCGAGCACCGACCCGTCGACCCCGACCTGGCCGTCCCGCGCAGCGTCCCGACCGCTGGCCCCCATGGTGCGGAGACTACGGGGACGTGGTCGCGCTCGCAGCGCGCTTGACCCGACCATGACGGGGTCCCCAGCCGCGCGAGGGTAAAGGGGGTGCGCGGCTGGGGACTCCGGCAACCTACGCCGGACGGAGTGGCTATGGCCAGTCCATGGCCAGCGTGTCCCGTCCTTCGGACCAGTCCTCCGTCCTGCGAGGGGCCCGCGGCGCCCACCCCGGGGTGCCTCCGGGGCCGGGCGCGCGCCAGGATGTGCCCATGCGCGTCTCGATCTTCGGCTGGGTCCCCTTCGTGATCTTCCTCGTGGCTGCGGCCGTCGGCTCGGCCATCGGCTACGCCGAGTTCCTCAAGTAGCCGACCCGTCCCTGCGCTCCGCCTCGGCGCGAGCGCACGTCGTCGCGCGGTCAGCGCGACGTCCAGGCGAGCAGCTCGTCGGCCGTCCAGGTCGTGACGATCCGCGCGGGGTCCGCGCCGCACTCCGCCGCCCGCGCCGCTCCGTAGGGCTGCCACTCGAGCTGGCCCGGCGCGTGCGCGTCGGTGTCGATCGCGAGCAGGATCCCGGCGTCGACGGCGTCACGCAGGATGCGCCGCGGCGGGTCGAGCCGCTCGGGGCGGCTGTTGATCTCGAGCGCGACGTCGAACTGCCGGCACGCCTCGATCACGAGGTCGGACTCGAACTCCGACTCGGGACGACCGCGCCCCACGACGAGGCGCCCGGTGCAGTGGCCGAGGACGTCGACGTGCGGGTTCGCTATCGCCGTCACCATGCGCCGGGTCATCGCCTCAGAAGGTGCGCGCAGCTTCGAGTGCACGCTCGCAACGACGACGTCGAGGCGCGCGAGCAGGTCGTCGTCCTGGTCGAGGCGGCCGTCCTCGAGGATGTCGACCTCGATGCCGGTGAGGTAGCGGAACGGCGCGAGCTCGGCGTTGATGCGCTCGACGAGCTCGAGCTGCGCCTCGAGGCGCTCGCGGGTCAGGCCGCGCGCGACCGTGAGCCGCGGCGAGTGGTCGGTGAGCACCGTCCACTCGTGGCCGAGCTCTGCGCACGCGCGCGCCATCTCGATCGGCGGGCTGCCGCCGTCGCTCCAGTCCGAGTGCGTGTGGCAGTCGCCGCGGATCGCGTCGAGCAGCGCCCGCGCGTCGTCGTCGAGATCGGCATCGGGAGCGGCGTGGGTCTCGAGCTCCGCGACGTACTCGGGCACGCCGCCGCCGAGCGCCTCGATCGCCACGGCCGCGGTCTTCGGACCGACACCGGGTACGTCGGTGAGAGTGCCGGCCGTTGCGCGCGACGCGACCTGCTCCGGGCCGAGCTCCTCGAGGGCGTTAGCGGCCGTGCGGTAGGCCTTCACGCGGTAGGTCTCGCCGCGCTCGCGCTCGAGCAGGTACGCCACGCGGCGCAGCGCCTCCACCGGGTCCACGGTCCGACGCTACGGCGTACCGGCGTCGGCGCCCAGGGACTCAGCCGGCGCCGGTGCGGTCGAAGCGGTAGCCGAGACCCGGTGCGGTGATGAGGTAGCGCGGCGACGCGGGGTCGGGCTCGAGCTTGCGCCGCAGCTGCGCCATGTAGACGCGCAGGTAGTTCGTCTGCGACTCGTACGCCGGACCCCACACCTCGCGGAGCAGGTCGGCGCCGGGCACGAGCAGGCCGTCGGCGCGCACGAGCACCTCGAGCATCCCCCACTCGGTCGGCGTGAGGTGCACGACGTCGCCCGTCGTCGCACGCACCTCCTTGCGACCGAGGTCGACGGTGAAGTCGGTCGTCTCGACGAGACCGGGGACGAGCCCCGGACCGGCGCGGCGCTGCGCCGCTCGTAGCCGTGCGAGCAGCTCCTCCATTCCGAACGGCTTGGTGAGGTAGTCGTCGGCACCCGCGTCGAGCGCGAGCACCTTGTCGCGCTGGTCGCGCCGGGCCGAGAGCACCACGATCGGTACGGCGCTGCTGCGGCGTACCTCCTCGATCACCTCGAGGCCGTCGCGGTCGGGGAGCCCGAGGTCGAGCACCACGACGTCGAACCGGCGCGACGTCGCGAGGCGCACGGCGTCGGCGCCGGTGCCTGCGGTGGTCACGTCGTAGCCGCGCGACCGCAGCGTGAGGGCGAGCGCCTTCACCAGCTGCGTGTCGTCCTCGACGACGAGGAGGTCGGTCACGATGCACCGCCTCGCGCGACGGGCAGCGAGATCCGCGCGGTGAGCCCGCCGCCGTAGGTCTCGAGCAGCTCGAGCCTGAGGTCCATCGACGCGCAGAACCCGCGCACGATCTCGAGCCCCGTGCCCGTGCCGCCGTCGGCCGTGCTGCTCGCACCGCTCGCGCCGGCCAGGCCGGGGCCGTGGTCGACGACGTCGACGACCACCGCGCCGCTGCGCGGGCTCGCCGAGACCTCGACCGGCCGCAACCGGCCCGCGCCGCCGTGGCGCACGGCGTTGGACACGAGGTTCTCGAGCACCCGCTCGAGCAGCACCGGGTCGACGAGCACGAGCGGCAGGTCGTCGGCCACGCGCACGTCGACGGTGCCCGGCTCGCGCGCGACGACCGCCGACGCGACGACGCCGTCGAGAGCGGTCGGCTCCGGCTGCACGAGCAGCGTGCCTGCCTCGAGCCGGCTGAGGTCGAGCAGGTTCGCGATGAGCTCGTCGAGCCGCGTCGTCGAGACCGCCACCGTGTCGAGCAGCTCGCGCCGCTCGGCGTCGGCGAGCGCGACGTCGGGCGCGCGGAGCGTGTCGACCGCGAGACGCAGCGACGACAGCGGGGTGCGCAGGTCGTGGCCCACGCTCGCGAGCAGCGCCGACCGCGCGCGGTCGACCGCGGCGAGCTCGTCGGCGCGGCGCGCCTCGTCGGCGAGGCGGCCGCTCTCGTAGGACCGCACCGCCGCGGTGGCGAGCGACGAGAGGAACGCCGGATCCTCCGCGATCCGCGGGACTCCGGAGCCGACGAGCCGGTAGCCGCCCGGGCCGGCGACGTCGACGACGGTGCTGCGGCCCGCGACGGGCGTGCCGGCGGTCGCGACCGCGTGGTCGTCGCGCTGCAGCGAGAGCGCGTCGAGGTCGAGGGCGGCGCGCAGCTCCTCGAGCGACCCGCCCGGCGACTCCGTCACGCGCGACACCAGAGCCGCGCGCTCGCCCGCGGACGCCGCTCGCGCCCGGGCGCGAGCGCCGATCTCCATGAGCACCGCGGACACGCCGGCGACGAGCGGGAAGACCACGAGCGACACGACGTTCTCGGTGCTCGCGACCTCGAAGGTGCCGTACGGCGGCACCAGGTACCAGTTCACGAGCACGACTGCCGCGACCGCGGCGACGATGCCGAGCACCGGACCGGTGAGCAGCGCGAGGGCGACCACCGCCGCGAGCATCACGAGCAGCACCGCCGTGAGGTCGACCGGCCGCACCTGCGCGAGCAGCGCGACCGCGAGCCAGATCAGCGCGACGCCGACGACGAACGCCCCTATCCGTACGCCGGTCCGGCGTACGCCGACCTCACGCCCGCTGGCCACGTGCCGATCCTGTCACGCGTCAGCGCACGGCGGACTCGAGCGCGCGCTCCTCGTCCAGGGCGTCGTGCATGCGCAGCGGGACGGAGATGACGATGACGCCGGGCAGCTGGCGCAGCCGCACGCGCAGCCGCAGCGCGCTCTGGTTGTGCAGCAGCGCCTCCCACCAGTGCTCCACGACGTACTCGGGGATGTAGACCGCCACGATGTCGCGCGGGCTCTCGCGGCGGATCTGCCGCACGTGGTCGAGGACCGGCTGGGTCAGGTCGCGGTAGGGCGACTCGAGGCACACGAGCGGCACCGGGATGCCGCGCTCGGCCCAGGTGGCCTGCAGCGAGTCGATGTCGCTGCGGTCGGTCATGACGTGGATCGCCTCGAGGTGGTCGGGGCGCGACGCGCGCGCGAACGCGATGGCCTGCATGGCCGGCGCGTGCAGCCGCGACACGAGCACCACCGCGTGCACGCGGCTCGGCAGCCGCACGCCGCCGGGTGCCGGCGCCATCCGCTGGTCGAGGCGCTGGTAGTGCCGGTGGATGCCGATCATCACGGCGTAGAAGCTCGGCACCGCGATCATCACCAGCCAGGCACCGTGCGAGAACTTGGTGCACACGACGATCACGAGCACGAGGGCCGTGACAGCAGCACCCACCGCGTTGATGACGCGGTCGCGCAGGATCGGCCGGCGCTCGGACGCCAGCGCCGTCCGGAGCCTGTGCGTCCAGTGCTTCACCATGCCCGCCTGCGAGATGGTGAAGGAGAGGAAGACGCCGAGGATGTAGAGCTGCACGAGGCGGGTCACGCTCGCATCGAAGGCGACGATGAGCAGCACCGACGAGATCGCCAGGAACAGCACCCCGTTGCTGAACACGAGGCGGTCGCCGCGGCGGCCGAACTGGCGCGGCAGGTAGCCGTCGCGGCCGAGCACCGACGCCATGATCGGGAAGCTGTTGTACGCCGTGTTCGCCGCGAGCACGAGCACGAGGGTCGTGAAGATCTGCAGGGCGTAGAAGCCCAGCGAGCCGTCGCCGAACACCGCGCTGCCGAGCTGGGCGAGCACCGTGGGCTGCACGGCGTCGGCCGGGAGGCCGAGCGCGGCGTTGTCCTCCGAGAGCTTCACGCCGGACGAGATCGCGAGCCACGTGACGCCGCCGAACATCGTGATCGCGAGGATCCCCATCGCGAGCAGCGTGCCCGCGGCGTTCTTCGACTTCGGCTTCTTGAAGTAGGGCACGCCGTTGGAGATCGCCTCGACGCCGGTGAGGGCGGTGCAGCCCGACGCGAAGGCGCGCAGCAGCAGGAAGATCGCCGTCGCGCCCATGACGTCGTGCGTCTCGACGGGCAGGTTCGCCGACTCGGCCACGACCGGGACGCCCATCGCTGTCTTCACGATGCCGACGATCACGAGCGTGAGCACGCTGACGATGAACAGGTACGTCGGCGCCGCGAACGCCTTGCCCGACTCCTTCACGCCGCGCAGGTTCATCAGCGTCAGCACGATCACGAGCCCCACGCTCAGCTCGACCGTCCACGGCACCAGCTCCGGGAACGCGGAGGTGAAGTTCGCGACGCCCGACGTCACCGACACGGCCACGGTGAGGATGTAGTCGACGACGAGGGCGCTGGCCGCGATCAGCGCCGTGCGCTGCCCGAAGTTGTCCTGCGCCACGGCGTACGCGCCGCCGCCGTTGGGGTAGGCGTACACGGTGCGCCGGTACGACGTGACCACCACGGCCAGCAGCGCGATGACGGCGAGGCCGACCCAGCCGGTCCACGCCAGCGCGGTCAGGCCGCCCAGCACCAGCACCACGAGGATCTGGTCGGTCGCGTAGGCCACGCTCGAGAGCGGGTCGCTGCAGAAGATGGGGAGCGCCAGGCGCTTGGACAGCAGGGTGCGGTGGCCCTCGGCCGAGTCGAGCGGGGCACCGACGAAGACGCGCTTGAGAAGACTCACGGGACCGTCGTACGGCGCGCCGCCCTGCGAGGTCTGCGCGTCTTGACGCGTTCCTGACGCGCTCCCACCCTCCCTGACGCGGTCCTGACGTCGCAGGACCGTGCACCCTGTCCGACCACCCAGACGGGGATAGGCAAGCCTCACCTGAGCGCGTACGGTCGGGGGTACCGGCTGCTCGGGGCCGGCTGAGGCGGTGCGGGCCGCAGGGGCGGTGATAGCGCTGTGCTCGAGGATCTGAGGTCGGACCTGCCCCGTGCAGCCATCGGAGCGGGGCTCGTCGTCCTCGCCGCGATCCTCGCCATCGTGCCCTCGGCCGGCGGCACCAGCCCGGTCCCCACCGGTTTCGTCCTGGTCCCGCTCCTCGGCATCGCCATCGTCTGCGGTCCGTTGGCTACCGCGCTCGTCGGGCTGGTCGCGCTCGGCGCGTTCCTCGTCTCCTACGCGGTCGTCCCGACCGAGAACGCGCCGCTGCGGTTCTCCTCGATCGTCCTCCTCGTCGGGCTCGTCGTGGCCGGCAGCGCCGTACGCCGCCGCCGCGAGCGCGCTCTCGTGCGTCAGGCCGAGCAGCTGGCGGTCGCACGCGACCACGAGCTCACCGCCGAGGTCACCCAGCGGATGCTCGACCGGGTCACCGAGCTCTCCGGCGCGGCCACGATCGAGGACGTGTGGCGCGCCGCCGTCGCGCAGGGCCGCGAGCTGTTCGGCGCCGCGCTCGGCACCTACTGGCAGGTCGACGACGGCTCCAGCCTGCTCGTGGCCGCCGAGCCCGTCTCGCTGCTGCCGCTGGGCTACCGCATCGACACCACGGTCCTGTCGGCCAGCGAGCTGGCCGGCTCGCGCGAGACGCGCACCGTGTGGGTGCGCCTCGGTGACGAGCCGGAGACCTCGGAGCGGTCGCGACGGATGCGCGGCTCCGGCACCGTCGCGTGGTCTTCGACCCCCATCCGGGTCGACGGTCGCACGGTCGGCTACCTCACCCTCGGATGGACCGATCCCGCGCCCGTGGCCGGCCCGGCGTGGCTCGACCTGCTCGACCGGTACGGCGACCAGGTGGCGCTGGCCAAGACGGTCGTCCGCCGCCGCGAGGCGCAGGCCGAGGCGCAGCGGCTCGGCGAGCGGCTGCAGCGCGCGCTGCTTCCGCAGGTCGACGTGAAGGCGTGCGGCGCCGACGTACGCACCCTGTACCGGCCCGGCGTGCGCGACCTGCTGCTCGGCGGCGACTTCCTCGACGTGCTGCCGCTGCCCGACGGAGGCGGCGTGCGCTTCCTCATCGGCGACGTGTCGGGCCACGGCCCCGAGCCGGCCGCGCTCGCCGCCACGATGCGCGCTGCCTGGGTCGCGATGGCGGGGCTGCCCGGCCTCGACCTCGAGGACTGGACCGCCGGGCTCGACTCGGTCATCAACGAGCAGGCGGGCGACGGCTCGTCGCTCGTGACCCTGCTCATGGGCACGGTCGACCTGCGCAGCCTCGAGCTGCGCTACGCCAACGCCGGTCACCCACCGCCCCTCGTGCTGGGCGGGACCGACGTGGTGGTCGGGCCGATGTCCGGCCCGCCGCTCGGGGTGCACCCGGGCGCGAAGCTGCGGACGCACACCGTGCCGCTGGAGCGCGACTCGTCGGTGCTCATGGTCACCGACGGGATCTTCGAGGGGCGCGTCGCGCCGGGCGCTGCTGGCCGCGTCGGCTTCGACGAGTTCGCGACCGAGGCCGGCCGCGACGACCCGCGCGACCAGGGCTACCTCGACCGCCTCGCCGACTCCCTGCAGGTGCGCAACGGCGGTCCGATGCCCGACGACGTCGCCGCCGTGCTCATCTCCATGCACGTCGACGTCCGCGACGTCGTGGTCCCGGAGGCTCGCACCTCCCGCTGACCATCATTGCCAGGTGATTGCCAGGTTCCCGGCAGGGTGCTCCTATCTGCCCGACGCACCCTGGCGCCCATGCGGAGAACTCGTCGCCAGTGGGTCGTGAACACCGGGCTCGCCGTGGCTCTCGCCGCGGTCGTCGGCGCCGGGGTGGTGATCAGCACCAGCGGCAACGCCAGCGGGGCCGACACCTCCACGCTGCGCACCGTCGCCGTGCGCACGGGGAACGTGACCGCGCAGGTCTCCGCCGACGGCAGCGTCGAGGCGGTCAACGAGGTCGCGGCCAACTTCGCGACGTCGGGGACGATCCAGACGCTCACCGTGAAGGTCGGCGACACCGTCACCAAGGGCGAGGTGATCGCCACCATCGACTCGGCGTCGGCCGAACGCGCGCTCGAGGTCGCCCGCCTCCAGCTGAAGTCGGCCAAGGAGCAGCTCTCGAGCGCCGAGGACGGCACGACCACCACCGACCCGACCACGCACGTCACGACGACGACGGTGAACGAGTCGCAGGTGGCGTCGGCCAAGGCGCAGGTGATCCAGGCGCAGGCGACGTACGACGACGCGAAGGACGCCGTCGCGGCGACCACCCTCTATGCGCCGATCACCGGCACGGTGCTCGAGGTCAACGGCAAGGTCGGCCAGACCAGCGGGTCGAGCTCCGGTTCGTCGGGCTCGTCGCAGCCCGGCTCGTCGACGTCGTCGTCCTCGTCGTCGGACCTCGTGGTGATCGCCAACCTCGCGGCGCTGCAGGTGTCGGTCTCGGTGCCCGAGAGCGACATCGGCTCGCTCGCCGTCGGCCAGGCCGCCACGGTGACCTTCCCCGCGGTCAGCGGTGCGAGCGCCAAGGGCAAGATCACCAGCATCGACCCGGTCGGGACGACCTCGAACAGCGTCGTCACCTACGGCGTCGTGGTCCGCCTCTCCGGCGTCCCGAAGACCATCCGGCTCGGCCAGTCGGCCTCGGTCACCATCACGACCGACAGCGCCACCGGCGTCCTGATCGTGCCGTCGACCGCGGTGACCACCAACGGCTCGCGCAGCACCGTGCTGCTCCTCAAGGACGGCCAGCAGGTGCGCACGCAGGTGACCGTCGGCGTGGCCGGCGACTCCTGGACCGAGATCACCAAGGGCGTGTCCTCGGGCGACCAGGTCGTCCTCACCACGAGCACCTCGAGCTCGAGCAGCTCGTCGAACCAGGGCTTCCCCGGCGGCGGCTTCGCCGGCGGCGGGATCCCGGGCGGCGGCCCGGGCGGCGGCGCGGCTCCCGGCGGCCGGGGATGAGCCACGCCGCTCCCGACGAGGGCGGACTCTTCGTCCCGCCGCTCGTCCCCGGGTTCCCCGATGCCCCCGTGCCGGAGCCGGCTCCGGCGCCGGCGGTCATCGACCTGCGCGCCGTGGTGAAGACCTACGGCGAGGGCGAGACCGCGGTGCGCGCGCTGCGCGGCATCGACCTCGCGGTGCAGACCGGCGAGTACGTCGCCGTCATGGGCGCCTCGGGCTCGGGCAAGTCGACCCTCATGAACGTGCTCGGCTGCCTCGACGTACCGACGTCGGGCAGCTACCACCTCGACGGCCTCGACGTCGCCGACCTGGACCAGCACGCGCTCGCGCTGATCCGCAACCGCCGCATCGGCTTCGTGTTCCAGGCGTTCAACCTGATCCCGCGCACGTCGGCGCTCGCGAACGTCGAGCTGCCGATGGCCTACGCGAAGGTGCCGCGGCACGAGCGCCGCGAGCGCGCTCTGGCCGCGCTCGAGGTGGTCGGTCTCGCCGACCGCGCGCACCACCGGCCGAACGAGCTCTCCGGCGGGCAACAGCAGCGGGTCGCGGTCGCGCGCTCGCTCGTGATGGCGCCGTCGCTGATCCTCGCCGACGAGCCCACCGGCAACCTCGACAGCGAGTCGACCGACGAGGTGCTCGCGGTGTTCGACTCCCTCAACCGCGCCGGACGCACGATCGTCGTCATCACGCACGAGGACCACGTCGTCCGCCACGCGCACCGCCGCGTCGAGCTCAGCGACGGACGCATCGTGGCCGACGAGCCCGCGGAGGCGGTGACCGCGGCATGACCGGCTCCGACGTCCTGCTCTCCGCGCTGCGCGGCCTGTCGGCCAACAAGCTGCGCTCGTCGCTCACGATGCTCGGCATCCTCATCGGCGTCGCCGCGGTGATCCTGCTCGTCGCGGTCGGCAACGGATCCGCGGTCGCGATCCAGAACCGCCTCGCGGCGCTCGGCACCAACACCCTCACGGTGTCGGCGAACGCCGGCTTCGGCGCGCTCGGCGGCGCGAGCCGCACCAACAGCCAGAGCCTCACGATGTCGGTCGCCGAGGCGCTCGACGACACGGTCGCCGCGCCCGACGTCGCGAGCGTCTCGCCGGTGCAGTCGACGTCGTCGACGATCGCCTACGACGGCACGAGCGAGTCGGTCACCGTCACAGGCACCGTGCCGAGCTGGTTCGGCGCCACGAACACGACCCTCACGTCGGGCAGCGCGTTCACGACCGCGCAGGTCGACGAGCACGCGCGCGTCGTGGTCCTCGGGTCGAGCACCGCCGAGGACCTCTTCCCCGACGGCGACGCCGTCGGCAAGAAGGTCACGATCGGCGGTACGTCGTACGAGGTGGTCGGCGTCCTCGCGAAGAAGGACTCCAACGGACCGACCGACAACAACGCCACGGCCGTCGCGCCGCTCACGACCGTGCGCGACAACCTCGCCGGCTACGGCGCGCTGTCGAGCATCACCGTGCAGGCGACGAGCGCCGACACCGTCACGCTGGCGCAGAACGAGGTCACCGCGATCCTCGACCACGTCCTCGGGGTGAGCTCGTCGAGCCAGGCGACGTACCGCGTCCTCAACGCCTCGCAGCTGGTGAGCACGGCGACGTCGTCGGCCGACACGTTCACCGTGCTGCTCGCGGCGGTCGCGGCGATCAGCCTGCTGGTCGGCGGCATCGGCGTCACCAACATCATGCTCGTCACCGTCACCGAGCGGACCCGCGAGATCGGCATCCGCAAGGCGCTCGGCGCGCAGCGCGGCTCGATCCTCGGCCAGTTCCTCGCGGAGGCCACGATCCTCTCGCTCGCGGGAGGAGCGCTCGGCGTCCTCGTCGGCGTCGTCGCGTCGCGGTTCACCATCTCCGGCGTCCAGCCCGTGCTGGTGCCGGCGTCGATCCTGCTGGCGTTCGGCGTGTCCGCCGCCATCGGGCTGTTCTTCGGCAGCATGCCGGCCAACCGGGCCGCTCGGCTGCTCCCCGTCGAGGCACTGAGGTACCAGTGAGCAGCAACGACACGATCCTCGAGACCCCGCCCAGCAGCGTCGACGAGAACGAGCTCGCCTCGGCCCTCGACGTCGCGCCCCCCTCGCGCCGGTCCGTCACGGTCACCCGCGTGCTGGTCGGGCTGCTGCTCGTGGCGCTCGGTGCCACCGGCGCGACCTGGTGGGCGCACCGCACGTCGTCGTCGGCGGGCGGGCGCGAGGCGCTCGCGGCCGGTGGCTTCCCCTCGGGCGGCTCGCTCCCGTCGGGCTTCCCGTCGGGCGCCCCGGGCGCAGGAGGCCAGAGCGGCACCGGCACCACGACCGGCACCGGGACCACGACCGGCACGGCCGCGGCCACGACCACCGGCACGGTGAAGCTCGTCGACGGCGACACCGTCTACGTCGCGACGTCGGACGGCAAGGTCGTGAAGGTCAAGGTCGGGAAGGCCACCACGGTCAGCAGGACCACGTCGCTCTCCGACGTGAAGGCCGGGACGACCGTCGTCGTCTCCGGCACCACCGGCAGCGACGGCACCGTCACCGCCACGACCGTGACAGAGAGGTCCGCCTCGTGATCGCCTCCCTCCTCGACCGCCCCGTCCGTCGCGCCGCGCTGGCCGCCGGCTCGTGCCTCGTCGTCGCCGGTGCGCTCGCCGCGTGCGGCTCGTCGGCCTCCGGCGACAGCGCCGCGGCGTCGTCACAGGGCGCCGACGGGTTCGCGGCGTACCGGCAGTGCCTGTCCGAGCACGGCATCACCCTGCCCAGCGGAGGACCCGGCGGCGGTCAGCAGGGCGAGCGGCCCTCGGGCATGCCGACCGACCGTCCGAGCGGTGCGCCCTCGGGGATGCCGTCCGGCGGTCCGGGCGGCGACGGGATGCCGGGCGGCGTGCTGCCCTCCGGCGTCGACGCGAGCGCGTTCCAGTCAGCCAACGAGGCGTGCGCGAGCCTGCGTCCGACCGGCGGTCCCGGCGGCGGACCTGGCGGCGCAGGCATCGACCAGTCGGCGCTCGCGGCGTACCGGAGCTGCCTGTCCGACCACGGCGTCACGGTCACCGGCCGCCTCGACCAGCTCAGCACGTCTGACCCGAAGACGGCTGCGGCGCTGACGACCTGCGCGCCGCTGCGTCCGACTCCGTCGGGCGCGCCTGCGGGCTCGGCGTCACCGAGCAGCTCGGCCTGATCGGCGTGCCGGGCCGCCCGTCGGCGTACGGCGCGGCCCGGTCGACCGGTCGGAAATCGGTGCGTTCGCTCAGGATTCGCCCGTGCAGGTTCTCGTCCGGCTCTCCCCGCTCGTGATCCCACCGGACCGCTGGCCTACTGGACCTGTGTCGACGCACCCCACCAGCGCCGCGCTGCACAGCGCTGCCGTGCAGCTCATCGAGCAGCACGGCGAAGACGGCGTGACCGTCGAGATGGTGCTGGCGCACGCCGGGGCGTCGAAGGGCTCGCTCTACCACCACTACCGCGACTTCGGGACGCTGCTCGACCGGGCGCAGGCCACCCGCTTCGAGACCGCCGCCGAGGCGACCGCGGCGGCGCTCGACGCGGAGCCGACCGGCTCGCGCGACGAGCTCCTGCGGGTGCTCGTGCGCCTCGCCGCCGGGACGCTCTCGGCGTACGACGACTCCGTGCGCACCTCGGTGCTCGCCGCCGCCGACCGCCGCCCGTCGCTCGTCGTGCTGCTGCAGCCCGCGCAGCGCCGTCTCGGCGCGCACGTCGCCGCACTCGTGCGGGTCGGGCAGACGCGACGCTGGCTGCGCGCGGACCTCGACGCCGCCCAGGTGGCCGCCCTGCTGCTCGCCTGCGCCGCCGGCCGTGTCGTCGGCTCGGTCGCGGGCGAGGTGCCCGCCTCGTGGGAGGCCCTGGTCGCCGCCGTCATCGTGCCCGTCCTGGAGCCTGTCTCAGGCGCCGCGCCCGCCGCCGAGATCCCCGAGGCGCGGCGTCCCGGCGTCGTCGAGCCGCAGGCCTGAAGCGGCGCTGACCCTTTCCTCAAGGGTCGCTCTCCGGGCTCGAATCCCCTCGCACGCACTCCCTACCGTCGTCGGCAGACCGTCGGTCTGCCCCGACGGACCCCCACGCCAGGAGACCCCATGAAGACTGCGGCCCGCATCGCCGCCCTCGCCGCGGCGGTCGCCGTGGTGGCCGCGACGTCCGCCTGCTCCGCCTCCGGCGGTGGCGGTTCGACCACTCCCACGTGCACGAACCCGACGTACCCGACCGCGGTGCCGTCCGCCGCCTCCGCGCTCAACGCGTCGACGACGACCTCCGCGGCCGGCGAGATCGTGAAGACCTCGTTCCCGACCCTGCAGGGCCAGGCCTACGCGCAGGTGCCCGTCATCTCCAGCACCGGCGGTGTGCTCACCGCGACGTTCGACGTGAAGAAGCAGAAGTTCTCCGTCGCCGGCCGCGAGATCAACGGCATGGCGTACGCCGGTCAGTTCATGGGCCCGACGCTCAAGGTGAACCCGGGCGACACCATCAAGATCAGCGAGACCAGCGAGCTCACCGACCCGACGAACCTGCACACCCACGGGCTGCACACGTCGCCGATCGAGATCTCGGACAACATCTTCCGCTCGTTCACGAACGGCACGACCAACGAGGTCGTCATCGAGGTGCCGAAGAACGTGGCGCCGGGGACGTACTGGTACCACACGCACATCCACGGCTACACCGAAGGACAGGTCTTCTCCGGGCTCGCCGGCGCTCTCGTCGTGACCGGTCTGCCCGAGCGGCTGCCGAAGGACCTGCAGGGCATCCCGGACAACCTGCTCGCGCTGCGCGACATCCAGATCCAGAACGACACGATCCTCACCGACAACATCGACTCCAACGCGCCGACGACCCGCACCGTCAACGGTCAGGTCAACCCGGTGCTGCAGGGCCAGCCCGGCTGCACCCAGCTGCTGCGCATCGGCGGCTGGAGCCCCGACATCTGGTACACGCTCAAGATGGACGGCGCGAAGTTCTACGTGATCGCCGAGGACGCCAACC
Source organism: Candidatus Nanopelagicales bacterium (assembly GCA_046330715.1). Lineage (GTDB taxonomy): Bacteria > Actinomycetota > Actinomycetes > S36-B12 > CAIYMF01 > Longivirga. The sequence continues at coordinate 625,455 of JAXLSG010000001.1, forward strand.
CCGTCACCACCGTGCAGGCGCACGACACCCTGGTCGTCGCTCCGGGCAAGCGGTTCGACGTCCTCGTCACCTGGCCGAAGGCCGGCACGTACCACCTGCGCACACTGCCGATGAACACCGGCCCCGAGGGCGACCAGTACCCCGAGCGCGTGCTCGCCACCTGGACGATCGGCGGCGACGCCGTCGCGCCGGTCGCGATGCCGCAGGACATGGGACCGCTGCCCGCCGAGCTGCAGAACACGATGGACAAGGACCCGATCGCCAAGCACCACGTCGTCGTCCTGACCGAGGACAACGCGGCCGGAAAGTTCATGATCAACGGCTCGCAGTTCCACACCACCGCCCCGCTCTTCGTCATGAAGCTCGGGACGACCGAGGAGTGGACCATCAAGAACGAGACGGGCGAGTTCCACCCGTTCCACATCCACGTGAACGACTTCCAGGTCATGTCGATCAACGGCGTGCCCTACGAGTCGACCGGCCTCGTCGACACCTTCAAGGTGCCCGCTCACGGCCAGATCGTGATCCGCCAGCGCTTCCTCGACTTCGTCGGGAAGTTCGTCTTCCACTGCCACATCCTGGCCCACGAGGACGCCGGCATGATGGCCGCCGTCGAGGTCTCGAAGGACGGCCTGCCCGCCGACGACAAGACCCTCGCCGAGTGGGGACAGCCCAACGTCGACATGAACATGACCGGCATGGACATGGGCTCGATGGGCGGCTGATCGGAGCATCTCTGCCGCTCTGAGTCTCTGCGGCTCCCAGCACCGACGAAGGCCCCGGCGATCAGCTCGCCGGGGCCTTCGTCGCGTCCGACCCACTGCACCGGCTCCCGAGAGTGAAGGTGCCCCGCGGTGCGCTAGGAGCACCTGATCCGCCCCATGCCTCACGGCGGCCGTTCTGTCAGGGGCGGGACAGGTGCGTCTAGGGCACCGCGGGGCACATTGACTGCGAAGGGTCAGTCGGTCGTCGGGGTGGTGCGGAGGTGCTGCTCGTACGACGCGAGGGTCTCTCCTGCGGCGTAGGGGACGCCGCGGAGGCCCTGCATGACGGCGACGAGGCAGCGGTCGCGGAGGCGCTCGAGGTCGCGGACGTCGGCGCCGGCCGCCTGCGCGTCGGACTGCGCGGCGATCGTGTCGAGCAGGTCGTCGGTGAGCTCGGGGACGTCCATGAGCTTGGTCCACGGCCACTGCAGCGCCGGGCCGAACTGCGACATGAAGTGGCGCATGCCGCCCTCGCCGCCGGCGATCCGGTAGGTGAGCATCGTGCCCATGAACGACCAGCGCAGGCCGGCACCGAAGCGGATCGCATCGTCGACCTCCTCGACCGTCGCGACGCCGTCGTTCACGAGCCAGAGCGCCTCGCGCCACAGCGCTTCGAGGAGGCGGTCGGCGATGAAGCCGTCGACCTCCTTGCGCACGTGCAGCGGCCGCATGCCCACCGACTGGTAGACCGCCATCGCGCGCTCGGCCGCCCACACCTGCGTGCGCTCGCCCGGGCAGACCTCGACCAGCGGCAGCAGGTAGACCGGGTTGAACGGGTGGCCCACCACGAGCCGCTCGGGGTGCGTCATCCGCTCGGCGAGCAGGGTCGGCAGCAGGCCCGACGTCGACGACGCGATCACCACGTCGGACGCCGCGGCCTCGTCGGCCTCCTGCAGCAGCGCCTGCTTGAGCTCGAGGCGCTCGGGCGCGCTCTCCTGCACGAAGTCGACGCCGCTCACCGCCTCGGCGACCGAGCCGACGATCGTCCAGCGACCCTCGGCGGGCAGCGGCGCGTCGATCATCGAGGTCCACGCGCTGCGGGCGTTGGAGAGGATCTCGGTGAGCTTGCGCTCGGCCTGCGGGTCGGGGTCGAAGAGGCGTACGTCGTACCCGCCGAGCAGGAACCGAGCGGCCCAGCCGCCGCCGATGACGCCGCCGCCGAGGAGGCCGACGGTGCCGTGCTCAGCCATGCTTCACCAGCCCGAGCTCCTCGCGGACCTCGGCGGGCGTCTTCACGCGGACGTTCATGCCCTCGAGGATCGTCTTCGCGCGGCCGACGAGGTCGCCGTTGCTCGCGAGCACGCCCTTGGACAGGTAGATGTTGTCCTCGAGGCCGACGCGCACGTTGCCGCCGAAGAGCACCGACTGAGCGGCGTACGCCAGCTGGAACCGCCCGATCGAGAACGCGCTGAACGTGCTGTTGGGCGGCAGGTTGTTGACCATCGCCGCGAAGGTCAGCGGGTCGTTGGGCGCGCCGTAAGGGATGCCCATGCACAGCTGGACCATGACCGGGTCGTCGAACAGGCCCTCGCGGACCATCTCGTTGAGCAGCACCAGGTCGCCGGTGTCGAAGATCTCGACCTCGGGCTTCACCCCGAGCGCCTTCATCTGCCGCGCCATCTCGCGGACCATGCCAGGCGTGTTCACCATGATGTACTCGCCGCCCGCGGCGAAGTTCATCGTGCCGCAGTCCAGCGTGCAGATCTCGGGCAGCAGCTCCGCCACGTGCACCATGCGCTCGGTCGCGCCGGCCATGTCGGTGCCCGCATCGTCGACCGGCAGCGGCTGCTCGACGGCACCGAGCACGAGGTCGCCGCCCATGCCGGTGGTGAGGTTGAGGATCACGTCGGTGCTGCTCGCGCGCACGCGCTCGACGACCTCGCGGTAGTACGCCGGCGTGCGGGTGCCCTTGCCGGTCGCGGGCTCGCGCACGTGGATGTGCACGACCGCCGCCCCCGCCTGCGCCGCCTCGATCGCCGAGTCGGCGATCTGCTCCGGCGTCACCGGCACCTTGTCGCTGGCGCCGGTCGAGTCGCCGGACCCGGTGACCGCGCAGGTGATGAACGCCGACGTGCTCATGCCTCGCATGGGATTCCTTCTCTCGGTTCTACGGACGTGCGTGCGGAGCTGCCGCCGAGGTCGGCGACTGGGTGGGTCAGTGGCCGGACCAGACGGGCGGGCGCTTCTCGACGAAGGCGGTCGCGCCCTCCTTGGCGTCGTCGCTGCTCGCGATCTTCGAGTACGCCGGGAGCCCCCGCATGACGGCGTACCCGTCCTGCGCGTTGCGGCCGTAGGCGGCGTCGACGACCTCGAGCACCGCGGTGACCGACAGCGGAGCCGACTCGCAGATCGTGCGTGCCAGGGACTTGGCCTCGCGCAGCACGTGCTCGGCGGGGACGACCTGGTTGACGATGCCCCAGCCGCGCGCCTCGTGTGCGGTGAAGCGACGGCCGGTGAGGAACAGCTCGAGCGCGAGCGCGCGCGGGATGCTGTTGGGCAGGCGCACCATGCCGCCGGCGTCGGGCACGAGCCCGAGACGCGTCTCGGTGAAGGCGAAGACGGCCTCCTCGGCCGCGACGACGAGGTCGGCCGCGAGCCAGAGCTCCACGCCGCCGCCGTACGCCGACCCGTTGACCGCCGCGATGATCGGTTTGCCGACGTCGAAGAGCTCGGTGATCCCGGCGAAGCCGCCGGGGCCGTAGTCGGCGTCGGGCGCCTCGCCGGCGGCCGCGCCCTTGAGGTCCCACCCGGCGCTGAAGAAGCGGTCGCCGGCGCCGGTGATGATGCCGACGCGCAACGACGGGTCGTCGCGCAGCTGCGTGAACGCGTCGTAGAGCACGCGGCTGGTCGCGGCGTCGATCGCGTTGGCCTTGGGGCGGTCGAGGGTGACGACGAGGATCTCGCCGTCGCGCTCGACGCGGACCTCGGGCGACTCGGTCATGTCAGGCTCCCAACGGTCGCAGCATCGACCGGCTGATGATGTGGCGCTGGATCTCGCTCGTGCCGTCCCAGATGCGCTCGACGCGGGCGTCGCGCCACCAGCGCTCCGCCTTGCCCTCGCTCATCAGGCCCATGCCGCCGAAGACCTGCACGGCGGTGTCGGTGACCTTCGCCAGCGTCTCGGTCGCGAACAGCTTCGCCATGGCGACGTCCTGCGCGGTGAACGTGCCGCGGTCGATGCGGTGCGCGGCCTGCAGGGTGAGCAGGTTCGACGCCTCGATCTGCACGGCGCAGTCGGCGAGCTGGAAGCCGACGCCCTGGAACTGCCCGATCGGCTGGCCGAACTGCTTGCGGTCGGCGGCCCAGCGGGTCGCCTCGTCGAGCACGCGCTGCGCGCGGCCGACGCTCGTCGCCGCGACGGTGAGGCGGCTCGCGCCGAGCCACTCGTCCATCAGCTCGAAGCCGCGGCCCTCCTCGCCGAGCAGCGCGCCGGCCGGCACGCGCACGTCGTCGAAGACGAGCTCGTTCTGGTGGTAGCCGCGGTGCGAGACGCACTGCGAGCCGCGGTTGCTCTGGAACCCCGGCGTACCCATGTCGACGAGGAACGCCGAGATCTTGGCCTTCGGGCCCTTCTTGGTCTCCTCGGTGCCCGTGCGCGCGAACAGCACGACGTAGTCGGAGCGGTCGGCGTGGCTGATGAAGTGCTTGCGACCGTTGATGATCCAGTCGTCGCCGTCGCGCACCGCCGCGGTCGTCATCCCGCGTACGTCGGAGCCCGCACCCGGCTCGGTCATGGCCAGGCAGTCGTGGCGCTCGCCGCGGATCGTGGGGAGGAGGTACTGCTCGACCTGGTCGCCCTCGCACGCGCGCAGGATGTTGCTCGGCCGGTGCACCAGCATCTGCAGCGCGTAGCCCGCCTTGCCGAGCTCGCGCTCGACGAGCGTCAGCGCGACCGCGTCGAGACCGCCGCCGCCGAGCTCCTCGGGCATGTTCGGCGCGTAGAGCCCGGCGTCGATCGCCGTCTTCTGGATCGACGCCGCGAGCTCGTCGGGCACGTCGTCGAGCTGCTCGACGAGGTCCTCGTGCGGGTAGAGCTCGGCCTCGACGAACGACTGCACGGTCTCGACGATGAGCCGCTGCTCCTCGGTGAGCTCGAAGTCCACGGTGTCTCCTCGGTCGGTCGGGCGGTCGTGCGTCAGCGGGTCGGGAGGGCGATGCGGCGGCCCACCCAGTCGGGCAGGTCGAGGACGGCGTGGGCCTCGGCGAGCGCCTCGATGCGCTCGCGCAGGACGTCGGGGAGCGCGGCCGTGCGGCCCTGCGCCATGTCGACGTGCAGCAGCATCTGCTCGCCGGTCGCGAGCAGCCGGTCGTCGCTGAAGACCTCGTGCGCGATGTGCACGCGCTTGGCGTCGACGCCGAGCACGCGCAGCGTCGAGTGCACGTCGTCGCCGAGGCCGGCCTCGTCGAGGTTCCGGATGTGCGTCTCGACCGTGTAGAGCGAGAAGCCCGAGGCGCGGTACTCCTCGTCGATACCGATGAAGCGGAAGAACGTGTCGCTGTTGTCGCCCATCGCGAGCAGGTAGCACCACTCGCTCATGTGGCCGTTGTAGTCGACCCAGGCCTCGGGGACGGTCGTGCGGTGCAGCGCCAGCGGCGCGGGGAGCGGCTCGGTCGGCGCGTCCCAGCCGCCCGGTCGTGTGCTCTCCAGCACGGCGTCCTCCGAGTCCGTTTCGTTCGCATCGTGCGACGGGTGTTGTGCATCGTGCGACGCAGACCCTAAGGTGGCGCGCGTCACAGGGTCAAGGCAGGAGGCGGGATGGCCGAGCCGCGCAACGGACGGGTGCAGTCGGTGGACCGCGCCTCGGCGCTGCTGCGCGCGGTGGCCCACGCCGCGCCCGCCGGCGCCCCGGTCGCCGACCTCGCGGTCGAGTGCGGCCTCAACCGGGCCACCGCCTGGCGGCTGCTCGCGACGCTCGAGGACAACGGCCTCGTCGAGCGCGAGCCCGGGTCGGGCCGCTACGTCCTGGGCCTCGGCGTCGCCCGCCTGGCCGCAGCCGTGGGGGTCGACGGCCTCGTCCGCCGCGCCCACCCGGTGCTCGAGCGGTTGTCCGCGGCCACCGGCGAGACCGCCGACCTCGCGGTCGTGCGGCCCACCGGCCTCACTTATGTCGACGAGGTCGCGCCCGCCACCGTGATGGCCGCGAACTGGCTGGGCCGCAACGTGCCGCTGCACGCGACGTCGTCGGGCAAGACCTGGCTCGCGTGGCTGCCGCCCGGCGAGGCGCACGCGCTCCTCGCCGCCCCGCTCGCGCGCTACACCGGCACCACGATCACGTCCGTGCCCGAGCTCGACGAGGAGCTCACCCTCATCCGCTCGCGCGGCTACGGCACCTGCCGCGGCGAGTTCGAGACCCAGCTGTACGGCGTCTCCGCGCCGGTGCTCGACGACGGGAGGCCGGTCGCCGTGATCAGCGTGTGGGGCCCGAGCGACCGGATCGGCGAGCACCGGTTCCCCGAGCTCGGCCGGCTGGTCACCGAGGCCGCGGCGGAGATCGGCGGCGTCCTGGTGGGGTCGCGATGACCGCGGGCTTCCGGGTCGACGGCCTCGCCGTGCGCGAGGAGTGGCTCGACTACAACGGCCACGTCACCGACTCGGCGTACGCCGTCATCTGCGCGGCGGCCAACGAGGCGTTCCTCGAGCACGTCGGCGTCTCCGCCGACTACCAGGCGCGCACCGGCTGCACGACGTACACGGTCGAGTCGCACCTGCGCTACCTCGACGAGGTCGGTCGCGGCGCGGTGCTGCACGCCGACGTGCTGCCGGTCGACGCCGACGCGAAGCGGCTGCGCCTGCACACGACGGTGTGGAACGGCGAGAAGGTGGTGCTCACGGGCGAGTACCTGTTCCTCCACGTCGACCAGGACGAGGGTCGCGTCACGCCGTTCCCCGACGACCGGGCCGAGGCGATCGCCGCCGAGGTGGCACGGTACGCCGACGTCGAGCGCCCGGCGCACCTCGGCCGAGGCGTCGGAGCGCCTCGCACCTGAGGCCGCTCAGCCGCGCGCCGCGAGCCGGCTGCGCACCATCTCCGCGAACGACGTCACGTGCACGCCCTCGGCGGCGAGCTGCGCGCGCACCGCGCGGCGCGTGACGAGCAGGCCGGTGAGGCCGATGGCCCACATGCCGTACTGCACCAGCAGCGCTACCCGGAACCCGTTGAGGCTGTAGGACTCTCCGGCGCCGACGACGTCGAGCACGAGACCGATGAGCAGGATGGTGACGAGCGACGCGGCGAAGCCGCCGACGTTGACGATGCCGCTCGCCGTCCCGAAGCGGTGCGGCGGGTTGAACGTGCGCGCGTAGTCGAAGCCGATCATCGAGCCCGGTCCCGACAGGCTCAGCACGAGGAGCAGGAGCAGCAGCAGCCACGCGGGCGCGGGGCCGGGCAGCACGAGCACCACCGTCCAGACCGCGATCGCGGAGCCGATGATCGTGAGCGCGAGCCACGACCGCCGGTAGGGATGACGGCCGACGAGGACGCCGATGACGGGCCCGGCCACCATGCCCGCGAGCACCATCACGGTGAACATCGACGACGCCGTCGCGCGCGTGAGCCCCTCGCCCGACGTGAGGAACGGGTAGCCCCACAGCATCACCATGACGGTGCCCGAGAACTGCGTCGTGAAGTGCGTCCAGAAGCCGAGCTTCGTGCCCGGGTGCCGCCACGCCTCGGTCACGTCGCGACGCACCGTCGCCCAGGTCTGCTCCTCGTCGGGCACGCGCCGTCCGTCGGGGGTGTCGTGCACGGCGACCGCGACGGCGACCGCCACGATCACGCCGCACGCGGCGGCCGACAGGAACGCCGGCGTCCAGCCGGCCGAGTGCAGCACGATCACGAGCGGCACGAGGCTGAGCACCTGGCCGCCCTGGCCGACGAGACCGGTGAGCTGCGTGAGCAGCGGCACGCGCCGGCCCTCGAACCACGCGGGCAGCAGGCGCAGCACGCTGATGAACGTCATCGCGTCACCCATGCCGACGAGCACGCGCGCGGCGATCGCCGTGGGGAACGAGGTCGCGAGGCCCATCGCGAGCTGGCCGACCGCCATCGTCAGCGCACCCGTGACGAGCAGCGCCCGCGGTCCCGCCCGGTCGACGAGCACGCCGACCGGCACCTGCATCCCGGCGTACACGAGCAGCTGCACGACCGCGAAGGTGCCGAGCACCGCCGCGCTGATCTGGAACCGCTGCGCGGCCTCGAGGCCGGAGACTCCCAGCGAGGTGCGCTGCAGGACCGCCACGACGTACGCCGACAGCGCGACGCCCCACACGAGCCAGGCCCGGGGCGCGGTGCGGTCCATGCGCGCATCCTCCACCGGACGTCACGCCGTGCGCCCTCCCGCCCGATGGCTGAGACGCGTCGTGAGCGGCCGGTGAGGAGCCTCACAGGCGTAACGCCCGCGCTCCCGGAGCCGTCCTTCCTACAGGCCCTGCGCACGTCGGGCCTACCGAGCCGTGCCAGGAGGTGGACCGTGCGCCGTGCCCGCGGTCGCCACACCGGCGCACCCGTGCCCGCCGAGGCGCCGGTCTTCGTCGACCCGCGTCGCACCCGCCGGGTGCGCGCGGCCATGCTCACGGCGGCGGCGCTGGCCGTTTCGTTCGTCGTCGTGGCGGCGCTCGGGCTGCGCGGCTCCGGGCCGCTGTCGGGCTCCATGGTGCTGGGTCCGATCCGGTCGGGCCTCGACGAGATCGGTCGCGCCGCGACCGGCGGGTCGGCGTCACCGGAGGCCACACCGACGACGAGCCCGTCGCCGTCGCCCTCCACTGCGTCCGCGGGTGCCTCCTCGACCTCCGGCGGCTCCTCGACCCAGCGCGCGGTGGCAGCCGGATCGGCCGCGCCGTCCGCAGTGCGCACCGCGCCGGCTCCTCGGCCGTCGACTACGCCCAGCGCCTCGCGCACGCCGACCCCGTCGACCACGCCCGTGCCCCCGGTGACGCCGACGCCGAGCCCGACGCGCACCCGGCCCACCCAGGCGGCCAACCCGACGCCGCCGGGGCAGAGCAACCGGCCCTCGCCCACCAAGGGACCCAAGGCGTGAGCGGGGGAGCGGGACGCGGCGCCGTACCCCGCCCGCACTGGCTGCTGCTCGCCGCCGTGCTGCTTGCCCTGGTCGCCGCGCTGGTCGTGGCGGGCGTGGTGCAGCACGCCACGGGCGGGTCGGGCACGGTGGCCGCGGGTGGCGGGAGCGCCGCCCTGCCGTCGGGCACCGGACCGCTCGTCGTGCCGGCGTCGACGCCCGACCGGTCGACCAGCGCGTCAGCGCGACCGGGCTACGTCGCGCTGACGTTCGACGACGGACCCGATCCCGAGTGGACGCCGCAGGTGCTGCGGATCCTGCGCGAGCACGGCGTGCACGCGACCTTCTTCGTGGTCGGGTCGCACGCCGGGCAGTACCCGCAGCTCGTCGCGCAGATCGTGGCCGAGGGCCACGAGATCGGCGTGCACACGTTCACCCACGTCGACCTCGCGTCGGTCGACGCGCGGCGCCTTGACGCCGAGCTGTCGTACACGCAGAGCGTCGTCGCCGCGGCCTCCGGCGTGCAGACGAGGCTGATGCGCCCGCCGTACTCCTCGACCACCGACGCCGTGACGGCGGCGCAGTGGCCGGCGTACGCCGAGATCGGCGCGCAGGGGTACGCCGCCGTCCTGTCCACCGAGGACACGAAGGACTGGTCGGACCCCGGCGTAGCGCGCATCGTCGCCGGAGGCGTGCCCGCGCGCGGCACCGGTGGCATCGTGCTCATGCACGACGGCGGCGGCGACCGTGCGCAGACCGTCGCCGCGCTGCCCGCGCTCATCGAGCGGCTTCAGGCCGACGGCTTCACCCTCGGCACGGTCTCGCAGGTGACGGGCACGTCGGCGGCGCAGTCCGAGGCCACCTCGGCGCAGGTCTGGACCGGTCGCGCGCTCATCGGGGTCACCTGGGTGTCGGACCACGTCGTGTCGGCGCTCGCCGTGCTGCTGCTGGTGTTCCTCGTGCTCGGCCTGCTGCGCGCGCTGCTGCTCGTCGTGCTCGCATCGCGCCATGCGCGCAGCCGTCGTGGACAGCACGAGCTGGTAGGACCGCTGCCGTCGGTGTCGGTGGTCGTGCCGGCGTACAACGAGGCCGCGGGCATCGGGGGCACCCTGCGCAGCCTGGTCGCGACCGGCTACCCCGACCTCGAGATCATCGTGGTCGACGACGGTTCCGACGACGGCACCGCCGAGGCGGCGTCGGCGCTGCTGCTGCCGGGCGTGCGCGTCGTGCGGCAGACCAACGGCGGCAAGCCGTCGGCGCTCAACACCGGGATCGCCCTGGCGCGCGGCGAGATCCTCGTGCTCGTCGACGCCGACACCGTCTTCGCCTCCGACGCGATCCACGCCCTCGCGCGTGCGTTCGACGACCCCGAGGTCGGTGCCGTGAGCGGCAACACCAAGGTCGCGAACCGCGAGCGCCTTCTCGGGCGGTGGCAGCACCTCGAGTACGTCGTCGGCTTCAACCTCGACCGCCGCGCGTTCGCCGTCATGGACTGCATCACGACCGTGCCGGGCGCGATCGGCGCGTTCCGCCGCACGGCGCTCGCCGAGGTGGGCGGCGTTCCCGCCGACACCCTCGCCGAGGACACCGACCTCACGATGGCGGTGGCGCGCGCGGGCTGGCGCGTGGAGTACGAGCAGGCCGCGGTCGCGTGGACCGAGGTGCCCTCGACGATGCGCCAGCTGTGGAAGCAGCGCTACCGCTGGTGCTACGGCACCCTGCAGTCGATGTGGAAGCACCGGCACGCCGTCGTCGAGCACGGCCGCGCCGGGCACCTCGGACGACGGGGCCTGCCCTACCTGCTCGTGTTCCAGGTGCTGATGCCGCTGCTCGGCCCGGTGGTCGACGTGATGGCGCTCTACGGACTGTTCTTCCTCGACTGGCGCTGGGTCCTCGGCGTGGCCGCGGTCTTCGTCGCCGTGCAGCTCGCCCTCGGCGCCTACGCCCTGCACCTCGACCACGAGCCGATGCGCCCGCTCTGGGCGCTGCCCCTGCAGCAGCTGGTCTACCGCCAGGTGATGTACCTCGTGGTCGTCCAGTCCGTCGCCGCCGCCCTCGAGGGCGCACGCGTCGGCTGGCAGCCCCTCGACCGCCACGGCGCCGCCGCCACCCTCGTCGACACCTCAGCCACCCCCTGACCCCGCCCCGAAGCGCGTGATCTTGGTCAGTTGCGAGCTACCCGAGCCGGGAAGCTCGCAACTGACCAAGATCACGCTCGATCTCGGTGGGGCTGGAGGTCAGTTCCGGGGGGCGCCGGTGAAGGTGTACGAGGTCTTCGACGTCGTGAAGAAGTCGACGGCGGCGAAGCCCTGCTCGCGCGGGCCGTGGCTGGAGTCGCCGCGGCCGCCGAACGGCACGTGGAAGTCGACGCCCGCGGTCGGCAGGTTCACCATCACCATGCCGGCCTTCGAGTGCCGCTTGAAGTGCGCGGCGGTCGCGAGGTCGGTCGTGCAGATGCCCGCCGACAGGTTCATGTCGCTGCCGTTCGCCACCGCGAGCGCCTCGTCGTACCCGCTCACGCGCACCACCGACACGACGGGCCCGAAGACCTCCTCGCGGTTGATGGTGTCGGTCGCGGCGGTGCCGAGGACGAGCGCGGGCGCCATGTAGTGGCCCGACGTCGCGAGCTCGAGGACGTCGCCGCCGACGACCTCGCCGCCCTCCTGGCGCGCGATGTCGAGGTAGCGCAGGTCCTGCTCGAGCTGCGAGGGGTCGACGACCGGACCCATGTCGATGCCGGCGCCGCGCGCGTCGCCGACGCTCCAGCGGCCGAGGCGCTCCTGCACGGCCTCGACGAAGCGGTCGTGGATCGCGTCGGTGACGACGGCGAACGACGACGCCGTGCACCGCTGGCCGGTCGAGCCGAAGCCGCCCTGCACGAGCGCCTCGACCGCGACCGCGAGGTCGGCGTCGTCGACGACGACGAGCGGGTTCTTGCCGCCGAGCTCGAGCTGCACCTTGCGGCCGATCGGCGCCGGCGCGTCGAGGATCCCGCGGCCGGTCGCGACCGAGCCGGTGAACGTCACGCCGTTCACGCCGGGGTCGGTCGTGAGCACCGGTCCGACGACGGAGCCGCGACCGAGCACGAGGTTGAGAGTGCCAGCCGGCAGGCCCGCGCGGTTGAGGATGTCGACCAGCTCGTACGCCGACCCCGGGACGAGCTCGGCCGGCTTGAACACCACGGTGTTGCCGTGCGCGAGCGCGGGCGCGATCTTCCACGCGGGGATGGCGATCGGGAAGTTCCACGGCGTGATCACCGAGACGACGCCGAGCGGCTCGCGCGTGATCGTGACGTCGATGCCAGGGCGGACCGAGTCGACGACCTTGCCGTGCGGCTGGAGCACGTCGCCCGCGAAGAACTTGAGGATCTGCCCGGCGCGCACGACCTCGCCGCGCGCCTCGGAGAGGGTCTTGCCCTCCTCGCGGGCGAGCAGGTCGCCGAGCTCGTCGGCCCGCGCCAGCACCTCGCTGCCCGCGCGGTCGAGCACCTCGGCGCGCTGCCACGGCGTCGTCGACGACCAGGCGGGGAACGCCTCGCGCGCGGCGGCGATCGCGTCGTGCGCGACGTCGGCGCCGACGTGCCCGAACTCGCGGACGACGTCGCTGGTGTCGGAGGGGTTGAGGTCGGTGTGCCCGCCGTCGCCGGCGACCTTCTCGCCGCCCACGATCGAGGTGATGGCCGTGCTCATCGCTGCCTCCGCGTCTCGCGCCAGACGTCCCCGTGTCATGTTGCTGACCGTGCCGGTCGATCGTCCCAGGTCGGCCCAGGTGCCGCGCAGGCGGGTGAGAGGGTGTCCCGGTGACGTCGAGCCGGCCCTCGCTCACGCGCGACGAGGCGCAGGAGCGGACCCGCCTGCTGAGCGTGTCGTCGTACGACGTCGAGCTCGACCTCACCCGCGGCGACGAGGTCGCGGGGTCGCGCAGCACGATCGCGTTCGGCTGCCTCGAGCCGGGTGCGAGCACGTTCGTCGAGATCAGCGCCCGACGCCTGCTCTCCGCCAGCCTCAACGGCGTCGCGCTGCCGGCCGACGCGTGGGACGGCTACCGCCTCGTGCTCACCGGCCTCGCCGAGCAGAACGTCGTGGTCGTCGAGGCCGAGGTCGAGTACGCCAGGACGGGCGACGGCCTCTACCGCGAGGTCGACCCGGAGGACGGCGAGACCTACGTCGGCGCCTACGTCGGGGTCGTCAACGCGCAGCTGGTGTTCGCCTGCTTCGACCAGCCCGACCTCAAGGCGCGGATCGGCACCCGGGTCACGGCACCGGTCGGCTGGACCGTCGTGGGCAACGGGCAGGTCGTGCCCGGCGACCCGAGCACGGGTCTGTGGGAGCTCGCCGCCACGCCCCCGGTGTCGCCGTACCTGTTCGCCCTCGTCGCCGGACCGCTCGCCGAGGTGCGCAGCGAGCACCGCGGGATCCCTATGGCGCTGTATGCGAGACGCGCCATCGCCGAGCACCTCGAGCGCGAGTCCGTCGAGATCCTCGACATCACACGTCGCGTGCTCGACCGGTGCCTCGAGCTGTTCGACGAGCCGTACCCGTTCGACAAGCTCGACCTCGCGTTCGTGCCCGGGCTGGTGTGGGGCGCGCTCGAGCAGGTGGGCTGCGTGCTCCTCCGCGACGAGTACGTGTTCACCTCCGAGGTGACCGACGAGCAGCGCCTCGACCGCGCCAACACCATCGCGCACGAGGTGTCGCACATGTGGTTCGGCGACCTCATGACGCTGCACTGGTGGGACGACGTCTGGCTCAACGAGTCGTTCGCCGAGTACATGGGCGCCCGCCTCGTCGACGAGGCCACGGACTACACCGGCTCCTGGGAGCGGTTCGGCAGCACGCGCAAGCCGTGGGGATACGCCGCCGACGACCGGCCCTCGACGCACCCGGTGGCCCCGCACGACGACGACGTCGTCGACACGGAGCGCGCGCTGGAGAACTTCGACGGGATCTCGTACGCCAAGGGCGCGGCCGCGCTGCAGCAGCTCGTCGCGTGGCTCGGCGACGACGTGTTCCTCGCCGGTGTCAACGACCTCATCACCGCGCGACGCTTCGGCACCGCGACCCTCGAGGACCTCCTCGCTGCGCTGTCGGCGCGGTCCGGCCGCGACGTCGAGGCCTGGGCCGACGCGTGGCTGCGCACGTCGGGCCACGACACGCTGCGCGTGGAGCGCGTCGGCGACGCCGTGTCGGTCGCGCACTCCGGCGACCGTCCGCACCTGGTGATGGCCGGCCTCTACGACCGCGACCCGTCGTCGCCCGAGCGGCTCGTGCTGCGCGACGAGGTGCCCGTGCGCCTCGAGCCCGGGGAGACGCGGACCGCGGTGCCCTCGGCCGACGCCGTGCTGGTCTGCCACCGCGACCTCACCTTCGCCTCGGTCCGGTACGACGAGCAGACCGAATCGGCTCTCGCGCAAGGTCTCTCGTCGGTCGAGAGCCCCCTGGCCCGGCTCGTGGTGTGGAACGCGTGGAACGACCAGGTGCGCCACGCCGAGTCGTCGCCCGTGGTGCATCTGGAGCGCGTAGAGCGGCACCTGTCGCAGGAGGCCGACGCCCTCGTCGTCGACCCGGTGCTCGACGTCGCGCAGCACGTCGTGGTCGACCACTACCTCGACGCCGCCACGCGGGCCGAGGGCAGTGCGGCGCTGCGGCGTACCTGTCGCGCGCTCCTCGCGACGGCCGAGCGCACCGGCGGGCAGAGCCTGCGGCTCGTGGCCCTGCGCGGCCTCGTCGGTTCCAGCGGACCGGACGACGTCGCCGAGCTGCGCGCCCTGCTCGAGGGCACGTCGTCGTACGGACCGGTCGACGACGAGCTGCGCTGGCGGGTGGCAGCGCAGCTCGCGGGCCTCGGCGAGCTCGGGTCGGCCGAGATCGACGCCGTCCTCGCCGCGGCTCCGACGCAGGAGAACGCCGTGCGGTCGCTGAAGGCGCGGGCCGCGCTGCCCGACCCCGCGGCCAAGGAGCAGAGCTGGCGCACGATCACCGGCGTGGGAGCGGATGCCGCGAGCACCGCCGACGTGCGCAGCGCCGGCTCCGGGTTCTGGGTGCCGGGGCAGGACGACCTCCTCGCCGAGTACGTCCCGCTCTTCCTCCCGGCGGTGGTGGAGATCGGCCGCGTGCGCGGAGCCTGGGTCGTCGACGAGCTGGTGCGCTTCGGCTGGCCGTGGCACCGCGTCGACTCCGTGCTGCTCGCCGAGGCCGAGACCCTGGCGGCCGACCCGGCGCGGTCGTCCAGCGTGCGGCGCCACGTCGGCGACGCGGCGTACGACTACCGCCTGGCGCACGACGCCCAGGTCCGCTGGCTGTCCTGAGCCGCCGCGCGATCCGACTGCGCACCCGCGGAGGTGGCGCTACCGTCCCGGCATGAGCAGCGAGACCAGCGTCGACCTCACCCCCGAGCAGCGCCGGCAGGGCAGCCGGTACGTCGTGACCGATGCCGACCGCGAGACGTTCCGCCGCGACGGGTACGTGCACCTGCGCGGGGTCATGTCGCCCGAGGAGATGGACGCCATCGAGGAGGTCTACGACCGCTTCCTGCGGCGCGAGATCTCCGTGGTGGGCAAGGACTTCAACGACATGACCACGGGCGAGCACGGCACCGACCCGTCGGGCTACGCGATCGTCAACGTGATGCTGCCGCGCAAGTACTACCCCGAGTGGCAGGGCAACCTCTACGAGCAGCGCACCGCGAGCATCGCCGAGCAGCTGTGCGGCGAGGGCATGGCGCTCGACTTCGACCAGCTCCTCGCCAAGCAGCCCGGCCGCGACGACGCGGTGTTCGGGTGGCACCAGGACCAGGCCTACTGGATCGACACCGACGACCGGCGTACGGCGACGTGCTGGCTCGCGGTCGACGACTCGACTCTCGAGAACGGCTGCCTGCAGTTCCTCCCCGGGAGCAACCACGAGCCGGTGCGGCCGCACCGCCCGCTGCACGAGGACCGCACGAAGAGCCACACGCTCGTGACCGACCTGCGTCCCGACGACGTGCTGCGCCCTGTGCCGATCTCGCGCGGCGACATCACGGTGCACGGCGAGGGGATCCTGCACGGCTCCGGAGGCAACACCTCGGAGGCGTCGTGGCGGCGCGCGTACATCGTCGCCTACCGCAGCCTCACCACCGTCGAGGAGGAGCGCCGGCTCGGCTTCACGCACTCGCACAACGACGGGCTCGAGGTGCTCGACAACGTCGACGGCCTCGTCGCGCTGCGCGAGTCCGAGGGCGACGAGTGAGCGACGACCTCCCGCTCGGTCCGCCGAGCGCCATCGAGGTCCCGCGCTTCGCCGGCCCCGACACGTTCGCGCGGCTGCCCCGCCTCGACCAGGTCGAGCACGCCGGCGTCGCCGTCCTCGGCGTCCCGTTCGACTCGGGCGTCTCCTACCGCCCCGGCGCCCGCTTCGGCCCGCAGGGCGTGCGCGCAGGCTCGAAGCTGCTGCGCCCCTACCACCCCGCGCTCGACGTGCACCCGTGGCAGGCGCAGCAGGTGGTCGACGCCGGCGACGTCGCGACCAACCCGTTCGACATCGTCGCGGCCATCGACCAGGTCGAAGGAGCGGCGAGATCCCTTCTGCAGCAAGCGGATCGGATCGTGACCATCGGCGGCGACCACACGATCGCCCTTCCGCTGCTTCGCGCTGTGGCGGCGCAGCACGGCCCTGTCGCGCTCGTGCACTTCGACGCGCACCTCGACACGTGGGACACCTACTTCGGTGCGCCGTACACGCACGGCACCCCGTTCCGACGCGCGGTCGAGGAGGGCGTGCTCGACCTCGACGTCTCCGCGCACGTCGGCATCCGCGGCCCCCTGTACTCGAAGAAGGACCTCGACGACGACCGCGAGCTCGGCTTCGCGATCGTGAGCACCGAGGAGGTCGCGCGCCGCGGCGTCGACGAGGCGGTCGACCGGGTGCGCTCGCGCGTCGGGGACCGGCCGGTCTACGTCTCGATCGACATCGACGTCCTCGACCCGGCGCACGCGCCCGGCACCGGGACGCCGGAGCCCGGCGGCCTCACCAGCCGCGAGCTGCAGCTGATCCTGCGCGGGCTCACCGACCTCGACCTCGTGGGAGGCGACGTGGTCGAGGTCGCGCCGGCCTACGACCACGCCGAGCTCACGACGATCGCCGCCGCGAACACCGTCTACGACCTGCTCGCTCTGATGGCCCTGCGCCCCCGCGGCTGACCGGCTCGCGGATCTCCCGCGCGAGCGCCCTCCCGCGTGCGACGCTGGCAGCGGATCGGCGGTCCCGCCGCGTCCGTGCGGGGGAGGGGGTACGTCGATGGAGATCAACTGGGGTGTCGTCGCCCTGATCGTGGTGCTCGTGCTCGCGGCGTCGTACGCGGTCTGGAAGAACATGTCCGACCAGCGCGGCGACAACCGGATCAGCACCCGCAACCGCGGCATCGCGGGCGACCGCGGCAACGACTACCGCGACAACGACCTGTCCTGACCCGTCCCGGCCCGGCGCCGTCCCGCTCCCGGTGAGCGGGCGCGGACCGGCTCGACGACGCGCGCGTCCCCGGCTCCCGGCGCCGTCCTCGCACGCCTGAGCCGTGCGCAGCGCCGTCCGGCTCCGAGGCGAAGGGCCGCGATCGTGCGCCGCGCCGACCTCCCGGGTCGACGGCCGCCTCGTCCTCGCCCTGTCGAGGGTCGCGCGAGCCCGCCCGGGCCGCCGAGGCCCGGATCCACCCCATCGCTGCAGGTCAGGGCGTTCTGGACATGTGGGGTTGAACATTCAAGTCGGACGGGGTACGGTGATTGAGTCTTCAACCAGTTGCCCGGGCGATGCCCGGCCCCCCTCCTGGGAGTCCTCATGACCCTGCTCCGCATCGACGGCAGCATCCTCGGCCCGAACTCCGCGAGCAGCGAGCTGGCCGACATCGCCCTGGCCGAGTTCGTGGCCGTGCGCCCCGACGTCCCCGTCGTCAGCCGCCACCTCGCGGTCGACCCGATCTCCTCCGACGCCTGGCAGACCGCCATCGGCGCGTCGTACACGCCCGAGGAGTACCGCACCCCCGAGCAGAAGGAGGCCCTCGAGCTCGCCGCGACCGTCGCGAGCGAGCTGCGCGACGCAGACGTCGCCGTCCTCGCTCTGCCGCTCTACAACTGGGGCGTCTCGCAGCACTCCAAGACCTGGATCGACCTCGCGATCGCCGGCTCCGAGCAGGGCGAGCGCCTCCTCGACGGCAAGCACGTCCTGCTCATCACGACCCGCGGCGGCTCCTACGCCCCGGGTACGCCGAAGGAGGGCTGGGACCACAACGTGGAGTACCTGCGCCGCATCCTCGTCGACGTCTGGGGCGCCGACCTCACCCTCGTCGAGCGCGAGTTCACCCTCGTCGGCGTGAACCCGGCCCTCGACCAGTTCGCCGAGGCCGCCGCGCTCATCAAGAAGGAGGCCCACGAGGCCGCCGCGGGCGCCGGCCAGAAGCTCGCCTCGGTGCACGCCGCCTGACGCACCCCCGCACCCGCACGGCCCCCGGCTCCTCGTCGCCGGGGGCCGTCGCGCGTCCCGACCCCCTCGGATCACGCCGGATCCCCTGGGGCCGTGGGGATCAGAGCGGGCGGGCCATGAGGTAGGAGACGTCGTCGGCCCAGGGCTCGGGGACGTCGTCGATGCGCTCGAAGCCGTGGCGCAGGTACCAGGTCTCGCGCGAGGAGAGGCACTCCAGCAGCACGCGCCCGGGACCGAGCGCGGCGAGCTCGGCGACCGCCGTCTCGAGCAGCAGCCCGCCGAGGCCCTGGCCCGCGAGTCGCGGCTCGACGGCCATCCGGCTGATCCACGCGTGCTCGCCGTACGCCGCGTGCGTGGCGACCACGCCGACCTCGAACTCCCAGTCCTTGCGGGCGATCTCGTCCTCCGGCGGCGACGCCGGGTCGATCGTCCGGCAGGCGGTGCAGCGGCCCACGGGCGAGGCGCGGACGATGCCGAGCAGCGCGTCGCCGACGTACGCGCCGAGCAGCAGGGCGTCGGGGTCCCAGGCCTCGCCGGCGTAGAGCCGGTAGGAGCCGGCTAGGCGTACGACGGGATCCTCGCCGAGCATCCCGAGCATGAAGCCCTCGTCGCAGAAGCCCCGAGCGGCGACGCCGTCGGCCGCGGCGCGCTCGTGCTCGGCGATGCGGCGCACCTCGACCCTGGTCACGCGGGCCTGCCTACCAGGTGGCGTCGAGCCCGTGCAGCACATCGAGCGCACCGGCGTACGCGGCTACCAGGTCTCGGTGTGGGCGTGCAGGACGTCGAGCACGCGCGCGAGGTACGCCGCGACCGCGCGGCGCTCCTTCGCCGAGAGGGCTGCCTCGGCGTCGACGAGGTCGG
Organism: Candidatus Nanopelagicales bacterium; assembly: GCA_046330715.1. GTDB lineage: Bacteria > Actinomycetota > Actinomycetes > S36-B12 > CAIYMF01 > Longivirga. Next base: position 644,548 of record JAXLSG010000001.1, read on the forward strand.
CCACGAGGGGCCGGATCTGCTCGTAGACGGCGACGGTCCCCTGCGGGGTCGGACGCACCACGCGGCGCCGGCCGTCGTTGGGGTCGGGCTCGCGCACGACGTGCCCGGCCTCCTCGAGCCGGTCGACGAGCACGGTGGCCGAGGCCGAGGTCATGTGCAGCCGACGCGAGAGCTCGACCGGGCCGACCGGCTCGGTCATGAGGTGCTGCATCGCGTCGACCTCGCTCACGTTGAGGCCCAGACGGTGCGCGAGGGCCGCGCGCAGGTCGGGCATCGCGTTGAGCACGGCGTACAGGGCGTCGGCGACCTCGGACGACGGCCAGCCCGCGGGCGCCGCGGGAGGCGAGGCCGGCTGCCGGGCGGCGGCGGTCTCGGGATGCGGGGTGCCGGGAGCGGCGGTAGCGTCCATGTCGCTAGACATTCTAGCGATGTTCGGGTTACCGTCCATATCGCTAGACAGCCTAGCGACCAATCGGGGGGACCGCGACCGGTCCCGACGCAAGGAGACGCTCGTGAGATTCCCGACCGGCCACGTCGCCCGTCGTCGCAACGCCTTCCTGCTGCTGGGGCTCGTGCTCGTGGTGGTCGGCGCGGTGTTCGCCATCCCCAAGCCCGCTCCTGTCGCAGCGCTCGTCTCGTCGGGCCTGCCGACCAGCTACCAGTCGGCCGCGGCCGAGCTGCGGCAGCAGGACCTGCCCACCTCCGACGTGGCGCCCGCGATCGTCGTCTACAGCCACGAGGACGGCTCGGCGCTGACCGAGGCGGACAAGACCGCCATCGCCGCGCGGGCGACCGCCCTCGCGCCGCTCGCGGTCGGCGGGAAGACCGCGCCGCCGCAGTACTCGCCCGACGGCACGGTCGCGGTCGTCGCCGTCCCGCTCGACACGAGCGACGCCGACACCGTCCCGAAGGCCGTGGTCGAGGTGCGCACGACCGCCGCCGCCGACCTCCCCGAGGGCCTGCGCGCGCAGGTCACGGGCGGCCCGGCGATCATCGCCGACCTCACCAAGGTCTTCGAGGGCGCCGACACCACGCTGCTCGCCGCCACGGCCGGCATCGTCGCGATCCTGCTGCTCATCACCTACCGCAGCCCGTGGCTGTGGCTCGTGCCGCTCGTCGTGGTCGGCGTCGCGGAGCAGCTCACCACCCGACTCGTCGCGCTGCTCGCGCCGCAGTTCGGCATCGTCGTCGGCCCCGAGGCGGCCGGCATCACGAGCGTCCTGGTCTTCGGTGCCGCCACCGACTACGCGCTGCTGCTCATCGCGCGCTACCGCGACCGGCTGCGCCAGGACGACTCCCGCTTCCACGCGATGCAGGTGGCGCTGCGGCGTACGTCGGAGGCGATCATCGCCTCGGCCGCCACGGTCACCCTCGCCCTGCTCACCCTGCTGCTCGCGCAGCAGGAGAGCCTGCGCGGCATCGGCTTCTCGTCGGCCGTCGGCGTCGTCGTGGCCGCGGTGTTCGGCCTCTTCGTCCTGCCCGCCGCGATGGTGGTCTTCGGCCGCGGCCTGTTCTGGCCGTTCGTCCCGCGCGTCGGCGACCAGCCGCGCGAGGGCCGGTTCTGGGGCCGCATCGGCGAGCTCGTCCAGCGCCGCCCGAACATCGTGGGCATCGGCGCCACGCTCGTGCTCGTCGTGATGGCGCTCGGCTCGATCGGCGTCTCGGTCGGCCTCAGCCAGAACGAGCAGTTCCGCGTGAAGCCCGAGGCGGTCCTCGGCCAGGAGACGCTGTCGAGCGCCTTCCCCGCCGGCTCGTCGGCCCCCGCGGTCGTGCTCACGACGCCGTCGTCGGTCGACGCGGTCGTCACCGCGGCCAAGGCCGTGCCCGGCGTCGTGTCGGCCACGCCCGGCCAGTCTGCGGGCGACGTCGCGCAGGTCGACGTGATCCTGTCGGCCGAGCCGGGCAGCGAGCAGTCCTACACCGAGATCAGGGTGCTTCGCGACGCCGTGGCGGCGGTACCGGGCGCCGACGCCGTGGTCGGCGGCGACACGGCCACGAGGCTCGACAGCCGCGACGCGGCGATCCGCGACGCGAAGGTCGTGATCCCGCTCGTGCTGATCATCGTGTTCGTGGTGCTCGTGCTGCTGCTGCGGTCGCTGCTCGCCCCGGTGCTGCTCGTGGCGACGGTGCTCGGCACCTTCTTCGCGGCGCTCGGCGTCTCGTGGTGGATCTGCCAGCACGTGCTCGGCTACCCCGCGCTCGACAACAGCGTGCTGCTGCTGGCGTTCCTGTTCCTGGTCGCCCTGGGCGTCGACTACAACATCTTCCTCGCCACCCGGGCGAGGGAGGAGGCGCTGACCTCGAACACCCGCGACGGCATGCTCACGGCGCTGCGCGCCACCGGCGGCGTCATCACCAGCGCGGGCATCCTGCTCGCGGCGGTGTTCGCCGTGCTCGGCGTCCTGCCGCTCATCGCGCTCGCGCAGGTCGGTCTCATCGTGTGCATCGGTGTCCTCCTCGACACCCTGCTCGTGCGCACGGTGCTCGTGCCGGCCCTCGCGTTCGTGTTCGGCGAGCGGTTCTGGTGGCCGTCGAAGGTCGACGGTCGCGGGCACCACGACGACGAGGGCGGCGTGGTCCTCGACGGCGACGCCGCGCCCGTCACCGCCTAGACCGGCACACGAAGGGCCGCTCCCCGTCGGGGGAGCGGCCCTTCGGACGTCTCGCGTCAGGCCTTGCCGGTGTCCTGGTCGCGCAGCACGCGGCGCAGGATCTTGCCCGATGCCGACTTCGGGATGGTGTCGGTGATGATCACCTTGCGCACCTGCTTGTAGTGCGCGACCTGGCCGGCCACGAACTCCTGGATCTCCTCGGGCGTCGCCTCGGCGCCCGGACGCAGCACCACGTGCGCGACGGGGATCTCGCCGGCCTCCTCGTCGGGGAGCCCGACGACCGCGGCGTCGGCGACCGCGGGGTGGGTGAGCAGGAGCGCCTCGAGCTCGGCCGGCGGCACCTGGAAGCCCTTGTACTTGATGAGCTCCTTGAGCCGGTCGACGATGTAGAGGTGCCCGTCGGCGTCGATGTGGCCGATGTCGCCGGTGTGCAGCCAGCCGTCCTTCTCGAGCATCGCGTCGGTCGCGCTCTGGTTGCCGAGGTAGCCGAGCATCACCTGCGGTCCGCGGACGACGACCTCGCCGTCCTGGTCGACGCCGAGCTCCTGCTGCGTGACGGGGTCGACGATCTTCGTCGCGGTGTTCGGCGCGGTGACGCCGCACGACCCGGGCTTGAACATGCCCTTCGGCGTGAGGTGCGAGACCGGAGACATCTCGGTCATGCCGTAGCCCTGCACGACCTCGCAGCCCAGTCGCTCGCCGCACTCGATCGCGAGCTCCGCCGACAGCGGCGCAGCGCCGGAGAAGACCTGCTCGAGCTTGGACAGGTCGTACTGGTCGACCATCGGGTGCTTCGCGAGCGCGACCACGATGGGCGGCGCGACGAACGAGCGCGTGATGCCGTAGTCCTGGTGCAGGCGCAGGAACTCCTCGAGGTCGAAGCGCGGCATCGTGACGATCGTCGTGCCCGCGCGCAGGCCCGTGTTCATGAGGACCTGCATGCCGTAGATGTGGAAGAACGGCAGGACGGCGATGAACAGCTCGTCCTCCCGGATGTCGGCCGGGCCGAGCACCTGCGCGACGTTCGCGACGAGGTTGCGGTGGCTGAGCATCACGCCCTTGTTCACGCCGGTGGTGCCGCTCGAGTACGGCAGCACGACGACGTCGTCGGGCGCCACCGTGACCTGCTCGGCGAGCGGTGCGCCGAACAGCTCGGTGACCGGCTTCGCGCCCTCGGCCTCGCCGAGCACGTAGACGTCCTGGACCTCGGTTCCCTCGGCGGCCTTCTGCGCGATCTCGAGGAACATCGGGATCGTCACGAGGATCGTGGCGTGGGAGTCGAGGAGCTGCTTGTGCACCTCGGCCTCGGTGTAGGTCGGGTTGATCGTGGTGATGACGCCGCCGGCCATCGCGACGCCGTGGAAGATCACGGCGTACTCGGGGATGTTCGGGGACATCAGGGCGAGCGTCTCGCCCTTCGCGAAGCCGCGGGCGACCAGGCCGCCGGCGAGGGAGCGGATCGCCCCCGCGAGCGCGCCGTAGGTGAGCGTGCGCCCGGTAGGCCCGTCGATGAGGGCCGGCTTGTCGGCGAGCGCCTCGGCGCGCGCGAGGACGTATCCGGTCAGCGCGACCTCGGGGATCTCGACGTCGGGCAACGGGCTCGCGAACACCATGGATGACTCCCTCGTCGTGGTTGCTTCGGACTTGACGGGAAGTGTGGTGCAGCACCTGCCGGGCGGCTAGCCGAACCGGCCAACTCGTGACCGGGCGGGCTCTGCCAGGGGACTACCAGGCGGCGTGGTGGCCCTGGGCGGCGTCGAACGCGGCCCAGGTGCCGCGCTGCTCGCCGCGCAGCCGCTCGGCGAGGCCGGGCAGCCGGAGCTCGGCCAGGCGCAGGCCCGACGACAGCGGGTTGCGGACCTCGGCGTCCATGCAGCGCAGGGAGGCCGGGTTGACGCCGTCGCGCTGCTTGCGCAGGACGCGCTTGAGAGTGCGCAGGGGCGGCTGCACGTCGGTCGGCTCCGCGGGCAGCACACGCACCCGGCCGGCCCGGGCGAGCTCGACGCCGAGGGCGACCGGGTTCATGCCGGAGTACGCCGACTTGTGGCTCGTCGCGTAGATGCGCGGGTTGCACTCGGTCATGAACAGGCGGTCGGTGGCCTCGTCGCGGCGCAGGTCGAAATTGAAGACGCCGTGCGCGCCGGTCTCCTTCACGACGGCGGTCGCGATGGCGACGGCGTCGGGACGGTCGAGGAAGCTCAGCCGGCCGTCGGCCTCGAACTTCTGCACTCGCGTGCCGAGCACCTCGCCGTGGTCGGCGATCACGTTGACGCCCATGTCGTCGCCCGGGATGAACTCCTGCACGAGCACCGGCATGAGCCCGGCCGCCTCGATCGGCTCGATCGCGGCCACCAGCTCGGCGCTCGATGACACGACGCGCACGCCCAGCGAGCCCTCGGCCGCGAGCGGCTTGAGCACCAGCCTGTCGTCGACCGGGATCTCGCGCGCCTGCTCGAGGGAGGTCACGAGCGTGGTCCCGGGGTGCGGCTGGAGCAGCCGGCCGAGCAACTCGCCGAAGCGCCACTTGTCGTCGAGCTCGAGCAGGACGTCGTACGACGAGACGGGGAAGACCTGGCGCGCCGGCAGGGCGTCCTGGTGCCGCGAGAGGAAGAACGTGGCAGGCAGGCCGGCGGGCACGACGACGGTCGACGGCGAGAGCTCGAGCGCGCGCTGCAGGGTCTCGAGGAGCGCGGGGTCGTCGTCGCGGACCGCCGCCGCGTCGACGTGCGCCGACCCGACGCAGTTGCTCATCGACGTCACCGACGCGTAGCGGCCGGTCGACACGAGCTGGAAGGTCATCCCGGCGTCCCACAGGCAGCGCGACGCAGCGAGCGCGAGACCCGGGTTGGTCGCGAGCAGGAGGACGTCAGGACGGCGGACGGGAGGAGCCACGCCTCGACGGTAGGGGGCGCAGGTGAACGCTTCGTAGCCCCGCAACCCGTCCGGGCTAACAGAATCAGACGTTCGGACGACGCCGCGTGAGCCTGCGCAGAGGGTCGAGCCGGTGCGTGGGCCGGCTCAGGGGTTCAGCCACAGGTCGGCGGCGAGGAGCTCGGCCACGAGGACCTCGGTGAGCAGGCGTACGTCGTCGTCCTCGTCGCCGGCGTAGCGGACGGTCAGCGCGGCGCCCTCGACGTCGGCGCCGACGGCCACCACGGTCGAGCCGCGCTCGGCGGTCCAGCGCAGCAGCTCGTCCTCCCACCGCGAGCCGGCGAGCAGCAGCATGCGGTAGTCGGTGGTCTTGGTGAGGTAGACGTCGACGTGGCTCCAGTCGCCGGACTCGCACGCGTACGCCGGGAGCCGCGGGCCCTCGCGCAGCATGAGCGCCGACTGCTGCGCCGACGACAGCCGTCGTGCGGGTGCCACGACGTGGACGCCGTGCGGACCGACCAGGCGGGCGCGCAGCTCGGGCAGCCAGTCGCCGCGGGTGCGGAGCAGGTCCTCGCACGCGGCGGCCGAGCGCCGCACGAGGCTCGGCACGTCGAGGTCGGCGCGGGCGACCCGCGGCTCGAGGGCGAGCAGCAGCGCCAGCGTGTGCTGGAACGAGCGCGACGCGACGCCGCCCTCCTCCACGCCTGCGCGCATGTCGACGAGCTCGTGCACGCCGCCCTCGAGGTCCTGCGCGAGGCCGCCCTCGCGCGAGTTCGTCACGAGGATCACCGGCGCCTTGTCGCGGTAGTAGGCCGCCGCGGCGCGGGTCTCGCGCGAGCCGCCGCCGGCCGAGATCGCCACGACCACGGTGTGGCCGTCGGCCGCGGGGAGCAGGTCGCTGCTCGCGAGCTCGGCCACCGCGTTGATGCCCTCGGCGCGTAGGCGCGCGGCCGACACGCCGGCGGCGTACGCCGAGGAGCCCATGCCGATCAGGACGAAGCGCGACGCCATCGGCAGCACGCCCCACGGGACGTGCGCCTCGAGATGGTCGGCGAGGTCGGCGAGCACCTCGGGCTTGCGCTCGAGGTCGGCGAGGAACTTCGACGGGTCCATGGCTCCACCCTCACACGTCGGGCAGCAGGTCGCGCAGCGCTCCGTCGGGGACGTAGCGCCAGTGCGGCAGGTGCTTCGCGGCGTACAGGAACTCGCGCACCTCCTGCGCCAGCCGCAGCGGTACGACGAGCCCCTCGTCGAGCAGGTGCGCGTGCCGCGTGCGCGCGAGGGTGTCGACGTACTCGTAGCGGAACGCCTCCTGCGCGGCTGCGATCCAGGTGCGCACGACGTCGGGGTCGGCGCCCTCGGTGCGCTCGAGCACCACGCGGCCCACGTGGTCGAGCGACGCGAGCATGCCCACCGCGTCGAGCGCGGCGGGCTGCGGGGCGCTGCGCTCCGCGGGCGGTCGGACCGGGTTGCCGTCGAAGTCGGTGACGGCGTAGTCGAAGCGCAGGGTCGGGTCGGCGCTCGGTGTCCGCAGCACCTGGCCGACGTGGTAGTCGCCGTGCACGGGCACGAGCGGCGTGCCGACGTGCTGCGCGAAGCCGTCGTACGCCGCGGCGATGCGGTCCGCGCGTGCGCGCAGCCGCTCGCCCTCCTCGCCGTCGACGAGGCGCAGCGCCTCGTCGAGGTCGGCGCGCGCCTCCGTCTCCCAGCGCACCACGTCGTCGGCCGTCGCCTGCTGCACGCCGTGAGCGGCGAGCGCGACGTGCATCCGCGCGGTGAGGGCGCCGAGCCGCTTCGGGGCGGCGAGCGCCTCGTCGAGAGACGTGCGGTGCAGCGCGGCACCGTCCACGTCGGCGACCGCCCAGTCCCAGCCGTCCTCCGCGCCCTCGAGGTACGACGTCACGCTCGCGAGCAGAGTCGTGGTGCCGTCGGGCGCCGACCAGTGCAGCAGCCCCCACGGGCGCGGCGTCTCGGTGAAGCCGGCCTCGGCGAGGGCGGCGAGCCGGTCGCCCGCGGGCTGCGCGCCCGTCACGCCGGCCGGCGGGAGGTGCACGGCCCACTTCACCATCGCGCGGTCGCCGACCACGACCGACTCGTTGGTCTGGTCGACCGTGATGCCGCGCTCGCCGGCGACGTCCTCGGCGTACCAGGCGTCGGCCACGAACGCCGCGCTGCCCTGCACCGCGGCGCCCTCCGGTGTACGCACCGCCTCGTGCGTGCGATGCGCCTGGTGCACGTCGGCGAGGCCGCGCAGCAGCGCCTCGGCCACGCCGTCGCCGGGGCGCGCGCGCCGTACATCCGATCCGTCGACGGCGAGCGGCACGGTCCATCGCCCGCCGTCGGCGTCCTCGACGACGGCTACGTGGCGGCCCGAGCCGAGGTCGGCGGAGTCCAGCAGCCGCAACGGTTCCCGGACCTCGACCGCCGCGCGGCGGTCGCCGGCCGGCAGCACCAGCGAGCCTGGTGCTGCCGCGACGAGCGCCGCGAGGCCGGTCATGCGGACGTCGGATCAGGCGCGGTCGGCGTACGCGCGACCGACCGCCTCGATCACGTCGGCGCCGCGCACGAGACCGTCGCGGGCGCGGATCGCCTCGCCGCGGGCGGCAGCAGCATCGCGCACCTCGGTCGAGAGGACGTGCGCGAGCGCGGCGTCCATCTCGTCGTCGGTGAAGGCGTACGTCGCGAGCCGCACGCCGAACCCGAGCTCGTCCATCCGCTGCGCGTTGTCGTACTGGTCCCAGAACAGGGGCAGCAGGATCATCGGCTTGCCGAAGTGCAGCGACTCGGTCGTCGTGTTGTTGCCGCCGTGGGTGATGACCGCGTCGACCTGCGGGATGATCGTGGTCTGCGGCAGGAACTCCGCGCCGACCATGTTGTCGGCGAGCTCGTAGAGGTCGGCCTGCGGTCCCTTGCTCACGATGAAGCGGTGCGGCGTGCGGCCGAGCACCTCGACGAGGCGCTTCATCAGGTCGACGTCGGCGCTGCCGAGCGACCCGAGCGAGAGGTAGATGAGCGCGCTGCCCTCGGGCCGGTCGGCGAGCTCGGCGGGCAGGTCGTAGTGCTGGTCGGTGCCGCGCACGCTCGAGTCCATCCGGTGCCAGGTCGCGTCGAGCGGCCGGACGTCGGTGTAGTCGGCCTCCTGCGGGAACACGTAGAGGTTCGCGTGCTCGCTGGTGTGCACGAACTCGAGGTCGGGCAGCGGGGGAGCGCCCTGCTCCTGCACCCACGCGTCGAACGAGCTCCACAGCTCGCGGTGGGTGCGGTCGTACTCCGCGCGGAACGACTCCCACTCGCTGCGGTCGGCGACCGGCAGACCGGAGTACGCCGGCGGCAGGTCGGCACCGGGTACCTCGAGCGGGTTGCACGACACGATGCGCACGAACGGTGCGTCGGCGGTGACGAGCGCCGGGAAGGCGACGACGTTGTCCTCCACGATGACGTCGGGCTGCACGCGGGCGATGATCTCGCGCAGCTGCGGCTCGCAGTACTTCGCGCCGTCGATCAGCGCGCCCCAGGTCGGTGCCATGAAGGTCTCGAGCTGCTGCACGGTCGGCTTGCGGAACTCCGGTGCGGTGTCGCGGATGAACTCCTTCCAGAACGCGCCGGCGTCGGGCTCCTCGCCCTCGACCGGCTCGGCCGGCGGCGCGAGGTCGACGAGGTCCTCCTCGAACCCGAGCGGCGCGAGCCGTCCCTTCCACGACGCCTCGGCGGCGAAGACGACGCGGTGCCCGCGCTTGCTCAGCACGTCGCCGATGCCGACGCACTGGTTGGTCGGGCCGTACGCCGACTCGGGCATGAACAGGACGGTCAGCGGGCGCTCGGCCATGCGTGCTCCTGGTGCCGGACGGCGGGGCGCGGAGCCGCCGAGCGCCGTCGCTCGTGGGGGTGGCCGCAGCCTAGGCGAGCCGATCCCTCCCGGTGGTCGCCGCCCCCGGCTAGCGTCGGCGCATGACCGAGGAGATCGACGACCCGCGCCCGATCACCAACCGCGCGGAGGGTGAAGCGGCGACCCTGATCGCCTTCCTCGACTACCAGCGCATGACGTTGGAGTGGAAGTGCTCGCGGCTCGACGACGCCGCCCTCGCCGTACGCCTCCCGACCTCGGCGCTCTCGCTCGGCGGGATGCTGCGCCACCTCACGCGCGTCGAGGACTACTGGTTCTCCGAGTGCCTCGGCAGGCTCGACGGGTCGTTGCCGCCCTGGGACACCCTCGAGTGGGCGGCCGAGTGGGACGACCACGTCGGCTTCACGGGCGAGGAGCTGCGCGCGGAGTGGGACGCCGCGATCCTGCGCTCGCGAGCGGTCGTCGACGCCCGGCTCGCCGAGTCGCCCGACGCCCTCGACGTCCGCTACCCCGCGTGGGGCGGCAACGGCAGCGTCACGCTGCGCTGGGTGCTCGTGCACATGGTCGAGGAGTACGCGCGGCACAACGGCCACGCCGACCTGCTCCGCGAGGCCATCGACGGCGAGGTCGGCGAGTAGCGACCCTGGGCCCGTCGGGGCGCGGACCGCGGGGGAGGATGGCTGCCATGTCCCGCACCACGTCGCACGTCTCGTCCGTCCTGCCTGTCGTCCTGGCGTCCGTGCTGGCGGCGGCGACGCTCGCGGCGTGCGGGTCGTCGGGCGGCGATGCCGGGTCGAGCAGCCCCTCGCCGAGCGCGTCGTCGTCGGTCCCTGCGGGGACCGGCGACCTGCAGCTGCGCCAGGCGATCACGGCGCAGCGGCCGGCCAAGGAGACCTGCGCGATCGGTCCCGTCGCGCCGAAGACCCCGACGTACCGCTGCGACCGCGACGGCGCCGGCTACGAGCTCGGACCGGCCTTCGTCACCGGTGCGATGGTGGAGTCGGCGACGGCCGAGGTGACCGACTACGGCCCGCAGGTCACGGTGACGCTCGACGAGGCCGGCACGAAGGCGCTCGCCGAGGCGACCACGCGCATGGCGCCGCTCGGGCCGCCCGAGGCCCTGCTCGGCATCATGTCGGGCGGCCACCTCTACGGCGCGCCGCTCGTGCAGACGCCGGTGACCAACGGCGTGTTCGTGATCGGCGGCCTCGCGAACATGCCCGACGCCGTCTCGCTCGCCGCCTCGATCCGCGGCTGACGACGACGCCCCCACCGCAGCGCGGTGAGGGCGTCGTGATCGATCAGGCTGGGCAGGTGCAGCCGGGCACGGGCGCGCACTCGCCGCAGTCGGGCGCCCAGGGCCAGTGCAGGCGCGCGAGCACCACGGCCGAGCCGACGAGCGCGATGGCGGCGTACACGAGGTAGGCGCCGACGTGCGCGAGCAGGCCGTAGGCGCCCGCCACCAGTCCGTCGACGACGAGCAGCCACCACGTGCCGGTGGCCAGCCCGCTGATGTCGGCGCTGCGCCACGCGGTGAGCGCGGCGGGCGTGACGAACCAGAGGATCGAGCAGCCGAGCACCGCGGGGAACAGCACCGGCGCCACCGGGATGAGCGCGGCGGAGACGGCGAGCAGCCCGGTGTAGGCCAGCGGCATCCACATGCCGTCGTGGTCGTCCTTGGCCCGGCGTACGACGTGGATCGTGGCGATGATCGCGGGCAGGCCGACGAGCGACGTCGTGATGACCCAGACGTCGCGCAGCGAGAACCCGTAGAGCAGCCACGCCGTGGTCGACACGAGCGAGTTCGTGACGCTGGCCAGCGACACGCCCTCGGCGGAGCCGGTACGGCGTACCCGGAAGAACTGCGGGAAGCCGAAGGCGAAGGCGAGGCCGGCGGTAGCCAGCCCGGTGACGAAGGTGAGCAGGGCGAGGTCCATGGACGCCTCCTCCGGCATCTCGGTGGGGCCGCTCGGGCCCCGGGTCGGGTGGTCGGGAGCGCACGAGAGCCGCCCCACGTGCTCGGGCGGCTCGGGATGTGCGCATCCTGTTCATACTGACTCGTGAGTCAGTAGCGTGACCATGGTAAGCCCTCGGAACGGGTGCCGCGAACCAGTTTCTGGTGAGGTCCGACACCCCCGCACCCGTTCGGGTGAGCGCGCTCACGCGGTGCTCAGCGCAGGCTGTCGGGAACCCGCCGCGACGCGCCGGGGGCTCCGGCTTCCGTTCTGCCGGGGAGCGGTGGCAGCGTGTCCTGCGAGGGCGTCCATGGCGGCCGCCCGAGGACCGGGAGGCTCCGTGAGCACCGACGCGGCGATCGAGTTCGAGCACGAGCACTGCGCGCACAACTACCACCCGCTCCCGGTGGTGATCAGCGAGGCCGAGGGCGCCTGGGTCACCGACGTCGAGGGACGCCGCTACCTCGACATGCTCTCGGCGTACTCCGCGCTCAACTTCGGCCACCGCCATCCCGAGCTCGTCGCGGCGCTCACCGAGCAGCTCGGGCGGGTGACCCTCACCAGCCGCGCGTTCCACAACGACCAGCTCGGCCGGTTCTGCTCCGACCTCGCGCGGCTCGCGCGCCACGAGGCCGTGCTGCCGATGAACTCCGGCGCCGAGGGCGTCGAGACCGCGCTCAAGGTCGCGCGCAAGTGGGGCTACGAGCGCAAGGGCGTGCCCGACGGCACCGCCGAGATCATCGTGTGCGCCGGCAACTTCCACGGTCGTACGACGACGATCGTGAGCTTCTCCGACGACCCCGAGGCACGCGACCACTACGGCCCCTACACCCCGGGCTTCGTCACCGTGCCGTACGGCGACGTCGACGCGCTGGCCGCGGCGATCACGGACCGCACGGTCGCGTTCCTCGTCGAGCCGATCCAGGGCGAGGCGGGCGTCATCCTCCCGCCGACCGGCTACCTGCAGGCCGTGCGCGAGCTGTGCACCGAGCGCGGGATCCTCATGATCGCCGACGAGATCCAGTCGGGCATGGGCCGTGCGGGAGCCGTCTTCGCGTGCGACCTCGTCGACGTGCAGCCCGACGTACGCATCCTGGGCAAGGCGCTCGGCGGCGGCCTGCTGCCGGTGTCGGCGATCACGGCCGACTGGTCCGTCCTCGGCGTGATCGCGCCCGGGCAGCACGGCAGCACCTTCGGCGGCAACCCGCTCGCCGCGGCGGTCGGCATCAAGGTCGTCGAGCTCATGGAGACCAGCGGCCTCGCCGACCGGTCGCGCCGGCTCGGCGAGCACGTGCTCACGACGCTGCGCGGGGCGAACCTCGCCGGCATCAAGGAGATCCGTGGCTCGGGTCTGTGGTGGGCCGTGGAGCTCGACGGCACCGGGCGCACCGGGCGCGAGGTGAGCCTCGAGCTGCTCGGCCGCGGCATCCTCGCCAAGGACACCCACACCTGGACGATCCGCTTCGCGCCGCCGCTCGTGATCTCCGAGGCCGACCTCGACCACGCCCTCACGACGATCATCGACGTCCTCGCCACCCCGCCCGGCGACACCGCCCCCTGACGCCCGGCCTCCGAATCCTCGGCCAGACGCGCTGAGGGTGCCCCAGGCTGCCCGAGACGCAGCCGTGGCTCCCCTCAGGGAGCGTGTCGCGCCCGAATTCGGGGTTGCGCCACCGCCAGGACGACGTACGGTCTTCCTACACGGGAAGGGAGGTGGTCCTGTTCATGTATGAGCATCGGACGCGTGAGGTGGCTGACCGCTAAGCCACGGACAGCCCGCTGACCGCGAGGTCGCGCCGTCCTTGGCGCGGCAATCCACGGCAGCCACCGGACCCCCGGGTGTCGGCACGTCCAGCCGATCTCCGTCCTGTCATCCGACATCGACGGTGCCAGCCCGGGGGTTTCCCGTGCCCGGAGCCGGGTGCGCGCGGCCGGCTGCTACGGCAGCCAGGAGATGTGGCCGTGCAGGTAGTAGTAGCCGAGGAACGCGCCCGCATCGATGAACAGGTGCGCCCACAGGAACGGCATGACCCGGCCCCAGCGGCGGAACAGGATGGCGAAGACGGTGCCCATCGCCAGGTTCCCGAGGAAGCCGCCGAAGCCCTGGTAGAGGTGGTAGGCCGCGCGCATGAGGGCGCTCGTCCCGACCTGCTGCCACGGCTTCCAGCCGATCTGCGCCATCCGGTGGATGAAGTAGGCCAGCACGATGACCTCTTCGAGGATGGCGTTGTACGACGCCGACAGCAGCAGGATCAGCGGCGTCCACCAGTGCTTGTCGGCGGTCACCGCCGCGATCCGCACGTTCCAGCCCATGTTGTAGGCGAACAGGTAGAACACCAGCCCGACGCCGCCGATCACGATCGCGATGGCCGCGCCCTTGAGCAGGTCGCGCTTCCAGTCGCGCATGTCGAGGCCCACGGCCTGGCGGCCCTCGCCGCTGCGGCGCAGCAGGTGCACCACGAGCAGCACCGGCACGAGCGGCAGCAGCGTGTAGGTGAGCTGGTACAGGACGTCGAGCCACGGACGGTCCGCGACGAACGTGCCGACGAGCGTCGAGGACTGCGACGCGAGCGACTGGCCCTTCGTGAGGCTGTCGACGAGGGAGATCAGCGACTTCAGGGCGCTCGCCGCGATCGACACGAAGAGCACGAGCCACATCTCGCGCTGCAGCGTGCCGCGGTCGGGAGTGGTGGCCGACCAGCCCTCGGTCGGCACCGGCTGGGCCAGTGCCCGGCCCGACGTCGCGGCGAGGAACCGCGGACCGCGGCTGGGCGGCGCTCCCGGCAGGTCGGCGGGTCCGTCGTACGACGGCAGGGCCGCAGCCGCGCCGCCGTCGGTCCACGGGAGGCCGGCGTCGTCCCGCGGCTGCCCGGCGGGCTGGTCCTCGTGCGTCACAGCGGTCATCCTCGCCCCAGTCGCCCCCGCGGGCGGGGAATCGCCGCAGGTCGAGCGGCGTTGTCGTCGGTGTCCGAACCCCTCGACGTCCGCACGGGCGCCGAGGTTCCCCGTGCGCGAGAATGGCCGCCATGCTCCCGGAGTCGCTGTACGACCTCGTCACCGACGACGACCTCGACCTCGAGGCGCCGGTGCTCGTGCACGCCCTGTCGGGCTTCCTCGACGCCGGCGGCGCGCGCGCCCTCGCCGTCGGCCACCTGCTCGCCGCGCACGAGAGCCGCACGGTCGCCGAGTTCGACCTCGACGCGCTGTACGACTACCGCGCCCGTCGGCCGCGCCTGGTCTTCGACACCGACCACTACGCCTCGATCGACTACCCCGAGCTGCTGCTCAGCGAGGTCCGCGACGAGCGCGGTCAGGGGTTCCTGCTGCTGCACGGTCCCGAGCCCGACTTCGGCTGGCGCGCGTTCAACGCTGCCGTGATCGAGCTCGTCGAGCGGTTCGGCGTACGCCGCACCATCGGGCTGGCCGCGATCCCGTGGCCTGCGCCGCACACCCGCCCGGTCGGCGTCACCGCGCACGCGACGAATCCCGAGCTGGTCGCCGGTCGTCCGACCTTCGTCGGCGCGATCGAGGTGCCCGGCCACGTCGCGGGCTCGCTCGAGCTCGCGCTGCGCGACTCGGGCCACGAGGCGATGGGCTTCGCCGCCCACATCCCGCACTACCTCTCGCAGGTCGAGTTCCCCCGCGCCGCGGTCGCGCTGCTCGAGGAGGTCGCCGTCGCGGGCGACCTGTCCTTCGACCTCGCCGACCTCGTCGAGGCCGCACGCAGCAGCGACAAGGACATCGACGCGCAGGTGGCGCAGAACCCCGAGAACGTCGAGGCGGTCCGTGCCCTCGAGGCGCAGTACGACGCTGTCGTACGCGGTGCCGAGTCGGCGCTGCCGCTCGCCGGTGACGAGCCGCTCCCGAGCGGCGACGAGATCGCCGCGCAGCTCGAGGAGTTCCTCCGCGAGATGGACGACACCGGCAAGGGCCAGCAGCCCGAGTAGCCGCGTCCGGTCTTCGGGACGCAACCTCTCGTCGGTGCGCGTCGTGGCGTGCTGCGCTCCTACCGTGGCGATGGCGATCCATGCCTCGACATGGGGGGATGACATGACCACCGATTCCCGCTTTCGACGCCCCGGCTCCGGCCGCCCCGGAGCCTCCGCGCACTGACCACCACCGCACGCGTCGAGTCCTGGTCACGCTCGGGGTGGTGGTCGCCGTCCTCGTCGGCGTCTTCTACGTCGCCGGCGGGTGGTACTTCTCCGGCCGCATCCAGTCCGGCGGCCTGCACCTCGACGTGTCGACCGGCGTTCCGGCGTACGACCTCACGGTCGTCGCGGTGACGCCGACGTCCGTCACCCTGTCGGCGCCCGGCGACGTGCCGACCGCGTTCACCCAGCCGTCGGCGTACTCGTTGATGTGGGACGGCGGGTCCGCCCACGTCGGTGCTGTCTCCGTCGCGTCCGACGCCACCGAGGTGACGCGGCCGCTGAGCGACGTCGTCGGCACCCCGCTCACAGCGGGCACGAAGGTCGCGCTCGAGCGCGACTGGTTCCTTCAGGACCCGAAGGCCTCGCTCGGTCTCGACTACTCGACCGTGCAGATCGCGACGCCGCTCGGCGACATGCCCGCGTGGCTGGTGCCCGCGTCGGGAACGACGTGGACCGTGATGGTGCACGGCAAGGGCGGCCTGCGTCGCGAGTTCCTGCGCAGCATCCCGCTCGTGCACGCGGCCGGCATGCCGGCGCTCGTGATCACCTACCGCAACGACCTCGGCAACCCGCAGGATCCCGTGCCGCAGTTCGGGTACGGCGCGACCGAGTGGCCCGACCTCGAGGCGGCCGTCGACTACGCCACCGCCCACGGCGCGCAGAAGGTGCTCCTGTACGCCGACTCGATGGGTGCCTCGGTCACCGCGGCGTACCTGCAGCACAGCGACCACGTGCCGACCCTCACGGGCATCGTGATGGACGCGCCGATGCTGAGCCTCAGCGACGCCGTCGACCTCGGCGCCTCGCGCACCTCGCTGCCCGTCGTCGGGCTGCCCGTGCCGGGCTCGCTCGTCTGGACCGCCAAGCAGATCACCGGCCTGCGGTACGGCGTCGACTGGTCGGCCCTCGACTACGCGGCCGACACGTCGTGGGTGACGGTGCCCGTGCTCGTCGTCCACGGCGACGAGGACCCGACCGCGCCGCTCGTCACCAGCCAGCGGCTCGCGGCGGCCAACCCCGACCGCGTGACGCTCGAGGTCTTCCCGACCGCCGCGCACCTCGAGTCGTGGAACACCGACCGCGCCCGCTTCGAGTCGCTCGTCGGCGGGTTCCTCGCCCAGCACGCCACGTGACGCCGGACCACCGCCTCAGAGCGCGTCGAGGTACTGCGGCAGCGCGGCGTGCAGGGCGGTGAGACGGCGGCACGCGACCACGACCTGCTCGCGACCCTCCGGGGTCCCGGGCAGGTCGCGCGCGTGGTGCACGAGCCAGCCGCCCCACGCCGACACCCACCCGCCGAGGACCCACGGGTCGCGCGGCAGCGTGGTGCCCGACGCACGTTCGTAGGCGCTCAGCGCCGACCGGAAGCCGTCGACGTCCGGCGTCCAGTCGAGCGCGACCGCCACCGCCTCGCGCGCGACCGGTCGTGGACCCGCGGCGTCCCAGTCGAGCGCCCAGAGCCGGTCGTCGACGACGAGGGTGTTCTTCGGGTCGAGGTCTCCGTGCGACGCGACGTGCGCGACCTGCAGGCCCGATGCGGACGTCGCTGCTTCCAGCTCCGCGAGGGAGGGAGCCGACCGCTGCAGCAGGTCGACCAGCTCGGGCGTCGCAGCGCCGTCGGCGAGGTCGGCCCAGCCGGCCTCGTCCCACGGCTCGTCGTCGAGAGGGACGTCGACCACCTCGACGCCCGCGTGGATCGCCGCCAGGAGGCGTGCCGCGTCGTCGCTGCGCTCGTGGGTGGGAGGTGCGCCGTCGACCCAGCGGTGCACCCGCACCCCGCGGCCCGCGACCCGGGCGAGCGCACCGCCGTCGGGCGCCGGCACCGGCTCGGGGCAGGGGACACCCCGCTGGTACGCCGCGAGCTCCACGGCGTACGCCGCCTCCACGTTCGCCTGGAAGCCGTCGGTCTCCGCGTTCACGCGCATCGCCTTGACGCAGAAGCGACCTCGGTCCGTCGTCAGCTGCACGAGGTCGTTGGACAGTCCGCCCGTCACGGGTCGGGCCTCCTCGATGGCGCCGAGACCGAAGGTCCGAGCCACCTGCTCGAGCACCTCGCGACCGACATCCATCCCTCGCATCGTCGGGGATCGCGATCTGTCCCGGCAACGGGGTAAGCGTTCGCACCACAACAGTCCGACACCGCCCCACCGGGTCGAGGAGGGGCTACGGTCGCGCCCGTGGGAGACGAACCGGAGATCGTGGTCGAGAGCCGCAAGGAGCTCACCTACCTGCTGTCGCAGGGCGCCGAGCTCGAGCACGCGCTCATGTGCCAGTACCTCTACGCAGCGTTCAGCCTCAAGACGGCCGACGACGGGCTCACGCCCGAGCAGGTCGAGAAGGTCGAGCGCTGGCGCTCCGCGATCCTGCGGATCGCCGGCGAGGAGATGCTGCACTGGGCCGTCGTCCAGAACCTGCTGGCCGCCGTGGGCTCCGCGCCGTTCGTGAGCCGGCCGCACTTCCCGCACCAGGCGATGGGCTACCCGCCCGGCGTGCAGCTGGCGCTGCTGCCCTTCGGCGAGGTGTCGCTGCAACACTTCATGTACCTCGAGCGCCCGGCCGACGTCGAGAGTGTCGACGGCGAGGGGTTCGAGCCGGTCGGACCGTCGCTCGAGCCGATGCGCCCCGACGAGATCGTGCCGCGCGGCCAGGAGTTCGCCACCGTCGGGCACCTCTACCGCTCGTGCGCGCGCGGCCTGGCGAACCTCGCGACCAAGATGGGTGAGGACCGGCTGTTCATCGGCCCCGCGTTCCACCAGGCCGACGAGTCGGCGTTCGGCTGGCCGAGCCTCGCCCCCATCACGAACGTCGCGCAGGCGCAGGCCGCGATCGACCGGATCGTGGAGCAGGGCGAGGGCGCGACCGGCGACTGGACGGATGCGCACTTCGGCCGCTTCCTCGCCGTGCGCGACGAGTACGCCGAGGCACGCCTCGACCCGTCGTTCGACGTCGTCCATCCCGTCGTCGCCGCCGGCGTGCGCGCGGTCGAGGGCATCGAGCCGCCCGTCTACATCACCGACCTCGCGACGGCCAACTGCTCCGACCTGTTCAACGCCGTCTATGAGCTGCTGCTGCAGATGATCGCGCGCTGGTTCGCCTTCGGGCACGAGACGACCGAGCAGCGCGCGGTGCTCGCCGACGTCTCGGTCGACCTGATGTTCAAGGCCATCAAGCCGCTCGGCCTGCTGCTCGCGCGGATGCCGGTCGGGCCCGAGCACCCGGGCGTCACCGCCGGCGCGAACTTCCAGCTGCCCTACCGGGCGAGCTTCCTGCTGCCGCACCGTCGTGCCGCCTGGATCCGGTTCGCCGAGCGCCTCGACGACCTGGCCGTCTTCGCGTCGATGCAGCACCGCGAGCTCGGCGAGCCCGCGCTCGCGGCCGTGGCCGACGACCTGCGCGCGGCCGCCGCCCGGCTGCTCGACCACGTCGAGACGGTCTGACCGAGACCCTCCTCACGGCGCCGCTCCCTCGGCGCGAGCGGCGCGCCGCGCGGTGGGAGAGTGGGGCGTCACGAGGAGGACGCGGATGGCCGGCGGCATCGCCCGGGAGATCGAGGCGCACGAGAGCAGGGCGTGGGCGGCGTGCGTGCAGGCCGCGGCCGCGGCCGAGGGCAACCCGCTCGAGGCGTCGGTCGAGGTCGTCGCGGGCCAGCGGCTGCCGGCGCTCGGTGCGATCGACGCCGCGCTGTTCAACCGCGTCATCGGTCTCGGCGTCGCGACGCCGTGCGAGGGCTCGGTTCTCGACAAGGTCGTCGCGAGCTACGCCGCCCGCAAGCAGACGCGCTTCACCATCGAGGTCACGCCGGCCAGCGAGCCCGACGACCTGCGCGACCAGCTCGCCGCGCGCGGCCTGGTCGACTCCGGGTATCGCCAGGCCAAGGTGTGGCAGGCGCCCGAGCAGTACGAGGGCGAGCAGATGGACCTCGTCGAGCGGCTCACCGAGGACGACGCCGACGAGTTCGCGCAGGTGAACATGCTCGCGTGGGAGGTGCCCGCGTTCCTCGCCGTGTGGTTCGGGGCGACCCTGTTCGCGGAGGGGTTCCGGCACTTCGGCGTACGCGAGGGCGGTCGGCTCGTCTCGGTCGGCGGCATGTACGTGAGCGACGGCATCGCCTGGCTCGGCTTCGGCGCGACTCTTCCCGAGCACCGCGGCCGCGGGATGCAGAAGGCCGTGCTGGCCCGGCGCATCCACGAGGCCGCGACCCTCGACTGCCACCTCGTGCACACCGAGACCGAGGCGCACACCGCCGAGGCGCGCAACCCCTCGCTCGCCAACATGGTCGCCGTCGGCTTCGAGCACGCCTACGACAAGGAGTGGTGGGCCCGCACCCCCACCGCCTGACCCGCTGCGCACCGGGTCCGCCGGCGTGATCTTGGTCGTGTGCTTGTTACCTGCGCCCGAACAGGCCGGGTAGCTGGCATACGGCCAAGATCACGCGGAGTACGGGGTGGTGAGGGTGGTGCCGGACTTGTGCTCGATGCGCTTGCCCTCGCCGAGCTCCCAGACCGACTGGCGGCCCTGGACGGTCCACTCGTAGGGACCGCCGACGAGCGCGGTGTCCTCGTCGAGGCCGAGCAGCATCGTGCCCTCGGGCTTGTGCAGCAGGGCGTTGCGCAGGACGTCGGGCACCCAGCCGAGCATCTTGTCGAAGTGCGGGATCACCCGGACGTGGTCGACGAGACCGAGGCCGGTCGGCTGGTCGGGGTGCACGAGGTCGCGCATCCGCGGCGCCCAGCTCGACAGCGCCATCGCGCCGGCGCTGCAGCCCGCGACCGCGGCGCCCGCCTCGTGGGCCGCCTGGATCGCGGCCCAGACCTTCGTGCCGCGCAGGGTGTCGGCGAGGAACGCCGGGTTGCCGCCCGACAGGTAGACCAGGCCGGCGCCCTCGACGAGCGCGGCGAGGTCGTCGCGCTGGGCGTCCTCGCGGGTGCGGACGTCGACGACGACCTGCTCGACGCCGAGGCGCTCGGCCTGCAGCCGCCCGAGGTTGTGCCAGCGTGCGAGCGACTCCTCGCCCTCCGGCGCGGCGGCCGTGGCGAGCTGCACGTAGCGCGGCGCGCGGCCCTCGATCAGCGACCGCTCGATGTCGGTCATCACGGGGAGGTACTCCCCGGACCCCACGAGCGCGATCGGTGCGGTGCTCATCGGCGTACCTCCCACTCGACGCCGTCCGGCGTGTCGCGCACCTCGATGCCGGCGGCGGCGAGCCCGTCGCGGATGGTGTCGCTCTCGGCCCAACGCTTCTCGGCCCGCGCTTGTGCCCGCAGCTCGAGAATCAGCTCGACGAGGGGGCGTACGGACTCGGTGACGTCGACCGCCTCGCCCGCGAGAGCGCCGGCGCCGGCGAGCAGCGAGCGCACCCGGCTGCGCTGCTCGTCGGACGTCGCGATCCGCTCGAGGTCGAGCAGCATCGCGAGGGCGCTGCCGAGGTCGCCCTCGTCGATCGCGCCGTCGGCGCGCGCAGCGAGCGCCTCGAACGGGTCGCCGGGGTCCGCGGCCGCGGCGATGGGAGCCGCCGTGCCGGTCGACGTGCCGTGCTCGGCGATCTGCTCGAGCGAGATCGTCTCGCCCGTCGGCACGACCCACTCGTCGCCGTGCACGCGGACGACGACCGTGCCGCGTCCGACGACCTCGCACGCGCCCGAGTCGAGGTCGATGACGAGCCCCGTGTGCTCGTCGACGCCGAGGACGAACGCGCCGTCGGGCAGCTGGTCCTCGAGCATCACGAGGCGCCGCTCGCCCTGCCAGCAGAAGCGGGTGTCGTGGGTGCCGCCCTCGGCGTTGTTCCAGTGCGGCACGACCGCCGCGCGCAGCCCGGTCGCCTGGCCGACGACGTCGAGCCCCTCGAGCCAGTAGGGGTCGTCGCCGACCTTGTAGACCTCGTAGACCGGGATGGTGAGCGCGCCGAGCGTGAGCGCCGCGGCGCTCGCGAAGGTGACCGCGCCGCCCTCGCGCAGCCGCGCGTGCAGCGCTTCGGGCACCGCGCTGCCGGCCCAGGTGCGCAGCGCGTACGACGGCGAGCCCGGGCCCGCGAACACCCAGTCCGCGGCGCGCAGCCGCGCCATCTCGACGGCGTGCGCCGCCGGGTCGGGCGCCGGAGCCTTGCGGAACGTCACGGCGTCGACCTCGCGGCCGACGCTCTCGCGGAAGTACTGCTGGGCCTTCTCGGTGAGCTCGTCGGCGTTCTCCTGGAAGCCGTACGGCGAGTCGAGCAGGACGGCGCGGACGTCGGACCCGAGCCGGGCGAAGGTGCGCTGGTGCGGCGTCACCATCGTGGGACTGGTCTCGCCCGAGCCGAGGATCGTGAGGATGCGGGGCACCGGACGATCCTGCCTCACCCCGCGTCGTCGCGCCCGTGGACGCCGCCGGTCAGCCGCCGGTCGTCGTCCCCGCGACCGCGTCGTGCAGAGCCGCTGCGTTCTCGTGCAACCAGCGCTGGCGCCGCAGGATCCGGTCCCCGACACCCTCGTCCCACATCCGCGCCCAGCCGCCGCCGTCGCGCTCCGCGCGTCGCCGCATGAAGAACCAGGCGCGCTCGGCGGTCCGACGCGCGACGTCGACGACCGCCTCTCGGCCGGCGTCGTCGAGGCCGTACGAGTCGACGAGCAGGGCCGCGCGGGCGACGGCGTCGACGTCGGCCAGCGCCGCCTCCCGGTCCTCGACGGGCATGAGCGGAGCCCACCACAGCAGCACGTTGCAGACCTCGTCGACCCGGCTCACCGGCTGCGCGAGGTCGAAGTCGACGAGGGCGACGGCCGTGCTTTCACGGAAGACGACGTTCTCCGGCGTCACGTCGCGATGACCGACGAACGTCGCACCCGGGCCGACCGCAGCGGGAGCCCCCTCGGGGTCGTCGTCAGGCGGCAGCAGGTCCGCAGGGAGACCCCAGGGGAGCATGGCGTCGTCGAGCTCGCGGACCAGCCGCGCCACCGACGCGATGCGGTGCTCGTCGCCGACCCAGCCGGGCCAGGGCCGGCCGGCGACCTCGCCCTCGACGTAGGTCAGGATCTCGCGTCCACGCTCGTCGATCCCGAGGAACCTCGGCGCACCTGCGAAGCCCACCCGCTCGAGGTGCTGGAGCATCGCGTGAACGAGCGGCGAGTGGGCGCCCGTTGGCCGGCGCACGGTGCTGCCGACGCGCACGACGCCTGCCGTCACGTCGCCGCCGAGCAGCGGGATCTCGTCCTCGCCTGCGCCCATGTCCCGATCGTCGCAGCGGACCGGATCGCTGTCAGCCGAGGTCGAGGACGTCGGCGGTGCGCTCCATGACGTGGTCGTAGTACTCGTCCATGTCGGCGATGACGTTGTGGAACTGGCCGTTGATCTCCAGCGAGATGGTGCCGATCATCGCCGTCCACGCCATCAGGCCGCGCACGAGCAGGTCGTCGGGGACGTCGGGCGGGATCACGGAGCGCACCGGCGCCAGGGCGGCGTGCACCGTGCGACCGACCTTGCGCTTCGGCGCGATGCCGCGGCCGTGCAGGTCGGCCAGGATGCCGACGAGCAGCCCGGTCGTGCGGCTCGCAGGTCCGACCGTGTCCTGAGGCGCGACGTAGCCCGGCACGGGGGAGCCGTAGATGAGCGACCACTGCTGCGGGTTCTCCAGCGCCCAGCCGCGCGCCGCGTGCACGATCGCGAACCAGCGCCCGCGCAGGTCCGCGCGCTTGATCTCCGCCTCCGCGGTCTCGGTGGCCTCGCCCAGCGCGTTGTAGGCGTCGATGATCAGCCGGGTCAGCAGGTCGTCGCGGCTGGGGAAGTAGCGGTAGATCGCGCTGCTCACCATGCCGAGGTCCCGCGCCACCGCGCGCAAGGAGAGACCGGCCGCTCCCTCGACCGCGAGGTGGGCGCGTGCCGTGTCGACGATCTCGGCGGTCAGCTCGGCGCGGGCGCGCTCGCGGGCGGTGCGCGGGGCGGAGACGGGCTCGGTCATGCAGTCATCATGCCAGATCAGAGAGCGCTGTCCATGAATGAGAGCAGTGCTCTTGACAAAGAACGGTGCACCGCTCCATAGTGTGAGCAGTGCTCTCGGAAAGGCCGAGGCAGACGGACGGAGACATCCCATGAGCCAGCGCACCCACCTCGTCGTCGGCGCCGGACCGATCGGCTCGGCCGTCGTCCGCCGCCTCGTCGCCCAGGGCGACCAGGTCCGCGTCGTCACCCGCTCCGGCTCGGGCCCGGACCTCCCCGGTGTCGAGAAGGTCGCGGCCGACGCTGCCGACTCCGCGCGGATGGCGGAGCTCGCCGGCGGCTGCGACGTCGTCTACAACTGCGTGAACCCGGCGTACCACCGCTGGGCGACCGACTGGCCGCCGGTCGCCGCCGCGCTGCTCGGTGCGGCCGAGCGCTCGGGGGCCGTGCTCGTCACGACGGCGAACCTGTACGGCTACGGGCACGTGGACCGCCGCATCACCGAGGACATGCCGCTCACGGGCGGCTACGTGAAGGCCGACGTCCGCAACCGCATGTGGCTCGACGCCCTCGCCGCGCACGAGGCAGGTCGCGTCCGGGTGACCGAGGCGCGCGGCGCGGACTACGTCGGCCCCGGTGCCGAGTCGCACCTCGGCGAGCGCGTGCTGCCGAAGGTGCTCGCCGGGAAGAAGGCCCAGGTCATGCGGAGCCTCGACACGCAGCACACGTGGACCTACACCGAGGACATGGCGATGACGCTCGTGGCCATCGGCGCCGACGAGCGCGCGTGGGGCCGGCCGTGGCACGTCCCGAGCGCGCTGGAGATGTCGCAGCGCCAGGCCCTCACCGAGCTCGCGCGGATGGCGGGGGCGCCGACGCCGCGGCTGTCGGAGTACTCGCCCATGCTCATCCGCTCGCTGGGGCTGTTCAGCCCGCTCATGCGCGAGCTGCCCGACGTCGCCTACCAGATGCAGAACGACTTCCTCATGGACTCGAGCGCCGCCCAGCGCGAGCTCGGTCTGGTGCCGACCCCGGCCCACGAGGTCCTCGCGGCGCACCTCGCGGCGTACACGACCGCCGGCACGCACGCGCGCGACGCCGCCTGACCTCCCGACCCTCCGGCATCCCGCCCGGCGGCTGCTGCGGCCGATCCCTCGGCGCGGCAGCGGACCGGGCGGGATGCGGCTTGTTCCGACCGTCGCCACGCATGGGCGGACACCCGTGTGAGAGCGTGCCGCCCGTGGGACCGGACCTGCGCCGCGCGCGCCTCGCCGTCACCGTCGCGTACGTCGGCCAGGGCATCAGCTTCGCCGCCCTCGTGACCCGCATCCCGGCGCTGCAGGAGAAGTTCGCGCTCTCCGACGGCGCGCTCGGGCTGCTCGTCGGGCTCGTCCCGATCATCGCCGGGGTCGGCAGCGTGCTGGCCGGCACGATGGTCGAGAAGCACGGCAGCCGCGCGGTGCTGCGGGTGATGGGCCCGGTCGTCCCGCTCTCGCTCGTCGTGATCGGGCTCGCGCCCGACATCCCGGTGCTGCTCGTCGGGCTCGTCGCCATCGGCTTCGGCCTCGGCGCCGTCGATGCCGCGATGAACATCGCGGGTGTGCGCGTGCAGGACGACATGGGCCGCAGCCTCGTCGCGGGCTTCTACGCCGCCTGGAGCCTCGCCGGCTTCGTCGGTGCCCTGCTCGCGAGCGCAGCCGCTGGGTCGTCGCTCTCGCTCGGTGCGTTCTTCGCCCTCATCGCGGTGGTGCTCGTGCCGGTGCAGCTCGCGGTCGGGCACTGGCTGCTGCCAGGCCACCCGACCGCGCAGGTGCTGCACTCGGACAAGGCGGTCATCCACTGGCGCCCGGTGATGCTGGTGGGCATCGCGCTCATGTGCGTCTACATCGCCGACTCCGGTGCCTCGACCTTCGGCGCCGACTACCTGCACAAGGGGCTCGGGTCGACGCAGTCGGTCGCGGCGCTCGCGTTCGCGGCGTACGCGCTCATGACCGTCATCGGCCGGCTCATCGTCGACCGCTGGGTCGACCGCATCGGTGCCGTGCCGCTCGTGCGCACCGGGGGGATCGTCGCCGTGGTGGCCGCGGTGGGCATCGCGCTCGCGCCGTCGCCCGCGTTCGCGATCGCGGCGTTCGCCCTGCTCGGCCTGGGCATCTGTCCGGCGATCCCGCTGGCGTTCACGGCCGCGGCGTCGCACGACAAGACCTCGAGCGGCCTCGCCGTCGCCCGCGTCAATGTCTTCAACTACGTCGGCTTCGTCATCGGCGCACCGCTCATCGGCGGCATCGCCGAGGGCGCCAGCCTGCGCTGGGCGTTCGCGGTGCTGATCCCCGTGCTGCTCGTCGTCCCGCTGC
The DNA here is from genome assembly GCA_046330715.1 of Candidatus Nanopelagicales bacterium. Lineage (GTDB taxonomy): Bacteria > Actinomycetota > Actinomycetes > S36-B12 > CAIYMF01 > Longivirga. The sequence continues at coordinate 670,243 of JAXLSG010000001.1, forward strand.
TCGCCGGCTGGTTCCGGGTCGCCCCGCACGAGGCCCCCGACCACGACGGCCACCTGCTCGGCGAGACCGCCTGAGCCTCCCGGTACGCCGGTCGCCCGGGGGCGTGGAGGGCGTCCGTCGCGAGCCTGCTGGGGAGCCTGGGCTGCGTCTTAGGCAGCCTGGGGCACCTTCAGCCTGTTTCAGTGCCGCAGGAGGGCGGGGTCAGACGCGGGCGTCGCGGGCGGTGCGGGAGCCGGTGAGCTCCACGAGGCGCTCCGAGCCGGGCACGACCTCGTGCTCGGTCGAGGTGACGCCGGCCTTCTCGTGCAGGCGCTGCATGCCCTTGCGCTGGTTGCGCAGGGCGAGGGTGACGACGCGGCCGCGGGCACCGGCGCGGGCCGTGCGGCCGGCGCGGTGCAGGTAGGCCTTCGGGTCCTCCGGCGGGTCGACGTGGACGACGAGCGAGACGTCGTCGACGTGGATGCCGCGGGCGGCGACGTCGGTGGCGACGAGGACGTCGATCGAGCCCTCCTTGAACTCCGCCATCGTGCGCGTGCGGGCGTTCTGCGACATGCCGCCGTGCAGTGCGCGGGCGTTGACGCCGCGGGCCGCGATGTTGCCGGCGACGCGCTCGGCGCCGAGCTGCGAACGGACGAACATGATCGTGCGGCCCTCGCGGCGCGCGATCTCGGTCGCGACGACGGCCTTGTCCTCGCGGTTCACGACGAGGACGTGGTGGTCCATCGTGTCGACCGGCGAGGTCGCGGGCTCGAGCTCGTGGCGCACCGGCTCGTGCATGTGCTCGCGGATGAGGACGTCGACGTCGCCGTCGAGCGTCGCGGAGAACAGCAGCTTCTGCGCGGCCGGGGAGCACAGCTCCATCAGCGCGATGACCTCGGGCAGGAAGCCCATGTCGGCCATCTGGTCGGCCTCGTCGAGCACGACGACCTCGACCTCGTCGAGGAAGCACTCGCCCTGGCGGATCAGGTCGGCGAGACGGCCCGGGGTCGCGACGAGGACGTCGACGCCGCGACGCAGCGCGTAGACCTGCTTCTCCATCGACGTACCGCCGACGACGGTCTTGAAGTGCAGGCCGAGCGAGCGGCCGAGCGGCTCGAGGCCGTCGCTCACCTGCATCGCGAGCTCGCGCGTGGGAACGAGCACGAGACCGCGCGGGCGGCGGGGCTGCGCCGGCAGCTGCGCGACGCGGGCGAGCATCGGCAGGCCGAACGCGAGGGTCTTGCCCGAGCCGGTGGAGCCGCGGCCGAGCAGGTCGTTGCCCGCGAGGGCGTCGGGGATGGTCGCGGCCTGGATCGGGAACGGCGCGGTGATGCCGGCGCGCTCGAGCGCGGCGCACAGCGGCGCGGGCAGGCCGAGGTCGGCGAAGGACGGCGCGGCGGGCGCGGGAGCGCCGGCGGGCACGCCGAAGGACACGGTGGAGCGGAGGGGGGTCACGGGGAACCTGACTGTCGACACGAGGCGGCCTGCGGGCCGCAGGCGGGACGCGTCAATAGGTCTTCCACGGGTGACGCACCACCCAGGGTAGCCGGGGACACCCGGATCCTCCGAATCGTCGTACGCCGGGGGAGACCGACGTCACGACCCTGACCTCGGGCGATCCCCGTCACACCGGCCCGTCCGGTCACGCGCCGCACGCGGGGCCGGACGGCCGGCCTGTGTGACACTTTTCCGTACGCCGAGCACACTCCCGGCCCCTGCCGGGCGAGCCCGTCCACCCCGTACCGGGGTCCGAGGAGACGACGACATGGCAGCAACGACCACCCGGGCGTCCTCGACGTCCGAGGCGGCCGAGCCCCGTCGTCGCAGCTCCTTCCGGCCCGACATCGAGGGCCTGCGCGCGCTCGCGATCATCCCGGTGCTGATCTTCCACGCGCACGAGTTCCTGTCGCCGACCGCGACCGGTCCCTTCGGCGTGGTCTCGACCGTGCTCGGCTGGGTGCCCGGCGGCTACCTCGGCGTCGACGTCTTCTTCGTCATCTCCGGCTTCCTCATCACCGGCCTGCTGGTGCGCGAGGGCGAGACCACCGGCCGCGTGCACTTCGGCCGGTTCTACGCCCGCCGCGCCCGGCGCATCCTGCCCGCGGCGACCGTCACGCTGCTCGTCACGCTGGTCGCGTCGTACGTCATCCTCCCGGCGGCCCGCGCGGCCTCGACCGCGGTCGACGTGCTGTGGGCCGCGCTGTTCAACGCCGACGTGCACTTCGCCAACAGCGGCATCGACTACATGGGCGTGGCCACCGACCCCAGCCCGGTGCTGCACTTCTGGAGCCTCAACGACGAGGAGAAGTTCTACGTCGTCTGGCCCGTGGTCCTCCTCGTCGCGACCCTGATCGCGCACCGGGTGAGCCCGCGCCACCTGCGCCCGACCCTGTTCATCGCCCTGTCGCTGCTCGCGATCCCGTCGCTGCTGTGGTCGCAGCACCTCGTGAGCATCGGCGACAACTCGGCGTACTTCTCGGCCCTGTCCCGCGCGTTCGAGCTCGCGGCAGGCGGCCTGCTCGCGATCTCGATGCCGGCCGTGCTCAGAGCGCCGCGCGCTGCCCGCGTCGTCGGCGCGATCGTGGGCTTCCTCGTCGTCGTGTGGTGCATGGCGACGTACACGACGCTCACGCCCTTCCCGGGCTTCGCGGCGCTTCCCGTCGTGATCGGCACCGTGCTCGTGATGGCCGGCCACGAGTCGGGCATCGTCTCGCGCGGCCTGTCGACCGCCGTGCCGCGCTGGTTCGGCCGCATCTCGTACTCGCTCTACCTGTGGCACTGGCCGGTGCTCGTGCTCGGTGCCGCGCTCACGGCGACCGGCCTGCTCACGGTGAAGCAGGCGCTGCTCGGGATCGTCGTGTCGATCCTGGTGGCGTGGGGCTCGTACTGGTTCATCGAGCAGCCGCCGCAGCGCCGCGCGCTCCTGCGTCCCACGAGCCGTGCGCTCTGGTTCGGCCTCATCCTCATCGTCACGACCTGCGTCGCCGCGGTCGGCGTCGGCCGGCTCGCCGACGCGAAGGTCGCCGCGCAGTACGAGTACGTGACGCAGGGCCTCACGCCGGTCGAGAAGGCCGACACCCGCCTGCTCTACATCGGCGACTCGATCACCAACCGCGGCTCGGTCCCGCTCGAGGAGGCGCTCGGCGCCGCCAAGTGGGACTTCACCGTCGACGCGCTCGGTGGCCGGCCGATCATCGCCGGACCGCGCCCGGACTGGACGCCGCTGTGCAGCGACAAGCCGCTGTGCGGCGCCGACCTCGTGCTCAAGGCGCAGCCGAGCATCCCGGGCACCGTGGTCATCGCGCTCGGCACCAACTCGTTCAACGTGGCGAAGGTGCGCGTGAAGGCGCCGACCGCGACCGACAGCGGCGAGCGCACGAAGAAGGACGCCGACGGCCACAACGTCATCGCGGGCCAGGACTCCGCGGAGTCGTTCGCACAGGGCGTCGACACGATCATGGCGATGGTGCCCGCGACGACGACCGTCTACTGGGTCGGCATGTACCTCGACGACAAGCAGTGGGCCGGCGTCCACTGGCGCGCGAACAACGCGGCGATGAAGGCCGCGGTCGCGAAGCACCCCAACGCGAAGTTCCTCGACTACGCCGCCTACGCGCAGCAGGCGAAGATCCCGTACATGAACGACGGCTCGCACCCCACGCCCAAGGGCATGGGCATCCGGGCGCACTGGATCGTCAGCCAGCTCGGCTGACCCCCGCCGTCACGCGACGGCCGCGTCGGCTCAGTGGTAGACGACGACGCGCGTGCCGACCGGCACGTGCGCGAACAGGTACGCCGCCGTCGTCGTGCTGCGCAGGTTGACGCAGCCGTGCGAGGCGCCGTTGTAGCCGTCGCGGTGGAAGTACGGCGAGTAGTGCACGGCCTCGCCGCCGGAGAAGAACATCGCGTACGGCATGGACGTGTGGTACAGCGACGACACGTGGTAGCGCGACTTCGAGAAGACGCGGAACACGCCCTCGCGCGTCGCGTGGCCGACCCCGCCGAAGCGCGCGTCGGCGGTGAGGATGATCCGGCCGCGGTTCACGAAGCGCAGCGACTTCTGCGTCTTGTCGATGCACAGCACCAGGCCCGAGGTGCGGCAGGCCGCGGGCAGCACGCCCTTGCTCCGGGTGAGGTAGCGCATCTTCGACCAGACGACGGTCGTGACCGACGCGGTCGAGCCCAGGAAGAACTTGGTCCGGAACGCCTTCACGGCGGCGAGGGTCGAGGCGTCCATCACGCGGGTGACCCGCACGCCGTACCCGAGCCACACCAGCCGCTGCTGGACCCCGGCGACGAGGGCGCCCTTGTCACCGGCGACGAGCGGGAAGGTCGTCTTCCCGACCGGTGACGGGGCCGGGGTCGGCTTCGGGGTCGGCCGCGGTGAGGGCGCGGTGGGCGTCCCGCCGCTGCCGGAGCCGGCGGCGTACGACACGGCCGGGCTCGCGACGACGAGCCCGAGGGTGAGTGCACCGACGACGATGCTGCGGCGGACGGACATGGCGCTCCCTAGACCTGACCCCCCGTGATCACGTTCTACGTCATCCATCGGTCGGGAGACCACGGAACGTGAGGGTTCTCAGAACTTCTCCAGCCCGACGTCGACGCGGCGTACCGGCTCCCGCACGCCGCGTAGAGCCTCACGCCTCGTTCCAGCGGGGCGAGGTCGTGCGCGGCGGGTGGAACGCCGCCTCGAGCACCACCATCGCCGGGCCGTCGGCCGCCCGCGCCGCCGCGAGGGCCTTCGCGAGCCCCTCGCCGGGGTCGTCGGTGCGGGTCACGGGTACGCCGTACGCCGCTCCGAGGTCCTCGTAGCGCGGCTCGACGAGGTCGACGCCGCGGTGCTCGTCGCCGGCCACGGTCTGGTCGAAGCGGAGCATCCCGTAGCCGCCGTCGGTCACGAGGAGCACGACCAGCGGGAGCCGCTCCTGCACCATCGTCGCGAGCTCGCCCGGACCCATCGCGAACCCGCCGTCGCCGACGATCGCGAGGGTCTCGATGCCGGCGGCGGCCGGGCCGATCGAGGCGGGGAAGCCGAACCCGAGCGTGCCCCACCCGACCGGGTAGGCGAGACGACGCGCGCGCGGCTGCCGCGAGTAGCCGCCGGTCCAGTAGCCCGCGATGCACATGTCGACCACGACCGAGCCGTCGTCGGGCCAGGTCTCCTGCACGGTGCGGACGAACGTCGCGGCGTCGGCCGTGCGCGGGTCGGAGGCGAGCGACGCGAGGACCGGAGCGGTGAGCTCGTCGTTCGCGGTCGCCGTGGTCGTCGTACCGGACAGCGCGTAGGTCAGGGCGGTCAGGCTGGTGCCGACGTCGCCGACGACCTTCGCGGCGAGGTCGTAGTCGCCGAGGCTGAGCCCGGCGTCGTCGACGACCGCGACGATCGTGCCGGGCACCGGCATCCGCCAGTTGCGCGTCGTCATGCCGGCGAGGTCGTCGCCGACCACGAGCAGGACGTCGGCGCCGGCGATGTGGGCGGCGACCGACGGCTCGTGCGGCGGGGCGACGATGCTCCCGGGGTACGACGCGAGCAGCCCGCGCGCCTGGTACGTCGTGACCACGTGCGCGTCGAGAGCCTCGGCGAGCCGCAGCACCTCCGCCTCCGCGGGGACGGCTCGTGCGCCGAGCCACATCACGACGCGCTTGCCGCGCAGCGCCTCGGCCGCGGCCTCGACGTCGGTCGCTGCGGGAGCCAGCCGCTCGACGGCGACCGGTCCGGGCACCGCTCCGTCCCACGGCTCGTGCAGGACGTCGGCGGGCACGCCGAGGTAGACCGGGCGGCCGGTGCGCAGCGCGTGCGCGGCCAGGCCCGGCAGCGCCGCGACCGCCTCGGCGGCCGTCGTGGTCGACACCGCCTCGGCGCCGAAGCCGGCACGCACCGTCTCGGCCTGGCTGCGCATGCCGTGCAGCAGCCCGTCGTCGTAGCCGCGGCGACGTCGCGGCCCCACCGGCGCCTCGCTCGAGATCAGCACGACGGGCGAGAACGAGGTCCACGCCTCGCCGAACGCGGCGAGCGCGTTCACGAAGCCGGGGCCGGTGGTGGTGAGGACGACGCCGAGGCCGCCGGTCGCGCGGGCCAGCGCGTCGGCGGCGTACCCGGCGGCCTGCTCGTGGCGCACGCCGACGACGCGCGGCCGACGGCCGACGCCGGCGCCGACCCAGAGCGGCAGGTTGTGCACGCCGGGGATCCCGAAGGCGACCGTGACGCCGTGGTCGGCGAGCTGGTCGAGCAGGACGTCGGCGACCGTGGTCGCTCCCGGAGCGGACATGCGCGCACCATCCACGTGGTCGAGGGCTCGGCTCGGGGGAGCCGCGACGATCATCCTCCCCGCGCCGCGCGCTGCGGCCAACGCCCCGTTCCGCGCTCAGGGAAGCCGTTCGGCTGGCGGGATCGTCGCGCGTCGCTAGCGTCGGACGTGGAGCGCGACGGACGCGCGAGGGAGGGAGACGTCATGGCCGGGCTGGAGGACCTCCTGGGCGGGCTCGCCGGAGGTCAGGGCGGTACGCCGGACATCGGGTCGCTGCTGTCGGGTCTCGCCGGGGGCGAGGGCGGTCTCGACCTCGGGCAGCTGCAGTCGCTCGCGGGGCCGCTGCTCTCGCAGCTGCAGCAGAGCGGCGGGCTCGACTCGGTGCTCGGGCAGCTGCAGAACGCCGGGCTCGGCGACGCGGTGCAGTCGTGGATCGGAACCGGCGCGAACCAGGCGGTCGACCCCGCGGCGATCGCCGACGCCGTCGGCCCCGACCAGCTCCAGCAGCTCGCGTCGCAGGCCGGTCTCTCGCCCGAGCAGGCGTCCGAAGGCATCGCGCAGCTGCTGCCGGGCCTGGTGAACGGCATGAGCCCCGAGGGCCAGCTCCCCGACGCCGGCTCCGCGCAGGACCTGCTCGGCCAGCTCGGCGGTCTCTTCGGCGGTCAGTAGGCGCCGGTCCAGCAGCCCGGCTCAGCGCGACGCGAGCACGTCGAGGTCGCGCAGCGCGTAGCGCAGGTGCTCCCAGCCCTCCTCGAGGATCGTCCCGAGGCAGGCGCGCACTGTCTCGGCGTAGTCGGGCGCCCACGGGTTGGGGCGCTCCTCGTCGAGCTGCTCCGCGGTCGTCCCCGCGACGAACGCGCCGACCATGGCGCGCCGGTCGGCGAAGGCCGCGAGCACGTCGGCGTACGCCGGGGTGCCGGGCAGGAACAGCGTCATGTCGACGCCGTCCTCGACCGACTCGGGGATCGTCTGGCCGAGCGGGTGGAACGGCTGCTCGATGCGCAGCACCGCGCGGCCGAGCCACGCGTCGATCGCGAACACGAGGTGGCGCAGCGTCTGCGCGAACGACCACTCGCCGTCGACCTGATCGTCGACGGCCCCCTCGGGCATCGTCGCGGCCCGCGCGATCGCGGCGTCCCACGCGCCCTCGAGAGCGGCCCACGCCGCACGGATGCCGTCGGGGTCCTGCGCGCGGCGCAGCACGCGGCCGGGGAAGCGGCGGTCGAGCTCCGCGTCGACCAGCGGGGCGACGTCGACGCCGTTCACGAGCAGGGTGGTGTCGCCGTCGAGCAGCCACGGCGCGTCGATCTCGGCACCGTCGACGATCACGCCGCGCATCACCGCGCCGCTGAGGTTGGAGCGCACGAACCGCGCTCCCGACAGGTCGGCCTCGACGAACTCCTGGGGCATGCCGCTCCTTCTTCCGTGGTCGTGCGGGGACGGCGTCAGTGGCTGCCGAAGCAGAACGGGTGGCCGGCCGGGCTGGCGTAGACGGCGAAACGCTCGGTGCCGTCGGGGTTGTCGGCCGGCGCCTTCGGGGGCTGCAGCTGGCGGCCGCCGTGCGCGAGCGCGAGCTCGCCCGCGGCCGCGAGGTCATCGACGTGCAGGTCGAGGTGCACCTGCTGCTGCTGAGGTCCGCCGGGCCACACCGGCGGCACGTGGTCGGGCGCGAGCTGCACGCCCATGACCCAGTCGCCGTCGACGACGATGCTGTGCCAGTCGTCGTCGCGGTGCACCTCGCCGTCGAGCACACCTGCCCAGAACGCGCTCTCCGCCTCGATGTCGGCCGCGTCGATCACGATGACGCGTCGCAGGATCCTCATGCCGCTCCCTGGTCGTCGGTGCTGCGCTCGCGTTCCACGCTAGCGGCGTACGCCGACAGCCGGTCGCCGATCGTGCGGACGGCAACGCGGTCGACGCCACGGCCCACGAGGCCTAGCGTCGGCGACGATCGGAGGTGCGGCATGGGGCTGCGGCTGGTGGCGCTCTGCATCGACGCGCACGACCCGGCTCGCGAGGCGGCGTTCTGGGCCGGGCTGCTCGACGGCGAGGTCGTCGACGACCCCGTCGACGGGCCGGCCGTGCTGCTCGACGACCTCGTCGGCTTCCGCCTGCGCTTCCCGCGGTCCGAAGCGGCCAAGGTGGGGCAGAACCCGCGGCACTTCGACCTCACGAGCTCGTCGCCCGAGGACCAGCGAGCCCGTGTGGAGCGCGCGCTGTCGCTCGGTGCGTCGCACCTCGACATCGGTCAGGGCGACGACGCGGAGCACGTCGTGCTCGCCGACCCCGAGGGCAACGAGCTGTGCGTCATCGAGCCGGGCAACCGGTTCCTCGCCGGCTGCGGCCTCGTCGGCGCGGTCTCGTGCGACGGCTCCCACACGGTCGGCGAGTTCTGGAGCGCGGCTCTCGGCTGGCCGCTCGTGTGGGACGAGGGCGAGGAGACGGCGATCCAGTCGCCGCACGGCGGCCCGAAGATCACGTGGGGCGGTCCGCCCCTGCTGCCCAGGCACGGCACCACCCGCTGGCGCCTCGACCTGCTGCCGACGTCCGACAGCGACGTCGAGTCGGAGGTCGCCCGTCTTGTCGGTCTCGGCGCGACACGTCTTGGCGCGGACGACCACGGAGTCGTGATCGCCGACCCCGACGGCCACGACCACCGCGTCCTCCACGCGGTCGGCAGCAGGAACGGGTCGTAGCGGGCGAGTCCCTGTCGTCAGGACTCGTGGACCACGCGGCCGTTCGCGACGGTCATGACGACCGAGGCGTCGTCGATGGGGTTGCGGCCGTTGGCGGCGAAGCCGTCGACGAGCACGTCGTGGTCGAGCACGGCGAGGTCGGCGCGCGTGCCGACCGCCAGCGTGCCGGCGTCGGCGTCGTGGTTGAGGTACGCCGACCCCGCGGTGAACGCGTCGAACGCGTCGTCGACCGAGAGCCGCTCGTGGGGCAGGAAGGCGGGCAGGTCGCGGTCGTCGGGGTCGGACCGGGTGATCGCCACCTCGAGCTGCGTGAGCGGGTTCGCGGTCGTCACCGACCAGTCGCTGCCCATCGCGAGGCGCGCACCCGCAGCGCGGATGCCCTCGAACGGGTACTGCAGCAGCGTGCGCTCCTCGCCGAGGAACGGCACGGTCAGCTCCTCCATCTGCGGGTCGTTCTTCGCCCAGTACGTCTGGCAGTTGGCGATCACGTCGAGCTCGGCGAAGCGCGGGACGTCCTCGGGCTGCACGACCTGGATGTGCGCGATGTGGTGGCGGTTGTCGGTGTGCCCGTTGGCGGCGCGCGCGGCGGCGACGGCGTCGAGGGAGTTGCGCACGGCCCGGTCGCCGATCGCGTGCATGTGCACCTGGAAGCCGAGCGCGTCGAGCTTCGTCACAGCCTCGGCCAGCAGCTCGCGCTCGACGTACGCGAGGCCGTGGTTGTCGGTGTGGCCGCCGCAGCCGTCGCAGAACGGCTCGAGCAGCGCGCCCGTGTAGTTCTCGAGCACACCGTCGGTCATGATCTTCACCGTCGTCGGGAAGAACGTCCCGCCGCCGCCCGCGCGCTCGCGCTGGTCGAGCAGGTCGTCGATCTGCTCGAGACCGCGGTGCCGGTCCCACCAGAGCGCACCCACGACGCGCGCGGTGAGCTTCCCGCTGTCGGACAGCGACCGGTACGCCGCGAGCGTTCCCGGCGTCACCCACGCGTCCTGCCACCCCGTGATGCCCAGCGCGTGCAGATGCTCCTGCGCCTCGAGGATCGCCGACTCCCACTCGAACCGGTCGGGCTCGGGGACGACGGTGTCGTTGTAGGTGTACGCCGCACCCTCGTGCAGCATCCCGGTGGGCTCGCCGTCGGCGTCGCGCTCGATGCGGCCGTCGCTGGGGTCCGGGGTGTCGCGGGTGATGCCGCCGACCTCGAGCGCCTTGCTGTTCACCCACGCGCCGTGGACGTCCTTGTTGAACAGGAACACCGGGCGGTCGGGCACGACGCGGTCGAGGTCCTCCTTGCTCGGCAGCCCGCCGGGGAAGCACTCCATCGCCCAGCCGCCCCCGACGATCCACTCCTCGTCGGGGTGCGCTGCGGCGTACTCGGCGATGATCGCGAGGTAGTCCTCGCGACCGAGCACGTCGTTGAGCCACACCCGCAGCCGGTTGCGGCCGGCGAACGGCGCGTGGATGTGGCTGTCCTGGAAGCCCGGCAGCACGAGCTGCCCCGGACGCCGCTCGACCCGCGTGCTCGGGCCCGCGAGGGCCACGACGTCGGCGGCGTCGCCGACCGCGGTCACGCGGCCGTCGGTGACGGCGATGCCGGTCGCCCACTCGCCGCGCGCGACCCGCACGCGGGCGTCGGCGATGACCAGGTCGGGTGCGCTGCTCACGGTGCTCCTCGCAGTGGTGCTCGGCGTCGTCATGCCTCGGCCTCGTGGTGCCTCAGCCTCGTGCTGCCTCGGTGTCGTGGTGCTTCGGTGACGTGGTGCCTCGGTGACGTGGTGCCTCGGTGCTCGGGCCGGCGCGCGTGGTCGCGCGCCGGACGCCGAGACTAGGCGCTCCGCCCCCGAGATCCGCCCGTCGCCCGACGTAGGTCCCGAAACAGGATCATGTCTGGTGACCTACATCCGAGCAGGCGGGACGTAGGTCCCGAAACATGATCATGTTTCGGGACCTATGGCCGAGCGTGGCGGTTCCGGTCCCGAGACAGTCGCGAGCATCGGGTAGCCGGGTCAGGTCTCGGGGCATCCGTGCGGGTCCGGTGGGTGCGGGGACGGCTCGCGGTCGCGGGTCAGGTGGGGCGGGCTCGGAGGTACTGGTCGGGCCAGGCGAGGCCGGCGCCGAGCTCGTGCGCGGCCGACAGGCTCCAGTGCGGGTCGCGCAGCATCTCGCGGCCGAGGAGCACGGCGTCGGCCTGCCCGGTCGCCACGACCTCCTCCGCCTGCCGCGGCTCGGTGATCAGTCCCACGGCCGCGGTCGCCACGCCCGCCTCGGCGCGGATGCGCGCGGCGAACGGCACCTGGTAGCCCGGACCGACGTGCACCTGCTGGCGCGGGTCGTTGCCGGCCGACGACACGTCGACGAGGTCGACGCCGAGCGCGTGCGCGCGGCGCGCGAGCTCGATCGTGGAGTCGACGTCCCAGCCGCCCTCGACCCAGTCGGTGGCCGACACGCGCATGAGCAGCGGCTTCTGGTCGGGCCACACCGCGCGCACCGCCTCGACGATCTCGAGCGCGAAGCGCATCCGGTTCTCCAGCGACCCGCCGTAGGAGTCGTCTCGCTGGTTGGAGAGCGGCGAGAGGAACTCGTGCGCGAGGTAGCCGTGCGCGAAGTGGAGCTCGACCGCGTCGGCTCCGATGCCGTCTGCACGCGCCGCAGCCGCGACGAATCCGTCGCGCGCGCGGGCGATGTCGTCGAGGGTCATCGCCGCGGGGACGGCGTAGTCGCCGAAGGCGCTCGCCGACGGCGCGACCGTCGTCCAGCCGCCGGCGTCGACCGGCACCGAGCCGTGACCACGCCAGGGCGCGTACGTCGACGCCTTGCGCCCGGCGTGCGCGAGCTGGAACGCGAAGGGCACGCCCTGCTCGTGCGAGAACGCGACGATCGGCTCCCACGCCTCGGCGTGCGCGTCGGACCAGATCCCGGCGTCCTCGGGCGTGATCCGCCCCTCCGCCACGACGGCCGACGCCTCGCTGATCACGAGCCCGGCGCGGCCGATCGCGAACGACCCGTAGTGCGCGCCGTGCCACGGCTGCGGCAGCCCGTCGACCGCGGAGTACTGGCACATCGGGCTCACCCACGCCCGGTGCGGGAACGTCGTACCGCGCAGGGTCAGGGCCTCGAAGAGCGCGCTCATGCCCCCATCCTCACAAGCGGGCGGGAGCGGTCAGGCAGGCGGTCCCGTCATGCGGACCGCGGGGTCAGACGTAGCGCTCGAGGATGCTCGACTCGGCGAGGCGCGACAGGCCCTCGCGGACGCTGCGGGCGCGCGCCTCGCCGACGCCCTCGACTGCCTGCAGGTCGTCGATCGACGCCGCGAGCAGCTTCTGCAGCCCGCCGAAGTGGCCGACGAGGCGTTCGTTGACGACCTCGGGCAGGCGCGGGACCCGCGCGAGCAGCCGGAAGCCGCGCGGGCTCACCGGCGAGTCGAGCAGGTCGTCGGCCGAGGCGAACCCGATCGCCCGCGCGACCGACGCGAGGTCGAGCAGGTCGGTGGCCGAGAGCGCGTCGAGCTCGGCCAGGGCGTGCTCGAGACCCTTCGCCGACTTCTTCCCGCTGCTGGGCTGGTAGTCGCGTACGACGAGGACGCGGTCGGCCTCGACGCCGGCGACGAGCTCGTCGAGCTGCAGCGAGAGCAGACGGCCGTCGGTGCCGAGCTCGACGAGGTAGCCGGTGATCTCCGAGGAGATGCGGCGCACCATCTCGAGGCGCTGCGCCACCGACGCGACGTCGCGGACCGTGACGAGGTCCTCGATCTCGAGGGCGGAGAGCGTGCCGCTGACCTCGTCGAGGCGCATCTTGTAGCGCTCGAGCGTGGCGAGCGCCTGGTTGGCGCGGGCCAGGATCGCGCCGGAGTCCTCGAGCACGTGCCGACGGCCCGCGAGGTAGAGCGCGATCGTGTTCATCGACTTGCTCACGCTGACGACGGGGAAGCCGGTCTGCTTCGCGACGCGGTCGGCGGTGCGGTGACGCGTGCCCTGCTCGTCGGTGGGGATCGTGGGGTCGGGGAGGAGCTGGACGGCCGCGCGCAGCAGCTTCGTGCCGTCGGCGTCGCAGATCACGGCGCCGTCCATCTTGGCGAGCTCGCGCAGCCGCTGGGCGGAGAAGTCGGCGTCGATGACGAAGCCGCCCGAGGCCATCGCCTCGACGGTGCGGTCGTGGCCGAGGACGACGAGCCCGCCGGTGCGTCCGCGCAGGATCCGCTCGAGGCCGTCGCGGAGCACCGTGCCGGGCGCGACCGCTGCGATCGCAGCGCGCAGCGCGGCGTCGGCGTCGGTCTTGTCGCTGGCCACGGCGGTCGTCCCTCGCTCGCGTCGGGACACCGTGGTCGGCGCCCCCGTCGTGATCATCCTAGGGGCAGTCGCGCCGAGGTCTCCTCGCGCGAGACGGCGCTCCCGTCCCGTGGAGCGGCTACCGACGAGTACGCCGTCAGCGCGAGACCGCGGCGAGGTGCCGCAGCTGCCCGAGCGCGTCCTCGAGGTGGTGCACCTCGGTGACCCGCGGTCCTTCGACGCCGCCCGACGCGAGCCGGCCGAGCGACGACTTCGAGCCGCGCGGCACGACGATGCGCGCGTAGCCCAGGCGCGTCGCCTCCGCGACCCGCTGCTGCAGGAACGGCACGGGGCGGATGTCGCCCGACAGCGCCACCTCGCCGATCACGAGGACGTCGGGTGCCACCGGGGTGCCCATCGAGGCCGACGCGAGCGCGAGGCAGACCGCGAGGTCGACCGCGGGGTCGGACAGCTTCGCGCCGGCGACCGTGGCGACGAAGACGTCGCGGTCCGACAGCCGTCGGCGGCTGCACCGCTCGGTGACCGCCACGAGCATGTTCACGCGCGAGGTGTCGAGCCCGCTGACGCCGCGGCGCGGGTTGGGCGTGGTCGAGTCGGTGACGAGCGACTGCACCTCGGCCAGCATCGGCCGGCGCCCCTCCATCGTGACCGTGACGCACGTGCCCGGCACGGGCCGTTCGCGGTGCTCGCGCCACAGGTCGGAGGCGTCGACGACCTCGCGCAGGCCGTCGTCTGCCTGCTCGAAGCACACGATCTCGTCGGCCGGGCCGTACCGGTTCTTCACGGCGCGCAGCAGCCGCAGCGCGGTGTGCCGGTCGCCCTCGAAGGTGAGCACCGTGTCGACGAGGTGCTCCATCGCGCGCGGCCCGGCGATCGAGCTGTCCTTGGTCGACTGGCCGATGAGCAGCATCGGCATCCGTCGCGACTTCGCCACGCGGCTGAGCACCGACGTGATCTCGACGACCTGGGTCATGCCGCCCGCGCGGCCGTCGATGTCGGCCGACGCGATGGTCTGCACCGAGTCGACGACCACGAGCACGGGGTCGTGCTCCTCGATGTGCCCGAGCAGCGTCGCGAGATCGTTCTCGTCGGCGAGCAGCAGCGACTCGGAGTCGGCGCCGATGCGCCGGGCGCGTACGCCGATCTGCTCGACCGACTCCTCGCCCGACACGTACAGCACGGCGCCGCGGCCCTGCTCGGCGTAGCGGTGGCCGACCTCGAGCAGCAGCGTGGACTTCCCGACGCCGGGCTCGCCGGCCACGAGCACCACCTGGCCCGGCACGAGCCCGCCGCCGATGACGCGGTCGAACTCGCCGAGCCCCGTGCCCGAGCGCGTGACGTGCTGCTCGGCGATCTCCGACACCGGTCGCGCGCGACGCGTCGGCGCCACGCCGGTGGTGCTGGACCGCAGCCCGCTGCTGGATGACGCCGCGGCCCCGACCTCTGCCACCGTGCCCCAGGCCTGGCACTCGGCGCACCGGCCGACCCACTTGGGCGAGGTGGCGCCGCACTCGGTGCAGCGGAACGTGGTGCGGGGCTTGGCCATGGCCGGAGCCTAGGCGTGCGGGCCGACAGCGCCCCGCAGGCGGGCCGCCCGCTGTGCACAGCCGCCGAGCCTGCGGCAGGAGCCCTCCCACGGACCGGACGGCGGGTCGGTCGGACCGGACGGGTCAAGGACGGCGCGGCCAGGGACGAGACATCTAGGGAGAGGCGCGCGTCCTGGGCGCCTCCGCCCTGACCTGCTCGGAGGTGCGTGCAGCGGTGGCCGGCCAGCCCGAGGTCCTGCTCATGGACCCCTACGTCGACTACGCCCAGCGGCTGATCCCGCTGCTGGCGGAGCGCCACGGCGTGCGCACGGTCGCGCTCTACAGCGACCGCGAGAAGCTGCGCAAGAACCTCCGCCGGGCGCCCGAGTGCCGCGGGCCGCACGTGTCGGCGTCGTACCTCGTCGACCCCGACGACCCGCGCGACCTCGACGCCGTGGTCGACGTCCTGCGCCGCCGTCACCAGGTCGTCGCCGTGCTCCCGGTCGGCGAGCCCGACGTCCTGCCGCTGTCGCGCATCGCCGACGCGCTCGGCATCGCCACCAACGACCTCGCGACGATGGAGCGGTTCCGCGACAAGGCGGCGCTCAAGGACCAGCTCCGCTCGGTGCCGGGCGGCCCGCGCGTCAACGCGAGCGTCCTCGTCTCCTCCGCGGCCGACGTCCGTACGGCGATGGGGGAGCACGGCCTCGACCGCGTGGTCCTCAAGCCCAACGCCGGCGTCTCGAACCGCGACGTCCTCTACGCCGACGCGGCGACGCCCGACTCCGTGCTCGCGGCGTACTTCGGCGGCCGCGGCGAGGACGTCCTCCTCGAGGAGTACGTCGGGGGCGAGGAGTTCTTCGTCAACGGCCAGGTCGACGAGGCCGGCGAGGTGCACGTCTTCTCGGTGAGCCAGTACGTGCGTCGCGAGATCAACGGCCGTGCAGGCGTGTCGGTCGGCGACTTCACGGTGCGCACCGACCGCGCCGACTTCGCGACCGCCGCCGACTACGCGCGCGAGGTCCTGCGCGCCACCGGAGTGCGACGCGTGCCGTTCCACCTCGAGGCGAAGATCGACGAGCGCGGCGCGTGCCTGATCGAGGTCGCTGCACGTCTGTGCGGCGCGAACATCGTGTTCCGCGACATCGACGCGCACGCCGGGCTCGACGTCCTCGGCATCGCCGCCCACCACGCCCTCTCCGCAGACCCCTACGGCCCCTACGCCCTGGACTGGGCGGCTTACGACGCCAGGGTCCGCGGCCTCGTGCAGGGCATCGCGACGAGCGACGAGCGGGTCTGGTCGCTGCGCGGCCGCGCGCAGGTCGAGGCGATGCCGCAGTTCGTGCGCTGGGACACGCGTCCGGAGTTCGGCGGCCACGTCGTGCCCACGGTCGACTTCTCGTCGGTCGCGTGGCGCGCCAGCGTCGCGTGCCGCGACGAGGACGACTACCACCGCACCGGCGACCTCATGCGCTCGACGATCCGCATCAACGACGGGTCGCGGCGCCTCGGCCGGCTGCGCGAGCTCCCGGCGTACGTGCCCCCGGTCGCCAACCAGGTGTACGGACGCGTGTCGCCCGGCGTACGGCTCGAGCCGGTCGGCGCGCCTGCTGACCAGCCGGGCTGAGCGAGCGAGGATCGGGTCATGACGACGGAGAGGCGGTGGGACCGCATGAGCGCGACCGGTCCCGAGCTCCTCGTGCAGGACCCCTACCGCCCGTACGCCGTGCGCTTCATCGAGCTCTTCGCGCGGCGCTACGGCATGCGCACGGTGGCCTTCTACACCGACCCGGTGCAGATGCGTCGCCACCGCCAGGAGTTCCCGCAGCTCTACGGCCCGCTCATCTCGGCGTCGTACCTCGTCGACGAGTCGCAGCTCGACGCGTTCGCGTCGATGCTCCGCGAGCGCCACCGGATCGAGGCCGTCGTCCCGTACTGGGAGGCGACGCTGCTGCCGGCCGCGCGCATCGCGGAGCGGCTCGGCCTGTCGTGGGCGCAGCCCGGCGTGATCGAGCGGTTCCGCGACAAGGCGGCGCTCAAGGACCACCTGCGCTCGGTGCCCGGCGGTCCGCGCGTGAACGTGAGCGCGCACGTCTCGTCGATCGACGAGGTGCGCGCCCTCGTCGCCGAGCACGGGTTCGACCGCTACGTGCTCAAGCCCAACGACGGCTTCGGCAACCAGCTCATCGGATTCTTCGACACCTCGACGTCGGCGCAGCAGCTGGCGGCGTACGTCGCCGCCGTCGGCACCGACCTCGTCCTCGAGGAGTACGTCGACGGGCCCGAGCTCTTCGTCGACGGCATCGTCGACGAGCGCGGCCAGCCGACGTCGTGGTCGGTCTGGCGCTACCTGCGCCTCGACGCCAACGGCCGCCACGGTGTCTGCATCGGCGCCGTGCAGGTGCGCCGCCACGACCCGCTCTTCGCGCCCGCGGTCGAGTACGCCGACCACGTGATGCGCGCGTCGGGCCTGCGCCGCAACCCGTTCCACCTCGAGCTCAAGGTCGACGACCGCGGCCCGTGCCTCATCGAGGTCGCCGGCCGGCTGCCGGGCGCCGACTACGCCACGCTCGACGGCGATCTGCACGGCTCGCTCGACGTCTTCGGCGTCGCCGCGCACCACTACCTCTCCGACGAGCCCTACGGCGAGGTCGAGCTCGACTGGGACCGCTACGACGCGACCGTGCGCGGCCAGGTCAACGGCATCTCGACGGTGAGCGGCCGCGTGTTCGAGGTGCTCGGCCGCGAGGAGGCCGAGAGCTCGCCGGAGTTCGTCCGCTGGGTCGCGGCGCCCGAGTTCGGCAACCGCGTGGAGCCCACGGTCGACTTCCTCACCGAGCCGTGGCGGATGGTCGTCGAGGTGCCCGACGAGGCGGCGTACGACGAGGTCTCGGAGCGGATGCGCGCGCTCGTGCGGGTCAACGCCTCGGAGGACGGGCTTCGGCCGCTCGTCGGCCGGTACGCCGCCCTCGCGCCGGCGATCGCCCGCGAGGCGCGGTCCTACCTGCCGCGCGGCGGCGGGAAGCCCCGGCCGTTCGACCAGACCTGACGCAGCGGAACCGCCCCGTCACCCTCCGTTCGCACGAGTCACCCGCGCGGGTCGTGGATCCGTCGCCCCGGCACGGGACCCTGGTAGTCGGACGGGAGCACGGTCGAGAGGGAAGCGATGTCGCGCGAGCCGGTGGTCGTGCTCATGGAGCCGTACCACGCCTACTCGACCGCGCTGATGCAGATCTACGCGCGGCGCTACGGCCTGCGCACCGTCGCGCTGTACACCGACGCCGCGGCGCTGCGCCGGCAGGCCCGCGCCTACCCCGAGCTGCACGGCCCGCTCGTCGCCGCGAGCTACCTCGTGCCCGTCGGCCGCGAGCGCGAGCTCGCCGACCTGCTCGCCGGCCGCTACGCCGTGCAGGCCGTGGTCCCCGTCTTCGAGACCGACGTCGCCCCGCTCGCCCGCCTCGCCGAGGAGCTCGGTCTCTCGTGGGCCCAGCCCGGCGTCCTCGAGCGGTTCCGCGACAAGGGCGCGCTCAAGGAGCACCTGCGCTCGGTGGCCGGCGGCCCGCGCATCAACGTCAGCCGCTACGCCGACGGCCCCGACGACGTCCTCGCCGCGCTGCACGACGAGGGCCTGGCGCGCGTCGTGCTCAAGCCCAACGACGGCTGGGGCAACCAGCAGATCGGGTACGTCGACCCCACGACGACGCGCGAGGAGCTCGCGGCGTACTTCGAGACGCTGGGCACGACCCGCGTGCTGCTCGAGGAGTACATCGGCGGCACCGAGTACTACGTCAACGGCCAGGTCGACGAGCGCGGGCTGCCGCACGTCTTCACGGTGACCGAGTCGGTTCGCGTCGCCGCGAACGGGCGCGCGTCGGTGAGCACCGGCGACTACCTCGTCCGCACGCACCGCCCGGAGTTCGAGGCCGCGGCCGACTACACGCGCCGCGTCGTGGCGGCCACCGGCCTGCGCCGCAGCCCGTTCCACCTCGAGCTCAAGATGGACGCGCAGGGCCCGTGCCTGCTCGAGGTCGCGGCGCGGTTCTGCGGCGTCAACGCGGTCGTGCGCGACAGCGAGGCGCACGGCGGCCTCGACGTGCTCGGCATCGCCGCCCAGCACTTCCTGTCCGACGACTGCTACGGCGGCTACCCGCTCGACTGGACGGCGCACGACTCGGCCGTGCGCGGCCAGGTCAACGGCATCGTGTCGTTCGACGCACGCGTGCACACCGTCGACGGTCTCGACGAGGTCGAGGCGATGCCGGAGTTCCTGCGCTGGGAGCTGCGCCCCGACTTCGGCAACCACGTCGTCCCGACCGTGGACCTGGTCGCGCAGCCGTGGCGGCTGTCGGTCGTCGCCCGCGACGAGGACGCCTTCTTCGACGTCGCGCAGCGCATGCGCGACACGCTGCGGATCAACCCGCGCGGCTCCTCGGGTCTGCGCCGGGTGAAGGAGCTGGTGGCCTACGCGCCGCCGGTGACGCGCGAGCTGCGCAGCCGCGTGCCGTCGAGCCTGCGCCCGGTCCGCGTCGGCTGAGCGCTGGTCCGGCCTGCCGGGCTACGCCGGGTCGGCGGGGTGCGGTGCGAACGCCCGCAGCTGGGCGTCGCGCGCTTCGCCGCGCGACTTCGCCGCGACAGCGCGCGCTGCGGTGAGCGCCGCCACGCGCGCCTCGCAGTGCTCCACGAGGACGTCGTACGCCTGCTGGCCCATGAGCGCGATCAGGGTCGACCGCTCGGTGACGTAGACCGGCTCGACGGCGACGTGCGCCTCGGGCGAGCCGCTGCAGTACCAGTCGAGGTCGTGCCCGCCGGCGCCCCAGCCGCGGCGGTCGTACTCGCCGATGCTGATCATCAGGACCTGCGTGCCGTCGGGGCGCTCGACGTGCTCGAACGTGCGGCGCACGGGGAGCTGCCAGCAGACGTCGGGCTTGAGCTCGAGCGGCTCCTTGCCGATCCGCGCAGCGAGGTGGTGGAACGCGCAGCCCTCGCCGCCCTCGAACCCGGGACGGTTCTGGAAGATGCAGGCGCCCTGGACGACGCGCGTCTTGCGCGCGCCCTCCTCGTCCTTCTCGCTGATCCCCTTCTTGCGACCGGTCTCGGCGAACTGCCAGATGTCGTCGGTGAGCATGTCGGCGTACTTCTTGGCGCGCTTCTCGTCGGCCTTGTCGGAGTAGTGCGCGCCGAGCACGCAGCAGCCGAGGTCGGGCTTCGCGGCGTCGATGCCGTGGCAGCCGCGGCCGAAGATGCACGTCCACCGGCTGGTCAGCCAGGTGAGGTCGCAGCGGAAGACCTGCCCGGAGTCGGAGGGGTCGGGGAACTCGACGTAGGCGCGCGGGAAGTCCAGCGGGACCTCCGGCGGGCGCGCGGTGAGCGCGACGTCGACGGGTGCGGACTTCTTGCCCTTGCGCGGTGCAGCCACGTCGTCAGCCTAGGGGGCGTACGGGTGACGCGTGACGCCGCCGTGCGGTCCGACGTGCCCGGCCCGCTGCGGCGCGCGCGACCGACCACCTAGCATCGAGACGTGCGCCTGGGAGTCCTCGACGTGGGTTCGAACACCGTCCACCTGCTGGTGGTCGATGCGCATCACGGCGCCGCGCCGCTCCCGGCGCACTCGCACAAGACCGAGATGCGCCTCGCCGAGCACATCCGCGACGGCGAGACGATCGGTCCTTCCGGCGTCGACGCGCTGGTGAGCTTCGTGCTGTCCGCGCAGGACGTCGCGGAGGACTTCGGCGTCACGGAGATGATGGCGTTCGCGACCTCGGCCATCCGCGAGGCGGCCAACGGCGACGCCGTCCTGCAGGAGGTGCGCCAGCGCACCGGCATCGACCTGGTCGTGCTGTCCGGCGACGACGAGGCGCGGCTGACCTTCCTCGCGGTGCGCCGCTGGTACGGCTGGTCGTCGGGCCGGCTGCTCGTGCTCGACATCGGCGGCGGGTCGCTGGAGATCGCGGCGGGGTCCGACGAGGAGCCCGACGTCGCGGTGTCGCTGCCCCTCGGCGCGGGCCGGCTGACCCGCGCGTTCCTGCCCAAGGACCCCGCGCGGCCGGAGGACGTGAAGGCGCTGCGCAAGCACGCGCGCGCCCAGATCGCCGACGTCGCGGGCCGCATCTCCCGGGCGGGCGAGCCGCGCCACGTGGTCGCGACGAGCAAGACGTTCCGGTCGCTGGCGCGCATCGCCGGCGCCGCGCCCTCGAGCGAGGGCATGTTCGTACGCCGGATGCTCTCGCGCGACGACCTCCACCTGTGGGTCCCGAAGCTGGCGGCGATGAGCGCCCGCGAGCGCAGCGAGCTGCCCGGCGTCAGCAGCGGACGAGCCCTGCAGCTGCTCGCCGGTGCTGTGGTCGCCGAGGCGGCGATGGACATCCTCGGCGTCGAGTCGCTCGAGATCGGTCCTTGGGCGCTGCGCGAGGGCGTCATCCTCGAGCGCCTCGACCGGATCGACCGATGACGCAGGCCCCGTCCGACGTCGACCTGGCGGCGGGCCTCACCTCGGCGCAGGTGGCCGAGCGCGTGGCCAACGGTCAGGTCAACGCGGTCAAGGACCGCAACGCCCGGTCGCTCAGCAGCATCGTCCGCGCCAACACCTTCACCTACTTCAACGCCCTCATCGGCGGGCTGTGGGTGCTCATGCTCGTGAGCGCGCCGCTGATCGACTCCCTGTTCGGCCTCGTGATCGTCGTCAACACGGCGATCGGCATCGTCCAGGAGTACCGCGCCGCCCGGACGCTCTCGAAGCTCTCGCTGGTGCACCAGCAGCAGGCCACCGTGCTGCGCGACGGCGAGGAGAGGTCGGTGCCGCCCAACGAGGTCGTGCTCGACGACCTCATCGTCGTCGGCACCGGCGACCAGATGCTGGTCGACTCCGTCGTCGTGCGCGGCACCGGGCTCGAGCTCGACGAGTCGCTCCTCACCGGCGAAGCGGACCCGGTCGAGAAGCACCACGACGACGAGGTGCTGTCGGGCTCGTTCGTGGTCGCAGGCAACGGCGTCGTGCGCGCGACGAGGATCGGGCAGGACTCCTACGCCGCCCAGCTCGCCGACGAGGCCAGCAAGTTCTCGCTCACCCGGTCCGAGCTGCGCGACGCGATCCAGCGCTTCATCAAGTTCATGTCGATCGCACTGATCCCGGTGGGCGCGCTGCTCTTCGTCTCGCAGTGGAACGCGACCGACGGCAACATCCGTGCGTCCATCGCCGGGACGGTCCCAGGCATCATCACGATGGTCCCGGAGGGCCTGGTCCTCCTCACGAGCGTGGCGATGGCCGTGTCGGTCATCCGCCTCGCGCAGCGCCAGGCGCTCGTCCAGGACATGCCCGCGGTCGAGGTGCTCGCGCGCGTCGACGTCATCTGCGTCGACAAGACCGGCACGCTCACCGAGCCGGGCATGTCGCTGCAGCAGGTGGTGGCCCTGAAGGACGGCGTCGACATCGAGGGCGTCCTCGGGTCGATCGGCGCCGCCGAGCCCGACCCCAACCCGACCGTCGCGGCGGTGGCCGCGAAGTACGCCGCGGCCGGCTGGACCATGACGTCGAGCGTGCCGTTCAGCAGCGCGCGCAAGTGGTCCGCCGTCACCTTCGCCGACCACGGCGCCTGGGTGCTCGGCGCGCCGGAGATGCTGCTGCCCGACGGCCACGAGGTGCGGGGCCAGGCCGACGGTCTCGCCGGTGCCGGGGCCCGCGTGCTGCTCCTCGCCGAGTCCGACGGCACACCCGACGCCGACGCCGGCCCCGGCGGGCTCACGCCGGCAGCCCTCGTCGTCATCAACCAGACGCTGCGCTCCGACGCCGCGGACACGGTCGCCTACTTCCTCGACCAGGACGTGCGCATCATCGTGATCAGCGGCGACAACGCCGTCACCGTCGGCGCCATCGCGGCCGACGCGGGGATCCCGGGCGCCGACGCGCCCCGCGACGCCCGCGACCTCCCCGACGACCTCGAGGGGCTCGCCGCGGCGCTCGACGGGTCGTCGGTCTTCGGCCGCGTGACGCCGGCGCAGAAGCGGGCCATGGTCGGTGCGCTGCAGAGCCGCGGGCACGTCGTCGCGATGACCGGCGACGGCGTCAACGACGTGCTCGCCCTCAAGGACGCCGACCTCGGCATCGCGATGGGCTCGGGCGCGGGCGCGACCCGCTCGGTGGCGCAGATCGTGCTGCTCGACGACCGCTTCGCCGTCATGCCGTCGGTGGTGGCCGAGGGCCGCCGGGTGCTCGGCAACGTCGAGCGCGTCTCCGACCTGTTCCTCACCAAGAGCTTCTACGCCGTGGTCGTGTCGATCGCGACCGTGCTGCTCGTGCTGCCCTTCCCGTTCCTCAACCGGCACCTCACCGTCGTCACCGCGCTGACCATCGGCATCCCGGCGTTCTTCCTCGCGCTGCTGCCCAACACCCAGCGGTTCCGCCCCGGCTTCTTCCGCCGCGTGCTCAAGTTCGCGGTGCCTGCGGGTGTCATCACGGCCATCTGCGCGTACGCGTCGTACGGCTACGTGCTGCGCCTCGGCGACGGGGTCCCCGACGCCCGGCAGGCCGCCGTGGTCACGCTCTTCATCGTGCAGTGGTGGGTCCTCGTGCAGGTCGCCCGGCCGATGAACCTGCTGCGCGGCCTCATCGTGGGCGGCAGCATCGTCGGCTTCCTCGTCGTGCTCTACATCCCCTGGATCTCGAGCCTGTTCGACCTCACCTGGCACCCCGACCGGGCAGGCATCGTGGCCCTCGGCTTCGGCATCCTCGGCGCCGCGGCCGTGAGCATCGCCCACGTCTTCTCCGGCCACGGGAAGGCTTCCGACGACGAGCCGGCGCGCGCCGAGGCCGCCGCCGTCGCAGGATGATGCTGTGAGCCCGATCGTCACGCTCTCGACGGCGTCGACCTACCCCGAGTCGACCGCCGCGTCGTTCGAGATGGCCGCCCGCCTCGGCTACGACGGGCTCGAGGTCATGGTCGGCACCGACGCCGTGAGCCAGGACCCCGACGCCCTGCTGCGGCTGCGCGACCACTACGGCATCGCGATCACGTCCGTGCACGCGCCGTGCCTGCTCATCAGCCAGCGGGTGTGGGGCACCGAGCCGTGGCCGAAGCTGGTCCGCGCCCAGGCCGCCGCCGAGCTCCTCGGCGCCTCGACCGTGGTCGTGCACCCGCCGTTCCGGTGGCAGCGCGACTACGCGCGCGAGTTCGTCGCCGGCATCGAGCGGATGGCGAGCGAGACCGACGTGCGGTTCGCCGTCGAGAACATGTACCCGTGGAAGGCCGTGAACCGGGAGTTCGCGGCCTACCAGCCCAGCTGGGACGTGCGCGACGACGACTACCGCCACACCACGCTCGACCTCTCCCACACCTCGGTGTCGCGGTCCGACGCGCTGGAGATGGCGCGCGACCTCGGCGACCGCCTCGTCCACGTCCACCTCGCCGACGGCACCGGGTCGTCGCTCGACGAGCACCTCGTGCCCGGCCGTGGCGGCCAGCCGTGCGCGGAGCTGCTGCAGGTGCTGGGGGAGAGCGGCTTCGACGGCCAGGTCGTCGTCGAGATCTCCACCCGCAAGGCCGTCGACCGCGCCGAGCGCGAGCGCGACCTGCGCCACGCGCTCGCCTTCGCGCGCGGTCACCTCGCCGGCGAGCCGGTCGCCGACGACCCCGCTGCTCCGGTCTCCGAGGAGGTGTGACGTGGCCACCTCCGACGACGTCACCCGTGCTGTGCTCGAGGCGGCGCGTGCCGCCTACGCGCGCCGCGGCTACCTGAACACCACCATCAAGGGCGTCGCCGCCACGGCCGGTGTCGCGCCCGACGTCGTACGCCGCTACTACGCGAACCGCGAAGCGCTGTTCGCCGCCGCCATGCGCCTGCCCTTCGACCCCGCGATGTCGATCGCCGCGCTGCTCGCCCCGGGCATCGACGGCCTCGGCGACCGCATGGTGCGCGTGACGCTGCGGATGCTCGACGATCCCGAGACCCGCGACCAGCTCGCGGAGATGGTGAAGGACGGCGCCGGAGCCACGAAGGCGACGTCGGCCCTGCGCGAGTTCTTCGAGACCGAGATGATCGACCGCGTCGTGGCGTTCCTCGGTGTGCCCGACGCCCGGATGCGCGTCGTGCTTGCGACGTCGTACCTCATGGGCGTCGCGGCCTCGCGCTACGTCCTGCAGGTCGAGCCCCTCGCGTCGGCGACCGAGGACGAGGTCGTCGCGATGGTCGGGCCGATGGTGCAGATGGCCCTCACGACACCCATCCCCAACGCGCGCTGAGCGACCGGCTGCGCGGGTCGCCGTGCACGGTGCGACTCGGTGCGGCAGGCTGGCACGACCACCGACCTAGGAGCCACGACATGGACAAGGGCATGCTCGCCGTCCTCACCGACACCGAGCGCCTGCTCGTCGCGCAGACCGACAAGGCGTCGCTCGCCAAGCTCGACGAGGACCAGCTCGCCGACCTGCACGACCGCATCCGCAAGGCGCGCAACAAGGCGTCCGGCCAGTACCGCCGCGGTGCCTCCGCGCGCGTCAAGGACGTCGGCGGCCGCGGCAAGGCCAACGCCCAGAACCAGCGGGCGCGAGACCGCGCCGAGGTCTACGAGGTCGCGCTCGCCGCCGTCAGCACCGCTCTCGCCGCCGCAGCGCGCCGGAGCGCCGCGGAGCTCAAGGCCGACCGCATCGCGCAGGCGCGCGCCGGCAAGCCGGTGAAGGCCGCCGCGACGTCGACGACGGCGAAGCGCGCCGCCGCCCCGGCGGCGAAGAAGCCCGCCGCGCCCGTGCGCACCACCTCGGGCTCGAAGCGCCCGGCCCCCTCGCAGGCGAAGAAGAACGCGCAGACCAAGGCCGCCGGCGCCCGCCGCCAGGCCAAGCGCGACAGCCGCTGACCGCACCACCCGTCCGCACCGGCGCCCGCCCGGCCGCCCGGCCTCCGTGCCCGGGCGGCCGCGGGTAGCCTGACGCCGTCGGGCCGGCCGCGGCCCCGTCAGGTGAGGAGCGTCCTGTGCTGCGTTCGGTCCTGCTCTCGGCGTCGCGCAGCGAGAAGCTGCGCCAGGTCGCGACCGACGCGCCGCCGGCCCGCGCGATGGTGGACCGGTTCGTCGCCGGCGAGACCACCGCCGACGCCGTGCGCGCGACGAGCGAGCTGGTCGCGTCCGGTCGCCTCGTCACCATCGACCACCTCGGCGAGGACACCCTCGACCTCGCGCAGGCGCAGGCCACGCGCGACGCCTACCTCGACCTGCTCACCGCACTCGGCGAGGCGGGCCTCACGGCCAGCGCCGAGGTGTCGGTGAAGCTGTCGGCCGTCGGCCAGGCGCTCGCCGGCGACGGCGAGAAGATCGCCCTCGAGAACGCCCGCGCCATCGCCGAGAAGGCCACCGCGCTGGGCACCACGGTCACCCTCGACATGGAGGACCACACCACCACCGACTCTACGCTGGGGATCCTGCGCGAGCTGCGCGCCGACTTCCCCGGCACCGGTGCCGTGATCCAGGCCTACCTGCGCCGCTCCGAGGGCGACTGCCGCGACCTCGCCACCGAGGGCTCGCGCGTCCGCCTCTGCAAGGGCGCCTACAACGAGCCCGAGTCCGTCGCCTTCCAGGCGCGCGACGAGGTCGACCGCGCCTACGTCCGCTGCATGAAGATCCTCATGCAGGGCGACGGCTACCCGATGCTCGCGACCCACGACCCGCGCCTGGTCGAGATCGGTGGCGCGCTGGCGATCCGCTCCGACCGCACCCCGGGCAGCTACGAGTTCCAGATGCTGTACGGAGTGCGCACCGACGAGCAGGAGCGCCTGGCCGCCGAGGGCGAGCGGATGCGCGTCTACGTCCCGTACGGCGACGAGTGGTACGGCTATCTCGTGCGACGTCTCGCCGAGCGACCTGCGAACCTGACCCTGCTCGCACGCGCACTCGTCCAGAAGGGCTGACTCATGGGCCTCGTGGCCATCTTCGGCGCCGGCGTCATGGGGGAGACCCTGCTGTCGGGTCTGCTGCGCGCCGGTCGGTCCGCCGACGACCTCGTCGTCACCGAGCGCCGCCCCGACCGGGCGGCGGAGCTCTCGGAGAAGTACGGCGTGAAGGTGCTCTCGAACATCGAGGCAGCCGACCTCGCCGAGACCCTGGTCTTCGTCGTGAAGCCGCAGGACATGGGCGCCCTCTGCGACGAGATCTCCGGGCACGTGCAGCGCGACAACCTCGTCGTCTCGCTGGCCGCCGGGATCACGACCGAGTTCCTCGAGTCGCGCCTGCCCGACGGCGTACCGGTCGTGCGCGTCATGCCCAACACGCCGGCTCTGGTCGACCAGGGCATGGCCGCCATCGCGCCCGGGGCGCACTGCGACGAGCAGCACCTCGTCGAGGCCGAGGAGCTGCTCGCCACGGTCGGCCGCGTGCTGCGCGTCGAGGAGAAGCATCTCGACGCCGTGACTGCGGTCAGCGGCAGCGGACCGGCGTACGTCTTCTACGTCGCCGAGGCGATGATCGAGGCGGGCGTGTTCCTCGGGATGCCTCGTGCGACGGCCACCGAGCTCGTCGTCCAGACGCTGTACGGCTCGGCCACGATGCTGCGCGAGACCGGCGAGCACCCGAGCGTGCTGCGCGAGAACGTCACGTCGCCCGGCGGAACCACGGTCGCGGCGCTGCGCACGCTCGACGACCACAAGGTGCGCGCCGCGTTCATCTCCGCGCTGGAGGCTGCGCGCGACCGCAGCCACGAGCTCGCCTCGGGGTCGTGACGCGCCGGTGACCGGTTCGGCCTCGGTCGTCTGGGACGACGCGCTCGCGGCGTACGACTTCGGCGCCGGCCACCCCCTCGCGCCCATCCGCGTGCAGCTCGCGATGCACCTCGCGCGCGACCTCGGCCTGCTCGACAACCCCGACGTCACCGTGATCGCGCCCGACGTCGTCGACGACGACATGCTCCTGACCGTCCACGACGCCGACTACGTCGACGCCGTACGCCGTGCCTCCGCCGACCCGCACCAGGCCGACCTGCACCGCGGCCTCGGCACCGACGACGTGCCGACCTTCCCCGGCATGCACGAGGCCTCGCGCGCCGTCGTGGGCGCCACTCTCGCCGCGGTGCGCGCCGTGCACGAGGGCCGCTCGCTGCACGCGGTCAACCTCGCGGGCGGCCTGCACCACGCGATGCCGGGCTCGGCGTCGGGCTTCTGCGTCTACAACGACCTCGCGGTCGGCATCCAGTGGCTGCTCGACCACGGCGTCGAGCGAGTGGCCTACATCGACGTCGACGTGCACCACGGCGACGGCGTGCAGGCCGCGTTCTGGGACGACCCGCGCGTGCTCACCGTGTCGGTGCACGAGTCCGGCCGCGCTCTCTTCCCCGGCACCGGGTTCCCCATGGAGATCGGCGGCTCGGCCGCGGTCGGCACGGCGGTCAACGTCGCGCTGCCGCCCGGCACCGGCGACGAGGGCTGGCTGCGCGCCTTCCACGGCGTGGTGCCGCAGGTGGTCGAGAGCTTCGCGCCCGAGATCCTCGTGACCCAGCAGGGCTGCGACACCCACCTCGACGACCCGCTCGCGCACCTCACGCTGTCGATCGACGGGCAGCGGATGACCTACGCCGCGCTGCACGAGCTGGCGCACCGCGTCACCGGCGGCCGCTGGGTCGCCACCGGCGGCGGCGGCTACTCGTGGATCGACGTCGTGCCGCGCGCCTGGTCGCACCTGGTCGGCGAGCTCTGCGGCACGCCCGTGCCGCCGGAGACGCCGCTGCCCGAGTCGTGGCGCTCGTTCGTCACCGACCGGCTCAAGGTCCCGACCCCGGCGCTCATGACCGACGGCTCCGTGCCGCGCGTGCGGTCGTGGGAGTCCGGCTACGACCCCGCCGACCCGGTCGACGCGGCCGTCCTGCGCACGCGCGAGGCCGTCTTCCCCTGGCACGGCCTCGCCGCCGACCCCTACCACGGCTTCTGACCCGAGCGTCATCAGCGCGGCGCACATGCCGCGCTGACGACCCGGCGACGTCAGACGGCTGCGGGCGCCGCCACAGAGGCGCGGAGGCGGTCGGCGAGATCGGCCGGCACGGGCGTCACGAGCTCGACGTTCGTCGAGCCGGTCGGCGCCAGCGCGAGCCGGTTCGCGAAGATCTGCTGGGCGGCCACGGCGTACCCGCGCGACCGGTGGGCGGGCGTGCCCTCGGCGACGTTCGGGTCGATGTCGACCGCGACGACCGACACCGTGCTGTCGTCGTTGACCTCGAGGCTGATCCGGCGGACCTGCTGCGGGAAGTCGCGCAGCGACGACGTCTCGACCTGCCAGAACCCGAGCTCGGGACGCGCGGGGTCGGGCGAGGGGAACGGTGTCACGGCGTTGACGTGCCGGTGGCCGGCGACCCACGCGAGCAGGTGCGGGTAGCGGTGCAGCGTGGCGACGAGCTCGTCCTCGGTGAGGGCCGCGATCGTCGACCAGCCGACGTACGAGCCGGGCTCCTCGACCCCGATCGGCACGTGGCAGCAGACGACGACCGCGTGACCGAGGGCCTGCGTGCGCTCGAGCTCCGCGACGAGCCAGTCGAGCCGCTCCTGGTCGAGGTAGCCGTGGCCGTAGCCGCCGAGGTCGGGCTCGGTGCCGCGCTGGGTGTCGTCGAGCACGATCATCGTCAGCGGTACGCCGGCCTTGGGCTCGAACGTGTAGCAGGCCTCGTCGTCGGCGACGTTCTGCGCGCTGAAGCCGTGTCCGACCGGCTGCGACGTCGTCGTGAAGAACTCCTGGATCCACTCGTGCGAGCGCAGCGAGCGGCGGCGCGGGTCGGCCGACGGCACGTGCGGGGGCTCGGGGAACGCGGCCACGGGACCCGCGCCGATCACGGTGCCGAGCTCGGTGCGACCGTCGATGGCCCCGGTGTAGAGGCCGCGGCTGTCGACGCCCCGGGGGTCCTCGAAGATGTTGCCGAGGTTGAGGATCTCGGTGCCCTCGTAGAACGACCGCAGGTAGTCGTTGACGGGCAGCGTCCCGATCCAGAGGTGGTCGTGGTTGCCCATCGTCTGGTACCAGGGGATCTCGGGGTCGAGCCCCGCGGGCTGGAACGGCCGCTGGTAGTCGGGACGCTCCTCGTCGGCGGGGTGGTGGCCCGACGACGGGTCGATCGCAGTGCCGTCGAGCACGTCGATGAACCAGCGCAGCTCGTTGTACTGCGTGTTGTTCGCGGCGTCGCCGAGGCAGATGCCGAAGTCGAACGGCTCGTCGCG
Organism: Candidatus Nanopelagicales bacterium; assembly: GCA_046330715.1. Classification (GTDB taxonomy): domain Bacteria; phylum Actinomycetota; class Actinomycetes; order S36-B12; family CAIYMF01; genus Longivirga. The sequence goes on from JAXLSG010000001.1 coordinate 700,146, forward strand.
GTGCAGCGCGTTGACGGTCTGCACCGCCGCGTCGAGCACCTGCGTCGTGTACATCATCACCGGCGAGTACGCCGACGACGCCCCGCCCTTCACGCCGAAGACGATCGCCTGGATCGGCGTCTCCTCGTCGGTGATGTGGACGTCGGTCATGGTGAAGAAGCTCGCGAACCGGCCGGCACGGCGCCGCTCCGCGGGCGCCACGAGGTCCTCGCGGCAGGCCACCGGCAGCCCCGGTCCGAAGCTCCACCGCCCGTACCCGGCCTCGGCGTACCGCGCGACCTCCACCGGCAGCAGCTTCTCCTCCGGGGTGTCGCCCGGGACGACGGTGCGGTGCTCGGTGCTCACGGTGCCGTCGGCGATGGGATAGGTGGGGGCGGGGCGGGAGGCGGACACGTCGATCACACGTCCTCGGCAGGGCTGGCGGCCGGCCGGTCGACCGGCTCCTCGACGGTACGCCGCGCTCCCACGTCGATGCCCGGCGTCGTGCGCCCACCGTGAGGTTGCCTCCACCGCGCGTCACGGGGTCGTCCGGCCGGGTGGCGGGCGCGACGCGGCGGCTGCCTCGACGGGCACGCGGCGCCGGACAGGGCAGACTCTCGCGCCATGACCCGACGCATCCTCGTCACCGGCGGCTCCCGCGGCATCGGCGCTGCGGTGGCCCGCGCCTTCGCCGACCTCGGCGACTCCGTCGCCGTCCACTGCTCGAGCAACCGTGCCGCGGCCGAGGGCGTCGTCGCGGCGCTGCCCGGCTCGGGCCACCTGGTCGTGCAGGCCGACCTGCGCGACGCCGATGCCGTGCGCGCGATGGTCGACGAGGCCGCGACCGCGCTCGGCGGCATCGACGTCCTGGTCAACAACGCGGGCGTCTTCTTCCCGCACCCGATCGACGAGGTGTCCTACGAGGACTGGCAGCAGGCCTGGGCCGACACCCTCGGCGTGAACCTCGTCGGCGCGGCCAACGTCACGTGGTGCGCCGTACGGCACATGCCGCGCGACGGCTCGGGGCGCATCGTCAACGTCGGCTCGCGCGGTGCGTTCCGCGGCGAGCCCGACAGCCCGGCGTACGGCGCGAGCAAGGCGGCCATCGCGGCGTTCGGCCAGTCGATCGCGAAGTCCTTGGGCGCCACGGGGATCGCGGTCTCCACCGTCGCTCCCGGCTTCGTCGAGACCGAGATGGCGGGCGAGCACCTCGAGGGCGAGCTCGGCGACGCCACGCGCGCCCAGAGCCCGTTCAACCGCGTCGCCGCCCCCGAGGAGATCGCGGCGGCCGTCGTGTGGCTGGCCTCGCCCGAGGCGCAGTGGGCGTCGGGCTCGATCCTCGACCTCAACGGGGCGTCGTACCTGCGCATGTGACGTCGCCGGGTGCCCGTCCGACCAGGGGCTCTCAGTTGTAGGCGTACACTCATGACGTGGCCGAGGGCGTGCGCCGGGTGGTCGCAGCCGAGTGCCCGCTGCGACCGGGCCACCCCTGCACCCTGTGCCACCCCGAGGCCCACCTCGGCCCCCAGGACTGCCCCACCGTCGCGATCGTCCGCGACGACCCCGAGCTCGCCGCCGAGGCCGCCCGCCTGCGCGCCGCGGCCCGCGCCGCCGGCTGACCCGCGGCCCCGACAGCCCTCCCCGCCGGCCCGGAGGACCGTGTCGGACGCGTCACACCGCCCGGTCACCGAGCGCACCTCCGCCCGCCCGCGCACCCGCCCCGACGGCCGGTCGCGTGCGTGGCCGGGGCCCGTGCCGTCACCGTCTGCGTCCGTCCGGGGTACGCCGCTCACCTGGTCGGGTCAGGAGCCCGCGGATCGGGTTCCGGTCACACCTTCCCCACGAGCACCGGGCGCCACTACCCTGCGTCCACGCGGGTGTGTCGTCGCGGACAAGGTGGGGAAGCCGGGTCCGCCACAACCGTGGCGAAGGACTGTGACGTGATGGCGAGCAACGAGCGGCCTCTCTCCGAGGTGCGGTTCCTGACGGTGGCCGAGGTGGCGACCGTGATGCGAGTGTCGAAGATGACCGTGTACCGCCTGGTGCACGGCGGTGAGCTCCCCGCCATCCGCGTGGGCCGCAGCTTCCGGGTCCCGGAGCAGGCGGTCCACGACTACCTGCGCGACTCCTTCGTCGAGACCGCCTGACCCTGGTCGGCGGGGGCCGGGGGTGCCCGGTCCGAGCACACCGCGGCGCCAGGTAGGCTGGCGCTGGTCGCGCGCGGCATCCCGCGCGCACGTTCGTGGCTCCCTCCGGGCGCCGCAGTCCGGACAAGTGAGGTTGGCCCGTGGGCTCCGTCATCAAGAAGCGCCGCAAGCGCATGGCGAAGAAGAAGCACCGCAAGCTGCTCAAGAAGACGCGCGTGCAGCGTCGTAACAAGAAGTAGCGCGCGAGAAGACTGATGCTGAGGGAGGCGACCCGTGCCGGGCGCCTCCCTCAGCCGTCCCTCTGGGGCATGATCGGACGTAGGGGCCGGCGGGGCCCGGACGGAGGTGCGGGGTGAGCGGTCGGGTCGTGCTCGTCACGGGCGTCTCGCGGCACCTGGGCTCGCGGATGGCCGCGATCCTGTCCCGCGACCCGGGCGTGGAGCGCGTCGTGGGCGTCGACATCGTCCCCCCGCGCGAGGACATCGGCGGCGCCGACTTCGTGCGCGCCGACATCCGCAACCCGATCATCGGCAAGGTCATCGCCGCGGCCGGTGTCGACACCGTCGTGCACATGGGCGTCCTCTCGACGCCGGTGCAGGCGGGCGGCCGCGTGACGATGAAGGAGATCAACGTCATCGGCACGATGCAGCTGCTCGCCGCGTGCCAGAAGGCCGAGAGCATCCAGCGGCTGATCGTGAAGTCGACGTCGTCGGTCTACGGCGCGGGCCCGAAGGACCCGGCGATGTTCACCGAGGACACCGAGCCGCGCAGCCAGCCGCGCTCGGGCTGGGCCAAGGACAGCGTCGAGGTCGAGTCGTACGTCCGCGGCTTCGCCCGCCGCCGTCGCGACGTCGCGGTCACGACGTTCCGGTTCGCGAACTTCATCGGCCCGAAGGTCGACACCCCGATGGCGGCGTACTTCGGGCTGCCCGTCGTGCCGACGGTGCTCGGCCACGACGCGCGCCTGCAGTTCATCCACGAGGACGACGGCCTCGAGGTCATCCGCATCGCGGCGCTCGGCGAGCACCCGGGCACCTACAACGTCGCGGGCGACGGCGTGCTGATGCTGTCGCAGGCGCTGCGCCTGGCCGGCAAGGCGATCCTGCCGGTGCCGACGCCGATGGTCGGGATGGTGGGCGGCTGGTTCCGTCGCGCCGGCCTCGCCGACTTCTCGCCCGAGCAGATCAAGTTCCTCACCTACGGCCGCGGCCTCGACACGTCGCGGCTGCGCGAGCGGGTCGGGTTCGTGCCGTCGTACACCACGCGCGACGCCTTCATCGAGTTCGTGCACGAGCGCGGGCTCGACCACCAGCTCCCCAAGCACCAGGCCGAGGCGATCGAGCGCGGCATCGCGCACGCCCTCGGCACCTCGACGTTGTCGGAGGCGCGCCTGGCCGCGCGCCTGCGCGAGGAGGCGACCGGTCGTGCCTGACGCCACCGTCATCCCGATCTCCGGCGGAGACGACCCGGGTCGCAAGGCCGCGTCGCGAGCGGCGCGCGAGGCCGGTGCCACCGGTCCGCGTCGTTCCCGCGCGCCGAAGCCCCCGACGCAGGACGTCGTCGAGGCGGCCACCGACGCCATGGAGCTCATCGCCGAGGGCGAGCACGACATCGACGGCTCGCCCTCGCGCCTCGACGAGGGCCTCGCGGAGTGGCTGGACTTCCTGCGCCGCCGGCTCACCGGCGAGTACCAGGTCGACGACTTCGGCTTCGACCCCGAGCTCACCGACCGCGTCCTGCTCGCGCCGCTGCGCCCCCTGTACGAGAAGTGGTTCCGCGTCGAGACGCGCGGCATCGAGAACGTGCCGTCGGAGGGCGGCGCCCTCGTCGTCGCCAACCACTCGGGCACGATCGCGCTCGACTCGGTGATGACCCAGCTCGCGCTCCACGACCACCACCCCGCCCACCGCAACCTGCGGATGCTCGGCGCCAACCTCGTCTTCCAGGCGCCGATCATGGGCGAGATCGCGCGCAAGTCCGGCCACACGCTGGCGTGCAACCCCGACGCCGAGCGGCTGCTGTCGGGCGGCGAGATCGTCGGCGTCTGGCCCGAGGGGTTCAAGGGCATCGGCAAGAACTACAGCGAGCGCTACAAGCTGCAGCGGTTCGGCCGCGGCGGCTTCGTGGCCACGGCGCTGAAGACGAAGACGCCGATCGTCCCCACGGCCATCGTCGGGGCCGAGGAGATCTACCCGATGATCGCCAACGCCAAGACGCTGGCGCGCCTGTTCGGGCTGCCCTACTTCCCGATCACGCCGACCTTCCCGTGGCTCGGCCCGCTCGGCCTCGTGCCGCTGCCGAGCAAGTGGATCATCGAGTTCTGCGAGCCGATCCGCACCGACGACCTCGGCCCCAACGCCGCCGACGACCCGATGCTCGTCTTCAACATCACCGACCAGGTGCGCGAGACGATCCAGCAGTCGCTGTACCGCCTGCTGGTGCAGCGCCGCTCGGTCTTCTCCTGAGGGCGCCGCGCTGATGCCTCTCGGGCGGCCGCGCATCACCGTCTACATCGCGCACTCCGTCGACGGCTACATCGCCGACGCCGAGGGCTCCCTCGACTGGCTGTTCACCCGCGCCGAGCTCGAGGGCGAGGACTACGGGTACGAGGCGCTCATCGCGAGCGTCGACGGCCTCGCGATGGGTCGCGGCACGTGGGACTTCATCGCCGACGAGCCGTCGCTCCCCTTCGGCGACCGTCGGGTCTACGTCTTCACCCACCGCGAGACCCGGCCGCGCGACGGCGTGCAGTTCTGGTCGCGCACACCGGAGGAGGCCGTCGCCGAGTGGCAGGCCGCGGGGCTGACCCACGTGTACGTCGACGGCGGCCGGCTGATCAGCGACTTCCTCGCGGCCGGTCTCGTCGACGACCTGACGCTCACCGTCGTACCGGTGCTGCTGGGCTCGGGATCCCGTCTGTTCCACGAGGTCCCGCGGCTCACGTCGCTCGCGCTCGAGTCGTCGCAGCAGTACTCCAACGGCGTCGTGCAGCTGCGCTACCGCCGCACCTGGCACTGACGCCGCGGGTCACCGGCCGCGGAGGTCGAGCACGAGGACGGGCTCGCCCTCGTGCACCTCGCCGGTCAGGACGAAGCCGTAGCGCTCGTAGAACGGGATGGGCGACAGGGGTCCCGGTTGGGCCGACACGAGGAGAACCTCCGCGTCGGGCCTCCTGCGGAGCTCCTCGACGACCCGGTCGATCGCGGCGCTCCCGTGCCCGTGGCCCTGGTGCTTCCTGTCGATCAGCAGGCGCCACAGGTAGTACGGCCCCAGCAGGGTCGGGTCGGGGTCGGTGATGCCGTCGCTGATCATCACGAAGCCGACCAGCTCGTCGTCGGCGTACACCGCGCGGTACCAGGCCTTGGCCTCCGGGTACTGCACGGCGTCGGCGAGCGACTGCGCGACGTCGGCGACGTACTCCGACTGCTCCTCGCTCACCCGCAGGGCGAGCACGGCGTCGCGGTTCTCGTCGGTGATCTCGCGCAGGGTCACGACGGCCACGTCGGCGCCTCCGGTCAGTCGCGGTTCTTGGCGGCCGCGATGCCCAGGCCGATGCCGATGCCGAGGCCTGCCGCGCCGGCGACCATCGCGGGCACGTAGTAGCGCTGGTTCATCCGCGCCCGGCGGTAGTCGTGGATCTCCCAGCCGACGGCGCGGGCGTGCTTGCGCAGCGTGCCGTCGGGGTTGACCGCCACCGCACGCCCGACGACCGACAGCATCGGGACGTCGTTGGCCGAGTCGGAGTACGCCGTGCAGCGCACCAGGTCGAGGCCCTCGCGCTCGGCGAGCGCGCGCACCGCCTCGGCCTTCGCCTTGCCGTGCAGCGGCGCGCCGACCAGGCGCCCGGTGTAGACGCCGTCCTGGATCTCGCTCACCGTGCCGAGCGCGCCGGTCAGCCCGAGCTTGCTCGCGATGATCGAGGCGAGCTCGACAGGGGTGGCGGTCACGAGCCACACGCGCTGGCCGCGGTCGAGGTGGCCCTGCGCGAGGGCGAGGGTGCCGGGCCAGAGCTTGCGCGCCATGAGCTCGTCGAAGATCTCCTCGCCGAGCGCGACGACGTCGTCGACCCGCTTGCCCTTCACGAAGGCGAGACCGGCCTCGGTCGCCGAGGCCATGTCCTCGAGGTCCTCCGAGCCGTTGACGACGAACTTCGCCTGCTTCCACGCGAAGTCGCCGACCTCGCGGGCCGTGAAGAAGTTGCGGCGGGCCAGGCCGCGCGCGAGGTGGAAGATGCTCGCGCCGCGCATGACGGTGTTGTCGACGTCGAAGAACGCCGCACCGGTGAGGTCGGGCTCGATGGCGCGGGGCGGCTCGACGTCGGCCGCGGCGGCCGACGCCTCGCCCGCGACCTGGGACGCGCGGATCAGCTCGGCCGGGTTCGTCGACGCCATGCGGAGAGCCTAGGGCCTCCGCGTCCGGGGCGACCCCGGTCGGCCGGGGGACCTCGCCCGTCCGGCAGGCCGGGCAGGTGCACCCTGTGACACGATCGGGACGTGACCGAGAGCCCGGCGCGGAACCTCGCCGACCTGCTGCGCGCGACGGCCGCCGAGCGTCCCGACGCGGTGGCCTTCGTCGACGCGCCGACCGGCCGCGAGACCACCTGGGCCACGCTCGACGCCTCCGTCGACGCGATGGCCTCGGGCCTGCTGCGCCACGGCCTGCACCGGGGCGACCGGCTCGCCCTCATGCTCGGCAACCGCATCGAGTTCGTCGCGACCTACTTCGCCGCGCTGCGCTGCGGGATCGTCGTGCTCCCGCTGAACACGGCGTACACGGCGCACGAGGTGCGCGACCTGGTCACGCGCTCGAGCGCGCGGATGCTCGTCACCGACGAGAGCGTCGAGGCCGTCGCGGGCGAGGGCTGCGAGGGCACCGGCACCGAGCTCGTCGTGGTCGGCGACGACGCGTTCACGGCGATCGAGCGCGCGGGCCACCGTGCCGACGCCCCGCGCCCCGACCTCGGCGACTTCGACCCCGAGTCGCTCGCCGTGCTGCTCTTCACGTCGGGGACGAGCGGCCCCACCAAGGGCGCGATGCTCAGCCACCGCGCGCTGATCGCCAACATCGAGCAGCTGCGCACGATCGACCCCGCGCCGATCTCGGCCGACGACACCGTGCTGCTCGTGCTGCCGATGTTCCACGTCTACGCGCTCAACGCGGTGCTCGGCATGGCCATCGCGACCGGGGCGCGCAGCGTGCTGCTCCCCAAGTTCTCGCCGGTGCCGGCGCTCGAGACGGTGCAGCGGTACGCCGTCACCAACGTGCCTGCCGCGCCGCCCGTCTTCGTGGCGTGGTCGCACGTGCCCGACCTCGCCGACCGGCTGGCCGGCGTACGCACCCTCGTCTCGGGCGCTGCGCCGCTCTCGCCCGCGGTCTTCCGCGCCTACGAGGAGCTCGGGTCGCCCGTGTGGGAGGGCTACGGCCTCACCGAGGCGGCGCCGGTCGTCGCCTCGACGATGGTCCACCAGCGGCCCAAGCCCGGTTCGGTCGGTGCGCCGCTGCCCGGCGTCGAGGTCCGACTCGTCGACGAGGACGGTGCCGACGCCGACGAGGACGACCCCGGCGAGATCTGGGTGCGCGGCGCGAACCTGTTCAGCGGCTACTGGCCCGACGGCGACGGCGGTCCCGACGCCGACGGCTGGTACGCCACGGGCGACGTCGCCTACTCCGACGACGAGGGCGACCTGCACCTCGTCGACCGGCGCCGCGACCTCGTCATCGTGAGCGGCTTCAACGTCTACCCGTTCGAGGTCGAGACGGTGATCTCGGCGCACCCCGACGTCGCCGAGGTCGCGGTGGTCGGCGTCCCCGACGCGCACACCGGCGAGACGGTGAAGGCGTACGTCGTACCCGTCGCCGGACGCACGCTGCGGCGCGAGCAGGTCGTCGAGCTCTGCGAGCAGCGGCTGGCCCGCTTCAAGTGCCCGTCGGTCGTCGAGATCGTCGAGACGCTGCCGCACACCACCACCGGCAAGATCGCGCGCGCCCGCCTGCGCGAGCAGTCGTGAGCGACGCGCCCCGCATCACGCTGGTGGGCAAGCCCGGGTGCCACCTGTGCGACGACGCCCGCGTGGTGATCGAGCGCGTGTGCGCCGAGACCGGCGAGCAGTACGCCGAGATCTCCATCTACGACGACCTCGACATGGCCGACCTCTACTGGGAGCAGATCCCGGTGACCCTCGTCGACGGCGTCCAGCACGACTTCTGGCGCGTCGACGCCGACCGGCTGCGCGCCGCCCTCGCCGCCCCGCGTCCGCAGTAGCGGTGGTCCCTGCTCCGGCGCCGGGCTACGGTGGCAGGACCGGGAGTTAGGGGACCCTCACATGACCGTCACGGACGCGCGCACCAACGCCGACCGCGTGGCCGCCCTCGAGCCGGTCGCCGCCCGCGAGCTCGAGCGGCACCTCTCGATGGCCAAGGAGTGGTTCCCGCACCAGTACGTGCCGTGGAGCGAGGGCACCGACTTCGACGGCGAGTACGACGGTGAGCCGTGGGATCCCGAGCAGTCGCGCATCGACGCGGTCGGCCGCACGGCGCTGGTCGTGAACCTGCTCACCGAGGACAACCTCCCGAGCTACCACCGCGCGATCATCGACTCGACCGGCCGCGACAGCGCGTGGGGCGAGTGGGTGCACCGCTGGACGGCGGAGGAGGCGCGGCACGGCACGGCCATGCGCGACTACCTGACCGTCACGCGCGCGGTCGACCCGGTCGCGCTCGAGCGCGAGCGGATGGACCACATGAGCCGCGGGTTCGCCTCGGACGTCGAGGGCGACGTGCTCACGGGTACGGCGTACGTGTCGTTCCAGGAGCTCGCGACCCGGATCTCGCACCGCAACACCGGCCGGCACACCGACGACCCCGGCTGCGACCGGCTGCTCGCCCGCATCGCGGCCGACGAGAACCTGCACATGCTCTTCTACCGCAACGTCATGGCGGCGGCGTTCGACCTCGACCCCGACGCCACGATGGTCGCCGTCGACTCGGTCGTGCAGGACTTCCAGATGCCGGGCAACGAGGTCGAGGGCTTCACCCGCCGCTCCGTGCAGATCGCCCTCGCCGGCATCTACGACCTGCGGATCCACCACGACGAGGTGCTCTCGCCCGTGCTGCGCGCCTGGGACGTGTGGGACCGCACCGACCTCGGCCCCGTGGGCGAGCAGGCCCGCGAGCGGCTCGCGGCGTTCATGGCCGGCCTCGACGAGGCCGCCACCCGCTTCGAGGACAAGCGCGCTGAGCGCGCCGCCAGGCTCGCGAACGCCTGACCCCTCGACGAGCCCCTGGTCCGAGGGCGTCAGCCCCGGATCCGCACGGCGTGCAAGCGTTTCCGCGGATGACGCCGCGAGCAGCGGCCCGCGGGAGGTGGCGTACGCCGGCCCCTCCGGAAACCGGGCGAAATCGCACCCGGGGGTCAGAACCTGTGACCCAGGTCACAGGTTCTGGGGGTCCATATGCTGGAACCCCGCACCGGCGCAACTTTGTGCGCCGCTTCACGAGTACCTACTCTGGCGCGTGCCGGACGCCCGTCATCGCGGTGTCCGCAGCCAGGGAAGCCAGGTGAGGTCGTGCCGCTCTCACGCGCGTCGGACGCGTCGCGTCGCGGTATCCCCGAAGCCACCGTGGCCCGCCTCCCGGTCTACCACCGCGTGCTCACCTCGCTCGTCGAGCAGGGCGTCGTCACCGTCTCCAGCGACGAGCTCGCCGCCGCGAGCGGCGTCACGAGCGCGAAGCTGCGCAAGGACCTCAGCCACCTCGGCTCCTACGGCACGCGCGGCGTCGGCTACGACACCGAGTACCTCGTCTACCAGATCGCCCGCGAGCTCGGCCTGACCCAGGACTGGCCCGTCGTCATCGTCGGCGTCGGCAACCTCGGCCACGCCCTCGCCAACTACGGCGGCTTCGCCTCGCGCGGTTTCCGCGTCGTCGGGCTGCTCGACGCCGACCCCGGTCGTGTGGGCGAGAAGATCCCCGCCGGTCCGCAGGGCTCGGTCGTCGAGGTGCGTCCGATCGACGACCTCGAGGACGTCGTGCACGAGGGCGACGCCACCATCGGCGTCATCGCGACCCCCGCCGGCGCGGCGCAGGACGTGTGCGACCGCCTCGTCGCGGCCGGCGTCACGAGCATCCTCAACTTCGCGCCGGTCGTGATCTCGACGCCCGCCCACGTCGGCGTGCGCAAGGTCGACCTCGCGACCGAGCTGCAGATCCTCGCCTTCCACGAGCAGCGCCGTCAGCCGGAGGTGCGCTCATGACCCTCCTCGTCGTCGGCGTCAGCCACCGCACCGCGCCCGTCGCTCTGCTCGACCGCCTCGCGCTCGTCGAGGGCGGCGCGGAGGACCTCGCGGGCGAGCTGCTCGCGTCGCCGCACGTGGCCGAGACGCTCGTGCTGTCGACCTGCAACCGCGTCGAGGTCTACGCCGAGGTCTCGCGGTTCCACGGCGCCGTCGTCGACGTGACCGAGACGCTCGCCAAGACCACCGGCGTACCCCGCGAGGAGCTGACGCCGCACCTCTACGTGCGGTACGACGACCGCGCGGTGCAGCACCTGTTCGAGGTGACCTCGGGCCTGGACTCGATGGTCGTCGGCGAGCAGCAGATCCTCGGCCAGGTGCGAGGTGCGCTGCGTGCGGCGCAGGACGGCGCGACCGCGGGACGCAGCCTCAACGACCTCGCCCAGGCGGCGCTGCGCGTCGGCAAGCGGGTGCACCACGACACGGGCATCGACCACGCCGGCGCGTCCGTCGTCAGCGTCGCGCTCGACCTCGCGGCCCACTCGCTCGGCGGCAGCCTCGAGGGCCGTCGTGCCCTCGTGGTCGGCGCGGGCGCGATGAGCTCGCTCGCCGCGACCGTGCTCGCGCGCAGCGGAGCCGGCGAGATCGTCGTCGCCAACCGCACCTTCACCACCGGCGCCCGTCTGGCCGAGCAGGTCGGCGGCCACGCCATCGAGCTGGCCGATGTCGCGTCGCTCCTCGGCTCGGTCGACGTCGTCGTCTCCTGCACCGGCTCCACGGGTCTGGTGCTCACCACCGACGAGGTGCGCTCCGCGCGCGCGACCGATGCCGCGCCGCTCGTCGTGGTCGACCTCGCGCTGCCGCACGACACCGAGGAGTCGATCGCCGAGCTCCCCTGCGTCACCCGCATCGACCTCGCCGCGGTCGCGACCGTGCCCGAGGCCGCCGCGCCGGAGAACGACGTGCTGCTCGCCCGCTCGATCGTCGCGGAGGAGGTGCGGGCGCACGTGTCGGCCCGCGCCGCGCAGCGCGTCGAGCCGATCGTCGTGTCGCTGCGCGCCCACGCCGAGCAGGTGGTCGAGGCCGAGCTGCAGCGGCTGCGCCTGCGGCTGCCCGACCTCGACGACGACGCCGCCGACGAGGTGGCGCGCTCGCTGCGCCGCGCCGTGTCGACGCTCCTGCACACGCCGACCGTGCGCATGAAGGAGCTCGCGAGCGACCCCGACGGCACCCGCTACGCGACGGCGCTGCACCGGCTCTTCGACCTCGACCCCGAGGCCATCGAGGCGCTGAGCGCGGCGCAGGCGTCCGACGCCGACCCGACCGTCGCCCAGCTCCTCGGAGGTGCGGAGTGACCATCCGCATCGCCACGCGCGGCAGCCTCCTCGCGCGCACGCAGTCCGGCCACGTCGCCGACGCGATCCGCGAGTCGTCGGGCCGCGAGGTCGAGCTGGTCCACGTGCGCACGCACGGCGACGCCGACCAGACCACGCCTCTCGCGTCGTTCGGCGGCGTCGGCGTCTTCGTCACGGCCGTGCGCGAGGCAGTGCTGCGCGGCGAGGCCGACGTCGCGGTCCACTCGCTCAAGGACCTCCCCACCCAGCCCGCCGAGGGCCTGGAGATCGCCGCCATCCCGGCGCGCCAGGACCCGCGCGACGTCCTCGTCGCGCGCGACGGCCTCACCCTCGAGACGCTGCCGCGGGGCGCGCGCGTCGGCACGGGCTCCCCGCGCCGTGCCGCCCAGCTGCTCGCGCTGCGTCCCGACCTCGACGTCGTCGCCCTGCGCGGCAACGTCGACACCCGCGTCCGCGCGGTGACCGACGGCGATCTCGACGCCGTCGTCCTCGCGCGTGCCGGCCTCGCCCGGCTCGACCGCCTCGACGTGGTCAGCCAGGAGATCGGGGTCGACCTCATGCTGCCCGCGCCCGCCCAGGGCGCGCTGGCCGTCGAGTGCCGCGACGACGACGTCGTGGTGCTCGAAGCGCTCCGCCGGCTCGACGACGCGCCCACCCGGGCCGCCGTCACCGCGGAGCGCGCCCTCCTCGCAGAGCTCGAGGCCGGCTGCTCGGCGCCCGTGGGCGCCTACGCGACCGTCACCGGGTCCGGCGAGGAGCTGCTCGTGCACCTGGAAGGGACGGTCGTCAGCCTCGACGGCCGGATCCGGGTGCGGAACTCCGTCACCGGCACCGCCGGCGACGCGGAGGCCGTCGGGCGCCAGCTCGCCCGCGACCTCCTCGCCGCCGGAGCGCCCGGCCTTCGTCCCGTAGGGGGAAGCGCATCATGAGCGCCGTCACCACCCGTTCCCGCAAGAAGCCGGTCGGCAACGTCGCGTTCGTCGCGGTCGGCCCCGGCGCGCACGACCTGCTGACGCTGCGCGCCGCGTCGCTGCTGCGCGAGGCCGACGTCGTCGTCGCCGACATCGACGCCGTGGAGCTCGCGCGCGCGTTCGCGTCGTCCGACGCCGAGATCGTGCCCGCGCTCGACGACGACGGCCTGCCGCTGTCGCACGCCGCGCGCGCCAAGCTCGTCGGCGACGCCGCGAAGGCCGGCCAGTCGGTCGTGCGCCTGCTCTCGGGCGACCCGCTGCTCGACGGCGCTCTGCAGACCGAGGCCGCCGCGCTCGCCAAGAGCAAGCTGGCGTTCGAGGTCGCCCCGGGCGTCTCGACCCTCACCGGCATCCCGGCGTACGCCGGCATCCCGCTGCTCGGCGGCAAGGCGCGCGAGGTGCGCGTCCTCGACGCCGACGACCCGGGCGTCGAGTGGGGCGAGCACGCCGACCCGCGCCTGACGCTCGTCGTCGTCAACGGCGCCGACCGCGTCGTCGAGATCGCCCGCGCGCTCGTCGACGCCGGCCGCGCCACGGGCACGCCGCTCGCGATCACCCGCGGCGGCACGACCGTGGAGCAGCGCACGCTGACCACCACGCTCGGCGACGTCGCCGCCGCGGTGAAGGCCGCGAAGCAGGCCGGCCCCGGCATCGTGGTCATCGGCGAGACCGTCGGCCAGCGCGACCGCCTCTCGTGGTTCGAGTCCAAGCCGCTGTTCGGCTGGCGCGTGCTCGTGCCGCGCACCAAGGAGCAGGCCGGCGCGCTCTCCGAGCAGCTGACCCGCTTCGGCGCCGTCGGCGTCGAGGTGCCGACCATCTCGGTCGAGCCGCCGCGCACCCCGCAGCAGATGGAGCGGGCCATCACCGGCCTCGTGTCCGGACGCTTCCAGTGGGTCGCGTTCACGAGCGTCAACGCCGTGAAGGCCGTGCGCGAGAAGTTCGAGGAGTACGGCCTCGACGCGCGCGCGTTCGCCGGTCTCAAGGTCGCGGCCGTCGGCGAGCAGACCGCCGCGGCGCTCACCGCGTTCGGCGTCCGCCCCGACCTCGTGCCGAGCGGCGAGCAGAGCAGCGCCGGGCTGCTCGAGGACTTCCCCGAGTTCGACCCGGTCTTCGACCCGATCAACCGCGTGTTCCTGCCGCGCGCCGACATCGCGACCGACACCCTCGTGGCCGGTCTCGTCGAGCTCGGCTGGGAGGTCGAGGACGTCACGGCGTACCGCACCGTCCGCGCGGCTCCGCCGGCCGCCGAGACCCGCGAGGCGATCAAGACCGGCGGCTTCGACGCGGTGCTGTTCACCTCGTCGAGCACGGTCCGCAACCTCGTCGGCATCGCCGGGAAGCCGCACGCCTCCACGGTGATCGCGTGCATCGGCCCGGCCACGGCGAAGACCGCGGAGGAGCACGGCCTGCGCGTCGACGTCCTCGCCGAGACGCCCTCGGTCGCGGCGCTCACCGACGCCCTCGCGGCGCACGGCGACGCGCTCCGGCTCGCGGCGCTCGAGGCCGGGGAGTCGGTGTGGCGCCCGAGCAAGCGCCGCGGCGCCGCCCGGCGCAAGGCCACCTGACATGCCGTTCCCGGTCGAGCGTCCCCGTCGCCTCCGGCGTACGCCGGCGGTGCGCAGGCTCGTCGCCGAGACCCGGCTGCACCCGGCCGGGCTGATCCTCCCGCTGTTCGTGCGGGAGGGTCTCGACGAGCCGGCGCCGATCGCGTCGCTGCCCGGCGTCGTGCAGCACTCGCGTGAGTCGCTGCGCGCGGCCGCGCGCGAGGCGGTCGAGCTCGGCCTCGGCGGGCTCATGCTGTTCGGCGTGCCGACGACCCGCGACGCGCGGGGCACCGGCGCGACCGACCCCGACGGCATCCTCAACGTCGGGATCGCCGACCTGCGCGACGAGGTCGGCGACGACATCGTCGTGATGGCCGACCTGTGCCTCGACGAGTTCACCGACCACGGGCACTGCGGCGTGCTCGACGACCGGGGCGGGGTCGACAACGACGCGACCCTGGTCCGGTACGCCGAGATGGCGATGGCCCTCGCCGACGCGGGCGCCGACGTCGTGGGCACCAGCGGGATGATGGACGGCCAGGTCGGTGTCGTGCGCGCCGCGCTCGACGAGGCCGGTGCCTCGCACGTGTCGGTGCTCGCCTACGCCGCGAAGTATGCGTCGGCGGCGTACGGCCCGTTCCGGGAGGCCGTCGACTCGCAGCTGAAGGGCGACCGTCGCACCTACCAGCAGGACCCGGCCAACCGCCGCGAGTCGCTGCGCGAGGTGCGCCTCGACGTCGAGGAGGGCGCCGACCTCGTCATGGTCAAGCCCGCGGGCGGCTACCTCGACGTGCTGCGCGAGGTCGCCGACTCCGTCGACGTCCCCGTCGCGGCGTACCAGGTGTCGGGCGAGTACGCGATGGTCGAGGCCGCTGCGGCCAACGGCTGGATCGACCGCCACCGCATGGTCGTGGAGTCGGTCACCTCGATCCACCGCGCCGGCGCCGACATCGTCCTCACCTACTGGGCGGCCGAGCTCGGCCGCTGGATCGCGGAAGGGAAGGCCTGACGGCAGTGCCGGTCACCCCGTACGACGACGCAGCCCCCGCCTCGCAGGCACTGTTCGCGCGCGGCCGGGAGGTGACCCCCGGCGGCGTGAACTCGCCGGTGCGCGCCTTCCGCGCGGTCGGCGGCACGCCGCGCTTCATGGCCTCGGGCACCGGTCCGTGGATCACCGACGTCGACGGCCGCCGCTACCTCGACCTCGTGTGCTCGTGGGGCCCGATGGTGCTCGGCCACGCCCACCCCGACGTCGTCGAGGCCGTGCGCAGCAAGGCGTCGCAGGGCTTCTCGTTCGGCACGCCGGGCGAGGGCGAGGTGCTGCTCGCCGAGGAGATCGTGTCCCGCGTCGACGCCGTCGACCAGGTGCGCCTCGTGAGCAGCGGCACCGAGGCGACGATGTCGGCGATCCGTCTCGCGCGCGGCTTCACCGGCCGCAGCAAGGTCGTGAAGTTCGCCGGCTGCTACCACGGCCACGTCGACTCCCTGCTCGCCGCCGCGGGCTCGGGCATCGCGACGTTCGCCCTGCCCGACACCCCCGGCGTCACCGGCGCGCAGGCCCACGACACGATCGTCCTGCCCTACAACGACGTCGCCGCGGTCGAGGCCGCGTTCGCCGAGCACGGCGACGACATCGCCGTCGTGATCACCGAGGCGGCGGCCGCGAACATGGGCGTCGTCGCCCCGCGCGACGGCTTCAACGGCGAGCTCGCGCGCATCGCGCAGGCGCACGGCGCGCTGCTCGTGATCGACGAGGTCATGACCGGCTTCCGCGTCGCGCGCGGCGGCTGGCTCGAGCTCGAGGCCCGCGACGGTGCGACGTTCACGCCCGACCTCGTCACCTTCGGCAAGGTCATGGGCGGCGGCCTCCCTGCCGCGGCGTTCGGCGGTCGCGCCGACGTGATGGCCCACCTCGCGCCGGCCGGCCCGGTCTACCAGGCGGGCACCCTCGCGGGTAACCCGATCGCCGCTGCCTGCGGGCTCGCGACGCTGCAGCACTGCACCCCCGAGGTCTACGCGCACCTCGACAGCACCGCCGCCACGGTCGGGAAGCTCGTGTCCGACGCGCTGTCGGCCGAGGGCGTCGTCCACGCGCACGCCACCGCGGGCAACCTGTTCTCGTTCTTCTTCAGCCCCGAGGCCCCGCGCGACTACGACGAGGCCCGTACGCAGGAGGCGTGGCGGTACGCCGCGTTCTTCCATGCGATGCTCGACCGCGGGGTCTACCTCCCGCCCAGCGCCTACGAGGCGTGGTTCGTGTCGGCGGCCCACGACGACGAGGCGCTCGGCCGCCTGGCGGAGGCTCTGCCCTACGCCGCCCGCGCCGCCGCGCAGGCGCACCCGGACGTCGCGAAGGAGTACCAGTGAGCACCCGCACGGTCGTCCACCTGCTGCGCCACGGCGAGGTCCACAACCCGGAGAAGGTCCTCTACGGCCGCATCCCCGGCTACCGCCTCTCGACCCTCGGCGAGCAGATGGCCGTGCGCGCCGCCGAGGCGCTCGCCGACCGCGACGTCACCGTGGTCACCGCGTCGCCGCTCGAACGCGCGCAGCAGACGGCGGCACCGATCGCCGAGAGCCACGGCCTCGAGATCGGCACCGACGAGCGGATCATCGAGGCGGGCAACGTCTTCGAGGGTCAGCGCGTCGGCGTCGGCGACGGCGCGCTCAAGAACCCCAAGGCGTGGCGCCACCTCTACAACCCGTTCACCCCGAGCTGGGGCGAGCCCTACGTCGAGATCGCCGCGCGGATGCGCGCCGCGGTCGCGACCGCGCGCGAGCAGGCGCGCGGGCACGAGGCCGTGCTCGTCAGCCACCAGCTCCCGATCTGGGTGGCGCGGCTCGACGCCGAGCACCGCCGGTTCGTGCACGACCCGCGCCGCCGGCAGTGCGGGCTCGCCAGCCTGACCTCCCTCTCGTTCGACGACGACCGCCTCGTGGCGATCGTCTACACCGAGCCGTCGGCCGACCTGATCCGTCAGGCCGGCGCGTCGGCGCAGCAGGCCAAGGGCGCCTGAGCCGTGTGACGCACGCGGGACGCCGTACCGGAACCCCGGGACCGCCCCGCACGTCCGCGCTGAAGACGCCCCCGACGACTGGAGCACCGTGACCCGCCGTACCGCCCTCGCCGCGGCCCTGGCCGCTGCGGCGCTGGTGCTCGCGGGCTGCGGCGCGACGAGCACCTCCGGCGGCGACGGCACGAGCGGTTTCGTCGCGGGCGACGGCTCCACGATCATCCTCGACCCGGCCAAGCGCGCCGCGGCGCCGGCGGTGGCCGGCACGACGCTCGACGGCGCGAAGCTCGACCTCGCGTCGCTGCGCGGCAAGGTCGTCGTCGTGAACTTCTGGGCCTCGTGGTGCGCGCCCTGCCGCGAGGAGGCAGGCGCCCTCGAGTCGGTCTACGGCCAGACCAAGGACAAGGGCGTCGCGTTCGTCGGCATCGTGTCCGGCGGCAAGGACTCGATCGCCAACGCGCAGGCCTTCGCCCGCCGGTTCCAGATCTCCTACCCGTCGCTGTACGACGGCGACAACTCCCTCGTGCTCGCCTTCCGCGGCCAGATGTCGCCGGCGGCCATCCCGACCACGCTCGTGCTCGACCGCGAGGGCCGGGTGGCCGCCCGGGCCCTCGATGCGGTGGACCGATCCCGCCTGCTGGGCATGATCGAGCCGGTCCTGGCGGAGAATGGGTGACATGAGCGCCGTCGACACCATCACCAGCGGCTCCCTGCTGCTGGCTGCGCCCATCGCCTTCGCGGCGGGCGTGGTGTCGTTCCTGTCGCCGTGCGTCCTGCCGCTCGTGCCCGGCTACCTCTCCTTCGTGACCGGGCTCTCGGGCGCCGAGCTGCTCGGCGAGGAGGAGCGGGCGACCGAGCCCGGCGCCGCCACGACCTCCGCCGCCTCGACCGGGGGAGCGGTGGCCACGGCGACCGCTCCGGCCGTCGCGCGCCGCAAGGGTCGCGTGCTGCTGGGCTCCCTGCTGTTCGTCCTCGGCTTCACGATCGTGTTCGTCTCCTACGGCGCCCTCTTCGGTGCGCTGGGCTCGGCGCTGCTGGAGTACCAGGCGACGATCACGCGCGTCCTCGGCGTCCTCGTCATCGTCCTGGGTCTCGCCTTCCTCGGTCTCGTCCCCGGGATGCAGCGCGAGTTCCGCGTGCACCGGATGCCGACGATCGGCCTGTGGGGCGCGCCGATGCTCGGCGTGCTCTTCGGCCTCGGCTGGACGCCGTGCATCGGCCCGACCCTCGGTGCCGTGCAGACCCTCGCGTTCACCGAGGCGAGCGCCGCCCGCGGCGCGCTGCTCTCGTTCTTCTACTGCCTCGGCCTGGGCCTGCCGTTCATCGTGGTCGGCCTGCTCTACCGCCGCCTGCTCGGCACGGTCGGCTGGGTACGCCGCCACAGCCAGCTGGTCATGCGGATCGGCGGGGCGATGCTCGTGGCCATCGGCGTCCTGCTCGTCACCGGCCTGTGGGACGACCTCACCATCGGGCTGCGCTCCTGGGCGAGCGGCTGGGGCGTCCCGCTGTGACCGACGTGTCGGACCAGCGGCCCGACACCGACACCGCCGGGATGTCGACGGTCCCCGCCGAGGTCGACGCCTCCGTCGGGATCGGCGTCCGCGGCTGGCTGCGCTGGGCCTGGCGCACGCTCACCAGCATGCGCACGGCGCTCGTGCTGCTGTTCCTCCTCGCCCTCGCATCGGTGCCTGGCTCGCTGCTCCCGCAGCGCGGCACCGACCCGGTCAAGGTCACGCAGTACCTCGCCGACGACCCGACCAAGGGCCGGTTCTTCGACAAGCTCGGCCTCTTCGACGTCTTCGCGGCGCCGTGGTTCGCCGCGATCTACCTGCTGCTGTTCGTGTCGCTCGTGGGCTGCGTCGTACCCCGCGCGGTGGCGCACTGGCGGATCCTGCGCGCCCGTCCGCCGGCAGCGCCGCGCAACCTCGGTCGGCTCCCCGAGCACCGCACGGTCGACTCCACCGACGACCCGGCCGCGGTCCTCGAGGCGGCCCGCAGCCACCTGCGGTCGCGCTTCTGGCGGGTCGACGTCACGCCGTACGACGGCACCACGGGCACGGTCGCGGCGGAGAAGGGCTACGCGCGCGAGACCGGCAACCTGCTCTTCCACGTGGCCCTCATCGGGATCCTCGCCGGCGTCGCGCTCGGGTCGCTCACCGGCTTCAAGGGCACGGTGATCGTGCGCGAGGGGTCGTCGTTCGCCGACACCCGCGCGCAGTTCGACGCCTTCACGCCGGGCCGGTTCCACTCCGACGACTCGCTGCCGCCGTTCAGCTTCACCCTCGACAGGTTCACCGCGGCCTACCAGCGCGGCGGCCAGCAGAACGGCGCCGCGCGCGAGTTCGCCGCCGAGGTCACCCTCGTCCGCGCGCCCGGCGAGGCGCCGGAGAAGACCACGGTCGAGGTCAACGACCCGCTCGAGATCGACGGCGTCAAGGTCTTCCTCGTCGGCCACGGCTACGCCCCGACGTTCACGGTCAAGGACGCCCAGGGCCAGGTCGTCTTCCAGGACTCGGTCGTCTTCCTCCCGCAGGACGGCTACTTCACGTCGACCGGCGTCGTGAAGGTGCCCGACACGGTCCCGCAGCTCGGCCTGCAGGGCGTGTTCCTCCCGACCGCGGTCGTCGACGACCAGGGCGCGCGGTCGGTGTTCCCCGCCGCCGACGACCCGGCCGTCTTCCTCACCGCCTGGACCGGCGACCTCGGCCTCGACAACGGCCGGCCCCAGTCGGTCTACAAGCTCGACACCG
The DNA here is from genome assembly GCA_046330715.1 of Candidatus Nanopelagicales bacterium. Taxonomy (GTDB): domain Bacteria; phylum Actinomycetota; class Actinomycetes; order S36-B12; family CAIYMF01; genus Longivirga. Next base: position 720,137 of record JAXLSG010000001.1, read on the forward strand.
CGGCCATGCGCCAGGTCGGCGTGAAGGGCCTGCGCCCGGGCCAGTCGTGGACCCTGCCCGACGGCACCACGGTGTCCTTCGACGGCTACCAGCAGTGGGCGTCGTTCAGCGTCGCGCGCGACCCCGGCAAGGAGCTCGCGCTGCTCGCGGGCATCGTCGCGATGTCGGGCCTGGCCCTCTCGCTCCTCATCCGCCGCCGCAGGATGTGGGTCCGGGTGTCGGCCCCGGGGGCAGGCGTTACCGTGGTCGACGTCGCGGGCCTGACCCGCACCGAGCACGCCACCGTGGCCGAGGAGGTCGACGCCCTCGCGTCGGCGCTCGGCACGATCCGCACCACCCGCACCACGTCGCCGGACCCCGAGCCGGAGGCACCCGCACCCCGAGGAGCACCGTGACCGTCAACGAGACGCTCGCGATCTACAGCAACTACCTCGTGTACGGCGCGATGGCCGCCTTCACGGTCTCGATGATCGCCTTCGCCGCGTCCTTCGCGGCGATGCGCACCGTCGACGAGCTCCCCGCCGAGTCGACCGCGACCGACCTCGAGGCCGAGGCCGGCGGCGTCGCCGTCGCGACCAAGGTCGCCACCGGCGGGCCGGCCGACGACGCGCTCCCGCCGGGGCGCCGCGCGGGCAACATCGGCATGTCCACGATGTGGCTCGGCACGATCCTGCTCGGGCTCGGCGTGCTCTTCCGCGGCCTCTCCGTGAGCCGCGCGCCGTGGGGCAACATGTGCGAGTTCGCGATGACGTCGGCTTTCGTCGTCGCCCTCGTCTTCGTGGTCCTGTCGCTGCGGCGCGACCTGCGCTGGCTCGGCATCTTCGTCTCGACGTCGGTGCTGCTCGTGCTCGGCCTGGCGATGACGGTCTTCTACACCGAGGCCGCGCAGCTCGTCCCGGCCCTGAAGTCCTACTGGCTGCTGATCCACGTCTCGGCCGCGATGATCTGCGGCGCGGCGTTCTGCATCGGCGCCATCTGCACGGTGCTGTTCCTCATCGCCGACACCGGGGAGCGCCGTCGCGCGGAGGACCGCCGCTACTGGCTCGCGGGCTTCGCCCGCCGGCTCCCGGCCGCGGCCAAGCTCGACTCGATGGCCTACCGCACCAACGCGTTCCTCTTCCCGCTGTGGACCTTCGCGATCATCGCCGGCGCCGTCTGGGCCGAGAACGCCTGGGGCCGCTACTGGGGCTGGGACCCGAAGGAGACCTGGGCGTTCATCACCTGGGTCGCGTACGCCGCCTACCTGCACGCCCGGGCGACCGCGGGGTGGAAGGGGCGCAAGGCGGCGTACATCGCGCTCGTCGCCTTCGGGTGCTTCGTCTTCAACTTCATCGGCATCAACATCCTCGTCTCCGGCCTGCACTCCTACGGCGGAGTCTGACCCGCGAGCGGCGCGCCGGCCCGACTCGACGTACTCTCGTGAGAGGGAGGTGACGGCATGCGGTTCCTGCTCTACGGCGCGGTCCTCGTGCTGTCGCTCTACGCCCTCATCGACTGCATCCTGACGCCGCGCGACGAGGCCCGGTTCCTGCCCAAGTGGCTCTGGTTCGTCGTGATCGTGGTCGTCCCGGTCCTCGGTCCGGTGGCCTGGCTGCTCGGCGGCCGCCCGGCGCGCACCAAGGTCGACGCCGCCTCCCCGGCTGCCCCGACCCCCCGCACCCGCACCCGCGGCAAGCGCGGTCCGGTGGCCCCCGACGACGACCCCGCGTTCCTGCGCAAGCTCGCCGACGACGAGTGGTCGCGCAAGATGCGCGAGCACCGCGAGCACCGCGGCGAGGGCCACGACGGCCCCGCGGCCTGACCCGTCGTCGCTCGGCCCGGTGGCGCCCGACCCCGCACCTCGACGTACCGTGGTGCCCGTGAGCGAGCCGACCACCGACCCGACCGCCCCCGACGGCAGCACCCCTCCCGAGGGCGCCCCGGTCGACGCCGCGGTAGACGCCCCGCCGAGCGATGCCGCCTTCGGTCGGCACCCGATCGTCATCTACACCCTCAAGCGCCTGCTGCTGCTCATGGTCGTCGGTGGCCTGCTCTACCTCGTCGGCCTGCGCGGCCTGTTCCTCATCCTGTTCGCGTTCCTGATCTCCGGCGTGATCGCGATGGTGGCGCTCAAGGGCAGCCGCGAGGGTGCGGCGTACGGCATCACGCACGCTGTGCAGAAGGTGAACGACCGCATCGACGCCTCGACCCGCGCCGAGGACTACGACGACCTCGACGACGACCTCGCCGAGCCGGCGGCCGACGCACCCGCCGAGCAGCCGACGGACGAGCAGCGCCCCTAGCGCGTCACGCGGTCGCGCCCGCGATGACGAGACCGGCGCCGAGCAGCACGGAGTACACGAGCAGCAGACGCCCGGTGCCGGCGAGCACGGGGATGAGGTCGCGGCCGACGGCGCCGCCCCGTACGGCGCGCACCGGCGCCACCGCGAACGGGATGGCGAGCAGCGCGATCAGCGCCCACGGCGTGTTCGGGATCGCGATGGCGCCCGCCACCAGGAACGGCGCGGCGACGGCGCACAGGTAGGCGATGCGCGTGCCGTGGTCGCCGAGCCGGACCGCCAGGGTGCGCTTGCCGTGGACCCGGTCGGTCGGGATGTCGCGCAGGTTGTTCGCCAGCAGGATCGCCACCGACAGCGCACCGCACGCGACCCCGCCGGCGACCGACGTCGCCGTGATCGTGAGGGTCTGCACGTAGGTGCTGCCGGCGACCGCGACGAGGCCGAAGAACACGAACACGAACAGCTCGCCGAGCCCGGCGTACCCGTAGGGGCGCGGGCCGCCGGTGTAGAACCACGCCGCCACGATCGCGGCGAGTCCGACGAGCAGCAGCCACCACGCCTGGGTGATGAGCACGAGGACCAGACCCGCGACCGCCGCGACGCCGAAGCACGCGAACGCGGCGTACTTCACCTGCCGTGCCGGAGCGAGCCCCTGGCCGACCAGGCGCACCGGACCGACGCGCACCTCGTCGGTGCCGCGGATGCCGTCGCTGTAGTCGTTGGAGTAGTTGACCCCGACCTGCAGCGCGAGCGCCACGACCAGCGCGAGAAGCGCGCGCACCACCAGCTGCGACCACGACGTCGTCGCATGGGAGTCGTGGAGCGCGATGACGGTCGAGATGTCGCCGGTCGCCTCGACTGCGAACGGGGCGGCTCCGGACGTCGCCACCTCGAACGGGCCGGCGGTGAAGTAGCTCCCGTCGGGGAAGCTCAGGACGTGGGCGAGCCAGTAGTACGCCGCCGCGGTGCCGACGATGACGGGCGCGACGGCCGCGGGGAGGGTGCGCGGCCGCGCGCCCTCGACCCATTGCCCGAACGTCGCCACGACGCGGATCCTCTCAGGCCCCCTTGCTCTGCAGTGAATGTGCCCCGCGGTGCGCTAGGCGCACCGGATCCGCCCCACGCACTTCGCGGTCGCATCGGGTGCCGACCGAGGTGGCATAGGTGGGGGGCGCGGAGGATGCCGCTAGCGCACCGTGGGGCACCCTCACTGGGTGAGGGAACGCAGGCGGTCGCGGTCGGGCTTGCCGTTGGGCAGGTGCGGGATCGCGTCGAGGCGGACCCAGGCGCGTGGCACGGCGGGGCGGCCGAGGGCGTCGGCGACGAGGGCGGCGAGCGCGTCGTCGGACGGACCGCCCACGACGTACGCCGTCAGCCGCGACCCCCACAGCTCGTCGTCGGACGCGAGCACGCACGCGTCGTCGCACGAGGACAGGAGCAGGTCCTCGACTGCGGCGACGGCGACGTTGACGCCTCCCACCTGGACCACGTCGTCGAGCCGGCCGATCACCTCGACCACGCCGTCGTCGCGCACCCGGCCGAGGTCGCCCGTGACGTGCATGCCGTCGACGAAGCGCTCGCGGGTCGCCTCCTGGTCGCCGAGGTAGCCGCGCGCCAGAGTCGCACCGGTGAGCGCGAGCCGGCCGACGCCGTTCTCGTCGGGGTCGATCACGCGCACGCCGACGTGGTCGAGCGGGCGGCCGTCGTAGACCATCCCGCCGCTCGTCTCGGTCATGCCGTACGTCGGGATCGCCGCGACCTGCGCCGCGCGCAGCCACTCGAGCATCGGCGCCGGCGTGCGCGCGCCGCCGAGCAGGACCGCCTCGTACGCGCGCAGGGCGTCGAGCCCGGCGGGGTCGTCGAGCATCCGCGCCACCTGCGCCGGGACGAGCGACGTGTACGCCGGGAGCGACGGGTCGAGCCGCCACGTGAGGCGCGCGAGCTCGGCAGGCTCGAACGGGCCGGCACCGCCCACCGACGCCAGCACGAGCGGCTCGACGTCGGCCACCAGCGCGCGCAGCACGACCTGCAGCCCGCCCACCGACGTGACGGGCAGCGCGAGCGTCCACGCTCCCGGGCCGCCCATCCGGTCGAGCGCCGCGTGCGCCGAGGCCAGCAGCGACGACGCGGGCAGCAGCACGCCCCGCGGCGTACCCGTCGAGCCGCTCGTCGCGACGACCACCGCGACGTCGTCGTCGACGAGCGCGTCGCCTGCGACCACCGCCTCGCGCGAGCGCCGAGCGTGCTCGGCGTCGCCGCTGGGCGCCAGACCGAGCGCCGGGCCTTCGCCCGCGAGCGCGGCGGGCAGCGCCTCGAGCAGCGCCTCGACGCCGCGCGGGCCAGGGACGATCTCGAGCAGGCGCACGGGTCGGCGGGCCTGCGTCGTCACGGCGTCGAGCCTAGGCTCGACTCGGCAGCAGCCGCGATCCGGCACCGGAGGCGACCATGACGCACGACGACGACCGCGTGGACACGACGGTCGACGACGCAGCGCCGGACCCGACGCCGGTCGAGCCGCCGACGGTCCTCCAGCGAGCGCGGGCGCTGTGGTGCCAGCTCGTGAGCGGCCTCGGCTGACGCCGTCGGCGTACGCCGCATCCTCGGCGTACCCAGCGATCTCCTCGGGTCCGGGCAGGTGGGACCGAGACGCCTCCCAGGGTCCTCCCAGCGCTGCCGCGCACGGTGGGTGCAGTCCACCGAGGAGGAGCCATGAGCACCCGCACCGCCCGCACCGCCCGCCGAGCCGCAGCCCTCGCCGTCGGGACCGCGCTGCTGCTGACGGCCTGCGGATCGTCGAGCAGCACCGACGCGACCACCAGCACCGGGACGACCGTGCAGCAGGCCGCCGCCTCCGGCGCGCCGGCCGCACCGCCGGGAGGCGGCGGCTCGACCAGCCGCACGACGGCGCTCGGCACGCTGTCGGTCACGAGCGGGAGCACCGCGAAGTCCGGCGAGTCGATCTCGGCGTCGGCGCAGAACACCTCCGGCGTCCTCGCATCGGGCAGCGGAACCAGCGTGACGCTCGACGACGTCGCCGTGACGACGTCCGGCGCGTCGTCGTCGTCGGACGAGAGCTCGTTCTACGGCCTCGACGCCGGCGTCCTCGCCGAGGACGGCGCGTCGATCACCCTCACTGGCGGCTCGGTGTCGACCACGGGTGCCGGCGCCAACGGCGTCTTCGCGTACGGCGACGGCACGAGCGTCGCCATCTCCGGCACGACGGTCACGGCCACCGGTCAGTACGCGCACGGGATCATGGCGAGCGGCGGCGGCTCGATCACCGCCACCGACGTCACGTCGACGACGTCCGGGGCCAACAGCGCCACCATCGCGACCGACCGCGGCGGCGGCACGATCACCGTCGAGGGCGGCACCTACACGACCACCGGGAAGGACTCGCCGGTCCTGTACTCCACCGGGAAGCTCACGGCCACCGGCATCACCGGCAGGGCCACCGGGTCCGAGGCCGTCGTGATCGAGGGCGCCAACTCCGTGACGCTCACGGACTCCACGCTCTCGGGCGCCGCGAAGTGGGGCGTGCTGATCTACCAGAGCATGTCCGGCGACGCGTCGGGGTCCGACGGCGTCTTCACCATGACCGGCGGGTCGCTGACGACGACGGCCGGCCCGCTGTTCGAGGTCACCAACACCACCGCCGACATCACGCTCACCGGCGTCACCGTGAAGGCGACGAGCGGCACGCTGCTCGAGGCTGCGGCGAAGAGCTGGGGCACCAGCGGGTCGAACGGCGGCACCGCGGTCCTGACCGCGGTCGGTCAGACCCTGTCCGGCGACGTCGTGGCCGACAGCATCAGCAGCGTCACGCTCGAGCTCACGAAGTCCTCGGCGTGGACCGGTGCGATCGACACGGCCGGTACGGCGAAGACGGCTGCGGTCGCCCTCGACCCGTCGAGCACCTGGACGGTCACGGCCGACTCCCACGTCACCGCCCTCACCGGTGCCGAGATCTCCGGGAGCACCGTCACCAACATCGTCGGCGGCGGCCACACGGTCACCTACGACAGCGCCTCGAGCCCGGAACTCGGCGGCAAGACCTACACCCTCGCGGGCGGCGGCACCCTCACCCCGGCCTGAGCCGCGCCCGCCCCGCGACGCCCGCCGGTGACGAGCCCTCCGGCGGGCGTCGCGCTGCCGTGCGCCGCCCTGTGGAGCCGGAGAGGTCGGGACGCGGCACGATGGCTCCGTGGTCGACGAGGTGGTCCCGTTCGCGCTGCCGATGGCGCGGCGCTTCCGCGGCACCGAGGTGCGCGAGGGCGTGCTGCTGCGCGTCGGCACCACGTGGGGCGAGTGGGCGCCCTTCCCCGAGTACGACGACGCCACGGCCGCGCGCTGGCTGCGCGGCGCGCTCGAGGCCGCGCGCGACGGCTGGCCGCGGGCGCACCGCACGTCGGTCGCGGTCAACGCGATCGTCCCTGCTCTCGGTCCCGACGAGGTCGCGCGCCTCGTCGCCGACGCCGTGGCCGACGACGGCTGCAGCGTCGTGAAGGTGAAGGTCGCCGAGCGCGGCCAGGACTTCACCGACGACGTCGCGCGCGTCGCGGCCGTGCGCTCGGCCCTCGACGACGCCGGCGCCGACGAGGGTGTCATCCGGGTCGACGCGAACGGCGCGTGGACCGTCGACGAGGCGGTCGAGCGGCTAGAGGTCCTCGACTCCATCGCGGGCGGTCTCGAGTACGCCGAGCAGCCCTGCGCCACGCTCGACGAGCTGGCGGCCGTACGGGCGCGGACCGGCGTACGCATCGCGGTCGACGAGGGCGTGCGCCTCGCGGCGACGCACGACGACGAGCTCGTGCGCCGCGTGCGCGAGGCGGCCGACGTGCTCGTGCTCAAGGCGACCCCGCTCGGTGGTGTCGAGGCCGCGCTGCGCGTCGCCGAGGAGATCGGTCTGCCCGTGACGGTGAGCGGCGCGATGGACTCGAGCGTCGGGCTGTACGCCGGTCTCGCGCTCGCCGCTGCGCTCCCTGCTGAGCCGCTCGCGTGCGGCTTCGGCACAGGTCGGCTGCTCGCTGCCGACCTCACCGAGGAGACGACGCTGCCGCGGGACGGCAGACTGTCGGTCGTGCGCCGCGACCCCGACCCGGACGCCCTGCGTGCCGCAGCGTCCCGGCTGCCCGCCGAGCGGGCCGTGTGGTGGCGCGAGCGGCTCGACCGCTGCCTCGCGATCCTGGGGGAGGACTCGTGAACCCGTCCACCGCGATGGCCCGCGTCATCGTCGACGAGCTCGTGTCGGGCGGCGTCACCGAGGTGGTGCTCTCGCCGGGCAGCCGCAGCGCGGCGCTCGCGATCGCCCTCGCCGACGCCGAGGACCGCGGCGACCTGCGCCTGCACGTGCGCGTCGACGAGCGCAGCGCCGGCTTCGTCGCGCTCGGTCTCGCGAAGGTGAGCCGTCAGCCGGTCGCCGTCATCGTCACGAGCGGCTCGGCCGTCGCCAACCTCGCACCGGCGATGGTCGAGGCGTCGTACGCCGGCGTACCGCTGATCGCCCTCACGGCCGACCGGCCGCCCGAGCTCCGCGACACCGGCGCGAACCAGACCATCGACCAGGTGCGCATCTTCGGCGGCGCCGTGCGGTGGTCGCACGACCTCGCCGTCGCCGAGGAGATCCCGGGCCAGGTGCGCTACTGGCGCTCGGTCGTCTCGCGCGCGATCGCCGTGAGCGCCGAGCAGGGCGACCCCGGACCGGTCCACGTCAACGTCGCCTTCCGCGAGCCGCTCGTGCCCTCAGACGACGACAGCTGGATCGAGCCGCTGGGCCTCGCACCCTTCGGCACGGATCCGGGCGAGCGGCTGCCCGTGGCCGCCGACGCGCGTCTGGGCATGGCCGCCGCGCAGCCGCTCGACGAGGTGCTCGCGCTGCTGGCCGGACCGGGCTCGGAGATCGAGGTCGAGCAGATCGTCCCCGCGCGCGGCGTCGTGGTCGTGGGCGACGTCGCCGACCTCGAGGCCAGTGACGCCGCCGTCGCTCTCGCCGAGGCGTGCGGGTGGCCGCTGATCTCGGAGCCGAGCGGCAACGCCCGCACCGGCGACACCGCCCTCGCCCACGGTCCGCTGCTGCTCGCCGACCCGTCGTTCTACGACGCGCACCGGCCCGAGATCGTCGTGTGCGTCGGCACCCCGGGGCTCTCGCGGTCGGTGATGCGCCTGGTGCGCGAGGCGCCGCTCGTGCTCGTCGCCGACGAGCGCGCCGCCGTACGCCGTCCCGACCCCACGCGCAGCGCGACCGTCTTCGTGTCCGTCGTGCCCGAGCCGCCCGGCGAGTACGAGGCCTACGACGACTCCTGGCTCGACTCGTGGCTCGCCGCCGACGCGCGCGCCGCAGCGGCGGTGTCGAAGCGGCTCGACGACGCCACCGGCCTCACCGGACCCGACGTCGCCCGCACGCTGTGGGACGCGCTCGACTCCAGCGCGCTGCTGCTGGCTGCCGCGTCGTGGCCGGTGCGCCACCTCGAGGCGTTCGCGCGCGTGCGCGACAGCGAGTCGGCGCCGGTCGTGATCGGCAACCGCGGCACGTCGGGCATCGACGGCCTCGTGTCGACCGCGTGGGGCGCGGCGCTCGCGCACCAGTCGACGCGCACGATCGTCAACGTCGACGAGGACGGCGCGGCCGAGATCGTGAGCGTCACCGGCGGCACGACGTACGCGCTCCTCGGCGACCTCGCCTTCCTGCACGACCACAACGGCCTGCTCGTGGGGGACGACGAGCCGCGCCCCGACCTCGTGATCGTCGTCGTCGACAACGACGGCGGCGGCATCTTCGGCCAGCTCGAGCAGTCGAGCAGCCGTCACTTCGAGCGCGTCTTCGGCACCCCGCTCGGCCTCGACCTCGCCGCGGTCGCGAAGGCGGCGGCGGTCGACGGCGTCGTCGTGGTCGACGACGTCACGGGCCTCGTCGACGCCCTCGACGACGCCGCCGTGTCGGGCAGCGTGCGGGTGATCGTCGCGAAGGTCGGCGACCGCGCCGCGGAGGCCGCGCTCCTGCGCGACATCCAGACCGACGTCGGCGCGGCCCTCGTCGACCTCGACGACCTCGACGAGGTCTGACCCCCGAGCGTCCATCTGCGTGATCTTGCTCGTGTGCTGGTTACCCGGCTCGGGAAACAAGCACACGAGCAAGATCACGCGCTCTCGTCAGGGGTCGAGGGGGCGCTGGAGGACGAGGTTGCGGGTGCGGACGGCCATGCCGGCGCGCTCGTAGACGGTGAGCGCGCCGCTGTCGTTGCCGCCGTCGACGTCGAGCGTCACGAGGTGGATCCCGTCGGCGGCGTACGCATGGAACGCGTGCCGCAGCAGCGACGTACCGAGGTGGTGACGACGGGCGCGCGGCAGCACACCGAGCACCCACACGTAGCCGGCCGCAGGGCGGTCGCGGCACACGACGAGACCGACCGGTCCGTCGGCGTCCGACGCGATCGCCGACGCGGACACGCGGAGGTCCTCGCCCGAGAGCACGTGCCCGATGAGCTCGGGCGTGAACGGCAGGTCGCCCGGGTGCTCGGCGAACGACTCCGCCAGCAGCTCGACCACGACGTCGCGGTCGTCGGGGCCGCGCAGCGCCGCGACGGTGATGCCGTCGGGCCAGACCGGTCCCACGGGTACGCCGTCGAGCGAGATCGCCATCTCGTACTCGTCGCGGTCGACGACGTAGCCGCGCGACTCGAAGGCCTGCCGCAGACGCTCGTCCTGCGCGAGCACCTCGGTCGTGCGCAGCCGACCCGGGTCCGCGGGCTCGTCGGCGACCGCCTCGCGGGCGAGCGCGTCGAGGTGGTCGAGCAGGAGTCCGACCGCGGTGCCGAGCTCGGCGTCGTCGAGGTCGGGGTCGACGTGCACCGGCGAGAACATCTCGCTGTACGGCGCGTTCGCGAACAGCGCGCCCCACGCGACGATCTCGTCGCCGCGCACCACGACCGGGAAGTCGCGCCCCGGGTCGCGCCCGGGCACGATCCGCATCCGGCGCAGCCCGGTCTCCGACCACGGCGCCTCGCGCCCGGTGAACCGTCGATAGCCCGCCGTCGCGACCGCCGCCAGCGCCGGCACGTCGTCGTCGGTGCTCTCCCGCAGCCTCAGCCCGCTCACCGGGTCATCGAACCGCACCGCGGTGCCGCACGGTCACCCCGTTTCGCGAGGCGCCCGACCCACGCGCTCTCACAGCACGAGGCATGACGCAGACGAGATCTCGTCTGCGTTATGCCAGGCACGCGTGGCTGCGCGACCTCAGGGAGGGCGCGAGAGGTCAGGGGGACTCGAGGGCGTCGCGCATGGCGACGAGCTTGGCCTGCGACTCGGCGAGCTCGAGCTCGGGGTCCGAGCCGCTCACCAGCCCGCAGCCGGCGTAGAGGCGCAGCCGGTCCTCGGCCTCGACGGTGGCGCAGCGCAGCGCGATGCCGAACTCGCCGTCGCCGTGCGCGTCGATCCAGCCGACCGGGCCGGCGTAGCGGCCGCGGTCCATGCCCTCGAGCTCGCGGATCACGGCGAACGCGCGCTCGGTGGGCGTGCCGCACACGGCCGCCGTCGGGTGCAGCGACGCCGCGAGGGCGAGCACCGGGGCGCCGTCGGCGAGGACGCCGGTGACGTCGGTCGCGAGGTGCTGGACGTTGGCCAGGCGCAGCAGGCGCGGCGTCTCGGGTACGTCGAGGTCGGTGCAGTGCGCCGCGAGAGCGGCCGCGACCGAGGACACGGCGTACTCGTGCTCGGCGTGGTCCTTGGCGGAGTCGAGCAGCGCCGAGGCGAGCGAGGCGTCGGTGGAGCCGTCGGACGAGCGGCGCATCGTGCCGGCGAGCACCCGCGACGTGACGGTGTCGGCGAGGCGGCGCACGAGCATCTCGGGGGTCGCGCCGAGCAGGCCGTCGACCGAGAAGGTCCAGCAGGAGGGATAGCTCGCGGCCAGGCGCGTGAGCAGGAAGCGCGGGTCGACGGGTCCGTCGGTGGTGACGACGACGTCGCGCGCGAGCACGACCTTGTCGAGCTCGCCGGCGTCGATGCGCGCGACCGCCTCGGCCACCGCCTCCTGCCACTCGGGCACGGTGAGCGAGCCCTCGGAGTAGGCGACGCCCTCGGGAGCCTTCGGCAGCGCGGCCGGGTGGCGCAGGCCGGCGAGCGTCTCGTCGATCGCGTGGCGGGCGGCTCGCGGCGAGTCGGCGACGACGGTGAGCCAGCTGACGCCGTCGCGCCGGCCGACCACGACCGACGGCACGACGATCACCGACGTACCGGGGTGGGGGTCGAACGCGAAGGAGGCGAAGGCCACCGGCCCCGAGCCGGGGACGCCGAGGTCGTCGTCGACGTCGGCGTCGGCGAGCCAGCCGGCCCACCAGCGCTGGGCGCGGGAGAAGCGCTCCGGGCCACCGAGCTCGGCGCGCGCGGCCTCGCCCCAGCCGACCAGGCCGGTGTCGCCGCCGTCGGCGTCGGTGGTCACCCAGGAGGTGTGCGCGACGCCGCGGGGGAGCAGCGAGAGGAGCGGACGGTCGGCCACCTCGTCGGGGAGGACGACGGTGCGCACGGTCGCCGGCGGGGAGGGCACGGCGTACGGCGCGGTCGACACGCGATCAGGCTAGGGGTCGCGGGTCGCGTCGGCAGCCCGAGCAGCCTCCAAGGTGGCGCACGTCTCGTTCGTTCGGGTGCGACCGACCCCCTTCGGGCGACGCGGTCGCGGGGGTAGGGTTAGCACGCCCTCGTGAAGGAATTCACAAGCGCACGCGCACGTACCTGCGACCCCGAGGATCCTGTCCGTCCGTGAGCCCCCCGGCCGGCGGACGATCCGCCCCGGAGCCCGCCGGTCCGCACGGCTCGCACGACCGTCTCGACAGCACGACCAGCACGACGCAACGACCGGCACCGACGGCTCCCGGGGTGGCTCCCGGGTGCCGAGAGTCCCGCTCCGGGTCCGCACTAGGATTCGCCGCGGTGCAAGCGGTGTCATGCACGGCAGCGCAGCACATCCGGACGCCCTCGGGGGTCCGACGAGCACGAGGAGGACGCCACCGTGGGCGAGGTCTACCTGCCGATCTTCGTGCTCGGCACCCTGGGTCTGCTGTTCGCGCTCTTCTCGGTGCTCCTCGCGCCGAAGACCGTCGGCGCCCAGAAGTACAACCGGTCCCTCACCGACTCCTACGAGTGCGGCATCGACCCGACGCCGCAGCCGATCGGCGGCGGCCGGTTCCCGGTGAAGTACTACCTGACGGCGATGCTCTTCATCGTCTTCGACATCGAGATCGTCTTCCTCTACCCGTTCGCCGTCGCCTTCGACCAGCTCCGCCTGTTCGGGCTGATCGAGATGGCGCTGTTCATCGTCACCGTCCTCGTGGTCTACGGCTACGTGTGGCGCCGCGGCGGGCTCGAGTGGGACCAGTGACCCGTCCCGCCGCTCCCGCGCACCGCACGACCGCCACGACTCACGGACAGAAGGGCTAGACCGATGGGGATCCAGGAGAGCCTCCCGGGCGGGGTGATCCTCACGTCCGTCGAGAAGGTCGCGGGCCTCGCGCGCGCCGGCTCGATGTGGCCCGCCACGTTCGGGCTGGCGTGCTGCTCGATCGAGATGATGTCCACCGGCGGACCCCGCTGGGACCTCGCGCGCTTCGGCATGGAGGTCTTCCGCGGGTCGCCGCGCCAGGCCGACCTCATGATCGTCGCGGGCCGCGTGAGCCAGAAGATGGCCCCGGTCATGCGCCAGATCTACGACCAGATGCCCGACCCGAAGTGGGTCATCGCGATGGGCGTCTGCGCCAGCAGCGGCGGCATGTTCAACAACTACGCGATCGTGCAGGGCGCCGACCACATCGTGCCCGTCGACGTCTACCTGCCCGGCTGCCCGCCGCGCCCGGAGATGCTCATCGACGCGATCCTCAAGGTCCACGAGAAGGCCAAGGCCACCAAGATGGGTGCCCACCGCCAGGCCCAGATCACCGAGCTCGAGGAGCTCGCCCTGCAGGCCGAGCCCACCTCCGCGATGAAGGGGCTGCTGCGGTGACCGACACCCCCGACGTCCCGGCCGAGGTCGCGGAGATCGTCCCCGCCGACGTCCCCACGCTCCCCGTCGTCGACGTCCGCAGCGGCATGTTCGGCGGCTCCGTCGGTCCCGACACCTCCGGGTACGGCGGTCTCGTGCGCACGGTCGAGCTCCCGGCCCCGAGCGTGCGCCCCTTCGGCGGCTGGTACGACGAGGTCGCCGACGAGATCGACCTCGCGCTCGCCGACGACGACCTCTCCTTCGACGAGGCCGTGATCTACACCGTCGTCGACCGCGGCGAGATCACCTTCCACGTGCGCCCCGAGCACCTGCTCGCGTTCATGCAGCGCCTGCGCGACGAGCCGGGTCTGCGCTTCGAGGTCTGCACGGGCGTGTCCGGCGTCCACTACCCGCACATGGTCGGCGCCGAGCTCCACGCGGTGTGGCACCTGCTGTCGATCACCCACAACCGGATGGTCCGCGTCGAGGTCAGCGCCTCGGAGGAGCACCCGCACGTGCCGAGCGTCGTCTCGGTCTACCCGGCCGACGACTGGCACGAGCGCGAGACGTTCGACATGTTCGGCATCGTCTTCGACGGGCACCCGGGCCTCACCCGCATCCTCATGCCCGACGACTGGCCGGGGCACCCGCAGCGCAAGGACTACCCGCTCGGTGGCATCCCGGTCGAGTACAAGGGCGCCACCGTCCCGCCGCCGGACCAGCGGAGGTCGTACTCCTGATGAACGACGTCACCTACGAGGCGTCCTACGACGCCCCGGCCTCCGACGAGGCGGGCACCGACCCGTACGCCGGCGCCTACGAGACCACCGAGGGCCGCGTCTTCACGGTCACCGGCCAGGACTGGGACTCCGTGCTGGCGCCCGAGGAGGGCCGCAAGGAGCGCATCGTCGTCAACATGGGTCCGCAGCACCCGTCGACCCACGGCGTCCTGCGCCTCATCCTCGAGCTCGACGGCGAGACGGTCACCGAGGCCCGCTGCGGCATCGGCTACCTGCACACCGGCATCGAGAAGAACCTCGAGTACCGCACGTGGACCCAGGGCGTCGCCTTCGTGACGCGCATGGACTACCTCGCGTGCATGGCGAACGAGGCCGGCTACGTCCTCGCCGTGGAGAAGCTGCTCGGCATCGAGGACGACGTCCCGGAGCGCGCGCAGATCATCCGTGTGATCGCCCTCGAGCTCCAGCGCATCTCCTCGCATCTCGTCGCGCTCGCGACCGGCGGCTTCGAGATGGGCGCGCTCACCGCGATGACCAACGGCTTCCGCGACCGCGAGGAGATCCTGCGGCTCATCGAGATGATGAGCGGCCTGCGCATGAACAACGCCTACCTCCGCCCCGGCGGCGTGGCGCAGGACATGCCCGAGGGCGGCGTCGCGCAGATCCGAGAGGTGCTGCGCAAGCTGCCCAAGCAGCTCGACGGCGTACCGACGATGCTCGTCGACAACGGGGTCTGGAAGGACCGCACCTCCGGCATCGGCTACCTCGACCTCGCGGGCTGCATGGCCCTCGGCGTCACCGGCCCGGTGCTGCGCGCGACGGGCTTGCCCTACGACGTGCGCAAGGCGATGCCCTACTTCCACTACGAGCGCTACGACTTCGACGTCCCGACCGAGACCTCGTGCGACGTGTACGGCCGGTTCCTGATCCGCATCGAGGAGATCAACCAGTCGATGCGGATCATCGCGCAGGCGTGCGACCTGCTCGAGAAGACGCCGGGACCGGTCATGGTCGCCGACAAGAAGATCGCCTGGCCCGCGCAGCTCTCGATCGGCGGCGACGGCCAGGGCAACTCCCTCGACCACATCCGCCACATCATGGGCGAGTCGATGGAGGCGCTGATCCACCACTTCAAGCTGGTCACCGAGGGCTTCCACGTGCCGGCCGGCCAGGTCTACTCCTGGACCGAGGCGCCGCGCGGCGCGCTCGGCGTCCACGCCGTGAGCGACGGCGGCAACCGCCCGTACCGCGTGCACTTCCGCGACCCGTCCTTCAACAACCTGCAGGCGACCGCGGCGATGTGCGAGGGCGGCCAGGTCGCCGACGTGATCGGGGCCGTGGCGTCGATCGATCCCGTCATGGGTGGTGTGGACAGGTGAGGCGAGTGCAACGAGCCGAGCGGTTCCGCACCGAGAAGCACAGCGTCGACGCCTGAGCGACGAGAAGCAGACGACGAGACGAACGAGAGAGACGACATGGCACTGACCGAGCAGACCCGCGCCGACGCGGTGGAGCTCGCGGGTCGCTACCCGCAGAGCCGTTCGGCGCTCCTGCCGCTGCTGCACCTCGTCCAGTCGGCGGAGGGCACGGTGACGCCCGACGGCATCGCGCTGTGCGCCGACGTCGTCGGCCTCACCACGGCCGAGGTGGCCGCGGTCGCGACGTTCTACACGATGTACAAGCGCCACAAGGTCGGCCGCTACCACGTCGGCGTCTGCACCAACACGCTGTGCGCCGTGCTCGGTGGCGACGCGATCTGGGGCGCGCTGTCCGAGCGCCTCGGCGTCGGCCACGACGAGGTCACCGCCGACGGCCTGATCTCCCTCGAGCGCATCGAGTGCCAGGCCGCCTGCACCCACGGCCCGGTCATGACCGCCAACTGGGAGTTCCTCGACGACATGGACGTGCCCCGCGCGCTCGAGGTCGTCGAGAAGCTGCAGCGCGGCGAGGAGGTCTTCTCGACCCGCGGGCCGCGCATCGGCACGTTCGAGGAGATCGAGCGCTCGCTCGCCGGCTTCGACGACGGCCTCGCCCAGGAGGGCGGCAAGGACGACCGCATGCTGGCCGGCCTGTCGGTCGCGAAGGAGCGCGGGATGACCGCACCGGAAGGCCCCGCCGAGTCGCCCCTCAAGGCCGCCGCGCAGAAGTCGGAGGGCTGAGCGATGGCCCTGACCCCGATCCTCACCGCCCACTGGGACGACGCCGACTCCCACACGATCGAGGGCTACCGCCGTCACGGCGGCTACGAGACCGTCCCGGTCACGCTCGGCGTGCACCCCGACGACGTCATCGCCCTGGTCAAGGACTCCGGCCTGCGCGGCCGTGGCGGCGCGGGCTTCCCGACCGGCATGAAGTGGGGCTTCGTCCCGCAGAACACCGGCCGCCCGAACTACCTCGTCGTCAACGGCGACGAGTCGGAGCCGGGTGCCTGCAAGGACATCCCGCTCATGTACAACAACCCCCACGCGCTGGTCGAGGGCTGCATCCACGCCGCCTACGCGATCCGTGCGAACTGGGCGTTCATCTACGTGCGCGGCGAGGTGCCCCACGTCATCCGCCGTGTCGCGTCGGCGGTGCGCGAGGCGTACGCCGCGGGCTTCCTCGGCTCCGACATCCTCGGCTCGGGCTACGAGCTCAACATCGTCGTGCACTCCGGTGCGGGCGCCTACATCTGCGGCGAGGAGACGGCGCTGCTCGACTCGCTCGAGGGCCGTCGCGGCCAGCCGCGCCTCAAGCCGCCGTTCCCCGCGGTCGCCGGCCTGTACGGCGGCCCGACGGTCATCAACAACGTCGAGACCATCGCCAACCTGCCGACGATCGTGCGCAACGGCGCCGACTGGTTCAAGCAGTTCGGCACCGAGAAGTCACCCGGCTTCAAGCTCTTCGCGGTCTCGGGCCACGTCGAGCGGCCCGGCATCTACGAGGCTCCGCTCGGCATCACGATGCGCGAGCTGCTCGACTACGCCGGCGGCGTGCGCGCCGGTCACGAGCTGAAGTTCTGGATCCCCGGCGGCTCCAGCGTCCCGATGCTCACGCCCGAGCACCTCGACGTCCCGCTGACCTACGAGGACATGGCCGCCAACGGCACGATGCTCGGCACCGGCAGCCCGATGGTCTTCGACGAGACGACGAGCGTGGTCCGCGCCATCAGCCGCTGGATCCACTTCTACAAGCACGAGTCGTGCGGCAAGTGCACACCGTGCCGCGAGGGCACGTTCTGGCTCGAGCAGATGCTCGAGCGCTTCGAGCACGGCACGGCCGAGGAGGTCGACATCGACACCGTCGACGAGATCTGCAAGCAGATCTCGGGCCGCTCGTTCTGCGCCCTCGGCGACGCCGCGTCGACGCCGTACGCGCCCGCCCTCAAGTACTTCCGCGAGGAGTTCCTCGCCGGAACCCACACGCCGGCCGCCGAGCTCTTCGACCCGGTCGCCGCCACCGTCTTCGCGGGAGCTGCAGCGCGATGACCGTCACCAGTTCGGGTCCCTCGACCCCCGCCACCGCTCCCGTCGACGGCGTCACCGTCAACGTCGACGGCGTCGACGTGGTCGTGCCCAAGGGCACGCTCATCATCCGCGCCGCGGAGCAGCTCGGCATCGCCGTGCCGCGCTTCTGCGACCACCCGCTCCTCGAGCCGGTCGCCGCGTGCCGCATGTGCCTGGTCGAGATCGAGGGCCAGCCCAAGCCGCAGCCCGCGTGCGCCGTCACGTGCGCCGACGGCATGAAGGTCCGTACGCAGGAGACGTCCGACGTCGCGTGCAAGGCGCAAGAGGGCGTCATGGAGTTCCTGCTCATCAACCACCCGCTCGACTGCCCGGTCTGCGACAAGGGCGGCGAGTGCCCGCTGCAGAACCAGGCGATGTCGCACGGCCGTGGCGAGAGCCGCTTCGACGGCGTGAAGCGCACGTTCCCCAAGCCGATCAACGTGTCGGCCCAGATCCTGCTCGACCGCGAGCGCTGCGTCTCGTGCGCGCGCTGCACGCGCTTCGCCGAGCAGATCGCGGGCGACCCGTTCATCGACCTGCTCGAGCGCGGCGCCAAGCAGCAGGTGGGCACCTCGAGCGACCAGCCGTTCGACTCCTACTTCTCCGGCAACACCGTGCAGATCTGCCCGGTCGGCGCCCTCACGAGCGCGAAGTACCGCTTCCGCTCGCGCCCGTTCGACCTCGTCTCGACGCCGACCGTCTGCGAGCACTGCGCGTCCGGCTGCGGCCAGCGCACCGACGTGCGCCGCAGCACGGTGCTGCGCCGCCTCGCGTGGGACACCCCCGAGGTCAACGAGGAGTGGAACTGCGACAAGGGCCGGTTCGCCTTCGGGCACATGGCCTCCGGCCGTCTCGAGGGCCCGCTGGTCCGCGACGACGACGGCACGCTCGTGGCCGCGTCGTGGCCCGAGGCGCTGTCGATCGCCGCGCAGGGCCTGCGCGAGGCGGGTGCCTCGACCGCGGTGCTGCCCGGCGGCCGCCTGACCGTCGAGGACGCCTACGCGTGGGCGCGCTTCGCGCGCGTCGCGCTCGGCACCGACGACATCGACTTCCGCGCCCGGCCGTCGTCGGCCGAGGAGTCGGCGTTCCTGGCCGCTCTCGTGGCCGGTCGCCCCGTGGGTCCGACGTACGCCGACCTCGAGTCCGCCCCCGTCGTGGTGCTCGCCGGGCTCGACGCCGAGGACGAGTCGCCCATGGTGTTCCTGCGCCTGCGCAAGGGCGCGCGGCGACGCGGCGTCAAGGTCTTCTCGGTCGCCCCCTTCGCCTCGACCGGCGTCACCAAGGCCAACGGCCAGGTCCTCGCGACCGTGCCCGGGGCCGAGGCCGCCACCCTCGACGCCCTCGCCGACTCCGGCGACGGCGAGGGCGCTCTCGCCGAGGCCGCGCGCCTGCTGCGCGAGCCCGGTGCCGTGCTCCTCGTCGGCGAGCGTCTGGCCCAGTCGCAGGGCGCGCTGTCGAGCGCGGCCCGGCTGGCCGCCGCCACCGGAGCCCGTCTCGGCTGGGTCCCGCGTCGTGCCGGCGAGCGCGGTGCGCTCGACGCCGGTGCCCTCACGGGCCTGCTGCCCGGCGGCCGTCCGCTGAGCTCGCCCGCCGCCCGCGTCCAGGTGGCCGCGGCGTGGGGCATCGAGCCCGCGGGCCTGCCCGACGTTGCCGGCCGCGACCTGGCCGCGGTCGTCGCCGCGATCCACGCCGACCACGCCGCCGTCGAAGCCGCCACCGACGGGAAGCCCGTCGACCGCTCGGTCCGTGCGCTGCTCGTGGGCGGCGTCGAGGTCGACGATCTCGCCGACCCGGCCGCGTTCCTGGCCGCGCTCGAGGCCGTGCCGTTCGTCGTCTCGCTCGAGCAGCGGCACTCCGCCGTCACCGAGCACGCCGACGTCGTGCTCCCCGTCGCGGCGCTGCAGGAGAAGCAGGGCACCTTCCTCGACTGGGAGGGCCGCCCGCGCGAGTCGGCGCAGGTGCTGCGCGAGGCGCTCACCATCCCCGACGCCCGCGTGCTGGCGATGATCGGCGACGAGCTCGGTCTCTCGCTGCCCGGCGACGTCGCCGTGCTGCGCGCCGAGCTCGCCGCCCTCGGGTCGTGGGGCGGCGAGCGCGCCGAGGCGCCGAGCGTCGCTCCCGGCGAGACGCCGTCGCCCGGTGAGGGCGAGGCGGTGCTGGCCACCTGGCGCCAGCTCCTCGACCGCGGCCTGCTGCAGGAGGGCGACCCCTACCTCGCGGCGACCGCGCGCACACCGGTCGCCCGGGTCTCGCCCGCCACCGCCGCGGCGGTCGGCGCGGTCGACGGCGCCGAGCTCACCGTCTCCACCGACGCGGGGTCGCTCACGCTCCCGCTGGTCGTCACCGCGATGCCGGACGGCGTCGTGTGGGTCCCGGCCAACTCCGACGGCTCGACGCCGCGCACCACGCTCGGCGCCGGCCACGGCGACGTCGTCCGGATCAGCGGAGGTGCCGCGTGAACGTCCTCGCCTCGACGACCTCCGACCAGGTCACGCTGAACGACTTCGGCAAGGACCCGCTCTGGCTGGTCATCCTCAAGGTGCTCGTCATCTTCGTCGCGCTGCTGCTGCTGACGCTCTTCACCACCTGGTACGAGCGCCGCGTCGTCGCGAAGATGCAGAACCGCCCCGGCCCCAACCGCGCCGGGCCCTTCGGTCTGCTCCAGCCCATCGCCGACGGCATCAAGCTGGCGATGAAGCAGGGCATCACGCCGGTCAACGCCGACCTCGCCGTCTACCTGCTCGCGCCGATCATCGCGGCCACCGCGGCGATGATGATCTTCGCTGTCGTCCCCATGGGCCCGATGGTGAGCATCTTCGGCACCGAGACTCCGCTGCAGCTCACCGACTTCTCGGTGTCAGTGCTCTACGTCCTGGCCATCGCCTCGGTCGGCATCTACGGCATCGTGCTCGCCGGCTGGTCGTCGGGCTCGACGTACTCTCTGCTCGGCGGCCTGCGCTCGAGCGCGCAGATGATCTCCTACGAGATCGCGATGGGCCTGTCGTTCGTGGCGGTGTTCCTGTGGGCCGGCACCATGTCGACCTCGCAGATCGTCAACGCGCAGAGCGGCTGGTGGTACGCCGTTCTCCTCGCGCCGTCGTTCATCATCTACGCGATCTCGATGGTCGGCGAGACCAACCGCGCGCCGTTCGACCTCCCCGAGGCCGAGGGCGAGCTCGTCGCCGGCTTCCACACGGAGTACTCCGGCCTGCGCTGGGCGATGTTCTTCCTCGCCGAGTACATCAACATGATCAACGTGTCGGCGATCGCCGCCACGCTGTTCCTCGGCGGCTGGCGGATGCCCGCACCCATCTCCACCATCTGGCCCGGCGCCAACGAGGGCTGGTGGCCGCTGCTGTGGTTCTTCGGGAAGATCTTCGTCTTCCTCTTCGTGTTCATCTGGCTGCGCGGCACGCTCCCGCGTCTGCGCTACGACCAGTTCATGCGGTTCGGGTGGAAGGTCCTCATCCCGGTCTCGATCATCTGGATCCTCGTCATCGCGACGCTCAAGGGCATCCAGAACGAGTACCAGGTCGACCTGCGCACGACCCTCATCTGGGTCGCCGTGATCCTGCTCGTGCTCGCCGGCTTCGCGTTCATCTTCGACGTGCGCCGCGGCGTGCCCGGGCAGGTGCCGAGCGACGAACCGTTCGACGCGTTCGCGGGCGGCTACCCCGTCCCGCCCCTCCCCGGTCAGGAGCTCACCGTGACCCGTCGCGCCAAGGCGACCGTCGCCGGGACTGCGGTCAGCAGCACCGTCGACGTCGAGGCGGATCCGTCGTCCGAGGGGGAGGAGTCGACGCATGAGTGACGAGCGCCGGTTCTTCCGCGGCTTCTCGGTGCCGTTCAAGCAGCTGTTCCAGAAGACGGTCACCGAGCAGTACCCCGAGGAGAAGGTCCCGACCCAGCCGCGCTACCACGGTCGGCACCAGCTCAACCGCCACCCCGACGGCCTCGAGAAGTGCGTCGGGTGCGAGCTGTGCGCGTGGGCCTGCCCGGCCGACGCCATCCTCGTCGAGGGCGCGCCCAACACCGAGGAGGAGCGCTTCAGCCCCGGTGAGCGCTACGGCCGCGTCTACCAGATCAACTACCTGCGCTGCATCTTCTGCGGGCTGTGCATCGAGGCGTGCCCGACGCGGGCGCTCACGATGACCAACGAGTACGAGCTCGCCGACGACAGCCGCGAGAAGCTCATCTACGAGAAGGTCGACCTGCTCGGCCCGCTCCTCCCCGGCATGGCCGCGCCGCCGCACCAGATGGTGCCCGGCACGACCGAGACCGACTACTACCTCGGCAACGTCACGGGTGCGGTCGCGGCGCAGGTCGGCGAGGCCGAGGCCCGTCGCGCCGGCACGTGGACCGGTCCCGCCGACGACGAGGAGGTGTCGGCATGAACGCCGCACTCCTCGCCGACACGCTGACCGTGCAGCAGCAGAGCACGGGCGAGGCCATCGTCTTCTGGGTCTGCGCCGTGGTCGCGGTCGTCGGCGCGCTCGGGATGCTGATGTCCAAGCGCGCGGTGCACAGCGCCCTGTTCATCGCTTCGACGATGATCAGCCTCGCGGTGCTCTACGTCGCGCAGTCCGCGCCGTTCCTGGGCATGGCCCAGGTCGTGGTCTACACGGGCGCCGTCATGATGCTCTTCCTGTTCGTCCTCATGATCGTCGGCGTGGACTCGTCCGACTCGCTCGTGGAGACGATCCGCGGCCAGCGCATCGCAGCGATCATCTTCGCGGTCGCGTTCGGCGCCCTCCTGGTGTCGGCCATCGCCTCGGTCACCTACCAGGTGGGCGGGATCGAGGCCGCGAACGCTGCCGACGGCGGCAACGTGCAGGGCATCGCGCGCCTGATCTTCGGCCGCTACGTCCTTGCCTTCGAGGTCACCTCCGCGCTGCTCATCACCGCCGCGCTCGGCGCCATGGTGCTCGCCCACCGCGAGCGCCACACGCCGCGGCAGACGCAGCGCTCGCTGTCGGAGGAGCGTGTGCGCGGCGGCAGCCCGCAGAACCTCCCCGGCCCCGGCGTCTACGCCCGCCACAACGCGGTCGGCACCCCGGCGCTGCTGCCCGACGGCACGCCCACCGACCGCTCGGTGCCCGAGCCTCTGCGCGGCGTCAGCGCCGCGGTCGGCGTCGACCACGAGGACACCCAGCGGGTGGCCACCATCGCCTCGGGCGAGGCGGTCGGCGAGCCCGAGGGCCCGCACCCGATCGGCGCCGAGGATCTCGCCGCCGAGGAGAGGAGCCGGCCGTGAACCCGGAGTACTACCTCATCCTCTCCGCGGTGCTGTTCAGCATCGGCGCGCTCGGCGTCCTCGTACGCCGCAACGCGATCGTCGTGTTCATGTGCGTCGAGCTCATGCTCAACGCCTGCAACCTCGCGTTCGTCACGTTCGCGCGGGTGCACGGCAACCTCGACGGCCAGGTCATCGCGTTCTTCGTGATGGTCGTGGCGGCAGCCGAGGTCGTCGTGGGTCTCGCGATCATCATGGCGATCTTCCGTACCCGCCGGTCGGCCTCGGTCGACGAAGCCAACCTGCTGAAGTACTGAGGGGTCAGACGTGTCCTCGTTCTCGGGCGTGACCTCCCTCCTCGCGGAGGCGAGCGCTGAAGCCCCCCGGGCGGCCAGCGGGTCGTTCACGTACATGTGGCTGCTCATCGCGCTGCCGCTCCTCGGCGCCGCGATCCTGCTGCTCGCCGGCAAGCGCACCGACAAGTGGGGCCACTGGCTGGCCATCCTCATGTCGGCCGGCGCCTTCGTCGTCGCGTGCGTGCTCTTCACCGCGATGCTCGCCGAGCCGGACGACTCGCGGTCGTTCGTGCAGCACCTCTTCGACTGGGTCCAGGTCGGCACCTTCAAGGCGCCGGTCGACCTGCGCCTCGACCAGCTGTCGATGACCTTCGTCATGCTGATCACCGGCGTCGGCACGCTGATCCACATCTACTCGGTCGGCTACATGGCGCACGACCCCGCGCGCCGCCGCTTCTTCGCCTACCTGAACCTGTTCGTGGCGTCGATGCTGCTGCTCGTCCTCGCCGACAACTACCTCGTGCTCTACGTCGGCTGGGAGGGCGTGGGTCTCGCGTCGTACCTGCTGATCGGGTTCTGGTTCTACAAGGAGAGCGCGGCCGTCGCGGCGAAGAAGGCGTTCGTCGCCAACCGCGTCGGCGACGTCGGTCTCTCGATCGCCGTGATGCTCATGTTCATCACGTTCGGCTCGGTCACCTTCCAGGGCGTGCTGTCCGACCCGGGCCGCGCGAACTCGGGCACCCTCACCCTGATCGGCCTCGCGCTGCTCCTCGCGGCCTGCGGAAAGTCGGCGCAGTTCCCGCTGCAGACCTGGCTGCTCGACGCGATGGAGGGCCCGACCCCGGTCTCCGCCCTGATCCACGCGGCGACGATGGTCACCGCGGGCGTCTACCTGATCGTGCGCTCGGGCCCGATCTTCAACGAGACGCCCACGGCCCGCAACGCCGTCATCATCATCGGTGCGATCACGCTGGTGATGGGCGCGATCATCGGATCGGCCAAGGACGACATCAAGAAGGCGCTCGCCGGATCGACCATGAGCCAGATCGGCTACATGATCCTCGGCGCCGGTCTCGGACCGGTCGGCTACACCTTCGCGATCTTCCACATGCTCATGCACGGCTTCTTCAAGGCCGACATGTTCCTCGGTGCCGGCTCGGTCATGCACGGCATGAACAACAGCACCGAGATGCGCCACTACGGTCTGCTGCGCAAGTTCATGATGGTCACCTGGATCACCTTCGCGTGCGGCTGGCTGGCGATCATGGGCGTGCCGCCCTTCGACGGCTACTGGTCGAAGGACAAGATCATCGAGACGGCCTTCGAGGTGAACTTCTGGGCCGGCCTGGTCGCCCTCCTCGGCGCCGGCATCACGGCGTTCTACATGACGCGACTGTTCTCGATGACCTTCCTCGGCAAGGCGAGATGGGAGGACGACGTCCATCCCCACGAGTCTCCGTGGATCATGATGGGCCCGGTCGCCATCCTCGCCGTCCTGTCGTTCGGCGCCGGCTGGTACCTCTCGATCGGCGAGAAGTTCGTGAACTGGCTCGAGCCGATCACGGGTACGCCGGAGCCGCAGAGCGACCACCCGTACCTGATCCCGGCGGCGTCGCTGACGCTCGTGGCCATCGGGGCCGCGATCGCGTGGTTCATGTACTCGCGCAACCCGGTGCCCGTGGTGCCCCCGCGCGGCAACCTGCTCACCCGGGCCGCCCGCGAGGAGCTGTACGGCAACGCGGTGAACGAGGCAGTGTTCATGCGTCCCGGCCAGTGGCTCACACGGTTCCTCGTGTGGTTCGACAACCGGGTCGTCGACGGCGTCGTCAACGGCACGGCAGCGACCATCGGCGGACTGTCCGGTCGCGTCCGGCGCCTGCAGACCGGCTTCACCCGGTCCTACGCGCTGTCCATGCTCGGCGGAGCCGCTCTGGTGGCCGTCGCCCTGGTGCTGGTGAGGCTGTAACCATGACGACGTTCCCCTGGCTCCCCGCCCTCCTCGTCGTGCCGCTCGTCGGCGCGCTCGTGGTCCTGCTGCTCCCCAAGAGCAACGAGAAGGCCGCCAAGGTCCTCGGCCTCGTGGTCTCGCTGATCGTGTTCGCGATGACCATCGCGATGGCGCTGCAGTTCCACCCCGCCGACGCCGCGCAGTTCCAGTTCGCGGTGTCCTACGACTGGATCCCCGCGTTCGGCGTCCACTTCGCCCTCGGCGTCGACGGCATCGCGCTGGTCCTCATCGCGCTCTCGGCGTGCCTCGTGCCCGTGGTGCTCCTCGCCGGCTGGAACGACGCCGACGGTGCGCGCGGGTCGGTGAAGGGCTACGTCGCCCTGATCCTGATCCTCGAGGCGGCGATGGTCGGCGTGTTCGCCGCCACCGACGTGTTCCTGTTCTACGTCTTCTTCGAGGCGATGCTGATCCCGGTCTACTTCCTGATCGGGCGCTACGGCGGTCCGCGCCGCAACTACGCCGCGGTGAAGTTCCTGCTCTACTCGCTGTTCGGCGGCCTGCTCATGCTGGCGGCGCTCATCGCGCTGTTCGTGATCTCCGCCGACGACCTCGGCAAGGGCACGTTCGACTTCACCGCGCTCGCCGCGCTGAAGATCCCGTTCGAGACCCAGAAGTGGCTGTTCGCCGGCTTCTTCATCGCGTTCGCGATTAAGGCGCCGCTCGTGCCGTTCCACACCTGGCTGCCCGACGCCGCCGCCGAGTCGACCCCCGGCACCGCGGTCCTGCTCGTCGGCGTCCTCGACAAGGTCGGCACCTTCGGCATGCTGCGCTACTGCCTCGAGCTCTTCCCCGAGGCGTCGCGCTGGGCCACGCCGCTCGTCATCGCGTTGTCGGTGATCGGCATCATCTACGGCGCGCTGCTGGCGATCGGCCAGACCGACATCAAGCGGCTCATCGCCTACACGTCGGTGTCGCACTTCGGCTTCATCGCGCTGGGCATCTTCGTGATGACCACGCAGGGCCAGAGCGGCTCCGCGCTCTACATGGTCAACCACGGCTTCTCCACCGCGGCGCTGTTCCTCGTCGGCGGCTTCCTCATCAGCCGTCGCGGCTCTCGTCTCATCGACGACTTCGGCGGCGTCCAGAAGGTCGCCCCGGTCCTCGCGGGCCTCTTCCTGGTCGCGGGCCTGTCGTCGCTGGCGCTGCCGGGCCTGTCGAGCTTCGTCAGCGAGTTCCTGGTGCTGGTCGGCACGTTCCAGCGCTACCAGTGGATCGGCGTGGTGGCCACGCTCGGCATCGTGCTGGCCGCGCTCTACATCCTGCTGATGTACCAGCGGACGATGACCGGGCCGACGCCCGATCCGGTCGCGGAGAAGGTCCACGACCTGCGCGGTCGCGAGATCCTCGCCATCGCCCCGCTGATCGTCGTGATCATCGCGCTCGGCTTCTACCCGAAGCCCGTGCTCGACGTCATCAACCCGGCCGTCGACCGCGTCATGCACGCCGTCGACGCCACCGACCCGGCGCCCGCCGTGGCACCGGTCGCGGAAGGGACCCAGAAGTGAGCGCCCACGTCGCCGCCTCCCTGGCGGCCTTCACCACCCCGACGATCGAGTACTCGGCGATCCTGCCGATCCTCATCGTGCTCGGTGCCGCGGTGGTCTCGGTGCTGCTCGAGGCGCTGCTGCCGCAGCGGCTGCGCCGCCCGTTCCAGCTCGTCGTGGTCTTCGTGGCGCTCGTCGCCGCGTTCGTCGCGGTGATCGGACTGCGCGGGTCGCACGAGGTCGTGGCGATGGGCTCGGTCGCGATCGACGGCCCGACGCTCTTCATGCAGGGCACGATCCTCGTGCTCGCGTTCATCGCCGCCCTGGTGATGGCCGAGCGCAAGGTCGACCCGCTGGGCGACAGCTTCGCGCCGCGCGCCTCGGCGCTCCCGGGCTCGGAGGACGAGCAGGCGTTCACTCGCCTGGGCTGGCTGCAGACCGAGGTCTGGCCGCTGTTCCTCTTCAGCGTCGGCGGCATGCTGCTGTTCCCGGCGTCCAACGACCTGCTCACGATGTTCGTCGCGCTCGAGGTGCTCTCGCTGCCGCTCTACATCCTCGCGGGCCTCGCGCGCCGTCGCCGTCTGCTCTCGCAGGAGGCGGCCCTGAAGTACTTCGTGCTGGGTGCGTTCTCGTCGGCGTTCTTCCTCTACGGCACCGCGATGCTCTACGGCTTCGCGGGCACCGTCAGCATCTCCGGCATCGCCGACGCCCTGCGCAGCTCGGAGGGCTCCGGGCTCGTGATCGCCGGCGTCGCGCTCCTGGCCGTCGGTCTGCTGTTCAAGATCGGCGCCGCGCCGTTCCACCAGTGGACCCCCGACGTCTACCAGGGCTCGCCGACCTCGATCACCGGCTTCATGGCCGCGTGCACCAAGGTCGCCGCGTTCGGTGCCCTGCTGCGCGTGCTGTACGTCGCCTTCGGCGGCATCCGCTGGGACTGGCGGCCGATGATGTACGTCATCGCCGGTCTCACCATGATCGTGGGCACGCTCTTCGCGCTGACCCAGACCGACATCAAGCGCATGCTCGCCTACTCCTCGATCGCGCAGGCCGGCTTCATGCTCGTCGGCGTCGTGGCCACCAGCAAGGCCGGCCTCGACGGCACGCTGATCTACCTGCTGGCCTACGGCATCGCGACCATCGGCGCCTTCGCCATCGTGACCCTCGTGCGCGACTCCACCGGCGAGGCGACGCACCTGTCGCAGTGGGCCGGCCTCGGGAAGCGCTCCCCGCTCGTGGCGAGCGCCTTCGCACTGTTCCTGCTGGCGTTCGCGGGCATCCCGCTCACGAGCGGCTTCACCGGCAAGTTCGCGGTGTTCACCGCGGGCATCGCCGGCGGCGCGACGCCGATCGTGGTCCTCGGCGTGGTGGCAAGCGCGGTCGCGGCGTTCTTCTACGTCCGCGTGATCGTGCTCATGTTCTTCAACGAGCCGTCGGCCGAGGGCGGGCCGAGCGTCGTGGTGCCGAGCAGCTTCACGACGCTCGCGATCGCCGTCACGGTCGCGCTCACGCTGTTCATCGGGATCCTGCCGCAGACCGTGCTCAACCTGGTCGAGCAGGCCGGGCTGTTCGTACGCTGACCTGACTGCAGAGCGAGGGAGACGTCACGTGAGCGAGAGCCTGCCCTTCGGGCTGTCGCACGTCGACGCGCCCCTCGCCGAACGGCTGCGCGGCGGCCTCGCCGACGTCGAGACGGCGCTGTACGCCGCCGTCCGCAGCGACTACCCGTTCGTCACCGAGGCGTCGAGCCACCTCGTCGCCGCCGGCGGCAAGCGGTTCCGCCCGCTGCTCGCGCTCGTCGCGTCGCATTACGGCGACCCGGCGGCACCCGGCGTCGTGCCCGGCGCGGTCATCGTCGAGCTGACCCACCTCGCGACGCTCTACCACGACGACGTCATGGACGAGGCGCCGCTGCGCCGCGGCGCCCCCTCGGCCAACGCCCGCTGGGACAACACGATCGCGATCCTCACCGGCGACTTCCTCTTCGCCCGCGCGGCCGACATCGCGGCCGACCTCGGCCCCGACATCGTGCGTCTGCTCGCCCGCACGTTCGAGCGGCTCTGCACCGGCCAGATCCTCGAGACGGTCGGCCCGGCCGAGGGTCAGGACCCCGTGGAGCACCACCTCGACGTGCTCTCGGGCAAGACCGGCTCGCTGATCGCGGCCGCCGGGCGCATCGGCGCGATCACGTCGGGCGCGGGCGACGAGGTGGCCGACCGCATCTCGGCGTACGGCGAGAAGTTCGGCGTCGCCTTCCAGATCTCCGACGACCTGCTCGACATCGCCAGCGAGTCGGAGGAGTCGGGCAAGACGCCGGGCACCGACCTGCGCGAGGGCGTACGCACGCTGCCCGTGCTGCTCGCGCTGCGCGGCACCGACCCCGAGGGCGCTCGTCTGCGCGAGCTGCTCTCCGGCCCGCTCGTCGACGACGACCTGCATGCCGAGGCGCTCGGACTGCTGCGCCGCTCGCCGGCGATGGCCGAGGCCCGGGCCGAGCTCGTGCGCTGGGCTGAGGACGCGCGCTCCGAGCTCGCGTCGCTCCCTGCAGGTCCGATGACCGACGCGCTGTCGCAGATGTGCGACGTCGTCGTCGACCGCAGCGTCTGAGTCGCACCGGACCTCAGCGGATCGCGGTCGCCCGCTCGCGCACGTCGACGAGCTCGCTGCGCCCGCGCACCCCGAGCTTGCGGTAGACGTGCGTGAGGTGCAGCTCCACCGTCTTGGGGCTCAGGTACATCCGGCGCGCGATCTCCGCGTTGGTCAGGCCCTCGGCCGCGGCCTCCGCCACCTGCCGCTCCTGCGCGGTCAACGTGGCGAGCGACGTGTACGGATCCAGGCGGGCGGTGTCGACGCCGGCGGCGTGCAGCTCCTCGCGGCACACGTCGGCCCACGCGCCGCAGCCCATCTGCTCGAACGCCTGCAGCGCCGGCACGAGCCGGTCCACGGCGTCGGAGCGGCGCCGACGTCGACGCAGCCACTGGGCGTGCTCGAGCAGGGTGCGTGCGGCCTCGAACGCGTGCCGACCGGCGCTGCTGCGCTGCTCGGCCGCGAGGAAGTGCTGCTCCACCTCGTCGTCGGGCCGCGTGTGCGCGAGCAGCCGCTCGGCGTACGCGTGCGCCAACGGTGAGGGCTGCACGAGCAGGCGCTCGAGCAGCGGCTCGGCCAGCTCCGCCGCCTCCTGCTGCCGTCCGTCGCGCGCGAGGAGCGTGGCGAGCGTGACGGCCGCCGTGGGGAAGATCGTGGTGGTCGGCAGGCCCGGTGGCGCGGCGTCGACGGTGCGGCGCAGCAGCGGCTCCGCCGCGTCGAGCTCGCCGAGCGACACGTGCAGCAGCGCGCGCAGCCCACGCGCGTTGGCCGTCAGCAGTACAAGGCCCGAGGCCGAGGCCGCGTGGTGCAGCTGGTCCTCGAGCCGCTCGAACGTCTCGCGGTCGCCGCGGCGTGCCGCGATGCGCAGCTCGGTGCCGGCGGCGAACTGCGGGAACCGGCCGAGCGCCTCGTCGAGCTCGCGCAGGTGCGCGCAGATGCGCTCGGCATCGGCCCAGCGCCCGTCGGCGTACGCGAGCTCCACCTCCATCGCCGAGCCGGTGGCCGACCGCAGCGCCGACCCCGAGTCGCGCAGCCGCGCGGCGATGTCGCGGTAGCGGTCGTCGTAGGCGTCGAGGCCCACGAGAGCAGCGGCGTCCGACCAGGCCGCCGCGACCGCCTCGCCCACGCCCGGAGCCGCGGGGTCGACGTCGCGCAGCCCGCTCTCCAGCAGGGGTACGGCGTCGGCCCACGCGCCGGCTGCGGCGAGCACGTGGCCGACGTCGAGCCGCATCCACGGCTCGAGCCGATCGAGGTCGCCGAGCTCGTCGATGAGCTCGAGGCTGGCCGCGCTGTCGTTCCACATCTTCACGAACGCGAGCGCGTCGACGAGGGCGTGCCTGCGTCCGTCGTCGTCGAGACCCGTCGCGGCCTCCCGCAGCAGCTCGACGCCGCGTCGGGTGTCGCGCTGGTGGCCGACCGCGACGCCGAGCACGCGGCGGAACCCGGCAGCGGTCGAGGTGCCCGAGGACAGCAGCAGTCCTTGCTCGGCGAGCTCGCCGGCGCGGTCGTCGTCGTGCGCGAGGAGGAGGAGCTCGGCGGCCCGCAGCAGGCGGTCGACGTGCGCGACTCCCGGAGGGGTGAGCCGCGCCGCCTGCTCGGCCGTCGCCGCGGCTGTCGCGAACGAGCCGGCCTCCGCCAGCACGTCGCTCAGCCGGGCGAGCTCGGCAGCGGTCTCCTCGTGCGGACCGACGCGCGAGGCCGCGAGGTGGCGCGCGTAGAGACCCTCACGTCCTGCCGAGGCGAGCACTTCCGCGAGCGCTCCGTGGGCCGCGCGCCGTTCGGGCGGGTCCAGCGCCGCGAACACCGCGGCGCGCACGACCGGGCTCGGGAACCGCCAGCCCTGGGGGTCGAGCTCGACGACGTGCGCCGCCTCTGCGGGCAGCAGGTCCTCGCTGCTGCACCCTAGGCGCAGCCAGGCCGCGTGCACGAGGCTCTCGTCGCCCGAGCCGTCGGCCGCCAGCACGGCGAGCGCGGTGCGCGTCGCTGCCGGCAGCGCCTCGAGCGCCCACGTCCAGCGCGCGCTCAGGGCGCGGCCGACAGGCACCGGGTCGGGAACGGGTGCCAGGCCCGTGCGCACGCGCTCGGGCAGCTGCGCGGCGACGTCGAGCAGCGCGGCGGGGTTGCCGCCCAGGCGGTCCACCAGCTCGCCCGCCACCGAGGGCAGCACCTCCGGGAGGTGCAGGCGCACGACCGCGACCGCCGCCTCGCGCGGCAGCGGACCGACGACGAGGCGACGGGTGCCGTGCAGCGCCGGGAGGTCGCCGACCGAGGGCCGGCCGGCGAGCAGCACCGCGACGCTGTCGGCGGCCATGCGGCGCGCGGCGAACACGAGCGCCTCGAGCGACGGCGGGTCCCACCACTGCACGTCGTCGCCCAGCAGCACGAGCGGCGCGCTCTCGGCGGCGGCGCCGAGCAGCTCGAGCACGGCGCCGGGGAGCATGCCGTCGGCCACGCCGCGCAGCGTCGCGCGAAGGGTGGCGGCGACCGCCGGGTCGAGCCCGTCCACGACGTCGGCGAGCGCGCTCACGACCAGGGAGCACGCGGCGCCGGGCAGCTCCTGGTCGGGCTCCAGAGCGCCCACGTGCACCACGCGGGCGCTGAGCCGGGCCGCGACCTCGCCGGCCTCGGTCAGCAGGCGCGACGTCCCGGCCCCTGCCTCGCCCAGCAGGACGAGCGTGCCGGGTCGGCCCTGTACGGCGTCCTCGAGGACGTCCCCCAGCGCCTGCCGCTCCACCTCGCGGTCGACGAGCACGTGATCATCATGGCGCGGCGGCCGCCCGCACTCTCGTCGTGCGGACGGCAGCACGGCGGAGGGGCCGCTGCGGTGGCAGCGGCCCCTCCGGGCCGGGCACCGGTCGTCGACCGGCGTCAGAGGTGCGTCACTCGAACGGGGCGGCGCCGTGCGGGACGACTGGCGTCACCGCGGCGGGCACCTGCTCCTGGTAGGTGGCGGTCCCGTGGCCGTACGCGCCCTCCCAGTAGTCCAGGGTCGGGGCGGACGCCGGCACCTGCTCGGCGTACACGGTGGTCCCCGGCCCGTAGGCGGTGAACAGGGCGGTGTTGTGGGCGGCGTTCACGGCGGACGCGCTCACGACCGCGGGGACCTGCTCGGTCCACGTGGCGGAGCCGGGTCCGTAGGCGTCGAACGGGAACGCCGAGGCTGTCGTCGTCGGCGCGGGCGACGTGGTCGTCCAGGTGCCGGCGTTGACGAGGAGGGCGGCGAGCGCCGCGACGAGCGCGACCACGGCGACGACCGCGACGACGATCACGGTGACGTGGTGGGCGCCCTTCGGGGCGGACGGGCCCGTGGACGGGGTGGTGACGTGCTGTGCCTGCTCCGGGACGGTCGGCGTCGTGGCCTGGGTCTGCGGAGGGGTCTCGAAGATGGTGCTCATCGTGCGCCTCCTGCTGGAAGGGGCTCCGGGTCTGGGGGCCCGTCTTCTTCGAACACCTTCAGGCTAGGAAGACGCGATACGGCGCGGATCAGGGTCGGACCCCAGGGTCCCGGCGGGACCCCCCTGCGCGTCAGACCGGAGCCTCGACCTCGTCGACGCCCGGCTCGTCGGGAAGGCCGGCACGGGTACGCCGCGCGTGGCGCACGCCGTCGTAGGTGAACACCGCGAGCGCGAGCCACACGACGACGAAGCCGATCCACTGGAACGTCGACATGACCTCGCCGGCCACGGTGATGCCGATGATGAACTGGATGGTCGGCGTGAGGTACTGCAGCACCCCGATCGTCGAGAGCGGGATCCGGTTCGCGGCGCCGCCGAACATCACCAGCGGCACGGCGGTCACGACGCCCGTGAGCATGAGCAGCACGGTGTTGCCCGGCGACGAGTGCCCGAACACGAGCTCGCCCTGCGCCTGCAGCCAGATCAGGTAGACCGCGGCGACCGGTGTCGCGTACGCCGTCTCGATCGTGAGGCTCGCGATCGGGTCCATGCCGACGATCTTCTTCACGACGCCGTACCCGGCCCACGAGAACGCGAGCGCGAGCGCGATCCACGGGACGCCGCCGAAGCCCGCCGTGAGGATCGCGACCGCGACCGCGGCGATGCCCACGGCGGTCCACTGCAGCCGGCGCAGGTGCTCCTTGAACACGAGGGTGCCGAGCAGCACGATCACGAGCGGGTTGATGAAGTAGCCGAGCGACGCCTCGACGACGCGGCCCGAGTTCACCGCCCAGATGTAGACGCCCCAGTTGAGCCCGATGAGCGCCGAGGCGACGACGAGCAGCGCCAGGTTCCTCTTCTGCGACAAGGCAGGACGCAGGCGCGACCACGAGCGCGTCGCGGTGATGAAGATCGCCAGGAACACGAACGACCAGAAGAACCGGTCGGCGAGGATCTCGAGCGGCGACGCCGGCTCGAGCAGCGGCCAGAAGAGCGGGAACAGGCCCCACAGCCCGTACGCGCCGACGCCGAGCAGCAGCCCGACGCGGTACGACGAGCGCGGGGCGGTGGGCGTGGCCATGGCAGCGGTCACGCTACGCCGCAGGCACGGCGTACGGCGTACGGCGTTCACGTGTCGGGACGACCGACGTGCGAGAGCCGCGTGACGCGCGCTCCCACGGCGTCACGCGGCCCTCGCCGAGCATGCGTCGCTGCGTCAGGCGATGTCCCACGTGTCGGTGCCGGACAGCAGCGCCTCGAGGTCGGGCGGCGTGTTCTGCTGCGCCACCGTGAGCTGGTCGCGGAACTGCTGGTCGTAGGTCAGCCGCGGGGCGTCGCGGAAGACGCCGATCGGCGTGTGCTCGAGCGTGACCGGGTCCGACAGCCGCGAGAGGGCGAAGGCCAGCGACGGGTCGGAGTCGGTGGCGTCGTGCACGAGGACCGCGTCCATGCCGACCTCGTCGACGTCGACGAGCGCGAGGTGGCCGTCGGCCGCACGGACGACGCCCTTCGAGCCGTCGGCGAGCAGGATCTTCTCGCCGTGGACGAGGCGGATGATCTTCTCGTCGCGGTGGTCGGCGTCCTTCAGCGGGTCCCACGCCCCGTCGTTGAAGATGTTGCAGTTCTGGTAGATCTCCACCAGCGCCGTGCCGTCGTGCGCGGCCGCGGCCCGCAGCGTCTCCACGAGGTGCTTGCGGTCGGAGTCGATGGTGCGCGCCACGAACGACGCCTCGGCGCCGATCGCGAGCGACACCGGGTTGAACGGCTGGTCGAGCGAGCCCATCGGCGTCGACTTCGTGACCTTGCCCATCTCCGACGTGGGGGAGTACTGGCCCTTGGTGAGGCCGTAGATCCTGTTGTTGAACAGCAGGATCTTGAGGTTCACGTTGCGGCGCAGCGCGTGGATCAGGTGGTTGCCGCCGATCGACAGCGCGTCGCCGTCACCGGTGACGACCCACACCGACAGGTCGGGGCGCGTGATCGCGAGGCCCGAGGCGATCGCCGGCGCGCGGCCGTGGATCGAGTGCATCCCGAACGTGTTCATGTAGTACGGGAAGCGGCTCGAGCACCCGATGCCGGAGATGAACACGATGTTCTCGTGCGCGACCCCGAGCTCGGGCATGAAGCTCTGGACGCCGGCCAGGATGGCGTAGTCGCCGCAGCCGGGGCACCAGCGCACCTCCTGGTCGGTCTTGAAGTCCTTCGCCGTCTCCTTGACGTCGGACTTGGGGACCAGGCGCAGCGAGGGGAAGGGCAGCTCGGTCGTCGAGTCAGACACTGGCGATCACGTCCTTGATGACGGCGGTGAGGTCCTCGGCCTTGAACGGCAGCCCCCGCACCTGGTTCACCGGGATGGCGTCGACCAGGTACTTGCCGCGGATGAGCAGGGCCAGCTGCCCGAGGTTCATCTCCGGGATGACGACCTTGTCGTAGCGGCGCAGCACCTCCTCGGTGTTGGCCGGGAAGGGGTTGAGGTGGCGCAGGTGAGCCTGGGCCACCTTCGCGCCCGAGCGGCGGGCGATCTCGCAGCCGGCGTTGATCGGGCCGTACGTCGAGCCCCAGCCCAGGACGAGCACACGGGCGTCGCCCGTGGGGTCGTCGACCTCGAGGTCGGGCACGGAGATGCCGTCGATCTTGGCCTGGCGCAGCCGCACCATCCGGTCGTGGTTGTCGGCGTCGTAGGAGATGTTGCCGATGCCGTCGGCCTTCTCGATGCCGCCGATGCGGTGCTCGAGGCCCTTCGTGCCGGGCACGGCCCACGGGCGCGCGAGCGTCTCCGGGTCGCGCAGGTACGGCCAGAACGCCGTGGTGCCGTCGTCGGCCGTGTGGTTGTGCTCGGTCGCGAACTGCACGCGCAGGTCGGGCAGCGACTCGATGTCGGGGATCTTCCAGGGCTCCGAGCCGTTCGCGACGTAGCCGTCGGACAGCAGGAACACCGGCGTGCGGTACGTCGTGGCGATGCGGACCGCCTCGAGGGCGGCGTAGAAGCAGTCGCCGGGGGAGCGCGGCGCGACGATCGGCACCGGCGCCTCGCCGTTGCGGCCGAACATCGCCTGCAGCAGGTCGGCCTGCTCGGTCTTGGTCGGCAGACCGGTCGACGGGCCGCCGCGCTGCACGTCGACGATGACGAGCGGCAGCTCGAGGGAGACCGCGAGACCGATCGCCTCGGACTTCAGCGCGACGCCCGGGCCCGAGGTCGTGGTGACCGCGAGCATGCCGCCGTACGCCGCACCGATGGCGGAGCCGACGCCCGCGATCTCGTCCTCGGCCTGGAAGGTCATGACGCCGAAGCGCTTGTGCTTGCTGAGCTCGTGGAGGATGTCGGACGCCGGCGTGATCGGGTACGAGCCGAGGAACAGCGGCAGCTCGGCGCGCTGCGACGCGGCGATGAGGCCGTAGGACAGCGCGAGGTTGCCGGAGATGTTGCGGTAGCGGCCCGACGCCATCGGCGCGGGCTGCACCTCGTACTGCACCGAGAAGTCCTCGGTTGTCTCGCCGTACGACCAGCCCGCCTCGAACGCCGTGATGTTGGCCGCGAGGATGTCGGGCTTCTTCGCGAACTTCGCGCGCAGGAAGTTCAGCGTGCCCTCGGTGGGCCGGTGGTAGAGCCACGACAGCAGGCCGAGCGCGAACATGTTCTTCGCGCGCTCCGCCTCCTTCTTCGTGATCGCCGAGCCCTTCAGCGCCTCGACGGTCATCGAGGTGAGCGGGATGGGGTGCACGGCGTACGACTCGAGCGAGCCGTCCTCGAGCGGGTTGGTGTCGTAGCCGACCTTCGCGAGGTTGCGCGAGGTGAACTCGTCGGTGTTGACGATGATGTCCGCGCCGCGCGGGAGGTCCTTGAGGTTGGCCTTGAGCGCCGCCGGGTTCATCGCCACGAGCACGTTGGGGGTGTCGCCCGCCGTCGTGATGTCGTGGTCGGCGAAGTGCAGCTGGAACGCCGAGACGCCGGGGATGGTGCCGGCTGGCGCCCGGATCTCGGCCGGGAAGTCCGGGAGGGTCGAGAGGTCGTTGCCGAAGCTCGCCGTCCTCGAGGTGAACTGGTCGCCGGTCAGCTGCATGCCGTCACCGGAGTCGCCCGCGAACCGGATGATCACCCGGTGGAGCTGGACCACCTGCTTGCTCACGAATCGCCGCCTTCTACGGACCCGCCGTCGGGGGTGGCGGGCACAAGTCTGTGCGCGGTCCTCGCCGGGGCGCAGGGCCGTAGGAACCATCCTCCCCCCAGGTGGGCCATGTCGCGCGCAAGGGTCCAGGGGCCGGAACGGCGCGTCGCGCGCGGCCGTCACTAGGCTCGCCGTCATGGCGACGGCAGCAGGAGCGGGACCCACGCCGCTCGGGCTCCCCGTCCTCGGCCCGCCCGCGCCGCCCGCACCGGTCCGGGTGGAGCTCTCGTGGGGCGGCCGCGACCTCGTCGTCCACTTGCTCGAGGCCGGTCTGGCCTGCTGCACGCTCGAGGTGATGGCCGCCGCGCTCGGCTCGTCGGCGGCCCGCGAGCGGGGCGCGCTCCCGGCCGATCCAGGTGCGCTGGTCGAGGTCCTCGTGGTCTCGGGCACCCTCACCCCCACCCTCGCCCCGCTGGTGCGCGACCTGCGCGACTCGCTCGGCGACGGCGTCCGCGTCGTCTCCTTCGGCGCCTGCTCGGCCACCGGCGGCCCCTACTGGGACTCCTACGCCGTGGTGCCGGGCACCGGCGGCCTGCTCGACGTCGACGTCGTGGTGCCCGGCTGCCCGCCGCCGCCCGAGGCGCTGCTCGAGGCCCTCGCCCTGCTGGCGGGGGAGGCGTCGTGAGCGCGATCGCCGACGCCGTCCGCGCCGCTCTCGGCGACGACGTCCTGGGCGAGGACCCCGCCTTCGGCAGCCCGACCCTCGACGTCGCCGCGGCTCGCTGGGCCGACGCCGCGCGGGCCGCGCGCGACGCGGGGGCGACGTACTTCGACGTCCTCGCCGCCTACGACCTCGAGGCCGAGGGCACGGCCGTGGTGCTCCACGTCAGCCGCCCCGACGCGTCCGACCACCTGCTCCTGCGGGCCTGCGTCCCGCACGGCACCGCGGTCCCCACGCTCGTCGACGTGTACGCCGGGGCCGCCTGGCACGAGCGCGAGGCGCACGAGATGTACGGCGTCGCCTTCCTCGGCCACGAGCCGCTCGAGCCCCTGCTGCTCCACCCGTCGGCGCCCGCGACCCCGCTGCGCAAGGACGTCGTGCTCGTCGCGCGACCGACGACGCCGTGGCCCGGCGACAAGGACCCGGCCGACTCCACCGGGCGCCCGCGCCGGCGCACGCCCCCGCCCGGCGTCCCCGCCGACTGGCCGCGGGAGGGCTCGTGACCGACCGTCCCGCCCGCGCTCGGGGCGTCATCGGCCTGGTCGAGGAGCGCTGCACCGTCTGCATGCTCTGCGTGCGCGAGTGCCCCGACTGGTGCATCGACATCGACTCCCACGTCGAGACCCTGCCTCCTGACGAGGAGCACCGCCGGCCGCGCTCGGTCAACGTGCTCGACGGCTTCGCGATCGACTACGCCCTCTGCATGTACTGCGGCATCTGCGTCGAGGTGTGCCCGTTCGACGCGCTGCACTGGGCCCCGACCGCGGCGTACGCCGAGCCCTCCACGACCGCCCTCGTGCACGGCCGCGACCGCCTCGCCGGGTGGGAGGCCGACGTCGTCCCGCAGCCCGCGCTCGACGACCGCGCCGTGGTCGTCGACCCCGGCCCCCGCGCCCGCTGACGTCGGCCGCAACGGTCAGAGGAAGCTGTCGCGGATCCGTCGCTCGATCTCGCGCATACGGGCTGCGAGCTCCGCCTCCATCCGGCGCACCCGGTCGGAGTCCAGCCGGACCTCGCCGTCGAAGGGCGGCAGCGCAGCAACGACCTCGAGCCGGAGACCGACCGGGGGGTGGGTGTCGAGCGGGTTCGAGGGCCGCGGCGCGTCGGCCGTGGGTGCCGGTCCCTCTGGCCGGAACGAGGCCGCAGCGGCGAGGACGTCGCCGCCCGGCGCCATGGCGGCGCGCTGCAGCGCGACCGTCAGGCCGGCCTCCCGCTGCAGACAGGTGAGGAGCTCGAGCGCGCCCTCGCGACCGGCGATGCGCCACGCATGGACGTCGGCGGCGTACTCGGCGCCGCGAGCGTCGCGGCGCGTGATGCGCAGGAGGATCCGACCGAGCGCGTAGGGGACCGCGCCGAACACCCACATGATCGCGCGCGACACCACGTGCAGGAAGTCGAGCGTGACGCCCTCGGGGCTCGGGTATCCGAAGCGGTCGCCGAGCTCGTGCGCCGGGCCGCGCAGCATCACCGTCCACGCGCGCAGGATGTTCAGCGCCCCGCCGACCCAGAGAGTGCGCCGGGTGTCGCCCGACGCGAAGTGGCCGAGCTCGTGGGCCAGCAGGGCGACGCGGGCCTGGGGCGACAGCGCGAGCCACAGGGGGACGCCGATCGCGAGCCTGCGTCCGCCGCGTCCGCCGATGACGCTGGCGTTGATCCGACGGTCGAGCACGATCGTGCTGGGCGGCGGGGTTCCCAGCCGTTCGCCGATCTCCTCGAGCAGGCCACGCAGGACCGGTGCCTCGTCAGGCGCGAGGACCCCCTGGTCGGGGAGGCGGGGACGTCGCGGTCGCGACTCCCAGAGCACCCAGCCCACCAGCAGGGCGGTGAGGATGCCGAACAGCCGGTTGCTCCACGCGACCAGCGCCCAGACCGCGAACGCGGCCAGCGCGAAGCTGAAGGCGTAGACGAGCGCGGCGACCGCGCCGGCTCCGAGGCGTGCACCGTGCTGGCCGGTCCACGACGGGCCAGCGGCGAGCACGCGTGCGTGCAGCTGCTCCTCGCGCTCGGTCATGCGCGCCGACTCGCGTTCGCGACGGTTCATGGGCACCCCCGCGCGCGAGTATGCGGCTGCTCGGGGGTCGGAGGCGCAGCGACGCTCCGCCGGTCAGGCGGTCACGTGGTCAGGACGCGACCCAGGCCTTCGCGGCCTCGAGCTGCTCGGGCGGGAAGCTGCGCACCTCGCCCGGCATGAGCCAGGAGAAGGCGTCGATGCCCTTCACGATCCACTCGGCGGAGGTCACGCAGGCGACCTTCTCCCAGGATCCGAGGTGCCCGAGCCAGAGCTTGCTGTCCTGGACGAACGCCCCGCCCGAGTAGCCTTCGAACCGGTCGTCGAGCAGGTAGAGCAGGCGGATGCCGCCCGCCTCCTGCGCCGCGCGGACCACGGGCGCGAG
Source organism: Candidatus Nanopelagicales bacterium (assembly GCA_046330715.1). GTDB lineage: Bacteria > Actinomycetota > Actinomycetes > S36-B12 > CAIYMF01 > Longivirga. The sequence continues at coordinate 759,826 of JAXLSG010000001.1, forward strand.
GTTGTCCTCGTAGTCCTTCGCGGTCACCTCGCCCACGGCCTCGAAGCCGATCGTGCCCGGGGGCATCCCGTCGAGCTGCCGGATCATGGCCGGCCTCCTCTTATCGGTAGTTCACGAACTGGACCGCGAAGTCCAGGTCGGCGCCCTTGACGAGCGCCTGGACGGCCTGCAGGTCGTCGCGGCTCTTGGAGGTGACGCGCAGCTCGTCGCCCATGACCTGCGCCTTGACCGACTTCGGTCCCTCGTCGCGGATGAGCTTGCCGAGCTTCTTGGCCTGCTCCTGGCTGATCCCGGCCTTGAGCTCGCAGCCGATCTTGTACTGCTTGCCCGACAGCGACGGCTCGCCGGACTCCAGGGACTTCAGCGAGATCTGGCGCTTCACGAGCTTGTCGCGGAAGACGTCGAGGGCGGCGTTGGCGCGCTCCTCGGTGTCGGCCGTGATCTCGACGGCGAGCTCGCCCTTCCACTCGATCTTCGCGCCGGTGTTCTTGAAGTCGAACCGCTGCGACAGCTCCTTGGCCGCCTGGTTCAGCGCGTTGTCGACCTCCTGGCGGTCGATCTTGTTGACGATGTCGAAGCTGCTGTCGGCCATGGCGTGGGTGACTCTCCTGCTCGCGGGTCGAGGACTGCCACCGAGCCTAGTCCGCAGCCCCCCGCGTACGCCGGGTCGCTCGTCCCGGGTGATTTCACGCCCGGGCGCGGGGCTATGTATCCTTTGCGGGCCGTCCTTGGACGGTGATTGGCGGATTGCCCGAGCGGCCAATGGGAGCGGACTGTAAATCCGTCGGCTTACGCCTCCCCAGGTTCGAATCCTGGATCCGCCACAGAAGGCGGGGGCGCGACCTGTGGTCGCGCCCCCGCCTTCTTGCTGTGTCTCCCCGGCTCCAAGCTCGGTCGCTACCGCTCCCTCGCGTCGCCGGACCCCTCCTCTCGCGACTGCGTCGCGAGCTCGGTCGGGCTCTCTCGGCTCGAGGGCTCCTTCGCGGACGACGGCCCGACCGAGCGGGTCGGGGTACCCCTCTGGTGGCGGGCTTCTCGATCAGCGGGTGCGGGCGTCCGGCGTTGGTGCGTTCCTCGCGACTGCGTCGCGAGCGCGGTCGGGCCGCTCGGGACGGACGACTGCTCAGGAGGGTCAGGCCCGCCCGCGCGGGTGGCTCGCGGCGCTTCGGCTCGCGGCGCTTGGGGTGGCGGCGCTTCGGCGCACGCCGGCTGGGCTCGCCTCGCTGCGCCTGGCAGATGGGTCAGGCGTCCGTCGGGATGACATCCGTGAAGCGGACTCCGATCAGGGCTTCGCTCGCTGACCACAGGGCGGCGGCGGTGGACTCGTCCTGGGCGGCGGGGGAGGGCTCGGCGATGGTGGGGTGGCCGCGCTGGGCGAGGAAGCCGTCGGGCCCGACGTAGCTGCCCGGCGGGAGGCCGGGGACGGTCGCGGCGTACAGGGTGGGCAGCGCGCCCATGGCCGCGGACTGGGCCAGCACCTTGTTGGCCAGCTCGGTGAGCCGGAGCTCGAGGCTGCGGCCGCGCATCGTCGGCCCTGCGGCCTGCAGGTTCGTGGCGGCGTAGCCCGGGTGGGCGGCGTACGACGCGACCGGGAGCCGGGCCGCGTCGAGGCGGCGCTGCAGCTCGAGGGTGAACATGAGGTTGGCAAGCTTGCTCTGGCCGTAGGCAGCCCACGGCTTGTAGGCCTTCTGGCTCTGCAGGTCGTCGAGGTCGATGCGCCCCATCTTGTGGACGTTGCTCGACAGGGTGACCACGCGCGAGGCCGTGCCCTGGGCGCCTGTCCGCGCGAGGAGGGGGAGCAGGCGCAGGGTGAGGGCCATGTGGCCGAGGTGGTTGGTGCCGAGCTGCATCTCGAAGCCGTCGGCGGTGGTCCGCTGCGGGATCGCCATGACCCCGGCGTTGTTCACCAGCAGGTGCAGCGGCCGGCCGTCGGCGTTCATCGTGCCGGCGAGGTCCTCCACCGACCCGAGGCTGGCCAGGTCGAGGTCGGCCGTCTCGACGGTGCCGCGGCCCGGGGCGCCGGCCAGCTCGCTCTCGATCCGGTCCACGGCCGCCCGGCCGCGCTCGCGGTCGCGCACCGGGAGCACGACGTCGGCGCCGTGGCGGGCGAGCTCGAGCGCGGTCTCGAGGCCCAGCCCGGAGCTGGCTCCGGTGACCAGGGCGCGGCGTCCGGTGAGGTCGGGGATGTCGGCGGCGGTCCAGCGGCTCATGGCTCGATCCTCGCCGACGGCCGGGGACGGCGCGCGCTGTGGTCGGCCTCACGCACCGGTGCGCCCGGGAGGGGACCTGCCGTTTTGGAGGATCGCCGTGCCGCCAGGTAGTCTGCTCTGGCTCTACGCCCCCTTAGCTCAGTCGGCAGAGCGTCTCCATGGTAAGGAGAAGGTCTACGGTTCGATTCCGTAAGGGGGCTCGGAAACACCGGTTCTCGGCCGTCCCCACGGCCGGGGTCCGGATCCCGGCGGAGTAGCTCAGCCTGGCAGAGCAAGCGGCTCATAATCGCTGTGTCGCCGGTTCAAGTCCGGCCTCCGCTACACCGCACGACGACGAGCACGACCCGAAGCACCGAGGAAAGGCACTCCCGTGGCCAAGAGCGACGTCCGCCCGAAGATCACCCTGGCCTGCCAGGAGTGCAAGGACCGCAACTACATCACCAAGAAGAACCGGCGCAACGACCCGGACCGTCTGGAGATGAACAAGCACTGCCCCAAGTGCAACAAGCACACGGTCCACAAGGAGACCCGCTAGCCGGGTGGCCCTCGGGCCCGCACAGCTGTCGAGAACGGCCGTCCCCTCCGGGGGCGGCCGTTCCGCTGTTCCGGCCCGGCCCGTGCTGCGGCGCCCCGGCGGGGTCCACTAGCGTCGGCCGGGGCGAGCGCCGACCGGGCGGTCGCGGCGGACGACGGAGGCAGGCGTGGGACGACTCGACGACCGCGTGGCGATCGTGACCGGCTCGGGACGCGGGATCGGACGGGCGACGGCGCTGCGGCTGGCCCGCGACGGTGCGGCGGTGGTGGTCAACGACGTCGACGCCGAGGTCGCGGCGGAGACCGTCTCGCTCATCGAGGCCGAGGGCGGCCAGGCGCTGCTGCATGTGGCGAACACCGTGGAGCTCGAGCAGGCGCACGGCCTGACGAAGGCGGCCGTCGACCGGTTCGGGAAGCTCGACATCGTCGTGAACAACGCCGGCATCACGCGCGACAAGATGTTCCACGGCATGTCCGACGAGACCTTCGACTTCGTCATGGACGTCAACCTCAAGACGGCCTACCACACGACCCTCGCGTCGATGCCGTACCTGCGCGAGGTCGCGAAGGCCGAGATCAAGGCGAACGGGCGGCCGGCGTACAACCGCAAGATCGTCTTCACCTCGTCGGTCGCGGCGCTCATGGGCAACCCCGGCCAGTACAACTACACCGCCGCGAAGGGCGCGCTCATCGCGACGACGAAGACGCTCGCGCGCGAGCTCGGTCCGTTCGGCATCAACGTCAACGCCGTGGCGCCGGGCTTCGTCGAGACCCGCCTCACGCAGGCCAAGACCGACGACAGCGAGCTCGGCATCCCCGAGCAGATGCGGCAGATGTCGCTCATGCTCATCGCGCTGGGCCGCCTCGGCGTCCCGGAGGACATCGCGAACGTCCACGCGTTCCTGGTCTCGAGCGACTCCGACTTCGTCTCCGGCGTCACCATCCCGGTCACCGGCGGCCAGCTCGGAGGCATGTGACATGGCGCTGAACCAGGACTTCGTCGGCAAGGTCTACCCGCCGAGCGCGCCGTACGAGGTGGGTCGCGAGAAGGTGCGCGAGTTCGCCATCGCGATCGGCGACGGCAACCCGGCCTACCACGACGTCGCGGCCGCGCAGGCGCTCGGCCACCGCGACCTGGTCGCGCCGCCCACCTTCGCGTTCACCATCGCGATGCGCGCGATGGCGGCCGTGACGTTCGACCCCGACCTCGGGCTCGACTACACCCGCGTCGTCCACGGCGAGCAGCGCTTCGCCTACACCCGCCCGCTCCTCGCGGGCGACACGGTCGTGGTCACGACGAGCATCGAGAGCATCCGCGTCGCCGCGGGCAACGACATCCTGACCACGCGCGACGAGATCACGACGGTCGACGGCGTGCACGTCGTCACCACGTGGTCGGTCATCGTCGCCCGAGGCACCGCCGAGGAGTCCGCATGACCGCGCGCATCGCCTTCGACGACGTCGAGGTCGGCACCGAGCTGCCGCCGCTGTCCGTGCCGCTGCAGCGGGTGAACCTGATCATGTACGCCGGTGCCTCCGGCGACTTCAACCCGATCCACTGGAACGAGCGGTTCGCCAAGGCCGTCGGGCTGCCCGACGTCATCGCCCACGGCATGCTCACGATGGCCTCGGCCGGCCGCATCGTCACCGACTGGGTCGGCGACCCGGGCGCGGTCGTCGAGTACGGCGTGCGCATGACCCGTCCCGTGGTCGTCCCCGACGACGACAAGGGCGCGGTCGTCGAGATCACCGCCGTCGTGGGAGCCAAGAACGACGACGGCACCGTCCGCGTCGACATCGTGGCCAAGTCGCAGGACGTCACGGTGCTCGGCAAGGCGCAGGCCGTCGTCCGGCTGGCCTGACTCCGCCGCCTAGGCTTCCGGGCGTGACCGCCCCCACCACGCTCGCCGAGCTCACCACGCTGCGCGTGGGCGGGCCGGCCGCACGCGTCGTGGAGGCGCACGACGAGGCGACGCTCGTCGAGGCGGTCCGCGAGGCCGACGCGTCGGGCACCCCCGCGCTCGTCGTGGCCGGCGGCAGCAACCTCGTCGTCGGCGACCAGGGCTATCCCGGCACGGTGGTCGTCGTGCGCACGCGCGGCATCGAGGTCGCGGCCGACACCTGCGGCGGCGCCTGGGTCACCGTCGCGGCCGGCGAGCCGTGGGACGACCTGGTGGCCCACGCCGTCGAGCAGGACTGGGCGGGCATCGAGGCGCTCTCGGGGATCCCGGGGTCGACCGGCGCCACCCCCGTGCAGAACGTCGGCGCCTACGGCCAGGAGGTCGCGAGCACCATCGCCCGGGTGCGGACCCTCGACCGCACGACCGGGCTGCAGCGCACGTTCGTGGTGTCCGACTGCGGGTTCGGCTACCGCACCAGCCGGTTCAAGGCAGAGCCGGGCCGCTGGCTCGTCCTCGACGTGAGCCTGCAGCTGCGCCTGTCACCCACGTCCGAGCCGGTCCGGTACGCCGAGCTCGCCCGCACCCTGGGCGTGGAGGTCGGCGACCGCGCCCCCCTCGCCGACGTGCGTGAGGCGGTGCTGGGGCTGCGGCGGGGCAAGGGCATGGTGCTCGACCCCGACGACCACGACACGTGGAGCGTCGGCTCGTTCTTCACCAACCCGGTCCTCGGCGCCGACGCGGCGGCGAGGCTGCCCGACGACGCCCCGCGCTTCGCCCAGCCCGACGGCACGGTGAAGACCAGCGCCGCCTGGCTCATCGAGCACGCCGGCGTCCGCAGGGGCGAGGCCCACGGCGGCGCCGCCGTGTCCGGCAAGCACACGCTCGCCCTCACCAACCGCGGCACGGCCACGGCGGCCGACGTCGCGGCGCTCGCCGGCGACGTCCGAGACCGTGTGCTCGCGGCGTACGGCGTCCTGCTCGAGCCCGAGCCGACGCTGGTCGGCTGCGCGCTGCCTCACGCGCGGCTGTGAACCGGGAGGGTCCCCTGCGGCGGCGTGCTCGGCTGGGTTAGGTTGCCGACTGGCACGCACCGCCACCCCACGGAGGAACCCATGGCAGACATCGTCGCCCCCGTCGGTCCCGTCGACATCGCCGTGGTGGCGTTCGACGAGCCGAAGTTCGACGGCTCGATCGCCTCCGCGATCGCCGACCTCGTCGCGAACGGCATCGTCCGCGTCCTCGACATCCTGCTCGTCAACAAGGACGAGGCGGGCGAGGTGACCATCCTCGAGGTGACCGACGTCGACGGCGACGGCATCCCCGACCTCGTCGCCGTGCAGGGCGACATCCCCGGCCTCATCGCCGAGGACGACGCGCGCGCCGCCATCGAGGCGATGCCGGAGAGCACCGCGATCGCGATCATCGCCTGGGAGAACACCTGGCTGGTCCGCGCCCGCAACGCCATCGCGAGCAACGGCGGCACCCTCATCGCCTTCGAGCGCATCCCGGCCGCCGATGTCATGGCCGTCCTCGAGTCGGCCGACGCCTGACCCACCCCACCCAGACGAGGAGACAGACATGCGACGCGTAGGACGCCCCGGCCTGGTGGGCACCGTTGCCCGCACCGCCGTGATCGCCGGCACCGCCACCGCGGTGAGCAACAAGGTCAGCCAGAAGCAGTACAACAAGGCCGAGCAGCAGGCCGAGGCCCAGGCCTACCAGCAGCAGCAGGCCGCGGCCGCGCAGCAGGCGCAGGTCGACGCCCAGGTGCAGGCGGCTCTCGCCGCCCAGGCCGCCCAGCAGCAGGCCGTCGCCGCCGCGGCGCCCGCCGCCCCTGCGGCCGACGACATCACGACGCAGCTCGAGAAGCTCGCCGGCCTCAAGGCCCAGGGCCTCATCAACGACGACGAGTACGCCGCGATGAAGGCCAAGGTCCTCGGCATCTGATCGTCCGCTTCACGTTCGAGGGCCCCGACCGTCACGGTCGGGGCCCTCGAACGTTCAGGCGTGATCGGTTGCCGCTGCTTGCTGCGGCTCCCAGCGAGCGCAGGGCTCCGCAGCACCGAGGGAACGCCCGAGCGCCGAGACGCCCTGGAGCCCGCCACCGGACGTGCGTCGACCCGGCCGAAGGCCGTCTCGGGATGCGAGGGTCCCGCAGGACCCGAGCAGACCGAGGGGTCGGCGCCGGCGACGCGAGTGCCAGCAGATCGAGACGGGGCCCGGAGGGTCGCGGCTCGATCTGCTCTGCGAGCGGAGCGAGCCGCACTCGCTTGGAGCCGCGGCTAACGCAGGAGGTTGGCGATCCGGGTTGCGCCCTCGACCAGGTCGTCGTCGCCGAGCGCGTACGAGAGCCGCAGGTAGCCCGGGGTGCCGAACGCCTCGCCCGGCACGACCGCGACCTCGGCCTCGTCGAGGATGATCGCGGCCAGCTCCGCGGAGCTCGTCGCGACCCGGCCCCGGATCTCGCGGCCGATCACGCCCTTGACCGAGGGGTAGACGTAGAACGCGCCCTCCGGCAGCGGGCAGGTGACGCCGTCGATCGCGTCGAGGATCCCGGTGATGGTCTGGCGGCGCCGGTCGAAGGCGCTGCGCATCTCGGCCACGGCCGCGAGGTCGCCGGACACCGCGGCGAGCGCGGCGACCTGCGAGACGTTCGCGACGTTGCTCGTCGCGTGCGACTGCAGGTTGGTGGCCGCCTTGGCGACGTCGGTCGGGCCGATGAGCCAGCCCACGCGCCAGCCCGTCATGGCGTAGGTCTTCGCGACGCCGTTGACGACCACGCAGCGGTCGGCGAGCTCGGGGACGAGCGTCGGCATCGAGGCGAACTGCGCGTCGCCGTACACGAGGTGCTCGTAGATCTCGTCGGTGACGACCCAGATGCCCTTGTCGAGCGCCCAGCGGCCGATCGCCTCCACCTCGGCGGGGGAGTAGACCGCGCCGGTCGGGTTCGACGGCGAGACGAAGACCAGGAGCTTCGTGCGGGGCGTCAGGGCCGCCTCGAGCTGCTCTAGGGAGACGCGGTAGCCCGTGGTCTCGTCGGTGTGGATCTCGACCGGAACCCCGCCCGCGAGCCGGATCGACTCGGGGTAGGTGGTCCAGTACGGCGCGGGCAGCAGCGCCTCGTCGCCCGGGTCGAGCAGGGCGGCGAAGGTGTTGTAGAGCGCCTGCTTGCCGCCGTTGGTGACCACGACCTGGCCCGCGGCCACGGCGTACCCGGAGTCGCGCAGCGTCTTGGCCGCGATCGCCTCCTTGAGCTCGGGGAGGCCGCCGGCGGGGGTGTAGCGGTGCCAGGCCTGCGTGCGGCAGGCCTCGACGGCCGCCTCGACGATGTAGTCGGGGGTCGGGAAGTCGGGCTCGCCGGCCCCGAAGCCGATGACCGGGCGGCCGGCCGCCTTGAGCGCCTTGGCCTTGGCGTCGACGGCGAGGGTGGCGGACTCGGCGATGGACCCGATGCGGGTGGACACGCGCGCGTGCCCGGCGGTCTGCGTCATGGGTCCATCCTCCCGCACGCGGGACCGCTCTCGCTGCCGGGGTTTCCCGGTCCGGCGGGCGGGGGTCCGCCCGCGGCGGCCGGGGTCCGGTGAGGCCGGTCACGCGGTTTGGGCCGGTGCCCTCCGGTCCCGTATGCTCGGGTCTCCTGGTGGACGTCCACCCCTGCGCAAGCATGCCCGGACCCTGAGCATGCGCACGCGGAGGCGGCGCCCCGAAGGGTCGTAGCTCAATTGGTAGAGCACCGGTCTCCAAAACCGGCGGTTGGGGGTTCGAGTCCCTCCGACCCTGCGCGATCCCCGCGAGGGGAGCACGACGGCCCGACCGCCCGGTCGAGCCGCACCCGCACCGCAGCCGCGGTGCCGAGACGAGGCAGGACCGCGTGAGCGACATCGTCGACGCCGGCGTCCCCGAGAAGCCGAAGAAGGGCTCCTCGGACGACAGGCCCGGTTTCGGTGCCCGCGTCGCGCTGTTCTACCGCCAGGTCGTCGCGGAGCTGCGCAAGGTCGTCTGGCCGACGCGCAAGGAGCTGCTGACCTACACCTGGGTCGTCATCGTCTTCGTGACGATCCTCGCGATCATCGTGGCGTTGTTCGACCTGGGCTTCGCCAAGCTCGTCCTCAAGGTGTTCGGCGACGCCTGACCCGGCCCTGCCGGTCCCGCCCCGCCCGACCGCCCGTTCCAAGGAGCACCGTGTCCGACACGCACGAGACCGACGCCCGCCCTGACGACGTCGTCGTCGAGGTCGTCGAGTCCGAGGAGACCGTCCTGGTGGACGCCGACGGCGACGTCGTGGACCAGGTCGTCACCGAGACCGTGGCGGTCGACGCCGACGGCGACGTGGTCGACGAGGTCGTCACCGAGACCGTGATCGAGGACGCCGAGGGCGACACCGTGATCGACGTCGTCGACGACATCACGGTGCGCGACGCCGACGGCGACCTGGTCGCCGAGGTGGTCGAGGAGACCGTCGTCGCGGTCGACGCCGACGGCGTGCTGCGCGACGCCGAGACCGAGGAGACCCTCGTGCTCCCGGCCGACGACGAGGACCTCGACCCGGTCGAGGCGTTCCGCGAGCGCATGCGCACCGAGCTCGGCGACTGGTACGTGATCCACTCCTACGCCGGCTACGAGAACAAGGTGAAGACCAACCTCGAGAGCCGCATCACCTCGCTCAACATGGAGGACCAGATCTTCCAGGTCGAGGTGCCCATGGAGGAGGTCTTCGAGATCAAGGCCGGCCAGAAGAAGCTGGTCCGCCGCAACAAGTTCCCCGGTTACGTCCTGGTCCGCATGGACCTCACGGACGCCTCCTGGGGCACCGTCCGGCACACGCCGGGCGTCACCGGCTTCGTCGGCCACGGGCACCAGCCCGCGCCGCTGTCGCTGGACGAGGTCGTCTCGATCCTCGCCCCGGTGCCGGAGAAGAAGCCCGGTCAGCCCGCGACCACCGGTGGCCCGGCCACCGAGGTCACGGTCGTCGACTTCTCGGTCGGCGACTCGGTCACCGTCATCGACGGACCCTTCGCGACGCTGCACGCGACGATCTCCGAGATCAACGCCGACGCGCAGAAGGTCACCGGACTGGTGGAGATCTTCGGCCGGGAGACCCCGGTCGAGCTCGGTTTCGGCCAGATCCAGAAGAACTAGGCGCGCGGCCCGCCCAGGCAGCGCGCACCCATCCACGAGCAAGGACCCGAAGGAATGCCTCCCAAGAAGAAGGTCGCAGGCCTGATCAAGCTCCAGATCCAGGCCGGCGCCGCGAACCCTGCGCCCCCGGTCGGTCCGGCGCTGGGTCAGCACGGCGTCAACATCATGGAGTTCTGCAAGGCCTACAACGCCGCGACGGAGTCGCAGCGCGGTCAGGTCATCCCGGTGGAGATCACGGTCTACGAGGACCGCTCCTTCACCTTCATCCTCAAGACCCCGCCGGCCGCGAAGCTCATCCTCAAGGCCGCCGGCGTCGACAAGGGCGCCGCGAACCCCCTGACCACCAAGGTCGCCTCGATCACCAAGGCGCAGGTCAAGGAGATCGCCGAGACCAAGATGGCCGACCTCAACGCCAACGACGTCGAGAACGCCATGCGCATCATCGAGGGCACCGCCCGTTCGATGGGCGTCACCGTCGTCGACTGACGGCACCCCTAGCACCACCCCGGCACGACGTGGCAGGGCCGGCGCGGCCCGACCGACCACGACTCCCACTCTCCACGAGGAGCAGCAATGCAGCGCAGCAAGGCCTACACCGCGGGCGCGGAGAAGATCGACCGCGACGCCCTGTACTCCCCGCTCGAGGCGGTCCGCCTGGCCAAGGCGACCAACCCG
>JAXLSG010000002.1:0-433831 GCA_046330715.1 Candidatus Nanopelagicales bacterium
GTGTTCAACACGAGGACCATGCCGCGCACCTCGACGGGGCAGCTGCGGATGTTCGAGCACGAGCTCGGCCACACGCTCGGCCTCGGCCACACGTCGCTGCGCACCGACGTCATGTACCCGGTGCAGTACAGCTCGAGCCCGACCTGGTCGCTGGGCTACGCGCGCGGCCTCATCGCCATCGGCAAGGCGGCGGGCTGCCGCACGTCGTAGCGACGGGCGGACCGCATTTCGTCCCGCGCGAGGGCCCGTTGTATCCTCTCCGGGTCGCACGGCGCAGTGATGCGCCGGACGCACGTCCGGGTGGCGGAATAGGCAGACGCGCTAGCTTGAGGTGCTAGTGCCCGAAAGGGCATGGGGGTTCAAGTCCCCCCTCGGACACCACCACGAAGGCCCCGACCGCGCAGGTCGGGGCCTTCGTCGTACGCCGGACCGGTCGGGGTCTGTGCGCCCGCGGCCCGGCTGCGTCAGGATGGCCGGGTGACCGAGACCACCGCGCCCTCGCTCCCGCAGCCGCTCCCGGACGCCGAGGCGGAGGTGGTCGACCTCGTCTCCGAGCTGATCCGCATCGACTCGAGCAACTACGGCGACGGCAGCGGCCCCGGTGAGGCCGAGGCGGCCGAGTACGTCGAGGCCCGGCTGCGCGAGGTCGGGCTCGACCCCGAGCGCTACTCGTGCGGCCCGCGCCGCGACGGGGTCGTCGTCCGTGTGCCGGGCCGCGACCGCTCGCGCGGCGCGCTGATGGTGCACGGCCACCTCGACGTCGTGCCGGCGCAGGCGTCGGACTGGTCCAAGCCGCCGTTCGCCGCGGAGATCGACGACGACCTCGGCGTACCCATGCTGTGGGGCCGCGGCGCGGTCGACATGAAGGACATGGTCGGCATGTCGCTGGCCGTCGTGCGCTCGTGGGCGCGCAACGGCGTGCAGCCCGACCGCGACGTCGTGTTCCAGTTCCTGCCCGACGAGGAGGCCGGCGGCAAGGTCGGCTCGCACGTGCTCGTCGACACGCGACGCGACATGTTCGAGGGCGTCACCGAGGCGATCGGCGAGGTCGGCGGCTTCTCGCTCACGGTGCACGACGACCTGCGCCTCTACCTCGTGCAGACCGCCGAGAAGGGCATCCAGTGGCTGCGCCTGCGCGCGAAGGGTCGCGCGGGCCACGGCTCGATGCTCAACGACGAGAACGCCGTGACGCACCTGGCCGAGGCGATCGCGCGCGTGGGGCGCATCGAGTGGCCGGTGCACATGACCGAGAGCGTGCGCGACCTGCTGCGCGGCATCTCCGAGGCCACCGGCGTCGAGCTCGACCCCGACGACCTGCCGACCACGCTCGCGCGCCTCGGGCCGATGGCGACCCTCGTCGGCGCGACGCTGCAGAACACCGCGAACCCGACGATGCTCTCCGCCGGCTACAAGCACAACGTCATCCCGGGCGAGGCGATCGGGTACGTCGACTGCCGGTTCCTGCCCGGGTACGAGGAGGAGCTCCTCGCGAAGATCGACGAGGCGCTCGGCGAGCACGTCGTGCGCGAGGAGCACATCGCCGACATCGCGGTCGAGACGACCTTCGACGGCGCCTCGATCGACCTGATGGCGTCGGCGCTGCGCGCCGAGGACCCGGGCGCGCGCACCGTGCCGTACATGCTCTCGGGCGGCACCGACGCGAAGGCGTTCTCCACGCTCGGGATCCGCTGCTACGGCTTCGCGCCGCTCAAGCTCCCGCCCGCGCTCAACTTCGGCGCCCTCTTCCACGGCGTCGACGAGCGCGTCCCCCTCGACGGGCTCCACTTCGGCACCCGCGTCCTCGACCGCTTCCTCCGCGCCGCGTAGCGAGGCGATCCTGCAAGGACCCGTCGCGCGGTCGGGCGACCCGGTGCCGCCGCGATCCGTCCTGCAGTGGATGTGCCCCGCGGTGCGCTAGGGGCACCTCCGAGGCCCCTCACCTCCCGCGCGTTGGCTCGGTGAGGTGCCGGACAGAACGCAGCTCGTGGTGGCGGTGAGGACTACGCCGTACGCACGGCCCGCAGGACGCGGCGGCGCAGCCACACGCGTCGGCGGCCGTCGGGGTAGAGGCGCAGCCTGGCCAGCTCCCACGAGCCGTGCTCCGCGAGCTCGGTGAGCGCCGCGCGCGCGGCGTCGCGCGCCGTGCCGCGGGGCAGGGTGATCTCCCGGTACTCCCAGGTGGAGGTGCGGGTGGCCATGCCCCATTCTGCGCCCGGACCCCGCCGCCGTGCAGGCGACCCACCCGTGATCGAGGGCGCGGGAGGCGCTCCTGGTGCACCGCGGGGCACGTTCTCCGACGTGCGGGGCCGGCGTCAGTCGCGGAGGAGGGCGGCCAGGCGGGTGCGGCGGGGGCGGTCGGTCGTGGTGGAGACGAGCTCGACGAGGCCGGCGGCGTCGGAGCCGAAGCCGTGGACGAGCGAGACGTGGTCGCGTCCGGCGCGCAGCCCGGCGTACACCGACGCGCGGGTCACGGCAGCGGTCGCGGCGCCGGGCAGGACGAGGACCGCCGCGGGCGCCATGCGGTCGCCGAGATCGGCGAGGGTCACGACCTCGGCCGCTCCCGTGCCCTCCGCCGACGCGAGGGCGGCGCGGACGGCGTCGACGCCCACCGGTCCCGAGGGCTCGACCACGACGACCACGACGTCGTCGGGCTCGTGGCCGAAGGCGCGGGGGATCGAGGTCGAGACCAGTTGGCCGATGCGTACGAGCGCCTCCTCGGGCGACGCGGTCGGCACCACGACGAGGGAGCGGTCGTCGGCCGGCGTCGTGGCCCAGCGTCCGGTCGCCACGGCCGCGCGCTGCACGCCGAGGGCCCGGTCGTCGCGCTCGGAGTCGCCGACGAGCACGGGGCAGACGCCCGAGGCGGCGACGTCGAGCGCCACCGCTCCCACGACGCCGTGCGCGAGCGGGAGGGCGTTGTCGAGCGAGAGCACGAGCACGGCGTCCTCGGGCAGGTCCTCGACCGCGCCGAGCGTCTCGTCGAGCCCCACGCGGTGCGCCTCGTCGAGGACCACCGTGGGTACGCCGGTGCCGGTCGCCCTCGCGAGGGCGAGCCGTCGCCCGCCCGGGTCGGGACCGGCGACGACGGCGAGCCGGTTCTCCGACGCGAGGAGGGCGAGGCCGTCGGCGAGCAGCTCCTCGGACTCCGCGACGTCGGAGAGCGCCCACGCCGGACGCCCCTGCCAGTCGACCTCCACAAGGGCGAGGTCGGCGAGCGCCGCATCGACGTCGGCCTGCGAGGCAGTGCGCAGCACGACGTCCTGGGGGAGCACCGTGTGGCCGAAGCCGGCGGCGTCTCTGAGCAGGCGGACGGCGGAGTTCGTGGCGCCGGGGTCCTCGGACACGCTCAGCGCCCGGTCCAGCCGCTGTCCGGGTACGACGACTCCGGCGACGACACCTCGTCGAGCGCGGTGACGATCTCGTCGGGCAGCTCGAGCTGCTCCACCGTGAGCGCGCCGCGCAGCTGCGCGGCGGTGCGTGCGCCGACGATCGGTGCCACCACGCCCGGACGGTCGCGCACCCACGCCAGGGCGACCTCGAGCGGCGCGACGCCCAGCCCCTCGGCCGCGGTGCACACGGCGTCGACGATGAGGCGGCTGCGCTCGCCGAGGAACGGCGCGATGAACGACGAGAAGTGCGACGACGCCGCACGCGAGTCGGCAGGGGTGCCGTGGCGGTACTTGCCCGTCAGCACACCGCGACCGAGCGGCGACCACGGCAGGATCCCGAGCCCGCCGGCCTCCGCAGCGCCGACGACCTCGCGCTCGATGCCGCGCTGCAGCAGCGAGTACTCCATCTGCGTGGAGACCGGACGCGCGGCGCGGCCGGACTGCGACGCGGCGACCCAGGCGGTCTGCCAGCCCGAGTAGTTGCTGATGCCGACGTAGCGGACCTTGCCCGACGCGACCGCGGCGTCGAGCGCACCGAGGGTCTCGTCGACGGGCGTGAGCGGGTCCCAGGCGTGCAGCTGCCAGAGGTCGACGTGGTCGACGCCGAGGCGCCGCAGCGACGCGTCGAGGGCGCCGAGCAGGTGGCCGCGCGAGGCGTCGCGACGCCGGTCGGTGCCGGGTCGCGAGACGGCCTTCGTCGCGAGGACGACGGAGTCGCGACCGACCTCGTCGAGGAGCGAGCCGACGATCTGCTCGGAGCGGCCGTCGGCGTACACGTCGGCGGTGTCGACGAGGGTGCCGCCCGCCTCGACGAAGGCGACGAGCTGGTCGCGCGCCTCGTGCTCGTCGGTGTCGCGGCCCCACGTCATGGTGCCGAGGGCGAGGCGCGAGACCTGCAGCCCGGACCTGCCGAGCGGACGCATCTCCATGTCGCGTGACCCTATCCGGCCTCGAGGTGCCGGGCCGGTTAGGCTCCGCGAGGGTCGTGGATCGATCCTGCGCGGCACCACGAGCGAGCGCCGGCACGCCGGTGCGAGGAGGGCGGACGGCATGCGTCTCGGCGTGAACCTGGGCTACTGGGGGGCGGGCAACGACGCCGACAACCTCGTGCTCGCGCGGGAGGCCGACAAGCTCGGCTACTCCTCGGTGTGGGCCGCGGAGGCGTACGGCTCCGACGCCGCCACGGTGCTGGCCTGGGTCGCCGCCCAGACCGAGCGGATCGACGTCGGCTCGGCCGTCTTCCAGATCCCGGGCCGCACGCCGGCGAACACCGCGATGACCGCCGCCACCCTCGACACGCTCTCGGGCGGCCGCTTCCGCCTCGGGCTCGGCGTCTCCGGCCCGCAGGTCTCGGAGGGCTGGCACGGCGTCCGCTTCGACAAGCCGCTCACCCGCACCCGCGAGTACGTCGACATCGTGAAGCTCGCCCTGTCGCGCCGGAAGGTGCAGTACGACGGCGAGTTCTTCACCCTCCCGCTGCCCGACGGCCCGGGCAAGGCGCTCGTCCTGACCGTGCACCCGGTGCGCGAGAGCATCCCGATCTACCTGGCCGCGATCGGCCCGAAGAACCTCGAGCTCGCCGGCGAGATCGCCGACGGCCTGCTCGCCATCTTCTACTCGCCCGAGCACTCCACCGACCTGCTCGGCCACGTGGCCGCGGGCCGCGCGAAGGCAGGCAAGACCCTCGAGGGCTTCGACCTCGTGCCGACCGTGCCCGTCGTGTTCGGCGACGACCTCGAGGCCTGCGCCGCGCCCGTGCGCGCCTACAGCGCGCTCTACATCGGCGGCATGGGCAGCCGCGACAAGAACTTCTACAACCAGCTCGCCGTCCGGATGGGCTACGACGCCGCTGCCGCCGAGGTGCAGGACAAATACCTCGCGCGCGACTACGACGGTGCCGCCGCGGCCGTGCCGTTCGAGTTCATCGACAGCACCTCGCTCATCGGTCCGCCCGAGCGGGTGCAGGAGCGGCTGCACGCCCTGGCCGAGGCCGGCGTGACGACGCTCTCCGTGGCGACGTACTCGGCGAGTCTTGACGAAAGGCTGAACACGCTGCGCACGATGGCGGAGCTGCTCGACCGATCCGGCCTGGGAGAATGACCGGGTGAACTACGTCGAGGCCATCGTCCTCGGGATCGTCCAGGGCCTCACCGAGTTCCTCCCGATCTCGTCCACCGCGCACCTGCGCGTCGTACCGCAGATCTTCGGCTGGCCCGACCCGGGCGCGGCGTTCACCGCCGTGATCCAGCTCGGCACGATGGCGGCGGTGCTGCTCTTCTTCTGGCGCGACATCGTGCGCATCGCCGTGGCGTGGCTGCGGTCGCTGTTCACGCCCGAGCTGCGCGGCACGCTCGACGCCCGGATGGGCTGGTACATCATCCTGGGCACCGTCCCGATCGCGGTGTTCGGCTTCGTCTTCAAGGACCAGATCGAGACGGGCGCGCGCGACCTGCGCATCATCGGCTGGGTGCTGATCCTGTTCGGCATCGTCCTCTGGCTCGTCGACAAGGTCGCTCCGCAGACCAAGGACGTCGAGAACCTCAGCCTGCGCGACGGACTCCTCTTCGGCCTCGCGCAGTCGCTCGCACTCATCCCCGGCGTCTCGCGCTCGGGCTCCACCATCACGGCCGGCCGCGCGCTGTCATACACGCGCGAGGCCGCCGCGCGGTTCTCGTTCCTGCTCTCGATCCCCGCGGTCGTGCTCTCGGGCCTGTTCGAGGCCCGCAAGCTCGGCGACGCCGGTGGCCCCGAGTGGGGTCCCACGATCGTCGCGACCGTCGTCGCCTTCGTGGTCGGGTACGCCGCGATCGCCTGGCTGCTGCGCTGGCTGGCCAGCCACTCGATGCTCGTCTTCGCCATCTACCGCGTCGTGGTCGGCGCGATCATCCTCGCGCTGGTCTACGGCGGGATCTGGGCCGCCACCTGACGGTCGCAGCCGTCCGTGAGTGATCAGGAGACGCTAGAGAGTCCCCTCATCACTCGTCGACGGCTCGGGTCAGAGCCAGCCGCTGCGCTTGAAGGCGCGGTAGAGCAGGAAGCAGACGGTGACCATCAGGGCGAGGACGCCGTAGTAGCCGAGCTCCCAGTGCAGCTCGGGCATGAAGTCGAAGTTCATGCCGTAGATGCCGGCGATCATCGTGGGTACGGCGGCGATGGCCACCCACGCCGAGATCTTGCGCATGTCGTCGTTCTGCTGGACCGCCTGGCGCGAGCGCGCGGCCTCGAGCACCGTGCCGAGCAGGACGTCGTGCTGGGCGGAGAGGTCGCTCACGCGCAGGATGTGGTCGCCGAGGTCGTGGAAGTACGGGCGCAGGTCGGGCGGCACCTCGACGAGCTCGTGGTCGAGCAGCCGCAACGCCGTGGTGCGCAACGGGTCCACGGCGCGTCGTACCTCGAGGTTCTCGCGCTTGAGCTTGTAGATGAGCGCCGCGTCGTCGGTGCGCTCGGGGGAGAAGACGCGCTCCTCGACCTGGCTGATGTCGATGGCGAGCTCGTCGACGACGACCTGGTAGCCGTCGACCACGATGTCGAGCACTCCGTGCAGCACGGCCAGCGGGCCGAGCGCGAGCTGTCCCGGGTCGGTCTCCAGCGCCGCACGCAGCCCGGTGAGGTCGCCGACGTCGCCGATGCGCACGGTGAGCACGTAGGAGTGTCCGACCCACACGGCGATCTGCGCCGTCTCGACGTCGGAGGTCTCCTCGATGTAGCCGAGCACCTTCACGACGGCGAAGACGCGGTCGTCGCGCACCTCGAGGTGGGCGCGCTGCCGGATGGAGAGCGAGTCGTCGACCTGCAGCGCGTCGATGCCGAACACGGACGCGACGAGGTCGATCTCCTCGCGGCTCGGGTCGCGCAGCCCCAGCCACACGAAGCTGTCGCTGCCGCCCGACCGCGCCTCGTCCCACATCGAGCGCAGGACGTCGATGTCGTGCTCGGCGAACCGCGCCTCGGGCGTCAGGTGCCCGTGCGCCGGCACGTGCGGGGAGCCGTCGACGTACACCCCGATTCCGCGGATCACGGGCCCATCGTGTCAGCCCGAGGGCGCCGCGGCCCGTAAGGTCGTGACGTGCCCACCGTGATCCTCGTCCGCCACGGCCGCACCGCGGCGAACGCGGGCGGCGTGCTCGCCGGCTGGACACCCGGCGTCCTCCTCGACGACAAGGGCCGCGAGCAGGCCGCGGCGCTCGGCGACCGGATGCGCGCCGTCCCTCTCGCGGCTGTCGTGACCAGCCCGCTCGAGCGCACCCGCGAGACCGCCGACGCGCTGCTCGCCGGCCGCGACCCGCAGCCGCCGCTGCACGTCGACGAGCGCGTCGGCGAGGCGCGGTACGGCGACTGGACCAACCAGCCGCTCAAGACCCTCGCCAAGGACCCGCTCTGGAAGGTCGTGCAGGCGCACCCCAGCGCAGCGGTGTTCCCCGGCCCGGAGGGCGAGGGCCTCGCCGACATGTCCGCGCGCGCCATCGCGGCCGTGCGCGACTGGAACCAGCGGCTCGCGACCGCGTCGGAGGGCGACCCGACGTACGCCGTCGTCTCCCACGGCGACGTCATCAAGGCGATCGTCGCCGACGCCCTCGGGCTGCACCTCGACGCGTTCCAGCGCATCACCGTCGACCCCTGCTCGGTCACGGTCGTGCGCTACACCGACCTGCGGCCCTTCGTCGTCCGGGTGAACGACGTCGGGGGAGACCTCTCGGGCCTCGTACCCCCGCCGCCCAAGGGTCGCAGCCGTCGTCGGAAGCCGTCGTCCGACGCGGCGGTCGGTGGGGGCGCGGGCTCCTGAGCCCCGGGATAGGGTCGTCCGGTGGCTCGCCTGCTCCTCGTCTTCGACCAGCCCGACCGCTTCGTCGCGGGCACGGTCGGCCAGCCCGGCGATCGGCAGTTCTTCCTGCAGGCGCGTGACGGCGCGCGCGTCGTGTCGGTCGGCCTCGAGAAGCAGCAGGTGCAGGTGCTCGCCGAGCGCGTCGACGGTCTCCTCGACGAGGTCGTACGCCGCACCGGCGGCGAGGCGCCCGTGCCCGCCACCGCTCCGCTCGGGAGCGAGGACCTCGACCCGCTCGACTCGCCCGTCACCGAGGAGTTCCGCGTCGGCGCGATGGCGCTCGGCTGGAACGGCGACACCGAGCTCGTGATCATCGAGGCGCACGAGATCGTCGAGGACGACGAGGTCGAGGTGCCCGACCTCGAGGAGGACCCCGAGGACGGGCCTGCGTGCCTGCGGGTGAGGCTGTCCGGCGCGGCGGCGCGCGCGTTCGCGAAGCGCGCTCTGAGCGTCGTGTCGGCCGGCCGGCCGCCGTGCCCGTTCTGCAACCTCCCGCTCGAGCCGTCCGGCCACATCTGCCCGCGGGCCAACGGCTACCGGCGCTGACCGTGCTCGGCAGGGACGACCTCCTCGAGGTGCTCGAGCACGGCGCCCTCACGGTCGAGGGACGCCTCGTCGACGCGAGCAACGCCACGCTCCTCGCGATGGCCGCGCTCGACGACGTCGAGGTCATGTGCGTCTACAAGCCGACCGCGGGGGAGCGCCCGTTGTGGGACTTCCCCGACGCCACGCTCGGGCTGCGCGAGGTGGCGGCGTACGAGGTGTCGGCGGCGGCGGGGTGGGACGTCGTACCGCCGACCGTGTGGCGCGAGGACGGCCCGTTCGGGCAGGGCATGGCGCAGGCGTGGGTGACACCGCCGGGCGGCGGCGAGATGGAGCCGGGCGGCGGGCTCGTCGACGTCGTGCCGCGCGGCGCGATCCCCGAGGGGTGGCGGGAGGTCGTCGACGCCCACGGCGAGGGCGGCAAGCCGGTCACCCTCGTGCACGCCGACGACGCCGCGCTGCGCCGGATGTGCGTGTTCGACTCCGTCGTCAACAACGCCGACCGCAAGGGCGGACACGTCCTGCACGGCATCGTGCTGCCCGACGACGAGCCGGCGACGTACGGCGTCGACCACGGCGTCACCTTCAGCGAGGACGAGAAGCTGCGCACCGTGCTGTGGGGCTGGGCCGGCGAGCGACTGGACGACGAGCTCGTCGACGACCTCGAGAGGCTCTCCGACCTGCTCGAGGGCTCGCTCGGCGACCGCCTCGCCCTGCTGCTCACCCGTCGCGAGCTCGGACGCACCAAGCAGCGCGTGCTGCGCCGGCTGCGCGAGGCGGCGTACCCGCTGCCCGGCGACGGCTGGCCGTCGCTGCCCTGGCCCGCGTTCTGATCGCGGCCGCGCCGCCGGTTCCCGCCCGCCGGCACGGGTCGACGAGCCGTCACCCAGGGACCGCCTAGGATCGCCGCATGCACTCGTGGCCGCGCCCGGACGTCCCCACCCTGCCCGGGAAGGGCCTCCCGCTCCGGCTGCACGACACGAGCACCGGCGAGGTGCGCGCCACCGCGCCCGGCGAGGTCGCGACCATCTACGTCTGCGGCATCACGCCGTACGACGCCACGCACATGGGCCACGCCGCGACGTACGTGACGTTCGACCTCGTGCAGCGCGTGTGGCTCGACGCCGGCCACGACGTGCACTACGTGCAGAACGTCACCGACGTCGACGACCCGCTGCTCGCGCGCGCCCTCGAGACCGGCGACGACTGGATGGCCCTCGCCGACCGCGAGACGCAGCTCTTCCGCGAGGACATGACCGACCTCGCCGTCATCCCGCCGAAGCACTACATCGGCGCCGTCGAGTCGATCCCCGCGGTGCTGCGCTACATCGAGAAGCTGCAGGCCGCCGGAGCCGTGTACGCCGTCGACGGCGACCTCTACTTCCGCGTGCGCGCCGACGAGCGGTTCGGCTCGGTCGCGAACCTGTCCGACGACGAGATGCTGCGCATCTTCGCCGAGCGCGGCGGCGACCCCGACCGCCCCGGCAAGGAGGACCCGCTCGACTGCCTGCTCTGGCAGCTCGAGCGTCCCGGCGAGCCCGCGTGGGACAGCCCGTTCGGCCGCGGTCGTCCGGGCTGGCACATCGAGTGCTCGGCCATCGCGCTGGACCACCTCGGCTCGCCGATCGACGTGCAGGGCGGCGGCAGCGACCTCGCGTTCCCGCACCACGAGATGGGCGCGTCCGAGGCGCAGGTCGCCACGGCCGACTGGCCCTACGCGCGGCACTACACGCACGCGGCGATGGTGCGCCTCGACGGCGAGAAGATGAGCAAGTCGCGCGGCAACCTCGTCTTCGTCTCGAAGCTGCGCCACGCGGGCCACGACCCGAACGCGATCCGGCTCGCGATCCTCGCGCACCACTACCGCACCGACTGGGACTGGACCGACGAGGGACTGGCCGAGGCCGAGGCGCGCCTCGCCGCCTGGCGCGCGGCCGTCGACGCCCCCGGTGCCGCGCCGGCCCAGCCGGTGCTCGACGCCGTGCGCGAGCGGCTGGCCGACGACCTCGACGCCCCGGGTGCGCTCGCGGCGGTCGACCGGTGGGCCGAGGAGACGCGGCTGCGCGGCGGGGCCGCCGGTGCCGACGACCCCGACGCCCACGTGCTCGTGCGCGACGTGGTCGACGCGCTGCTCGGCGTCCGCCTCTGACCTCCCGCGCTCCCACGCCCGTCCGCTCGGCGGAGCACTCCGTCACGGCTCGGTCAGGTTGCCGCTCCGCGGCTCCGCCGACGGCTACCGTGATCGCCGTCGGGGAGGGGAGACCGCGATGGCGCAGGTGCGCTGGGTCGACGGCACCGGTGAGACGCTGCGCGACGCCGCGGTCATCGACCTCCGGACCGACGAGGCGCTGCTCGTCAGCGACGCCGAGGGACGCCTCGTGGGCGCCGACGTCGAGGGCCTGCCCGGGCTCGACGCCGAGTCGCTCCTCGGACGCACCGCCGACCAGCTCGCGTGGCGCCTGCTGCGCGTCGACGGCTCGCCGCTGCCCGAGGACGAGAACCCGGCCGTCCGCGCGATGGTGACGGGCGGGCCGGTCCTCGACCAGCTCCTCGGCATCGAGATGGCGTACGACGGGGTCGCGGTCCTCACCTGGGTCTCGGTGTCGGCCATGCCGCTGCGCGGTCCCGGCGGCGCGGTCGAAGGGGTCGCGACGGCGCTGCGCGACGTGTCGGCGACTCCCGAGGGCAGGCGCGCCACGGCGGTCCTCGCGCAGAGCCTGCGCGCGGTGAGCCACGACGCCGAGCTCGACCAGGCGCGGTTCCGGCTGCTGGCCGAGAGCGCGGCCGACGTCGTGATGCAGACCGACATCGCCGGACGCGTCGTGTGGGTGTCTCCGTCGGTGCGCGACATCCTCGGCTGGACCACCGAGGAGCTGGTGGGCCGCTCCTCGTTGCCCCTGCTGCACCCCGACGACCGCGAGCGCGCCAACGAGGTACGCCGCCGGGCGCTCGTCGACGGCGGCGACGGCCTCGTCTCACGGCTCGAGCTGCGCTACGCGACGGCGGCCGGGGGATGGCGCTGGATGAGCGTCCTCGCCCGGCCGATGCGCGACGACCACGGCCACGTCTCGGGCGGGCTCACCGCGCTCCGCGACATCCAGAGCGAGGTCGAGCACCGCGAGGAGCTGCGCTACCTCGCCGGCCACGACAGCCTCACCGGGCTGCTCAACCGCGAGTCGTCGCTGCGCGCGCTCGCCAAAGCGCTCGAGGCTGCGCGCGGCACCGGGCGCCACGTCGGCGTCCTGTACCTCGACGTCGACCGGTTCAAGGACGTCAACGACTCGTTCGGCCACGACGGCGGCGACCGACTGCTCGTCGAGCTCGCCCGCCGGCTCACCGCCGTCCTGCGCGAGAGCGACACCGTGGGCCGGCTCGGCGGCGACGAGTTCCTCGTCGTCCTCACGTCGCTCAAGGAGCCCGGCCAGGCCGACGTGCGCGCGCAGTCGTTGCTGCCGACGCTGTCGGCGGCTGTCGAGGGCGTGCCGTCGAGCACCGTCAGCATCGGCGTCGTGACCGACGACGGCAGCGGCGACCCCACGGCAGTTCTCAAGGCCGCCGACGACGCGCTCTACCGCGCCAAGCACGCCGGCCGCGACCGCATCTCGCGCTGACGCGACGACGCCCGCAGCCCGGACGTCGTCCGGGAGCTGCGGGCGTCGAGCGGTCAGGCCTTCTTCTCGTCGTGGCCGCCGAACTGCTTGCGCATCGCCGAGAGCACCTTGTCGGCGTACGTCGCCTCGCCGCGCGAGGAGAACCGCGCGAACAGCGCGGCGCTCAGCACCGGCGCGGGCACGCCCTCCTCGATGGCCGCGATCGAGGTCCAGCGGCCCTCGCCCGAGTCGGAGACGCGTCCGCTGAACTCTTCGAGCTGCGGCGAGTCCTGCAGGGCCGCGGCGGTCAGGTCGAGCAGCCACGACGCCACGACCGACCCGCGGCGCCACACCTCGGTGACCTTCGGGACGTCGATGTCGTACTGGTAGAACTCCGGGTGCTCGAGCGGCGCGGTCTCGGCGTCCTTGTCGCGCGTGCGCAGGCCCTCGTCGGCGTTCTTGAGGATGTTGAGGCCCTCGGCGTACGCCGCCATCACGCCGTACTCGATGCCGTTGTGCACCATCTTCACGAAGTGGCCGGCGCCGTTGGGGCCGCAGTGCAGCCAGCCCTCCTCCTCCGGCGCGACGTCGCCCGAGCGGCCCGGAGTGCGTACGACGTCGCCGAGGCCGGGAGCCACGGTGCGCCAGATCGGCGCGAGCCGGTCGACGACCTCGTCCTCGCCGCCGATCATCAGGCAGAAGCCGCGCTCGAGGCCGAAGACGCCGCCGGACGTGCCGCAGTCGACGTAGTGCAGGCCGCGCTCCTTGAGCATCCCCGCACGGCGGATGTCGTCGCGGTAGTAGGAGTTGCCGCCGTCGATGATGGCGTCGCCGGGGGAGAGCACGTCGGCCACCGCGAGCACGGTCGACTCCGTGATGTCGCCTGCCGGCACCATCACCCAGACGTGGCGCGGGCCGGTCATCTTCTCCGCGAGCTCGGCCAGCGACGACGCGCCCACGGCTCCGTCGGCGACGAGCGCCTCGACCGCGGCCGGGTTGACGTCGTACACGACGCACGAGTGGCCGTCGCGCATGAGACGTCGGACGAGACCGGCTCCCATGCGGCCGAGTCCGACCATGCCGAGCTGCATCGGGGAGTCCGTCGTCATGGTGTCGCCTTCCGTCGGTACGCGCGGGCCGGGCCTCGCTAGGGTCGTACCGCGAGACTAGGGGACATCGCGGTGTCCACGTGGGCCGGAGGGAGACGTCATGTCGTCAGCAGGAGCGGCTGCCTGGGGCCGAGGCCCCGTCGCCGGCACACCCGCCTGGGAGGCGGTCGCCGCGCACCGCGCCGGCTGGGGATCCACGACGATCCGCGACCTGTTCGCCACCGACAAGGGCCGCGCGACGCGGCTGTCGATCGACGCGGGCGGCATCCACGCCGACCTGTCGAAGCACCGCGTGACCGACGAGACCCTCGCCCTGCTCGTCCGCCTCGCCGAGGAGCGCGGGCTCCCCGAGCGGATCGACGCGATGTCGTCCGGCGAGCGCATCAACACCACCGAGAACCGGTCGGTGCTCCACGTGGCCCTGCGCGAGCCGCGCGGCGAGTCGCTGGTCGTCGACGGCGTCGACGTCGTGGCCGAGGTGCACGCGGTGCTCGACCGGATGGCGGACTTCTGCGAGCGGGTCCGGGGCGACGAGTGGCGCGGCAGCACGGGCAAGCCGATCCGCGCGGTGGTCAACATCGGCATCGGCGGCTCCGACCTCGGACCGGTGATGGCCTACAAGGCGCTGCGCCACCAGTCGCGCCGCGACATCGCGTTCCGGTTCGTGTCCAACGTCGACGGCACCGACATCGTCGAGGCCACCCTCGACCTCGACCCGGCCGAGACGCTCTTCATCGTGTCGAGCAAGACCTTCACGACGCAGGAGACCATGACCAACGCGCACACCGCGCGGTCGTGGCTGCTCGCGGGGCTCGGCCCCGACGCCGACGTCTCGAAGCACTTCGTCGCAGTCTCGACCAACACCTCCGAGGTCGAGAAGTTCGGCATCGACACGGCGAACATGTTCGGGTTCTGGGAGTGGGTCGGCGGCCGCTACTCGATGGACTCGGCGATCGGCCTCTCGCTCATGCTCGCGATCGGCCCCGCAGGCTTCCGCGACATGCTCGCCGGGTTCCACGCGACCGACGAGCACCTGCGCCACACCGACCTCGACCGCAACCTGCCGGTGCTCATGGGCCTGCTCGGCGTCTGGTACCGCGACTTCTGGGGTGCGCAGGCCCACGTCGTGCTGCCCTACGAGCAGTACCTCGAGCGCTTCCCGGCGTACCTGCAGCAGCTCACCATGGAGAGCAACGGCAAGTCGGTCACGATCGACGGCCGTCCCGTCGGCGTCGACACCGGTGCTATCTGGTGGGGCGAGCCGGGCACGAACGGGCAGCACTCCTTCTACCAGCTGCTGCACCAGGGCACGACGCCCGTGCCGGCCGACTTCATCTTCTTCGCCCAGCCGATCAACGACGTCGGCGACCACCACGACAAGCTCATCGCCAACGTCCTCGCGCAGGCGCACGTGCTCGCGTTCGGACGCACCGCCGACGAGGTGCGCGCGGACGGCGTCGCCGAGGATCTCGTGCCGCACAAGGTGATGCCGGGCGACCGTCCGTCGACCACCCTCATGCTCGACCGGCTCACGCCGTACGCGCTCGGGTCGCTCGTCGCGCTCTACGAGCACGTCGTTCTCACGCAGGGCGTGGTGTGGGGCATCGACTCGTTCGACCAGTGGGGCGTCGAGCTCGGCAAGGCGATGGCCGGACAGCTGCTGCCGGGTCTCACCGCCGACGACGTGCCCGACCTGTCGCACTTCGACGCGAGCACGGCGGCCCTCGCGCTGCGCTACCGGCAGCTGCGCGGCCGCTGACCGCGATGGCCCGCACCGCTGCGACCTATCGCGAGCTGGGGGAGTCGGCCTGGTCGTGGACGCTCGCCCAGGTGCGCGACGACGACGGCCCGTGGCTGCCGGAGCACGTCGACGGCTCGGCGGCGCAGCCGCTCGCGGTCGAGCGCGACATGCTCTACTGCGGCATCGCCGGGCTCGCGCCGCTGCTGCGCGAGCTGCGGCTGCACCGCGACCTGAGCGCCGACGAGTCGTCCCTCGCGTCGGCGGTCGTCGAGCGGCTGTCGCGCGAGTCACTCGTCTCGCCGGAGTGCGGTCTCTACCTCGGTCGCGCGGGGCACGCCTACGCGCTGGCGCTGCTGGGCGCCGACGCCGGGCCTGCCCTCGCGGCGCTGGCCGGATCCGTCGGGGAGCTCGGCTGGCCCGACCCGGAGTTCTCCTACGTGACCGACGTGGTCGGCGGCACCGCGGGCATCGTGCTCGCCGGCTGCCTGCTCGGTGGCGAGGCAGGGCTCGAGGTGGCGAGCCTCGGCGCGGACCGGCTGCTGAGGACCTCGCGCACGACCGATGCCGGTCTCGAGTGGGTGATGGCGCCCGAGTACGACGCGGTCATGCCCAACCTCTCGCACGGGACGGCCGGCGCCTCGGCCGCCCTCGCCGTCGCAGGTGCGGCGCTCGGCCGTCCGGACCTCGTCGACGCGGCCGTCGCGGGCACGCGGCACCTGCTGTCCCTGGCAGACCGCGGCGGCGGCGGCTTCGAGCTGCCGATGATCATCCCGCCGCAGGAGGACCGCGAGCTCGTGACCTTCGGCTGGTGCCACGGGCCGACAGGCACGTCGGTGCTGTTCCCCGCGCTCGAGCTCGCGGGCGTCGACGAGGTCGACGGCATCACGACGACGGCGCTGCGTGCCGGCTGCGTCACGTCGATCCTTCGGTCGGGCCTCCCCGAGCGTGTGCGCCCGGGCTTCTGGGACAACGACGGCCGCTGCTGCGGCACCGCCGGCGTGGGGGAGATGCTGCTCGACGCCGCGCAGGCGTCCGCGGACCCGGCGTACGCCGACGAGGTGCTCGCCTCGGCCGTGGTGATGGCCGACGCGATCGCGGACCGTGCGATCACCGACGAGCAGGGCACCCGCTGGCGGTTCGTGGAGCACCGCAACGACGACCCGCTGCTCGCGCCGAACACCTCGTGGATGCAGGGCTCCGCCGGCATCGCCGCCTTCCTGCTGCGGCTGGCCCGCGTCCTCGACGACGGACTCGCCGCCCCCGTGGTGCCCGCCCCCGACCGCTGGTGGACCGTGCCCGCCGGCGTGCGCGCACCGCTCTCGGCGTAGAGCTGCACCGGATCTCTCGTCGCCGGCTGTCGATCCGGGCGGGTGCCGTTCGTCGTGGTGGTGTCGGAGGCCGGACGACCAAGCGCCCGGCCGGACCCAGCAAGGAGGACACCATGGCCTACTCGTTCGCGTGCGCCAGCCTCGGCGCCGACTGCCCCGGCTCGTTCACCACCAGCAGCAAGGACGAGCTGCTCGAGCACGTCTCCCTCCACGCCCGCGCCGAGCACCCGGAGCTCACGGCGAACCCGGACGCGGGCGCGATGCTGGAGAAGGCGATCGTCGCGGTCTGACCGACGAAGGGCGTGGCCGCCGCCCGGTGGGACCGGCGGCCGCGCTCGCGGTCGCCAGGGGGTGCGTGAGGCCCCGACGGGTGAAGCGTCGGGGCCCCGGCCCGCCGGGGAACGGGCCCTCCCGGAGTCCACGGGGGACCGGTCTCCGGGAGCCGCGACGCGCACGGTAGCGGCGCGAGGTGAACGCAGCCTGGGAGCGCTGTGGCGGGATCCTGCAGATGGCGGGAACCCGCCCCGCCCCGGTAGCCCGCTCGGCTCAGCGCTCGGGGACCGGGTCCGCGGGGGTGAGCCCGGACGCGGCGAGGTCGAAGGCGGCCACCCAGCACGTCGGGTCGCAGCGCTCGCCGTTGGGCTGGTCCTCGACCAGCGTCGCCTGCTCCGTGACGTCGAGCAGCGTGGCGCCTGCCCGCGTCACGGTCAGGTGCACGGCGAGCGCCTGGTCGACGGGGAACTCCTCGTCGGGTCCGGCGTTGTCCGGACCGAGGTGTACGCCCACCTGCGGCAGATCGGCGGAGAGCACCTGCGTGCTGCAGCGGTCGTGCACGCACAGCGTCGCCGTCGCACCGGAGTACGTCGCGAGCGCGGAGGTGGCGTCGACCCACACGGTCGAGGTGCAGCCCACCGCGGAGCAGGCGCGCTGGACCGCGCCGCAGCCGGCCAGCGATCCGGACAGCAGCAACGCGACCGCGAACCACCGGACCCCCGACACGGAGTCAGCATGGCGTGAGACCGGGCGGGCGGGCCCGACCCGGCAGGATCCGTGGCCGGACCGAGACCCGGGCTAGGCCTTGGGGTCGTCGGCGCCGCGGCGGCGGAGGTAGCGCTCGAACTCGCGCGCGATGGCGTCGCCGGAGGCCTCGGGCAGGTCGGCGGTGTCGACGGCCTCCTCGAGCTGGCGGACGTACGCCGCGATCTCGTCGTCCTCGCTGGCGAGCTCGTCGACGCCGATCTGCCAGGCGCGGCTCTCGTCGGGCAGGTCGCCGAGCGGGACGGGGACGTCGAGCAGGTCCTCGATCCGCGCGAGCAGCGCGAGGGTGGCCTTGGGGCAGGGCGGCTGGGCGACGTAGTGCGGCACCGCGGCCCATAGCGATACGGCGGGGATGCCGGCGCGCGAGCAGGCGTCCTGCAGGACTCCGACGATGCCGGTGGGGCCCTCGTACGTCGACGGCTCGTAGCCCATCCGCAGGCTGATGTCGGCGTCGGTCGACGTGCCGCTCACCGGCACCGGACGGGTGTGGGGGCTGTCGGCGAGCAGCGCTCCCAGGGTGACGACCATCTCGACGCCGAGCTCGCGGGCGATGCCGATGATCTCCTCGGTGAACGAGCGCCAGCGCATCGACGGCTCGATGCCGGAGACCAGCACGACGTCGCGGGTCGCGAGGGGGATGCGGGCCACCGAGATGCGCGTGGTCGGCCAGGTGATGCTGCGGATGCCGTCGTCGATCGTGACCTCGGGCCGGTTGACCTGGAAGTCGTAGTAGTCCTCGGGGTCCATCTCGGCGACCTGGGTCGCCGACCAGACCTCCTCGAGGTGGAGCACCGCACCGCTGGCGGCGTCGCCGGCGTCGTTCCAGCCCTCGAACGCGCAGAGCATGACCGGGTCGACGAGCTCGGGCAGCGACTCGGGCAGTCCCTCGAACTCGATCACCGGCTGCCACCTCTCGCCGCTCCGCACGGCCCGGCCGACCGCGTCCCCGCCACCGTACGCCCCGCCCCCGACCGGGGTGCACCCAACGCGCTGAGGGGACCCTCAGGGCCGCCGATAGGGTGGACCCGATGTCTGGACCGAACCCCTCCCGCACGGCAGCCCTCCGCGAGGCCCTCGCCTCGCGCGTCGTCGTGGCCGACGGCGCGATGGGGACGATGCTCCAGGCCCACGACCTCACCCTCGACGACTTCCGCGGCCTCGAGGGCTGCAACGAGATCCTCAACGTGTCGCGCCCCGACGTCGTGCGCGCGGTGCACGACGCCTACTTCGCCGTCGGCGTCGACGCCGTCGAGACGAACACGTTCGGCGCCAACCTCGCCAACCTCGGCGAGTACGGCATCCCGGACCGGATCGAGGAGCTCGCCGAGGCCGGCGCCGCCCTGGCCCGCGAGGTCGCCGACGGGTACGCCGCCGACGGACGCCACCGCTGGGTGCTCGGCTCGGTCGGCCCGGGCACGAAGCTGCCGACCTTCGGCCACGCCCGGTACGCCGACCTCCGCGACGCCTACGAGGCGCAGGCGCGCGGCATGATCGCCGGCGGCGTCGACGCGATCCTCGTCGAGACCGCGCAGGACCTGCTCCAGGCGAAGGCGGCCACGGTGGGCGCGCGCCGCGCGATCGCGGCGAGCGGCGTCGACGTACCCGTGATCGTGCAGGTGACGGTCGAGACGACAGGCACGATGCTGGTCGGCTCCGAGATCGGCGCTGCGCTCACGGCGCTCGAGCCGCTCGGCATCGACATGATCGGCCTCAACTGCGCCACCGGTCCCGCGGAGATGAGCGAGCACCTGCGCCACCTCGCCCGCCACGCGCAGGTCGGTGTCTCGTGCATGCCCAACGCCGGCCTGCCGGTGCTCACGGCCGACGGCGCGCACTACCCGCTCACGCCGCAGCAGCTCGCCGACGCCCACGACACGTTCACCCGCGAGTACGGCCTCGGTCTCGTCGGCGGGTGCTGCGGCACGACTCCGGAGCACCTGCGCCTCGTCGTCGAGCGCGTCGGCGGCCGCGAGGTCGTCGCGCGCACGCCGCGGCGCGACCCGGGCGCGTCGAGCATGTACCAGCACGTGCCGTTCCGGCAGGACACGGCGTACCTCGCCATCGGTGAGCGCACGAACGCCAACGGCTCCAAGCAGTTCCGCGAGGCGATGCTCGAGGAGCGCTGGGACGACTGCGTGCGAATCGCCAAGGACCAGATCAAGGACGGCGCGCACCTGCTCGACGTCTGCATCGACTACGTCGGCCGCGACGGCGTGGCCGACGTCCGCGAGATCGTCGGGCGCTTCGCGACGGCGTCGACCATCCCGCTCGTCATCGACTCCACCGAGCCCCCGGTCGTCGAGGCCGCTCTGGAGATGAACGGCGGCCGCGCCGTCGTGAACTCCGTGAACTACGAGGACGGCGACGGCCCCGGCTCGCGCATCAGCCGGATGATGCCGATCGTCAAGGAGCACGGCGCCGCGGTCGTCGCGCTCACGATCGACGAGCAGGGCCAGGCGCGCACCGCCGAGTGGAAGGTGAGCGTCGCCGACCGGCTCGTGCGCGACCTCGTCGACAACTGGGGGATGCGTCCCGAGGACATCCTCGTCGACTGCCTCACCTTCCCGATCGCCACCGGTCAGGAGGAGACCCGTCGCGACGGGCTCGAGACGATCGAGGCGATTAAGGAGCTCAAGCGCCTGCACCCCGACGTGCAGACGACGCTCGGCGTCTCCAACGTCTCGTTCGGCCTCAACCCTGCGGCCCGCGTCGTCCTGAACTCGGTGTTCCTGCACGAGTGCGTCGACGCCGGGCTCGACTCGGCGATCGCCCACGCGTCGAAGATCGTGCCGATGGCACGCATCCCCGACGAGCAGCGCGAGACCGCGCTCGACATGGTCTACGACCGGCGCCGGTACGCCGCCGACGGCACGCTCGAGTACGACCCGCTCGCGCGCTTCCTCGAGCTGTTCGAGGGCGTCGACGCCTCCGAGCTCGCGAAGGCGCGCGCCGACGAACTGCTCACGCTGCCTCTCGACGAGCGGCTGCAGCGGCGCATCGTCGACGGGGAGCGCAACGGGCTCGAGGACGATCTCGAAGAGGCGCTCCGCGACCGCAGCGCGCTCGAGATCGTCAACGACGTCCTGCTCGAGGGCATGAAGACCGTGGGCGACCTGTTCGGCCGCGGCGAGATGCAGCTGCCGTTCGTGCTGCAGAGCGCCGAGGTCATGAAGACAGCCGTCGCCTACCTCGAGCCGTTCATGGAGCGCAGCGGCGACGAGGGCAAGGGCACGATCGTCCTCGCGACCGTGAAGGGCGACGTCCACGACATCGGCAAGAACCTCGTCGACATCATCCTGTCGAACAACGGCTACACCGTCGTGAACCTCGGCATCAAGGTGCCGGTCGCCGAGATCATCGAGCAGGCCGAGAAGGCCGGTGCCGACGCGATCGGCATGAGCGGGCTGCTCGTGAAGAGCACCGTCGTGATGCGGGAGAACCTCGAGGAGATCCAGCTCCGCGGCGTCGCCGACCGCTATCCCGTGCTGCTCGGCGGCGCTGCTCTCCACGCGCGCGTACGTCGAGGAGGACCTCGCGTCGCTCTTCCCCGGTACCGTCCGCTACGCCCGCGACGCGTTCGAGGGCCAGGCCTCATGGACGCGATCATGGGCGTGAAGCGCGGCGTGCCGGGAGCGGCGCTGCTCCGAGCTCCGCGGGCGAGCCGCGTGAGGTCCTCGGCGTCCTCGCTCGATCAGACCGCGCCCGGCGACCTGCCGGCGCGCTCCGACGTCGCGGCCGGATAAACCATCCTGACCCCGCCGTTCTGGGGCTCGCGCGTCGTGCGCGGCATCGCGCTCGCCGACTACGTGCCCCCACCTCGACGAGCGTGCCACCTTCCTCGGCCAGCGGCTCCGCGCCTCGCGGGGCGAGGGCGGGCGTCGTACGAGCAGCTCGTCGAGACCGAGGGCCGCAGGCCGGATGGCTCGACCGCGTGCACACCGAGGGTCTGCTCGAGGCGGCGGTCGTCTACGGCTACTACCCGTGCGCAGTTGACGGCGACGACCTCGTGATCCCCACCACGACGGGCCGCAGCAGGGGAGATGGCATGCTCGACCTCTTCCGCGCCAGCGCCGCGACCGGCACCTCTGCCTCTCGGACTTCTTCCGCCCTGCTGACCTGGCGAGACCGACGTCATCGCGTTCCACGTCGTCACCATGGGCTCGGCGGTGTCGTGCGCGACGGCCGAGCTGTTCGAGAAGAACGCCTACCGCGACTACCTCGAGCTGCACGGGCTCTCGGCAGCAGTCACCGAGGCGCTCGCGGAGATGTGGCACGCGCGCGTGCGCAGCGAGCTCGGCTTCCGGCGAGGACGACGCCGACATGGACGCCTCATCGCCAAGCAGCTGCTACCGCGGCTCGCGCTACTCCTTCGGCTACCCCGCGTGCCCCGACGTCGAGCAGCAGGCGGTGCTCGTCGCACTTCCTCGAGCTCCCCGCGTACCGGCGTCGAGCTCTCGGAGGAGTTCCAGCCGCACCCCGAGCAGTCGACGTCGGCGCTGATCGTGCACCACCCCGAAGCCAAGTACTTCAACGCGACATGAGCCCACGCCTCCCCGCCGCCGTCCTGTTCGCATATGGACGGGCTGCTCGTCGAGACCGAGCACCTCTGGTACCGCGCGCCGAGCTCGCGGTGATCGACGAGCTCGGCGGGCAGTGGACGCCCGAGCACCAGGAGGTGCTCGTCGGCGGCCCGCTCGAGCGCCGTCGAGCTGCTCATCGAGGCGGCGGGCGGCGGTCACGACCCCGACGAGGTCATGACGCTGCTGCTCGACCGCATGGAGGACCTGCCGCGCAGCGAGCCGGTGCACCGGCGTCCCGGCGCGCCCCGCAGCTGCTCGCACGGCGCTCGAGGACGCCGGCGTTCCGCGCGCGCTCGTGTCGGCGTCGTGGCGTCGCCTCCTCGACGCCGCACGACGCGGTGATGCACGAGCTCGGCCACGAGCTCTTCGACGTCACCGTCGCGGGCGACGACCTCGAGCGCACGAAGCCGTTCCCCGACCCGTACCTGCACGCCGCTGCGGGTGGTCATCGGCGTCGACCCGCGGCACTGCGTCGTGCTCGAGGACTCGCACACCGGGTCCACTGCCGGCCGCGCGTCGGGCGCGCTCGTGGTCGCCGTCCCGCTCGCTCGTGCCGATCGAGCCGACCGGAGGGCATGCATGTCGTCACGTCGCTCACCGAGCTGACGCCGGAGATCCTCGGCGAGTGGTCGTACGCCTGGAGCCCGCGCTGACCGCTGCCCGACCGGGGCGACGGTCTGCCGCGACGCGGCAGCACGAGGACCGCGGTGGGAGCGGTGAGCTGGGTCTGGGCGGACGTGCTGCGCGTCGCGCCCATCCTCGTCTTCCTGCTGAGCATCACGGTCGTCGCCGAAGCTGGCCGACGCCGCGGGCGTGTTCGAGTCGGCCGCGTCGCTCGCGAGCCGCAGGGCGGCGGCTCGGTGCTGCGGCTCTGGCTGCTGCTCGTGGGCCTCGCCGCCGGATGCACGATCCTGCTCAGCTCGACACGACCGCCGTCCTGCTCACGCCTGTGGTCCTCACCGTGGCGCGCCACCTGGGCCTCAAGCCGTGGCCCTTCGCCCTCGCGACCGTGTGCTGGCCAACACGGTGGCCGCGTTGCCACCCGGTGTCGAACCTGACCAACAACCTGTTGCTCGTCGACCAGCCTGGCTGGAGCGTGGCGACCTACGTCGACGGATGTAGCCGCCGGCGCTCGCCGATCGCATCGTCGGCTGCCGTGCAAGCTGCTCTGGCCTCGGTACGCCGGCGCTTGCGCGGCCGCTACGAGCACCCTGGACCTGCTGGTGCCGCACGACGTCGTCCTGTTCCGGCACCGCCAAGGCCGGTGTGCCTGCTGCTTCGTCCCGCGTTCGTCGCCGGCGTACCGCCGTGGATCGTCGGCCGCGTCGCCGCAGCGGTCCTCGCGGTGGTCTTCGGCGGTTCCGTCAGCCGAGGTGCTGCGCTTCCAAGCCGGTGCGCCGGCAGCTCGACGACCTGCGCCTTCCCGTGCGGGCCTGCTCTACAGCACGGTCTTCACCGAGATCCTGACGCGCATCGCCGGCAGCGAGCCTCCGATGGGCCGGTCCTGCTGCTGCGCACGGCGGTCGCCTGCGCCTGCAGCCAGCAACCTGGTGAACAACCTGCCGGCCTACCTCGAAGCGCTCGAGCCTGTCGCGGCGTCGTCGCCTGACCGGCTGCTCGCGCTCCTCGCCGCACCAACCTCGGTCCGCTCATCACGCTGTGGGGGTCGCTCGCGACGCTGCTCTGGCGCGACCGCTGCCGTTCGGGCGGCCTGGAGGTCGGCGCCGGCCGGTTCGCTCGCCGGCGTCGTCGGCGTCCCTGTCCTCCTCGTCACCACCACCCTCGCCCTCTGGCTCACCCAGTGATCTCCCGGCATAACGCAAACGAGATCTCGTCTTTGTTATGCCTGGGACGCGAGCGCGGTCGGGGCTACCGCTGGCGATGGCGCGCAGGACGTCGAGGCGCGACGCCGTGAAGGCGGGCCAGAGCGCGGCGACGAGGCCGCCGACGATGCCGAGGGCGAGGAACCAGCCGATCTGCCGCCGGGGATCGCGAGCACGGTGACGCCCTGGAGGCTCGAGCACGCGCTGGAGCAGCGCGCCGTAGACCACGCCGAGCACGACGCCGAGCGCGGCGCCGAACAGCGCGATGAGCACCGCCTCGAGCACGACCATCCGGCGCACCTGCGGCGGGCGCCGGTGCCGACCGCGCGCAGCAGGCCGACCGCGCCGTCGTCGCACGGAGAGCGCGAGGGTGTTGACGATGCCGAGGATCGCGACGATCACGGCGAGCGCGAGCAGGGCGTAGATGAAGCCGAACACACGGTCGAACTGGTGAGCGATCTGCTCGATGCCTCCGCCTCGTCCTGCAGCGTGACGGTCGGGAACGGCTTGATACGCCGGTGGTCCAGCTTGTCCTTCACGCCCAGGTCGGCGTCGGACGCCGCCTTCACGTAGATCGCCGTGTCGAGCTCGCGCACCGATCGACATCAGCGTGAGATCCAGCCCCTGGTAGGCGCCGGCGTTCTCGTAGATCGCACGCACCACGAGCTTGCTCGTGCCGTTGACGAAGGGTGCTCGTGATCGTGTCGTCGACCTTCACGCCCGCGGCCTCCGCGGTCTTGTCGTCGACCGCGACCTCGCCGGCGCGAGGTTCGACAGCGAGCCCGACACCATCGTGAGGTCGACGACCTGGTGAACTTCGCCGGCTCGACGCGGTGTGAGAGCCGACTGGTCGTCGGCCACCTTGATCGGCACCTGCCGCACGTACGTGACCACCGACGCACCGGGGGTGTCGCGCACGGCGTCGTAGACGTCGGGTAGGCGGGTTGAACTTGGCGCTGAACACGATGAAGTCGGCGCCGATGGTGGTGTCGACGACGTCGGCCACCGACGCCTTGGTCGACGCCGCGGATGACGCCGATGGCGGTCATGAGCGCGAGGCCGATCGCGAGCGCGCTCGCGGTCGCAGCGGTGCGCCGCGGGTTGCGCCAGCCGTTCTCGCGCGCGAGACGCCCGACCGCCGAGCCCGACGAACGCCGCCGAGCACGCGCAGCACCGCGCGGCCGATGATCGGCGCGAGGGCGATGATCGCGACCAGCGCGCACAGCGCCGAGACGCCGACGAGCTTCGGGCGGCGCGCGTGCCGTCGTCGGTCGACGCGAGCCCGCGCGCGGCCATCACGACCGCCAGCACGAGCAGCAC
Source organism: Candidatus Nanopelagicales bacterium (assembly GCA_046330715.1). Lineage (GTDB taxonomy): Bacteria > Actinomycetota > Actinomycetes > S36-B12 > CAIYMF01 > Longivirga. Next base: position 25,284 of record JAXLSG010000002.1, read on the forward strand.
CGCGCCGATGATCGTGCGCACGAGCAGCGACTGCGTGGGCAGCTCGACCTCGTCGCGCATCGCGGCGACTTGCGGTACGATGGCAGCACGTCGGGCCGGGACGTGGCCGCCGACAGCACGGTGACGAGCACGCCGACCACCACGGCCACCACGATCGTGCGCGGCTCGATCACGAGCGGTCCGCTGGGCAGCTGCGCGCCGAACGTGCCGATCAGGGCGCGCAGGCCGAGCGACACGAGGATGCCGCCGACGACGCCGAGCCCCGCGGCGAGGAGCCCGGAGCACCGCGGCCTCCGCGAGCACGGACCGGCGTACCTGGCCGCGGCTGGTACCCGACCGCGCGCAGCAGCGCGAGCTCGCGCGTGCGCTGCGCCACGAGCATCGAGAACGTGTTGAAGATGAGGAACACCGCGACGAACAGCGCGATGAACGCGAACGTCAGCAGGAACACGTTGATGAACTGGAACGCGGTCTGCAGCCGGTCGGCGATGTCCTCGCTGCGCTGCGCCCCCTGTCTGCACCTGGACGCCCTTGCCGAGCTCCGCCTTCACGGCGACGGCCAGCTTCTCCCGGCTCACGCCGGAGTCGGCCTCTACGACGACGCCGGTGACCTTGTCGGCGCCTGCAGCAGCAGCCGCGCCGTCGCGAGGTCGAACACCGCGAGGGTGCCGCCGTCGTTGCCGGAGATGCCGCGCGACACCGTGCCGACGACCTTCGGGCGCACGTCGCCGCCCGGGGTCGAGAGGCGCACCGTGTCGCCGACCGAGACGCCGGCCGACGTCGCGGTCGACTTCAGCAGCGCCACCTGGTCGGGACTGGCCTGGGCGCCGCTGCTGGTGAGGGTGAGCGGGTAGATCGAGGTGTCGGGCACCCAGGTCGCGCCGCGCGCGGCGGTGCCGGGTCGCCGACGACCTTGCCGTCGGAGCCGATGACGATCGCGCCGTCGGCGTTCACGACGCCGTACGTCTGCGCGACACCGGGCACGGAGGCGACCCGCGCGATGTCGGCCGCGGGATGGTCGGCACGACGTCGCCCGCGGTTGGACCGCCGCCGCCCGGGTTCTGCCCGAGGGCGCTGTCGGCCGTGACGGTCAGGTCGGGCAGCGGGAGAGGTGAACAGCGCGTCGAAGGAGCGCTTGAGCGAGCTCGTGAAGATGAACGTGCCCGCGACGAACGCGACGCCGACGACGACGGCGAGCAGCGTGAGGACGAGCCGCAGCTTGTGCTGCAGCAGGAGCGGAGCGCGGCACGCAGCACGGCGTCAGGCCCGGGTCGCTCGAACGCCTTCATGCGCTCGAGGACCTTGTCGGCGGTGGGCTCGTGCATCTCGTCGACGATGCGCTCGTCGGCGGTGAACAGGATTTCGCGGTCGGCGTACGACGCCGCACCCGGGTCGTGGGTGACCATCACGATCGTCTGGCCGAACTCGTCGACGCTGCGTCGCAGAAAGCCGAGCACCTCGGCGCCCGACTTCGAGTCGAGGTTGCCGGTGGGCTCGTCGGCGAACACGATCGTCGGCCGGCTCGCGAGCGCGCGCAGGCGACGCGCTGCTGCTGGCCGCCGGAGAGCTCGCTGGGGCGGTGGGTGAGGCGGTCGCGCAGGCGCCGACGGTGTCGATGACGGTGTCGAGCCACTCGCGGTCGGGCTTGCGGCCGGCGATGTCGAGCGGGAGCGTGATGTTCTCGAGCGCGGTGAGGGTCGGCACGAGGTTGAACGCCTGGAACACGAAGCCGACGGCGTCGCGGCGCAGCACCGTGAGCTTCTTGTCGGAGAGCTCCGAGAGCGCGGTGTCGCCGATCCAGACTCGCCGGACGTGATCGCGTCGAGGCCTGCCAGGCAGTGCATGAGCGTGCTCGCCCGAGCCCGAGGGGCTCCATGATCGCGGTGAACCGCCCGGTCTCGATCTCGACGTCGACTGCGTCGAGCGCGGTCACCCGGGTGTCGCCGGAGCCGTAGACCTTGGTGAGCGAGGCGGCGCGAGCAGCAGGAGTCACCTCCACGCTAACCCGGGCCTTGGGAGCGTGCTCCGGCGAGATCCCCGCCGGTGCCCTGGGTCAGCTCGCGGCCGGCTCCTGCGGTGCAGGCGGAGCCGGCACGGGCACGGTGGGCAGCGGCGGCGGCGTCCTGCCGAAGGACGGGCACCGCGACTGGTGGTCGCACCAGTCGCACAGGCGCGAAGGGCTCGGTCGCCAGTCGCCGGTCTCGTGGGCGCGCTGGATCGCGGCCCACAGCGCGCGTGCGGACCTTGCGCCCGGTGGCGCGCAGGTCGTCCTCGTCGGGCTCGTAGCGCGCAGGATCTGCTCGTTGCCGAGGTAGAGCAGGCCGTGGCAGCCGCGGTACGACGCCGGTGGCCCGCCACAGGACGAGGGCGAAGCGCATCTGGAACAGCGCCTTCTGCTCGTAGCCCTCACCCGCGCGTCCGGTCTTGTAGTCGACGACGCGGGTGGGCCGCCTGCGGCGTTGCGGTCGAGGCGGTCGACGTACCCGCGCAGCACTGAAGCGTTGTCGAGCGCGGTCTCCACGTTGAGCTCGCGGCCGGCGGGCTCGAGGGTGCTCGGGTCCTCGAGGCGGAAGTAGGTCTCGAGCAGGGGGACTGCCGACGCCAGCCACTCCTGCGCCTCGTCGGGGGAGTCGAAGAGCTCGGTGACGAGGGCCTCGTCCTGCTCCTTCACCGTCTCCCAGGCCGTGGGCAGCATCGAGGTGGCCGTGCCGACCGTGCGCTGCTCCGGAGGGAGGTCGAAGAGGTCCTCGAGCACCTGGTGGACGACGGTGCCGCGGACCGCCTCGCGGTCATTGGCTTCTCGGGATCCGGTCGATCACCCGGAACCGGTAGAGCAGCGGGCAGGTCATGAAGTCCGAGGCGTGAGGGCGACAGCGACAGGTTCGGGCCGGTCTCCACGCCTGGGCGGGGTCGACGACCTCGAGGGCCGGGGCGGTGTCCTGCTGCTCGCTCACGGGGCGACCCTACGGCGGCCCGCCGACAGCGTCCGGGCGACTCGCGACCCCGGCGTGCCGGTGGGACGGGGGTCCCGCCTACTGTGGACGGGTGGCGGACGAGCAGCGGACCTCAGGCCTGTCGTTCCGCCTGGGCGGGATCCCGGTGCACATGCCGTGGAGCAGCCATGGGCATCCTGATCATCAGCTGGCTGTGGTTCGACTTCTTCTCCTTCGACCGCACCGACGGCACCCGCGCCTACGTCCTCACCGGCATCTTCGCCGTGCTGTTCTACGTCACGATCCTGGGCCACGAGCTCGCCCACGCGGTCGTGGCCCGGCGTCGGGCTTCCCCGTCAGCGGCATCACCCTGTGGTGGCTCGGCGGCTTCACGTCGTTCCGGCGCACCATCCCGTCGCCGATGCGCGACGGCCTGATCGCGGCGTCCGGTCCGCTGGACTCGCTGGCGATCGGGCTGGCCTGCGCGCTGGTGGCCACGGCGTCGTACGGCGGCAGCATCGAGGTCTACGTCCGGCCTACGCCCTCGCCTGGTCCAACGTCTTCCTCGCCATCTACAACGCGCTTCCCGGGGCTCCCGCTCGACGGCGCGCAACGTGCTGCGCGCGATCGTGTGGGGCGCCACGAAGGACGAGCGCCGCGGCACGGTCGCCGCCGCCTGGGCGGCCGCGTGGTCGCCGTCCTCGTGATGAGCATCCCTGTTCTGGACGGCGTGGTGCCGCGGCGTCGCCCGACCTCGTCAGCGTCGTCTTCAGCGTGGCCATCGGCTTCCTTCATCTGGCAGGGCGCGAGCCAGGCGCTCAAGAGCGCGGCGATCAACGCCCGCGTGCCGCGGCTGTCGGCGCGGGCGCTGTCGCGTCCGGCGATCGTGGTCCTCGGCGACACCCCGCTCGCGGAGGCGCTGCGCCGGGCCGAGGCCGAGTCGGCCACCGGGCTCGTGGTCGTCGACTCGGCCGGCCACCTCGTCGCCATCGCGAACCCCGCCGCGATCGACGCCGTGCCCGTGGAGCGCCGGCCCTGGGTGCCGGTCTCGTCGGTGTCGTCGGCGTTCGACCCGCGCGCGGCGATCCCCGCGGAGCTCACCGGAAATGACCTGCTGCACGCGCTGCTCTCGGTGCCGTCCGACAATCTACCCTCGTGGTGGAGCTGTCCGGCGACCGCGTCGGGGTCCTCGCCTCCGCCGACGTCGAGGCCGCGCTCAGCCACGACCGAGCCGCGCCCGGGGGCGCCGTACGCCGACGCCTATCCTTGCTGACCGTGACCTCCCAGCCTGCCGAGCACCCCCTCGAGCCGACCGGCAAGCCGCGGCGCCGCGGCCCGTTCCGCGTCGGCGACCGCGTCCAGCTGACCGGACCGAAGAAGCGGATGCACACGATCACGCTCGAGGCGGGCAAGCAGTTCCACACGGCGAAGGGGGCCCTCGAGCACGACGCCCTCATCGGGCGCGACGAGGGGATCATCGTGACCTGACCCAGGGGACGCCGTACCTCGCCCTGCGGTTGCTGCTGTCGGACTTTCGTCCTGTCGATGAAGCGCGGCGCCACGATCGTCTACCCGAAGGACGCCGCCGCCATCGTCGGCCTGGCTGACCTCTACCTGGCGCCCGCGTGATCGAGGCCGGCGTCGGGTCGGGCGCTCTGTCGCCTGCTGCTGCGGGCGGTGGGCGACACGGGCTCGGTGTCGTCGTACGAGCGTCGAGGACTTCGCCGATGTCGTCCTGGCCAACGTCGAGGGCTTCTTCGGCGGTCCGCACCCCGCGTGGAGCCCTCACCGTCGGCGAGACCACCCCGACCCTGCGCGCCCGCCGCCGAGGGCTACGACGTCGAGGTCGACCGCGCCGTGCTCGACATGCTCGCCCCCTGGGACTGCGTGCCGGCCGTGGCCGAGGCGCTGGTGCCCGGGGAGTGCTGGTCGTGTACGTCGCTACCACGACCCAGCTTCCCCCCGCACGGTCGAGACCCCGCGCACCGACGGACGGTTCACTGAGCCGCACGCCCAGGAGACGCTCCCGCGCACGTGGCACCTCGAGGGCCTGGCCGTGCGCCCCGACCACCGGATGAACGGCCACACCGGCTTCCTCGTGGTCACCCGGCGGCTGGCCGACGGCAATCGTGCTGCCCTCGCGGCGCACCCGCCCCGCGAAGGGCGCGTACGGCGAGGACTACGAGCTCCCGGCTGACCCGCCCTCGGGGACCGGGACGGAGCGTCCGGGTTTCGTTACCGGGACGTTGCGACGCGCTGGAGCGTTCGCACGCGCGCGATCGCGGGATCCGTGGGTAGTGTCGAACTCCGAGCCTCCCGGAGGTGACCGTCGTGAGCTATCCGACCCTGTCGACTCGCGTGTCCGCGCTGCAGGCCGAGCGGCTTCGCCGCCACGGCGCAGAACCAGCGGTCGCTACGCTGCGCGAGGCCCGCGACCAGATCGTCGCCCCCGCGAGGAGGTCGACCGTCTCGCCGAGCCCCGAGCGGCATGGCGTGGTTCCTCGAGCGCCACGACGACGGCTCGATCGACATCTTCACCTCCGGCCGCAAGATGCGCGAAGTCGTGGCCGGCCCGGACGTCGACGCCGAGGCGCTCGAGACCGGCCAGGAGGTCATGCTCAACGAGGGCGATGAACGTCGTCGGCGTCCGCGCCTACGAGCGCCACGGCGATCGTCATGCTCATGGAGATCCTCGAGGACGGCTTCCGCGCCCTGGTCATCGGCCACACCGACGAGGAGCGCGTCGTCCGCCTCGGGCCGCCCCGCTGCTCGCGGAGAAGCTGCGCGCCGGCGACTCGCTGCTGCTCGAGCCGCGCTCGCAGTACGTCTACGAGAAGATCCTGAAGGCCGAGGTCGAGGAGCTCGTCCTCGAGGAGGTCCCCGACATCGACTACCGCGACATCGGTGGTCTCTCCTCGCAGATCGAGGAGATCCGCGACGCGGTCGAGCTGCCGTACCTGCACGCCGACCTGTTCCGCGAGCACAAGCTGCGCCTGCCGAAGGGAATCCTGCTCTACGGCCCGCCTGGCCGCGGCAAGACGCTCATCGCCAAGGCCGTCGCGAACTCGCTGGGCCAAGAAGGTCGCCGAGGTCGAGGGCCGCGAGCAGGGTCGCTCGTTCTTCCTCAACATCAAGGGCCCCGAGCTGCTCAACAAGTACGTCGGCGAGACCGAGCGCCACATCCGGCTGGTGTTCCAGCGGGCGCGCGAGAAGGCGTCCGAGGGCATGCCGGTCATCGTGTTCTTCGACGAGATGGACTTCCGCTGTTCCGCACCCGCGCTCCGCGTCTCGAGCGACGTCGAGAACACGATCGTCCCGCAGCTGCTCAAGCGAGATCGACGGTGTCGAGGGCCTCGAGAACGTCATCGTGATCGGCGCCTCGAACCGCGAGGACATGATCGACTCCTGGCGCGATCCTGCGCCCGGGCCGTCTCGACGTGAAGATCAAGATCGAGCGCCCTGACGCGCAGAGCGCCGGCGACATCTTCTCGAAGTAAGGCTTCGACCCCGACCTGCCGCTGCACCCCGACGATCTTCGCCGAGCACGGCGGCGACCCGGTCGCGACGTGCCAGGGGATGATCCAGCGCGCGGTCGAGCGGATGTACACCGAGAGCGACGAGAACCGCTTCCTCGAGGTCACCTACGCCAACGGCGACAAGGAGGTCCTGTACTTCAAGGACTTCAACAGCGGCGCTGGATGATCGAGAACATCGTGGCGCGCGCCAAGAAGATGGCGATCAAGGACCTCCTCGAGCACGGCCAGCGGGGCATCCGCGTGCAGCACATGCTCGCCGCCTGCGTCGACGAGTTCCGCGAGAACGAGGACTCGCCCAACACGACCAACCCCGACGACTGGGCGCGGATCTCGGGCAAGAAGGGCGAGCGGATCGCCCTCATCCGCACGCTCATCCAGGGCAAGCAGGGCACCGAGGCCGGCCGCTCGATCGACACCGTGGCACCCACCGGCCAGTACTCCGTAGCACCGCGTCCGTGAATGCCGACTGGCACCGCGCCCACGTGCTCGGGCGGCGGCCTTCGTGGACGAGTGGTCTCCCTGGCACGCCGAGCACTCGCGCGAGTGCGGCCGCCGGCGACCGCCCGACGACGTCCGTGCCGAGATCGACCGTCGCGCCGCTGCCGAGGCGACCGTGCGGAGACCGACACAGACCACACAGGGACCGACGCAGCGCTGAGGAGGCGCCGTGGGGGACGGCGTACGCCGCTGGGTGGTCACCGGGACGCCCGGCGCCGGCAAGACCACGCTCGTCGACGCCCTCGAGGCGCGCGGCCATGCGGTTTCCGTGCGCGAGTCGGCGACCGACGTGATGGCGGCGTACGGCTCGGGGCCGCAGCCGTGGGGCAGCAGCGCCGGGTCGGCGCTCGACGAGATCGTCGCGCTGCAACGCCGCCGCGAGCTCGAGCCGCTGCCGCCCGGGGGTCGATCACGGCGTGCTCGACCGGTCGCCGGTCTGCACCCCGCGCTGGCACGGCACATGGGCTACGACGTCCCGCTGGCCCGCAGCCGAGCTCGACCGGATCGCGGCCGAGCAGCCCTACGAGCGCCAGTGCCTACGTCGCGTGGCTCGGGGTTCCTCACGCCGACCGACGTCCGGCGCATCGACGAGGCCGACACGCTCCGCTTCGACCGGATCCACCGCGAGACCTACCTCGAGCTCGGCTACGAGCTCGTCGAGGTGCCGGTGCTCCTGGTCGAGGAGCGCGTCGCGCTGGTGGAGTCGCTGATCGGTCAGGCGCGCCGACGACCTGTCGCGCCACCGGTCAAGACGGGGGAGCGGTTGGCGTCGGCGAGGAACGCGTCGAGCGCCGCCCGGACGGCACCGGGGTTCTCGTACCAGACGAAGTGCCTCGCTGCCGGGGACCACGACGACCTGCGCAGCAGCGCCGATCGCAGCGGCCGAGTCCTCCGAGACCGACACGGGCATAGGCTCGCGCCGCCGTGCACGAACAGCGTCGGCACCGGCGACCCGGCCAGGCGCGGGGTCAGCGCGGGGATGGCGTCGCGTGCGGACTGGTAGCCCTGGCTCGCGGCCTCCCCGGACATCAGGACCGTGTCGGGCAGCGGCGGTGCGGCGTCGGGCTCGGCGTAAGTAGCCGGGGCCAGTAGTTCGCGAACGCCGCCCGCGAGGTCTCGTCGTCGAAGACCTCGCCGGCGCTTCCTCGCGGCGCTCGAACTCCTCCATGGCCGCGACCCGCTCGGGGCTCTCAGCCGGGCGAGGAAGCCGGCGCTGAACCCGGCCTCGCCGCCGTCGCCGGTAGCGCCCATCGGGTCGATCGCCACCGCGGCCACGAGCCGGTCCGGGTGGTCGACCACGAGGCAGGCGAGGAGGTTCCCGCCGTAGGAGAACCCGCCGGATCACCGCGCGCTGCCAGCCGAGCGCGTCGAGGACCGCGATCGCGTCCGCGGCCGCGGTGCCGATGTCGTACGGACTGACCGGCGTGCTGGGCAGGACGCCGCGCTGCTGGTACCAGGCGACCCGGTAGCCGTCCTCGAGCTCGTCGACCAGCTCGTCGAAGAAGTCGCCCGAGATGCCCGGCCCGCCGTGCAGCAGCAGCACCTCCGGGCCTGTGCCGCGAACGCACCTGACGAGCGTCGCACCGGGCACCTCGACCTCGAACCGATCACCACGCATGGGCGCATAGTCCGCGCGCGGTGGCGCGCGTCGGGGTTCAGGACGGTCGCGCCGAGCCGCGGTCCTCGGTGAAGAAGGCGTCGAGGTCGACCCCTTCGCCCCGCGGCCGAAGCCGTCGAAGCGGCCCTCCTCGGCCAGCAGCGCCGCGCGGCGTCGAGGAAGCCGCCCCAGGCCGCGCGGGCCAGCGCACCGCCGACGCTGATGCGGCGGACGCCGAGCGCTGCGCGAGCTCGTCGACGGTGATGTCGTCGGGCCAGGCCATGAGGACGTTGAGCGGCCCTGGGCGCCACGGCCTCCACGACGCGCGCGATGTCGTCGGCACGGCGAAGCCCGGGCGCGTAGAGGCAGTCGGCGCCGGCGGCGGCGTACGACGTCAGCCGCACCACGATCTCGTCGAGCGACGGCCGGCCCCAGAGCAGCCCCTTCGGCGCGCGCGACGAGCAGCGCGTCGCCACCGGCCGCGTCGATCGCGCGACGCGCGGCACGGATCCGCTCGACCGCGTCGTCGACGGCGTACAGCGGGTCGGCCTCGTCGCCGGTGGAGTCCTCGACGGACAGCCCGGCCACGCCGGTGCCGACCGCAGGCGCACGTTCTCCGCCACGTCCGAGGGGCGGAGGCGAAGCCGTCCTCGAAGTCGGCGTTGACCGTAGACGTCGGTCGCCCCGACGAGGCGGGCCATGTGCTCGAGCGCGAGGTCGAGGGTGATGCCGTTGTCGGGACGCCCGAGCGACCACGCCAGGCCCGAGCTCGCGCGAGGGCGAAGCCCATGCCCTGCAGCATCCGCGCGCTGACGTCCCACGGGTTCGGGATCACGAAGCAGCCGTCGGCGTGCAGGCGGTGGAAGGTGCTGCGGCGGCCGGCGACAGAGGGCTGGGCGCTGGTCATCGGCCCAGGCTGGGCAGCGGTGGTCGCGCCAACGACCGTGGGGTTCTGCCGGGAAGGCGCGGAGGAGGCTCCGCGCGCGGGCGCGCGACCGGGAGCGGTGGGGCCGTAGGCTCGTGGCATGACCGTGCACCGCGTCAGCGGGGGATCGAGACGGAGTACGGCATCTCCGTGCCCGGGCACCCGCACGTCAACTCGATGCTCACGAGCTCGCAGGTCGTGAACGCCTACGCCGGTTCCGTGCTGCCGGCCTCGCGCCAGAAGCCCCGCTGGGACTACGACGAGGAGACCCCGCTGCGCGATGCGCGCGGCTTCGACCTCACGCGCGCGGACGCCGACCCGAGCCAGCTCACCGACGAGGACCTCGGCCTCGCGAACCTGATCCTCACCAACGGCGCGCGGCTCTACGTCGACCACGCGCACCCGGAGTACTCCAGCCCCGAGGTCACCAACCCGCGCGACGCGCTGGTGTGGGACAAGGCAGGGGAGCGGATCATGGCGCGCGCGGTCGAGCTCGTGCTCGGCATCCCGGGCGCGCAGCCGGTGAACCTCTACAAGAACAACACCGACAACAAGGGCGCGTCGTACGGCACGCACGAGAACTACCTCATGCGGCGCACGACTCCGTTCGTCGACATCGTCAAGCACCTCACGCCGTTCTTCGTCTCGCGCCAGGTCGTCACCGGCTCGGGCCGCGTCGGTCTCGGGCAGGAGGGGCGCAAGCACGGCTTCCAGCTCTCGCAGCGCGCCGACTTCTTCGAGGTCGAGGTCGGTCTCGAGACCACGCTCAAGCGCCCGATCATCAACACGCGCGACGAGCCGCACGCCGACCCCGAGAAGTACCGCCGGCTGCACGTGATCGTCGGCGACGCGAACCTCGCCGAGATCTCGACGTACCTCAAGATGGGTACGACGTCGCTGGTGCTCTCGATGCTCGAGGACGGCGCGCTCGACCTCGACCTCGTCATGGACGCGCCGGTGCGCGAGATGCACGCCGTGTCGCACGACGCGTCGCTCAAGCACCTCGTCACGCTGGTCAACGGTCGGCGCCTCACCGCCGTCCAGATGCAGCTGGAGTTCCTCGAGCAGGCGCGCAAGCATGTCGAGCGCAAGGGCGAGGTCGACCCGCTCACCGCCGACGTCCTCGACCGCTGGGAGTCGGTGCTCGCCCGCCTCGAGACCGACCCGATGTCGCTCTCGCGCGAGCTCGACTGGGTCGCGAAGCTCGCACTGCTCGAGGGCTACCGCGAGCGCGACGGCCTCGACTGGGACCACCCGCGCCTCGCGCTGGTCGACCTGCAGTACAGCGACGTCCGCCCCGACAAGGGCCTCGCGCAGCGGCTGCAGTCGCGCGGCTCGCTCGTCCGGCTCACCACCGACGCCGAGGTCGAGGCGGCCGTCACGCACCCGCCCGAGGACACCCGCGCGTGGTTCCGCGGGGAGTGCCTGCGCCGCTACCCCGAGAGCGTCGCCGCGGCGTCGTGGGACTCCGTGATCTTCGACGTACCCGGCCACGACGCCCTCCAGCGCGTGCCGACCCTCGAGCCGCTGCGCGGCACCCGCGCCCACGTCGGCGACCTCCTCGACGCCAGCCCCACCGCCGCCGACCTCCTCGCCGCCCTCAACTCCTGACCGTGCCGCGGGGGAGCAGACCGGTCGCGGCTCCGCTCCTGCTGCTCGACCTCGACGGGACCCTCGTCGACCACGACGCTGCCGAGCTCACGGCCATCACGGGCTGGATGCGCGACGCCGGGTTCCCGTCCCACGTCGACGGTGCCGCGACGGAATCGGTGTGGCGCGGGATCAGCGAGGACGTGTTCTCGCACTACTTCGCGGGACGGCTCGGCTTCCAGGAGCAGCGTCGGATCCGCGTGCGGACCTTCCTGCCGCTCGTCGGGGTCGACGTCTCGTCGGCGACCGACGACGACCTCGACGTGTACTTCGACGAGTACGGCCGCCGGTACGCCGAGGCCTGGCAGCCGTTCCCGGACGTCGTCGACTGCCTCACGCGCCTGCGGGACACGCACCGGCTCGCGATCCTCACCAACGGCGACCAGGGCCACCAGGAGGGCAAGGTCCGGCGCGTCGGCCTCGAAGGCCTCGTCGAGTCCACGATCGCGACCTCGTCGCTCGGCGCCGCGAAGCCCGACCCGGCGGCGTTCCTCGGCGCCCTGGACCGCCTCGGCGTCCAGCCCGAGGACGCGACCTACGTCGGCGACCGCCTCGACGTCGACGCCCTCGGCGCGCAGTCCGCCGGCCTCACGGGCGTCTGGCTCGACCGCGCCGACGCAGGCGGAGCCCCCGCCGGCGTACGCCGCATCACGACCCTGGCCGAGCTCCCGTGAGCGCGCTGTTGATCACGGCCACGGCGTGCGGCACGGAGGACCGCAGGTCGGCAGAAGTGAGGCTGCAGAACGCCGGCGGTGCACAGGTGTCGCCGTCGCTGCGACGTACGACGAGGTAGTGGGCCGGTCCGCCCCATAGCCAGACGGCCGGAGAGCCGCGACCCGGCCAGCGGCCCTCGACCGTCTCGAGCGCCGAAACCTCCGCCCGGGCGAGCGAGCGGCGGCGGTAGACGCCGTGCAGCACCAGGTGCTCGCGGTCGAGCCGGACGCGGCCCACGAACCAGGCGAACCAGGCGGCCGCCGACGCAGCGGCGAGCGCGGCTACGAGGCTCAGTGCCCGGAACGCCGCCGGGACCGCCGTGCCACCGACGGCGACCACGAGGTTCGCGGCGGCTGCGACGGCGAGCAGGACAGCGTACGTCGACGCCTCGGGCACCCGGATCCGCGCCTCGGCCACGTCCGTGCCGCCGAAGTCCCCCGTCACGGTCCCAGCATGCTCCGGCTGCGGGGCGGGCGGAGGGCACGCCACCCGGACGGCCGTGCCGGGACACGCGCGGGGTCGGGCGATCGGCCGGGGGCGGGGACGGGGTGGCGTAGGTAGGGTCGTGGCGTGGCCGCAGCGGCCACGAGCACGTGCCAGCCGAGGGGAGCCCGCCCATGCCGACTCGTGAGCCGGGGGAGCAGCAGCACAAGTCCCGCTCGTCCGAGGACCAGGTCGAGGAGACCGTCGAGGCCTCGAGCGACCTCGCGGCGCGCAAGGAGGCGCTCGACGCCGACATCGACGCGATCCTCGACGACATCGACGAGGCCCTCGAGACCAACGCGGAGGAGTTCGTCCGCGGGTTCGTCCAGAAGGGCGGCGAGTGACGACCCTGCCGCGACGCGCGCGGACGAGCAGTCCGTCGACGGTCACGGGTAGGTTCGACGCCATCGGGATCGTGCGACCGCGTCGCACGCGGAAGGGACCACGGTGAGCATGTCCACGTCCGGAGGGCAGGGAGCGTCCCTGTCGCCCGCGTTCCTGCGCGCGGGGTCGTCGTCGTTCGCGGAGTTCCTCGCCGAGCACGACCCGTCGCTGCTGCCGGCCGGGCGCACGCTGCCCGCGGGGCTCACCGTCGAGGCGCCGCACGGCACCACGATCGTGTCGCTCACCTACGACGGCGGCGTGATCATGGCGGGCGACCGCCGCGCCACGATGGGCAACATCATCGCCCAGCGCGACATCGAGAAGGTCTTCCCGGCCGACGAGTCCAGCTGCGTCGGCATCGCCGGCACCGCGGGCCTCGCCGTCGAGCTCGTGAAGCTGTTCCAGGTCGAGCTCGAGCACTACGAGAAGATCGAGGGCGCGCAGCTCAGCCTCGACGGCAAGGCCAACCGCCTCGCCGCGCTGCTGCGCAACAACCTCGGGATGGCGATGCAGGGGCTCGCCGTCGTACCCCTCTTCGCCGGCTACGACTACGACGCCGAGGTCGGCCGCATCTTCAGCTACGACGTCACGGGCGGCCGCTACGAGGAGCACCGCCACCACGGCGTCGGCTCGGGCTCGCTGTTCGCCCGCGGCTCGCTCAAGAAGCTCTGGCGCGAGGGTCTCGCGCCGGCCGACGCCATCACCGTCGCGGTCGAGGCGCTGTACGACGCGGCCGACGACGACTCCGCCACGGGCGGTCCCGACCTCGCCCGCGGGATCCTCCCGGTCGTGGTGGTCGTCGACGCCGACGGCTACCGCCGGGTCGACGACGACGAGCTCGGGCCGCTGGTCCGCGCCGTCGTCGAGGCGCGGCAGTCGCGTCCTGACGGTCCCCGCGCGAACGTGACGGCCTGAGGAGCGCCCCGATGAGCATGCCGTTCTACGTCTCGCCCGAGCAGGTCATCAAGGACAAGGCCGACTACGCCCGCAAGGGCATCGCCCGCGGCCGCAGCGTCGTCGTCCTGCAGTACGCCGGCGGTCTCCTCTTCGTGGCAGAGAACCGGTCGCGCGCGCTGCACAAGATCTCCGAGATCTACGACCGCATCGCGTTCGCCGCGGTCGGCAAGTACAACGAGTTCGAGAACCTGCGCGTCGCCGGCGTACGCCTGGCCGACCTCCGCGGCTACTCCTACGACCGTCGCGACGTCACGGGCCGCAGCCTCGCCAACGCCTACGCGCAGACCCTCGGCACGATCTTCACCGAGACGCAGAAGCCCTACGAGGTCGAGATCGTGGTCGCCGAGGTCGGCGACACCGCGCACGACGACCAGCTCTACCGGCTCACGTTCGACGGATCCGTCGGCGACGAGCACGGGTTCGTCGCGATGGGCGGCTCGGCCGAGCACATCACCGCGGGGCTCAAGGAGCGCTGGGCCGAGGGGATGGACGTCGCCGACGCCCTGCGCCTCGCCGTCGAGCTGCTCGGCAGCGCGCCGGAGAACGGCAACGGCGAGGGGCCGCACGTACTCACGCCGTCGCAGCTCGAGGTCGCCGTCCTCGACCGCGCGCGCCCGCGCCGCAAGTTCAAGCGGATCCAGGGCCAGGCCCTCGCCGACATGCTCGGCGTCGAGGACGACACCGACGACGAGCCCGCGGGCGCCGGCGGCACCGCGGAGTGAGCCGTGCGCGCGGCGCGCTGCGGGAAGCAGCGAGCCGTGCCTAGGGTGGGGACGTGGACCGGCGGATCTTCGGGATCGAGACCGAGTACGGCGTCACCTGCACGTTCCGGGGGCAGCGTCGGCTCTCTCCTGACGAGGTCGCGCGCTACCTGTTCCGCCGCGTCGTGTCCTGGGGCCGTTCGAGCAACGTGTTCCTGCGCAACGGCGCCCGGCTCTACCTCGACGTCGGCAGCCACCCCGAGTACGCCACCCCCGAGTGCGACTCGATCGTGCAGCTGGTCACGCACGACAAGGCGGGGGAGCGCATCCTCGAGGGCCTGCTCGTCGACGCCGAGCGGCGGCTGCAGGAGGAGGGCATCGCCGGCGACGTCTACCTCTTCAAGAACAACACCGACTCCGCGGGAAACAGCTACGGCTGCCACGAGAACTACCTCGTGGGCCGGCACGGCGAGTTCCAGCGCCTCGCCGACACGCTGATCCCGTTCCTCGTCTCGCGCCAGATCATCACCGGCGCCGGCAAGGTGCTGCAGACGCCGCGCGGCGCGGTCTACTGCGTGAGCCAGCGCGCGGAGCACATCTGGGAGGGCGTCTCGAGCGCCACGACCCGCTCGCGCCCGATCATCAACACCCGCGACGAGCCGCACGCCGACGCCGAGCGCTACCGCCGCCTGCACGTGATCGTCGGCGACTCGAACATGAGCGAGACGACGACGATGCTCAAGGTCGGGTCGACCGACCTCGTGCTGCGGATGCTCGAGCACGGCAGCGTGCTGCGCGACATGACGCTCGAGAACCCGATCCGCGCGATCCGCGAGATCAGCCACGACCCCACGGGGCGTCGTACCGTGCGCCTCGCGAACGGCCGCGAGCTCTCCGCGCTGCAGATCCAGACCGAGTACCTCGAGCGCGCCCGCGACTTCGCCCAGCGCCGGGGCCTCACCGAGGACCCGGTCCACGCCCGCGTCCTCGACCTCTGGACCCGCACGGTCACGGCGGTCGACACCGGCGACCTGTCGCTCGTCGAGCGCGAGATCGACTGGGTCATCAAGCTGCGCCTGCTCGAGCGCTACATGGCCAAGCACGGGCTGGAGCTCTCGAGCCCCCGCATCGCGCAGCTCGACCTCGCCTACCACGACATCACGCGCACCCGCGGCCTCTACTACCTGCTCGAGTCGCGCGGCGCCGTCGCCCGCGTCACCCGCGACCTCGACATCTTCGAGGCCAAGAGCGTGCCGCCGCAGACCACCCGCGCCCGGCTGCGCGGCGACTTCATCAAGCGCGCCCAGGAGCGCCGTCGCGACTTCACCGTCGACTGGGTGCACCTCAAGCTCAACGACCAGGCGCAGCGCACGGTCCTGTGCAAGGACCCGTTCCGCTCCGTCGACGAGCGCGTCGAGAAGCTCATCGCCAGCATGTGACCCTCGCCACCCGCCCCGCAGCGATCGTGTGCGGGGGCTGAGAGCCGTGGAGCGCGGGGAACGGGGGAGGGGGTGCGATCGTCACCCTGGTGACCGAGCCCGTCCCGACACCCCGTTAGGGTCGCTGAACGTGATCTCCCGCCCGGTGGCTGCTGCCGCCCTCGTCCTGTCCGCTGCTCTCGCGCTCACCGCGTGCGGGTCGTCGTCCGCCACCGACTCCTCGTCGTCGCCCTCCGCCTCGTCGAGCGCGTCGATCGTGAAGGGCACCGCGGGCGTCACCGTCACCGGCGACATCGGCAGCAAGCCGAAGATCACCATCGGCGCCGACACCAAGAACACGACCGAGCTCACCGTGCAGGACCTCGTGGTCGGCACCGGCGAGGAGGTCAAGGCCGGCGGCACCGTCACCGCGCAGTACGTCGGCATCGGTGCGGCCTCGGGCAAGGAGTTCGACTCCTCGTGGTCGCGCGGCAAGGCCGCCCAGTTCTCCCTCGACCAGGTCATCCAGGGCTGGCAGCAGGGCATCCCCGGCATGAAGGTCGGCGGTCGCCGCCTGCTCGTGATCCCGGGCGCTCTCGCGTACGGCGCCAACCCGCCGAGCTCGGACATCCAGGCGAACGAGGTCCTCGTCTTCGTCGTCGACCTCGAGCCGACACCCGAGGCCACCGTCGGCCCGCGCGTCGAGGGCACCGCGGGCGTCACCGTCACCGGCGACGCCGGCAAGGAGCCCACGGTCAAGGTCTCCGCGGAGACCGCCACGACCTCGCAGGTCACCTACAAGGACCTCACCGTCGGCGACGGCGCCGAGGCCAAGGCCAACTCCACGATCGAGATCAACTACGTCGGCGTCGGCTCCAAGGCCGGCAAGGTCTTCGACTCGTCGTGGAAGAACGGCTCCACGGCCACCCTCGTGCTCGGCCAGGTCATCTCCGGCTTCAAGGACGGCGTCGCGGGCATGAAGGTCGGCGGCCGCCGCCTCATCGTGATCCCCGCCGCCCAGGCGTACGGCGACAACCCGCCGAGCGGCTCGGGCATCGCCAAGGGCGAGAACCTCGTGTTCGTCGTCGACCTGGTGTCGGTGAAGTAGCCCGGTCTGCCAGGGTGTAGACAGGACCGGGCGCCGAGCACCGGCGCCGGACACCCGGGAGGAACCGTGAGCGAGAAGCCCGAGATCGACTTCCCCGAGGGCCCCGCGCCCACGGAGCTGGTGATCGAGGACATCGTCGTCGGCGACGGCGCCGAGGCCGTGCCCGGCGGGACGGTCACCGTCCACTACGTCGGCGTCGAGTACGACACGGGCGACCAGTTCGACTCCTCCTGGGACCGCGGCGAGACCATCGAGTTCCCGCTGCGCGGCCTGATCGCGGGCTGGCAGGAGGGCATCCCCGGCATGAAGGTCGGCGGACGCCGCAAGCTGACCATCCCGCCGGCGCTGGCCTACGGCCCCGCGGGCGGCGGCCACCGGCTCTCGGGCAAGACGCTGATCTTCGTCATCGACCTCGTCGACGCCCGCTGAGGCTGCCCGCGTGAGCCAGTCCGACCGCACGGAGCGCCTGCTCAACCTGCTGTTCGCGCTCATGTCCTCGGCGCGCCCCGTGCCCAAGCACGTGCTGCGCGACGCGATCGACGCCTACCGCGAGAGCCCCTCCGACGAGGCGTTCGAGCGGATGTTCGAGCGCGACAAGGACGAGCTGCGCGGCATGGGCGTGCCGGTCGAGACCGTCGAGGGCTCCGACGGCGTGGGCGGCATCGAGGGCTACCGCGTGGCGGCCGACGCCTACGCCCTGCCCGAGGTGACCTTCACCGCCGACGAGATCGCCGTGCTCGGCCTCGCCGCGCGCGTGTGGGAGATGGCCAGCCTCGGGCCTGCGGCGCAGCGCGCGCTGCAGAAGCTCGAGGCGCTCGGACCGGGCACGGTCGTCGACGGCCCGGTCGGCGTCGAGACGCGGATCGCGACGGCCGAGCCGTCGTTCCCCGTGCTCCTGGAGGCCGTCCGGGCGCGGCGTACGGTGCGCTTCGACTACCGCAAGCCCGGTGACGCCGGCGCGGAGCCGCGCGAGGTGCAGCCGTGGGGCGTCGCGTCGCGGCGCGGCCACTGGTACCTCGTGGGCCACGACGTCGCGCGCGGTGCCGCCCGCGTGTTCCGGCTCTCGCGCGTGGTCGGCGAGGTCACCGCGGTGGGCGCCTCCGACGCGTACGAGGTGCCTGCCGACGTCGACGTCGTGGGCATGATCGCGGCGTCGTCCCCTCCGTCGCCGAGCCAGGTCGCGCGGCTGCGCGTCGCGCCCGGCCGGGCGCACAGCCTGCGCCGGCGCGCCAGCGCCGTGGAGGCCCTCGACGGCGTCGACGTCCTCGACCTGCCGTACTCCGACGACGAGGGCCTCGCCGCCCAGCTCGTCGGCCTCGGCTCCGACGTCGTCGTCCTCGGCCCCGCCGACCTGCGCGACGCCGTCGTACGCCGGCTGCGCGAGGCCGCGGGGGAGGTGGTCGCATGAGCACGCCCAAGCGCCCCGCCGACACGGCCGCCAGCCGCCTCTCGCGCCTCCTCGCGCTCGTGCCGTGGCTCTCGGCCCACCAGGGCGTCACGATCGACGAGGCGGCCGCCCACTTCGCCGTCACCCCCGAGCAGCTCGAGAAGGACCTCTGGCTGCTCGTGTGCTCGGGCCGCCCGGGCCACCAGCACGACGACCTCGTCGACATCCAGTTCTGGGACGAGGACCGCCGGATCACCGTCGTCGACCCGCAGACCCTCGACCGGCCGCTGCGCCTCTCGCCCGACGAGGCCGCCTCGCTGCTCGTGGCGCTGCGCGTGCTGGCGCAGGTGCCCGGCCCGCACGACCGCGCGGCGCTCGCAGGCGCCACGGCCAAGCTCGAGGCCGCCGCGGGCGGGGCCCTGGCGGCGGCCGACGGCGTCACCGTGGCCGTCGTGGGCACCGGCGACCCCGACGTCGCCGCCGCCGTGTCGCGCGGCCTGGCCGAGGGCCGTCGCCTGCACCTGAGGTACGTCGGGTCCCTCGACGAGCGCACCGAGCGCGACGTCGACCCGATGCGCGTCCTGACCCTCGATGGCCGCACCTACCTCGAGGCCTGGTGCCGCCGCGCCGAGGCCGTGCGCACCTTCCGCCTCGACCGGATCGAGGCCGCGGAGGTGCTCGACCTGGCCGCGGAGGTCCCCGAGGACGCCGTGCCGGTCGACCTCGGGAAGGGCGTCCTGCGCCCCGAGGGCGCCCCCGTGCGCCTCGCGCTGCGGCCCGAGGCGGCCTGGATCGCCGAGGAGAACCCCGTCGACTCGGTCTCCGACCTCGGCGACGGCCGCCGCGAGGTCGTCATGCCGGTGGCCGACGAGCGCTGGCTCGTGCGCCTGCTGCTGCGCCAAGGGAGCTCGGTGACCGTCCTGGACCGCCCCGACCTCGTCGAGCGGGTCCAGGCCGAGGCCCGCGCCGCTCTCGCGGCGTACGACGCCTGATCCCGACCCAGAGGCGCGCCGTCGACGCGTGATCAGCGGACGCTGGAAGGTCCTCCGATCACGCGTCGACGGTGGCGCGGGGCGGGGTCGCTGCTCCGGGCGCCACGTAGCGTCGGCGAGATTCCCCCGTTCGGGCTCAAGTCCCCTCCGGGATCGTGCCGATGCCCTCCTCGTCGAACGAGACCGGTTGACACCAGCCGGGGAGGAGGAGGGTCGAGATGGCCACCATCAAGGCAACCTGTCCGATGTGCGGTGACGTCGACCTCACCCCGCGCCAGGTCCGCGTGCGGGTCGTCGAGGCCATCCACGACACCGACTCGCGCCGCTCCTACGCCTTCGGCTGCCCGATGTGCCACGTGGACGTCGAGAAGCCCGCCGACGAGGAGGTCGTGCGCCTGCTGACCTCGGCCGGCGTCAAGGTCGACCGCGTCCCGGTGCCGGCGGAGGCCCGCGAGGCCCACCACGGCGGCCCGATCGGGTACGACGACCTGCTCGACCTCGTCCTCTACCTCGAGACCCACGACGCCGTGGCCGAGGACATGGGGCTCACCCTCGGCCGCTGAGCCGAGCAGCCGGGTTACCCTGGGTATCTGCCGTCCGGGCTCCTACCCGGGCGTCCGTCGCTGATTCGAGGTCTGGTCCATGGGTGGGATTCTGCGCGAGCCGATGTTCTGGCTCGTCATGGTGGTCGTCATCCTGCTGTTCGGCGCCAAGCGCCTGCCCGACGTCGCCCGCGGCGTCGGCCGGTCCCTGCGCATCTTCAAGGCCGAGACCGAGGGCCTGCGCAGCGACGGCACCACGGAGCCCGCTCCCACGACCCCTGCGGCCCCGGCCGCCCCGCCGGCCGTCACGGCCGCCCCTGCCGCTCCCGCGGCCCCTGCGCCCGCTCCTGCCGCCCCGGCTGCTGCCGCCCCCGCTGCGGCCGCCGACGCGCCCCGCTACCTGGTCGACCCCGTCACCGGCGAGCAGATCCTCGCCCAGCCCGTCGTGCCTCCGGCCGACGGCGCCCCGCGCGCCTGAGCCAGGCGGGTCCCTCCCGTGGTCGCCGGTGAGGTGAGCGCCGAGCGCACCGGGTCGCGCAAGGCGCGCAAGCCGCGCAACCCCGACGGCTCGATGACCCTCGTCGAGCACCTCAAGGAGTTCCAGGTCCGGCTGTTCCGGTCGGTGCTCGGTCTGCTCGTCGGCTGCGCGATCGCCTACTTCTACTACGACCAGATCTTCGCCCTGGTACGCCGCCCCTTCGACCTCGTCGTCGAGGAGGCCCGGGCGCAGGGCCAGACGATCACGCTGGCCATCAGCGGGGTCACCGACGCGTTCACCCTGCAGCTGCAGATCGTGGTGATCGCCGGCCTCGTCATCTCGCTGCCGATCTGGCTCTACCAGCTGTGGCGGTTCATCGCGCCGGGCCTGAAGAGCAACGAGCAGAAGTGGGCCGTGCTGTTCGCGGCCGTGGCGACCCCGCTGTTCCTCTTCGGTGCCTGGGTCGCCTACCAGACGATGCCGAACCTGCTGCACCTGCTGCTCGGGTTCACGCCGCAGGGCGTCGCGAACATCATCAACGTCAACGAGTACCTCGGGTTCATCGTCCAGATCCTGCTGTTCTTCGGCATCGGGGCGCTCATCCCGCTGATCTTCGTGATGCTCAACTTCGCGGGCTTCCTCACCGCCCGCGGGCTGCTGCGGCAGTGGCGCTGGCTCGTGATCGGCGTGCTGACCTTCGCCGCCGTCGCCACGCCGACCGCCGACCCGTTCACGATGCTCATGGTGGCGGGGCCGTTCCTGGCCATCGTCCTGGTGGCGATCCTCGTCATGTGGCTCAACGATGCGCGCCGCGCACGCAGCCGCGGGGCCGACCCGCTCGCGAACCTGTCCGACGACGAGGCCTCGCCCGAGCCCGAGGCCGTCGTGGAGGTCGACGACCTGCGCCCCTCGCGCATCGACGACGACGTCACCTGACAATCCCCGCGGCGCAGCCCTCGCGGGTCTAGAGTCCGGCGGCGTGACCTCTCGCATCCTCGTGCTCGTCAACCCGAGCTCGGGCAAGGGCAAGGCCTCGCTCGCCGCGCCCACGGCCGAGCAGCGGCTGCAGCAGCGCGGGCACGAGGTCGTGCAGGTGCTCGGCTCCGACTTCGACGACGCCCTCGAGCGGCTGCGGGCGAGCATCGCCGAGGAGCGCCCGGCCGCGGTGGTGTCCTGCGGCGGCGACGGCACGGTGCACCTGTGCGTGCAGGCCCTGGCCGGCACGGGCATCCCGTTCGGGATGCTGCCCTTCGGCACGGGCAACGACAACGCCTCGCTGTACGGCATGCCGGCCGACCCCGTCGCGGCCGCCGACATCGTCGCCGACGCCCTGCACGCCGGCCGGTCGCGCGTGGTCGACGCCGGTCTCGCGGTGTCGTCCGACGGCGTCTCCCGCTACTTCCTCGGGGTCCTCTCGAGCGGGTTCGACTCGATGGTCAACGAACGGGCCAACCGGATGACGTGGCCCAAGGGCAACGCCCGCTACCTCGCCGCGATCCTCGCCGAGCTGCGCACCTTCAAGGCCGTGCCCTACGAGATGGTGATCGACGAGGGGCTGCCGACCGAGGAGCGGGTCAGCAAGCGCGGCATGCTCGTCGCGGTCGGCAACGGTACGCAGTACGGCGGGGGCATGCAGGTCTGCCCGGGCGCCCTCGTCGACGACGGGCTGCTCTCGGTGACCTTCCTCGACGAGCTCTCGACGCCGACGTTCCTGCGCGTCTTCCCGACGGTCTACAAGGGCACCCACGTGGCCCGTCCCGAGGTGCACGAGCACGCCGCGACGTCGGTGCGCCTCGACGCCCCGGGGCAGGTCGCGTACGCGGACGGCGAGCGCATCGGGCCGCTGCCGGTCGAGGTCTCCGTCGTACCGGGCGCCGTGCGCCTCCTGGTGCCGCCGCCGGGGGCCACGGCGACATAGCCTGTCGTCATGGACTCGCCCGCCGAGCGCTACGACGCCTCCCGCTCCCGGGCCGCCGACGAGGCCACCGCCCTGCACGAGTTCCGCGGCCTCTACGAGTTCCCGCTCGACGAGTTCCAGGTCGAGGCGTGCCGCGCCCTCGAGGCGGGCAGCGGCGTGCTGGTCGCGGCGCCCACCGGTGCGGGCAAGACGGTCGTCGGGGAGTTCGCCGTCCACCTCGCGCTGCGCTCGGGGCGCAAGTGCTTCTACACCGCGCCCATCAAGGCGCTCTCGAACCAGAAGTACCACGACCTCGTGGCGCGCTACGGCGCCGACAAGGTCGGTCTGCTCACCGGCGACAACACCGTCAACGGCGAGGCCCCCGTGGTGGTCATGACCACCGAGGTCCTGCGCAACATGCTGTACGCCGGGTCGCACACGCTGACCGGCCTCGCCTACGTCGTCATGGACGAGGTGCACTACCTCGCCGACCGGTTCCGCGGAGCCGTGTGGGAGGAGGTGATCATCCACCTGCCCGAGCACGTCGCGGTGGTCGCGCTGTCGGCGACCGTGAGCAACGCCGAGGAGTTCGGCGAGTGGCTCACCGAGGTGCGCGGCGCGACCGAGATCGTCGTCGAGGAGCACCGTCCCGTGCCGCTGTGGCAGCACGTGATGGCCGGCGACCGGCTCTACGACCTGTTCGTCGACGACCACCAGGCCAGGGTGAACCCCGAGCTCGTCCGGCTCGCCCGCGAGGACGACCGCATCGCGCGGATGGGCGCGCAGGGCCGGGGGAGCGGACCGGGCGGCCCGCGGCCGCAGCGCGGCGGACGACGGCCGCGCAACGTCAACATCCCGATGCGCTTCGAGATGGTGGAGCGGCTCAACCGCGACCGGCTGCTGCCGGCCATCGACTTCGTCTTCAGCCGCGTCGGCTGCGACGCCGCTGTCGACCAGTGCCTCGCCGCAGGCCTGCGCCTCACCTCGAACGAGGAGCGGATGCGCATCCGCGAGATCGTCGAGGACCGCTGCCGCGACCTCCCGCAGGAGGACCTCGACGTCCTGGGCTACCTCGACTGGCTCGACGGCCTCGAGCGCGGCTTCGCGGCCCACCACGCCGGGATGCTCCCGACGTTCAAGGAGACGGTCGAGGCGCTGTTCCAGCAGGGCCTGGTCAAGATGGTCTTCGCGACCGAGACGCTCGCGCTCGGCATCAACATGCCGGCGCGCACGGTCGTGCTCGAGAAGCTGGTGAAGTGGAACGGCGAGGCGCACGCCGACGTCACGCCGGGGGAGTACACCCAACTGACCGGTCGCGCCGGCCGACGCGGGATCGACGTCGAGGGCAACGCCGTCGTCGTGTGGCACCAGGGCTTCGACCCGCAGGCGCTCGCCGGTCTCGCGTCGACGCGTACCTATCCGCTGCGCTCGTCGTTCAAGCCGTCGTACAACATGGCGGTCAACCTCGTCGGCTCTGTCGGGCACCACGCGGCGCGCGAGCTGCTCGAGACCTCGTTCGCGCAGTTCCAGGCCGACCGCGCCGTGGTCGGCCTCGCCCGGCAGGTGCGCAAGCAGGAGGGCGCGCTCGAGGGCTACCGCGAGGCGATGACCTGCCACCTCGGCGACTTCGAGGAGTACGCCGAGCTGCGCCGGCGGCTCACCGACCGCGAGAAGGAGCTCGCGCGCGACGGAGCCGTGCGGCGTCGTGCGGCCGCGGCGGCGTCGCTCGAGGCGCTCAAGCCGGGCGACGTCATCCTCGTGCCCGCCGGGCGCCGCTCCGGCGTCGCAGTCGTGCTCGACCCCGGCCTGCACGAGCGCGACGAGCCGCGGCCCTCCGTCCTCACGATCGACCGTCAGGTGAAGCGGCTCTCGGTCATCGACTTCCCGGCGCCGGTCGAGCCGCTCGAGCGCGTGAAGCTGCCGAAGAACTTCAACCCGCGGTCGGCCAACTCGCGCCGCGACCTCGCGTCGCGGCTCAAGGAGGTCGTGGGCGACATCCGCGTCGACCGGCCGCGCAAGGCGCGCTCCGGCAACGGCGACGACGCCGAGGTGCTCGAGCTGCGCCGCCGGATCCGGGCGCACCCGTGCCACGGCTGCGACGAGCGCGAGGACCACGCGCGCTGGGCCGAGCGCTACCACCGCCTCGCGCGCGAGACGCGCGGCCTCGAGCGTCGCGTGGAGAACCGCACGAACTCGATCGCCCAGCAGTTCGACCGCGTCTGCGCGATCCTCGAGCGGCTCGGCTACCTCACGTCGTCCGACGACACCGCGCAGGTGACCGACGCCGGGCGCATGCTGCAGCGGCTCTACAACGAGATGGACCTCGTCGCGTCGGAGTGCCTGCGCCAGGGCATGTGGCGCGGCCTCACCGTGCCCGAGCTCGCGGCGTGCGCCTCGGTGCTCGTCTTCGAGTCGCGCCAGGCCGACGACGCCCTGCCGCCGAAGATCCCGCCGGGCCGGTGCAAGGAGGTCCTGGCGGAGACCGTGCACCTGTGGGGCGAGCTGTCGCAGCTCGAGGCCGAGGAGCGGCTGCAGTTCCTGCGCGAGCCCGACCTCGGCTTCGCGTGGGCGGCGTACCGGTGGGCCAACGGCGCGCGCCTCGAGTCGGTGCTGCGCGACGGCGAGCTGACCGCCGGCGACTTCGTGCGCTGGTGCAAGCAGCTCGCCGACCTGCTGGGGCAGATCGCCGACGCCGCCGGCTCGTCGGTCACCCCCGAGGGCGCCGAGCTGGCGCAGACGGCCAAGGCCGCCGTCGACGCCGTGAAGCGCGGCGTGGTGTCGTTCTCGTCGGTCTGAGGCGTCCTACGACGATGCCGCGGGGCCCGGTCGGAGGGCAGGCCCCGCGGCAGGTCTGGTCGAGCGTCAGCCGATGCGCACGAGGGCCCAGGTGCTCGCGTGGTCGGACGGCCACAGACCGCCGGTCATCGCCCACGGACGGTTCCCGACGACGGTGACGGCGACGGTGCGCGCCCCGTGCGACGTGAAGACGTCGTCGATGCGGTGCGTGAGCCGGTTGGTCGGGTCGTCGAGGATGCGGGAGCCGCTGGTCCACGACCGCGGCGCGCACGGGTCGTGCCTGTGCACGGCGTACCACGCCTCGGTCAGGCCCGACGTGCGCAGGATGGTGTACGCCACGACGTTCTGGTCGAGCGCGTGCTCGGCCGGGTCGGTGCGCGGGATGTCGGTGCACATGTCAGGACGCGCGTTCATGTCGCCGACGAGCACGACGGGGATGGGGGACGCCGCGAGGACGGCGGCGAGCTCCATCGCCTGCGGGTTGCGCACCTGGTCCTTGAGCGTGTCCGGGACGCCCCACGCCTCGAGGTGCGTGTCGACGAACCGGAAGGCGCGCCCGTGGAACGACACGTCCACCTGCGCCCAGCCGCGGGTCACCGGGATCTGCATGCCGGCCACCGTGACGGGCAGGGTCGCCTGGTAGGTGTGCGTCGAGACGTTCGAGATGCGCAGGTGCCGTGCCGACGACTCCCGCACCAGGATCACGTTGTAGTCCGTGAACGCGACGAGTCGCAGCCCGGTCGCGGTGACAGCCGGGAGCGGGAACGTCTCGTTGCTGAACGTCGTGTCGACGGCTACGGCGCGGTACGGCGTACCCATCGCGCGGAGCGCGCAGAGAAGTGACGCCAGGGCGTCGTAGTCGGTGCGGAAGGCGCCGGTCGGTGTGCGGCCGTCCGCGGTCGGCGCGGTGCGCCACGTCGAGACCTCCTGCAGGCCGACGAGGTCGGGGTGCAGGCTGGCGATCGAGCGTGCGACGCCGCGGGCGCGCGTCGGGATGTCGCTCGCGACCGTCTCGGCCCAGACCAGGCTGGTGGCCTGGACGAGGTCGGCGCCGGGCGCGAACAGGTGCGAGAGGTCGCCGCCGAAGTCCATGTTGTAGGTCTGGACGCCGACGGTGACGGGAGCCGGGGCGGCGTCGTGAGCCGTGGCCGGCGTGATGGCCAACGAGGTGGCGAGAGCGGCGCCGCCGATGACGGCGACGACGCGGGCGATGGTCTGGAACCGGTGCATGAGAACCCCCCAGTGCGTTGGTCCGACGCCGCGACCGTATGACCGGCGTCACAGCGGAGTCGCGGCGAGGAGAGACTCCGCGATCCTTGAAACAGCAAGCAGCGCAACCGGTTTCGGTGAGCCTGTCCTTCGTCGGCTCCGACGAGAGACGGCGTGCGGGGCGGCGTAGCGTGGCAGGCGTACCCGGAGGTGGTCGCTGTGTCCGGCCGGAGCGGTGTCGCACGGTCCTGCGCTCTCGTGCTCGTGGCTGCGGCGGTGCTCTCCGCGTGCAGCGGGTCGCCGTCCCCGAGCGGCAGCACGAGCCCGAGCCCGAGCTCGACGGCGAGCCCCAGCGCGAGCGTCACGAGGTCGACGGCGTTCGTCGCGCTGCCCGAGTCGGTGCTGCCGCCGATCGACGGCCTGGAGTACGCCGCCTCGAAGCAGGCCGACCAGGCGCTGGCGCGGACGCACGTCGGCGTCACGCTGTCGGCGTTCGACGGCGGGATCTCGCGCGACCTCGTGAGGAACGGAACCACGGTCGGCGGTCTGCAGGTCTACCGCTTCGCGAAGGACGTCGCGCTGGCGGACTACGGGCGGTTCGCGCCGATGATGGTCTACACCTACACCGGTGCCTCGCCGACGCCGCTGCAGATCGGCGGGAAGACGGTGCAGAAGGTCGACCCCGCTCCCGGCACCTCGCACGCCGTGCTGGGCTGGACCGCCGGCGGCACCGTCATGATCCTGTGGGCCGACGACCTCGCGACCGCGAAGGAATATGCGGCGCAGGCGATCCTGGCGAGCGTCTGAGGGATCAGGCGGCGTTCGACGCGAGCGCTGCGCGCAGCCGCGCGACCGACGAGCCGAGGTTCCAGCGCTGCACGAGGTCGTCGAGCAGGTCGGCGTCCGCGGGCGCAGCCGGCAGGCGGTCGTCGTGCTCGGGCACCGGGACGTCGCGCGCGACGCCGACGACGAGCGGTGCCACCGCGAGGTAGTCGAGGGCCGCGAGCACCTTGCCGTGCACGGTCGCACGCGCACCCGGGTCGCCCGCCTGCGCCGCGGCGACCACGGCGTCGAGAGACCCGTACGTGGTGATGAGCGACGCCGCCGTCTTCTCGCCGATCCCCGGCACTCCGGGCAGCCCGTCCGAGGGGTCGCCGCGCAGTGCCGCGAAGTCGGCGTACGCCGTGCCCGGGATGCCGTACTTCTCGGCCACGAACGTCTCGGTCACGACGTCGGGCCGGGCCACGCCGCCCTTGGCGGTGTAGAGGATGCGTACGCCGCGCGCGTCGTCGACGAGCTGGAACAGGTCGCGATCGCCCGTGACGACGTCGACGGGACCGGGGGAGCGGGTCGCGAGGGTGCCGATCACGTCGTCGGCCTCGTAGCCCGGAGCGCCGACGCGCGCGATGCCGAACGCCGCCAGCACGTCGGCGATCACGGGCACCTGCGGCGAGAGCTCGTCGGGGACCTCCTCCTCGTTGGCGGCCGCGTCGGCGACGCGGTGCGCCTTGTAGGACGGGATCGCGGCGACGCGGAACTCCGGGCGCCAGTCGTCGTCCCAGCAGCAGACCAGGCGCGCGGGCCGGTGGTCGGTGACCAGCCGCGCGATCGAGTCGAGGAACCCGCGCACGGCGTTGACCGGCGTGCCGTCGGGCGCGTAGACGGTGTCCTTCATCCCGTAGAACGCCCGGAAGTACAGCGACGCGGAGTCCAGCAGCATCAGCGAGTCGGCCACCGGAGCACCGTACCCGGGCCACCGTCCTGCGGCTTCGGTCAGGCGTCGAGGCCCTCGAGGAGGGCGTGGAGGGCGACCAGCACGTCGACCTGCCAGCGCGGGTCGATGCCGGCCAGCGCGGCGTCGAGGCCCTCGAGCGTGGAGACGTCGCCGTCGAGGAGCCCCACGGCCGGTGCCCGCTCGACTAACAGGCCGTCGGGGTCGGGCTCGAAGCCGGCGTCGGAGAGGGCGATGAGCCGGTCGTCGATGTCGAGGCCGAGCCGTTCGGCGCCGCGGTCGGCGACCAGGCGGGCGAAGGACCCGAGAGCAGGGGCGGTGAGCACCTCCGCGGGCTCGGGGAGGGAGATCACGTGCTGCACGCCGTCGTCGGTGACCCACATGTCCCGCATCCTCGCAGGGCGGTTCAAGATCACGGCGGGGCGCGCCGATCCCCACTGTGTGCGGCGGGCGTTCCGTCGTACGCCCGATCGGGGGCACGGATGAGCCACCAGGCGCCGTCGACGCGGGCCTCGCGCCGGGCGCGGCGTGCGGCGTCCGCGCCGCCGCCGACGATGCCCGGGCCGTACTCGTCCGACGACCCGTACGCCGCGCTGCGGGTGTCGCTCGGTACGCCGGCGCCGCCCGCCCGTCGCGGCCCCTCCCGCCGTCTCGTCCTGCTGCTGGTCGCGCTCGGCGTGGTGGTCGTGCTGGCCGGTGTGCAGGCCGTGCGCATCCTGGGCGACCGCCCCGTACCTCCTGTCGACGGCCGCGACCCGCGCAACGTGCCTGCCCTCAGCGCCTACATGCTGAGCAGCGGTCCGCACGGCAAGCTGCTCGAGGTCGGTCAGCCCTGGGGCTTCTCGTGCGCGCCGGTCCTCTTCCGGCTCGACACGGGGATGCCGGCGGGCGAGGCGAAGCAGTTCGCGTCCGTGGTCGATGCCGCACGTCGGGTCGGCTTCAACGTCGCCGCCGTGCGCGGCAGCGCGGAGCCTGCGGCGGGGAGCCTGGTCGGCGAGGCGCAGCTGTGGCGCGTCGTACCGGTGGCGTACTCCACGAAGACTCCCGGCCAGAACGAGCTCGGGAAGCCGCAGGCGATGAACACCGCGTGGGACAGCCGCGTCACCTTCGACGGCGGGTACGAGGACCTCACCAGCATGACGTTCACCGTCTTCGGGCGGACGACCGCCGGAGACGCGCTCCTGCAGCGCAAGGTCGCCCGGCTCGCGGTGGCGCGTGCCTTCGGCGTCTTCGGCGCGAGGTCGACGTCGTCGGGCATCACCCAGCTCATGCAGGCCGAGGCCGACGCGTTCACCGGTGACGACATCGCCGCGATGCGGGCGATGTCGGGGTGTCCTCCGCCCCGGTCCTGACCCCTCGACGCGCCGTCCGGGCGCCGGCGGTGGTGCAGCGTGGTTCGGCGTAGGGTCGCCGTCGTGAGCCACCACCCGCCTGCCTCCGACGTCGCCACCCGCCTGGAGCGCGCCCGCCAGGCCGCCCGCGCCACCGAGATCGACGCGCTGCTGATCACGCCCGGCCCCGACCTGCGCTACCTCGTGGGGTACGACGCCATCCCGCTCGAGCGGCTGACCTGCCTGGTCGTGCCCGCCGAGGGCGACCCGCGCATCGTCGTACCCGGGCTGGAGAAGCCGGCCGCGCTCGCGAGCCCGATCGCCGAGCTCGGCATCGACGTGCTGACGTGGGGCGAGACCGACGACCCGTACGCGCTCGTGGCATCGCTGCTGCCCGAGCGCCCGCGGGTCGCGCTCGACAACCACATGTGGGCCGAGAAGGTGCTGCGGCTGCGCGGCGCGATGCCGGGCGGGGAGCAGCTGCTCGCGGGCACGGTGCTGCGCGAGCTGCGGATCCGCAAGACACCCGAGGAGGTCGAGGCGCTGCGCCGTGCCGGTGCGGCCATCGACCGGGTGCACGCGCAGGTGCCGGAGTGGCTGCGTGCCGGGCGCACGGAGCGCGAGGTCGGCCGCGACATCGCCGACGCGATCGTGGCCGAGGGGCACGTGCGCGTCGACTTCGTCATCGTCGCGAGCGGACCCAACGGTGCGAGCCCGCACCACGAGCTGTCCGACCGCGTCATCGAGGTCGGCGACCCGGTCGTCGTCGACATCGGCGGCACGATGCCCGACGGCTACTGCTCCGACGAGACGCGGACCTACTCCGTGGGCGAGCCGCCCGAGGAGTTCGCGGCGTACTACGAGGTTCTCCTCGAGGCGCAGCTCGCGGCGTGCGCGCACGTGCGGCCGGGGGTGACCGCGGAGAGCGTCGACGCCGCGGCGCGCGACGTGATCGCTGCTGCGGGGTACGGCGACCGCTTCGTGCACCGCACCGGTCACGGCATCGGGCTGGAGTCGCACGAGGAGCCCTACATCGTGAGCGGCAACACCGAGCTGCTCGAGCCGGGCATGGCGTTCTCGATCGAGCCGGGCATCTACCTGCCGGGCCGCCACGGCGCGCGCATCGAGGACATCGTGGTGTGCGGCGAGACGGAGGGGGAGCGGCTCAACCTGCGTCCCCGGGAGCTGGTGGTGCTCTGATGGCGCTGTCGGTGCTGCCCTCCGAGCGCATGCTCCCGACCGAGGAGGCTGTGTCGCTCCTCGAGCTCGTGCGCGAGATCTGCGACGCCGAGCTGGCGCCCAAGGTCGCGACGTACGAGAGCGAGGGCCGCTTCTTCCGCGACGAGCTGAAGGTCCTCGGCCGTGCGGGTCTGCTGTCGCTGCCGTACGCGGAGGCCGACGGCGGCGGCGGTCAGCCCTACGAGGTCTACCTCCAGGCGCTCGAGGAGATCGCCGGTGCGTGGCTGTCGATGGGCGTCTCGGTCTCGGTGCACTCGCTGGCCTGCTTCCCGGTCGCCGAGTTCGGCACCGACGAGCAGCGGGCGCGGTGGCTGCCCGACATGCTCGGCGGCGAGCTGCTCGGTGCCTACTGCCTGTCGGAGCCGCAGTCGGGCTCCGACGCCGCAGCGCTGCAGACGCGTGCCGTGCACGACGGCGACGTGTACGTCGTCACCGGGACGAAGGCGTGGATCACCCACGGCGGCGTCGCCGACTTCTACAACCTCATGGTGCGCACGTCCGACGACGGCGCCCGCGGGATCTCCTGCCTGCTCGCCGACGCGTCGACCACGGGTCTGTCCAGCGCGCCGCCCGAGCGCAAGATGGGCGCGAAGGCGTCGCGGACCGCGCAGGTCCTGCTCGACGGCGCTCGCATCCCCGAGGACCGGCTGATCGGTGCCGAGGGGCAGGGCTTCAAGATCGCGCTCGCCGCGCTCGACGCCGGCCGTCTCGGCATCGCCGCGTGCGCGGTCGGGCTCGCCCAGGCCGCTCTGGACGCGGCCACGGCGTACGCGAAGGAGCGCCGGCAGTTCGGGCGTCCGATCGGGGAGTTCCAGGGGCTGTCGTTCCTGCTCGCCGACATGGCGACGTCGGTGTCGGCGGCGCGTGCGCTCTACCTCGAGGCGGCGCGGCGCAAGGACCGCGGCCTGCCCTTCGGCGTCGAGGCCGCGAAGGCCAAGCTCTTCGCGACCGACGCCGCGATGCGCGTGACGACCGACGCCGTGCAGGTGTTCGGCGGGTACGGCTACGTCGAGGACTTCCCGGTCGAGCGCTACATGCGCGAGGCCAAGGTGCTCCAGATCGTCGAGGGCACCAACCAGGTCCAGCGCATGGTCATCGGCCGAGCGCTCACCTCCTGACCCCTCACCCGCCTGTGACGGTCCCGCGGCTTCGGCGTACCCCGGGGCGATAGGTTGTGCGGGGACCGGCCCCGCCGGAGAGGGGATGTGCTGCCGTGGAGGACCTCGACCGCGCGATCGTCCGGCTGCTCGCCGCCGACGGCCGGATGTCCTACACCGACCTCGGCAAGGCGACCGGCCTGTCGACCTCGGCGGTGCACCAGCGCGTACGCCGGCTCGAGCAGCGCGGCGTCATCAAGGGCTACACGATCGCCGTCGACCACGACGCCCTCGGCCTCCCGCTCACGGCGCTGATCTCCATCAAGCCGATCGACCCCGCCGCCCCCGACGACGCCCCGGCGCGCCTGGAGTCCATCGCCGCGATCGAGGCCTGCTACTCGGTCGCGGGGGAGGAGTCCTACGTCCTCAAGGCCCGCGTCTCGAGCCCCGCCGACCTCGAGCACCTCCTCGCCGAGATCCGCGCCGCCGCGAACGTCTCCACCCGCACCAGCGTCGTCCTGTCCACCCCCTACGAGAACCGCCCCCCCGCCGTCTGACCTTTCGCGCAGGCGCCGACCACCTCCTGGCCTCCGAGGCATAACGCAAACGAGATCTCGTTTCCGTTATGCCTGGGGAGGTCCTGGTGAGTTGTCCCCAGGCAGGCGTTCCCACGGTCCGGTGCTGCTCGCGAGGTGCTCGACCATGCCGTGATGGCGACCCCGCTCCGTACGACGTCCCACGAGCTCCTCGCGCTCGCCGATCTCCAGGACCGACTGGCGACCCGACGCCAGCTGTCCGCGCTCGGCTACGACCGGCACGCGATCCGACGCCGGATCGTGCAGGGGCAGTGGCAGCCCTACGGCGCCAAGGTCGTGGTGCTCCAGCACGATCCGCCCACCCGCGCTCAGGAGTGTCGTGCGGCGACCCTCCACGCCGGCCCTCGGAGCGCCCTTGCCGGTCTGACCGCGCTCGAGGCTCAGGGTCTCGACGACTGGTTCCGCGAACCTCGTCATGTGGTGGTTCCCGCGGGAACGCACGTGGCTCCGATGCCGGGACTGGTCGTGCACCGGTCCCATCGGCTCACCGAGAACGATCTCGTCACGGTGGACGGGATGGTGATGACGAGCCCCGCCCGCTCCGCGGTCGATGCCGCCCGATGGGACCGATCGCCGCGGACCGCCGCAGCGGTGGTCATCGCGACCGTGCAGCAGAGGCTCGCGACACCGGACCAGATCTCGCACTGCCTCGACCAGTTCCTGCTCGTGCGGCAGCAGGTCGCCGTCACCCAGGCGGTCACGGCGGCCGCGCGCGGAAATGACTCGCTCTCCGAAGCGGATGCGGACGAGCTGATCCGGCTCGCCGGCTTCCCGGAGCCCGTTCGTCAGTGGGAGGTCGACACCGAGCTCGGACGACGGTTCGTGGACCTGGCGGTGCCTCTCGGGGATGGGCGCTTCCTCGTCATCGAGATCGACGGTCCGCACCACGAGGACGAGGCCGTGCGGGTGGTGGACGCCGTGAAGGACGCCGCGCTCGTGGCAGCCGGGCACGAGGTCGTTCGGATCCCCGCGATCGACGTCGTGCGCGACCGGACCCGAGTCCTGTCCGAGCTGAAGGCGCTCCGGATCTCCCTGCTGGGCGGTTCCTGAGGGGCGGGCGTGACGAGGCATAACGCAAACGAGATCTCGTTTGCGTTATGCCTCACGGCAGGGACTCAGCGGAGCGTGCGGGCGAGCGGCGAAGCCTTCGTACCTGCCCGTCGTGGCGACGGGTGGGAGTCAGTGAGTCAGGAGTGGACGCCGTGGCTGGCTTCGGCGGCGGCGACGCTGTCGGCGCCGTGCTGACGCCACCAGTCCTGTCCGGCCTCGGGCAGCGTGTGGATCGGGTCGTAGTACTCGTACGTGCGCTCCAGCGCCGCGGCGTCCTCGACCTCGATGCCGGTGCGGTAGTTCTTCGTCCAGTACGTGATGCCGCGCTCGCGGTCGTACTCGTGCACCTGGTGCACCCAGCGCTTGCCGACGTACGGCACGTCGCAGACGATGCGCGGCGTCGCGAAGCCGGGGAGGTAGCCCATGATCCCGTGCTGGAGCGCCTGCGCCTCCCACACCGCGAGCCGCCAGTGCTCGGCGTTGGGGATCATGTCGCACATGTAGAAGTAGTACGGCATGATCCCGGCGCCATCGAGCAGGCCGAAGCACAGGTCGAGCAGCTTGTCGACGGAGTCGTTGACCCCCCGCATGAGCACGCCCTGGTTGCGTACGTCGCGGACGCCCGCCTCGAGCATCGCGCGGGTCACCTCCGTGACCAGAGGCGTGACGGTCTGGTGGCTGTTGACGTGCGTGTGGATCGCGAGACCGACGCCGCGCGAGCGGGCCGTGGTGGCCACGCGCTCCATGCCGGCGCGGACGTCGTCCTGCAGCCAGTGCTGCGGCATCGCCGCGAACGCCTTGGACGCCAGGCGGATGTCGCGGATGTTCTCGATCTCCAGCAGGGCCGACACGAACGCCTCGAGCCGGTTCCACGGCAGGTTCGCGACATCGCCTCCGGACACCACGACGTCGCGGACGCCGGGGGAGCGGCGCAGGTAGTCGAGCATCTCCTCGAGACGCACGTCGGGCTTCGCGACGAACTTCAGCTTCTCGACCTGCGGGGTGGAGTTGCCCACGAGGTCCATGCGCGTGCAGTGGCCGCAGTACTGCGGGCAGGTCGGCAGCAGCTCGGCGAGCACCTTCGTCGGGTAGCGGTGGGTGAGGCCCTCGACCGCCCACATCTCGTGCTCGTGCAGCGAGTCGCGCGTCGCGTGCGGGTGCGACGTCCAGTCGGTACGCCGGTCCGAGAGGACGGGCAGCATGTAGCGGCGCACCGGGTCGGCGTAGAACGCCTCGGTGAGCGAGCCGGGGCCGGCGGGGGAGGCGTCGGGCGCCATCGTGTTGATCATCTGCGGCGGCACCAGCATCGACATGGTCGCGGCCTGCGCGATGTCGGCCTCGAGGTCGGCGTAGAAACGGTCGTCGACGAGGTCGCCGAGCACCCCGCGCAGCTGCCCCACGTTCTTGACGCAGTGCGAGCGCTGCCACTGGGCGGAGCGCCACTCCTCGTCGGTGACGTCGGACCAGCCGGGGAAGCGGCGCCAGTCGGGCTCCACGACCTCGCGGCGGCGGTAGGAGTACGGCTGGGGAAGGGCGCGGCCGTCAGCAGCCTCGACGGCGGCCTCGAGGGTCTCGGTCACGGGGTTCCTCCGGAGTACGACGTGCCCGCGCCACGCGACGCGTTCGACGCAGGATACGGGATATCCTCCCGATCTGGCACCATTGGACCGGACGATTTCCGTCCAGTGTTGAGATGTGACGGAAGGGCTGCGCGTGCCGCGCCGCTCGTGAGCAAGTTCGGGCGCGCCCCGCGAGGGCGGAGGAGGATCTGCCATCGTGACGACGACCACACCTGCCAGCCCCGTGGGACTGCACCGGGTCCTCGAGCCGCGCGGCGTCCTGCCCCAGGCGGCCTGGAAGCTCGACGCCTCGCCCGAGCTGCAGCCCGGCGAGGTCCGCGTCCGCGTCGAGCGGCTCAACCTCGACGCGGCCAGCTTCCGTCAGCTCATCGACAAGCACGGCGGCGACGGCGACGGCGTCCGTGCCGAGGTGCTCGAGATCATCAGCACCCGCGGCAAGATGCACAACCCGGTCACCGGGTCGGGCGGGATGCTCGTCGGCGTCGTCGACGCCCTCGGCCCCGACTCGCACCACCACGAGCTCGAGGTCGGCGACACCGTCACGACCCTCGTGTCGCTCACGCTGACCCCGCTCGCGATCACCGACGGGCTGCAGCGCTGGGACGGCCGCTCGGAGCAGGTCCCCTGCGAGGGCCACGCGATCCTCTTCGACCGCACCATCGTCGCGAAGGTCCCCGACGACCTCCCGGGCCCGCTCGCGATGGCCGTCATGGACGTGTGCGGCGCGCCGGCGCTCACCTCCCGCGTCGTACGCCGGTACGTCGAGTCCGGTCACGCGCCGACCGTCGCCGTCATCGGCGGCGCCGGCAAGAGCGGCAGCCTCTCGCTCGCCGCCGCCCGCCGTGCGAAGGCCGCCCGCACCGTCGGCGTCGTGCCGGTCAAGCGCGAGGCCGACCTGCTCGAGCGCACCGGCATCGCCGACGAGATCGCGATCGCCGACGCGCGCGACCCGGTGGCCCTGGCCGACGCCATCCGCAACGCTCTCGGCGTCAACGCCGACATCGTCGTGGTCTGCGTCGACGTGCCGGGCTGCGAGCACGGCGCGATCCTGTCGTGCGACGACGGCGGCACGATCATCTTCTTCTCGATGGCCACCAGCTTCGCGACCGCAGCGCTCGGCGCCGAGGGCCTCGCGGCCGACGTCACCATGCTCATCGGCAACGGCTTCACGCCCGGCCACGCCGACCTCGCCTTCGAGCTGCTCCGCACCGACGAGGGCATCCGCACGCTGTTCACCGAGCGGCTCGCGTCGGAGGGGCACCTGTGAGCACCTACTCGCCGAAGGGCATGGATCCGCGGACCATGCTCGACCTCGACCCGGCCACGATCCGTCGCGCGCGCAGCCTCGCGCGCAAGGCGGGTGCGCCGGTCGTGTCGATCGCCAAGAAGCACACGACGGTCAGCGTCGAGCGCGCCGTCCTGCGTCTCGCGGGGCTCGAGGGCGCCGACGTCGAGGGCATCCCGTGGGTGAACCGCCTCGTCGACGTCGTACGCGAGGACGTCGGTCTCGAGCACGGTGTGTCGCTCCCGGTGTGGGACGCGATGCTGCGCACCGGCGACGACCTCACGACCGTGGCGCAGAAGGCCGCGGCCGGCTCGGTGAGCCTGCGCGTGCCCGAGGGCAAGGACGCCGCGAAGGCGGCGAAGGCCGCCCGCGCGGCGGTGTCGGCGGGCATCCGCCGCATCGACGCCCAGCGCGCCGCGCGCGACAAGCTCATCCGCAAGTACGGCGACCCGCCCGCGCCGTGGATCTACCTCATCGTCGCCACCGGCGACATCTACGAGGACATGCCGCAGGCGCAGGCCGCGGCGCGCGAGGGCGCCGACGTCATCGCCGTCATCCGCTCCACCGGCCAGTCGCTGCTCGACTACGTGCCCGAGGGGCCGACCCGCGAGGGGTACGCCGGCACCTACGCGACCCAGGCGAACTTCCGCCTCATGCGTGCGGCCCTCGACGAGACGAGCAAGGAGCTCGGCCGCTACGTCCGCCTCACGAACTACGCGAGCGGCCTGTGCATGCCCGAGATCGCCTCGCTGGCCGGGCTCGAGCGGCTCGACATGATGCTCAACGACTCGATGTACGGGATCCTCTTCCGCGACATCAACCCGATCCGCACCTTCGTCGACCAGCGCTTCAGCCGCCAGATCCACGCGCGCGCCGGCATCGTCATCAACACCGGCGAGGACAACTACCTCACCACCGCCGACGCCGTCGACGCCGCGCACACGGTGACGGTGAGCCAGCTGCTCAACGAGTACTTCGCCAAGGAGGCGGGGCTCGCGGACTGGCAGCTCGGTCTCGGCCACGCCTTCGAGATCAACCCCGAGATCCCGGACTCGTTCCGGCTCGAGCTCGCGCACGCGATGCTCGCGCGGGCGCTGTTCCCCGAGGCGCCGCTCAAGTGGATGCCGCCCACCAAGCACATGACGGGCGACGTCTTCCGCGGCTACCTGCTCGACGGGTTCTTCAACCTCGCGGGCGCGCTCACCGGCCAGGGCATCCTGCTCGTCGGCATGATGACCGAGGCGGTCGTCACGCCGTGGCTGTCCGACCGCGACCTCGCGCTGCAGAACGTGCGCTACGTCTTCAACGCCGCGGGCAACCTGCGCGAGGACTTCCGCCCGTCGCCCGACGGCTTCATCGCGCAGCGCGCGCGGCAGGTGCTCTCGGAGGCCGTCGAGCTGCTCGACGACATCGTCGACGACACGCTGCTCAACGCGATCGCCGACGGCACGTTCGGGCTCATGAAGCGCCCCGCCGACGCCGGCCGCGGCCTCGACGGCGTCGTGCGCAAGGCGCCCGGCTACCTCAACCCCGCGACCGACCTGCTCGAGGAAGGGGCGACGCGATGACCAGCAAGCACATCGTGCGTCCGTACGGCGACGCCACGGGCGACGGCATGGTGCAGGTGTCGTTCACCCTGCCGCTGCCGCACGACAAGAGGGCCGAAGGCGCCGCGCAGCTGCTCGCCAACAAGATGGGCATCGACCCCGCGATGGTCGTGCACGCCAAGGCGATGGGCCCCGACTTCACCTTCTTCGTCGTGTACGGCTCCGTGAACCACCTCGTCGACGTCCGCGACGTCACCGTGGTCGAGCGCGACTACCCGCTGCTCTCGCCGAAGGAGGTCAACGCCGCCATCAAGAAGGGCCTGCGCCGTCCTCTCGTGGTGGTCGGCGCCTGCATCGGCACCGACGCCCACACCGTCGGCATCGACGCGATCCTCAACATCAAGGGCTTCGCGGGTGAGAAGGGTCTGGAGTACTACTCCGAGATCACCGTCGTGAACCTCGGCGCCCAGGTGCCGGTGCCCGACCTGGTCGAGCAGGCCCGCGCGCACAAGGCCGACGCCGTCCTCGTGTCGCAGGTCGTCACCCAGCGCGACGCGCACCTGCACAACACCAAGGAGATGAGCGCCGCGTTCCGCGAGGCGTTCCCGGCCGACAGGCGGCCGCTCCTCGTCGTGGGCGGCCCGCGCTTCGACGAGCTGGCCACGGGCGAGCTCGGCGTCGACCGCATCTTCGGCCGCGGCACGACCCCCGGAGAGGTCGCGTCGTACCTCGTCTCTGCGCTCGTCCCCGCCCCGTCGACCCGGAAGAAGGCCTCGTGAACGACGACCACCGTCTCGGCATGTCGGTCACCCACCGCCGCTACGTGCCCTACTCGCACGCGCACTACGGCGGCAACCTCGTCGACGGCGCGTACGTGCTCGCCATGTTCGGCGACGTCGCGACCGAGCTGATGATCCGCACCGACGGCGACGAGGGTCTGTTCGCCGCGTACGACGCCGTCGCGTTCCAGGCGCCGGTGATGGGCGGCGACGTCCTCGAGGCGACCGCCACCGTGACCCGCGTCGGCACCCGCTCGCGCGGCATGTCGTTCGAGGCCCGCGTCGTGTGCCGTGCGGCGCCGGAGCGCTCGGCGTCGGCCGCCGACGTGCTCGTGGAGCCGATCGTCGTCACCACCGCCTCCGGCACGGTCGTCGCTCCCGCCTGATCGCGGCTCATCAGGGCGCTCGTTCTGCTGGAATGCACCCCGTGACCCCGGGGGCGGAGACGACGCGGCTGCTGCTGCCGTCGCTGCGCGGCTACCAGCGGTCGTGGGCCGGCCGCGACGTCGTCGCGGGCCTCGTGCTCTCGGCGCTGCTCGTGCCGCAGGGCATGGCGTACGCCGAGCTCGCCGGCCTGCCACCGGTCACGGGCCTCTACACGTCGATCCTCTGCCTGGTCGCCTACGCGCTGGTCGGGCCGTCGCGCATCCTCGTCCTCGGTCCCGACTCGGCGCTCGGGCCGATGATCGCCGCGACGATCCTGCCGCTGCTCGGTGCCGAGGGGGACCCGGTGCGAGCCGTGCTCCTCGCGTCGGCGCTCGCGATCGCCACCGGCCTGCTCATGCTCGGTGCGGGCCTCGGCAAGCTCGGGTACGTCGCCGACCTGCTCTCCAAGCCCACGATCCTGGGCTACATGACCGGTCTCGCGGTCACGATCCTCGTGGGGCAGCTGCCGAAGCTGCTCGGCTTCTCCGTCGACTCCGACTCCTTCCTCGGCGACGTGGCGGAGACGGTGAAGGGGATCGCCTCCGGCGAGGTGCTGCTGCCGGCTGCGGCGATCGGGCTGCTCTCGCTCGTCATCATCCTGATCCTCGACCGCTGGCTGCCGAAACTGCCCAACGTCCTCGTCGCGGTGATCATCGCGATGGTGATCAGCCTCGCCTTCGGGCTGAAGGAGCGCGGCGTCAAGGTGATCGGGACGCTGCCCGAGGGGCTGCCGTCCTTCCACGTACCGGTCCTGGCGCTGCACGACCTGTCGGTCATCACTATCGGTGCCGTCGGCATCGCGTTGGTCGCCCTGGCCGACACGATCTCGACGTCGACCTCGTTCGCCGAGCGCACCGGCGAGGAGGTCGACGGCAACAGGGAGATGATCGGCATCGGCGCCGCCAACATCGGGGCCGGGCTGTTCCAGGGCTTCCCGGTCAGCACGAGCGGCTCGCGCACCGCGGTCGCGGAGAGCGCCGGCGCGAAGACCCAGGTGACCGGTCTCGTGGGGGCCGCGGTCATCGCGCTGATGCTCGTGGCGTTCCCGTCGCTGCTCGCGCCGCTGCCGCAGCCGACCCTCGCCGCGATCGTCATCGCGGCCGCACTGTCGCTCGCCGACATCCCGGCGACGCGTCGTCTCCGCAAGCAGAGCCGCGGCGACTTCCTGGTGTTCCTCGCGGCGTTCCTCGGCGTCACGCTGCTCGGCGTGCTGCCCGGCATCATCATCGCGATCGTCGTCTCGGTCGGGACCGTGTTCGCCCGCATCTGGCGCCCGTACACGACCACCCTGGGCCGCGCCGAGGGCGTGCCGGGCCTGCACGACCGCACCCGCTACCCCGACGCCGAGATCGTCCCCGGCTGCACCGTCTACCGCTTCGACGCGCCGCTGATCTTCGCCAACTCCGGCACGTTCCGCCACGACGTGCTGCGCCTCGCGTACGCCGATCCGCGCCCGCAGTGGATCGTCGTGGCGGCCGAGCCGATGACCGACATCGATACCTCCGCCGCGGACATGCTCGAGGACCTGATGATCGACCTGGAGGAGCTCGGCATCCAGCTGCACCTCGCCGAGCTCAAGGACCGCGTGCGCCTCAAGGTCGAGCGCTTCGGACTCCAGCACCCGATCCCGCCGGACCGGTTCCACCCGACCGTCAACGACGCGGTGCGCGACTTCCGGCGCGAGACAGGGGCCGACTGGCAGCCGCCCGGCCCGGGTGATCGACCGGCGCCGGACGACGCCCCGTCGTAGTGTCGTGAGGTGGCCCGCTACTTCGACGTGCACCCGCAGAACCCCCAGGCCCGGTCCATCGGGCAGCTCGTGGCGCTGCTGCGCGACGGCGGGCTGATCGCCTACCCGACCGACTCGGGCTACGCCCTCGGCGCGGCGTTCGGCAACGTCCACGCGCTGGCGCGCATCCGCGAGATCCGGCACCTCGACGAGCGCCACCACTTCACCGTCGTCTGCCGCGACTTCGCGCAGATGGGTCCCTACGTGCAGGTCTCCAACGCGATGTACCGGACGGTGAAGGCGTGCACGCCCGGCCCGTACACCTTCATCGTGCCCGCCTCCCGCGAGGTGCCGCGGCGGCTGCAGAACCCGAGCAAGCGCACGGTGGGCGTGCGGATCCCGGACCACACGGTCGTGCGCGCCCTCCTCGCGGAGTACGGCGAGCCGCTCGCGTCGAGCACCCTGCTGCTGCCCGGCGAGGACGAGCCGCTGACCGACGGCTGGCAGATCAAGGAGCACCTCGACCACCTCGTCGACGCGGTGGTCGACTCGGGGGAGTGCGGCGTGCAGCCGACGACCGTGGTCGACCTCAGCGGCGACGAGGCCGTGGTGCTGCGCGTCGGTGCCGGCGACGCGACGCGCTTCGAGTGACGCGGAACTCCGCGCGGCGCTGCGTCGTCGCTCCGGTGTGACCGGTTCCGGAGCCGGGTCGGGGCGGACCGCTCCCGTAGCCTGTGGCCATGCCTGAGCCTGCCGACGCGCCCGCGCGCGCCCGGCTGCTCCTGCGCGTCGTCGGATCGGTCCTGGGCGGGCTGCTGCTCGTCCTCTCGTTCCCGCCGTACGACGTGGTCTGGCTGGCCCCTCCCGCGCTGGCGATGATGACGCTGTCGTGGCACGGCGTGCGCGCCCGGCGCGGCTTCTGGCTCGGGCTCCTCGCGGGCGCGGCGTTCCTGCTCTGGCACCTGCACTGGATGACCGTCATCGGCGACGACGCCTGGCTGCTGCTCGGGCTCGCGTTCTCGCTGTTCTACGGCCTCATCGGTGCCGGCGTCGCCGCGACGTCGTCGCTGCGCGTGTGGCCGCTGGCCGTCCCGCTCATGTGGGTCGCGGTCGAGGCCGTGCGCGGTCGCGTCCCCTTCGGCGGCTTCCCGTGGGGCGACCTCGCGTTCGGCCAGACGAGCACGACGCTCACGCCGTACGCCGCGCTCGGCGGAGCTCCGCTGGTGTCCTTCGCGGTCGCCCTCGTGGGTGCTCTGCTCGCGTACGCCTGGACCGTCCGGAACCGGCCGCGCGCCGCGGTCGCCTCGCTCGTCGGCGTCGCGATCCTGTGCACCGCGGGCGGGCTCGTGCCGCTGCCGGTCGACGGCGAGACCGCGGGCGGACCGGCGTACACGACCGCGGCCGTGGTGCAGGGCAACGTCGCGGGCGCGGGCATGGACGCGTTCGGCGACACGCGCGCCCTCGTGCTGTCCAACCACGTGCGCGAGACCGAGCGCCTCGCCGCCGACGTGAAGGCCGGCACCGTGCCGCAGCCCGACCTCGTGATCTGGCCGGAGAACGCCAGCGACCTCGACCCGTACGCCGACCCCGACGCGCGGCGGCTCATCCAGCAGGGCGTCGACGCGATCGGCGCACCCGTCCTCGTCGGCGCCGTGGTCACCAAGCCCGACGACCCGACGCACGTCTGGAACGTCGGCATCGTGTGGCAGCCCGCGGCGGGCGGACAGGCCGGCGGTCCGACGGAGTTCTACGTCAAGCAGCACCCCGTGCCCTTCGGCGAGTGGGTGCCGTTCCGCGAGATCCTCGCGAAGGTCATCTCGCGCTTCGACCGGGTGCCCCGCGACTTCGCCGCGGGCGACAGCACCGGCGTGCTGCAGGTCGGTCCGGCGGTCGTCGGCGACCTGATCTGCTTCGAGGTCGCGTACGACGAGCTGTCCCGCGCGGCCGTGCGCGGCGACGGTGTCACGGGTGCGATGGCGGGGGAGGGCGCGCGCATCCTGTCGGTGCAGACCAACAACGCGACCTACGGCCTCACGGGCCAGCCCGAGCAGCAGCTCGCGATGTCGCGCCTGCGGGCCGTGGAGCACGGTCGGGCGGTGCTGGTGGCCGCCACGTCC
The DNA here is from genome assembly GCA_046330715.1 of Candidatus Nanopelagicales bacterium. Classification (GTDB taxonomy): domain Bacteria; phylum Actinomycetota; class Actinomycetes; order S36-B12; family CAIYMF01; genus Longivirga. Next base: position 67,997 of record JAXLSG010000002.1, read on the forward strand.
GGGATCAGCGCGATCATCGCGCCCGACGGCACCATCGCGCAGATCCTCCCCGAGTTCGTCGCCGGCCACCTCGTCGCGAAGGTGCCGCTGCGCGACACCCTCACCGTGGCGGACCGGCTCGGCCCGCTGCCGCAGCTGGTGGCGGTCCTCGCGGCCCTCGCCCTGCTTCTGGTGGTACTCGTGCGATCGCGCCGGAGCCGCCCCGTAGGCTTCGTGGAAAGCAGGCCGAGCGAGGAGTCCCTACCGTGACCGAGGCGTCGTACGCCGATCTGGGGCGGATCGTCGTGATCGTCCCGACCTACAACGAGCGGGAGAACCTCGAGCGCATCGTCGCGCGCCTGCGGGCGTCCGTCCCCGAGGCGCACGTCCTCGTGGCCGACGACAACAGCCCCGACGGCACCGGGCAGATCGCCGACGACCTCGCGGCCGCCGACGACCACATCAAGGTCATGCACCGTGCGGGCAAGCAGGGCCTGGGCGCGGCGTACCTGGCCGGCTTCGACTGGGCGCTCGAGAACGGCTACGACGTCGTCGTCGAGATGGACGCCGACGGCTCGCACCAGCCCGAGCAGCTGCCGCGCCTGCTCGACGCGCTGCGCGATGCCGACCTCGTGCTCGGCTCGCGCTGGGTCCCCGGCGGCTCGGTCGTGAACTGGCCGAAGTCGCGCGAGGCGCTCTCGCGCGGCGGCAGCCTCTACACCCGCCTGATGCTCGGCGTGCCGATGAAGGACGCCACGGGCGGCTATCGCGCGTTCCGCGCGTCGACTCTGCGCAACCTCGACCTCTCCGGCATCGAGAGCGCGGGCTACTGCTTCCAGGTGGAGCTCGGCTGGCGCGCGGTCAAGGGCGGCATGCGCGTCAAGGAGGTCCCGATCGAGTTCGTCGAGCGCGAGCTCGGCGACTCCAAGATGAGCCAGAAGATCGTCGTCGAGGCGCTGTGGCGCGTCACGGCGTGGGGCGTCGAGGACAAGGCGGCCAAGGCTCGGCGCCTGCTGGCGGGGAAGCGCTCGGGCGGCGCGGGCTGGTGACGCCATGAGCCCGTGGTTCCTGCTGCTCGGGGCGCTCTACGTCGTCCTCGAGTGGTTCGTGGCGTCGTGGGTCGCGTCGTACATCGGCTGGCTCGGCGTGGTCGTCGTGGTCCTGCTGCTCGTGATCGTCGGCGTCGCCGTCATGCGTCGCGCGGGCGCCGCGGCGTTCCGCTCGCTGCGCCCCGTGCAGGTCGACGGCATGACCGTCGCGCCCACGGTGACCCAGGACACCGTCGAGCAGGTCGGCCGCGACATGGGCGATGCCGGCGCGCTGTTCGTCGCGGGTCTGCTCATCGCCATCCCCGGCATCGTCACGAGCGTCGTCGGCCTCGTGCTGCTGGTGCCGCCGGTACGCCGGTGGGCGCGCCGCGTCGTAGCCCGGCGGGTCCGTCGTCGCGCCGAGGCCGCGGGGCTGGTCGTCGACGGCCGGATGACGACCGTGCGCACGACGGTCGCGGGCGACGTCGTCCGCGAGGACACCGTGGTGCACGAGGACCTGCGCACCGACCGCCCGCAGGACCGCCCGGTGCGCGGCGAGATCCTGCAGGGCGAGGTCGTCCGCGACGACGACCCCACCACCTGAGCCGCTCGGTCGTCGCGAGCCGCACCGGGAAAGCCCCGAGCCCGCCACCCTCGGAGGGGCGACGGGCTCGGAAGGGGAAGCGTCCGGCGATGCTTCTGGAGGGCTGCCGGCTGCCTCAGGCGGTCTTGCGGGCGGGGGCGTTGCTCCCGCGGAGCAGCTCGAGGCGCTCCTGGAGCAGGATCTCGAGGTCCTCGATCGAGCGGCGCTCGAGCAGCATGTCCCAGTGGGTGCGCTGCGGCTTGGTCGGCTTGGGCTCGGGCTTCTCGCCGTCGCGGATGACCGCCTCGGCGCCGCACCGGCACTCCCAGACCGCGGGCACCTCGGCCTCGACGGAGAAGGGCATGCTCACGGTGTGGCCGTTCGGGCAGTCGTAGTGGATCGTCTGGCGGGGAGCCAGCTCGACGTGGTCGTCGGTCTCGTAGCTCGTCGCGCCGAGCCGGGTGCCGCGGAGGGCGCCGTCGCTCATGGTGTCGTCCTGACTGTCGGGGTGGACCGCCGGAGGGGTGCGGTCACGTAAGGTGCTAACGGATAAGACGGTCGCGGTGTTCCCGCGGTTCGGAGCACGAAAACTCGTCCGATAAACGGACCGAGGCGCGGACCGCTCGGTGTGGCCGACGACACGTCACCCGCCACGTCCTGTCTCGACACCCGGAGGAGCCGGACATGAGCGACGTCACCCGTTCGGCCGTACGCCGGACCGTCCCGGCCCTGGCGGCGCTGCGGCTGGGGTTCGCGGCGATGCTCGCGGTGCGGCCGGGGGAGGCCCGGCTGGTGGGGGCGCGCGAGCTCGCCCTCGGCCTCGGCACCCTCGACGCCTGGCGGCGCGGCGCTCCGGTGTCGGGGTGGGTCGGCGCGATGGCCGTGGCCGACGGCTCCGACGCGGTGGCGTTCTCGGTCGAGGCGTGGCGCGACCCGGAGGCCCGCAGGCGGGCTCTGGTGCTCGCCGCGTTCGCGGCCTCGGGCCTGGTCGCCGAGGGGCTGACCGCCGCGGCGCTGCGGCGCTCGGGCGACTAGAGGACCGCGGGCACCTCGTTGCCGGCCTCGACCACACCGGTGCGCATGTCGACGCGGCGCAGCAGCACGATGCCGACGGCGAAGAAGACGATCAGCGCGACGATGGCCCAGCGGTAGGAGCCGCTGATCTGGTGCACGACGCCGAAGAGCAGCGTGCCCAGCCACGACGTACCGCGCTCGCAGGCCTGGTAGAGGCTGAAGTACTCGCCCTCGCGGCCGCGGGGGATGAGCTGGGAGTACATCGAGCGCGACAGCGCCTGCGTGCCGGCGACGACGAGACCGATGCCGATGGCGAGCAGCAGGAACAGCGCCACGCTGCCCTTCGGTACGACGAAGCCGACGATCACGAGCAGGATCCAGATGACCAGCGCGCCCATCACGACGGAGTAGGCGCCGCGCCGGGCCGCGATGCGGCCCATGGCGAGAGCGCCGACGATGCCGAAGATGTTGACGAGGATGACGGCGAGGAAGATGTAGGTCTGCTTCATGCCGAGCTCGTACTGGCCGTAGACGGCGGCTGCCGCGATGACGGTCTGCACGCCGTCGTTGAAGAACAGGAACGCCAGCAGGAACCGCAGGGTCTGCGGGTAGTCCTTCGCGTGGTCGAGCGTCTCGCGCAGCTGGCGGAAGGAGTTGCCGAGGCTCACGTGCGCGTCGGGCTTCAGCGCGGGGTGGTCCTTGAGCCGCAGGTACGGGATGAACGTGAACACCGCCCACCACAGGCCGGCGACGAGGAAGAGGATGCGCACGAGAGCGCCCGTCTCGAGGCCGAACGGCTTGACGGTGAGGACGACGAGGCTGATCACGAGGAGCGTGACGCCGCCGACGTACCCGAACGCCCAGCCCTTCGTCGAGACAGAGTCGCGCTCGTCGGGCTCGGCGATGTCGACGAGGATCGCGGAGAAGACGGTGAGGCTCGCGATGAGGCAGACGTTGCCGATGATGACGAGGATCGCGCCGAGGCCCCACGCCGTGCCCTGCACGAAGAAGAGACCGGTCGCGGCCGCGGCGCCGACCCAGGCGTAGCCGGCGAGCCACTTCTTCTTCGAGGTCGAGCGGTCGGCGAGCGCACCGACGATGGGCATCAGGACGAACGAGAGCACCGTCGCGATCGTGATGACGTAGAAGACCGCGGAGCCGGGGGAGACCGGGATGCCGAGCAGGCTCAGGTCGTTGGTGCACGGGTTGTCGTCGGTCGCGTCGGGGCAGCCGGCGGCGTTGTTGGCGATGCTCGTGAGGTAGGGCAGCGCGAGCACCACCGACACGGTGGTGACGAACGCCGACTGCGCCCACTCGTACCAGTACCAGGCCTTCTGCTCCTTGCGACGGACGGGCAGCTCGTCCCACGTGCGCGGCTCGGCGAGGCTCATGGCGCCGATGATGCCGATTCCGGGCGCCTGGTGTGCGCGACCCGCCCAAGTCACGATCGGGTGATCCCGCACCCGTGAGCGGGTCTGCGGGCCGCGCCAGCGGCTACCCTGCCCGGGACTCGACGACGGGGGACCTCGGCATGCGCGCCGTACGCACCATCACGACCGGGCTCGCCACGGCCCTCGCGGCCGGGCTGCTGGCGGCTCTGCCTGCGGGAGCGGCGCACGCCTCGCCCTTCCTCGCCGAGGTGGTGCCGCTGAACCTCACCTGGCCGACGGCGATGGTCGATGCCGGAGGGACTCTGGTCGTCACCGACACCGACAGCGTGGTGCTCCTCCATGAGGACGGCTCCGCGATCGCGACGATCTCCGACCTCCCGGGAGCGAGCAACCCGGTGGTGTCCGGCGACGGAAGCACGGTGTACGTCGCCCTCACGTCCGCGAACGAGATCGTGGCCGTCGACGTGGCGACGCACGCTGCGGCGGCGACGTACCAGGTAGGGGAGTGCCCCGGGAGCCTGGCGGTCGTCGGCACCAGCCTGTTCTATGCGTACCGCTGCAACGCGGGGAATCTCGTCGGCCGGGTCGACCTGAGCACAGGGTCGGTCGACGACCCGGCGACGCCGGTGCAGGAGCTGACGGCGACCGCCACCCTCGCCGGCGGCACGTCGACGCTGTTCGCACATCTGCAGTACGGGCCGGTGAAGGCGTGGACGGTGGGCGGCGGCGGAGCACTCAGCAGCGCCCGCACCACTCCGACCTCGTACATCGGGGACCGGATCTCGGCGCACGGAGACCGCGTCATCATCGAGACCTACGGCGCCGGTGTCGGGTGGTTGCTGCTGGACGCGGACCTCAACGTCGTTCCTGCGCCCGCGTTCAGCGGGCACCTCGACATGGGCTCGTCCGAGGTACCCGCCTGGGCGCCTGACGGAAGCCGGATCGCGCTCGGGTCGCGCAGCAACGACGCCACGCTCGGTGTGTACGACATGGCCACCGGGGCGCTCGTGGTCGCCCCGTACGCCCTGGCTCCGAAGGGCGGGGGCAACGACGTCGACATCCTCGAGCGAGGGTTGTCGTTCTCCGCCGACGGCACGCACGTCCTGGGGCTCGCCCAGGACATGTTCGCGCCGGGTTTCGCGCTGGTGCGCTCGATCGCGACCACGCCGAGCACGACGACGCTGCTCGCCTCCGTGAAGGGGCCGGCGCGGCTCGGACTGCCGGTCACCGTGACGGTCGCGACGCCCGGACGACCCGGCACGCGGGTCAAGGTCGTGTTCAGCCCGATCGCGGGGCACGGCGCCACCCTCTCGGCCGTCACCGACGCCTCTGGCATCGCGCGGTTCAGCTACCTCACGACCTGGACGGGCGAGCTCAAGGTCTTCGCCGCCGGCGACTCGACGCACTATCCGGCGGAGACCTCGTACCGCCGGTGGTACGTGCCCTCGCGCATGACGGTGATCACCGCGAAGGGGTACAAGACGCGCTCGGGGGTGCAGTACTACCACAAGGCCACCGACGCCCGGTTCGTCGTGGGGCTCGCGCCTGGTGTCTCGGGCCGGAAGATCCTGGCCACGTTGATGATCCGCGTGAACGGGAAGTGGTCGCGGGTCCAGTACCTGTGGGTCACCACGAAGAGCAACGGGGTCGTGGGCTTCTACCTGGTCAGCGCGCGCAAGGGCTACGCCTACCGGATCACCTTCCTCTTCAAGGGCGACATCTGGAACCTGAGATCCTCGGGAGCGTCGGCGGTCTTCGTCGTCGGCTGACGCGCGCGACGTGCGGCAGGATGGGGGCATGGACCTGCGCGTGCTCCCGGAGCGGCTCTCGGTGTGCCGCCTGCCCGTCGACGCGCCCTGGCCGGTGCCGGCCGCGGGCACGTCGTTCTTCTCGGTGACGCGGACCTCGGTCGAGGTCTCGCTCGTGTGCACCGAGGACGCCGCCCCGTCGGGCGAGCACGTGCGCGTCGAGCCCGACTGGCGCGCCCTCGAGGTCGCCGGGCCCATGGACTTCTCCATGGTCGGTGTCATGGCCGAGCTCACCGCTCCGCTGGCCGACGTCGACGTCAGCGTGTTCGTGGTGTCGACGTACGACACCGACTACGTGCTCGTGCACGCCGCCGCGCTCGAGCGCGCCATCGACGCGCTGCGCTCCGCAGGCCACGCCGTGACCGCCGGCTGATGCGTCCCGAGCTGCACGACGCGCCGCGTCCGATCGACCTGGACCTGCTCGCGGCGTACCTGTCGACCGAGGTCGTCGACGCCGACGGCGCGGTCTGGTCGGGTGCCGGCGCGATCGCGCTCGACGACGAGGTCTGGGTCGTGACCGCGGAGAACCCGTTCAGCGAGAAGCAGGACGACGCGGTCAACGCGGCCGCGATGGCCGACCTGGCTGCCGAGATCAGGGCAGGCGGGCACGAGCCCGTCGTGATGGTCGGCCGTGCGCCGGACCTGTCGTGGTCGGAGGACTGCTTCGGCGTGACCGGCTCGGTGTCCGACGTCGTGCGCGGCTGGGGTCGCGAGCGCGGCCAGCACGCCGTCTTCCGGCTGACCTCCGACGAGCACCACGTCGTCTCCTGCTGGAGCGGCGAGGTGCTCGCCTCGCGCCGCCGTTCGCTCTAGCCGACCCGGCCGAGCGGCGGAGGCGTCCGCGCGGGATCGCGACGTACCCTGGCGACCCACGGGGGAGAGGTCGGGCACGTTCTCGCCGGCCGAGCGCGTCGGGCTGCGGTCGCTCGGCTCGGGCACCTGCCACAACGACATCTAGCCGCCCGGCGCGAGTCCTGCTGCGTCGTCGACGTACCGTGACGCCCTGACGACGACGGGGGAGACACCACCATGGGCACGCGCGACGACCTGCCGCCGGACGACCTGCCGAGGTCGCCGTCGGGCCGCGTCCCGCGCTGGGTGCAGGACGGCGACGCCCACGTGCTCTCGATGGACACCGCGCGCCGCCGTCGTCGTCGACCGCGGTTCTCCTGGGCGGCACTCGGCGGCTGGGCCGTGGCCATCGCGGCGATCGGCGTGCTGGTGCTCAGCATCGTCGGCGGCTGGGTGGTGCTGCCGTGGTCGAGCCCCTCGGGCGCGGTCGACGCGCAGCCGCGCCCGCCGGCCGGCGTCGAGGAGGGCGAGCGTCCGCGCGGGGCGCTGGACGCCCCCGTGCCCGCTCCAGCCGACGGGAGCTTCGCCTACATCGGCAGGCAGACCGACGGCACGACACCCGTAACCTGGTCCCCGTGCCGGCCGATCCACTACGTCGTACGGACGACGAACGCGTCCAGCGACGGGCTCGGCCTGCTGCGCTCCGCGCTCGACGAGATCAGCCGCGACTCGGGGCTGCGCTTCGTCGACGACGGCACGACCGACGAGAACCCCTCAGCCGCGCGCGCGATCTACCAGCCCGACCGGTACGGCGAGCGCTGGGCACCGGTGCTCATCTCGTGGGTGACCGAGAAGGAGGACCCGGACATGACGTCGGAGGTCCTCGGGATCACGCGTCCTCGCTCGGCGTTCACCGGCGACGGCACCGAGGTGTGGGTGAGCGGGCAGGTCGCGCTCAACGCCGACCTCATCGCGACCGTGCAGAAGAAGCTCGGCGTGAAGGCGACGCGCACCGTGTTCCTGCACGAGCTCGGCCATCTCGTCGGCCTCGACCACGTGCAGGCGGCGAAGGCCGTGATGTTCCCGTCGTACCGCGCGTCGGTCGTGACGTTCACCCCGGCGGAGGTCGAGGGCCTGCGGTCGCTGGGGTCGGGCGCCTGCCACGGCGACGTCTGAGGGTTCAGCGCCGCTCGCCGGATGACGATGCTCCGGACATGAGGACGGGGCTGTGGCGCAACCGGGTCGCGACGGCGGCCTCGCTCGTCGTCCTCCTCGCGGTCTGGTGGCTCACCCGCACCTACCTCGCGACCGCGCCGTCGCCCGGCTTCGAGGAGGGGCCGCGGCTGGCGACGATCCTGGGGTCGCCGGATCCCGCCGGGTCGTCGCCCGCGACGAACTACCTCGAGCTGCAGGCCGACGGCACGACCCCCGTCACGTGGTCGCCGTGCCGCCCGATCCACTACGTCGTGCGCCCGGACGGCATGCCGCCGGGCGGGCTGGCGCTGCTGCAGGACGGCATCGCGCAGGTGTCGGCGCTCTCGGGCCTGCGCTTCGTGTACGACGGACCGACCGACGAGGACGTGTCGCAGACGCGCCGGCCCTACCAGCGGATGCGGTACGGCGACCGCTGGGCGCCGGTGCTCGTCGTGTGGGGCGACCCGTCGAACGAGGGCGGGTACACGGGCGGCGTACCGCTGGCCGGCTGGGCCGGGCCGGTCCCGGTGAAGGCAGGCGACGGGCGCGGCGTCTACGTGTCGGGCCAGGTGGACCTGAACTCCGCGTGGGCGACGCAGGAGATGGCGCAGGGGGAGAGCCGGTACGTGACGGCGGTGGTGCTCCACGAGCTCGGCCACCTCGTCGGCCTCGACCACACCCGCGACGAGGGGCTGCTCATGAGCCCGTCGAACGTCGGGGCGCTGCAGTTCTCTCCCGACGAGCTGCGGGGGCTCGAGTCGCTCGGTGCCGGCGCCTGCCACCGCGACGTGTGATCCTGGGACCACCGACGACGAGGAGTCGAACAGATGTTCGGACGACGTGCGGGGGACTCCGACGTGAGCGACGCGCTGACGGCGGCGTACGCGCAGGCGCCTGCGGGCGTGCTCGAGGCGGTCCTGGGGGCCGACGCCCGCCCGAAGCGGTCCGACGTCGCCGCCTGGGTCGACGAGCAGGTCCTGCGCGAGGCGGCCCGGCGGTGCGCCGCGGACGCCGGGCTGGTCGACGCGCCGTGGCCGCCGGACGGCGAGGACGCGCTGCGGGTCTACCTGTCCGACGAGCTGACCGACGCCGACGTCGCCGACGTCCCGGCGTCGGCCTGGGCAGCCGCGCGCGACGACGCCTGGACCGACCATCCCGACGGGCTGCGCAGCGACCGCGAGCTGTGGTGGGCCGAGACGCTGCCCGCCGCCGCGCTGGTGGACGCCTGGAGAACCTGATCGGAGCCGGGATCCGTCGATCCCGTGCTCCCGGGCATACCTCCGATAACGTGCATTATGTCAACTCACGCGAACGGGAACGGGAGTGGTTCCTCCCCTGCCTGTGGGTCTGCCAGGTGCGACGTCTGAGCGCACGGCGGGATCAGTCGGGTTTCGGCGAGCGACAGCGTCGGCGTCCTCGGCAGCGGCGTGCCCGCAGAGCCGGACCCAGGCCGGCGTCGACGTGCTGGTGACCGGCTAGCGACGACGAGGCGCTGGAGCGGTGTCGACCGGGTCGAAGGTCTCGTGGCGCCAGGCCGCGAACGGCAGCGGCTCCCCCTGGGCCGTGGCCTGGGCGCCCCGGGCGGGGAACCAGGCGAGCTCGCGGCCGCCGACGAGCGCCACGGAGCGTGCGAGCACGCCGCGCAGCCCCTCGGCACGGACGGCCCGGGCTGCACGCCGGCAGTCGCGCCACGGCACCTCGCCGGAGCGGGCGCGACGGGGGTAGGTGCGCGGCAGCCCGAGCGCGACGAGCCCGGTGTCGGTCGTGGCGTCGGCGACCCGCTGGCGCGCGGGCAGCGTGGCTGTCACGAGCACGTACGGCGCGTCGTCGGACAGGTCCTCGGGGTCGATGGCCGTCCCCTCGAGCATCCGGGCGATCTGGGCCCGCGCCGTCGCGACGTCGGCGTTGAGGTAGAGCGTCGGCCCGTCGCCCGGCGCGTTCCAGCGTCCGCCCGAGGTGTCGGCGTACGTCGGGTCCAGCGGGTCCTCCCAGCTCGCGTCGGCGACGCGGAGCCAGCGGTGGCCGTCGTCGAGCGTGACCCGGTGAGCGGCCCGAGGGCTCACGGCTGCACCCGGCGGAGGTCGAGCATGTGCGCCGCTCCCCTGCGGACGTCGGCGTAGCGGTGCGCCTCGGCGAGCTCGAGCAGCGACGCTCCCCCGAGCAGCTCGGCGGGCCGGCGCACGACCGCCGGGACGCGGTCGGGGCGCACGTAGCGCAGCAGCACGTCGGTCGCGGCGTCGAGGTCGGCCAGCGCGACCAGCCGGTCGTCGGGAACGCCGTGCGCGCGCCACTTGGCGATGGCCTGGCGGCTGACGCCGAACACGCGCCCCGCCCCTGCCGCCGACAGCGCCCAGGTGTCGAGCAGGCGCTCCAGCGGGTCGTCGCGCACCTGCTCCTGCAGCGCAGAGAGGAAGGCGCGCGTCCACGCGTCGTCGCCGAGGCCGGAGACCTCGCGGGCGGCGCTGCGCGGGTCGAGCCGCTTGAGGGCAGCCACGGATCGGGTCATGCCACCAGTGTCCGCCCGCAACCGACCTGGCGCAACCATCTGACAACCGCAACCCTGTGACAATCGCAACCGAACGTCAACCGCAACCGTGCGTCAACCACAGGACGCCTCTCGTCATCACGCTGGGAGCGGGAGCCCGAGGACATCGGGCCGAGGACCGCCGGATGGCGGCACCACCCCTACGGACGACCACTCCCCTGGGCCGCCGAGGTCTCGGGGTCAGGACGTGATGAGGATGCCGAGGCACATCTCGTCGGTGGTGCCCTCGCCCCAGACGACGTAGCGGTCGGGCGTGCCCTGCAGCTCGGGCAGGAGCTTGCGCAGGCCCGGGTCGTGGGTGCACGTCACGGTGACGGTGTCGCCGGCCCGCAGCGGCAGCGGCTTCGAGAGCGGCTGTGCCGACTGGTTGTCGAAGTCCCACACCGGGATCGACAGGATCGTGCGCTGCCGCGACGTCCCCTTGTTCGCCACGATCGTGATGGACCGGCCGAGCAGGTGCATGTGCCCCGCCGCGGCGCGGACGGTGACGGGCGCGCGGACGTAGCGGGTGCACGACTGCGTGACGCCGGACCTCGGGTCGGTGAAGCTGCCGCCGCACAGCAGCTGCAGGCCCGCGACCGTGCGGCCGGATCCGGCTCCGAACCTCGCGGTGACGTCGGCGATGGCCGCAGCGCGGTCGCAGAGCGGACCCGTCGCGCCGGCGGGGCAAGGCAGCTCGACCGGCGCGGGCAGCAGCATCGTCGACAGCGGCGCGAGGGCAGCCTTCGTGGTGCGCAGCCGGACGTGCGTGCTGTCGGCAGCCTCGACGCCCGTCGCGTGCCGCAGGTTGTAGTGCATCTGCACCACGATCAGGCTTCCGGCTGCGAGCGGTACGCCGTACCCGGTCGGGAACACGTTCTCCTTGCCGCCGGGCGCCCAGCCCGCGAGCCACGGCGCGGAGTCGAGGCTGTCGAGCGGGTTGGTCGACGTCGCGGGGAGCCCCGGCCCGCCGAAGCACTCCCAGCCCGGGCGCGGGTCGGCGGCGTCCTTCGCCCTCGCCGCGGCCGCCTGCTGCGGGGCGACCCGGAACAGGATCGAGTGGTGCACCACGTGGGGGTTGCCCGGCAGGAACGAGACGCCGGTGATGAACGAGTCGGCCGCGACGTGCGGATCGACGACGAAGCAGCGGTAGTCGTCGGTGCCCCCGGAGGGCGCCTCGGGCAGGTAGACGCCGTTCGGCAGGTCCTCCGCGACGCCCACCGTGAGCCACGACTCCCCCGACCGCAGCGTCCCGGTCGGCGGAGGCACCGGTGCAGCGACCGGTGTCGCAGTGGTCGCCGAGGAGGAGGAGGTCGAGCCGGTCGGCGACGCTGTGGTCGGTGCAGGGGTCGTGCTGCCCGGAGCGGCGCAGCCGGCGAGCAGCACGGCGGCGGCGAGGAGCAGGACGGGGCGACGCATCCCGTGAGGATACGTCGCGCTCCCCCGCCCGTCGGTCAGCCGAGCAGCTCGTCCTCGGGCTCGACGTCGTCGGAGCCCGCGCCGTCGGGGTCCTCGTCGCGCCGGCGCCCGGTCTCGCCGCCGCCGCTGCTGCCCGTGCCGGTCTGGTGCTGGCCGTCGGGCGGGAGCTTGAGGGTGGCGATGAGGCCCAGGCCGATGAAGGCCACGGCGGTGAGCGACGTCCACCGGATCGCCGTGGCGAACGCCTCGCCGGCGGCCTCCGCCGTGGCGGCCCCGCCAGGGCCCTCGGCGAGCGACGGGATCACCGTGCCGGCCGACTGCTCGACCGCCTCGCTGATCGAGGTGCGCTGCTCGTCGGTCAGACCCGGCACCGACGCGAGGTTGGTGTCGGTCTGGTGCGCCAGCGACACGAAGAGCACGGTGCCGAGGATGGCGGTGCCGAGCGCCGAGCCGATCTGGCGGGCCGTGCTCTGGGTGCCGCTCGCCTGCCCGCTCTTGCGTCGCGGTACGTCGGCGAGGATCAGGCTGGTCAGCTGCGCCGCGGCGTACCCGACGCCGATGCCGTAGACGATCAGCCACGCGGCCATCACCCATGCGCTCACGGTCGTCGAGAGCGTGAGCCCGAGACCGGCGATGCCGATCATCTCCAGCACCATGCCGAGGCGGGCGACGAAGCGCGGCGACCGCGCGGCGGCAAGACGCGCGGCGGTCGGGCCCGCGAGGAACGCGCCGATCGCGAGCGACGCCAGAAGCGCTCCGGCTCCGAACGCCGAGAAGCCCTGGACGCTCTGGAGGAACAGCGGCAGCGAGAACAGGATGCCGAACTCGCCGAGGCTCACGATGAGACCGGCGAAGCTGCCGTAGCTGAATGTGGGGATCCGGAACAGGCTGAGGTCGAGGAGCACGGACTTGCCCGCCTGCGCGCGCCGCGACTCGACGACCCACAGCAGCACGAGCGAGACGGCCGAGATCACGAACGCCCAGAACACCGGTGAGAGAGCGCCCTCGGACCAGGTCCGCTGGAGCAGGACGATGTCCTTGTCGGCCGTGACCCAGCCGTAGTTGCGGCCCTCGATGAGGCCGAACACGAGCAGGCCGATGCCGAGCGCCGACAGCACGGCGCCGAGCAGGTCGAAGCCGGGGTCGAAGTGGTCGTCCTTGCTCTCCGGGACCTTGAGCAGCGAGCCGACGACGATGACGATCACGACGGGGACGTTGATGTAGAAGGCCCAGCGCCACGACTGGTGCTCGGTGAGCCAGCCGCCGAGCAGCGGCCCCACGGCCGCCATGCCGCCGATGATCGAGCCGTAGATCGCGAACGCGATGTTGCGCGCCTGACCCTGGTAGATCGAGTTGATGAGCGACAGCGACGTCGGCGACATCATCGCGCCGCCGACGCCCTGCAGCGCACGGGCCGCGATCAGCGCGCTGCCGTCGCCGGTGCGCGCGGCGACGAGGCTGGCGACGCCGAACACGACGGCGCCGGAGACGAACATGAGTCGTCGGCCGATCCGGTCGCCGAGGCGCCCGGCCACGATGAGCAGCGCGGCGAAGACCAGCGAGTAGATCGCGTTGACCCACTCGGCGTCGATCGAGCCGATGTTGAGCTCGCGGATGATGGACGGCAGCGAGACGTTGACGATCGTCGCGTCCATGATGATGAGCGCGGTGCCCAGGCCGATGAACAGCATCGGTGCCCAGCTCGTGCGGCGTACCGCCTCCGACGTCACCCCGGTCGCCTCGGTCATGGGGGGAACGCTAGGGCCGGACCGGGCTGACCGCCTCCGGAGGCGGGGCGCACACTGGACCCATGAGCGGTGACGACGAGATCGAGCGCCTGCTGCGCGAGGTCGACGCGATGAACAGCGGCAAGCAGGCCAAGCCCCCTGCCCGCACGGACCAGAGCAGCCCGGCATCCGCCGACGGCGGTCTGTCTCCCGTCGGCACAGGCGTGATCGCCGGTGTCATCAGCGGCGTGGTCGTCGGCGGGGCGACACTGTTCTACGCGCTGATCCCTGTGCTGCCCAACCCCAGCCCGATCACGGCTGGGGCGGGTGCCTTCGTGGGCGCGTTCCTCACCGGCACGGTGCTGTCGTGGCGGCGCAAGCGCTAGTGCGTCAGCTGTTCCAGGCCCGCAGCGCCGGGGTGTCGCGCTCGTAGCCGAGGACTCCTGCGCCCGCGGGCTGCAGCACGAAGGAGACGCCGCGCTCGGCGGGCAGGTCGAGCCAGACGGCGGTGAGGATCCGCAGCAGGTGCGCGTGCGCGACCAGCGCGACGTCCTGGCCGTCGTCGACGAGCGGGCGCACCCGGTCCAGCACGGCGGCGGCACGCCGGCCCACGTCGTCGACCGACTCCCCCAGCCCCGTCGTGGCCGACCACACCGTCCAGTCCGGGTCGCCGAGCTCCGTGCGGATCTCGTCGGTCGTCCGGCCCTCGTAGGAGCCGTAGTCCCACTCGAGGAGCCCCTCGTCGATCTCGGGCTCGAGCCCGGCGAGCTCCGCGGTACGCCGGGCCCGCACCAACGGGCTCGAGAGCACGAGGGACGGGTGCCACGGCTCGAGCCGCGGCGCGAGAGCCGCGGCCTGCAGCTCGCCGTGGGCGGTGAGCGGGATGTCGGTGCGCCCGGTGTGGCGCAGCGACAGGCTCCACTCGGTCTCGCCGTGACGGATGACGAGGATCCGTCCGCGGGTCAGCTTCATGTGTCCGTCCTTCCGCTGCTCGACGCAGCTCCACCTGGGACGCGCGCGACCGCGAGCACCGACTGTCCGAACGGGGCCCGCACGCGCTCCTCGACCGCGCGTGCGACCGGCACGACGAGCCCGTCCCACACGCGCAGCAGCGGCCCCTCCCCCGGCGTCATGCGCAGCCACTTCATGCCCACGGTCCACGCCGCGAGCCCCGGCATGTTCACGTACCGCACCTCGACCGGGTCGAGACCGGCGGCGACGAGCGACCGGGTCAGGGTCGGCACGGTGTAGCGGCGCACGTGCCCGACCGCGAGGTCGAACTCGCTCATCGCGAAGGGGAACGCGGGCACGAACAGCACCACGGACGCGCCCGGGCGCAGGAACCGCTGCGCTCCCCGCAGCGCGCCGACGTCGTCGGGGATGTGCTCGAGCACGTTGAAGGCGACGAGCGCCGAGCACGACTCGAGGTCGTCGGGCACCGCGTCGTGGATGACGTCGAGCTCGCGGACGTCGACGCGCGGGTCGTCGGCGTACCGCGCCTGAAGGCCCGCGAGGCGGCTGGGCTCGAGGTCGCTCACGGTGATGCGAGGGACGCCGGAGTCGAGCCAGGTCTGCGCGTAGTCGCCGAGGCCGCTGCCGATCTCGAGCGGGTGGTCTCCGAGGTGCGGCCGTGCGAGGTCGGTGAGCCAGCGGTGGTAGCGGACCGCGGACGCGACCTCCTCGAGGGTGGTCGACTGCAGGGCCGCGTCGCCCAGGACGCGTCCGCCGCCCGCGCCCTCGCTCATGACGTGGAGGGTAGCGGGACGCCCGCGCCCGGCGTCGTGGAAGCGCGGTGCTGCGCCTTCGTTCCAGTACGGTCGCAGCACGAGGCACGAGGGGGGTCCGATGACGGCCGGCGGCTGCGAGGTCACGGTGGTGCTCCCGTGCCTCAACGAGGCCGAGACCGTGGGCACCGTCGTCGGCAAGGCGCTCGAGTCGCTGGCCCGCGTCGCTCCCGACGGCGAGGTCGTCGTCGCCGACAACGGATCGACCGACGGCTCGCAGGACATCGCGAGGGCCGCAGGCGCCCGCGTGGTCGACGTACCCGAGAAGGGGTACGGCGCGGCCCTCATGGGCGGCATCCAGGCCGCGCGCGGCCGCTACGTGATCATGGGCGACGCCGACGACTCCTACGCGCTCGAGGACATCGACCCGTTCGTCGCGGAGCTGCGCGCCGGCAGGCAGCTGGTGATGGGCAACAGGTTCGAGGGCGGCATCGCACCCGGAGCCATGCCGCCGCTGCACCGCCACCTCGGCAACCCGGTGCTGTCGTTCCTCGGGAGGCTGTTCTTCCGCAACGACATCGGCGACTTCCACTGCGGCCTGCGCGGCTTCGACCGCGACGCCGTCCTCGCGCTCGACCTGCGCACCACGGGGATGGAGTTCGCCAGCGAGATGGTGGTGAAGGCCTCGCTGTTCGGGCTGTCGATCGGCGAGGTGCCTACCACGCTGCGACCCGACGGACGGTCGCACCCGCCGCACCTGCGCACGTGGCGGGACGGCTGGCGGCACCTGCGCTTCCTGCTCGTCTACAGCCCGCGCTGGCTGTTCCTCTACCCGGGGCTCGTGCTGTTCGTGCTCGGCCTCCTCGCGAGCCTGTGGCTGCTCCCGGAGCCGCGCAGCGTCGGCGGTCCGGTGCTCGACCTGCAGGCGCTCGTCTTCACGACGCTGGCGATGCTCGCAGGCGCCCAGGCGCTGTGGTTCGCCGTCCTGGCGAAGTCGGTCGCCATCTCCGAGGGGCTGCTGCCCGAGGACTCGAGGTTCCGCAGCTTCCTCGAGGTGGCCTCGCTCGAGCGCGTCGTGGCCGTGGGCGGCGCCGTGCTGCTCGTCGGGCTGCTCGGGCTCGTCGTGGCTGTGATCCGCTGGGCCCAGGCGGGTTTCGGGCCGTTGGACATCGAGAGCTCGCTGCGCGGCACGCTGGTCGCGTCGGCGCTGGTCTTCCTCGGGTTCCAGGCGGTGCTGAGCGGGTTCCTGCTCAGCCTCGTCCGCATGCAGGTCCGTCGCGGCCCGATCGTCGTCGACGACCCCGGCGTCGCGGAGCCCGACGCCGACGACGAGTTCTGAGGCGGCTCAGCCGCCGAGGGCGTACAGGACGACCGCGCTCGCCGCAGCGACGTTGAGGCTGTCGACACCTGCCGACATCGGGATCCGCACCCGCGCGTCGCACCGGGCGAGCGCGGCGTCGGTGAGCCCCTCCCCCTCGGTGCCGAGCAGCACGGCCACCGGAGCGGAGAGGTCGGCGTCGCGCAGCGAGACGCCGGAGGGGTCGGGCGACATCGCGAGCGTGCGGAAGCCCCGCTCGCGCAGGACGTCGATGGCTGCGGGCCACGGCTCGGCGCGCGTCCACGGAACGGCGAGCACAGCGCCCATCGACACCTTCACGCTGCGCCGGTAGAGCGGGTCGGCGCACTCCGGGCTCACCAGCACCGCGTCGATCCCCAGCGCCGCGGCGTTGCGGAACACGGCCCCCACGTTCGTGTGGTCGACGAGGTCCTCCAGCACCAGCACCCGCTGCGCTCCGTCGAGCACGTCGTCGAGCGCGGGCAGCGGACGGCGCTGCATCGAGGCGAGCGCGCCGCGGTGCACGCGGTAGCCGGTGACCTCGCGGAGCACGTCGTCGTCGGCGACGTACACGGGGCAGTCGTGGTCGGCGAGCTCGCCCTGCAGCCCGTCGAGCCACTTGCGCGCGGTCAGGACGGCGCGCGGACGGTAGCCCGCCCGCAGCGCGCGGAGGATGACCTTCTCGCCCTCGGCGAGGAAGAGCCCCTCCTCCGGCTCGCGGACGCGGCGCAGCGCGACGTCGGTGAGCGCGGTGAAGTCGGCGAGCCGGGGGTCGTCGGCGGAACCGACCGGGACGAGGACCGACACCTCAGCGCTGCCCGAGCGCGTGTACGCCGTTCCCGCAGACCCGCAGCCGCATCAGCCCTCGACCGCGGGCTTCTCCGGCTCCAGCGGGCTCTCCTCGGGCGCCCCGCCCGGCGGGCGCAGGAACGCGGTGCCGAGGTTGTCCATCGCCTTCGTGAGCTCGGCGGGCACGACCCAGACCTTGTTGGCGGTGCCGTTCGCGATCGTCGGGAGCGCCTGGATGTACTGGTAGGCCAGCACCTGCGCGTCGGCGTCGCCGGCGTGGATCGCGTCGAAGACCTTCTGGATCGCCTCGGCCTCGCCCTGCGCGCGCAGCACGCGCGCCTGCGCGTCGCCCTCGGCGCGGAGGATCGCCGACTGCTTCTCGCCCTCGGCGGTGAGGATCTGCGACTGCTTGAGGCCCTCGGCCTGCAGGATGTTGGCGCGCTTCTCGCGCTCGGCCCGCATCTGCTTCTCCATCGTGTCCTGCACGCTCGCCGGCGGGTCGACCGCCTTGAGCTCGACACGGTTGACGCGGATGCCCCACTTGCCGGTGGCCTCGTCGAGCACGCCGCGCAGCGCGTTGTTGATCTCCTCGCGCGAGGTCAGCGTGCGCTCGAGGTCCATGCCGCCGATGACGTTGCGCAGCGTGGTGACGGTCAGCTGCTCGATGCCCGTGATGGGGCTGGCGATCTCGTACATCGCCGCCTTCGGGTCGGTCACCTGGAAGTAGATGACCGAGTCGATGTTCACGACGAGGTTGTCCTCGGTGATCACCGGCTGCGGCGGGAAGGAGACGACCTGCTCGCGCATGTCGACGAGCGGCTTGAGCCGGTCGACGTACGGCACGAGGAGCGAGAGTCCCGGGCTCAGCGTGCGGTGGTAGCGGCCGAGGCGCTCCACGATGCCGGTGCGCGCCTGGGGCACGATCCGCACCGCCTTGGCGATCGTCACCAGCACGATGACGATGACGATGAGCGCGATGATCAGTGTGGCGATGGCTCCGCCGCCGATGTCCACGAGTCCCCTCCTCCGATGTCCGCGCGGTCAGCCGACCAGCGCGGTGGCGCCCGAGATCTCGATGACCCGGACCGACTCCCCGGGCGCGTACATGCTCTGCCCGTCGTACGCGCGCGCCGACCAGATCTCGCCCGAGATCTTGACCCGTCCGTCGCGCCCCGTGACCTCCGCGAGCACCTCCGCCTCGGCGCCGACGAGCGCCGCGACACCGGTGCGGATGGAGGACGGCGTGTGCAGGTGCCGGCGGGCGATCGGCCGTACGCCGAGCAGCAGGATCATCGAGACGACCGCGAACGCGGCGACCTGCAGCGGCGGCTGGCCCCCGAGAGCCGCGACGACCGCGGCGCTGGCCGCGCCGCCCGCGATCATGCCGAGCACGAGGCTCGTCGTGAGCAGCTCCGCGACCACGAGCACGCCCGCCGCGATCAGCCACCAGACCCAGGCGTCCATGTCTCGATCGTAAGGCCGCGACGCTCCGCGTGTATCGACCGTTCAGCGTGCGCGCGCCGCCCAGCGGTCGGAGCGCCGCTCGACGTCGAGAGCGATGCCGAACGTCTCGCTCACCAGGTCGGCCGTGAGGACCTCGTCGATCTCCCCCGCGGCCACGACGGCTCCTGACCGCAGCAGCATCGCGTGGGTGAACCCGACGGGGATCTCCTCGAGGTGGTGGGTCACGAGCACGGTGGTCGGGGCCTCGTCGTCGGAGGCGATGACGCCGAGGCGGCGCACGAGGTCCTCGCGCCCACCGACGTCGAGCCCGGCGGCCGGCTCGTCGAGCAGCAGCAGCTCGGGATCGGTCATGAGCGCGCGCGCGACCTGCACCCGCTTGCGCTCGCCCTCCGACAGCGTGCCGAACGTGCGGTCCTGGAAGCCGGCCATGCCGACCTGGTCGAGCAGCCACAGCGCCCGCCCGTGGTCGCCGCCCTCGTAGCGCTCGCGCCAGCGCCCGGTGACGGCGTACGCCGCGGTGACGACGACGTCGGAGACCTTCTCGGACGGCGGGATGCGCTCGGCGAGGGCCGCGCTGGCCAGCCCGATGCGGGGCCGCAGCTCGAAGACGTCGGTTCGGCCGAGTCGCTCGTCGAGCACCTCGACGCTGCCGCGCGTGGGGTGGATCAGGGTGGCGGACAGGGCGAGGATCGTGGTCTTGCCGGCGCCGTTGGGGCCCAGGACGACCCAGCGCTCCCCCTCGGCGACGTCCCACGAGACGTGGTCGACGATGGCGACGCCGCCGCGGACCACGTCGACGTCGACGAACCGCAGGACGTCGCTCACCCGCCGAACACTAACCGCGCGGGCGGGCCGCCTAGGGTTGCGGGGTGCTCGTGTCCCGCCGCGCAGGAACCCTGACCGCCTTCGGCAACGCCGCGCTCCTCGGCGTGGGCGGCCTCGACGAGGCGGCCGACGCCGTGACCGGCACCGATGCCCTGCACCGCGTGGTCGGGCTGCCGGGCGAGCCGGACGCCGTGTCGATCGCGCTGGCGCTCGGCCGGCTGCGCGCCCTCGGGGTCACGGGCCTGCGCCTGGTCCTGCCCGAGCCGGGCGACCTCGTCGGCGTGCCCGGTCCTCCGGCGTTCTCGGGCCGGGCGCTCGCGGCTGGGAGCGCGGTGGTCACGGTCGCGTCGCCGGACGTGCCGTCGCTGGCGCTCGTGCCCACGGCCGCGGCCTCCGAGCGCGGCGACGTCGTGCGGTGGGACGTCGTACCCGTCGACTTCTCACCGGCGCCGAACGGCCTGCCGACCCTGTCGGAGGCCGAGCGGCAGCTCGCCGAGGGCATGCGCGACGCGACGGAAGCGCTCGACGTGCTGGACGTCGCGAAGGGCCGCGACGACGTCGCCGGCGCGCTGGCCCGCCTCGACCGCGAGCTGCGCACCCTGCCGCTCCCCGCGTCGCTCGAGGCGAGGGCGCAGCGCACCGTGGTCTCGGCGTCGCGGCTCGTCGGGATCCTGCAGGTCGCGGCCGACGTCGAGAGCGCGGCGGTGACGGCCGGCGAGGCGGCGCGCCGTGCCGAGGCGATCCGGCCGCTGCGCCGGGTGGCGCGGCACGCGCTGTGCGCGGCCTGGTCCGCGGCGCTGGAGCCGACCCACGGGCGCGGTGCGACCGCTCGCTAGGCTCGACGGACCATGAGCGACGAGCAGCCGCGCACCCTCCTCATCACGATCACCGGCGCCGACCGCACCGGGGTCACAGCGACCCTGACCCGAGCTCTCTCGGCCCTCGACGTCGTCGTCCTCGACGTGGAGCAGATCGTCATCCGCGGCCGGATCACGCTGGGCGTGCTCGTCGGCCCGTCCCCCGAGCACGCGGGCGACGTCGACGAGACGCTGCGCCGCGCGACGGTGCTCGCCGACGAGGTGGGCGAGGAGCTCGGGCTCGACGTCGAGGTCACGCCCGGCGCGGCGGAGCACGAGCCCGGACGCCGGGGACGACTGCTCGTCACGGTGCTCGGCCACCCGTTGCGTCCCGAGGCGCTGTCCGCGGTCACCACCCGGATCGCGTTTCTCGGCGGCAACGTCGACCGGATCGTGCGGACCGCGGCGTACCCGGTCACGGCGATCGAGCTGGCGGTGTCGGGCGCCGACCAGGGGCAGCTGCGCGCCGAGCTCGCCGAGGTGTCGGCCTCGGTCGGCGTCGACGTCGCGGTGCAGCGTGCGGGTCTGCGCGGTCGCGGCGTGCACCTCGTGGTGATGGACGTCGACTCCACGCTGATCCAGGACGAGGTCATCGAGCTCGTGGCGCGCCGCGCCGGGTGCGAGGACGAGGTGCGCGCGGTGACCGAGCGCGCGATGCGCGGCGAGCTCGACTTCGCCGAGTCGCTGCACGCCCGGGTGGCGCTGCTCGCGGGCGTGCCCGAGACCGCGCTCGAGGAGGTACGCCGCGAGGTGCGCCTGACTCCAGGGGCCCGCACCCTCGTGCGCACGCTCAAGCACCTCGGCTTCCGGGTGGCGGTCGTGTCCGGCGGGTTCAGCGCCGTGGTGGAGCCGCTCGCGCGCGAGCTCGGGATCGACCATGCGCGGGCCAACGTCCTCGAGGTCCGCGACGGCGTGCTCACCGGGCGGGTGGAGGGCGCGGTGGTCGACCGCGCGGCGAAGGCGGCGGCGCTGCGCGAGTTCGCGGAGGCCGACGGCGTACCTCTCGAGCGCACCATCGCGATCGGCGACGGCGCGAACGACCTCGACATGCTCGCCGCAGCCGGTCTCGGCGTGGCGTTCAACGCCAAGCCCGTGGTGCGCGCGCAGGCCGACACCGGTCTCACCGTGCCGTTCCTCGACCCGGTGCTCTACCTGCTCGGCATCACCCGCGAGGAGATCGAGCAGGCCGACGCCGACGCCGGTCTCGAGACGCCCGCGCCGCCGGTGCGCTGACGGCGCTCAGTCCGACGCCGTCAGCGGGTCGGCGTCGGTGGCCCGACGCCCCCGCAGTGCACGACGCCGCCGGTACATGTCGGAGTCGGCCGCTGCCACGAGCGCCGCGAGCTCGCAGCCCTCGGCGCGCATCGTCGAGGCGCCGGTCGACACGGTGCCTGGCCACTCCCCCGCGAGCGGGTTGAGGGCGGCGACGCGCTGCGCGATCGACGTCTCCATCCGCTCCGCCGCGTCGGAGTCGCCGACGCCGAGGACGGCGAACTCGTCTCCGCCCCAGCGCACCAGCACGTCGCGCGAGCGCGCGGCCTCGCGGAGCGCCCGCGCCACGGTGAGGATCACGCGGTCGCCCTCGTCGTGGCCGAGCGAGTCGTTGACCGCCTTCAGCCCGTCGACGTCGACGAACACGAGGAACACCTCGAGACCGGTGACCTCCGCCGAGCTGCGGACGACGGGGAAGGTCTGCTCGAGAGCGCGACGGGTGCCGAGACCGGTGACAGGGTCCTCGATCGCCTGCTGCTCCAGCAGCTCGAGCACGCGGGCCATCTCGCGGAAGCCGCGCTCGCGCGCGACGTGCACCGCGATGGAGGCGGCGAGCGTGACGAGCCACAGCGCGATCCAGTCGGCGAAGGAGTCGGCCGCGATGAGCCCGCCCACCGACACCATCGCCACCAGCGGCCCGAGCACGGGCACCGTCTGCGTGACGACGAACTGCGTGGTGGTGAGGGCGAGTGCGCCGTTCACCACGGTCATGACCAGGAGGTAGATCATGATCGGCACCTGGGCGCCGTAGACGACCGTGACGAGGATCGACGTCGAGACGACCAGCGAGCCGACGGCGGTCCACCAGCCGGCGTTCGCCGCGGTGACGGTGCCGCGCCGCTGCAGCCACACGATGAACGCGAGCACCCCGGCGGGGATGACGTCGGTGGGCACGCGCCACCACATCTGGTCGGGGTGCGTCGCGGCGTCGAAGAAGGCGAACACGACGAGCAGCCCGGTCATGGCAGGGCCGATCACCTTCACGACGCCGAGCGCCTCACGGCCCCTGACGATGTCGGTGCGGTCGTCCACGGGCGACAGGCTAGAACGATCGCTCCGTCGCGCATCCCCGGGTGGTGGGCTCATCGGGTGAGGTCCGGGTAGGCCCGCACCGCCTCCTGCGCGAGGTCGGCGCTCTCCGCGTCGCCGCCCGCGGCACGCACGAACGCTGCGCGCGGCACGACGAGCAGCCGCACCGGCGTCTCCGCCACGACCGTGGCGGTGCGCTCCGACCCGCGCAGCATGGCGACCTCGCCGAACCACTGCCGCTCCCGCAGCGTCCCGGGCCGCCGCTCCCCCGAGACCCACGTCGACAGCTCGCCGTCGGCCACGACGTACATGTCGTCGCCCGTCTCGCCCTGCGCCACGACGGTCTCCCCGGCGCTCGCCGTGCGCCAGCGGACCCGGTGCGCGAGCTTCTCGAGCTGGTACGGCGGGAGCGTCGCGACGAACGGGACGGCGCGCAGCAGCGAGAGCTCCAGCGGGAGCCACCGCGCCTGGGAGTCCAACGACCGCAGCAGCCCGAGGCAGGCCAGAGCAAGCAGGACGACACCGAGACCTAGCGGCACCCAGGCACCGCGGACGCCGAGCGTGCCGATGAGCACCGGCGCGAGGACGGCGCCGAGGGCGAGACCGAGCAGCGAGGTGCTCTCCTGCACGGCGAAGACGCGCGCGAGCACCCGCTCGTCGGTCGTGCGCTGCAGGAGCGTGCGGCCCGCGACCACCGTGACCGCACCGCCGATGCCCGCGGCGGCGAGGACGAGCACGACGCCGACCAGGCGAGCCGTCAGGGCCGCCGAGGCGAACATCGCCCCCTCGAGGACGACGCCGCCGACGACCACGATCGCGAGGGCACGCCGCTGGGCGAGCGCGGCGCCCGCCACCGCGCCGACGAGGGCTCCGATCCCCATGGCGCCCACGACGAAGCCGGCCGCGGCGTCGCCCTCGGCGAGCGCGGTGTCGGCGAACGCGACGCCGAGGATGTCGATGACGCCGGTGAGGAGGAAGTCGACGCTCATCACCAGGAGCAGGAGAAGGGCGGCCGGAGTCCCCCGCAGGGCGGAGAGTCCGGCCAGCGCTCCGCGGAGCAGCGACTCCTCGGGCTCGTCGGCGTCGTCGTCCACCAGCGCCGGCAGACGCAGCCGCAGGCAGAGCAGCGGGGCGAGCAGCGCGACGAGCGCACCCGCCGCCATGGCTCGCGCAGGTCCCGAGGCGGCCACGGCGAGGCCGGCGAGCACCGGGCCGAGGAACCGGGTGCAGCCGTCGATCACCGACGACAACGAGTTCGCCGACACGAGCTGCTCCGGCTCGGCTCGCGCCAGGGCCGGAAGCGCGGCGAAGTGCACGGGACGGGCCGCGGCGATCGCCGTCGTGAGCGCCGTGCCGGCCAGCAGCACGACCCACGCGGGCGCGGAGACCGCGAGCGCCGTCCATGTGAGCACCGCCCCCGCCGCCACGAAGACGTAGGCCAGCACCAGGGCTCGGCCGCGCGGCATGCGGTCGCCGACGCTCGCGAGCGCCGGGGCCAGGACCGCCGCGGGCAGCAGCTGCACGAGCGCTGCTGCTCCGGCGAGCCCGGCGCCGCCTGCGGCGTACGCCCAGAGGATGACCACGAGCCACGCGTAGAACTCGAGCAGGCTGTAGCCCGCGTACGCCACGAGCACACGGCGCACGCCGGTGCGCGAGCGCAGCGCCGACGTGCCGGCGCGCCAGGACGTCATGCCAGCCCCTCCGAGGAACCCCCACGGAAGGCTAGAAGGAGCACGGACCCGCGCGCCGCAGGTTCGCCCGATCCGGACCCGTCAGCCGGGCAGCACGCCCCGCGGCACGGCGAAGGCGGAGAGGTACGCCGTACCCGGTGCCGCCTCTGCCCACGCGACGTCGAGCTCGAGGACGGCGACGCCCGAGGTCGGGTACTTGCGCGCGAGGAGCGCCGCCGCCTCGGGGTCGCGGTCGCGCGCGAGGAGGTCGACGAGCATCTCCACGCCGGGCATGTGGCCGACGAGGACCGCCGTGCTGGCGCGCTCCGGGATCTCGGTCACGACCGTCAGCAGCGTCCGTGCGCCGGCCTCGTAGATCCGCGGGTCGATCGTGAGCGGCCCGGGCGACTCGGCGTCGTAGCCGGCCGCGCCGATGTAGCCGAGCGCACCCGCGGCGAGGGTCCACGTCCCGCGCGTGCGTCGCGCGCTCGACACCACGACGTGGTCGGGGACGCCGACGTGCTCGCGGATCCACTCCCCGGCGGCCTTCGCGTCGACGACGCCGCGCGGGTTGAGCGGGCGGTCGTGGTCGACGACGCCCGGCGGGTACGCCGACTTCGCGTGCCGCAGCACGACGAGGCGCTTCACGGGTGCGCTCGCTTGTGGAGGTCGTCGACCTGCGACTCGGTGCCGACGACGATGAGCACGTCGCCGACGTCGAAGCTCGACGAGACGGGCGGGTTGGTCACGAAGCGTCCTCTCGTGCGCAGCGCGAGCAGCATCGCGCCGCCGCCCTCCTGCGCCCGGATGTCGGAGACGGTGGCGCCGACGAGCGACGAGCCGTCGTGCACCTCGATGTCGACGAGGCGGAACTCGTGGCTGCCCTCGTGCATGACGACGTCGAGGAAGTCGACGACGTCGGGCGACTCGGCGAAGGACGCGATGCGGTTGCCGCCGATGCGCTGCGGGTTCACGACGCGGTCGGCCCCGGCGAGGACGAACTTGGGCTCGGCGTCGTCGGTGCGCGACCGCGCGATGACGAACAGGTCCGGGTTGAGGCCGCGCGCCGAGAGCACGACGTAGACGCTGCCGGCGTCGTTGTCGAGCGAGGCGACGAGCGTCGCCGCGGTGCGGATGCCCGCTGCGCGCAGCACGTCGTCCTGCGTCGCGTCGCCGAGGACGTGCGGGTACGGGCAGGTCTCGAGCCTCTCCTCCGAGGCGTCGACGACCACGACCTGCTGGCCGTTCTTGGCGATCTGCTCGGCCGCGGCCCGACCGACGCGGCCCCAGCCGCAGACGATCGCGTGGCCCTCGAGCGCGTCGATGTCGCGTTGCATGCGGCGCCTTCCCCACAGGTTGCCGAGCTGGCCCTCGAGCACCAGCTCGAGCGTGAGCGTCAGGGTGTAGAGGACGGTGCCGACGCCGGCGAGCGCCAGCACCATCGTGAAGATCTTCTCGGCGGTGCCGAACTCGACGACCTCGCGGAAGCCGATCGTCGTGACGGTCGTGACCGTCTGGTACATCGCGTCGAGCAGGTCGATGCCGAGCAGGACGTAGCCGATCGTGCCGATGACCAGCACCGAGCCCAGCGCGAGCAGCGCGATGACGAGGCGCCGCGCGTTGCGCGAGTGGTAGCGGATGGGGCGCACGGCGACACGCTCGTAGTGGCGGCGCTGCGAGCTCCTGGGCACGCGCTCAGGATGCCGCACCGCGGTCGCCGACGCCGGGCAGCCGCGCACGTCGGCACGAGCGCCGCGTCACACGATGTTGGGCGCGCCCTCGATCGCGTGGACGCCGCCGTCGACGTGGATGATCTCGGCGGTCGTGCGCGGGAACCAGTCGGAGAACAGCGCGATGCAGGCGCGGGCCGCGGGCTCGGGGTCCTCGAGGTCCCAGCCGATCGCGGCGCGCGAGTCCCAGAGGTGCTTGAACTCCTCGAAGCCCGGGATCGACTTCGCCGCGACGGAGCCGATCGGACCAGCGGCGATGAGGTTGACGCGCACGCCCTGCGGACCGAGGTCGCGGGCGAGGTAGCGCGACGTCGACTCGAAGGCGGCCTTGGCCACGCCCATCCAGTCGTACTTGGGCCAGGCGACCGTGGCGTCGAAGGTGAGGCCGACGACCGACGAGCTGCGCCCCTCCCCGACCATGAGCGGCAGCGTCGCCATGGTGAGCGACTTGAGGGAGTACGCCGACACGTGCACCGCGGTCGCGACGTCGTCCCACTCGGTGTTGAGGAAGTTGCCGCCGAGGGCCGAGGCCGGCGCGAAGCCGATCGAGTGCAGGACGCCGTCGATCTGCGTCGCGTGCTCGCGGATGCGGTCGGCGAGGGTGGCGAGGTGCTCGGGGTCGGTGACGTCTAGCTCGAGCACCGGCGCGGGCTCGGGGAGCCGGCCCGCGATGCGCTTGGTGAGCGACATGGCGCGGCCGAACGACGTCAGCACGACCGACGCGCCCTGCTCCTGCGCGAGCCGCGCGACGTGGTACGCGATCGACGTGTCGGTGAGGACGCCGGTGACGAGCAGCGTCTTGCCCTCGAGGATTCCCATGGTCCTAGCCTTCCAGATGCCTCGTGCGAGACGGCTCAGTGGCCCATGCCCAGGCCGCCGTCGACGGGGATGACCGCGCCGGTGATGTAGGACGCCGCGTCGCTCGCGAGGAAGACGCAGGTGCCCGCGATCTCGTCCGGCGTGGCGTAGCGGCCGAGCGGGACGTTGGCGAGGATCTCGGTGCGGCGCTCGTCGCTGAGCTCCGCGGTCATGTCCGACACCACGAACCCGGGCGCGATGACGTTGGCCGTGATGCCTCGGCTGCCCAGCTCGCGGGCCAGGGCGCGCGCGAGGCCGATGAGACCCGCCTTGGACGCCGAGTAGTTGGCCTGGCCGGCCGAGCCCATCGTGCCGACGACGCTCGACATGAGGATGATCCGGCCCTTGCGCTGGCGGAGCATGCCCTTCGCGGCGCGCCGCGCGACGCGGATGCAGCCGACGAGGTTGGTGTCGATCACGGCGTCGATGTCGTCGTCGGACATCCGCAGGATCAGGGTGTCGCGGGTGATGCCCGCGTTGGCGACCACGACCTCGACGGGGCCGAGCTCCTTCTCGACGGTGTCGAACGCGGCGTCGACCGACGCGCTGTCGGTGACGTCGGCGCGCACGACGAGGACGTCGGCGCCCTCGAGCTCGGCGGGCAGCTCGCCCGACCGGGCCGTGATCGCGACGCGGTCCCCGGCCGCCACGAACGCCTGCGCCACGGCGAGGCCGATGCCCCGGTTGCCTCCGGTCACCAGCACGACCCGACCCACGGTGCCCTCCTCGACGTGATCGCGCGTCCGCGCCCCGCGACGCTACCCGTTACCGACGGGTACGAGCGCACCGCATGCCCGTCCTCGCGGGGCTAGGGTCGGAGCATGCGAGCCATCCAAGTGCGCCGCTTCGGCGGACCCGAGGTGCTCGAGCCGGTCGTCCTGACCGACCCGATGCCCCATCCCGGCGAGCTGCTGGTGGAGGTGAGCGGGGCGGGGGTCAACTTCGCCGACACCCACCAGGCCGAGAACAGCTACCTGTCCGGCACCGACCTCCCCTTCGTCCCGGGGTCCGAGGTCGTGGGTCACGTGGTCGACCCGGGCGGCTTCCGGCGCCGCGTCTGCGGCTTCGTGAGCCGGGGCGGCGGCTACGCCGAGAAGGCGCTGGTCGCCGAGTCGCTGTCGTTCGACGTGCCCGACGACGTGAGCGACACCGCCGCCCTGTCGCTGCTGGTCCAGGGCCTCACGGCGTGGCACCTCGTGCGCACCTGCGGCCGGGTGCAGCCCGGCGAGACGGTGGTCGTCCACGCGGCGGCCGGCGGCGTGGGCAACCTCGCCGTCCAGCTCGCGAAGCGGGCCGGTGCCGGGCGCGTGATCGCGACCGCGTCGACCCAGGAGAAGCTCGACGCCGCGGCGGAGCTCGGCGCCGACGTCGGCGTGCTCCTCGACGTCGACCTCACGGCGCACGACGTCACCCACCGCCTCGTCGACGCCAACGGCGGCGCGAAGGTCGACGTCGTCTTCGAGATGGTGGGTGGCGCGACCTTCGACGGCAGCCTCGACGCCCTGGGTCGCTTCGGCCGGCTGGTCACCTACGGCATGGCGTCGAGGGTCCCGCCGTCGCACCTGTCGCCGAGCCGGCTCATGGTCGGGTCGCACTCGATCATCGGGTTCTGGCTGGTCGACTGCATGACGCCGAAGAACGCCCGCTCGATGGTCGTGGAGCCGCTGCAGGAGCTCGTGGCCGCGGTCCGCGCGGGCGAGCTGCACCCGATCGTCGGCCCGATCTACCCGCTGTCGCACGCGCGCCAGGCGCACGAGGACCTCCGGGCACGCCGTACCTCCGGCAAGGTCGTGCTCGCCCCGTCGCTCGACGAGGTGCATTCATGACGCGGGGGGTCGACGCCGACTTCCTGGCGCTCCCCCTCGATGCGTGCGCCGACGCGGGCCTCGGGCGTGCCGGCGAGCTCGGCGCGACGCACGCCGACGTGCGCGTCGTGTCGCTCGCGACGTCGTACCAGCGGTTGCGCAACGGCGCTCTCGAGGGCTCGGTGCTCGACGACGACCGCGGAATCTCGGTGCGCGTGGTCGTCGACGGCTGCTGGGGCTTCGCGGCGTCCGACGTCGTCTCCCCCGACGCCGCGCGCACGCTGGCCGAGCGCGCGGTGCTCCTCGCGAAGGCGAGCGCGCCGCTGGTCACGCACCGCGTCGAGCTGGCCGCGGAGCCGGCGTACGTCGGCGCCTGGGTGTCGTCGTACGCGATCGACCCCTTCGAGGTGCCGGAGTCGGAGCGGGTCGCGCTGGTCGCCGACCGGCAGCGGCGGCTGCAGGCGAGCCCCTCGGTCGCGACGGTGATGTCGTCGCTCGTCGCGGTGAAGGAGCGCACCTTCTACGCCGACCTCGCGGGCACCCGGGTGGCGCAGCAGCGCGTGCGCGTGGAGCTCGAGACCACGGCGGTCGCCGTCGACGCCGACACCGGCGCCTTCGAGACCATGACGACGCAGGGCCCGCCCGCGGCGCGCGGCTGGGAGTACATCACCGGCGACTGCGTCGACGTGGGCGGCGCCCGCCGCTGGGACTGGGACGGCGAGGCCGAACGCCTCCCCGACCTGCTCGCGGAGAAGCTGCGCGCCCCCTCGGTCGAGCCGGGGCGCTACGACCTCGTGATCGACCCGGCCAACCTGTACCTCACCATCCACGAGTCGGTCGGCCACGCCACCGAGCTCGACCGCGCTCTGGGCTACGAGGCGAACTACGCCGGCACCTCGTTCGCCACGCCCGACCTGCTCGGCACGCTGCAGTACGGCTCGCCGCTCATGCACGTGACGGGCGACCGAGTCGCCGAGCACGGGCTGTCGACGGTCGGGTGGGACGACGAGGGCGTGGCGGCCCAGTCGTGGGACCTCGTCCGCGACGGCATCCTCGTCGGCCACCAGCTCGACCGCTCGATGGCTGCGGAGTTCGGCTACCCGCGGTCCAACGGGTGCGCGTACTCCGACCAGGCCACGCACACCGCGATCCAGCGCATGCCCAACGTCTCGCTGCAGCCGGCGGCCGACGGGCCCGACCTCGACACCCTCGTCGCCGGCGTGGAGGACGGGATCCTCGTGCAGGGCAACAAGTCGTGGTCGATCGACATGCAGCGGTTCAACTTCCAGTTCACGGGCCAGCAGTTCCACCGGATCAAGAACGGTCGCCTCGCCGGTCAGGTGAAGGACGTCGCCTACCAGTCGACCACCACCGACTTCTGGGGCTCGCTCGTCGCGCTCGGCGGGCCGCAGACCTACTTGCTCGGCGGTGCGCTCAACTGCGGCAAGGGCCAGCCCGCGCAGACCGCACCCGTGTCCCACGGCACGCCCGCGGCGGTGTTCGAGAACGTCAACGTGCTCAACGCGAGCCAGGAGGGCGACGCATGATCGCCGCGCACGAGATCGTCGAGCGGGCGCTCGCGGCCTCCACCACGCGGGGATGCATCGTCATCGTCCGCAGCGTCAGCGTCGCCAACCTGCGCTGGGCGCGCACGACGCTGACGACGAACGGGGAGACCCAGGCGCAGTCGGTCACCGTCGTCGCGCTCGCCGACGTCGGCTCCGGCGTCGGCGCGGGCTCGGTCACGGTCAACGCGCCCGACAGCGTCGCCCTCGTCGACGCCGTGCGCCGCGCGGAGTCGCGCGCGGTCGAGTCGGGTCCGGCCGAGGACGCGGCCGACCTGGTCGCCGGCGTCGAGGCGCCGTCGGACTGGGCCGACGGTCCCGTCGTCGCGACGAGCAGCTCGTTCGACCACCTCGCTCCCGACCTCGGCGCCATCTTCGCGGCCGCGCGCGGCGAGGGCATCGAGCACTTCGGGTACGCCGAGCAGACGATCTCGACGATCCATCTCGGCACCAGCAGCGGCGTACGCCTGCGCTACGTCGCCCCCGAGGCGCGGCTCGAGCTCACGGCGAAGAGCCACGAGCGCACGCGGTCGACGTGGGTGGGCACGAGCGGCCACTCGTTCGACGACATCGACCTCGAGGAGATCGACGCCGAGCTGCGCCAGGGCCTGCGGTGGCAGGAGCGCCGGATCGAGGTCGAGCCCGGCCGCCACACCGCCCTGCTCAGCTCGAGCGCGGTCGCCGACCTGATGCTGCACCTCTACTACGCGTCCGTCGGGCGCGACGCCCACGAGGGCAGCAGCGTCTGGAGCGCCCCCGCCGGCGGCACCCGGATCGGCGAGACCGTCGCCGATCCGCGCGTCTCGCTCGTGAGCGACCCGGCGTTCCCCGGCATCGAGTGCGTGCCCTTCCTCGAGGTGAGCGCGTCGTCGGGCTTCGCCAGCGTCTTCGACAACGGGATCGGCGTACCCGCGGTCGACTGGATCCGCGACGGCGTCCTCACCAGCCTCATCACGTCGCGCGCGACGGCGACCGAGACCGGGTTGCCGTTCCGACCGCCGGTCGAGAACCTGCGTATGGAGGTCGCGGGGTGCAGCGGCACGCTCGACGAGCTCGTCGCGCGCACCGACGAGGGCCTGCTCGTCACGTGCACCTGGTACAACCGCACGGTCGACGCGCAGACCGCGCTCGTCACCGGCCTCACCCGCGACGGCGTCTACGTCGTGCGCGACGGCGAGGTCGTGGGCGCGGCCACCAACTTCCGGTGGAACGACAGCCCCGTGTCGATCCTGGGGCGCGTCGTCGACGCAGGATCGCCGCACCGCACGCTGGGCCGCGAGATGGCCGACTACTTCCCGCGCACCGAGATGGCGCCGCTCCTCGTGCGCGACTTCAACTTCTCGACCGTGAGCCGCGCGAGCTGAGCCCAGCTCAGCCCGACCGCGCTCCGAGCCACGGGCCGGGCGACGGCGCCGACGTGTCGCGCAGCTCGACGTGCGTGGCGACGGGGACGAAGCCGCGCGCCTGGTAGTTCGCCAGCGCGTGCGGGCCGTCGAGCGTGCAGGTGTGCACCCACACCCGGCGTACGCCGTCGAGCTGCCACGCGCGCTCGATCGCACGGGTCAGCAGCCACCCGCCGAGACCGATGCCCGCCGCGTGCGGCAGCAGGCCGAAGTAGGCGAGCTCGACGCCGTCGCCCTGGGGGTCGAGCTCGAAGTAGCCCGCGGGCGCGCCGTCGACCCAGCAGGTCCACAGCTCGCGGCCGGGCGCCGAGACCCACTCGAGCCACTGCTCGTAGGTCCAGCCGATCCGGTCGACCCAGTACCAGTCGCCGCCGACCGCGCGGTAGAAGAACCGCGACAGCTCCGGGCTCGGCCGCTCGGCGCGCATGAGCACCGGCGCGACGTCGGGCTCGCGCCCGGGCCGCAGCGCGGCGGGGTCGGTCATCTCGAGGTCGGTCACGACCACCTCGACGACGCCCGGTCCGGGGGCGTCGGCGAGGGTCACGAGTCCTCGAGCCGGAAGCCCACCTTCATGCCGACCTGGAAGTGGTCGACCTGGCCCTCGCGGATGTGGCCGCGGATCTCGGTCACCTCGAACCAGTCGAGGTGGCGCAGAGACTGGCCGGCGCGGTCGATGCCGTTGCGGATGGCCGACTCGATGCCCTCGGTGGAGGTGCCGACGATCTCGGTGACGCGGTAGGTGCGGTTGGTCATGCGGCACATCCTGGCCCATCGCGTCCGCGCCGACCCAGGAGGTGTGGGATCCGCCGGACGGACGTACGGTTTCCGGGTGGCGACACCCGAGCCCGAGGTCCCCCGCATCACGGATGCGGCACCGGCCGCTCCCGAGGTGCACCGGATCACCGACGCCGGCGTCCCCCTCTCGCAGGAGCAGGCCGGGCGCCAGCACGCCTACCTGCTCGCCATGACCATCCGCACGGCCTGCTTCCTGGGTGCGGTGTTCTCGCCCTCGCCGTGGCGGTGGATCCTCGCCGGGGGCGCCGTGGTGCTCCCCTACTTCGCCGTCGTTCTCGCCAACGCGGGCCGCGAGCGCAGCGACGGCGGCGGCTTCAACGTCCTCGCGATCCGGCCCAGCCGCCGCGCCCTCGGCCGGGGCCAGTGAGCACGGTCCCGTGAGAGCGCGCGTCCCGGTCGGTACGGGCGGCGGGAGGGGCCGGTCGCGGGCGGGAGCCGACCCGGCGCCTACGCTCGCACCGTGAGCAGCTACGGGTTCCTGCGCCAGCCCCGGTGGCTGGCCCTGGGGTTCCTCGTGCTGATCGTGGTCCCGTCGTTCATCCTGCTCAGCCGGTGGCAGCTGCACCGGCTCGACGAGCGCCGCCACCAGAACTCGGTCGTCGAGACCAACAGCACCGCGACCCCGGTACCCGTCGGGACGGTCATGGTCCCGGGAGCCGCGGCCGACAGCATCGGCGACGACGAGGACTGGAAGCAGGTCACCGCCACCGGCCGCTACGACGTGGCTCACCAGGTGCTCGTGCGCAAGCGCCCGCTCGACGGCGCCAACGGGTACTGGGTCGTCACCCCGCTCGTCACCGACTCCGGGACGGTCCTCGCGGTGAACCGCGGCTGGCTCGAGGCGAAGGAGGGTGCGACCGCGGAGGTCACCGACGTACCCGCTCCCCCCGCCGGGGAGGTCACGGTCGTCGGGCGGGTCCGGCCCTCCGAGGAGGCGCCGAAGCCGCAGCCCTCCGACCTCCCCGCCGGGCAGGTCACCGACCTCGACGTGTCCCTCGTCGCGAACGGCTCGCCGGTCTACCCCGGGTACGTCGACCTGGTGTCCAGCGAGCCCGCCCAGGAGGCGGGGCTGAGCCCCATCCCGCTCCCCGACCTGACCGAGGGCCCCCACCTGTCCTACGCGATGCAGTGGGTGCTGTTCGCGGTCGTGGCGGTGGTCGGCTTCGTGCTGCTCGTGCGGCGCGAGCGCGACTACGCCGACGAGGTCACCCGTACGGACGTGGCGTAACCGCGCGGCAGACCCGAAAGACGGCACAATCCCCCGTATGGACCTGGGTCTCGCGCAGCGTGTCTTCGTCGTCACAGGGGGTTCACGGGGGCTCGGCCTCGCGTGCGCCCGCGCGCTGGTCGAGGAGGGCGCCCACGTGGTGGTCGCCGCCCGCGACCAGCAGGCCCTCGACGAGGCCATCGACGGGCTCGGCAGCAGCAACGCCGTCGGCCTGGCGGCCGACCTGGCCGACCCGGGCGCGGCCGAGCGCGTGATCGCCGCAGCCCTGGCCCGCTACGAGCGGCTCGACGGTGCGCTCATCAGCGTCGGCGGCCCGGCCGCCGGCACGCCGATGACCACCGACGACGAGACCTGGCGGCTGGCCTTCGAGTCGGTCTTCCTCGGCCAGCTCCGCGTGGCCCGCGCAGCAGCCAACGCGATGACGGGCGACCCCGCCGACCTGTCGGGCACCCGCGGCTCGCTGGCCTTCGTGCTCTCGTCGAGCAGCCGCGAGCTGCTCCCCGGGCTGACCACCAGCAACGGTCTGCGCCCCGGTCTCGGCATGATCGTGAAGGACCTCGCCGACGAGCTCGGGCCGCGGGGGATCCGCGTCAACGGCCTGCTGCCCGGCAGCTTCGCCACCGACCGCAGGTTCGCGATCGACGCGCGCTACGGCGCGCCCGACGTCGTGCGCCGTCGCAACGAGTCGACCATCCCGCTCGGCCGGTACGGCGAGCCCGAGGAGTTCGGCCGCACCGCGGCGTTCGTCCTCTCGCCGGTCGCGTCGTTCATCAGCGGCGCGCTCATCGCGGTCGACGGCGGAGCCTCGCGCAGCATCTGACACCACCCGGGCGCTGCGGCGCCGACGAGAGGGGAAGCCATGAGCACTCCGACCCCGGCCCCCGGCTGGTACCCCGACCCCGGCCAGGCCGGACAGGAGCGGTACTGGGACGGCGCGGCCTGGACTCAGTCGACGCAGCCCGTCCCCGGCGCGGTCGCGCCGCCGCCTCCCCCGCCTGCGCCCCCCGTGGCACCGGCCGCTCCGGCGGCGGCGGTCGCAGGCGCGCACTCGTACGCGCCCCAGGCTCCGGCGTACAGCGGCCCCATGTACGGCGGCGCGCCGCAGGTGACGTTCGTCGAGGCGATCAAGCTCGGCTTCAAGAAGTACGCCCGGTTCGAGGGCCGCGCCACGCGCGCCGAGTACTGGTGGTGGTACCTGTTCACGGCGCTCGTCGTGGGCGTCTTCTACGTCCTGCTCTTCATCGTGATCGGCATCGCGGCGGGTACGAGCAGCACGTCGGTCTCCGCCGACGGCACCTCGTCGACCCAGCTGTCGGGCGGCAGCGGTGCGCTCTTCGCGGTCGTGGGCCTGGTGTTCGCGGTGGTCGTACTCGCCCTGTTCATCCCGACCATCTCGGTGCTGGTACGCCGCTTGCACGACACCGACAAGTCGGGCTGGTGGTACTGGATCGGGCTGGTGCCCTTCGGCGGCATCGTGCTGCTCGTCTTCATGGTCCTCGAGTCGACCCCCGGGCCGAACCGCTTCGGGCCGCCGTCGCGGGGCGCCGCCGACCTCGACTGACCGTTCAGAGCAGCGGCCGCTCGAGGAAGAGCAGGTAGGGCAGCACCTCGGGCGGGTTGTCGGCGTACGGCGTGCGCTCCACGAAGCCGAGGTCGCGGTAGAGCGCGAGCGCCTCGGTGTTGCCCGTGCCGGTGTCCAGGCGCATCGCCTCGTAGCCCGCACGCGTCGCCGTCTCGATGAGGCGCTCGCACAGCAGGCGTCCCGTGCCCGAGCCGTGCGCTGTCGGGCGCACGAAGAGGCGCTTCATCTCGCAGGTGCGGTCGTGCAGGTCGCGGTAGGCCACCGCGCCGACCACGGCGCCCTCGTGCTCGGCGAGCAGGACGACCCCGGTCGGGGGTCCGTACTTCTCCGGCAGCGCCGCGAGCTCGGCGTCGAGACCCTGGTGCGCGTGCATCGTGGCGACGAGCTCGGGTACGCCGGCGTACCGCTCGCGCAACCACGCCTCGTACTCCACGATCAGCGCCGCGAACGCCGCATAGTCCTCTGCCGACGACGCCTCCCGCACCTGCACAGCCACGCCCGCAGTCTGGCAGGCCCCTCGGCCGCCGGCGGGTCAGACGGGCTGGGTCTCCTGGGTGGCGAACTGGGTGCGGTAGAGGTCGGCGTAGGTGCCGCCGCGCGCGAGCAGGTCGTCGTGGGTGCCGTGCTGGGCGATCCGGCCGTCCTCGACGACGAGGATCACGTCGGCCTCGCGGATCGTGGAGAGACGGTGCGCGATGACGATCGAGGTGCGGCCCTCGAGCGCGGTCGCGAGCGCCTGCTGCACCTGCACCTCCGACTCGCTGTCGAGGTGCGCGGTCGCCTCGTCGAGCACGACGACGTCGGGCGCCTTGAGCAGCAGGCGCGCGATGGCCATCCGCTGCTTCTCGCCGCCGGAGAGGCGGTAGCCACGGTCGCCGACGACGGTGTCGAGGCCATCGGGCAGCGCGTCGACGAGCGGGAGCACCTGGGCGTCGCGCAGCGCCGCCTGCAGCTGCTCGTCGGTCGCGTCGGGGTGGGCGTAGAGCAGGTTGGCGCGGATCGTGTCGTGGAACATGTGCGCGTCCTGCGTCACGACGCCGACGAGGTCGTGCAGCGACTGCTGCGTGACGTCGCGGACGTCGACACCGTTCACGCGGATGGCTCCGTCGCTGACGTCGTACAGCCGCGACACCAGGCCGGTGATGGTGGTCTTGCCGGCACCCGAGGGACCGACGAGCGCGACCATCTGGCCCGGCTCGACGACGAACGAGACGTCCTTGAGCACCTCGTCGCGCACGGGCGCAGCGTCGGCGCGGGCGACCGACTCGAGCGACGCGAGCGACACCTCGTCGGCGTGCGGGTAGCGGAAGCGCACGTGGTCGAACTCGATGCGCGTGGGGCCGGGCTGCAGCTCGACGGCGTCGGGCTTGTCCTCGACCATCGGGCGCAGGTCGAGGATCTCGAAGACACGCTCGAAGCTGACGAGCGCGGTCATCACGTCGACGCGCACGTTCGACAGCGCGGTGAGCGGGCCGTAGAGCCGGCCGAGCAGCGCGGCGAGGGCGAGCAGCGTGCCGACCGTGATCGTGCCCGCGATAGCGAGGTTGCCGCCGACGCCGTACACCAGGGCGGTCGCCAGCGCGGCGACGAGCGTGAGCGCGGTGAAGAAGACGCGGTTCGCCATGGCGATGCGGATGCCGGTGTCGCGCACGCGCGAGGCCTTGCCGGAGAACTGCGCGGCCTCGTCGTCGGGACGGCCGAAGAGCTTGACCAGCAGCGCGCCGGCGACGTTGAACCGCTCGGTCATCTGCGTCGACATCTCGGCGTTGAGCTGCATCTGCTCGCGCGTCATCGCCTGCAGCGTCCGACCGAAGTAGCGCGCAGGGATGAGGAACATGGGCAGCAGCACCAACGACGCGAGCGTGATCTGCCACGACAGCGCCAGCATGGCGATGACGACGGCGACGAGGCTGATCGCGTTGCCGACGACGCCGGACAGCGTGGACGTGAACGCCTGCTGCGCGCCGATGACGTCGGAGTTCAGCCGGGAGACCAGCGCGCCGGTCTGCGCGCGGGTGAAGAACGCGACGGGCTGGCGCTGCACGTGGTCGTAGACCTCGGTGCGCAGGTCGTAGATCAGGCCCTCGCCGATGCGCGAGGAGTACCAGCGGCCGACCAGTGTGAGACCGGCGTCGAAGATGGCGAGGACGGCGATGAGGATCGCCGTGGTGGTGACGACCTGGGAGTTCCCGGGCGTGACGCCGTCGTCGATGATCCGCCGGAACAGCAGCGGCTGGGCGACCACGAGGATCGCGTCGATGACCAGCGTGACGAGGAACCCGACCACGAGCACGCGGTAGGGCGTGGCGTAGCCCAGGATGCGGCGCACGGTGCCCTTGGCGAGCTTGCGGTCCTTGACCTCGTCGTCGCGCCGGTAGGACCGCAGCACCATGTGCGGGTTCGTCATCGCCACGCGGGCATCCTCCTGGGGTCGTTCTGCCGCAGGTAGAAGCCGCGGCGGCCCCCCATTGTTCCCGCTGGGGTCCGAGGGAGCCCGCTCAGCGCAGCCCGGCTGCCACCGCCATCGCCCGCAGGAGCGCGATCTGGGCCTCGCCCTCGGAGCGCCGCTGCGTGACGGCGTCCTGCGTGAGCGCCGAGCGCATCAGGCGCTTGGTGGCCGCTGCCGTGCTCGGCTGGGGGCCGGTGACCGCGGCCACGAGCGCGTCGACGGCCGTGGCGAGCTCGTCGGCCGGGACGACGGTCGTGGCCAGCCCCAGCGCCGAGGCCTCCTCCGCACCGACCCAGCGGCCCGACAGGCACAGCTCGAGGGCGCGCGAGTAGCCGACCGTGCGCACGAGCGGGTGGGTGCCCGTGAGGTCGGGAACGAGGCCCAGCGAGGGCTCCTTCATGGCGAAGCGAGCGTCGGGGGTGCACACGCGCAGGTCGCAGGCCAGGGCGAGCTGGAAGCCCGCTCCCACCGCGGCGCCCTGGACCGCCGCCACCGTGACGACGTCGTCTCGGTCGTGCCACCAGGAGAACCCGGCCTGGAACTCCTGCACGAGGTCCGCGGCCTGGTCGTCGGGCACCGAGAGGAACTCGCCGAGCAACGACTGGCCGTCGATGCCCTCGGGCGTGAAGGCGCGCAGGTCGATGCCCGAGCTGAACACCGGGCCCTCGCTGCGCAGCACCACGGCGCGCGTGCCCTCGGGCAGCGCGTCGCCCACGGCGGCGAACGCGCGCCACGTGGTGGGGGTCTGGGAGTTGCGGGTCTCGGGCCGGTCCAGCGTCACGGTGACGACGGGCTCCCCCGCCGGACCCGTCCACCGGACCCGGACGCCGCCCCTGGTCAGCAGGTCGTCGAGTGAGGTCACGCCTTCTTCTTACCGCGCGTGGCCCCTCCACGTCCGCGCAGGGTCACCCCGGACTCGCTGAGGACCCGGTGGACGAACCCGTAGGACCTGCCGGTCTGCTCGGCGAGGTCGCGGATGCTCGCGCCGGCGGCGTACTTCTTCTTGAGGTCGACGGCGAGCTTGTCCCGTTCGCTGCCCGAGACCCGTCGACCCTTGCTCAGCTCCGTCACGCTGCCTCCTAGGGCCACCGTGGGGCCGTACGGGCCCGACGCGACAGGGGTCACCGTACCGAGCAGGCGTTGCCCCGCAAGCGGTTCCGACGAATCACAGGCGTCGTATCCGGGCGGTGCCGGAGCGTCACGCCAGCGCCACGAGATCCGCGTAGTCAGGGCTCCAGAGGTCCTCGACGCCGTCGGGAAGCAGCAGGATGCGCTCGGGGTTCAGCGCCTCGACCGCTCCCTCGTCGTGCGTGACGAGCACGATCGCGCCCTCGTAGGTGCGCAGCGCCCCGAGGACCTCCTCGCGGCTGGCCGGGTCGAGGTTGTTGGTGGGCTCGTCGAGCAGCAGCACGTTGGCCGCCGAGACGACGAGGGTGGCCAGCGCGAGACGGGTCTTCTCGCCGCCCGAGAGCGTGCCGGCCGGCTGGTGCACGGACTCGCCCGAGAACAGGAACGAGCCGAGCACCTTGCGCACCTCGGTCTCGTCGAGGTCGGGCGCGGCCGACTTCATGTTCTCCAGCACCGTGCGGCCGGCGTCGAGCGTCTCGTGCTCCTGCGCGTAGTAGCCCAGACGCAGACCGTGACCAGGCTGGACCTCGCCCGTGTCGGGCGCGTCGATGCCCGACAGGATCCGCAGCAGCGTGGTCTTGCCCGCGCCGTTCAGCCCGAGGATCACGACGCGGCTGCCCTTGTCGATCGCGAGGTCGACGTCGGTGAAGATCTCGAGGGAGCCGTACGACTTCGACAGCTCCGCGGCCCGCAGCGGCGTCTTGCCGCACGGGGCCGGCGTCGGGAACCGCAGCTTGGCGACCTTGTCGCTGCGGCGGGTCTCCTCGAGACCGCTGAGCAGGCGCTCGGCGCGTCGCGCCATGTTCTGCGCCGCCTTGGCCTTCGTCGCGGTCGCGCGCATGCGGTCGGCCTGCGACTGCAGGGCGTGGGCCTGCTTCTCGGCGTTGGCGCGCTCGCGCTTGCGGCGTCGCTCGTCGGTCTCGCGCTGCGTGAGGTAGGACTTCCACCCCACGTTGTAGACGTCGAGCTCGCAGCGG
This sequence comes from Candidatus Nanopelagicales bacterium, assembly GCA_046330715.1. Taxonomy (GTDB): domain Bacteria; phylum Actinomycetota; class Actinomycetes; order S36-B12; family CAIYMF01; genus Longivirga. The sequence continues at coordinate 107,942 of JAXLSG010000002.1, forward strand.
TTCGCGTCGAGGTGGAACACGCGGTTCACGGTCGCGTCGAGCAGGTCGACGTCGTGGCTGATCACGATCAGCCCGCCCTTGTGCGCCTTGAGGAAGTCGCGCAGCCACACGATCGAGTCGGCGTCGAGGTGGTTGGTGGGCTCGTCGAGCAGCAGCGTCTCGGCGCCGGAGAACAGGATGCGCGAGAGCTCGACGCGTCGGCGCTGGCCGCCTGAGAGCGTGCCCAGCGGCTGGTCGAGCACGCGGTCGGGCAGGCCGAGGCTCGACGCGATGGCGGCCGCCTCCGACTCGGCGGCGTACCCGCCCTGGGCCAGGAACTCGGCCTCGGCGTTGGAGTAGCGGCGCATCGCCTTGTCGCGGGCGGCGTCGGTCTCGGCGTCGGCGATGCGGGCCTCGTTCGCACGCATCCGGCGGACCGCCTCGTCGAGGCCGCGGGCCGACAGGATCCGGTCGCGCGCGAGCTCCTCGAGGTCGACGTCGCGCGGGTCCTGAGGGAGGTAGCCGATCTCGCCGCTGCGGGTGACCGTGCCGGCGGCGGGCTCACCCTCGCCCGCGAGCACGCGGGTCATCGTGGTCTTGCCGGCGCCGTTGCGCCCCACCAGCCCCACGCGGTCGCCGGGGCCGACGCGGAACGACGCGCCGTCGAGGAGCAGGCGCGCGCCGGCGCGCAGCTCGAGGCCCTGGACGGAGATGGTCACGAGACACAGAGTCTAGGTGGCGCGGGAGGGTCCTCCCGACCACGTATCCGCGTGCCGGGGTCAGCGGCGCGCGGCCACCCAGGCGGCGACTGCGGGCGAGAGCGGCACGTCGGAGGGGATGTCCGGGTGCGCGACGGGCTCCCCCGGCACCTCCCGGATCGGTACGACGCCCACCCACGTGCTCGTGAGGTCGTCCTCCTCGTCGACGTGGCGGGGCCAGCCCTCCCGGACCTTCGCCGCGGCCTCGGTGATGGGCAGCCGCAGCACGGTCGTCGCCTTGAGCTCCTGGGCGTCGGGCGGGGTGGCCTCGGCCCACCGACCGGGCAGCAGCCGCTCGGAGAAGGCCTCGAGAGCGGCCAGCTTCTCGGCGTCGTCGCTCACGGCCTCGGCGAGGCCGCGCAGGACCACCGAGCGGTAGTTGACGCTGTGGTTGAACATCCGGTGCGCCAGCACCAGCCCGTCGAGGATCGTGACCGCGAGCGAGACCTCGGCCCCGGCCCCTGCGCGGCGCAGGTGGCGGCTCGCGGCTGAGCCGTGGAGGTAGACGACGTCGCCGACCCGGGCGTGCTGCATCGGGATCACGAGCGGCCGGCCGTCGGCGTCGAGGCCGGCGAGGTGGCACACCACGCTCGCGTCGAGGATCGCGTCGATGTCCGCGCGGTCGTAGCGGCCCCGCTCGGGGATCCGGTGGATGCGTACCGACTCGGGCACCTGCTCGCTCGTCATGCCCGGCAGGCTAGGGGCTCGGCCTGTGACCGGCCCCGACCCTGACGGCGAGTCGGGCCGCGACCGTTGTCCACCGCGTACACGGCGCCGCTGTGCCTCGTGCCGCGACGGCGTGACGCCCCGGGCGCTGGCACGATGGGGCCGTGCTGGAGACATCCCCCTGGGGCGACGAGTGGCAGACCTCCCCCGCGAACCGTCAGGCCTACCAGCGGATCGACGAGGTGCTGGCCACGGTGCCCGTCCCCCGCGGCGACGGGCCGGTGCTCGAGCTCGTGGTCGGCGAGCCGCTCGACGTACCCGGTCTCGACGCCGAGCTCGAGGACCTGCGCACCGACGGCATCCTGGTGCTGCGCGGCCGCGAGATCGTGCTGGAGCGCTACCTCAACGGCATGACGCCCTCCACCCGGCACCTGCTGCAGTCGGTGACCAAGTCGCTGTGCGCGGCCGTCCTCGGCCGCTTCGTCGGGCGCGGCGAGATCGACGTGTCGCAGCCGGTGGGCCACTACGTCCCGGAGCTGCTGGGGTCGGCGTACGGCGACGCCACGGTGCAGCAGACGCTCGACATGGCCGTCGCGGTGGCGTACGACGAGACCTACGACGACCTCTCGTCGGACGTGAACACCCACGACCGGGTGTCGGGCTGGAAGCACCGCCGCGACGACGACCCCGAGGGCATCGAGGCGTTCCTGCGCACGCTGCCCTCGACCGGCGAGCACGGGCGCACCTGGCTGTACTGCTCGGCGAACACCGACGTGCTCGCTTGGGTGCTCGAGCGCGTGAGCGGCCGCCGGTTCAGCGAGCTGCTCTCGACCGAGCTGTGGTCGCGGATGGGCGCCGAGCACGACGCGTTCATCACCGTCGACGACCACGGCTTCGCGCTCGCCAGCGGCGGCGGCTGCGTGACGCTGCGCGACCTCGCGCGCTTCGGCCGCCTGCTGCTCGACCGCGGCGTCGGGCCGACGGGCGAGCAGGTGGTCCCCCGCGCCTGGGTCGACGAGATGCTGCGCGGCCGCGACCCCGGCCTCGACGTGACGGAGATGGCACCGGTGCTCGCGGACGCGTCGTACCGCAACCAGTTCTGGCACACGGGCGACGAGCACGGCTGCGCGTTCGGGATCGGGATCTTCGGGCAGTTCGTGTGGGTGAACCCGGCGACCGACACGGTCGTCGCGAAGTTGTCGACCCTCGACGAGGCCGACCCCGAGGCGCCGTTCACCGCCCACATGGCCCTGCTCGACCGGCTGAGCAGGGCGTAGCGCGTGGCACGGAAGATGACGCTGCCGGGGCCGCAGAAGGGCCCGTGGCAGGTGACCTACGAGTCCGGGCGCAACGTCGTCGTCGCCCAGAACTCCTGGACGACCGTGATGACCCACCCGAGCGGGTGGCAGATGGTCTACGACGAGGCCGACCGCGCCGCCGTCCTGCTGACGCCGGACGAGGAGACGGTGCTGCACGTGGAGCTGCCGCCCGAGGAGAAGAAGGATGTCCTCGACTTCCTCATCGGCGTGGCCCAGGACTGGATCGCCGTCAACGCCCGAGCCCGAGGCCTCCCCGCCCTGGACTGACCCCCGACGCCGGCGCTCGCGTTCCACCCCGGCCCGTGGGTCGGGTCGACACCGTGCTCCTGAACCGCACGTAGGTCCCGAAACATGATCATGTTTCGGGACCTACGCGGGGACTACAGGTTGAAGCCGAGGGCTCGGAGCATCTCGCGGCCGTCGTCGGTGATCTTGTCCGGGCCCCACGGCGGCATCCAGACCCAGTTGATCCGGTAGTCGGCGACGAGGCCGTCGAGGGCGGCGCGGGTCTGGTCCTCGATGACGTCGGTGAGCGGGCACGCTGCCGAGGTCAGGGTGAGGTCGATCGTGGCGACGTTGCCGTCGTCGACGTTGACGCCGTACACGAGGCCGAGGTCGACGACGTTGATCCCGAGCTCGGGGTCGACGACGTCCTTGAGCGCCTCGAGGACGTCGTCCTCGGGCGTGATCGTGGCGCTGCTCTCGCTCATCCCTACCTGCTCTCGCTCGACACAGCCTGCGCGACCGCGTCCTTCCATGCCATCCACGCCAGCAGCGCGCACTTCACGCGTGCGGGGTACTTCGCCACCCCGGCGAACGCGATCGCGTCACCGAGGACGTCCTCGTCGGGCTCGACCTGCCCGCGGCCCTGCATCAGCTCCTGGAACGCGTCGGTCGTGGCCAGGTCGTCGGTGACGGTCTGGCCGACCAGCTGCTCGAAGAGCACCGAGGCCGAGGCCTGCGAGATCGAGCAGCCCTGGCCGTCGTAGGAGACGTCGACGACCTTGTCGCCGTCGAGCTCGACCCGCAGGGTGATCTCGTCGCCGCACGTCGGGTTCACGTGGTGCACCTCGACGGCGTACGGCTCCCGCAGGCCCTTGCCGCGGGGGTTCTTGTAGTGGTCGAGGATGATCTCCTGGTAGAGGTTCTGCAGGTCCATCACGCGACCCCGAAGAAGCTCTGCGCGTGGCGCACCGCGGCGACCAGGTCGTCGACGTCGCGGGGGCCGTTGTAGACGTAGAACGTCGCGCGCGCGGTGGCGGCGACGCCGAAGCGGCGGTGCAGCGGCCACGCGCAGTGGTGGCCCACGCGCACCTCGACCCCGCGGTCGTCGAGCACCTGGCCGACGTCGTGGGCGTGGATGCCGTCGACGACGAACGACACGGCCGAGCCGCGCGCGTCGGAGTCGAGCGGGCCGACCACGCGTACGCCGGGCACCTCGCCCAGCGAGGCGAGGGCGTACGACGTGAGCGCGTGCTCGTGCGACGCGACAGCGGCCATGCCCGACAGCGAGCCGTCGGCGGAGCGCAGCGCCTCGAGGTAGTCGACCGCGGCACCGAGCCCGACCGCCTGCGCGGCCATCGGCACACCGGCCTCGAAGCGCTGCGGCGGCGGGGCGAAGGTCGAGCCCTCCATGCGGACGACCTCGATCATCGAGCCGCCGGTGAGGAACGGCGGCATCGACTCGAGCAGGTCGTAGCGGCCCCACAGGACGCCGATCCCCGACGGGCCGAGCATCTTGTGACCGCTGAACGCGATGTAGTCGGCGCCGAGCTCGCGGACGTCGACGGCCATGTGCGGCACCGACTGGCAGGCGTCGAGCACCACGAGCGCTCCGACGGCGTGCGCGGCCTCGGCGACGCGGGCCACCGGGGTGACCGTGCCCAGCACGTTGCTCTGGTGCGTGAGCGCGACGACCTTGGTGCGCTCGTTGATCACCGCGAGGCCGTGCTCGGGGTGGTCGAGGTCGAGCCGTCCCTCGTCGGTGACGCCGATCCAGCGCAGCACCGCGCCGGTCTTGTCGCAGACCTCCTGCCACGGCACGAGGTTCGCGTGGTGCTCCATCTCCGTGACGACGATCTCGTCGCCCGGAGCGAGCACGAACCGCTCGGCGCCGTCGGGCAGCGCGCGCCCGTGCTGGGCCTTCGCGGTGGCGTTGCTGAACGCGTACGACACGAGGTTGAGCGCCTCGGTCGCGTTCTTGGTGAACACGAGCTCGCGCGCCTCCGCGCCGAGGAACGCCGCGATGGTCGCGCGGGCGTGCTCGTAGGCGTCGGTCGCCTCCTCGGCGAGCAGGTGCGCGCCGCGGTGCACCGCGGCGTTGTGCTGCGTGTAGAACCCGCGCTCGGCGTCGAGCACCGCGGTGGGCTTCTGCGACGTCGCCCCGGAGTCCAGGTAGACCAGCCGGTTCCCGCCGCGACCGGTGCGCGACAGGATCGGGAAGTCGGCCGCCACGCGGTCGACGTCGAGGAGCCCCGACACGGGGGCGGTGACGGTCATGCCCCGGACGCCGCCTTCACGTACGCGTCGTAGCCGTTGGCCTCGAGCTCGTCGGCGAGCTCGGCGCCGCCCTCGGCCACGATGCGGCCGTCGACGAACACGTGGACGAAGTCCGGCTTGATGTAGCGCAGGATCCGCGTGTAGTGCGTGATCAGCAGGATGCCGACCTCGCCGCCGTCGGCGACCTTGTTGACGCCCTCGGACACGATGCGTAGCGCGTCGACGTCGAGACCCGAGTCGGTCTCGTCGAGCACGGCGATCTTGGGCTGCAGCAGCTGCATCTGCAGGATCTCGTGGCGCTTCTTCTCGCCGCCGGAGAAGCCCTCGTTGACCGAGCGCTCGGCGAAGGAGGCGTCCATCGACAGCCCCTCCATCGCGCCCTTCATCTCCTTGATCCAGGTGCGCAGCTTGGGCGCCTCGCCGCGGACGGCGGTGACCGACGTGCGCAGGAAGTTGGAGACGGAGACGCCGGGCACCTCGACGGGGTACTGCATGGCGAGGAACAGGCCGGCGCGGGCGCGCTCGTCGACCGACATGGCGAGGACGTCCTCGCCGTCGAGGGTGACGGTGCCGCCGGTGACGGTGTACTTCGGGTGGCCGGCGATGGAGTAGGCGAGCGTGGACTTGCCCGATCCGTTGGGGCCCATGATCGCGTGGGTCTCGCCGCTGCGGACGGTGAGGTCGACGCCGCGCAGGATCTCGCGCGCGCCGCCGTCGGCCTCGACGGAGACGTGCAGGTCGCGGATCTCGAGGGTGGACATGATGCTCCTGGTTCTGCGGGCGGGGCTCAGCGGGCGGCGGCGTTCACGGTGACGTCGACGAGGACGACGGCGTCGTCCCCCTCGCCCTCGACCGTGGCCAGGTAGACGGGGACGGGGCGCGAGGCGGGCGGGCCCGAGGGCTCGCCGGTGCGCACGTCGAAGCGCGAGCCGTGCAGCCAGCACTCGAGCGTGCAGCCGTCGACCTCGCCCTCCGACAGGGCGACGTCGGCGTGGGAGCAGACGTCGCGCAGGGCGTGGACGCCGCCGTCGGAGTCGCGGACGACGGCCACCGGCACGCCGTCCACGACGACAGCGAGGGCGCCCGGGACAGGGACGTCGATGAGCTTGCAGACCTGCAGGAGGCTCATGCCTGGTCCTCCTCGGTCTCCGCGGCGTCGGCCTCGAAGCCGAGCTCGGCGTCGATGCGCTCCTGGAGGGAGGCCTGCCACTCGGGCAGCTCGAGCCGGTTGATGACGTCGGCGAAGAAGCCGCGCACGACGAGGCGGGTCGCGACGTCGGCCGGGATGCCGCGCGACTGCAGGTAGAACAGCTGCTCGTCGTCGAAGCGGCCGGTGGCGCTCGCGTGGCCGGCTCCGACGATCTCGCCCGTCTCGATCTCCAGGTTGGGCACGGAGTCGGCGCGCGCGGCCTCGGTGAGCAGCAGGTTGCGGTTGAGCTCGTAGGTCTCGGTGCCGACCGCCGCGGCGCGGATCAGGACGTCGCCGACCCACACGCTGCGCGCGATGCCCTCCTCGCCGCCCTCGGTGTCGCCCGAGAGCGCGCCCTTGTAGAGGACGTTGCTGCGGCAGTGCGGGACGGAGTGGTCGACGAGGATCCGGTGCTCGAGGTGCTGACCGGCGGTCGCGAAGAAGATGCCGAGCAGCTCGGCGTCGCCGCCGGCGCCGGCGTACTCGACGGTCTCCAGCACGCGAACTGCGCCGCCGCCGACGCTGGCCTGGAACGAGCGGAACGTCGCGTCGCGGCCGACGCGCACCGACACGTGGGCGGCGTGGACGGCGTCGTCGTCCCAGCTCTGCAGGTGCACGAGCCGCAGCGAGGCGCCGTCGCCGACGAGCACGCTGAGGTGCTCGGCGTACTGCGCCGACCCCGAGTGCTCGAGGACCACGACGGCCTGGGCGAACGGCTTCACGTCGAGGACCACGTGCCCGAGCACGACGGCTGCGGCGTCGTCGCCGCGCAGCCGCAGCACGACGGGCTCCTGCGCCGCCGGCTCGGGGACGGTGACGCGCACCGCTCCCCCGGAGCGGCCGAGAGCGACCGCCGAGAGCCGGTCGACCGGCAGCGGGAGGGTCGCGAGCGCCGGGTCGTCGGCCGCGAGCTCGTCGAGCACGACGCCCTCGGGCAGCGACGTCGTCCACGCGAGGTGGGAGTCGGACGGCGCCGCGTCGAGCAGCGCGGCGAAGCGGCGCAGCGGGGTGAACCGCCACGCCTCCTCGCGGCCGGTCGGCATCGCGAAGTCGTCGGGGTTCCGCGACACCACGCGGGGCGCGAGGTCGGCGGCAGGAGCGTCGAGGGAGACCTCGCGCTCGACGGTCTCAGTGCTGGCGGACACTCAGCCCACCGCTCCTTCCATCTGCAGCTCGATGAGCCGGTTGAGCTCGAGCGCGTACTCCATCGGCAGCTCGCGGGCGATCGGCTCGACGAAGCCGCGCACGATCATCGCCATCGCCTCGTCCTCGGTGAGGCCGCGCGACATCAGGTAGAAGAGCTGGTCGGCGCTCACCTTCGAGACCGTGGCCTCGTGCCCCATCGAGACGTCGTCGGTGCGGACGTCGACGTAGGGGTAGGTGTCGGAGCGGCTGATGTCGTCGACGAGCAGCGCGTCGCACTTCACCGTGCTGCGCGAGCCGTGGGCGTCCTCGTTGATCTGCACGAGACCGCGGTACGACGTACGGCCGCCGCCGCGCGCCACCGACTTCGACACGATCGTCGAGGAGGTGTTGGGCGCTGCGTGGACCATCTTCGAGCCGGCGTCCTGGTGCTGGCCCTCACCGGCAAACGCGATCGAGAGCGTCTCGCCCTTGGCGTGCTCGCCGACCATCCACACGGCGGGGTACTTCATCGTGACCTTGGAGCCGATGTTGCCGTCGATCCACTCCATCGTCGCGCCGGCCTGCGCCACAGCGCGCTTGGTGACGAGGTTGTAGACGTTGTTCGACCAGTTCTGGATCGTCGTGTAGCGGCAGCGGGCGCCCTTCTTCACGATGATCTCGACGACGGCCGAGTGCAGCGAGTCGCTGGAGTAGATCGGCGCGGTGCAGCCCTCGACGTAGTGAACGTAGGCGTCCTCGTCGACGATGATCAGCGTGCGCTCGAACTGGCCCATGTTCTCGGTGTTGATCCGGAAGTAGGCCTGCAGCGGGATCTCGACGTGGACGCCCTTGGGCACGTAGATGAACGAGCCGCCCGACCACACCGCGGTGTTGAGCGCCGAGAACTTGTTGTCGCCCGACGGGATCACCGTGCCGAAGTACTCGCGGAACACGTCCTCGTGCTCGCGCAGGCCGGTGTCGGTGTCGAGGAAGATGACGCCCTGCTCCTCGAGGTCCTCGCGGATCTTGTGGTAGACGACCTCGGACTCGTACTGCGCGGCCACGCCTGCGACGAGGCGCTGCTTCTCGGCCTCGGGGATGCCGAGCCGGTCGTAGGTCGCCTTGATGTCGTCGGGGAGGTCCTCCCACGACGCCGCCTGCTTCTCGGTGGAGCGCACGAAGTACTTGATGTTGTCGAAGTCGATGCCGGTGAGGTCGGAGCCCCAGTGCGGCATGGGCTTCTTCTGGAACAGGCGCAGCGCCTTGAGACGGGTCTCGAGCATCCACTCGGGCTCGTTCTTCTTCGCGCTGATGTCGCGGACGACGTCCTCGTTGAGGCCGCGGCGCGCGGTGGCGCCCGCGACGTCGGGGTCGGCCCAGCCGAAGTCGTAGCGACCCAGGCCCTCGAGCTCGTCGTGGATCTCGGTCGTCATGAGCTGACCTCCTGGCGTGCGGTGACAGGTCGAGGGACGAGGGTGGTGCAGACGCCGTCGCCGTGCGCGAGCGTGGCGAGGCGGGTGACGTGGGTGCCGAGCAGGCGCGAGAACGCCTCGGTCTCGGCCTCGCACAGCGCCGGGAACTCGGCGGCGACGTGGCTCACCGGGCAGTGGTGCTGGCAGAGCTGGATGGCCGGGCCGCCGGGGCCGTCGACGATCGAGGCGGCGTAGCCCTCGTCGTTGAGGACGGCCACGAGCATGCCCGGGCGCTCCTCGGGGTCGACGGCGTCGAGGGCCGCGCCGTAGCGCTCCTCGAGGTCGGCCACGCGGCGGCGGGCGAAGCCCTCGACCGCGTCGTCGCCCGCGGTGTCGGCGAGGTAGCGCAGGGCCTGGACCGCGAGGTCGTCGTACTGCTGCTCGAACGCGTCGCGGCCGGCGGTGGTGAGGGTGAAGACCTTGGCCGGGCGGCCCGCGCTGCGCGGCCGGTCGACGGCGGCGGGGCCGTACGGCGCCCGCTCCCCCGCCTCGGCGAAGCCGTCGTCGACGAGGGCGTCGAGGTGGCGGCGGACGGCGGTGGTCGACAGGTCGAGCCGCTCGGCGAGGGTCGCGGCGGTCTGCGGGCCCCCCTCGAGCAGCGCCCGGGCCACCCGCGCAGGGGCGCCCGTGAGCCGTCCGGTCGATTTCACAACCCCATTGTTGCCTAATTGCCCGGACCGCGCGAGCCGGGGTCCGGGGACCGCCCCGAGGGCGTACGCGGCCCCGACCTAGGATCGCCCGCGTGAGCTCCCCCGACCCGACCGGCGACGCCGTCGTGGTCTCGGGGCTGCGGCTCGCGTACGGCGCCACGCAGGCCCTCGACGGCCTGTCGTTCACCGTCCCGGCCGGGCGGATCACCGCCCTGCTCGGCCCCAACGGCGCCGGCAAGACCAGCACGGTGGAGGTCTGCGAGGGCTATCGCCGCCCCGACGCGGGCTCGGTCCGGGTGTGGGGGCTGCCGCCCGACGCGCGCGAGCTGCGGGCACGGGTGGGCGTGATGCTGCAGGAGGGCGGGATCTACGCCTCGATGCGCGCGCTCCCGATGCTGCGCCACCTCGCGTCGTTCTACGCGCGGCCCCTCGACGTCGACGACCTCGCCTCGCGCCTGGGCCTGGACACCGTGCGGGCGACGTACCGGCGGATGTCGGGCGGCGAGAAGCAGCGGCTCGCGCTGGCCTGCGCGGTGGTCGGCCGACCCGACCTGGTGTTCCTCGACGAGCCGAGCGCGGGCATGGACCCGCAGACCCGTCTGGCGGCGTGGGACCTGGTCGAGCAGCTGCGGCGCGACGGCGTCACCGTCGTGCTCACGACCCACCTGATGGACGAGGCCGAGCGCCTGGCCGACGAGGTCGTGATCATCGACCACGGTCGCGTCGTCGCCGCGGGCACGACCGCGGAGCTCACGGGCAGCGGCGAGGTGCTCACGTTCACGGCCGACCCGGGTCTCGACCTCTCCGCGCTGCGTCGCCGGCTGCCGTCGACGTCGTCGGTGATCGAGGTGCCCGCCGGCGTCTACCGCGTCGAGGGCGAGATCGGCCCCGACCTGCTCGCGCTCGTGACCACGTGGTGCGCCGACCAGGGCGTGCTCCCCCGCGAGCTCTCGACCGGGCGCCGCAGCCTCGAGGACGTGTTCCTCGACCTCACCGGACGGGAGCTGCGGTCATGACCGTCCCGAGCACCGCCCCCGGCGGTCTCGCGCCCGCGCCCGGCGCGGCCTCGCGCGGTCGCATCCTGCTCGCGCAGACGCTCGCCGAGGTGCGCATGACCTTGCGCAACGGCGAGCAGCTGCTCCTCACCCTCGTGATCCCCCTCGTCGTGCTGGTCGCCCTGTCGAAGCTGCCGGCCGACGTCGTGGGCCACGACCCCGCGATCGACGCCGTCGCGCCGGGCGTCCTCGCCCTCGCCGTCATGTCCACGGCCTTCACCGGGCAGGCGATCGCGACCGGGTTCGAGCGCAGGTACGGCGTCCTCCGTCTCCTCGGCTCGACCCCTCTCGGCCGCACGGGGCTGCTCCTCGCCAAGACCGCCGCGGTGCTCGTCGTGGAGGTCGTGCAGGTGCTGCTGATCGCGGCGGTCGCCTACGCGCTCGGCTGGCACCCGGTGGGCTCGTGGGCGTACGCCGTGCTCCTGCTGGTCCTCGGTACGGCCGCGTTCTCGGCGCTCGGGCTGCTGCTCGCCGGCACGCTGCGGGCCGAGGCGACCCTCGCCGTCGCCAACGGCCTCTACCTGCTGCTGCTCGCGCTCGGCGGGGTCGTGATCCCCGCCGACCGGCTGCCCGGGCCGCTCGCCGTCATCGTGCCGCTGCTGCCCTCGGCGGCCCTCGGGCAGGGGCTGCGCGACGTCCTGCTGCACGGTCTCGGGTTCCCCGTGGCGGCTGCGGCCGTGCTGCTCGTCTGGGCTCTCGTCGCGGGGTTCGCGACCGCCCGCACCTTCCGCTGGTCCTGACCCGTGTGACGAGAGTCGCCGGTCCGCGGGGAGCCCGGCGTACGCCGGTCGCCTAGCCTTGCGGACGTGACGACGCACCTCCCGGACCCCACCACGACCGAGGACGCGGCGACCCTCCTCGACGGCCGCGCCCCGCTGCGCACCCGTCGCGTGTATGTCGCCAACCTCGTGGTGCAGATGGGCATCGTCGTCACCGGCGCGCTGGTCCGCCTCACCGGCTCGGGCCTCGGCTGCCCGGACTGGCCGACCTGCGCCCAGGGGTCCGTCACGCCCGTGGCCAACCAGGCCGAGCAGTGGCACAAGCTCATCGAGTTCGGGAACCGGACGCTCACCGGCGTCCTCATGGCACTGGCCCTCGTGGCGCTCGTGCTGGCCGTGCTCGACGCGCGACGCCGTCGCCGGGTGGGTCTCCCGGCGCGCCCCGCGCTGACCTGGCTCGCCGCGGTACCGCTCATCGGCACGGTGCTGCAGATCCCGCTCGGCGGCATCACCGTGCTCACCAAGCTCAACCCGATCATGGTCGGGTCGCACCTGCTGCTGTCGCTGGTGATCGTGGCGCTCACGACGGTGCTCGTCGTGCGGGCCGGCGAGCCGGGCGACGAGCCCGTGACCATCGTCGTACGCCGCGAGGTGCGGATCGGCGTCCAGGTGCTGACCGCCCTCATGGCCGCGGTGCTCGTGGTGGGGATGCTCGTGACGGCGAGCGGCCCGCACGCCGGCGACGAGCGCACGACCCGGCTCGGCCTCGACCCGCGGATGATCAGCTGGCTGCACGCCGACCTCGTCGTGCTGTGCATCGGCCTGCTGATCGGCCTGCTGATCGCGCTGCGCGCCACGGGCGCCCCCGAGCGCACCACCCGCGCGGCGACCCACCTGCTGGTGGCGTTCTTCGCGCAGGGCCTGATCGGCTACGTGCAGTACTTCACCGGCGAGCCGTGGGTGCTCGTCGCCTTCCACGTCCTGCTGGCCACCGTCATCTGGTGGGCCACGGTGCGCCTGCTCCTGAGCACCCGCACCCGCGGCGTCGTCCCCCTCCCCGCCGCACCCCAGCCCGCGTGATCTTGGTCAGTTGCGAGCTACCCGGCCCGGGAAGGTAGCAACTGACCAAGATCACGCCGGATGTGCCGGCGGGTCGGTCGGACGGGTCGGTCAGAAGGGGAGGAAGGCGTCGATGGCGACGACGAGGAAGAGCAGCGCCAGGTAGCTGATCGAGCCGTGGAATAGGCGCATCGCCTTGACGTCCTTGTCGCCGCGGCGGACCCGGCGCAGCAGCGCGTGGGCCTCCCACAGGAACCAGCCGCCGAGGACGGCCGCGGCCAGGGCGTAGAACGGCGTCATGCCGCCCGCGGGGACGAGCAGCAGCGAGGTCAGGACCATCGCCCACGAGTAGCCGATGATCTCGCGCGCGACCTTCGACAGCGGCGCGACGACCGGCAGCATGGGTACGCCGGCAGCCGCGTAGTCGTCCTTGAAGCGCAGCGACAGCGGCCAGTAGTGCGGCGGCGTCCAGAAGAACACGACGCCGAAGAGCACCATGGGCGCCCAGGTGATCGATCCCGTGACCGCAGCCCAGCCGATGAGGATCTGCATGCAGCCGGCGGCGCCGCCCCAGACGATGTTCTGCGGGGTGCGGCGCTTGAGCAGGAGCGTGTAGCCCACGACGTACATCAGGATCGCGGCCGCGGTCAGGCCGGCGGCGAGCGCGTTGGTGGTGACCGCGAACCAGGCCACCGAACCCACAGCCAGCATCAGGCCGAAGGCGAGCGCGCCGTTGGGGCTCACCTCGCCGGTGACGATCGGCCGGTGGCCGGTGCGGACCATGAGGCTGTCGATGTCGCGGTCGATGTACATGTTGAGCGCGTTAGCGCCGCCCGCCGCGAGGAAGCCGCCGACGAGGGTGGCCGCGACCAGCCAGAGCGACGGGAGCCCGCCCGAGGCGAGGATCATCGTCGGGACGGTCGTGACGAGCAGCAGCTCGATGATCCGCGGCTTGGTGAGGGCGACGTACGCCGCGAGCTTGGAGCGGTGGCGCACCTCGATCTCAGCGCCGCGCACGCCCTCAACCGAGGGACCGTGGCCGTGGGCCGACCGGGGGTCGACGGCGGTCACGGGCGGCTCCGGGGTGCGGCGGCGGTCAACGGGACGGGTCTCGAGGAAGCCCTCGAGGAAGGCGCGCAGCGAGTGTAGCCGCGCCGGACCGGTGCTGACGGGACCGGGCTAGGCTCCGTGCTCGTGACGACCTTCGCGGACTCCCCCGACCTGTTCCACGACGCTACCTGGACCGAGCTCGACGAGCGCGCCGTGGACACGATCCGCGTGCTGGCCGCCGACGCCGTGCAGAAGGTCGGCAACGGCCACCCCGGCACGGCGATGAGCCTGGCGCCCGCGGCGTACCTGCTGTTCCAGCACTTCCTGGCCCACGACCCGGCCGACCCGCGCTGGATCGCCCGCGACCGGTTCGTGCTGTCGCCCGGCCACTCGTCGCTCACCCTCTACATCCAGCTCTTCCTGTCCGGATACGGCGTGGAGCTGTCCGACCTCGAGGCGTTCCGCACCTGGGGCTCGCTCACGCCGGGCCACCCGGAGCGCGGCCACACGCCGGGCGTCGAGACCACGACAGGTCCCCTGGGCCAGGGCCTCGCGACCGCGGTCGGCATGGCCATGGGAGCCCGGTACGAGCACGGCCTGCTCGACCCGGGCACGCCCCTGGGCGAGAGCATCTTCGACCGGCGAATCTTCGTGATCTGCGGCGACGGCGACCTCGAGGAGGGCGTCACCTCGGAGGCGTCGTCGCTGGCCGGCGTCCAGAAGCTCGGCAACCTCATCGCCGTCTACGACGACAACCACATCTCGATCGAGGACGACACCGCGATCGCCTTCAACGAGGACGTCGCGAAGCGCTACGAGGCCTACGGCTGGCACGTGCAGACCGTCGAGCACCTCCCCGACGGCCGGGTCGACGTGCTCGCCCTCGCGACCGCGCTGCAGAACGCCGTCGCCGAGACCGAGCGCCCGTCGATGATCCGGATGCACAGCGTCATCGGGTGGCCCGCGCCCACGCTGAAGAACACGTTCAAGGCGCACGGCAGCGCGCTCGGCGCCGACGAGGTCGCGAAGGTCAAGGAGATCCTCGGCTTCGACCCCGAGCAGTCCTTCGTCGTCGAGCCCGAGGTGCTCGAGCACGCGCGCCAGGTCAAGGCTCGCGGCGCCGCGCTGCGCGCCGAGTGGGACGCCGCGTTCCTGCAGTGGCGCGCCGACAACCCCGAGCGCGCGGAGCTGCTCGCCCGGCTGCAGGCCGGCACGCTGCCCGTCGACCTCGAGCTGCCCGAGTTCCCCGCGGGCAAGGACGTCTCGACGCGCAAGGCGAGCGGCGAGGTCATCCAGGCGATCGCGTCGGTGCTGCCCGAGTTCGTCGGCGGCAGCGCCGACCTCGCCGAGAGCAACAACACGACCATCGAGGGCGCGCCCTCGTTCCTGCCCGAGGGCACCGTCGTGAAGCCCGACTCGCCGTTCGGCAAGAGCCAGTCGCCGTACGGCCGGATCCTCCACTTCGGCGTCCGCGAGCACGCGATGGGCTCGATCCTGTCGGGCCTCTCGGAGAGCGACCTGCTGCGGCCGTTCGGCGGCACGTTCCTCGTGTTCTCCGACTACATGCGCGGCGCCGTCCGCGTCGCGGCGATCATGGGCGTCGACGTCACCTACGTGTGGACCCACGACTCGATCGGCCTCGGCGAGGACGGCCCGACCCACCAGCCCGTCGAGCACCTCTGGGCGCTGCGCGCGATCCCCGGTCTCGCCGTGGTGCGCCCCGCCGACGCGAACGAGACCTCGGTCGTGTGGCACGAGATCCTGCGCCGTCGCAAGCCCACCGGGCTCGCTCTGACCCGGCAGAACGTGCCGACGTTCGACCGCACGTCGTGCGGCGCGGCCGAGGGCGCTGCCCGCGGCGGCTACGTGCTGTGCCCGGCGTTCGGCGGCAAGCCCGACGTCGTGCTCATCGCGACCGGTTCCGAGGTGCAGCTGGCCGTCGCGGCGCACGAGGCGCTGCAGGCCGAGGGCATCGCCGCCCAGGTCGTGTCGCTCCCCTGCCTCGAGTGGTTCGAGGAGCAGGACGCCGACTACCGCGAGAGCGTGCTGCCCGCGGGCGTCCGGGCGCGCGTGAGCGTCGAGGCGGGCATCGCGCAGGGCTGGTGGAAGTACCTCGGCGACCACGGCCGTGCCGTGTCGCTCGAGCACTTCGGCGCCTCGGCGTCGGCGTCGACCCTCTTCCGCGAGTTCGGGTTCACGCCCGAGGCCGTGGTCGCCGCGGCGAAGGAGTCGCTGGCGTCGGTGCCCGGCTGACCCGCCGCGACCCGTCGTAGTACGGGCGCGCGGGCGCCGCCGTGGTTAGGGTCGTCTCATGTCTGCCGACCGCCTCGCCGACCTGTCCGCCGCCGGAGTGTCCATCTGGCTCGACGACCTCGACCGGGGTCGCCTCGAGTCGGGCGGCCTGGCCGCCCTCGTGGAGGGCTCGCACGTCGTCGGGGTCACGACCAACCCGTCGATCTTCGACAAGGCCATCACCAGCGGGGCGAAGGAGTACGCCGCCCAGGTGCAGGATCTCGCCGTCCGCGGCGTCGACCTCGGCGAGGCGATCCGCGCGCTGACGACGTACGACGTGCGCTGGGCCTGCGACGTCCTCGCGCCCGTGCACGCGCGCACCGGCGGCGTCGACGGCCGGGTGAGCATCGAGGTCGACCCGCGCCTGGCCCGCGCGACGGCCGCGACGATCGCCGAGGCGAAGGCGCTGCACTGGGCGGTCGACCGTCCGAACGTGCTCATCAAGATCCCCGCGACCGTCGAGGGCCTGCCGGCCATCACCGCCGTGCTGGCCGAGGGCATCAGCGTCAACGTCACGCTGATCTTCTCCGTCGACCGCTACCGCGCGGTGCTCGACGCCTGGCTCGCCGGGCTCGAGCAGGCGGCCGAGAACGGCCACGACCTCGCGACCATCGAGAGCGTCGCGTCGTTCTTCGTCAGCCGCGTCGACACCGAGGTCGACAAGCGCCTCGGCGACGGCTCCCCGCTGCGCGGCACGGCAGCCATCGCCAACGCCCGCATCGCCTACGAGGCGTTCCAGGAGGTCGTGGCCGGCGACCGCTGGAAGGCGCTCGCAGCGGAGGGCGCGCACGTGCAG
Source organism: Candidatus Nanopelagicales bacterium (assembly GCA_046330715.1). Lineage (GTDB taxonomy): Bacteria > Actinomycetota > Actinomycetes > S36-B12 > CAIYMF01 > Longivirga. Next base: position 124,570 of record JAXLSG010000002.1, read on the forward strand.
CGGCCGCTGTGGGCGTCGACGGGCGTGAAGGACCCGGCGTACTCCGACACCCGGTACGTCGTCGACCTCGTCACCGCCAACGTCGTCAACACCATGCCCGAGGCCACGCTCGACGCCTGCCGCGACCACGCGGAGGTCACCGGCGACACGATCGTCCCCGAGATCGGCAACGCGCACGCGGCGCTGCAGGCGCTGCGCGACGCGGGCATCGACCTCGACGACGTCGTCGAGGTGCTCGAGCAGGAGGGCGTCGAGAAGTTCGTCGACTCGTGGAACCAGCTGCTCGGCGCCGTCCAGGACGCGCTCACCGCGGCCCAGGGCTGAGGGAGACGGAGTGCGTACCGGCATCGCCGAGCCCTCCGACAACCCGCTCCGCGACCCGCGCGACCGACGGCTCCCGCGGATCGCGGGACCGTGCAGCCTGGTGATCTTCGGCGTCACCGGCGACCTGTCGCGCAAGAAGCTGATGCCCGCGGTCTACGACCTCGCCAACCGCGGCCTGCTGCCCGCGGGCTTCGCGCTCGTGGGCTTCGCCCGTCGCGACTGGGCCGACCAGGACTTCGCGCAGATCGTCCACGACTCGGTGCGCGAGTACGCCCGCACCGAGTTCCGCGAGGACGTCTGGCAGGAGCTGTGCAAGGGCATCCGCTTCGTCGCGGGCGACATCGGCGACGACGCGGCGTTCGACCAGCTCTCGCAGGTGGTCATGGACCTCGACCGCGTGCGCGGCACGCGCGGCAACCACGCGTTCTACCTCTCGATCCCGCCGAAGTTCTTCGGGCCGGTCGTGCAGCAGCTCAAGCGGTCCGGGCTGTCGGTGTCCACGGACGGCGCGTGGCGCCGGGTGGTGATCGAGAAGCCGTTCGGCCACGACCTCGAGAGCGCGCGCGAGCTCAACTCCACGATCGGCGAGGTCTTCCCGTCGGGGTCGGTGTTCCGCATCGACCACTACCTCGGCAAGGAGACGGTCCAGAACCTGCTGGCGCTGCGCTTCGCCAACACGATGTTCGAGCCGATCTGGAACTCCAACTACGTCGACCACGTGCAGATCACGATGGCCGAGGACATCGGCATCGGCGGCCGCGCCGGCTACTACGACGGCATCGGCGCCGCGCGCGACGTCATCCAGAACCACCTGCTCCAGCTGCTCGCGCTCACCGCGATGGAGGAGCCGCTCTCGTTCTCCGCGAACGACGTACGCATCGAGAAGGAGAAGGTCCTCACCGCGATCGTCCTGCCGAAGGACCTCGACAAGCACACCGCCCGGGGCCAGTACGCCGCCGGCTGGCAGGGCGGGGCGCCGGTGATCGGCTTCCTCGAGGAGCAGGGCATCTCTCCCGACTCCACGACCGAGACCTTCGCGGCCATCAAGCTCGAGATCGACACGCGCCGCTGGGCCGGCGTCCCGTTCTACCTGCGCACCGGCAAGCGCCTCGGCCGACGCGTCACCGAGCTCGCGGTGGTGTTCAAGCGCGCGCCGCACCTGCCGTTCAACGCGACCGACACCGAGGAGCTCGGCCAGAACGCGTTCGTGGTGCGAATCCAGCCCGACGAGGGCGTCACGATGCGCTTCGGCTCCAAGGTGCCCGGCACCCAGATGGAGGTGCGCGACGTCAACATGGACTTCGCGTACGGCGACTCCTTCACCGAGTCGAGCCCCGAGGCCTACGAGCGGCTCATCCTGGACGTCCTGCTCGGTGACCCGCCGCTGTTCCCGCGGCACGAGGAGGTCGAGCTCGGCTGGAAGGTGCTCGACCCGATCCTCGAGCACTGGGCGTCGCGCGGGCGCCCCGAGCAGTACGAGTCGGGCACGTGGGGCCCCGCGGGGTCGCACGAGATGCTGGCCCGCGACGGACGCAGCTGGAGGCGGCCATGAGCGTGCGTCTCGACGACACCACCGCGGCCGAGGTCAGCACCGCGATCTCGGCGGAGCGGTTCCGCCAGGGCTCCAGCGCCGTGGGACGCGTGCTCACCCTCGTCATCGTCGCCGACGAGGCGACGCAGGCCGACGCCGTGCGCGCTGCGGCCGAGGCGGCCCGCGAGCACCCCAGCCGCATCCTGGTGGCCATCCCGCGCCCCGGGCGCGGAGCGGCCCAGCTCGACGCCGAGGTCAACGTCGGCGGTGCCGACGGTCTCGGCGAGGTCGTCGAGCTGCGCCTGCGCGGGCCGCTCGCCCACCACGTGTCGTCGGTCGTCCTCCCGCTGCTCGTCCCCGACGCACCGGTGGTCGTGTGGTGGCCGGGGTCGGCGCCCGAGATCCCGGGCGAGGACCCCGTCGGCCGCCTGGCGCAGCGGCGCATCACCGACGCCTCGGCGTCGGGTCGTCCGATGAAGGTGCTCGAGCAGAACCGCTTGGGCTACCACGCCGGCGACACCGACCTGTCGTGGACGCGCATCACCCCGTGGCGCGCGCTCATCGCCTCGTCGCTCGACCAGCCCTTCGGCGCCGTCACCGGCGCCGCGGTGTCGGCGCAGCGCAGCAACCCGTCGGCGCTGCTGCTGGCGGCCTGGTTGCAGCGCAACCTGCGCGTACCCGTGGTCCTGCACACCAGCCGTGGTCCCGGGATCACCGGCGTCACGCTCACGACCGAGTCCGGTGACATCACGATCAGCCGTCCTGACGGCCGCATCGCGCGGATGACGCGCCCCGGGTTCCCGCCGCGCGAGGCGGCGCTGCACCGGCGTACGACCGACGGGATCATCGCCGAGGAGCTGCGCCGGCTCGACCCCGACGAGATCTACGGCGAGACCCTCGAGGAGCTGCCGCACCTGGCCGGCTGGCCGTCGCACGGCACCCACACGCACGCGCCCAAGCAGAAGGGCCCCGGCCACCAGGACGGCATCGCCGTCGACGGAGCCGACCCCGACGCCGAGCGCGCGGCGCGCAAGGCCGGTTCGCGCCCGGCCGCCGCGCGGACCACGACGAAGGCCGCCACGAAGAAGGCTCCGGCCACGAAGAAGGTCGCGACGAAGAAGGTCGCGACGAAGTCAGCAGCGCCTCGGCGCCGGAGCGGGGGCACGTCATGAGCACGCCCGAGGTCATCGTCCACAAGGACAGCGACACCCTCGCCGACGCCGTCGCCGCGCGGCTGGTGACGGCCATCGTCGAGGCGCAGAGCGCCCGGGGCTCGGCCCACGTGTCGCTCACCGGCGGCACCGACGGCATCAAGGTCCTCGCCGTCCTCAACGCCTCGCCATCGCGCGACTCGATCGACTGGTCGACCGTCCACGTCTGGTGGGGCGACGACCGCTACGTCGCGTCCGAGGACCCCGACCGCAACGAGAAGCAGGCCCGCGAGGCGCTGCTCGACCACGTGCCGCTCGACCCCGAGCACGTGCACCCGATGCCCTCGTCCGACTCCGGCCTCACCGCCGACGAGGCCGCCGCCGTGTACGCCGAGGAGCTGCGCCGCCACAGCCGTCCGGAGGACCACGCCCAGGTGCCGTCGTTCGACGTCACGCTGCTGGGGATGGGGCCCGACGCCCACATCAACAGCCTGTTCCCGCAGCTGCCCGCGGTGCACGAGACGCAGCGCTGGGTCGTGGGCGTCCACGGCTCCCCCAAGCCGCCGCCGGTGCGCATCACGCTCACGTTCCCGGCCGTCCAGGCCTCGCGCGAGGTGTGGATCATCGGCGACGGCGAGGCGAAGGCACCGGCGTTCCGGCTCGCCCTGTCCGACGCAGGCCAGGTCGCCGTGCCCGCCGCCGGCGCTCGCGGACGCGAGCGCACCCTCGTGCTCATCGACGAGAAGGCCGCCAGCCAGCTCCCGCCCGAGCTGCGCCGCATCGCCAGCCCCTGACGCGCCCGGACGCAGGCGGGAACGACACGGCCCCGCCCACCGAGCGGTGGACGGGGCCGGGAGCGTCGTGGCTGCTACTGGTCGCGGAGCTTGGCGAGGGCCTCGTTGAGGATCGCCTCGCCGTCGGCGTCGCTGCGCCGCTCCTTCACGTAGGCCAGGTGGGTCTTGTACGGCTCGATCTTGGGGGCCGCGGGCGGGTTCTCGCGGTCCTGGCCGGCCGGGAGGCCGCAGCGCGGGCAGTCCCAGGTCTCGGGGACGGCCGCCTCGGTGGCGAACGACGGGCGCGTCTCGTGGCCGTTGGCGCACCAGAACGACACGCGGTGACGCGGGGCGGAGTCGCCGCGCTCGGCCTCGCCCATGGGGCCGGCGCCGACACGGCTGCCACGGATCGCACTACCACTGGCCACGGGGCTGCCTCTTTCGCGAAGGGATCGGGAGCGGGATCAGGACCGGGATCAGGTGCCCTTGAGGAGCAGGCCGAGCCCGACGATGAGGGCCGCCCACACGATCGCCAGGGCGATCGTGATGCGGTCGAGGTTGCGCTCGGCCGTGCTCGAGCCGCCGAACGAGGAGGAGATGCCGCCGCCGAACATGTCGGAGAGGCCGCTGCCCTTCCCCTTGTGCAGCAGCACCAGGAGGATCAGCAGGGCGCTCAGGATGATGAGCGCCACCTCGAATGCGATGACCACGGACACTCCCCTCGGGCGTACCGGACCGGCACGTCGGACCAGGATAAGCGACGGACGCCCCGGAGCGGCGCCAGGGCGCCGTCCGGAGCGTCCGGAGCGTCTCGGACGGCTCAGGCCTCCGCAGCGGGGTGGAGGCGGAACCGCACGATCGCGACGAACTCGTCGGGGTCGAGCGACGCGCCGCCCACCAGGGCGCCGTCGACGTCGGGCTGGGCCATGATCGCGGCCACGTTCGACGCCTTGACCGAGCCGCCGTACAGCACGCGCACGCCGTCGGCGAGGTCGCCGGAGTAGAGCTCGGCGAGGCGGGTGCGGATCGCGCCGCACACCTCCTGCGCGTCGTCGGGGGTCGCCACCTCGCCGGTGCCGATCGCCCAGACGGGTTCGTAGGCCACGACGATGGTCTTCGCCTTGTCGGCCGGGAGGCCGGCGAGAGCGCCGTCGAGCTGCGCGAGCGTGTGCTCGACGTGGGTGCCGGCCTTGCGGATCTCCAGCCCCTCGCCCACGCACAGGATCGGCGTGAGGTTGTTGCGGTACGCCGCCTGCACCTTCGAGGCCACGACCTCGTCGGTCTCGGCGTGGTACTCGCGGCGCTCGGAGTGGCCCACGACGACGTAGGTGCAGCCGAGCTTCTCGAGCATCGGACCGCTGATCTCGCCGGTGTAGGCGCCCTTGTCGTACGCCGAGAGGTCCTGCGCGCCGTACCGGATGTCGAGCTTGTCGGCGTCGACGAGGGTCTGCACCGAGCGGATGTCGGTGTAGGGCGGGAGGACCGCGACCTCGCAGGCCTTGAGGTCGTCGTCGTTGAGCGCGAAGGCGAGCTTCTGCACGACGGCGATGGCCTCGAGGTGGTTGAGGTTCATCTTCCAGTTGCCGGCCATGAGCGGGAGCCGGGCGGACGCTGCCATGTGTTCAGTCCTCCAGGACCGCGATGCCGGGCAGGGTGCGTCCCTCGAGGAACTCGAGCGAGGCGCCGCCGCCGGTGGAGATGTGGGAGAAGCCGTCCTCGGGGATCCCGAGCAGACGGACGGCCGCGGCCGAGTCGCCGCCGCCGACGACGGTGAGACCGTCGACACGGGTGATCGCCTCGGCCACCGCACGGGTGCCCTCGGCGTACGGCGCCATCTCGAACACGCCCATCGGGCCGTTCCAGACGACGGTGCGGCAGTCGGCCAGGGTCTCGGCGAACAGCGCGCGGCTGTTCGGGCCGATGTCGAGGCCCATCCAGCCGTCCTCGATGTCGTCGACCGTGACGACCTTGTGCTCGGCGTCGGCCGAGAACGCGGTCGCGACGACGACGTCGACGGGCAGGACGAGGTCGACCCCGCGCTGCTCGGCGTCGGCGATGAGGCCCTTCACGGTCTCGATCTGGTCGGTCTCCAGGAGCGAGGAGCCGACGTTCTTGCCGAGCGCCGCGAGGAACGTGAAGCACATGCCGCCGCCGATGAGCAGACGGTCGACGGACTTCAACAGGTTGGTGATGACGCCGAGCTTGTCGCTCACCTTCGAGCCGCCGAGCACCACGGCGTAGGGGCGGTCCGGGTCGGACAGCACCTTCTGGAAGACCTGCGCCTCGGCGAGGACCAGACGTCCGGCCGCGTGCGGGAGCAGGGTGGCGACGTCGGAGACGCTGGCCTGCTTGCGGTGGACGACGCCGAAGCCGTCGCTCACGAACAGGTCGGCGAGCGAGGCGAACTCCGCAGCGAGCTCGGCCCGCTGCGCGTCGTCCTTGCTGTCCTCGCGCTTGTCGTAGCGCACGTTCTCGAGCAGCACGACGTCGCCGTCGGCCATGTCGGCCACGAGGGCCCGGGCCGAGGGGCCGGTGACGTCGCCGGCGAGCGCGACCGGCGTGTCGAGGAGCTCGGCGAGCCGCTGCGCGACCGGGGCGAGGGACAGCTCGGGCTTGGCCTCGCCCTTGGGGCGGCCGAGGTGGGCCGCGAGGATGACGCGGGCACCGCGGTCGCGCAGCGACGTGATCGTCGGCAGCGCGGCGCGGATGCGACCGTCGTCGGTGATGCGACGCGTGCCGTCGCCGGCGTCCTCGAGCGGGACGTTGAAGTCCGCCCGCACGAGGACCCGGCGACCGGCGACGTCGAGGTCGTCGATCGTCTTCACGACGGAGCGCCCTTAGAGGGACTTGCCGACGTACGCGACGAGGTCGACGAGGCGGTTGCTGTAGCCCCACTCGTTGTCGTACCAGCCGAGCACCTTCGCGCTCGTGCCGATGACCTTGGTGACGCCCGCGTCGAAGATGCAGGACGCCGGCGAGGTCACGATGTCGGAGGAGACGATCGGGTCCTCGGTGTACTCGAGGATGCCCTTGAGCGGGCCCTCGGCGGCGGCCTTCATCGCGGCGTTGATCTCGGCCTCGGACACCTCGCGGCCGAGCTCGACGGTGAGGTCGGTGGCCGAGCCGGTCGGGACCGGGACGCGCATCGCGTAGCCGTCGAGCTTGCCCTTGAGCTCGGGGATCGCGAGGGAGATCGCCTTCGCGGCACCGGTGCTCGTCGGGATCATGTTGAGCGCGGCGGCGCGGGCACGGCGCAGGTCCTTGTGCGGGAAGTCGAGGATGACCTGGTCGTTGGTGTAGGCGTGGATCGTGGTCATGAGACCGCGCTCGATGCCGAACGAGTCGAGGAGCACCTTGGCCATCGGCGCCAGGCAGTTCGTGGTGCACGACGCGTTGCTGATGATCGTGTGGTTCGCCGGGTCGTAGATGTCCTGGTTGACGCCCATGACGATCGTGGCGTCCTCGCCCTTGGCGGGCGCGGAGATGATGACCTTCTTGGCGCCGCCCTCGATGTGGCCGCGGGCCTTGTCGGCGTCGGTGAAGTGACCGGTCGACTCGATGACGATGTCGGCGCCCAGCTCGCCCCAGGGCAGCTTCGCGGGGTCGCGCTCGGCGAGGACCTTGATGGTCTTGTCGCCGACCTTGATGGTGTCGCCGTCGGCCGAGACCTTCTCCGGGAAGCGGCCCAGGATGCTGTCGTACTTGAGCAGGTGGGCCAGGGTGGCGGTGTCGGTGAGGTCGTTGACGGCGACGACCTCGACGTCGGCGCCCTGCGCGGCGAGCGCGCGGTAGAAGTTGCGGCCGATGCGGCCGAAGCCGTTGATGCCTACACGAACGGTCACGGTTGGATCAGTCCTCGTCTGTGCTCGAGAGACGGCGGTCGGCATCGTTGCCGGCCTTCGGTCAGGGGCACGCGAGGTGCCCTCGTGGCGTCTCCGACCCTATCGGACCGACGTAAGCGTTTTCCCGGCGCCGACGTACTGGTGAGTAGCCCCACACCGCTCCGTGATGACCTGCGTGATCGTGGTCGTGTCCGGGCTTCCCGGCGCGAGAAGCCCGCTGTCACTGGCACGGGACCAGGATCGCGCGGACCTCGGGTGGGTGGGTCAGTCGGCGTCGACGAGGTCGGCGGGGATGCCGGCCTCGGTGTCGGGGATGCCGAGCTCGGCGGCGCGCTTGTCGGCGAGAGCGAGCAGGCGACGGATCCGGCCGGCGATGGCGTCCTTGGTCATCGGCGGGTCGGCGAGGGCGCCGAGCTCCTCGAGCGAGGCCTGCTGGTGCTCCATGCGCAGCCGGCCGGCGTCGGCGAGGTGGTCGGGGACGTCGTCGCCGAGGATCTCGAGCGCGCGGTTGACGCGGGCGCCGGCGGCGACGGCCGCGCGCGCGGAGCGGCGGAGGTTGGCGTCGTCGAAGTTGGCCAGCCGGTTGGCGGTGGCGCGGACCTCGCGGCGCATCCGCCGCTCCTCCCACGCGAGCACCGACTCGTGGGCACCGAGGCGCGTGAGCAGCGCCGCGATGGCGTCGCCGTCGCGGATCACGACGCGGTCGACCCCGCGCACCTCGCGCGGCTTGGCGACGATGCCCAGACGACGAGCGGAGCCCGAGAGAGCGAGCGCGGCCTCGGGGCCGGGGCAGGTGACCTCGAGCGCCGACGAGCGGCCGGGCTCGGTGAGCGAGCCGTGGGCGAGGAACGCACCGCGCCACGCGGCCTCGGCGTCGCAGAGCGGGCCGTTGACGATCGCGGTCGGGAGGCCGCGCGCGGGGCGGCCGCTGGCGTCGACCAGACCGGTCTGGCGGGCGAGCTGCTCGCCGTCGGTGTGCACGCGCACGAGGTAGCGGTTGCCCTTGCGCAGGCCGCCGGGGTGCACCACCGCGAGCTCGCTCGCGTGCCCGAACACGTCGGCGATGTCCTTGCGCAGACGTCGTGCCGCGTTGGCGGTGTCGAGCTCGGCCTCGATCACGATCTTGCCGCCGACGATGTGCAGCCCCGAGGCGAAGCGCAGGATCGCCGAGACCTCCGCCTTGCGGCAGCACGGCTTGGTGACCTTGAGGCGCGAGAGCTCGTCCTTGACCGCTGCCGTCATCGCCATGCCGGGAATCCTGCCACCCGAGTCAACAACCCTCGCAGCGGGATCCGGTCTGCGGGACACGGGTACGCCGGGCGCTCAGACGGTGAGCGCGCCCCCGAGGGCCGACGCGAGCAGGTCGGCATCGTGCCGTGCGGAGCCGTCGCGACTGGCCACGGGCGCGAGGACGAGACGGCCGCCGAGGTGCTGGGCCGCCGACGCGAGGGCCGGGATGTCGCTCACGCGCTCGGGGTCGGCGAGCACCACGTCGACACGCAGGCCGGGGCACTGCGCCGCGAGCACCTCGAGGTGCCGCTGCGGCGAGAAGCCGTCGGTCTCCCCCGGCTGCTCGGCCAGGTTGAGCACGACCACCACGCGCCCGCGAGCCTCGGTGACGGCCTGCCCGATCCCCTTCACCTGCAGGGGCGCGAGCACGCTCGTGAACCACGAGCCCGGTCCGAGCACGATCGCGTCGGCCTCGTGGATGGCCTCGACAGCCTCGGGGCAGGCCGGTGCGTCGGCCGGCTCGAGGTGCAGCGAGACGACCTCGCCGGGCGTCGTCGCGACCTCGACCTGGCCCTCGACCCGCTCGACCACCGACGGGTCCTCGGGGTGCAGGCCGCGCACCTCCGCGACCACCTGAAGCGGCACGGTCGCGACCGGCAGCACGCGGCCGTGGGCGCCGAGCAGCGCGGCCACCCAGTCGAGACCGGTGACGATGTCGCCGGTCTCCTCCCAGAGCGCCGTGATGAGCAGGTTGCCCAGCGAGTGGCCGGCGAGGTCGCCGGTGCCGGCGAAGCGGTGCTGCACGACGCGCGACCAGGTGCGGCCCCATGTGTCGTCGCCGCAGAGGGCCGCGAGCGCCATCCGCAGGTCTCCAGGCGGTACGACGTCGAACTCCTGGCGCAGCCGGCCGCTGCTGCCGCCGTCGTCGGAGACGGCCACCACGGCCGTCACGTCGTCGGAGACGCGGCGCAGCGCACGCAGGGTCGCGGCCAGGCCGTGGCCGCCGCCGAGCGCGACGACCCGCGGCCCGGACGATCCCGGGCCGGACGAGCGGCCGCGCGCCGTCACTCGCGTCCCAGGTCGCGGTGCACGACGAGGACCTCGACCCCGACCTTCACCAGCCGCGCTGCGAGGTTCTCGGCCATGGCCACGCTGCGGTGCTTGCCGCCGGTGCAGCCGATGGCGACGGTGACGTAGCGCTTGCCCTCGCGCAGGTAGCCGTCGGACACGAGGTCGAGGATCGCCGCCTGCCGGTCGAGGAAGTCGCGGGCATCGGCGGGGTCGGTGACGTAGTCGCTCACGGCGGGGTCGAGACCGGTGAGGTCGCGCAGCTCGGGGACCCAGTAGGGGTTGGGCAGGAACCGGACGTCGCACACGATGTCGGCGTCGACCGGGATGCCGTACTTGAAGCCGAACGACATCACCGTGGCGCGCAGCGCGACCTTCTCGTCGCCCCCGAACGCGGCGTCGATCTTGCGGCGCAGGTCGTGGACGTTGAGCGACGAGGTGTCGATGACGAGGTCGGCGCGCGAGCGCATGTCGCCGAGGAGCGCCCGCTCGCGCACGAGGCCGTCGAGGATGCCACCCGAGCCCTGCAGCGGGTGCGGACGCCGGCTGCTCTCGAACCGGCGTACCAGCTCGTTGTCGCCGGCCTCGAGGAACAGCACGCGCAGGTCGACGCCTTGCGCCCGGATGCCCGCCAGGCTCTCGTCGAGGTCCTCGAACATCGTGCCGCCGCGGGCGTCGACGACGACCGCGAGCCGCTCGCTCTCCTGGTCGGACTTGACCTCCTCGACCGCCTGCGCGAGCAGCGCGGGCGGGAGGTTGTCGACGACGAACCAGCCGAGGTCCTCCAGCGCCCGTGCGGCCGTCGACCTGCCGGCGCCGGACATGCCGGTCACCAGCAGCAGCTCGAACGCCTCGTCGTCCACCATCCCGGGTCCTCCTCGGATGCATGATCGCACCCGCCGGACCCCTGCCGTCGACGACGCTCCCGGGCGACGTCAGGACGTCGGCGGCGGCGTGTGGGTGAACGGCCCCTTCAGGCCGCACTGGGTGAGCAGCGCGTCGAAGCCGGCGAGGATGTGCGGCTCGTACATCTGCGGAGCAGCGAAGCACCGCACCAGCACCATGTCCTGGTGCATGCGGTCGTTCACCTCCGCGTTCGAGAACGGCGTGCCGTCCGCGAGGGCGTAGCAGAGCAGGTCCGGCGCCACGAACAGGGTCGCCTCCGGGTCGGACCGCAGCACGGCGAGGTTCTCGTTGATGGTCATGACCGTGTACTGCGCCGTCGACGAGCTGTCCTGGATCACCACCTGTCCGTGGTCGAAGCCGCCTCCCGTCGACTGGTCGACCTTGACGATCTGCCCGGCGACGACCACCTCCCCGCCCACGAGCAGGGAGGTCGCCTTCGGGATGCGCGCCGACGGGTCGGGGTCCTGCAGCGCCGCGCCGACCGCCTGCATCTGCGTGGTGGTGCCCGTGATCGCGGTGGCGCGCACCTGGTCTCCGGTCATCCGCCACAGCGCCGCGCCCGCGACCTCGGCGAAGAGGGTTCCGCTCATGAGCAGCCGCATCGCCTCGTCGGCGTGGTCCGTGGTGTCGGTCGAGTACTCGACCCAGGTGGTGGCGTCGGTCAGCACGACCTCGCCGACCGGGGTGCTCGGGGTGTCGTAGGTGACCTGCGACAGCCCTGGTACGGCGCGGCTCGCACCCGCGCAGTCGACGACCGGCAGGCGCTGCTGGGCGGCGAGCAGGAACGGGATGAAGCTGTTGCCGGCGCCGAGCTCGGCCGGCAGGACGAACGTCAGCGGGTCTGCCGGCGGGGACCCGAGCCGGTCCCAGGCCGCGGTCAGCGCCCCGAGCGGGAACCCGTTGGCCGCGGCGTCGGGAGAGCCGACACCCGCGATGATGGCGCCCTCCTCGTCCGCCGGGAGCGCGGCAGCGGGGACGAGCGTGACCGGGTACCCCTGCGACGCGAGCTGCGACAGCTGCGTGACCATCGCCTGCCCGAGGGAGATCGGGCCGCCTCCCCCTGACCCGAGGAACGTCGCTCCGAGGAGGATCTGCTGCAGGTCTGCCGTCCCGAGCACACGTCCCGCGCTGTCGTTCATGTCAGGGTCCTCCCGGTCGTGGTGACAGATGGTGTGTGGAGATCGAGGGTGCCCGCGGGTGACGCGCCGAGGTCGACGTCGTCGCTGCCGATCGTGCGCAGGACTGCCGTCTGCCCGCTCCGTACGGCGGCGTCGACGGCGGCAGAGCGCGCGCCGGCGCGCTGCCGCGGCGGCAGACAACGGGCTCGCAGCAGCTGCAGCGTCGGGACCATCACCGACTCCCCCGTGCGCTCCGCGTGCCGGAGCGCGGTCTCGGACGCGGCGAGCGCACGGTCGACGTCACCGGTGCGCAGCGCCGCGTCGGCCACGAAGGTCTGCATGAGCGACGTCCCCAGGCGGACCCCGAACGACGCGAGCTCGTACGCCGCGGCCTCGATGCCGGCCACCGACGACGGTCCGCCTCCGAGCACGGCGTCGGCCCACGCCACGGCGGCGGCACCCATCGACCGGTACGTCGGGAACCCCTCGTCCTCCGAGAGCGCGACGAGAGCGGCACCGTGCCGGCGCGCGTCCTCCGGGCGACCGCCGAGCACCGCGAGGAACGCCGCCGTCTCCAGCACGATCGCCTGGCTGAACCGGTGCCCGAGCTCGGTGGCCTCCGCCACGCCCGTCTCGGCATCGTCGCGCACCGCGTCGTCGCCCTCGATGAGCGCGCGGCTGAGCAACGTGGGGAACAGAGCGGTGAGACGACGCTGCTGGACGAACTCGCCGTGGCTGGCGGTGGGCTGCGCAGCACGGACCCGCTCCAGCGACTGCAGCGCGCGATCGAGATCGCCGCGCCAGAAGTCGAGGTTGCCGACCATGAGCAGGGCCTCGAGCACGAGGTCGTCGTCGCGCATCTCCTCCGCCATCGCGAGCGCGCTCTCGCCGAGCGCCGCAGCGGTGGACAGGTCGCCGCGGAAGGCCGCGGCCATGCGGAGGCCGAACAGGGCCTGGAAGCTCTGGCGCGTGCTGGGCAGGTGCTCGCAGATGTCGGCGGCGCGCTGGTAGGCGCTCATGGTCTCCTGCGCCGCCTGGCCGTGGGTGATCATCCGGCTGGACCCGAGGGCGAGGACGAGGGTCAGCTCGAGCGCCTGCAGGTCCGGGTCCGGGTCCGCGCGCGACAGGTCGTCGAGCCCGGCCTCGGCGTGGCGGGCGGCGTCGCGGTAGGCGCCGAGCTGGAGCGCCTGGTCGGACGCGCGCGCCTCGTACGAGGAGGCGCGCGCGAGGTGACCCGCGGCCCGGTGGTGGTCGGCCAGGCGGGCCGTGAACCGCCCTGTGCCTGCGTCGGGCTCCGACTCCAGAGCCACCGCGGCCGCGGCGTTGAGGCGACGCGTCGTCGCGGTCAGCATCATGTCGCCCGCGGCGGCGCGCAGCAGGTCGTGGCTGAACGCGAGCGTCTCGCGCTCGGGCTGCCAGATGCCCGAGGCGATGAGCTCGGCCTCGCTGGCCGCGAGCGCGTCGAGGTCCGGGTCGAGGGTGGGGTCGCCGCCGTCGAGCTCGGTCACCATGCGGGCCAGCACCGTGCGCTCGAACCGGCGTCCGAGAACCGCCGCGCACTCCGCCGCACGATGGCCGGGTGCGCTGAGACGGTCGAGGGTGGAGACCAGCGTGCCGCGGAGGTCGGGAGGCAGGTCGACGTCGGCGGGCGGTTCGTCGGAGTCCAGCAGTCCGTCGCCGGCGAGCAGACCGAGGAGCTGCTCGGCGAACAGCGGGTTGCCCTCGGTGCGCCGCGCGAGCCACGGGCCGACCCACGACGGTGCCGGCCGTCCGAGCATTCCGGAGGCCAACGCCACCAGTCCCGGTTCGGCGAGGGGACCGAGCGTCAGGGACAGGTCGACCTGGTCGCCGAGCAGCCCCTCGGCCTGAGCCGGGTCGTGGCAGGTGGCCACCAGGACGAGCGGTCGGTCCGGCAGGCGTCCGAGCGCGTCGCGCAGCAGATCCAGGCTGCCCTCGTCGTACCACTGGACGTCGTCGGCCACCAGAACGGTGGGTCCGGTCGCGGCGGCGCAGTCCAGCATCGCCGCGACCGCCTGCACGAGCAGCTCGTAGCGCTCGTCGGCGGGAGTCGCCGCCCACGAGGACCCGGGGACCGGGACGTCGAGCAGCGCGGCCAGGACGTCCGACGCCCCGGCGAGCGCGGCCGCGCGCTCGGGGCCCACCAGCTCGACGGTGGCCGCGATGCGCCGGTCCACGGAGTCTCGCGCGGCCTCCGGAGCGGCGGTCGGTGCGACGTCGGACCAGCGGCGCACGAGGTCGCGCACCGGGGTCATCCATCGGGCGCTGTGGCTCTCGGCGCGCGCGACCAGCCACTGGGACCCCGCGACGCCCTCGTCGTGACGCCGCAGCTCGGACAGCAACGACGTCTTGCCTACTCCGGGCTCCCCGGCGAGCACGATCCGGCGCTGCGCCCCCTCGACGGCCGCCTCCTCGACGACGGCGGCGATCTGCTGGGTCTCCCCCTCGCGCCCCACCAGCGGATGGACGCGACGGACCGCCGACGACTCCGGACGCTGCAGCTCGAAGATCTCGACCGGCCGGCCGATGCCCTTGAAGGTGCGCTCACCGAGGCTCTCGGGATCCACGATGCCCGGGGCGCGGCCGAGGATCGAGGCGTCGCTGCGCAGCGACCCGAGCTCGCCGCCCGCCATGATCCGGGCAGCGAGGTTGATGTGCGAGCCGTAGCAGCTGAAGCCGGACTGCACGGCGGAGCCCACCATGCCGGAGTAGGCCAGGCCGACCGTGGTGCCCGAGCGGAACGGAACCGGGCACTGGTCGCGCAGGTCCAGGAGCAGCGACAGCGAGCGCTCGACGTCGCGGGGGAAGGACACCGGTGCCCCGCCGTAGAGCAGGACGACCCACCCCTTCTCCGCGCGCTCCACCTGGTGGACCACGCCGCCGTACACGGCGCGGAGCCGGAACAGGTGACGGATGAGGGTCCGCACGTCGTCGATCGAGGCGTCGGCCCCGAGCGACAGGAAGGTCGTCACGACAGGGCGCAGCTCACCACGCCGGTCCCAGGTGAGCAGTCGCGTCGGCGCGAACATCGGTGCGAGCGGGTGCGGCTCCTCCGGCGCCGGGAGCGGGAGCGGCTGCGGCGGCGACGCGAGCGACTGGAGCACGGCCCGTCCCGCGGCGTCGCGGACCACGACGACCTCGTCGGCGAGCCGCTCGACGACCGGGTCGTCGAGGATCACCGACTCGCCCGACCCGCCTGAGGCGAGCTCGGTGGCGCGGACGACCGCCGTGCCCCAGTGCACGTAGGTGGCGGTCGTGCCGGTCTCGTCGGAGAGCACGTCCCATCGCATCTCGCCGCGGGCGATCCCGACCTTGACCAGCACCTCGTACTCGCCGAAGGGCGTGACGTGGCGCGCGGACCCGTGCTCCGCGATCTCGAGACCGGCCGCCAGCGCGGCGAGGTCGCGTCCCTCGCGGACGGGGAAGATCCCGAGCACGGCGTCTCCGCCGAACTCGGCGACGTAGCCACCGTGGTGGTAGATCGCAGCGACGACGGAGGCGAACACGCCGTCGGTGATGTCCGCCAGCAGCTCGGCGCCGCGGAACCCGTGGGAGGCCAGGTCCCAGGCCATGGCCGTGAAGCCCACGAGATCGACCGACAGGACCGGGGCGTCGGGGTCGTGCTCGCTCGTGGTGCCCGCGGCGACGCTGTCCAGGAGGTGGCGCGGCGTCAGCTCGTGCACGAGACGCTCACCGCGGGGTGGCGACGAACGGGATCGACACCGTGCCGCGGGTGTACCCGAGCATCGTGTCGACGTCGTAGCCGCCCCACCACATCGTGAGCGACCAGGGCTGCGAGCGGCCGACGTGGCCACCGAGGTCGGGCTCCTTGTCGACCGACAGCGTCCCGTTGAGGGCGATGTCGGTGTACGTCGCCTGCATGCCGAGGAACTGCGTGGAGGCGAGCATGACGCCGGAGAGCCGCTGGTCGTCCTCCAGGGACACGATGCGGCGGTCCAGCGCCACCTGCTCGGTCGGGTCCTTGGTCGTGGAGCGACGCGCCTTGAGGACCTTCAGCCTCTCAGCCCGGTAGCCGCTGTAGTCGAGGATCCCGGTGGCCTCGGCGACGACGGCGGACTGCGCGGCGATGGTGTTCTGCCGCGTCGCCAGCAGCGCCTCGTCGAGGAAGACGTCCTTCATCCGCAGCTCCGGGCGCGTCACGTCCCAGAGCGCCTCGCGTCGGAGCACCGGGGTGGTGCCCGGTGTCCCGATCCGGAGGTTGAGCGGGTCGATGAAGACGATGAAGGACTCGCGGACCAGGACGAGGTTGCGCTGGTGGAACTCCGGACCGTCGAGGAGATCGACCTGCGATCCGACCAGGGGGTGCCGGGGGGCCGGCTTGCCGTCGACCTCCACGTCGGTGACCCGGACGCCCACGGCCTTCTCCATGGGGTAGCGCGGGCTCACCGGGTTCTGGAAGCGGATCTTGCGGTCGAACGGCGGCTCGCCCTCGACGACGAACGTCGGACCGCTCACGCCCCTGGGGTCGTCGGTGGGGTCGGGGTCGGTCGCGAACCGGCACTGCCACCAGCCCTCGAACCCGATGACCATCATGGCGTTCCCCCCGCGATCTCGACGGCGAACCGGGCGGTGACCAGGGACAGGGTCTCGGCGATGTAGGCCAGGCGGGCAGGCGCCCCCGGCATCGCCGCGACGGTGTGCGCCTGGTCGGTGAGCTCCTGCAGCTGCTGGGTCAGGACGGTCCAGGCCGCCGCGCGGTGCGGCAGGAACACCGCGCCGCTGCCCGTGGCGAACGACGGGCCGGCCCGCGTCCCGTCGTCGGGCTTCGTGGCCGGCAGACCGGTCAGCACCTCGGCCAGCGGCCGGATGGCCATCGTCATGAGCGGGAAGAACGCGACGGTCTCGAGAGCCGCCGTCTGGTCGGGCTCCTCGTCGGTGTTCGTGAGCAGCCGCATGAGGAAGACGAGCATCGTCTGGTAGGCGTTGTCGAAGAGCTCGAGCACCGCGACGGCCAGCGGGTCGGTGATCGTCGTGGTACCGGGTGCCCCGCTCGTCGACGGGTTGGCCACGACCGCGCGCGCGGGCTGGAAGCTGGGGTCCGCCTTCCGCTCGGCGCGCAGCTCGTCGAGGATGTCCTTGAAGATCCGGAAGTGGCCCTCGGTGCCGTCGGTCTTCGCCGCCTCGCCCTGGTCGATGATCAGGGTGATCACCGCCTCGGCGGACGCCAGGTCGGAGATCGTCATGAGGCTGAGGTCGTAGACACCGCCGAGCCTGCCGAGCCGCGGGAAGTCGAGGGACAGCGCGGCCCCGCCGAGCTGCCGGTCCGGTCCGACGACGAACAGCGAGGGGTCGGACCCGAGGGCCTGGAAACCGGCCTGGATCGTGGCCCAGAGCGCCGCGACGCTGTCCGGCCACGGCGTACCAGGGCCGCTCACGGTGCAGGACAGGTCGGGCACGGTGAGGCTCGGCGGCTTCTCGTAGCACGCGAAGCGGGTGACCGTGTCCTCGGAGAACGCGGTCAGCTCCATGTCGTGCCCGTAGAGGGTGGTGGGGTACGGGAAGTCGGGGTGCGACAGGACCGGGGACGCCCCGATCGACGTCAGCAGGTTGGCGACGAGGCCGAGGTGCTCCATCTCCTGCCGCGCCACGGCCAGGATGAGCTTCTCCCAGTGCTCCACGCGCACCAGCTGCCCAGGGGTCAGCCCTTCGGCCGTGCTGTGCTTGAGCGACATCGCTGCGAACAGGTACTGGCACATCAACGAGTGCTCGACCTGGGCGGCCGTAGTCAGCAGGGCGACGAGGTCGTTGCGCGAACGGACGACTGGGCCAGGCACGCGGATCCCCCCGAGATGCACGACGGACTGCGCCGATGATGAGGGCCGCGCCGCCTGCCTGTCCGGAGAACGACCATCTTCAGGACGTCTCCTGACCTCAGCAGGACGGAGCCCCCGAGGTCGCCCGCCACGCGTGATGGCGACCCCGCGGGCAGTCGGCCGTACGGGAACGTCGGTCGGGGAGCTCGCGCGTCGTGGGTCCCCCCGCGGGCCGGCCGGGGCCTCGCCGTGAGGACGAACCTCACTCCACGATCTCGCCCGTGGTCACGTTGACCGACGGCGCGGGGGCGGAGGCGGCGAGGGCGTCGAGGACGGACTGGGCGACGGTGGGGCCGATGCCCGGCACCGACTCGAGCTCCTCGAGCGAGGCGGCGCGCAGCCGCTTGAGCGAGCCGAACTGGCGCAGCAGCGCCTTCTTGCGCGCCTCGCCGAGCCCCGGGACGTCGTCGAGGATCGACTCGATCATCCGCTTGCCGCGCTTCTGCCGCTGGTAGGTGATCGCGAACCGGTGCGCCTCGTCGCGCACGCGCTGCAGCAGGTAGAGGCCCTCGCTCGTGCGTGGCAGGATCACCGGGTCGGGGTCGCCCGGGAGCCAGACCTCCTCCAGCCGTTTGGCCAGGCCCACGATCGCGACGTCGCTGATGCCGAGCTCCGACAGCGCCGCCTGAGCCGCCTCGACCTGCGGCTGGCCGCCGTCGACCACGAACAGCTGCGGCGGGTAGGCGAACCTGCGCGGCTTGCCCGTGACCGGGTCGATGCCCGGGTTCGGGTCGTCCGGGTCGTGGCGCTCCTCGAGCAGCCGGCGGAACCGCCGGGTCACGACCTCGGCGATCGAGCGGGTGTCGTCGCTGATGCCGTCGTCGCTCCCCCGGATCGAGAACCGGCGGTACTCCGACTTGCGGGCCAGGCCGTCCTCGAACACCACGAGGCTGGCCACGACGTCGGTGCCCTGCAGGTGGCTGACGTCGACGCACTCGATGCGCAGCGGCGCCTCGGCGAGCCCGAGCGCCTCCTGCAGCTCCTCGAGCGCCTGCGACCGCGACGTCAGGTCACCGGCGCGACGCGTCTTGTGCAGCACGAGCGCCTGCTCCGCGTTGCGCGTGACGGTCTCGAGGAGGTCCTTCTTGTCCCCGCGCTGCGGCACGCGCACCTCGACGTGGGTGCCGCGCAGCTCCTGAAGCCAGGCCTCGGTGGTCGCCTCGTCGGTGGGCAGCGCGGGCACGAGGATCTCGCGCGGCACGGCGTCGGCGGGCTGGTCGCCGTACAGCTGCTGGAGCAGGTGCTCGACGAGGTCGCCGGTCGAGACGTCCTCGACCTTCTCGACGACGAAGCCGCGCTGACCGCGGATCCGGCCGCCGCGGACGTGGAAGACCTGCACCGCGGCCTCGAGCTCGTCCTCGACGAGGCCGATGACGTCGGCGTCGGTGCCGTCGCCGAGCACCACGGCGTTCTTCTCGAGCGCGCGCTCGAGGGCGCGGAGGTCGTCGCGCAGCCGGGCGGCGCGCTCGTAGTCGAGCTCGGCGGCCGCGGCCTTCATCTCGCGCTCGATGCGCCTCGTGTACGCCGCCGTCTGCCCCGACAGGAACGCGACGAAGTCCTCGACGATGCGGCGGTGCTCCTCGGCGCTGACCTGACCCGTGCAGGGCGCCGAGCACTTGCCGATGTAGCCGAGCAGGCAGGGCCGCCCGATCTGGCCGTGGCGCTTGAAGACCCCGGCGCTGCAGGTGCGGGCCGGGAAGACGCGCAGCAGCAGGTCGACGGTCTCGCGGATCGCCCACGCGTGGGAGTACGGGCCGAAGTAGCGGACGCCCTTGCGCTTCTGCCCGCGCATCACCGTGATGCGGGGGTACTCCTCGTCGAGCGTGACCGCGAGGTAGGGATAGCTCTTGTCGTCGCGGTAGCGGACGTTGTAGCGCGGGTCGTACTCCTTGATCCAGGTGTACTCGAGCTGGAGCGCCTCGACCTCGGTGCCGACGGTGACCCAGTCGACGGACGACGCCGTCGTGACCATCGCCTGGGTGCGCGGGTGCAGTGCCGAGAGGTCCTGGAAGTACGACGCGAGCCGGCTGCGCAGGCTCTTGGCCTTGCCGACGTAGACCACGCGACCGTGCGGGTCGCGGAACCGGTAGACGCCCGGGGCGTCGGGGACGGCTCCGGGCGCCGGTCGGTAGGTCGCGGGGTCGGCCACGCTGCCTCTGCAGGGTCGGTCAGGACAGGGTGATGGTGCCGTCGGCGACCGTCAGCGGGACGGAGTCGAGCGGCGAGGGGGCCGGGCCGGCGAGGACCGCGCCGTCGGCGATCGAGAACTGCGCGCCGTGGCAGGGGCAGTCGATCGCGCCGTCGGCGACCTTGGCGACCAGGCAGCCCTCGTGGGTGCACACGGCGCTGAAGGCCTTGAAGGTGCCCTTCGTGGGCTGGGTGACGACGACCTGGACGTCGCGCAGGATCGTGCCGCCGCCCTCGGGGACGTCGGCGGTCTTCAGCGTGGTGCCCGAGGCGCTCGCGGCCGGGCTGCCCGCCTTCTCGTCGTCGTCCTTGCGCGCGGGGGCGCAGGCGGCGACGGCCGCCACTGCGGCGACGGTCCCGCCGGCCACCAGGACCTGCCGGCGGGTGGGACCGGCGCCGGTGGCGGCGGTCTCGGACGTGGTCGTGCGTGTCATGGATGCTCCAGAGATCGGCTGCGGCCCACCGTAGGCGGTCACGCGGCGCCCTTGCCGCCCCGGCGCGCTCCGCGGTCCGGCGCCGGCGACGTGCGCTTCGTCACGCGGCCGCCGGCCGCGGGCTTCGCCGCTGCTGCCTTCTTCGCGGTCGCCTTCGTCGCGGCGGCTTTGGTGGCGGGCGCCTTGCGCGCGGTCTTCTTCGCCGCAGCCGGTGCGGGTCTGTCCGAGCCGAGGATGTCGCGCAGGAACCGGCCGGTGTGGCTGCCCTCGTGGGCCGCGACGTCCTCCGGCGTACCGGTGACGACGACGGTGCCGCCGCGGGTGCCGCCCTCGGGCCCCATGTCGACGATCCAGTCGGCGGTCTTGATGACGTCGAGGTTGTGCTCGATGACGAGCACCGAGTTGCCCTTGTCGACCAGCGACTGCAGGACGCCGAGCAGCTTGCGGATGTCCTCGAAGTGCAGGCCGGTGGTGGGCTCGTCGAGGACGTAGACCGTGCGACCCGTGGACCGCTTCTGCAGCTCGCTCGCGAGCTTCACGCGCTGCGCCTCGCCGCCCGACAGCGTGGTGGCGGGCTGGCCCAGACGGACGTAGCCGAGGCCGACCTCGACCAGCGTGCGCAGGTGGCGCGCGATCGGAGGCACGGCCTCGAAGAAGTCGAGCGCCTCCTCGATCGGCATGTCGAGGACCTCGGAGATCGTCTTGCCCTTGTAGTGCACCTCGAGCGTCTCGCGGTTGTAGCGCGCACCGTGGCAGACCTCGCACGGCACGTAGACGTCGGGCAGGAAGTTCATCTCGATCTTGATCGTGCCGTCGCCGGCGCACGCCTCGCAGCGGCCGCCCTTGACGTTGAAGGAGAACCGGCCCTGCAGGTAGCCGCGCATCTTCGCCTCGGGGGTCTCGGCGAAGAGCTTGCGGATGTGGTCGAAGACGCCGGTGTAGGTGGCCGGGTTCGACCGCGGGGTGCGGCCGATCGGGCTCTGGTCGACGTGGACGACCTTGTCGAGGTGCTCCATGCCGCGGACGCGCCGGTGGCGGCCGGGCACCGAGCGAGCACCGTTGAGCTCGCGCGCGAGCGACGTGTAGAGGATGTCGTTGACGAGGGTGGACTTGCCCGAGCCGCTGACGCCGGTGACGGCGACGAAGCAGCCGAGCGGGAACGCGACGTCGACGTCGCGGAGGTTGTGCTCCTTCGCGCCCTCGACGACCAGCTCGCGGCCAGGGGTCGCGGGACGGCGTACCGCGGGGATCTCGATGCTGCGGCGGCCGGACAGGTAGGCGCCGGTCATCGAGTCGGGGCTCGACAGCAGGTCGTCGACGGTGCCCGACACGACGACCTGGCCGCCGTGCTCCCCCGCACCGGGACCGATGTCGACGACCCAGTCGGCCTGCCGGATGGTGTCCTCGTCGTGCTCGACCACGATGAGGGTGTTGCCGAGCTCCTTGAGCCGCACGAGGGTCTCGATGAGACGGTGGTTGTCGCGCTGGTGCAGCCCGATGCTCGGCTCGTCGAGGACGTAGAGGACGCCGACGAGGCCGGCACCGATCTGCGTCGCCAGCCGGATGCGCTGCGCCTCGCCACCGGCGAGCGTGGCCGCGGGGCGGTCGAGGCTGAGGTAGTCGAGACCGACGTCGACGAGGAACCGCAGCCGCTCCTGGACCTCCTTGAGCACGCGCTCGGCGATCGCGCGCTCGCGCGGCGAGAGCTCGAGCTCGCGGAGGAAGACCGAGCAGTCGCCGATGGCCATCGAGGAGACCTCGGCGATCGAGCGGCCGCCGAGGGTGACGGCCAGGCTGATCGGCTTGAGGCGCGCGCCCTGGCACGCGGGGCACGGCACCTCGCGCATGTAGCCCTCGAAGCGCTCGCGGCTCGCGTCGCTGTCGGCCTCGGCGTGACGGCGCTCGACGTACGGGATCACGCCCTCGAACGCCGTGTGGTAGCTGCGCTCGCGGCCGTAGCGGTTCTTGTAGCGGACGTGGACCTGGGTCGAGTGCCCGGTGAGGATCGCCTTCTTCGCCTTGGGCGAGAGCGACTCCCAGCTGTCGTCGAGGGTGAAGCCCAGTTCGTCGCCGAGAGCGGAGAGCAGCCGCTCGAAGTAGTCGCTGATGTGGCCGCTCGACCACGGGCCGATCGCGCCCTCGGCGAGGGTCATCGACGGGTCGCTCACGATGAGGTCGGGGTCGACCTCCATCCGGGTGCCGAGGCCGGTGCACTCGGGGCAGGCGCCGAACGGCGAGTTGAACGAGAACGAGCGAGGCTCGAGCTCCTCGAACGAGAGGTCGTCGTAGAGGCAGGCGAGGTGCTCGGAGAACATCCGCTCGCGGTGCGGGTCGTCGTCGGGGAGGTCGACGAACTCGAGGGTGACCAGGCCGCCCGAGAGCCGCAGCGCCGTCTCGATCGAGTCGGTGAGGCGGCGCTTCGCGTCGGCCTTCACGGTGAGGCGGTCGACGACCACCTCGATGGTGTGCTTCTCCTGCTTCTTGAGCGTGGGCGGCTCGGCGAGCGGGTGCACGACGCCGTCGATCCGGGCGCGGGAGAAGCCCTGGGTCTGGAGGGTGCGGAACAGCTCGGCGTACTCGCCCTTCCGCTCTCGGATGACCGGCGCGAGGACCTGGAAGCGGGTGCCCTGCTCGAGCTCGAGGATGCGGTCGACGATCTGCTGCGGCGTCTGGCGCGCGATGTCGCGGCCGCAGACCGGGCAGTGCGGGCGGCCGGCGCGGGCGTAGAGCAGACGGAGGTAGTCGTAGACCTCGGTGATCGTGCCGACGGTGGAGCGCGGGTTGCGGTTGGTCGACTTCTGGTCGATCGACACCGCCGGCGAGAGGCCCTCGATGAAGTCGACGTCGGGCTTGTCCATCTGCCCGAGGAACTGCCGGGCGTACGCCGACAGGCTCTCGACGTAGCGGCGCTGGCCCTCCGCGAAGATCGTGTCGAACGCGAGCGACGACTTGCCCGAGCCCGACAGCCCGGTGAAGACGATCATCGAGTCGCGCGGGAGGTCGAGCGAGACGTCCTTGAGGTTGTGCTCGCGCGCACCTCGGACGACGAGACGGTCGGCCACACCGAGTCCTTCACTCCGGAGGGTCCGCCGACGGGGGTCGGCGGGGGCGCTCCGCGCGTGCTGGACCAGGTGGTCCGGCTCGGGCCGCGTCTCGCCGGGTCCAGGCTAACGAGGGGCACCGACAGCCACATTCCCGCGCCCCTTCCGGCCCCGGGTCGCGTAGCGTCGGAGCCGTGCCGCACGAGCTCCGCGCCGACCTGCTGGCCCTCGACGAGGCGACGTCCCGCCTGGTCAGGAGCGCCGACGCCCTCACCGACGACGAGGTGGCCGCTCCCTCGCTCCTCCCGGGCTGGTCGCGCGGCCACGTCCTGACCCACATCGCCCGCAACGCCGACGGCATGGTCCGCCTGGTCGACTGGGCCGTCACGGGCGTCCCGACCCCCATGTACGACTCGGTCGAGGCCCGCAACGCCGACATCGAGGCGGGTGCCGGCCGGCCCGCCGCCGAGCTCGCCGACGACGTCCGCGGGAGCGCCGACCGGCTCCGGACGGCCCTCGAGCGGCTGGCCGAGGACCTCGACGCGTACGACCGGCTGCTCGTCTTCGGGCCGATGCGCCCCGGCGTCGAGCCCGACACCCCCGCCAGGACGCTCCCCTACGCCCGCACCCGCGAGGTGGAGATCCACCACGTCGACCTCGGGGTCGCGACGTACACCGAGCACGAGTGGCCGCCGGAGTTCGTCGAGCGCACCCTGCTGTGGGTCCACGCCCGCAGCGGGCCGGTCGACGTCGTGGGCGAGCCGGCCGAGGTCCTCGCCTGGCGGCTCGGCCGCACCACCGGTCCCAGCCTCACCCGCCTCGACGGCAGCCCGCCCGGCGACGCCCCGCCCTGGTGAGGCGGCGGCGCGTCGACCCGCCTGGAAGGATGCGGACGTGACCTACACCGGGAACGTGACCGTCGGCGGCACCGCCGACGTCCGAGAGCTCAGCCACCTCGTCGTCTCGAAGCTCGCGGTCGGGCCGTACGACAACAACGCCTACCTGCTGCGCTGCACGCGCACCGGCGAGCAGCTGCTCATCGACGCCGCCGCCGAGCCCGACCGGCTGCTCGAGCTGGTCGGCGACGACGGCCTCGCGACGATCGTCACGACCCACGCGCACCACGACCACTGGCAGGCGCTGGCCGCGGTGGCCGAGGCGACCGGGGCCGCGACCGTGGCGCACGAGGCCGACGCCGGCGACATCGGGGCCACGATCGACGTCACGGTCTCCGACGGCGCGACGATCTCGGTCGGCGACGTCGAGCTCCGCGCCGTCCACCTCGTCGGCCACACGCCGGGCTCGATCGCGCTCGTCTACGACGACCCCACCGGTCCCCCGCACGTCTTCACCGGCGACTGCCTGTTCCCGGGCGGCGTCGGCAACACGCAGAAGGACGCCGCGCGCTTCGCCTCGCTGTACGCCGACGTCTCGGAGAAGCTCTTCGGCGCGCTGCCCGACGAGACCTGGGTCTACCCGGGCCACGGCAAGGACACGACCATCGGCGCCGAGCGCCCCCACCTCGACGAGTGGCGCGAACGCGGCTGGTGACGGTCGCTCGACCTCGTACGAACGGTGGGTTTCGGCTCAGGGGAGGCTCTCGTTCCCGCTGCTGGTGACGAGGGGGACCTAGTGTCCGACTATGTCCGCTTTCGAGCTCACCGCCCGCCGCGTCCCCGGCACGGCTGCTGACGACTACGGGTGGGAGATCGGCCCCGGCATCCACGAGGGCCGGCCACCGGTCGCCGTGCTGCGCCCGGCCGAGCGCGCTGACTGGCCGGTGCAGATCCGCCGGGCCGGCGTCACCCGCAAGTCCCCCGTGATCTTCCGCGACTCGATCGACCGGATGGCCTTCGCCCTGGACTTCGGTCTGTAGCCGCCCTCCCCCGGGCCTGCTCAGCGCGGCTGGTCGACGACCAGATCGTCGATCGCGACGTCGTAGGTGCGCCCCGCCACGTCGTCGCCGAGGGTCACCCGGCCGATCGGCGCGGTGCCGAGCGTCTCCGCCGCGCCCACCGGGGTCGAGAACGTGACCGGCACGCCGTCGAGCGCCGCCGTGATCGCGACGGGACCTCCCGGGTTCGTGTCGAGCGCCAGCTCGACGCGGTGCCACTGGCCGGTGCTGACGGGCGACGTGCTCACGTGCGTGACTCCTCCCGCGTCGTTGCGGACGGCCAGGTAGCCGGCCGCGTTGACGTAGACGTAGGCGATGTAGGCGCCTGTGGCCGACCGGAGCTTGATGAACCCTGCCGATGTGCTCCGGCTCCGGACGAGGACCCACGCGGAGGCGTGGACCCCCCGGTAGGCGGCGGGCAGCTGCGCCGAGGACCAGGTCGGCGAGCCGGTCGAGCTCTCCTCGACCGCCCAGCCTCCCTGGTGGACGACGCCTTGCTCCGTGACGAGCCCCGCCGTCGGTGCGGACCACGGGTTCGCTCCGCCGAGCAGCAGACCCGACTCGAAGCCGTCGGCCAATACAGGCATGACCGCCGACGTCGCTGTGCTCGACGTGTTGCCGGCTGCGTCGCGGGCGGTGACCGTCCAGGTGTACGCCGCTCCCGCCGCCAGACCCGTGTCGGTCGTGGACGTGCCGGCTCCCGCGCCGAGGACTGCCACCGTGGTGGTCGTGCCCGAGGCGTCGGTGCGCACCACCGTGTAGCCCGTGGTGCCCACCGCGTCGAGCGAGACGCCCCACGACACGGTCGCCGACGTCGCGGTGAGGGCTGATGCGGTGAGGCCCGCTGGAGGCGTCGGGGCGGTCCAGTCGGGCGTGATGGCCGACGACGCTGCAGCCGTGGTGCCGTAGGCGTCGTGAGCCGTGATGGTGTACGTCGCAGGGCGGCTGTCGGGCGATGCGGTGTCCACGAAGGTGGTCGACGTCAGCGCAGCGGCGAGGGCGACGCCGTCGCGGGCCACGTCGTACGAGGTGGCCGAGCCGACCGACGGCGGCGCCCAGGTGATCGCGACCTGCCCCGGTGTCGTCAGCTGAGCGGCGGAGAGGTGCGTCGGCGGCCCGAGCTGCGGCGCCGGCGCAGCGGTCACTGTGACGAGGTTGCTCGGAGGCGAGACGTTGCCGGCGGCGTCCGTCGCGGTGACTGCGTAGGTGTGGGTGCTTCCGGCTGCCACCGTGGAGTCGGTCCAGGCCGAGCCGGTGATCCCGGTGGCGAGTGCCGTCGTCGCGCCGTCGCGGTAGACGGAGTACCCGACGACAGCGACGTCGTCTCCGGCCCCGCTCCACGACAGGTCGATGGCACCTGCCCGGGAGGACGCCGTCAGCGTGGGTGACGTCGGGGCGGTCGTGTCCGGGATGGTGACGGCGGCGGAGGGCAGGCTCTCCGGCGAGGCGTTGTCGCGGTAGTCGCGGGCGACCACCGTCCACGTGTGCGTGCCTGCGGGCACGGTCGCATCCGTCCAGGAGGTGGCCGTCGCCGGCACGGTGGCGCGGTACGTGCGGTCGCGATAGACGTCGTAGGCGAGCACGCCGGTGTCGTCGACCGCCGCGGCCCCGAGGGTGACGGCGACGTTGGTAGAGGTGGTGCTCGTGCGGGTCGCCCTCGGCGAGCCCGGTGCCGTCGGCGCGGTGCTGTCGGGCGCGAAGCGGTAGGTCACCGGGTCGAACACCGAGCCTGCGGAGTCGATCGGCGTCACTGTCACGTCTGTGCCCGCCACCTTGACCTTGAGGAAGCTGTAGGCCTGCGCCGCCGACGTCGGACGAGCCGCGCCGCCGCCGGCGGGCGACCCGCACGACGATCCGGCGGCGTTCCACGGGTCCCAGCCCCGGGCGTACGCGTCGGTGCTGGAGCAGGCGGACGACGCAGCCACGTTCGTGGGCACTCCTCCGCCTCCGCCGGTGACGTAGCTGATCACGCCTCCGGGAGGCGGCACGTTGCGCTGGTACAGATGGGCGTGCCCGTTGAACACCAGGTTGACGTGCCCCGCCGAGAGCAGCGCCTCGAGGCTGTCTGCGCCGCCGGTCGGGTTCGCCGGGCTGTTCTGGAGGTAGACGTCCTGCTGGGTCGTCCAGTTGTTCTGGTCGACCCGCAACGGGTAGTGGAAGAAGGCGATCCGCAGGGCGCTCGCGCCGCGCGCCGCGGCGTCCTTCTCGAGGTCGGCGGCCAACCACGTGTACTCGGCGCTCTGCTTCTGCCAGTGGAGGTCGCGGTCGGCCTGATAGGTCGGGCAGCTGCCATACCTGCAGGCCGTGCCCAACGAGGGGTAGGCCGTCTGCGACAGATCGGTCCAGTCCGCGTCGAGCACGTAGAACCGGACGCCGGCGACAGTGAAGGCGTACCAGTCGCTGGGATAGCTGCCGGCGGGAAGACCGTCGACCGCGGGATACGCGACCGTCGTCCCGTACGCGCCGGACGACGCGGCGACGTTGGTGGTCGACGGCCAGACGGAGAAGAACGTGCCGTTCCGCCCATGGTTGCCCGTCGTGGCGAACAGCGGCAGCGAGCCCCCCACCTTCCCCCAGTAGCGCGCGTCGAAGACGTTGCTCTGCTCCGCAGCTCCGCCCACTCGGTCTGCGGGGTGGTTCAGGTCGCCGTAGTTGGTCTGGGTCCCGTCGCTGTAGGCGATGTCGCCGGTCGACACGGCGAACGTCGCCGGATCCACGGTCAGCTTCGCAGTTGCCGCGATCTGGCTGTCGAGGGCCTCCTGGTACCTGTTGTAGGTGCCGAGCGGCGAGCCGTTGGTCAGGGACGTCTCGCCGAAGTCGCCGAGCACGTCGAAGACGACCGAGGACGTCGCTCCCGGAGCGGCAGCGGTCACGACACGGAGCGGGGAGCTGGGCGGCTCGGAGATCAGGGCGGTCGTCGGCGCCGTGCTCCCCGACCACACCCGGTAGCAGTACGCCGTCGACGCCGACAGTCCGGTCAGACGCACCGTGTGCTGGTAGTACGGCGTCGTCTCCCCGAACGCCGTGTAGGTCGTCGCTGCCCTGCCCGCCGCGACGGTGGTCGCCGTGCACGACGACCCGTCCGGTCCGTACGTGACGACACCGGGCGTGGAGTCAAGCGACGTCGTGGACCACGTGACGGCGACTGACGTGGCGGTCAGGTCGCTCAGGTACGGGTAACGGGCCAGCACGGCGCCGGCCCCGGTGGCCGCCGGCGTCTCCACGGCGGTGGCGGCGACGAGCACGACGACGACCGCCAGCAGACGCCACGTTCCGGTACGCATGCCTGCCCCCGTCCTGCCGCGGCCCCTTCCGCGACGACGCGAATCTAGGACGCTCGAGCCCCGTCGCGAGGACGTTCGTCGAGAGGGTGACGCCACGTCCGCAGCAGGTCGCGCTGGGTGCACGGACTGCCGTGAACGGGGAGACGCGCCGCCGTTGACCGAGTGCCGCATCCGATGCTCGTCGGGGGTCCGGCACACGGCTCAGGTGGGCATGGCCGTGCCTCTCGGGGCACGAGGTGGACGCCGAGCACCTGGGGCGGGTCGGAGACACGACGCCCGGGGCTGACCGCGCTCCATGCACGGTCAGCAGCAGATGCTCTGCGGAGAGTGACGCTCTGCTCCACCTGGGCCGCTCGGTGGGCCGAGCTCCTGGCACCGAGGCCCGATCTGCCCGAGAGTGGTCCCGCACCCACCGACGGGGAGGAGCCGAGATGGGCGGGACGCACGCGTCCACGACGTCGCCGGGCGAGGCGGGCGGCCAGGTGCGACGGCGCGGGGCGCTGGTCGTGGGGCTGATCGTCATCGGCGTGGCTGTGGCCGGCGGGCTTGCGGTCCTCGGTCGTCGCGAGGGCATCGAGCTCGGCGACCTGAGCCGTGATCCGGCGGCCGTCGCCGAGCTGCCCGTGTACGTCGGGGCGCTGGCCTACCTGGCCTTCATCGGCTGGGCGGTCGGGTTCGGAGCCGCCGTCACCGGTGTGCTCGTCGCGCGCCGCCTCGCGCGCCGTCGCCGGGCGCTGATGCTCGGCTTCGCCGCCGCGCTGTCGCTGTGGCTGCTGCTCGACGACATGTTCGAGTTCCACGAGTCGGTCGGGCCGCGCATCGGGATCCCGGAGAAGATCACCTACCTCTCCTACGTCGTGGCCCTCGCCGCCTGGCTGTGGTTCTTCCGCAAGGAGATCCGCGACAGCGACTGGCTGGTCCTGGTCGCCGGCCTCGCGTTCTTCGGAGTGTCGGCGGGGCTCGACGAGCTCAACATCGGGTCGGCAGGCACCGAGGCCTACGTCGAGGACATCCTCAAGATGCTCGGCACCTGGCTGTGGGGCGCCTACTTCGTGGTGACGGCCGTGCACGACCTGCCCCCGTCGGCTCCCGCGGACGACGTCGTGATCGACCTGCACCGCGACGACGACGTCACGACGGCGCCGTAACAGCCGTAACGACGGTTACGCCGCGGCGTCGCGCGCCTCGGCCGCGCGGTCGCGCTTGTCGCGCATCAGGCTCGCGACCGTGGTGACCGCGAGGGTCAGCACGATGAAGCCGAGGCTGAAGCCGATCGAGGGCACCCACACGGGCACCGGCTCTCCCCCGTTGATGAACGGGAGGTTGTTCTCGTGCAGCGCCTCGAGCACGAGCTTGATGCCGATGAAGCCGAGCAGCACGGCGAGGCCGATCGAGAGGTAGACCAGTCGGTTGAGCAGGTCGCCGAGCAGGAAGTAGAGCTGGCGCAGGCCGAGCAGCGCGAAGACGTTGGCAGCGAACACGATGTAGGGCTCGTCGGTGAGGCCGTAGATCGCCGGGATCGAGTCGAGTGCGAACAGCAGGTCGGTCGTGCCGAGCGACAGCAGCACGAGCAGCATCGGCGTCCAGAGCTTGCGGCCGTCGACGAGCGCGCGCAGGTGCGGGCCGTGGAAGTCGGGCGTGGTGGGCAGGACCCGGCCGACCCAGCGCACGAGCGCGTTCTCGTGGTACTCGTCGTCGTCGGTCTCGCCCTCCCGCGCGATCTTGATCGCGGTGAGGATGAGGAAGACGCCGAAGAGGTAGAAGACCCAGGAGTAGCGCGCGAGCACGGCGGCGCCGAGGGCGATGAAGATCGCGCGCAGGACCAGCGCGATGACGATGCCCCACATGAGCGCCGACTGCTGCAGCTCCCGCGGTACGTAGAACCTCGCCATGATCAGCAGGAACACGAAGAGGTTGTCGACCGAGAGGCTGTACTCGGTGATCCAGCCGGCGAAGAACTCCACGCCCTGCTGGCGTCCGGTGAACGCCCACAGCAGCCCGCCGAAGACGACGGCGATGCTGACGTAGAAGGTCAGCCAGCGGACGCACTCCGCGGTCGACGGGATGTGGGGACGGCGTCCCACGATCCAGAGGTCGACGACGAACAGCACCACGTAGAGCAGGAGCGTGGGCACCCAGATCCAGGTGGGGATGTCCACGACGGGTGCGTCCTTCGACAGGTGGGCGGGAGGTCCGTTTCAGTCTGCCATGCCGGGCGTGGGCCGCAGCCTCACGCGTGCCCGGCCGCCTGCATGGCCCGGAGCTCCTTCTTCAGCTCCGAGACCTCGTCGCGCAGCCGGGCCGCCACCTCGAACTGCAGCTCGGCCGCGGCCGCGTGCATCTGGTCGGTGAGCGACCCGATGAGCTCGGCCAGCTCGCGCGCCGGCATCCCGGAGACGTCGAGCGCCCCGCCCGCCGCCGCCGACGACATCCCGGGCACGGGAGCCTTCCCACGGCTCTGGGTGCGCCCCGAGCCGCCGAGCAGCTCCTCGGTGTCGGCGTCCTCGCGCGTGATGAGGTCGGTGATGTCGGCGATCTTCTTGCGCAGCGGCGTCGGGTCGACGCCGTGGGCCTCGTTGTAGGCGATCTGCTTGGCGCGACGACGGTTGGTCTCGTCGATCGCCTTCTCCATCGACGGCGTGATGCTGTCGGCGTACATGTGCACCTGGCCGCTGACGTTGCGGGCCGCGCGCCCGATCGTCTGGATGAGCGACGTGCCCGAGCGCAGGAAGCCCTCCTTGTCGGCGTCGAGGATCGCAACGAGGGAGACCTCGGGCAGGTCGAGGCCCTCGCGCAGCAGGTTGATCCCGACGAGGACGTCGAACAGACCGAGGCGCAGCTCGCGGAGCAGCTCGATGCGGCGCAGCGTGTCGACCTCGGAGTGCAGGTAGCGCACCCGGATGCCCTGGTCGAGGAGGTAGTCGGTGAGGTCCTCGGCCATCTTCTTCGTGAGGGTGGTGACCAGCACGCGCTCGTCGCGCTCGGTGCGCACGCGGATCTCGCCGATGAGGTCGTCGATCTGCCCCTTGGTCGGCTTCACGACGACCTCGGGGTCGACCAGACCGGTCGGGCGGATCACCTGCTCGACGACGTCGCCGTCGACGCGCGAGAGCTCGTAGGGGCCTGGCGTGGCCGAGAGGTAGACGGTCTGGCCGATCCGCTCGAGGAACTCCTCCCAGCGCAGCGGGCGGTTGTCCATCGCGCTCGGCAGGCGGAAGCCGTGCTCGACGAGGGTGCGCTTGCGGCTCATGTCGCCCTCGTACATGCCGCCGATCTGCGGCACGGTGACGTGCGACTCGTCGATGACGAGGAGGTAGTCCTCGGGGAAGTAGTCGAGCAGGCAGTTCGGCGCGCTGCCGGGCTCGCGGCCGTCGATGTGCCGCGAGTAGTTCTCGATGCCGCTGCAGAAGCCGACCTGGCGCATCATCTCGAGGTCGTAGGTCGTGCGCATGCGCAGGCGCTGGGCCTCGAGGAGCTTGCCCTGCTTCTCGAGCTCGGCGAGGCGGTCCTCGAGCTCGGTCTCGATGCCTGCGACCGCGCGCTCCATGCGCTCGGGGCCGGCGACGTAGTGCGTCGCCGGGAAGACGTAGATCTCCTGGTCCTCGGTGAGCACCTCGCCCGTGACGGGGTGCAGGGTCATCAGCCGCTCGATCTCGTCGCCGAACATCTCGATGCGGACGGGGTGCTCCTCGTAGACCGGGAACACCTCGATCGTGTCGCCGCGCACGCGGAACGTGCCGCGGGTGAAGGCGAGGTCGTTGCGGGTGTACTGGATCGAGACGAGCCGGCGCAGCAGGTCGTCGCGGTCCCACTCCTCCCCCACGCGCAGGCGCGCCATGCGGTCGACGTACTCCTGCGGGGTGCCCAGACCGTAGATGCACGACACCGAGGCGACGACGATGACGTCGCGCCGGGTGAGCAGCGAGTTGGTCGCCGAGTGCCGCAGCCGCTCGACCTCCTCGTTGATCGAGGAGTCCTTCTCGATGTAGGTGTCGGTCTGCGGGATGTAGGCCTCGGGCTGGTAGTAGTCGTAGTAGCTCACGAAGTACTCGACCGCGTTGTTCGGGAGCAGCTCGCGGAACTCGTTCGCCAGCTGGGCGGCGAGGGTCTTGTTCGGTGCGATTACGAGGGTCGGGCGCTGGAGGCGCTCGATGAGCCACGCGGTGGTCGCCGACTTGCCGGTGCCCGTCGCACCCAGGAGCACGGAGTCCTTGTCGCCGGCCTCGATCCGCCGGGCCAGCTCGTCGATCGCGGCCGGCTGGTCGCCGGACGGGACGTAGTCGCTGACGACCTGGAACGGGGCGACCTTGCGCTGCAGGTCGGTGACGGGACGGGCCATCCCCCCACCGTACGACCACCCTCCGACAGCCCGCACCGCCGAGCCTCACGCGGCGGTGAGCAGCCCCCAGAGCCGGTCGACGGCCTCGTCCAGGGCCTCGAGACCGCCGGAGTTGTCGACGACGTGGTCGGCGATGGCCCTCCGGTCCTCGTCGGACGCCTGTGCCGCGATCCGGGCGCGCGCGTCCTCCTCGGAGAGCCCACGGGCGACGAGGCGCTGCACGCGGGTCTCCACGGGCGCCTCGACGACGACGACCGCGTCGAAGCCCTCGACCCGGCCCAGGTGCGCCGACTCGGCCAGCAGCGGTACGTCGTAGACCACCACCGCGTCGGGCGGAGCGGCGTCGAGCAGCTCCTGGGACCGACGGCCCACGAGCGGGTGGACGATCGCCTCGAGCGCGGCCCGACGCCCGGCGTCGGCGAACACGATGGCCGCGAGAGCGGGACGGTCGAGCGAGCCGTCCGGGCGCAGCACCCCCTCGCCGAACTCGGCGATGACCGCCGCGAGCCCCGGCGTGCCAGGCTCCACGACCTCGCGCGCGAGCGCGTCGGCGTCGACGACGACAGCACCGCGAGCAGCCAGCCGGGACGTGACGGCGCTCTTCCCCGAGCCGATCCCGCCGGTCACCGCGATGCGCACGCCGTCAGCCTAGAGAGTGGGCGTCGACCGTCGTGCCAGCGGCGCCCGATCAGCCGAGGGCGGCGACGAGGCGGCGCTCGTCCTCGGCGTGGCCGGCGTCGTTCTGGTGGACGCCGTCGCTGGAGATCCACTCCGGGTGGCCGACGAGCCAGGTCGGGACGCCGGCGACGTACGTCGCACCGTGCGCGGCGGCCGCCGCCTTCACCCAGCCGTCGATGGTGAGCAGGTTGGCCGACGGCGTCGCGTCGTCGTACATCGGACCCAGGGCGATGATCCGCGCGTTCGGCAGCCCGGCGCGCAGGGTCGCGAAGGTGGCGTCGACGGCCTTCTGCACGGAGGCGGGGTCGCTCCCCATGATCGCCTGGTCGTTGCGTCCGGCGCTGACCACCACGACCTCGGGCCGTGCGGCGACCGCCTCGGCCGCCATCTCGGGCAGCGAGGGGCAGTACGCGAGGCCGCAGCCCGACGCGTTGGAGGTCTTCACGTACCCGGTGCCGCCGCGCGACATGTTGTTCTCGAGCCAGCCCTTGTGCGCGGCGAGCAGCGAGGTCCAGCGCTTCAGCGTGGAGGTGGCCATGCCGCCCGCGACCATCGAGTCGCCGAGGTAGACGACGACGGGTCCGGTCTGGGTGGTCGGCAGGGTCCAGGCGGGCAGGGCCGACGACGCGTACGCGCCCCACTCGTCGGCGTAGTAGACGTCGCCCGTCGCCGACGACTCGGTCACGAGCATCACGGACACGGTGGCGGTGCCGGACGGCGCGGTGAGCCCGGCGACGGAGACGCGCGTCCAGGAGGCGGAGCTGATCGTGGCCCACGGCCCGTTGAAGGTGGCACCGACCTGGCCGCCGGTCGACGACCAGAGGCGCACCTGGACGAGCACGCGCTTGCCCGACGACCCGGTGCCCGCGAGCACCGCGACGCTCGCCGAGGCGCCACTGCCCGGCGCGATCGATGTCCAGCCGCGGAGGGTGCGCACCGCGAGGCTGCCGGCCGCGGTGGCCGTGATGCGCAGCGACGCCGACCCGTCGCGAGCGGCGGCCGTCGACCGGGCCAGGGTGAGCGCGCCGTAGCTGGGCTCGAGGCCGGACGTGCTCGTCTCCAGCGACGCCTGGTTCGGCGTCAGCCGGTTGGCGGCGCTCACGAGAGGGACCGGCGCGGTCGTCGAGGTGGTGGGCGTCGGGGCGGGTGCGCTCGTCGTGGGGGCGGCGGTCGCCCCCGGCAGGGACCACGCCGGAAGGGTGCTGCTCTGCCAGAGTCCGAGCTCGTCGGCGTACGCCGTGACAGCAGCCTTGGGAGCCTGGACGACGACGTGGACGGACACGGTGGCGGTCCCTGCGGGTGCGACGGCGGCGACCCGCGACGCGCGCGTCCACGCCGTGGCGGTGGCGGTGATGGTGGTGCCGTTGGAGACCCCGAGGGCGGCCCCCGTCGCCGACCAGAACCGCAGCTGCACGAGCGCCGGCTGCGTGCCGGAGGCCGTCCGGACGACGGCCGACGCCGAGTATGCCTGGCCTGCCACGGCCGACCGCGGGGTCGTCCGCAGGGCCATGCCAGTCGTCTTCGTCGACGTCAGGGACACCGACGCGACACCGGCCGCGGCGTGAGCCGTGGTCCGCGCGAGCGTCTCGGCGTTGTAGCCGTGCTCGATGCCGGCGAGGGAGTTCTCGATGCTGGCCTGGTTGGCCGTGAGCAGGTTCGGGGCGACCGCCGCAGCCGGCGAGACGAGCCCGGGCAGCAGCGCCGCCAGCAGTGCTCCGACCCCTGTGACCGATGCGGCCAGCGCGCCCTGCTGCCACCTCGTCGTCATGCCGCCCCCCGCGTCCGACCCTCCGGCGCGCACGTTAGGACGCAGGGCCTGCCGTTGCTCGTCGCCACGCGGGGTGGAACGCAGAAATCCGCCACGCGGGATGGACATCCGAGCATGCGGGGGTTGGTGCGCCTGCTGGGTCAGGTGAGCCCGACGAGGAGCTGCTGGGCGAGCTGGGAGTGCCCCGCGTCGTTGGGGTGCACGTTGTCGGAGGTGATCCACTCAGGGTGACCGACGAGCCACGTCTCGGCGTTGTCGACGAGGGTCACGCTGTTGGCTGCTGCCGCCTCCATCACCCAGCTGCGCAGCGTCTGCAGCACCGCCGGCGGCACTGTCGCGTCCCACATCGGGGTCACCGCGTAGATGCGCGCGCCGGGCAGACCCTGGCGCAGCGTGGCGTAGGTGTCGAGTACGGCCTGGTGCACGGTGGTCGGATCGGTGCCGACGAGCGTCAGGTCGTTGCGCCCGCCTGCGACCACGACGATGTCGGGCCGTGCGGCAACGGCGTCGGCCGCCATCTCCTTGAACGTCGGGCAGTACGCGAGGCCGCAGCCGTTCGTCGTCGAGGTCTTGAGATAGCCGGTGCCGCCGCGGGCGTAGTTCGCCTCGAGCCAGCCCCGGCGGCCGGACACCAGCGACGAGAAGCGCTTCGACGTCGCCGACGCCCCGGTGCCCGCGGTGTAGGAGTCGCCGAGGAACAGTGCGACCGTCGCGGCCCCGGGCGGCGGCGCCGACCACGTCGGCACGGACGAGGCCTGCCAGAGGCCCCACGCATCGGTGAGGTAGGAGTCGCCGACGGCGGCGGTCTCCACGACGAGGTGCACCGAGAGCCGGACCGCTGCGGCCGGAGTCGTCGACACCACGGACAGCCGCGCCCACGAGCCCGGAGCCACCGTGGTCCACGGCCCGTTGGCCACCGACACCTGCGTGCCCGTGGCGTCGTAGGTGCGGACCTGCGCGAGGACCCGGCGTCCTGGGGTGACGTTCGTGCCCGGGCGGACCGAGAGCGCTGCGGCGTACGACGTCGAGCCGGCGACGGCGGTCCACGTCCGGGCGGTACGGACGGCGAAGGACGCGGTGGAGGTGGCGGCCAGCGACAGGCTCCAGGCGCCCTGGGCCGACGACTCGGCCGAGCGCCCGATCGACGCACCGCCGTAGGCGAGCTCGAAGCCCAGCGTGCTCGACTCGACGTCGGCCTGGTTGGACGTGAGCAGGTTGGTCCCCGGTGCGACCGTCGGAGTCGGAGTCGGAGTCGGCGTGGGTGTCGGCGTGGCAGTCGGTGTGGGCGTGGGAGTCGTTGTCGGTGTGGGGGTTTCGGTGGGAGTCGCCGTGGGCGTCGGGGTCGGCGTGGGGGTGGGCGTCGGTGTTGCGGTGGGAGTCGGCGTCGGAGTCGGAGTCGGCGAGGGAGCAGGAGCCGCCACCGTCGCGACGACGAACGGTGTGGCCGTCGAGGCGTTCCCCGCGGCGTCGAGGGCGACGATGCTGATGTCGTAGTCCCCCGCTGCCAACGGGTCGCTCGTCCACGTCGTGACCGGTACCGACGCGGTCGGCGCCGACGACGCGGCCGACGCCGTGGCCGGCCACACGTACACCTGGTACGCCGTCACCCCGGTGTCGTCGGCCGAGGGCGACCAGCTGACGGCGATGCGGCCGGTGGTCGCGTCGGGCACAGCCGACACCGTCACCGGGGCGGTGGGCGGCGTGGTGTCGGGCGCCGGCGCGGTCACCGGTGCCGACCAGGTCGGCAGCGAGGTGCCCGACCACAGCCCCCACTTGTCGGCGTAGTAGCGATGGCCGACGGCAGTGCTCTGGACGACGAAGAACACCGAGACCGTCGCCGCCGTCGAGGGCACGGTCGTCGCGCCCTTGGTCAGCCGGGTCCACGACGTGGCGGTCACCTTCGTCCACGACCCGTTGACCACGCCGGCGCTGGCGCCGGTCGACGTCCAGAACCTCAGCTGCACCAGGGCTTTGCTCGGCGACGCGACGGACGGGTCGACGCGGGCCTCGACCGACGCGGTGACCGAGCTGCCCGGCGCGACCGCGATGCCGCCCGTCGTGCGGGCGGCCATCCCGGCGGTCGCGGTGGCGGTCACGGCGAGCGACGCGGTGCCCTCGGAGGCGACCGTCGTCGAGCGTGAGAGCGACGCCGAGTAGCCGTTCGCGAAGCCCGAGGCGCTGCCTTCGACGGTGGCCTGGTCGACCGTGAGCAGGTTGGCCGAGGCGGCGGCGAGCGCCGTGCCTCCGGGAGTCAGCGCCGCCAGCAGCAGCGCCGTACCGAGACCGATCCCGACGTAGCGTGCGCGCATCCCGACCCCCAGCCGTGCCCCTCGAGCGGAACGTAGCGAGAGGGAGGGCTCCCACCCGGGACCGCCACGCGGGCAGGTGCCGGAATGCCGAGAGCCCCCGGACTCGCGTCCGGGGGCTCTCGGGTGGTGCGGGGTGGATCAGGCGCCGGTGAGCTTGTCGCGCAGCGCCTGCAGGGCCTCGTCGGTGGCGAGGGTGCCCTCGGCCTCCGGCGCGGGCGAGGTGTAGGACGACGTGCCGTCCGCAGCCTCGGCGACGCCGGCCTCGGCGTCGGCCTTGCGCTGCTCCTCGACCTGCTTCTTGTGCGCCTCCCAGCGGGCGTGGGCCTCGGCGTACTGCCGCTCCCACTCCGCCTGCGCCGCCTCGTGGCCGGGCAGCCACTCGCCGGTCTCCGGGTCGAAGCCCTCGGGGTAGACGTAGTTGCCGGCCTCGTCGTAGGTCGCAGCCATGCCGTAGAGCGCCGGGTCGAAGTGCTCGTCGTCGACGCCCGAGATGCCCTCGGAGGCCTGCTTGAGCGACAGCGAGATACGACGACGCTCGAGGTCGATGTCGATGACCTTGACGAAGATGTCGCCGCCCACGGTGACGACCTGCTCCGGCAGCTCCACGTGGCGCTCGGCCAGCTCGGAGATGTGGACCAGGCCCTCGATGCCCTCGTCGACACGGACGAACGCACCGAACGGCACCAGCTTGGTGACCTTGCCGGGGACGACCTGGCCGATCTGGTGCGTGCGGGCGAACTGCTGCCAGGGGTCCTCCTGCGTCGCCTTGAGCGACAGGGAGACCCGCTCGCGGTCGAGGTCGACGTCGAGGACCTCGACGGTGACCTCGGTGCCGACCTCGACGACCTCGGACGGGTGGTCGATGTGCTTCCACGAGAGCTCGGAGACGTGGACGAGACCGTCGACGCCGCCGAGGTCCACGAACGCACCGAAGTTGACGATGGACGAGACCACGCCGGAGCGGATCTGGCCCTTCTGCAGCTGGGTGAGGAAGGTCTGGCGGACCTCGCTCTGCGTCTGCTCGAGCCACGCACGGCGGGAGAGGACGACGTTGTTGCGGTTCTTGTCCAGCTCGATGATCTTGGCCTCGAGCTCCTTGCCCACGTAGGGCTGGAGGTCGCGGACGCGACGCATCTCGACGAGGGAGGCGGGGAGGAAGCCGCGCAGGCCGATGTCGAGGATCAGGCCGCCCTTGACGACCTCGATGACGGTGCCGGTGACGACGCCGTCCTCCTCCTTGACCTTCTCGATCGTGCCCCAGGCGCGCTCGTACTGCGCACGCTTCTTGGACAGGATCAGGCGCCCCTCCTTGTCCTCCTTCTGGAGGACCAGGGCCTCGACGACGTCCCCGAGGGAGACGACCTCGTTCGGGTCGACGTCGTGCTTGATGGACAGCTCGCGCGAGGGGATGACGCCCTCGGTCTTGTAGCCGATGTCGAGGAGGACCTCGTCGCGGTCGACCTTGACGATCGTGCCCTCGACGATGTCGCCGTCGTTGAAGTACTTGATGGTCTCGTCAACTGCAGCCGCGAAGGCCTCGGCGTCGCCGATGTCGTTGATCGCTACCTGGGTCGTGGTGGTCTCGATGGTGGACGTCATGGAGTGAAGAGCTCCGGTGGATGGGTGTCGTGACGGAGTGCGGCAACGGGCCCTGACATTGCGACGCGGTCCGGGCAGGGGCCTCGAGGGGCTCTCGCGGTGGGTCACGACGAACGACATGCGCGTGCCTGCTCGGTCCGAGGCGCGCGCAGGCCCGCAGCGCACCCGCAAGGATACGGACGTGGCAGATCAGGGGTCAAACCGCCCGTACCGCTCTGACGTGGGAGAACGCGACTCCGCGCGGGCCTCCCGGGGCTGGTGGGACGCCGAGGCGCAGGCGTACGCCGACGAGCACGGAGCCTTCCTCGGCGACGGCCGCCCCGGCGGGGCTCTCGTCTGGGGTCCCGAGGGCTGGACGGAGGCCGAGCTCGGCCTCCTCGGTCCGGTGAGCGGACGCCGGGTGCTCGAGGTCGGGGCGGGCGGGGCGCAGGGGTCGCGGTGGCTGGCGTCGCAGGGCGCCCGCCCGGTCGCGCTCGACGTCAGCCTCGGGATGCTGGGGCACGCACGGGGCCTCGAGCCGGCAGTGCCGCTGGTGCAGGCCGACGCTGCGGCGCTGCCCTTCGCCGACTCGTCGTTCGATCTGGCCTGCTCGGCGTACGGCGCCCTGCCCTTCGTGGCCGACGACGTCGCCGTGCACCGGGAGATCGCCCGCGTGCTGCGTCCCGGCGGGCGCTGGGTCTTCTCGGTCACGCACCCCGTGCGCTGGGCCTTCCCCGACTCCCCCGGCCCCGAGGGCCTGACCGCCGACCGGCCCTACTTCGACCGGACGCCGTACGTCGAGCGCGACGAGTCGGGCGTTCCGACGTACGTCGAGCACCACCGCACCCTCGGCGACACGGTCCGCAGCCTGGTCGCCGCGGGCCTCGTGGTCGAGGACCTCGTCGAGCCGGAGTGGCCCGAGCGCAACGGCGAGGTGTGGGGCGGGTGGTCGCCGCTGCGCGGCCGGGTGCTCCCGGGAACCGCGATCTGGGTGGCCCGCCGCCCCTGACGCCGCGGTCTTGAGGGACCCGAGAGGCGCCGTCCCTCGGGACCGGTGGTCGCGGAGGTCGATCACTCCTGTGTGCTGCACAAGGTCGCCGTGGCGACGGCATCGCTGCTGGCGGGGGCCGGTCTGCTGACCGCGCCGGCCGCCGCGCACGTGCTCGCCCAGGGTGGCACGGTGGCTCCTCCCTCGCCCGTCGTCAGCTCGCCGCGATGCGGTTCTGAGCCGACGACCGGGGCCGGCTGGGAACGATTGTTCGACGGCCTGCGCGGCGGCTGGTCGGGTGGGGACGGCGCCGCGAGCGTGCGGCTCCCCGACGGGCGCCTGCTCTGGCTCTTCGGCGACACCTTCACCGGGTCGGTGCGCGCCGACGGCCGCCGCAGCACGGACACGACGATCGTGCGCAACAGCATGGTGGTGACCGACCGCGCGTGCGCCACGGTCGTGGCGCCGGGACGCGAGGCCCTCGCGAACGGTGCCGACGGGTCATGGTTGTGGCCGACGGCCGGCGCCGTGACCGCGGGCGGCGAGCCCTCCGAGCAGGCGGTGGTGACTGTCTTCGCGCAGAGACTCGTGCGCGACAGCCACGACGCGTTCGGCTTCCGGCGCTCGGGGACGGCGGTCGTGACGGTGACGGTGCCGTGGCGCGGGCTACCCGTGGTGGGCGTCCCCGTCGACCTGCCGACGAGCGACGTGCTCTGGGGTGCTGCGTTGGTTCGGGAGGGTGCGACGACCTGGGTCTACGGCACGCGCCCCGTCGGCGAGGCGCTGGTGTTCGGTCGTGACCTCCTGCTGGCCCGGTCGCCCACGACGAGCCTGCAGGACCCGGCGACGTGGACCTATCGGACGGCCGACGGATGGAGCGCCCGGAGGACCGACGCGGCCGTCGTGCGCTCGGGTCGCCAAGGCGTCTCGACGGTGCCGTCGGCCGCGGTCGTCAGTGGCGCGTACGTCGTCGTGACGAAGGCGCAGGAGTTCCTCGATCCGACCGTGCTCGAGCTGCGAGCTCCCCATCCCTGGGGCCCCTGGACGGAGACTCCACTCCTGACGGCTGCCACCAGCACCTCGGTGCTTCGCTACTCCCCCGCGGTTGTCGCCGGCGCCACGCGGGCTCACGCCATCGTGGTCGTCAGCCGGACGTCCCTCTCACTGGATGCGCTGATGTCCGACGCCGAGGTGGCGCGGCCGACGTTCCACGACGTCCGGCTGGGCTGAGCTACGTCGTGGTCGGCGCGTCCTCGGTCGACGAGCGGCGCACCAGGAGGATGCCGACGAGCAGGGAGATCGCACCGAGGACGAGCGACACGACCGGGATCGTGCTCGACACCAGCGTCAGCTTCGAGGAATTGGCCTTCGCCTCGGAGATCGCCGTCGCGCGGTAGTCGGGCGTGAAGCCGAGCTTGCCCTCGATGATCGTGATCTTGTCGGTGCCGTCGGGGCCGCGCAGCGTCTGCTTCTGGTCCTCCGTGCCGTCCACGACCTGACCCGTGACGGGGTCGGCCCAGATGGTGCGGTGGTTGGTGTAGAAGCGCGGCGCCTTGTAGTTCGGGTCGTCGGACCCGACCAGCGAGCCCACGCCCTCCTGCTCACCGATCTGCGTCGGCGGGATCTGCGACTCGTACCGGTAGACGGTGAGGCCGTCGAGGTTCTCCTCAGCCGAGAACGTGAGCGGGAAGCCCTTGCCCAGCGAGGTGTCGTAGTAGTTGTACGTCTTGTTCTTGTCGAGGTAGAAGGGCAGCTTCAGCGGCATGATCGCGTCGTCGGCGATGTTGGCCTCCGTGAGCGGTACGCCGTCGACGTTCGCGTTGGAGCCGATGCTCAGCACGTCGGTCGTGCGGTCGAACTGGTAGCGCTCGGTGCTGGCCGTCACCAGGGTGCCGTCGGCGCGGTTCACGCGCGAGAACGAGTCGTAGACGGCCTGGTTGCCGCCGGCCTGCTGGGTGGCGGGGATGTCGGCCTTGGTGAAGCGCACCTGCTTGAGCGGGACGTTCGACAGCTCCTTGAGCGTCGCCAGGTCGAGCAGCGTCGTCGCCGTGCCCTCGCTCGTGCTCGGCACGGTGGGATCGAGGTCGAGGGGCGCGACCGCCAGCCGCGGGACGGCGTAGTACTTCAGCGCGGGAGCCAGCACCAGCAGGAAGGTGCCGAGTCCGATGAGAACCAGCCCGAACGCCCGTCGCATCGTCTCTCCTCCATGCCGTCGGATGTCGCGCGAAGGTTAGCGGCTCGGCGGGCGGGACGCCCACAAACGCGCCGGAGGAGTCAGGTCCGTGACCGGGAGCCGGACGCCAGGATGCGCGCCACGGCGGCGGGCAGGTCGGCGGCGACCTCGTGGGCGACCGTCGTCGGCGACGGGGACGCCGTGATCAGCACGCGTCCGAGGTCTCCCGGGAGACCGGCGAGGACGTCCGACTCCCGGTCGCCGACGACCACCGCGCTCCGGTGCGGGACACCGGCGTCGGCGACGGCCTGGTCGATGAGGCCCGGCGCAGGCTTGCGGCAGCGGCAGGCGTCGAGGGCGTGCGGGCAGACGTACCAGCGGATCTCGCGACCGGCGGTTCCGAGCAGCTCCACGACCCGACGGTTCACCGCATCGACGTCGGACCGAGTCGCGAGCCCGAGGGCGACGCAACGCTGGTTGGTGGCGACCGCGAGGGCGAGCCCTGCCTCCGACAGCAGGCGTACCGACTCCTCGGCCCCGTCGACGAGAGTCACGTCGTCCGGATCGAGCCAGTAGTCG
This sequence comes from Candidatus Nanopelagicales bacterium, assembly GCA_046330715.1. GTDB lineage: Bacteria > Actinomycetota > Actinomycetes > S36-B12 > CAIYMF01 > Longivirga. The sequence continues at coordinate 167,617 of JAXLSG010000002.1, forward strand.
CCCTCCGGCGGAGACGTGATCAGCGTGCCGTCGCGGTCGAGCACGACGAGCCGCCAGTCGCGGTGCGGCAGGGTCATACGAGGACCCGCTGCTCCACCCACTCGGCGATCACGTGCACCCACACCTGGTGGCACTCCTGGATCCGAGGGGCGCCTGTCGCGGGGGCGCGCAGCAGGTGGTCGCACAGCGGGCCCATCTCGCCGCCGTCCGGTCCGCTCAGCCCGACGGTGGTCGCCCCCGCGACGCGTGCCGCGTCCAGCGCACGCAGCACGTTGCGCGAACGACCGCTCGTGCTGAGGGCGACGACGACGTCGCCCGGGCGCGCGTGCGCCTGCACCTGCCGGGCGAACACCTCGTCGTAGCCGTAGTCGTTGGCGAGCGCGGTGAGCGACGGACCGCCCTCCGACAGCGCGATGGCGGGGAGCGGACGACGGTCGGTGGTGCAGCGGCCCACGAGCTCGGCCACGAGGTGCCCCGCCTCGGCGGCGCTACCGCCGTTGCCCAGTGCGAGCGCCCGACCGCCCGCCATCAGGGCGTCCGCCACGGCCTCGGCCGAGGCGGCGAGCGCGTCGAGCAGCGGTCCGTCGAGCAGTCGGCCGACGGACGCGACCGACTCGCCGACGAGCACGGCTGCAGTGTCGCGCGCGTCGTCAGCCATCGACCCTCCACGTCGTGAGCCCCTCGTCGCTGAAGGTCAGCTCCGCGACGGACATCCCGAGGTCGATCATCGCCTGCGCGACGTGGTGGCGTCGGTCGAAGGCGCAGTAGAAGACCATGTAGCCGCCACCGCCGGCGCCAGTCACCTTGCCGCCGAGAGCGCCCGCCTTCTGCGCGACCTCGTAGGCCTCGTCGATCTCCGGGGTGGCGATCTTCGGGCTGAGCCGTCGCTTCTGGGTCCAGGCCTCGTCGAGCAAGCAGCCGAAGTCGTCGAGGCGACGACGCAGCAGGGCATCCTTCATGTCCCGAGCGAGCTGCTTCTGCATGCGCAGACCCTCGATGGACTCGTCGACGCCGGCGACGTAGCGCTCGGTCTGGTCGGCGATCAGGTGGTCCGACATCCGGGTGCGACCGGTGTAGACGAGGAGCATGTTGTGCTCGAGCTCGTTGATGGTCGCCGACGCGATCCGCAGCGGGTTGACGACGACGTGGTCGCGGTGGAACTCGATGTAGTTGAAGCCGCCGAACGTCGCGGCGTAGTGGTCCTGCAGGCCGCCGCGGATCCCGAGGTCGTGCCGCTCGAGACGCTCCGCGATGGAGGCGATCTCGTAGTCGGTCAGCGTGAGCCGGTAGTGCGCCTGAAGGGCGCCGACGAGAGCGACCACCATGGCCGACGACGCCCCGAGCCCCGAGCCGGGCGGCGCGTTGCAGTGCGAGAAGAGGTCGAAGCCGTCGGAGTCGGTGTCGAGGAGCCGTCGCACGGCCGCCTTGGCCAGGAGCAGCTCCCCGTCGAGCTGGACCGGATCGTCGATCCCGAACTCCTCGGTGAGCCCGTAGTCCAGCGACTGCACCGTGATCTGACGGTCGTTGCGGGGGCGCAGCGAGACGAACGCGTACTGCGAGATCGTGGCGGAGAGGACGGCGCCGCCCTCGGTCTCCGGGAAGGGCGGCACGTCGGTGCCGCCGCCGGCGAAGCTCACCCGCAGCGGCGCCTTGGCGCGGACGTAGCCCGTCGTGACCACTCCTTCGTCGGGCACCTCCGGGGGGCGAGGTGCGTGGGCACCCTAGCGGCCGGGTCGGGCCGCCGGTCGCAGGCGCTGTGGGATCGTGACGACCGTGTCAGCTCCGAGCGAGGTCAGCGCGCCTTCGGCGCGCCACGACCTGCCCGCGCTCGACGGGCTGCGCGGGTTCGCCGCCCTCCTGGTGGTGGTGACCCACACCAGCTTCCTCACCGGCGGCTACTCGCTGGGCTGGCTCGGCACGGTGACGGCGCGCTTCGACGTCGGAGTGGCGCTCTTCTTCGTCCTGTCGGGCTTCCTGCTCACCCGATCCTGGACCCGCGCGCAGGGCCAGCGGGTCGACCTGCGCCGCTATGCACGCCACCGCGCGGCCCGCATCCTCCCGGCCTACTGGGTGGCGCTGCTGGCCGTGGTACTGACGGTGGCGCGCTCCGCCGAGCCCTCGGCGATCGTCAGCAACGCGGTCCTGGCGCAGACCTACACCGACGACCTGCTCCCCGCGTTCACGCAGACCTGGAGCCTGGTCGCGGAGGTCGCGTTCTACGTCGTGCTCCCCCTGCTCGCACCGTGGTTGGCCCGCGGCATCGGGTCGCGCGCTGCTTACGTGCGCGCCGCGCTCCTCGGTGCCGTGGGCCTGCTCTTCACCGCGCTGGTGGCCCTCGGCGTCGTCGACCACAGCTGGGCGTCGACGTGGATGCCGGCTCACCTGCTGTGGTTCGCGACCGGCATGGCGCTGGCCGTCGTCGAGGTCGACGCGACCACACGTGCAGCGAGGATCGCGCGCGAGTGGGCGACGGCGCCCGGCACGCTCGTGGCGCTGGCGGTCGCGGCGTTCTGGCTCGCCTGCACCGCACTGGCCGGTCCCGTGGGCCTCGGGCACGTGGGTGCCCTCGAGGCGGTGACCAAGGAGGTCCTGTACGCCGTCGTGGGGACCTCGCTCGTCCTCGCGTGCGGCTTCGCCCGGGCCGGCAGCACGCCCGTGCGCTCGCTCGGCGGTCCTGTCGCGCGGTGGGGCGGTCGGCTCTCCTACGCCGTCTTCCTCTGGCACCAGCTGGTCCTGGTGGGCGTGATGTCGGTGCTCGGGGTGGCGGAGTTCGGGGGCCGCACGTTGACGGTGACCGTCGCGACGGTGCTCGGCTCGGTCGTCGTGGCGGCGCTGTCGTACGTCCTGGTCGAGCGTCCGGTGCTGCGGGCCGTCACCTCACGGGACCGGGCGCCGCAGGCCCCCCACGAGCGCGACCGCGAGGGCGCCGAGCGCGAGCAGCTGCACGACCGCCGAGCCCGCTGACGATCCTGTCGTCGTGCCGGCGATCGCGGCCACGGCCGCAGAGGCCAGCAGGAGCAGGCCCGCGACCGCCGGACGCACAGCACGGGGCGCGCGTCGCGAGGCGAGGAGGGCGCACGCGGCGACGACCAGCCCGACCAGGCCGGCGACGAGCCCGGTCGTGAGGACGAGGACGGCGGTGCCCTCGCCGCGCAGGGGTCCGGCCGGCGGTGCGGGCTCGGGCTCCGGCCGCCGGGACCGCACGGGCAGGACCGCGAGGGCGATCAGGCACAGCAGCGCCACGGCCCCGGCGCCGAGCAGGGTGCGGTGCACGTCGCCCGGGCCGTAGTGCAGCTGCACCGTGCGCCCGGCGGCGGCCGCCGGCAGCCGGAACCCCTGCTGCCACCCGGCGATGCGGACCGTTGCGAGGGGTACGCCGTCGACGCTCGCCGTCCAGCCCGCCGCGAAACCCTCGTGCACGACGAGGACCGCGTCAGGGCCCGGGCCGACCTCGAGCGCACGGTCCTCGGCTCCCCAGGTGGTGATCTGAGAGGGCAGCGGGACGACAGGAGCGGACGACGCGCCGATGCGCACGGTGTCGACACCGATCGCCGCCGTGTCCGCGGCCGCGAGGTGCTGCTCCCCCGCCGGGATCGAGACGGTCGGGCTCCCGCACGGCCGCGCCGCGACCGGGGTCGAGGCGAGGAGCTCGTCGGCCGTGGCGCTGACGGCCAGCTCCACCCTCGTGCCGCCGACGAGGACCGACGGCCCTCGACCGCACGGCAGCGTCACCGTGCCGGTGGCGGGTCCGAAGGACCCGGCGGCCAGGTCGATGCGGCGCGTGGACGACGGACCGGCAGGGCTCGACGTACGGAACGCGATCGTCCACCTCGACGACGTCGTCGCAGGGAAGCGGAGCACGCCGTCGACGAGGTCCGCCTCGGTACGGCGTACGCCGTCGCCCACCACGGCGCCGGTCACGCCGACCGTGAGAGGCCCCAGGCGGAGCCGGTCGAGCGACACGGGTCGGTCGGTGCGCACCTCGAGCGTCGGCAGCGCGTCGTCTCGGGCCGGGACCCACGCGGTCGTCGGCGACCCGTCGAGCGCGGCCCCGGCGCGCGCCGCGGCGTCGTCGAAGGCGGCCGACGACGCGGAGACGCGCAGCCCCGCCGCGCCGTCGAGCAGGGCGTCCAGCGCCGGGCCCTGGACAGGTCGGACCGTGACGGTGAGAAGGCCCGAGACCGGGCCGGTCACGAGCCGGTCGAGCCCCGCGGCGTCCTCCGACTTCCGGCGCAGCCGGTCCGAGCACGCCCAGTGGTCGCCCAGGTCGACGCACGCGCGACGTTCGCCGACGGCACGAGCGACCGCCAGGCCGCCTGCGGGGACCGACGCCGTCCGCACGTGCTCGGTGACGGTGAGCCCCGGCGCCGCCACCTCAGCCAGACCGACGGACTGCACGCCGGCCCTCGGTACCAGGTCGATGCGGAGCCACGTCGTCGTGCCGCGGGGCAGCCGGACCGACAGGGGCTCCTCGGAGGGCACGAGACCGTCGCTGCGGCCGGCTGCCGTCTCGACGGACACCGACGCGACCTTCGAGGCGTCGGCCAGCGTGATGCGCACCGAGTCGAGCTCCGTCGAGGGGAACGCGACGATCCACGAGGGAGCCTCGTCGCCCCAGGACGACAGCCACGACGTCGACGGATCCCCGTCGATCGCGGACGCGGGTCGCGCCGCAGGCCCGCGGTAGCCCGGCGCGAACGGGTCCGCGGCCGTGGAGCTGGCCTCCACCGCCTCAGCGCCGCTCAGGGAGCTGACCGCGTCCAGGAGCGAGCCCGGCCACGGCGTCACGTCGACCACCCGGTGCCCGGACCAGGTCGTGACGCCGGACGCCAGCGTGGGGCTGTAGTCGGAGCCGCGCTGCGCGCCCACGTCGAGCGCACGACGGCGCGGCGTGTCCGTGACCGATGTGGCGGTCGCGCCCTGCGCGTCGGCCAGAGCGACCCAGCTGGGGTCCGACGGCGCGAGACCCGTCACCGCAGCCTCGGGCCCGGCGCTGCGGACGGTCAGGCTCGAGGAGGGGACGACCTCCGCGGGCGCCACGTCGCCCGGCACTGCGAAGACCTCGAGGGTCGGGGCAGGCACGAACCCGTCGGTGCCGGCTGTCTGCGCGAGCGGATCGGCGGCGAGGTCGCCGAACTGCGCGACCTCGGCGAGCCCAGGACTCGACCGGAGAGCGGCGCCCACGACCGAGGCCGGCACCACGTCGGTGGCGGGGTCGAGGTCGTGGCGCAGGACGATCCAGCGGATGCCTGCGGCGCGCAGCGCCGGCGCAAGAGCGGCGCTACCGGTGCCGGTGGCCGTCACCGCCTGCACGGCGTCGAGCCATCGCGCGGATCCCGGGGCGCCGAGCGGTACTGCGTTGCGCACGACCCACGGAGCGGACGACAACGACTGGAGCGGTTCGTCGAGCGGTCGGCCCCAGTCGTACTCGGCGAAGTTCGACGACGGCAGCACGAGGGTGCGCCCCGCGGCATCCCGCGCGTCGAGCCAGGCTGCGAGGTCCTGCCAGGCGGCCGGTACCGCCTCGAACGATCCGCGTGCAGGAACCTCGGACCGCGCGAGCGGCGACCATGCCGCACCGAGCACCAGCACCATCGTCGCGGCGACCACGGCCACGGCGGCGCGGCCGCGCGCACGCGCGTCGGGGAAGCCGCGACGCAGCAGGCCCTGCACGCGCGGGACGAGCAACGGCCCGGCGGACGCGAGCCCCACGGCGAGCGGCAGCCGCACGAGCGGGTCGAGCTTGTGCACGTTGCGCAGCGGCGCGAGCGGACCGTCGAGCAGCTGCTGCACGGCGTCGGCCCACGGCGCCGACAGGGCTCCTCCGTAGCCGATCGCCAGGCCCACGACGCCCAGCGCCAGCACGAGCCGGAGGAAGCGTCCCTCCGGTACGCCGCGCCGCGCGAGCCCGGTGAGGCCGAGCGCTGCTGCGGCCGCGGTCGCGACGACGGCGACGCCGGCGGTCGACAACCACCACCCGGCGCGCCACCACGGGCTGCCGTCGACGACCACGAAGCCGATCCAGTGGTCGGTGCCGCGGAGCACGTTCAGCATCGACGCGGGCGCGGTCGCGACCGACGCCGTCTCGATGAGGTCGAGGAAGGGGAAGGCGTTGCGGCTCAGGACGAGCAGCGGTCCGACCCACCACGCGGTCGCGAGCACGACGCCCAGGACCCACCAGCCGAGCAGCCGGGTCCGCCTCGGGCCGCGCACGCGGGTGAGCAGGTAGACGAGCGGGAGGACGAGGACCGCCAGCGACGCCGTGGCGTTCACCCCGCCCAGGCAGGCCGCGACCAGAGCCGACCCGAGAGCCGCACGTCGTGCCGATCCGCCGCGGCTGCCCGCGACGAGCGGGACGAGGAGCCAGGGCGCGAGCGCGACAGGCCAGCTCTCCACCGAGATGGTCCCCATCGTGCTGAGCACTCGAGGTGCCAGCACGAACGCGACGGCGCCGACGATGCGCCAGGTCGGCGTACCTGTCCCCCACCGGCGCAGCAGCGCGAGCATCCCGGTGTAGCCGACGAGCAGCAGCAGCGACCACCACAGCCGCTGGACCACCCACGCCGGCAGCGACAGGTCGTGGCCGAGCAGGAAGAACGGACCCATCGGCCACAGGTATCCGTACGCCTGGTTCTGCACCTGCCCCATGCCCGCCAGCGGGTCCCACACGGACAGGCTCCGGGCGAGGAACGCGGCGGGGTCGACGACGAGGTCGAGCTTGGTGTCGGAGACGATGCGTCCGCTGTCCTGGGCGAAGGCCAGGGCGACGAGCAGCAGCCCGACGACGACCTCGCGCAGCCGCACGACGGATCGCGGCGCGGACGCCGCGGCGTCCGACGCGGTGCGGTCCATGAGATCCGCCGTCATCGGCGCCGCAGCACGAGCCAGAGGTTCCACGTCACGACCTCGCGCAGACCCGGGACCTCGACGAGCGCCCGTGACCACGACGGGTAGTAGCGCGGGCGCGCGTCGAGCAGCTGGGCCTCGCGGCAGGACCGGGCCCAGGCGAGTCCCTGTCGTACCGACGTCCGGAACAGCGTGGTCCCGACGCGGTTCTTGGGGTCGTGACCGTGGATGCGCCGGTATCGGCGTACCGCGCGCTCGCCGCCGAGGTAGTGGTACGGCGACGTCTCGTGCCCGCCCCAGGGCGAGAGCCAGTTCGTGTAGGAGACGACGACGAGACCACCGGGCCGCACGACGCGGACGAGCTCGTCGCCGAGCCGCTCGGGGTCGGGCACGTGCTCGAACACGTTGCTCGAGAACGCGACGTCGACGGACCTGTCGCGCACCGGGAGCGTCGTGCCGTCGCCGACCAGGGCGTACGACGCGTCCGAGCGCAGCGGGCTCAGCGCCGCGGCGTCCGAGTCGACGGCGACGTACCGGGCTCCCGCGTCGACGAAGGCCTCCGCGAACTCCCGGGGCCCGGCGCCGACGTCGAGCACGGTGCGGTCGCGCAGCGAGCCGTGCCGCTCCAGAAGCCGCACCGAGTCGCGGGCCAGCAGACCGTAGAACCGGTGAGGGTCCGTCTGCTCCACCCGGAACGCGCGCGCGAGCTCCACCGATCGCCGCAGCCCCAGGCGAGGGTCGTCGGCGGGGCGCGGCACGTCGGAAGTGTATGCAGCGCAGGTGGGCCGAACGGCCGTGCGTCGCAACGCTTCGGCGTCGGTAGGGTGACGGCCGTGCCGCAGCCGGAGCAGTCCCTCGACGAGCGTCCGCTGCGCATCCTGGTCCTGTCCTGGCGCGACGGCCGGCATCCGGAGGCCGGGGGCGCCGAGGTGTTCCTCGAGCGGGTCACGACCCTCCTCGCCGCGCGGGGCCACGACGTCACCGTCTTCAGCGCCCGCTATCCGGGCTCGCTGCCGGAGGAGCGGCTCGACGGCCGCACCGTGCGCCGCCGGGGCGGGCGTTTCACCGTCTACCCGCAGGGCCTGCGCACCGCCATGGCCGGGCGGCGGCGGTACGACGTCGTTCTCGACATCCAGAACGGCGTCCCGTTCTGGACCCCTCTGGCCACGAGGGTGCCGGTGGTCAACCTCGTCCACCACGTCCACCGCGAGCAGTGGCCCGAGGTCTTCGACCGCCGCCGCGCCGAGCTCGGCTGGTGGCTGGAGTCGGTCGCTGCGCCCGCGGCGTATCGCCGATCCCGCTACATCGCGGTCTCCGCCGCGACGCGCGACGAACTGGCGGCCATCGGCGTCGACGAGTCGCGCGTCGACGTCGTGCTGAGCGGTCTGGACATCCCGACGAGCGACCTGGCGTACGACCCGTCAGCACCACCGGAGCTCGTCGTGCTCGGTCGCCTCGTGCCGCACAAGCGCGTCGAGCTCGCGATCGACGCGCTCGCCGACCTGCTGCCCCGGTGGCCCGACCTGCGGCTCACGGTGGTCGGCCAGGGCTACTGGCTGCCCGAGCTCCGGGTCAGGGCCGAGGACCGCGGCGTCGCGCACCGCACGCGTTTCGCGGGGTTCGTGTCGGACCAGGAGAAGGCCGATCTGCTCCGGCGCGCCCGCGTGAACCTGCTGCCCTCGATCAAGGAGGGCTGGGGGCTCGCCATCGTCGAGGCGGCCGCGCTCGGCACCCCGTCGGTGGCCTTCCGCAGCGCGGGCGGGACGGCGGAGTCGGTGGTGCACGGCGTCACCGGGCTGCTGGCCGACGACGACGACTCGTTCCTCAAGTCCGTCGAGCGGATCGTCGCCGACGCGGACCTGCGTCAGCGGATGTCAGACGCCGCGACGGCGTACGCGCAGGAGTTCAGCTGGGAACGGACGGCACGAGAGGTGGAGGCGGTGCTGCGGTCGGCGGCCGACCGTCGTCACTTGTCGTAGACGACGATCGTGGCGTCGGACGGCGTCGGGACCGCGCTCTGCGACTGCACGATGCCGAAGACGGCGCCCATGCTCAGCAGCGCACCGATGATCACGGTCAAGAGCACCTGGATGCCGATCGTCATGGTCGCTCCTGCCCTGGGATGGCCCGTGTCGCGCGCGATGCTAGCAGGGCACGTGCACCGACCAGCACCCACGACACACAGACGGCCGTCAGCGCGACCGACCAGGCGAGCAGTCCTGCGGCCGTCCACGCCGGCGGTCGCGGCGGGTCGACCACCGTCGTCGTCACGGCGTAGAGCGCCAGTCCACGTGCCCGCGCGACCAGCCGCATGCCCTCCGTGCTGATCGTGCCGGACGTCGGCTGGTCCTCGGCCACGACCATCCCGCTGATGCCCATGGCGGCCAGCGCGGAGGCCGGGCTCCCGCCCGCCTCCAGGATCGCCGCGAGCCGACGACCCCGAGGGTCCTCCCCCGCTACGACGCCGTCGGACAGCGGCAGGTCGTCGACCACCACCACCACGCGCGGCATCCAGCGCGGCATGGGGTCGAGCACCGTGATGTCGTGGTTCCAGTCGTACCGGCGGTAGTACGGCGGGGGCACGGACGCGATGTCGGTGCCGTCGGGCAGAGCCGACGCGGCGTCGCGCAGGGACGACCAGCTCGACGGATAGTCGGAGACGACCAGCCGTCCTCCCGCGCCCCAGGCGAGGCCCGGCAGCAGGAGCAGCGGGACGAGGGCCGCGGCTCCGAGCACGACGGCGCCTGCCGAGCGGGCTGCCCGGGACGCACGGTCGGCGGCGATGCCGGCCGACAGCGCGACGACGAGGACGAAGGGGGCCGACCACTTCTGGCTGTCGCGGAGCAGGCCGAGGGCAGGCAGGTGGGTCGCCGCAGCTCCGAGCGCCTCGGCGACCGCCGCGAACGAGGGCAGGCCCGCGACGAGCAGCGAACCCGCCCCGACGCAGACCAGCGCCGCGCCGAGCCCGTCCCAGCCGCGCCACAGACGGCGTACGCCGACCACGAGGACCACCAGGACGAGCGCTGCGGTCAGCCCGACGAGGAGGAGCGACCGTCGTTCGCCGGGGACCGCGGACTGGTTCCAGATGCCGCCGAGGGAGAGCAGGTCGAGCCAGGCGCCGCCGGCCGTCCACCCTCGCGCAGCGAAGGCGGTGAACCCGGCGGGGTCGGGCAGGATGCCGCCGGGTCGTGCGATCGACGGGACCGCCCAGACCGCGGCCGAGCCCAGGGTCGCGAGGACCCAGACGGCGATCTCCTGGCCACGTGCGCGGGGAGGCCCGGGCCAGAGGAGCACGGGCAGCGTCACCAGGAGCGCGAGCGCCCAGCCGGTGGAGCCCGTGAGACCGACGACCAGGGTGGTCGTCACGAGGACGAGCAGAGAGTGACGTCGTCGCTGGCGCAGACCTACTGCCGCTGCGACCACGAAGGGAAGCCCGGCGTACGCCAGCAGGAAGGCCCAGTGGCCGATGAGCAGGCGCTCGGCGACCCACGCGTTCCAGCAGTAGACGATCGACGCGACGGCCGCAGCCCGGCGCGTCGGTGACAGCCGGGCGGCACCGACGCCGGCGAGGACGAACGACCCGAGCAGGAGGAGCTTCTCCAGGACGTCGGCGGGGATGAGGCGCGAGACCACCGCCACGACGAGGTCGTCGGGGACCGCGCGTGGTACGCCGCCGTCGAGCCCCAGCACGGTGGCGGTGATCGGCTCGTCGGGGACGAAGACGAGGTCGTAGCGCAGCAGGTAGCCACGGGCCAGCGCCGGCCCGAGGACCAGCAGCCCGACCACGAGGCCGACGAGCGCCCCGATCCTGGCGCGGGTCACCGGACGCGGGCGACCGCGTCGACGACGGGCCGCGCGTCGTGGGTCATCAGCCGCGCTGCGACGGACACGGGGGCGAGAGCCGCGGAGGCCAGTCGTCCTCGCGGCGTGCTGAGCGCCGCCTCGGCACGGTCGAACCGGCGTGCGAGCGACGCTCCGTCGCACCCGAGGCTGTCGAGCACCGGCCGCGACAGCCGGACGCGCTCGGCGCCCGCCGCGACGAGACCCTCGCGCAGGGACTGGTCGGTGTAGAAGCGCTCGTGCGTCGGGTCCTCGAGCATCCACCAGGCGGAGCCGAACGTGCGGGCTCCCCAGCAGTCGGCCGTCGGCGTCACGACGAAGACCCCGCCACCCGGGCGCACCCAGGAGCAGAGATCGGTCAGGGACGGCACGGCGGACGGGAGGTGCTCGACGACGTGGACCGCGAGGACGAGGTCGGCCACCGGAGCGTCGGCCCGCCGCAGCGGCTCGGTGGTGAGCCGACCCTGTCGCGCGACCTCCGGGTCGATCGAGGTCTCCAGCGCGCCCGGGTCGCAGCCGCTGACAGTCGCCCCGTCGTCGAGGAAGCGTCGGAGGAGCGCCCCCGATCCGTAACCGACCTCGTGGACCGTGCGCACCCCGAGCCCGCGTACCGCGCGCTGGATGCGCCGGTAGGTGATGGTCGTGCGGACGTCGTCGCGTCCGTCATCGCCGCCTGCCGGGTGGTTGCGCGCAGACAGGCGGGGCCTGGTGCGTACGGCGTGACCGCAGCGCCCGCAGGTGAGCAGCACCTCCGAGTCGCCGACGTCGACCGGCGACGTGGCCTGGCCGCAGACCTCGCACCGGGTCACGCGCGCGAGCCCTTCCAGGCGCCGACTCCGTAGGCGACCGCCTCGACCCCGCGCATGAGCAGCACGCCGGCGCCGTGCGCCGGGTCGGCCGCGAGCCGGCTGCGGTGCCGCCACAGGGATCGCAGGGTCGCCGCGCCCTGCTGCGCTGTCCGTCCGGGGTTGGCCTCGGCGAACGCGGGGATCGAGCGGCCGTAGTAGATGCGCTTGTCGACGATCGTCCGCAGGGAGAGCCGGCCCTCGTCGTGCAGGATCATCGCGTCGGCCATGGCGATGGTGGTGCCGCGAGCGTGCAGCTCGTGACGCAGGTGCGCGTCCTCCGGTCCCGACATCGACTCGTCGAAGCCGCCGAGCGACTCGAGCAGCCCCTTGCGCAGCAGGCGCGGGTTGAACAGCGAGGGGTCGTCGAGGTAGCAGCTGCGCTCCAGCGCCCGGCACGCCGTCCAGAAGCCGGGGCCGAAGCTGCGCTCGGGGATCGACACGGCTTCGGCGTCGTCGCGCTCGGCGACGCGCAGGCAGTCGCTCACCACGTTGCTCGACAGGACCATGTCCGAGTCGATCCAGGCCACCCACTCGCCGGCGGCGCGCGCGTAGCCCAGGTTGCGCTGCGCACTGCGCTCCGGCCCCGCGACGAGGACCTCGTCGGCCCACCGACGCGCGATCTCCTGCGTCTCGTCGGTCGAGTGGTTGTCCACGACGAGCAGCTCGACCCTCGGGTGGTCCTGCGCCCTGACGGACGCCAAGCACGCATCGAGGGTGCGGGCCACGTTGCGCGTCGGTACGACGACCGTCACCAGTGGCACCTCGTGCGCGTCAGACGACGACGCGGTCATCGGTGCCTCCCGGATCGGACGTGCTGGTCGGTTCGCTGCTGTCGGCATCGCGGTCCATCCTGCCTCGCAGCAGATGCTCGCCGCGCAGCACCGCCACGCCGACGACCACCAGGAGGACGCACGCCACGCGGTGCGGCCAGAGGTTCTCGCTCACCATGAGCGTGGACGGCTGCAGCAGCACGTTCGGCGCCCCCCACCACCAGGCGACCGGCAGCAGGGCGACGAGCAGCAGCGACAGCGCGACCAGGACGCGCACGCGCGGCGGTCGGAACCGGTGCCACGCCGCGACCGCCACCGCCGCTGCCGCGCCGGGCAGCCCGAGGGCGATCCAGGCGAGGGCGACGACGCCTACCCAGCGGACGCCCTCGCGCGCGGCCCCTGCGGGGGCCTGGTCCGGCCGGGCCGCGCCGCGCACCGACGTGGGTCCGCGTCCTGCCGCCGCGGTCACCAGCAGGACGAGGACGAGCGCTGCCGACGCCGCCAGACCGGCTGTGGCCGGACCTGTCGGTCCGAACGACAGGGAGATGTCCCGTGAGGCGCCCGCGGGCACCAGCCACGCGTTGGCGTACCCGTCGACGGGCGTCGCGCCGCCGAGATCGGTGGCGGCCCACCGAGCGTCGTGGCTCGCACCGAGCACGAGCAGGAAGGACTGCGACGCGCGCTGGACCGCGACCTGGTAGCCGGGTCCCCAGCCGGCGGTCCAGAGCAGGTCGGGCACCGCTCCTGGGCCGACCACCTGCTCGCCGATCCGGTCGCGCAGCACGAGCCGTGCGGCCGCCCAGCGCTCGTCGCCCCGGAGCCGGTGTGTGCTGGCACCCAGCGTGATCTGCTCCCCCTGGCACCCCTCGAAGAGAACCTGCGCGCCGGGCACCGCGGCACCGAGGAGGTGCGCCTCCAGCGGGGCTCCGTCGACGCTGCCCAGAGGGATGCAGGCGTCCGCGGCCCGCGCCTCGTCGGGAGCCGTGGACCACGACCCGATCCCGAGCTCGGAGACGCGGATCGGGGCGAACCCCGGCTGACGGTCGAGGATCGTGATCGTCACCGTGCGCGCGTCGACCGACGGGAGCTGCACCGTCGACGAGCCGGGGCCGACCGCAGCCTCGGCGACCTGCTGGCCGTCGACGTCGACGCGCACCTTCGTGACGGCACCCGCCGTCACCGGTGCGCCGGACGGGTCGAGCTGGTCGATGCGCACGCGATCGATGCGCTGCACGGGACCCGTGACGGTGATCGACGCGCCGACGCCGCGGTCGGCGGGCGTCCACGCGGAGGAGGGGTCGCCGTCGACGGCGAACGAGGCCCGCGACAGCGCGACTCCTGCGTTCGACGACGATCGTGCGATGACGGGTCCGTCGCTTCCGACGATCCGGTCCGCCTCGGCCTCGGTGAGGTCCGTCGGGACCGAGACGAGACCGTACGGGCGATAGGTCCGTACGTCGGGCAGCGAGAAGATCCGCTGCAGCGTCCGCTCCTCGTCGGCGTAGTAGCCCGGAGCGCCGGTCTCGCGGCGCATGACCACGTCCAGCGGCGTCCGCGCCAGCGCGGCGCGCGCATCGGTGTCGAGGTCGGCGGACAGCGCGGACAGGGTGAGCGGCATCCGTGCGACGCGGTGCACGCGGGCGCCGGGAAGCCCGATCTCGGAGATGCCGACGCGGTTGAAGCCGGCACCCCTCGTCGCGAGGACCGTGACGGTCAGCCGGTCGGCCGTGGTGCGCGGCAGCGCGATGCTCGTGGCGCCCTGCGCGGAGAGGTCCGCGTCGACGATGGTGGCGCCGAAGGCCACGCGCACGCGCGAGATCGACACCGGTCCGATCGCCGCCTGCGTGATGCGGACGCTCGACGCGGTGGTGGGACGGCCCAGCTGGAGCGTGATGCTCTGACCGACCGCGGTCCCGAAGTCGCCGAACTGCCAGGAGGTGCGGGGGTCACCGTCGAAGGCGTTCTCGGGGACGGCCTCGGACAGGACTCCGAACGTCGAGCCCGACTGGGTGGCCGTGACCGTGGCGCCGCCCTCGATCTCGAGCACGGTCTGGTCGTCGGGACTCCCCAGCGCTCGTGTCGAGATCGGCTGCGCGTCGGCCGGAAGCAGCGGCCCCTGGTTGCCCGCGAGCCAGCCGAGGACGGTGCTGCGTCGCCGGTTGGTGTCGGTCAGCTCGATACGCCGCTCGGGACCGAGCAGGTTGACGAAGGAACCCTTCTCCATGCCGACGAGGTACTGGAAGGTCTGGCCCTTGTCGAGGATGCCGGACGTCGCCAACGGCGCGACGGCGAAGCCGTCGCCCGCGATCAGCACCATGCCTTGCAGGCTCTCCGCGCGGACGAGCTGCCGGCTGTCCTTCACCGGGTAGGCCTGCAGCGGGGGCAGGTCCTTCTCGGCGTCTGCCACCGGTCCGGCGTCTATGGCGGCGACGTTCTCCCCCGCCGAGCCCCACTCGGTGGGCGCGTCCAGCCCTGGGTCCGACGCGACCTGCGCGTGCACCGTCCAGGGGCGAGCACCGAACGACTGGTACCAGCGCGTGTCGTTGCGGACGAGGACGGTGTCGACCGCGAGGTACCGCGACACGGCGGAGACCGACCCGGGCAGCAGCTGGCCGCGCTGGAGGTCGGTGTCGACCGCGGCGAGGAGGTTCGACGCGATCGGCGACGCGATCGGGAGGGTCGTGCGCAGGACCGTCGGGCGGGCGACGAGAGGCAGGGCGAGGTCGTCGGGCTGCGCCGTGGTCCACGTGTAGTCCATCTGGACCTCGCCGGGCACGAACCAGGTGCGGTGCGCCTGGTCACCGGTCGAGAGCTGGTCCCCCGCCTGGGTCCAGTACGACGGCAGCGGCAGCAGCCGCGGGTAGAGCCCGCCCGACAGAGCCGGCCAGACGGCCGCGGTACCGACGGCCACCAGCGCCGCGGCTCCCGCCCATCGCCACGTCCAGCGCCAGTGCCGGACGCGCACGCGCACGACGGCCATCGCGAGCAGCAGCGAGCCGCCGAGGACCAGGACCGATCCCGCCTTGTTCAACGTCCGGAACGCACCGGTCACCGGAACGTGCTCGAACATCCAGCGCAGGGCTGCGCCGAGCGGCGACGGCTCGAGCCAGGGGTAGACGCCCACCATGAGGACCGCCGCGGCGCCGACCATCGCGACGAGCGGCAGCCGCGCCGGACCACGAGCGACGACGGCGGCGACCACCATGAGCGCGACGACGCCGAAGCTGACGGCCAGGACGACGGGCGCGGTGACGTAGGGGCTGAACCCCGCCTGCCACGGGCCGTTGGTGTCGGAGCCGTACATCGGCCAGAAGCCGAGGCCGCGGAGCACCTCCGACAGCGACGAGGTCTGGTTGATGCCCTCGAGCGTCTCGGAGTTGTCCAGGACCGTGACGCCCTGCACCGCTGCGACGACCGAGGGCACGAGCCAGTAGAGCGAGACGCCCACGAGGAGCAGCACCGTGCGGATGCAGACGCGCACGACGTCGCGCCAGGCGACCTGGTCGGCACGTCGCGCGATCCACACGAAGAACGGCAGCGCCAGGAGCTGGAGCAGCGGTACGACGCCGGCGTTCATGCCGCTCATGGCGGCGAAGAGCAGCGCGACGCTCGCGGGCCAGCGCCACGCGCGGGGCGACTGCAGCGAGCGCAGGAACGCCAAGCACATCCAGGGCAGCAGCGCCATCGGCAGCAGGATGGCCAGCGTGGATCCGCCCACGACCGCGTACGGGTTGGCGACGAAGGCGAACGCGGCGACGAGCACGGGCCAGCCGCGCCGACCCGTGACTGCGCCCGCGAGCCGGGCGGTGCCCCAGGCGCCCAGCGAGTACAGCACCAGCCGCACGAGGCGGACCGTGAGCTCGGCATCGACACCGACGGCCTGCACCGCGGCGATCGCCGCCGGGACGGGAGCCAGCCCCACGTTGAAGCTGGGCCAGCCCAGCTGGGGGCTGGACTGCCACGGCTGGAGGAACAGCTGGGCGGACCGCCCGGGCGCCAGGTAGATCTCCGGCTTGATGTCGAGCGCCAGCACCCCTGCGCTGTTGAGCAGGATCACGAGCAGGAGGACGGTCCAGCCGCTCACGGCCAGCAGCCGCTGGCGGCTCACGACGGGACCGAGCCGCTGGCTCATCCCCGATCCTCGTCGTGCTCGGGCACCGAGGTGCCTCCGCGCACCACCACGCGTCGCAGCCGCTCGAGCGTCTCGGGCCGGTCGCCCAGGTAGCGCCACACGGCCGCGCGCGCCGGACCCGTGACCCGGCTCTGCAGGAGGGCTCGCGACCGGACGTCGGCCGACCGGCGGCGGCGCCAGCCCTCCGGTCGCTCCCAGGCGTACACCCGCAGACCGTTGCACCACAGCGGGTCGTCCTGCTGCCGCGCGTCGAAGGCGGCCAGCAACCGGTAACCGGGGTGCCGCGCGACGTAGCGGTCGGTCGCCTCGGCGACCTGCGGCCACGTCGCGTCGTCGACCATGACGATCGCCCGGTCGGCCAGCAGCGGCTCCGCGAGACCGAGACCGGCGTACTGGCCGAAGCCGGAGTGGACCCCGTCGTACAGGTAGACACCGACCGGACCCGGGACGGCGACGTCGGGCAGCAGCCGGAACGCGTCGCCGGTGACGACCGTGGCCCGGTCGGAGACGCCGAAGGACCGGAGGTGGTCGCTCAGCTCGCGCTCGGCGGCAGAGCGGTCTCCCCCGAACTCGCCGAAGTTCTCGATGCCGACGCCGCGGGCCCCGGGGTTGCCCAGGAGGGCCCCGACCAGCGAACGCCCTCGGTAGGTGCCGACCTCGAGGTAGCACTCGCCCGGGTCGAGCAGGCCCACCGCGTCCGCCACGACGGACAGCGAGTACGTCGTGGACATGCCCGGAACCCGGGACACGACCTCCGCGAGCTCGGGTCGCTCCGCTCCCGGGCGGTACGGATCGCCGCCGAAGCGCCGCGCGAGCGCGTCGACGAGGAGTTCGGGGTTCATGTGCCTACTAAGGTCCGGGGAGCGCAGCATAGAACGCCGGACCGGGCGAATCCGGGCGGGCGTGCACCGAGCCCCGACCCGGGTGCAGGGGCGCACCGAGGAGCACGCACCAGGAGGCGACCGTGAGCACGGCAGCGCCAGGCAGCAGGCGCTGGGCACGCGGTGCCGCCGTCATCACGGTGGCGACGTTCCTGGCCAACGGCCTCGCGTACGTGATGTCGGTCGTGCTCTCGCGCACGCTCGGACCGTCGGACTACGGAGCGATGGCGGCGCTGCTGTCGCTGGCGGTCATCGGATCGATCCCGCAGCAGGGCGAGCAGTTCCTGGCCGCCCGCACCACCGCCCCGGACCCCGACGCGCGGGTCTCCACGGCCCGCGCCTGGACGGCGGGCTCGGCCCTGCTGCTCGTGAGCTGTCTCGCGGCGCCGTGGGCGACGTCGGCGCTCTCGCTGCCGAGCCTGTGGGACCTCCCGCTCCTCGGGTCGATGCTGCTCCCGCTCACCGTCCTCGGGTGCTACCTGGGCATCCTGCTCGGCAGCGGTCGGAACCTGGCGTTCGGCGCGCTCCTCGCGGGCGTCTCCGCCGGCAGGCTCCTGGCCGCGCTGGTCGGCGTCGTCGGCGGGGGCAGCGTCACGGGGTTCCTGCTGCTGGCCTCCGCGGCGACGTGGCTGGCACTCCTCGCCGCGGTGCTGGTCACCCACGGCGGCAGCACGACCCTGCGCGGCGCGTGGCGCTGGGGCGAGCTCGTGGCGGCGACGTCCGCGGTCGCCGCGGTGTTCATCGTCACCAACACCGACGTCGTGGCGGCGCGCGTGCTGCTCGAACCAGGAGCGTCGGGCGACTACGGCGTGGCCGGGCTGTTCGCCAGGGTGGCGTTCTGGGGGCCGTACGCCCTCGTCCTCGTGGTCTTCCCTCTCGCCGTCCGCGGCGACGCGGGTCGCCGGCCGCTCCTCGTGGGACTGGCGGTCACGTGGTGCGCCGGCGTGCTGCTCGCGCTCGGTGCCGCTCTCCTGGCCGGACCGTTCATCCGGATCACCAGCGGTCCGGCGTACGAGAACGCCGCCGGCCTGGCCCCGTGGATGGCTCTGCTCGGCACGGTCGGCGCGACGCTGCAGCTGCTGCTGATGCACGCGCTGGCCCATCGCTCGCGCCGCGTCGAGGGCGTCGTCTGGACGGCGCTCGGTGTCGAGATCGTGATGCTGGCGCTGCTCCGGCCCTCGAGCGCCGCAGGCATAATCGGCGTCGCGATCGCCGTCCAGGCGGTCGCTGCCGCGTCCTCCTTCGTCCTGGAGTCGCGCACGACCCCGGTGGAGGCCCCGCGATGAGCCGACGAGCGCCGCTGGGCTACCAGCCGGCCCTCGACGGCGTCCGGGCCTTCGCTGTGATCGCCGTGATGCTCTACCACTCGGGGCTGGCATGGGCCCGCGGCGGCTACCTCGGCGTCGACATCTTCTTCGCGCTCTCGGGCTTCCTCATCACGGGTCTGCTGATCGCCGAGTGGGACCGGTGGCAGCACCTGGACCTGCTCGCGTTCTGGGGCCGACGGGCCCGCCGTCTGCTCCCCGCGCTGGTGCTGGTGATCCTCGCCGTGGCCGTCTACGCGTGGACCCTGCCGGCCGGCGCTGGCTCGGCGATCCGCGGCGACGGACTGTCGTCGCTGTTCTACGTCGCCAACTGGCGCTACATCGTCGAGGGGCAGTCCTACTTCGACCAGTTCACCGAGCCGTCGCCGTTCAAGCACACCTGGTCCCTCGCGATCGAGGAGCAGTTCTACCTGGTCTTCCCGCTCGTCCTGCTCCTGCTGCTCGCCTGGCTCGGGCGCCGCTGGGGGCGGCTCGCTCTCGTGCTGCTGCTCGGGTCGGTGCTCTCGGCCCTGCTGATGTCCGCGCTGTACGTGCCCGGGGAGGACCCGTCGCGCGCCTACTACGGCACGGACACGCGCATCCAGACCCTGCTCGTCGGCGCGGCCCTGGCCGCGGTGCTCCCCCGGCTCCGCGCCGGCGCGGTGGCCCGGCGGGTGGCTCCGTGGGTGTCGGTCGTCGCGGGTGCCGGGCTGGTCGCGGCGGTCGTGCTGGTGTCGGACTCCGACCCGCGGATGTACCACGGCGGATTCCTCGTCGTCGCGGTCCTGAGCACCTGCCTCATCGCGGGTCTCGTGGTGGGCGGCGGCCCGCTGCGGTGGCTCCTGGAGCGCCGAGCCGTGGTGCGGATCGGCGTCATCAGCTACGGCCTCTACCTCTGGCACTGGCCCGTCTTCGTCTGGCTCAACCCCGACCGCGTGCAGCTGTCAGGTCCGGCGCTGCTCGCGCTGAGGTTCCTCCTCACGTTCGTCCTCGCTGCCCTGTCCTACGAGTTCGTGGAGCAGCCCATCCGTTCCGGGAGCTTCGGTCGGCTGCCCGTCGCGGCTCGTCTGCGCGGCGCCGCCGCGGCCGTCGCCGTCACGGTGGCAGCCGTGCTGATCGGGACGAGCGGCATCTCCGGCGCGGCGGCTGCGGCACAGGCGCCGGTGGCCTCCTCGGGGTCCACGGAGACGACGCACATCAACGCGATGCTCGTGGGCGACAGCGTCCCGCTGGGTCTGGCTGCGAGGTTCGATGCGTCCGCAGCACCTGGCCTCTCCGTGGGCGGCTCGTTCAGGCTCGGCTGCGGCATCACACCGGACCCTCGCGCGATCGACGGCCTGACGATCCCGCAACCGGCCGACTGCCCGCCCTGGCAGAAAGTCTGGCCCGGCGAGGTGTCTGCCCCGAGGCCGGCGGTGATCGCCCTCTTCCTCGGCGTCTACGAGCAGTTCGACCGTGTGGTGGACGGGAAGGTCATCACCTTCGGGACTTCGGAGTACTCGGCCTACCTCACGCGGACGTTCGACTCGATGCGTGCCTCCATCGCCGCGAGCGGGGCGCGCGTCGCACTCGTCAACGCACCCTGCCGCAAGGTCCTCGATCTCGGGACGTCCCCCGACCCGGCCATCTCCAACGACCCGTCGCGCATCGCGTGGCTCAACAGCTGGGCGGCCGCGTACACGGCCGACCCGGCTCACTCCACCAGCCTGGTGGACCTGCACGGCTACCTGTGCTCCCGCGGGTACGAGGACGTCGTGGGAGGCGTGAAGCTGCGCGACGACGGGCTGCACTTCTCGGTCGAGGGTGCGTCGTACGTCTGGCGCTTCCTGGGAACTGCGCTCCGGGGCATCGTGTCGGGCACGCCGGGCACGACCCCCAGCGGATCCGGGACGTCACCGCTGTCCGTGTTCCTGCTCGGCGACAGCAACACCTACGCGCTGCGCTCCGGCTGGACGACGAACGCTGCACCTGGACTCGTCGTGACCGGGAGCACGGAGCTCGGCTGCGGCCTGTTCCCGCAGACGCTGGTCGCGGAGGACAAGGTCATCCCGCCGGCCGCCCCGTGCGCCGGGTGGGTCACGAGACGCGCGGCCGAGGCCGCGGCGACGAAGCCCGATGTCGGAGTCCTCGTCGCCGGCAGCTGGGAGCAGTACGACCGCGAGGTGAACGGCACGGTCCTCAAGGCAGGGACTCCCGCCTTCGAGTCGGACCTCGCGGCGAGGTTCGCCGCGGAGCTCACCATGCTCGGCAAGGTCTCACGGCACGTCGTGATCCTCACGGACCACTGCCATCGCACGCCGGACCTCGGCGTCGGACCGGAGCCGCACATCGTCAACGACGACACGCGGGTCGCCTCGGTCAACCGAGCCGTGCGCCTGGCGGCCGCTCAGGTGAAGACGCGCGTGACCGTCATCGACGTGAACGCCTTCCTGTGCGCGGACGGCTTCACGCCGACGAAGGACGGTGTGAACCTCCGCGTCGACGGGCTGCACTACACACCGCAAGGTGCCGCGCTGGTGTGGGCCTGGTTGGCGCCGCAGCTGCGCCGAGCCGCCGCCTAGACCGACCCGCCGCGACGTGCGGGGCCGAGCCCTGGCGACGTCGCCCCCGGCGCCTCGTCAGGCATCTCGGTCTCGTCGTCCGCAGCGGCCGACCCGTCGCCTGGAGGCGGCTCCTCCTGATCCTCTGAGACCTCCTCGGAGCCGCTCTCGACGTCGACACGCACGGTGGACCCGAAGACCAGGGTCGAGAACAGCAGCAGCACCAGCCCCACAGCGAGGAGCACCAGCCCCTTGGCGAGCTCCTGCCCCGGCAGCGCGGCGCACGCCACGAGAGCGTCGGCGTTGTCGGTGAGCCGCACCGGGCTTCCGCAGTGGACCACGATGCCGTTGAGCAGAGTCCGGTCCAGCGGTGCGAAGAAGAAGTACAGGCTCGCGATCATCAGCACGACTCCGACGAGCATGCTGATGCGGGCACCGCGCGACGGGACGGTGACGCGACGGACCTTCGGCTCGGCGTCAGCCACGGTCGGCGCTCGCGGCTCGGAACCAGTCGATCGTGCGCGTGAGGCCCTCCTCGAGAGGCACCCGCGGCTTCCACGACAGCTCGCGCTCGGCGAGCGTCACGTCGGGGCGGCGCACCTGAGGGTCGTCCTCCGGACGAGGCACGAACACGATCTCCGAGCTGCTGCCGGTGAGCTCGATGATCGTGCGCGCAAGGTCGAGGACCGGCAGCTCGGCCGGGTTGCCGATGTTCATCGGACCCGGGTGCCCGGAGTCCAGGAGGGCGAGGATGCCCTCCACCAGGTCGTCGACGTAGCAGACCGACCGGGTCTGGGCGCCGTCACCGGCGACGGTGAGGGGTCGACCGGCCAGGGCCTGGCCGATGAACTCCGGGATCGCCCGACCGTCGTGCGGGCGCATCCGCGGGCCGTAGGTGTTGAAGATCCGGACGATGGCGGTGTCGACGCCGTACGTCCGCCGGTAGGCCATCGTCATGGCCTCCGCGAACCGCTTCGCCTCGTCGTAGACGCCACGAGGGCCGACCGGGTTGACGTGCCCCCAGTACGTCTCCGGCTGCGGGTGCACCCGCGGGTCGCCGTAGACCTCCGAGGTCGACGCGAGCAGGAACCGCGCGCCCTTGTCGCGGGCGAGGTCGAGCGCGTTCACGGTGCCCCGGCTGCCGACGAGCAGCGTCTCGATGGGCAGGCGCAGGTAGTCGATGGGGGACGCCGGCGAGGCGAAGTGCAGCACGGCGTCGACGTCGCCGACGACGTGCACCCGCTCGACCACGTCGATGTCGACGAGCTCGAAGCGCGGGTCGGCCAGGAACGGCTCGACGTTCTCCCGCGCGCCGGTGGCGAAGTTGTCGAGGCAGACCACGGAGTCGCCGCGGGCGAGCAGGTGCTCGCACAGGTGGGAGCCGAGGAAGCCTGCGCCGCCGGTGACGAGCACCCTGCGGCCCGCGCCCCTGTCGTTCGCCACGTGGTCCCCTCTCGGATCGACAGCGGTCCGCAGCGTAGCGCCCGTGCCTCCCGGCGACCCTGCGCCCCCGGCTGAGGTCGCCCGCCGGGGCGGACGGCTACTGCTCGGTGCGCGGCCAGGGCCCCGGCGTGAACGTGGGCGCGTAGCCGCTGGCGTCGCCCATCGCCGCGGCGATCGCGCCGGAGCCGGGGTAGATGCCCTTCTGCACCCAGTCGTTGAGCAGGCCGATGACGGCCACTCGCGACTCCGACGTGAAGTTGCAGTGGCCGGCGCCGTAGGGCGCACCCGGCGACTCGGGGTAGGTCGTCGGCGCGACGGTGTAGAGCTGCACGAGCCCGGCGGTGGCACCGCCCTTCGCCTGCTGCGCGGTGTAGCGGTCGAGCAGGAAGGTCTCGTTCTGAACGATCACGAGCGGGTCGGCCGCGGTGTGCAGCGTGATCTCCGGACGCGTGATGGTGCCCTTCGGGTCGCCGCCCTCCGCGAGCGCCTTAGCCGTGGCAGCGGGGTCGGCCTTCACGCGCTCGCCGTTCGCCATCTGCTGGTCGAACAGCGCCACCGCACCGGGCGTCACCGCGTCGATGAGCGCCGCCTCCGACTCGCTGATCCGCTTGGAGTAGTCGACGTCCTCGTTGCCCGACGGGTTGCCGCCGAACCGCTTCTCGAGGTCGTAGCGCGCGAACGTGGCGTAGCCGAGACCGGTCGCGAGGGCCTCGACGGTCGCCTTCACCTTCGACTCGACGGAGGCGCCGTCGAAGGTCTCGGTCTGGCTGGGCGCGTCGACGAGGTCGGCGATGTAGAGCACCTTCGCCGTGCCGCCGCCCTTGGTGTCCTGGGCGTCGGCGACGACGCGCTTCATCGCCTCGGTCCAGTTGGTCACGGCCTCCTCGTAGGTCGCGTAGCCGGTGAGCTTGAGATCGGGGTAGATGAGCGTCTTCACGGCGTACGACAGGTCGAGCGCGAGGTTCATGTTCGGTACCACGCCTGCCACAGCACCGCACAGCGGAGCTGCGCCGTCGACCCACTCCGGGTGCTTCTCGGCGACGACCTGCGTGATGAGACCGCCGAGCGAGTCGCCCCACACCAGCACGCGCTTGGGCTGCGCGATGTTCTTCACGAAGTAGTCGTGCAGGCCCTCGGCGGCGACGACGCCGTCGGACACCGCCCAGCCGTTGCTGGCGTACGCCGACCCCGCGAGCGCATAGCCCTGCGAGAGGAGCGTGGCCGCGGTCTTCTCGTCGCTCGCGGCCTGCGCGGAGGTCTCGACCGGACGGAAGTCCGGCGGCGCCGGCTGCGCCTGGCGGTAGCCGTGCGAGTAGATGAGCAGCGTGCCGTTCCAGGTCGTCGGCGTCTTGATCGAGAAGGCGGCGCCGTCGATGCTCCCCTCGCACAGCTGCGGCGTGCAGGCCGTGAACGGGACGTCGGTGGACAGGTCGCGCTGCGGCGGCACGGCGGGGCTGCTCGAACAGGCGGCGAGCAGCAGGGCGGCCACTCCGGCGGCGAGCGCGAGGGCACGGTGGGTGCGGGGGGTCATGGTCCGCGATCCTCGCACGGGTGCCCGACGCTGGCACCCGCACGCACCGGTCAGTGGCCGGCGTCCTCCCACGTCCGGCCCACACCGACCGAGACGTCGAGCGGCACGGTGAGCGGGACCGCTCCGCCCATGCCCTCGCGCACCACGGCCTCGGTCGCCTCGAGCTCGCCGGGAGCCACCTCGAGCACGAGCTCGTCGTGCACCTGCAGCAGCATGCGCGAGCGCAGGCCGGCCGCCCGGAGCGCCTCGTCGACCCGGAGCATGGCGACCTTCACGATGTCGGCGGCCGAGCCCTGGATCGGCGCGTTGAGCGCCATCCGCTCGGCCATCTCGCGGCGCTGACGCACGTCGGACGTGAGGTCGGGCAGGTAGCGCCGCCGCCCGAGCATCGTCTCGGTGTAGCCCGTCCCCCGCGCCCGGTCGACGGCCTCGCGCAGGTAGTCGCGCACGCCGCCGAACCGCTCGAAGTACTCGTCCATGAGGCCGCTCGCCTCGCCGGGCGTGATGCCGAGCTGCTGGCTCAGGCCGAACGGCGAGAGGCCGTAGGCCAGCCCGTAGGACATCGCCTTGATCTTGCGCCGCTGCTCGGCGGTGACCTCGTCGGTGGGTACGCCGAACACGCGCGACGCGACGTAGCTGTGGAGGTCCTCGCCCGAGCGGAACGCCTCGATCAGCCCCTCGTCCTCCGACAGGTGCGCCATGAGCCGCATCTCGATCTGGCTGTAGTCGGCCGTGAGCAGCGACTCGTAGCCCGGGCCGACGACGAAGCCGCTGCGGATCCGGCGCCCTTCGTCGGTGCGGATCGGGATGTTCTGCAGGTTCGGGTCCTGCGACGAGAGCCGGCCCGTGGCGGCGACGATCTGGTTGAACGTCGTGTGGATGCGGCCGTCGTCGGCGACCGACGCGAGCAGGCCGGTGACGGTCTGGCGCAGCTTCGAGACATCGCGCCAGCGCAGCAGCTCGGCCAGCAGCGGGTCCTCGGTCTGCGCGTAGAGCGACTGCAGGGCCTCGGCGTCGGTGGTGTAGCCGGTCTTGATCTTCTTCGTCGTGGGCAGGCCACGCTCGCCGAAGAGGATCTCCTGCAGCTGCTTGGGAGACCCGAGGTTGAACGGCCGCCCGGCCAGCTCGTGCGCGGCCGTCTCCGCCGCGCGCATCGAGTCGCCGAACTCCGACTCGAGCGACTGCAGGTGGTCGAGGTCGACCGCGATGCCCGCCTGCTCGAGGTCGGCGAGGACGTGCAGCAGCGGCAGCTCGACCTCGCGCATGAGGGTGGTGCCGCCGCGGGCCTCGAGCTCGGCCTCGAGCGCCTCGGCGAGGTCGAGCACGGCCTTGGCCTGCATGCCGAGCGACGCTGCGCGCTGGTCGTCGGGGTCGGTGTCGAACGAGAGCTGGTCCGAGGCCGAGTCGGCGCTCGCGAGGTCGCGCTTGAGGAAGCGCGGCACGAGGTCGGTGAGGTCGAACCCGCGCTGCCCCGGCAGCACGAGGTACGCCGCGAGCGCGGTGTCGCACGTGAGGCCCGCGAGCTCGAGGCCGCGGGCGCGCAGCGCGAGCTCGGGTCCCTTCGCGTCGTGCATCGCCTTCGGGCGCTCGGCGTCGGCCAGCCACGCCGCCCAGGCCTTCTCGTCGTCGGGGCCGAGGGCGGTGAGCGGCCACCAGGCGACGGCGCCGTCGGACGCCGCGATCGCGAACGCCGAGACGTCGCCGGTGCCGCGGCCCCAGCTTCCGTCGAGGACCAGGCCCGCCCGTGCGCCCGCCGGCGCGTGCTCGGCCAGCCAGTCGCCGAGCGCGCCGGCGGGCCGCTCGACGTCGACCTCGATCGCACCGCCCGTGGTGGCGGCGTCGTCGGAGTGCTCGGCGAACAGCCGCTCGCGCAGCACGCGGAACTGCAGCGCGTCGAAGACCTCGTGCACCTTCTCGCGCTCGAACTGACGACGGGCGAGGTCGCCCGGGCCGAGCGGCAGCTCGACGTCGCGGACCAGCTCGGTGAGCCGGCGGTTGCGAACGACGTCGGGCAGCGCGGCACGCAGCGAGTCGCCCGCCTTGCCCTTCACCTCGCCGACGCGGTCGACGAGCTCGGCGAGCGAGCCGAACTCGCGCACCCACTTCGCCGCGGTCTTCTCGCCCACGCCCGGGATCGAGGGCAGGTTGTCGCTCGGGTCGCCGCGCAGCGCGGCGTAGTCGGGGTACTGCGCCGGCGTGAGGCCGTAGCGCTCCTCGACCGCCTCGGGCGTCATCCGGGCGAGGTCGCTCACGCCCTTCTTGGGATAGAGGACGGTGACGTTCTCGTCGACGAGCTGGAAGGCGTCGCGGTCTCCCGTGACGATGAGGACGTCGAAGCCGTCGGCCTCGGCCTGCGTCGTCAGGGTCGCGATGACGTCGTCGGCCTCGAAGCCCTCGGCCTGCACGTGCGGGATGTCGAGGGCGTAGAGCACCTCGTGGATCAGCGACACCTGCCCCTTGAACTCCGACGGGCTCGCCGACCTGGTCGCCTTGTACTCGGGGTACTCCTCGCTGCGGAAGGTCTGCCGCGAGACGTCGAAGGCGACGGCGACGTGGGTCGGCTGCTCGTCGCGCAGCGTGTTGATGAGCATCGACGTGAACCCGTAGACCGCGTTGGTCGGCTGACCCGTGGTGGTCGAGAAGTTCTCCACCGGCAGCGCGTAGAAGGCGCGGTAGGCCAGCGAGTGGCCGTCCAGGAGGAGCAGGCGGGGGCGGTCCGTCGGCGGCGTCACGCGCCTGATCCTAGGCTGGCCCGGTGACGGACTTCGTGGAGCAGGTCAGAGCGTTCGGATCCGGCGAGCTCGGCGAGCGGATGGGCATCGAGATACTGGAGGCGACGGCGGACCGCATGGTCGGCCGGATGCCGGTGGAGGGCAACCGGCAGCCGTTCGGGCTGCTCCACGGCGGTGCCAACGTGGTGCTCGCGGAGACCCTGGGCTCGGTGGCGGCGGCGCTGCACGCAGGCCCCGACCGCTACCCGGTCGGCATCGAGGTCTCGGCCACCCACCACAAGAGCGCGACCAGCGGGTACGTCGTCGGAGAGGCCCGGGCGATCACGCTGGGGCGCACCCTCGCGACCTACGAGATCGTGATCGTCGACGAGGCCGGCGCCCGCACCTGCACCGCGCGGCTCACCTGCCTGCTGCGCGACCGTCCGACGTCCTGACCGCCGTACGCCGCGGCGTGAGCAGCGCGCGGCGACGGATCGAGCGCTGCACGGGCGTCAGCTCGCCGGTGAGCTCGAGGCGGGGCTCCACACCGAGCCGGCGCCGCAGGGCGACCACCGAGCTCGACCGGCGTACGACCATCGGGGCGAAGCCGAGCCGGGCGTAGAAGCGGTTCACGTCGCGCCCCCGAGAGGGCGTGTTCACGACGACGTCGGAGGCACCGACCTCCTCGGCGAGCAGGAGCGCCTCGCGCAGCAGGGCCGTGCCCACGCCGCGCTTGCGCTGCCCGTCGACCACGTGGACGACGTCGACGACCACCGCGGCGGACACCGTGAGCAGCCCTCGGTCGACGACCGACATGGAGGCGAAGCCGACGTCCTCGCCGTCGTGCACCGCGAGGGCCAGCCGGTAGGTGGGGGCTCCGCCGGCCTCGACCGCGGCCTCGGACTCGCGCAGCCGCTCGGCGACCCGCTCCCCCACGTCGCCCGGTACGCCGGACACTCCCCCGAGGTCCTCCTGGGCGCAGAACTCCTCCCAGAGATGCATGAGCCCGGGCACGTCCTCGGAGCGCGCATGGCGCACGACGACCGGCGTCCGGTGCACGGGGGGCTCCTCCCAGCCTCACGCTCACGAGGCCCCGGCAGCCCGGAGCCCGGCGCAACCCCCGCGACGCCTCCCGGAGAGTACGGCCCGGGGGCCCCACCGGGAAGGGCCGACCCCGGAAGTCCTGACGCGTTCCTGACCTCCCGCCACCGGATCGGCGGTGCGGACGACGCCCCGCGACGGATTCCGCACCGCCCGTGACCCGGACGGGTGCGCTCGAGGAGAGGTGCGTCGGGCAGGATCGGCGTCCGCGGGCGCACCCGGCGCCGCCCTGAGAGGAGTCGCGTGGTCCCCGGCGTCGGAACCCTGGTCAACGTGGCGGCGATCCTGCTCGGCTCCGCCGTCGGCGTCCTGCTGGGCGACCGGCTGCCCGCCCGGACCCGCGAGGTGGTCACCGACGGTCTCGGGCTCGTCGTCCTGCTCGTCGGCGGCCTGTCGGCAGCGGCCGTCGTCGACCCCGCGCTGCAGTCCGCCGTCGGTGCCGGAGCGCCGGTGCTCATCGTCCTGGGCTCGGTGGTCGTGGGTGGCGTGCTCGGTTCCCTGCTGCACCTCGAGCGACGCCTGGAGTCGGCCGGCGCCTGGCTGCGCCACCGGCTGGCCCCGGCGGCCGGCGACTCGGGCACGCACCGGTTCGTCGAGGGCTTCGTCACCGCCAGCCTGCTGTTCTGCGTCGGGCCGCTCGCGATCCTCGGGGCGCTGTCCGACGGGCTGGGCACCGGGGTCGAGCAGCTGGTCCTCAAGTCGGTGCTCGACGGCTTCGCGGCGCTGGCCTTCGCCGCAGCGCTCGGGTGGGGCGTCGCCGCCTCCGCCGTGGCCGTCGCGGTCTACCAGGGCGCGTGGACCCTCGTCGGCGTCGTCATGGGCGGTGTGCTCTCCGACGCCGAGATCGCGGCCCTGACGGCCACGGGAGGGCTGCTCCTGGTCGGGGTGAGCCTGCGCCTGTGGCGGCTGCGCGAGTTCCCGGTCGCAGACCTGCTGCCCGCGCTCGTGCTCGCCCCGCTGCTGACCGCGGCCGTGGCGGCGGTGCGCTGAGCCGGGCACGACGCAGCCCCCGGGCCCGAGGGCACCGGGGGCTGCGAGCGTCGTGGCTCGACCGTCGGGTCAGTGGCCGCCGAGGTACGCCGAGACGATGGCGTCGTCCTCCGCGAGCTTCTTCGCGTCGCCCTCGAGCTTGAGCGAGCCCGACTCGAGCACGTAGGCGTAGTCGGCCACGCGCAGCGCCGCGAGCGCGTTCTGCTCGACGACGAGGACCGTGGTGCCCTGCTCGCGGATGGTCTCGATCGTGTCGAAGATCAGGTCGACGAGCACGGGTGCCAGACCCATCGAGGGCTCGTCGAGCAGCAGCAGCTGCGGACGGCCCATGAGGGCGCGGCCCACGGCGAGCATCTGCTGCTCGCCGCCGGACATGGTGCCCGCCTTCTGGTGGATGCGGTCGGCCAGGCGCGGGAAGAGGTCGAGGACGCGCTTGCGGTCCTCCTCGATCCCGGCCTTGTCGTTGCGCAGGAACGCCCCGAGGTCGAGGTTCTCGTCGACCGTCATGCGCGGGAAGATGCGGCGGCCCTCGGGCGACTGGCAGATGCCGGCCTTCACGACCTCGTGGCCCTCGCGGCCGCTGATCTTCTCGCCGTTGAAGCTGATCGAGCCGGTGCGCGGCTTGAGCAGCCCGGAGATGGTGCGCAGCGTGGTCGACTTGCCCGCACCGTTGGAGCCGATGAGGGTGACGATCTCGCCCGGGTGCACGCGGAGCGACAGACCCTTCACCGCGGCGATGTTGCCGTAGTAGACCGCGATCTCGTCGACCGCGAGCATCGGGTCGCCCTTGCGGACGACCCCGGTCGGAGCCATGGCGGACTCGGTCATCGGGCGCTCCCCTCGGTACCGGTCTTGCCGAGGTAGGCCTCGACCACGCGCTGGTTGTTGCGGATGTCGTCGGGCCCGCCCTCGGCGATGTTCTCGCCCTGGTCGAGGACCGTGATGCGCTCGGACACCCGCATGACGACGCTCATGTCGTGCTCGATGAGGAGCACCGACACCTTGCGCTCGTCGCGCACCCTGCGGACGAAGTCGACGAACACCGCCGACTCCTGCGGGTTCATGCCAGCCGTCGGCTCGTCGAGCAGCAGCACCTGCGGGCGCAGGGCGAGCGCGCGCGCCATCTCCAGTCGGCGCTGGTCGCCGTAGGACAGGTTGCGGGCGTACTCGTCGGCGTGCTGGCCGATGCCCACGAAGTCGAGCAGCTCCTGGGCGAACTCCCGGGCCTCGCGCTCCTCGCGCTTCTGGTGCCGGGTATGCCCCACGATCTGCAGGATGTTCGACGTGGTGTGCGAGTGCTGCGCGACCATCACGTTCTCCGCGGCCGTCATGAGGCCGAAGAGGCGGATGTTCTGGAACGTGCGCCCCATGCCGAGCTGCGCGATCTTGTGCGGCGACTGGCCGGTGATGTCCTTGTCGCCGAGCATCACGTTGCCGGTCGTCGGGCGGTAGAGGCCGGTGAGGACGTTGAAGAACGTCGTCTTGCCGGCGCCGTTGGGCCCGATGAGCGACACGATCGACCGCTCGGGGATGGTGAACGAGACGTTCTTGACCGCGACCAGCCCGCCGAAGCGGACCGTGATGTCGGTGGCCTGGAGCGCGACGGCCGTGGTCTCGGCGACGGTGCTCATACCTCTCCTCCGTCGAGCTCTTCGTCGTCGGACCGTTCGGCCTCCTGCAGCACCTGCCGGGTACGGGTCTCCGGGAAGAGACCCTCGCGGCGGAACAGCATCATGAGGACGAGGATCGCTCCGAAGATCAGGTAGTTGTAGGACGGGAAGTTGATGTCCGTCCCGAACTGCGAGTTGAACGAGTCGCCGAACTGCGGCAGGCCGGTCGAGTTGAACCAGGCGACCGCGAGCGCGCCGATCATGACGCCCCAGACGTTGCCCATGCCGCCGAGCACGACCATCGCGAGCAGGATGATCGAGATCGCGAAGTTGAACCGGTCGGGGAACACCGAGTTGTTGTGCACGGCGTAGACGACGCCGCCCAGACCGCCCATGAACGCGCCCACGGCGTACGCCGCCAGCTTCGTGCGCATGAGCGGCACGCCCATCATCGACGCCGCCAGCTCGTCCTCGCGGATCGCCAGCCAGGCGCGGCCCAGACGTCCCTCGCGGATGCGCAGGGAGACGAAGACGCAGAACGCGGCGACGATGACGAACAGGACGTACTTTGCGGTGACGTCGAACGGGCCGAGCGGCTGGCTGATCGCGATCTTGGCGTTGCCGATCGTGATCGACGCCGGGCCGAAGGGCAGCGGCGACACGTTGTCGAGCGGGGCGATGCCCTTGGCGCCGTTGGTGAAGGTCTCGGCGTTGAGGAAGATCTGCGGGATGATCTCGCCGAAGCCCAGGGTGACCAGCGCCAGGTAGTCGCTCTTGAGGCGCAGGGTCGGGGCGCCGATCACGATGCCGGCGAGGGCGCAGACGCAGCCTGCCGCCACCAGGACCAGCCACCAGTTGAGGTGGATGCCCGGCTGGTTCGGCGGCGCGGCCGACAGGAAGTAGAAGCCGGGGTTGATCGCCTGGATGAACGTCGACATCAGCCAGCCGGCGGTGTAGCCGCCGATGGCCCAGAAGGCGACGAAGCCCAGGTCGAGCAGACCGGCGTAGCCGACCACGATGTTGAGGCCGACCGCGCAGATCACCCAGACGAGCGCCTCGTTGATCGAGTTCAGCGGCATCCACTGGCGGACGACGGTCTGGAACTCGGTGCTGAGGTTGGGCAGCACGAAGGTGTAGAAGACCCAGACCAGCACGGCGGCGACGCCGAAGCCGATCGCCCAGTTGCGGTTGTGGTTCGGGGTCAGGTCGGACTTGGGCGCGGGGGGCGCAGCGACCTCGGGGGTGCTCACAGACATGTCGTCACACCTTCTCGATGGTCGGCTTGCCCAGGATGCCTTCAGGCTTGAAGACCATGAGCAGGATCAGGATGGTGAACACGACCGTCTGCGACCACTTCTGGCCGAAGCCGTAGGGCAGTCCGTCGTTGAACGCCTGGATCAGGCCGATGAGGATGCCGCCCAGGACGGCGCCCTGCAGGTTGCCGATGCCGCCGAGGACCGCTGCGGTGAACGCGATGAGGCCGAGCTGGAAGCCGGCGTCGTAGCGCGTCGTGCCGAAGGTCTCGAGGAAGAGCAGGCCCGCCGCTCCCGCCATGCCGCCGCCGAGGGCGAAGGTGAAGGAGATCGTGCGGTTGACGTTGACGCCCATGAGTCGGGCGGCGTCCTGGTCCTGCGCGGTCGCGCGCATCGCCTTGCCCTGGCGCGTCTTCTGCACCAGGTAGGTGAGGATCAGCAGCAGCGGCACGGTGACCACCACGACGACGATGGTGGACCAGTCGATCTGGACGTCACCGATCTTCGGACCGCCGTCGGGGATGACCTTGGGCCAGCTGCGCGGCGCCGAGCCGTTCAGGACCAGGCCGAACCACTGGAAGATGAAGGAGATGCCGACCGCCGTGATGAGCGGTGCGAGCTTGGGTGCTCGTCGCAGGCGTCGGTAGGCGATGAACTCCGCCCCCACGTTGAGGAAGGCGCAGGCGGCCATCACCACGATCAGGGTGATGAAGAGCTTGCCCCAGTCGGGCGCCCCGCCCGTGCCGGCTCCGAGCCACTGCACCAGGACGATGGACGAGAACACCGAGCCGAGCATGAACAGGTCGCCGTGGGCGAAGTTGATCAGCTCGATGATGCCGTAGACGAGGGTGTAGCCCAGGGCGATGAGGGCGTAGATGGCGCCGAGGCGCAGGCCGGCGAACGTGACGTTCGCGAACTGCGTGGGCGAGGCCAGGAAGTTCCAGACCAGCCAGGCGACGACGCCGACCAGGAGCAGGATGCCGACCCAGCGCTCGATCTTCTCCCGGCGTAGGAGTACTGGTCGAGAGTCAGCCGCTTCGATGGCGGTGATGGTCATGCACGGTCCCCTTCATCGCAGGGAGTCGAAAACTCGCCCGGAACCTAGCAGGTCGGGCGGGGCACGTGTGCCCCGCCCGACCTGTGTAACAAGACTTTCTTCTTGCTGATCCGTACTACTGGATCGGCCAGCCCTTGAGGGTGGTCTCCTCGTTGCCCTTGATGACCTCGATGGTCATGTCGAGCAGGTTGACGTCACCGGTCGCCGGGTCGATCTTGATCTCCTTGCCGATGGCGGAGACGTCGGCGGGGATGGTGATGCCGGAGCCCGAGAACACCTGGTCGGTCACCGACTTGCGGCTGCCGTCCGACTTGGCGATCGCGTCGAGGATGACCTGGACGGCGGCCACGCCGTAGAGGGCGTAGCTCGAGGCCGGGTCGGAGCCGTACTTCGCCTTGTACGCGTCGAGCAGCTTCGCCGCCGCGCCACCCTGGGCCCGGAGGTCCTGGTTGGTGAGGCCGGGGAAGGACAGGTACATGCCCTGGCCCTCGGGAAGCTTGTTGAGCTCGGGGTAGCCGGTGAAGCCGTCGGGGCCCATCAGCTTGACCGCGGTGTTGTCGCCCATGACGGCGACCTTGTCCTTGATCAGCTGGCCACCGTTGTTGTCGAAGATGCCGCCGAGGTAGATGCAGTCAGCACCGAGGCCCTTGATCTTCTGGAACAGCGCGGTGTAGTTGGGCTGCTTGGCGTCCCACGCCTCGTTGCCGAGGACCTGGATGTTCTGCGCCGCGGCCTCCTTCTCGAACGCGGAGGCGACACCCTGGCCGTAGGTCTCGTTGTCGTTGAGGATGTAGCACTTCTTGACGCCGAGGTCCTTGGCCATGAACTGAGCGGCGGCGCGGCCCTGGTTGTCGTCGGTGGTGACGACGCGGGCGTAGTTGCGCTTGCCGGTCGGGTAGTACTTGTCAGGCTCGCCCGGGTCCCAGGTCTTGGTCAGGCCGGGGTTGGTGTTGGCCTGCGAGACCATGAGCATCGGGCCGTTGGGGTCCTGGTTGAGGACCGGCACGATGATCTTCGCGCAGCCGGAGTTGTAGGTACCCATGACCGCGACCTCGTTGGTGTTGGCCACGTGGTCCTGCGCGTTCTTGGTGCACTGCGCCTGGTCCCACTTGCCCGCCGCCGCGGTCGAGTCGTCGTACTTCTTGAGCTCGATCTTGTAGTCGCCGGCCTTGTAGCCGATCTGCTCGAGGTAGAGCTCGATCGCCTGGTTCGTGGCGTCCGAGGCGTCCTTCGACGAGCCCTGCAGGGGCAGGTCCGTCGAGATGACCACGGTCTTGCCCGAACCGCCGCTGGAGCTGCCGCCGTTGCTGCTGCTGCTGCCGCAGGCCGCGAGGGCGAGGGAGCCCGCGATCGCGAGCGCTCCGATCTTGTACGCGTTACGCATATGCCGTCCTACCGTGAGAGTGGCCCGGAGCACCGGGTCCGGATGCGTCGCACAACGTAGCAGCGATACGGGCGAACAACCCCGCACCGGACATATCAATCAGGCACCGTCGGATCACGAAAAGGACACGAACCCCGACGTCGGCGCAGGACCCGCGCAGGCCGTGACCGGAGCGTCATCCGCGCGTGATCGGAGCACCTCCTGGAGGCGCTGTGTAACGGTCGTGGAACGTTTCCGTGACGCATGAAACGGGCGCGTCGAGGCGTCCGTTCTCCTGGTCCAGCGGGTCAGCCGCCGACCTCGCGGATGACGACGTCGGCCACCTCGCGCATCGACAGCCGGCGGTCCATCGCCGACTTCTGCAGCCAGCGGAACGCCTCGCTCTCCGACAGCGAGTACTTCTCCTGCAGGAGCGACTTGGCCCGCTCCACGCGCTTGCGCGTCTCGAGCCGCTCCCCCAGGTCGGCGACCTCCGCCTCGAGGGTGGTGATCTCCGCGTGGCGGGAGACGGCGAGCTCGATCGCGGGCACGAGGTCGCCCTGCGTGAACGGCTTCACCAGGTAGGCCATCGCCCCGGCGTCGCGTGCCCGCTCCACGAGCTCGCGCTGGCTGAAGGCGGTGAGCATGACGACGGGGGCGATGCGGGCGCCGGCGATGCGCTCGGCGGCGCTGATGCCGTCGAGCACGGGCATCTTCACGTCGAGCATGACGACGTCGGGCCGCAGCTCCTCGGCCAGGCGCACGGCCTCCTCGCCGTCGCCGGCCTGGCCGACGACCTCGTAGCCCTCCTCGCCCAGCATCTCCACGAGGTCGAGCCGGATGAGGGCCTCGTCCTCGGCGACGACGACGCGCAGCGGCGCGGTGCTCTCGGTGCTCACGGCCGAAGCCTACGGAAGCGGGAGCGCGCGCGTCGGCCGGTACCCTGAGCGCGCCGCCCCGATAGCCCAACCGGCAGAGGCAGTGGTCTCAAACACCACCCAGTGTGGGTTCGAATCCCACTCGGGGCACACACGACTGAGGCGAGAGCAGAGGGAGCTTGCTCCCTCTGCCGAGCCGATGGAGTGTGTTGACGGTGAAGGCGGCGAAGCCGGCTTCACCGGAACACGGGCCAGGCCACTCTCGTGCCTGTGGGGGGACGCACGGCCTCGCTCCCTGAGCCGAGAACCGGCGAGCGAGTCAGAGGGTTGAGAAGCACCCTCGCCGTACCCACTACCGAGCCGGAGACCGGCCAGTGCCTCGCGGCGTCCACCCCGTGGGTCGGACGCTCCCGCGTGAGAGGCCTCAGCCGCCGTCGAGGGCGAGGTGGGGCTTGACCTCGAGGATGCGGGCGAGCAGGCCGTTGACGAACGACGACGACTCGTCGGTCGAGAGCGACTGCACGAGGGCGACCGCCTCGGAGATGGCGACGGCGTCGGGGACGTCGTCGGCCCAGAGGATCTCGTACACGCCGATGCGCAGCACGTTGCGGTCGACCGCCGGCATCCGGTCGAGGGTCCAGCCCTGCGCGTACGTCGCGAGCAGCTCGTCGATGCGGCCCGCGTGCTCGACGACGCCCCACACGAGCTCGGTCGTGTAGGGGTTCGTCGGCGCCTGGTCGGTGTCCTCGCGCTGGTCGAGCACCTCGACGGCCGGCACGCCGCGCACGTCGGCCTCGTAGAGGATGTCGAGCGCCTTCTTGCGCGCCTTGCCGCGAGCGGTCACGACTAGTTGACGCGGCCGAGGTACGACCCGTCGCGGGTGTCGACCTTGACCTTGGTGTTGTTCTCGATGAACAGCGGCACCTGGATCTCGGTGCCGGTCTCGAGCGTCGCGGGCTTGGTGCCGCCGGTGGAGCGGTCGCCCTGCAGGCCCGGCTCGGTGTAGGTGATGAGCAGCTCGACCGAGGCGGGGAGCTCGACGTAGAGCGGAGCGCCGTCGTGCGAGGCGACGATGGCCATCTGGCCCTCGAGCATCCACTTGGCGTTGTCGCCGACCACGTCGTCGGAGACGTGGATCTGGTCGTAGGACGAGGTGTCCATGAAGACCCAGTCGTCGCCGTCGCGGTAGAGGTACTGGAAGTCGCGGCGGTCGACGTTCGCCGTCTCGACCTTCACGCCCGCGTTGAACGTCTTGTCGACGACCTTGCCCGAGAGCACGTGCTTGAGCTTGGTGCGCACGAAGGCCGGGCCCTTGCCGGGCTTGACGTGCTGGAACTCGACGACGGTCCACAGCTGGCCGTCGATGTTGAGCACGAGGCCGTTCTTCAGGTCGTTCGTGGTGGCCACGGATGGTCTCCTGGTCGGGGTCCTCGGTCAGAGGACGAGAAGCTCGCGGGTCGTCATGGTGAGCGACACGGGCCCGCCGGTCCGGACCACGAGGGTGTCCTCGATGCGGACCC
Organism: Candidatus Nanopelagicales bacterium; assembly: GCA_046330715.1. Classification (GTDB taxonomy): domain Bacteria; phylum Actinomycetota; class Actinomycetes; order S36-B12; family CAIYMF01; genus Longivirga. Next base: position 204,235 of record JAXLSG010000002.1, read on the forward strand.
CGCCGCGCCCGGGGAGGTAGACCCCCGGCTCGACGGTCACCGGCGTGCGGTCGCCCAGGATACCGTCCGCCGAGGCCCCCAAGAACGGCGCCTCGTGGATGTCGAGCCCCACCCCGTGGCCGAGGCCGTGCCCGAAGTGCTCCGCGTGACCGGCGTCACGGATCAGGTCGCGCGAGGCGGCGTCGACCCCGGCGTACGACGCACCCACCGCGAGCGCCTCGCGGCCGGCCCGCTGGGCCTCGGCCACCAGCGCGTGCAGCTCGGCCTGCCAGTCCTCCGGCGGCCGTCCGACCACGAACGTGCGGGTCTCGTCGGCGTGGTAGCCGGCGTACAGCGCGCCGAAGTCGATCTTGAGCAGGTCGCCCGCCGCGATCTCGCGGTCGGTCGGCGAGTGGTGCGGGATGGCCGAGTGCGGCCCGGCCGCGACGATCGTCTCGAACGAGATCGCGTCGGCGCCGTGGTCGAGCATGAGCGACTCGAGCCGGCGGGCCACAGCGCGCTCGGTGAGGCCCGGACGCACCTCGGGGAGCAGCGCGGCGAGCGCGGAGTCGCTGATCCGGCACGCCTCGGCGACCGCGGCGAGCTCGTCGTCGTCCTTCTCGATGCGCAGCGACTCGACCGAGCCGGCCAGCGGGACGAGCTCGAGGGCCGGCTGCGCCGCGGCGAGGGCGTCGCGCGCGGCCACGGTGAGGTGCTCCGCCTCGATGCCCAGGCGCACGATCCCGAGCGACACGGCGTACGCCGCCAGCGCCTGGCCCGCGTTGCGGTCGACGACGACCTCGATGCCCGGGCACTCGGTCTCGACCTGGGTGACGTAGCGGAAGTCGGTGCCGAGCCGGTCGTCGCCGGCGGAGGCGGTCACGAGCACGGCGCCGTGGGAGCCGGTGAACCCGGTGAGGTAGCGGGTGTTGGTGAGCGACGTGACGAGGAGCGCGTCGACGTCGGGCAGCGCGGCGCGGAGCCGGTCGCGGCGTCCGGCGTGGTCCATCAGCCCACCAGCCGGGAGATCGCGCGCAGTGCGAGGAGGTAGGAGTCGACGCCGAAGCCGGCGATCGTGCCGCTCGCGACGGCGGACACGACCGACGTGTGCCGGAACTCCTCGCGGGCGTGCGGGTTGGACAGGTGCACCTCGACGAGCGGCGCCGTGCGCTGGGCGCAGGCGTCGCGCAGCGCGTAGGAGTAGTGCGTGAACGCCGCGGGGTTGATGACGACCGGGACGGCACCGTCGGCGGCCTCGTGCAGCCAGCCGACGAGGGTCGCCTCGTCGTCGGTCTGCCGCACTTCGACGTCGAGCCCGAGCGACTCCCCCTCGGCGACGCAGAGCGCGACGAGGTCGTCGTGCGTGGTCGAGCCGTAGACGTCGGGCTCGCGGGAGCCCAGGCGCCCGAGGTTGGGACCGTTGAGCACCAGCACGCGCGTCATGACGGATCCTCCGAGACCTCGGCGTACGCGGCTTCGAGCAGGTCGGTCGACGGACCCTCGAGCAGCCCCGGGTTCCCGATGCCGTCGAGGACGACGAAGCGCAGCTGGTCGCCGCGCGTCTTCTTGTCGCGGCGCATCGCCGCGAGCAGGTCGTCGAACCGTCCCGCAGCGTAGGCGGTCGGCAGGCCGAGCGAGCCGAGGATCGCGCGGTGCTCCGCCGCGCCGGCGGCGTCGAGGCGTCCGGCCCCGCGGGCGAGCGCCGCGACGAAGACCAGGCCGACGCTGACGGCGTCGCCGTGGCGCCAGCGGAAGTGCTCGACCTGCTCGACGGCGTGGCCGAAGGTGTGGCCGTAGTTGAGGACCTCGCGACCGAGGCCGCCCGGGCGCGACTCGCGCAGGTCGGCGGCCACGACCTCGGCCTTGATCCGGATGGCGCGCTCGACGAGCTCGCGCAGGACGGGCGAGGCAGGGTCGGTGGCGCCGTCGCTGTCGTCGCGGACGAGCTCGAGGATCCGCGCGTCGCTGGTGAAGCCCACCTTCACCACCTCGGCGAGGCCCGCGACGAGGTCGGCGCGCGGCAGCGTCGTCAGCGTGCCGAGGTCGCAGAGCACCGCGGCCGGCTCGTGGAACACGCCCACGAGGTTCTTGCCCTCGACCGTGTTGATGCCGGTCTTGCCGCCGACCGCGGCGTCGACCATGCCGAGCAGCGTCGTCGGCACGGTCACGAGGCGTACGCCGCGCAGCCACGTGGCGGCCACGAAGCCCGCGAGGTCGGTGGTCGCTCCCCCGCCGACGCCGACCACCGCGTCGCTGCGGGTGAAGCCGGCCCGGCCGAGCTCGGCCCAGCAGCGGGCGGCGACGTCGGACGTCTTCGCGTCCTCGCCGTCGGGGAGCCCGATCAGCAGCGGCTCGAGGCCGGCGCCGACGACGAGGTCGGCCAGCTCCGTCGCGGTCGCCGGACGCGACGCGGGGTGCAGCAGCGCGACCCGGCGGACGCGCTCGCCGAGCACCTCGGGCAGCAGCGGGGCGAGACCGTGGCCGACGAGGACCTCGTACGGAGACTCCCCCGTGACCGCGATGCGCGTGGTCTCAGCCATCGTGGGCCCCAAGCCCCAGTTCGGCGACGACGACGTCGGCGACCTCCTCGGGCGACCGGCTCTCGGTGTCGACCTTCAGCCGGGCCACGGCGTCGTACAGGGGCGCGCGCTCGTTGAGCAGCGCGACCATCCGGCTGCGCACGTTGCCGAGCAGCACGGGACGCGGGACGTCGAGCCCGACGCGGTGCGCACCCGCGGAGGCGCCGACCTGCAGCCAGACCGTGGGCTGCTCGAGGAGCAGACCGCGGGTGCCCTCGTCGAGCACCGCGCCGCCACCGAGCGCCAGGACGCCGTCGTGCTCCTCGAGCGCCCGGGCGACCGCGGCACGCTCCAGCGCGCGGAAGTACGGCTCGCCATCCTCGACGAAGATGTCGGGCACGCTGCGCCCCTGGGACTCCTCGACGTCCTGGTCGGTGTCGCGGAAGCCGACGCCGAGCCGCTCGGCGAGGATCCGGCCCACGGTGGTCTTGCCGGACCCGGGGACGCCGACGAGAACGACCCGCGGTGCCACTACGACACCACGAGCGACGCGCGGTACGCCGCCGCGTTGCGCGCCGTCTCGGCGACCGAGTCGCCGCCGAACTTCTCGAGCACGGCGTCGGCCAGCACGAGCGCGACCATGGCCTCGGCGACGACACCCGCGGCCGGGACGGCGCAGACGTCGGAGCGCTGGTTGATGGCGGTCGCCGGCTCGCCGGTGGCGACGTCGACCGTGCGCAGGGCGCGCGGCACGGTCGAGATCGGCTTCATCGCGGCGCGGACGCGCAGCACCTCGCCGGTGGACATGCCGCCCTCGGTGCCGCCGCTGCGGCCGGACACGCGCTCGAGCCCGTGCTCCCCCTGGACGATCTCGTCCTGCGCCTTCGAGCCCCGGGTGCGCGCGAGCTCGAAGCCGTCGCCGACCTCGACTCCCTTGATCGCCTGGATGCCCATGAGCGCACCGGCAAGACGGGCGTCGAGACGCCGGTCCCAGTGGACGTGGCTGCCCAGGCCCGGCGGCAGCCCGTGGACCACGACCTCGACGACGCCGCCGAGGGTGTCGCCGTCCTTGCGCGCGGCGTCGACCTCGGCCTGCATCGCCGCGCTCGCGACCGGGTCGAGGCAGCGCGCCGGGTCGGCGTCGATCGCCGCGAGATCGTCGACGGTCGGCACGCGGCCCTCGGGCGCGCGGGCGGTGCCGAGCTCGACGACGTGCGAGACGACGTGCGCGCCGACGGTCTGCGCGAGGAAGGCCTTCGCGACGGCGCCGAGCGCCACGCGGGCCGCGGTCTCGCGCGCGCTGGCGCGCTCGAGCACCGGACGGGCGTCGTCGAAGCCGTACTTCTGCATCCCGACGAGGTCGGCGTGGCCGGGCCGCGGGCGCGTGAGCGGCGCGTTGCGGGCGATGCCCTCGAGCTCCTCGGGGTCGACCGGGTCGGCCGCCATCACGACGTCCCACTTGGGCCACTCGCTGTTGCCGACCTCGATCGCGACCGGACCGCCGAGCGTGGAGCCGTGCCGGACGCCGCCGACGATGCGGACCTCGTCCTGCTCGAACTTCATCCGAGCGCCGCGCCCCACCCCGAGCCGCCGCCGCGCCAGATCGGCGTCGACGTCCGCGGTGCTGACCTGGACCCCTGCGGGCAGCCCCTCGAGGATCGCCACGAGCGCAGGCCCGTGCGACTCCCCCGCCGTCAACCACCGAAGCATGCAGAGATCATTCCATGGGCAGGTCCACCACCCCGACCAGGATCCAAGTGCTGGACGCTCCAAGCCCCGAACCACGAGCCGATGGTCGGGCAAGGCCCGACCGAGCACGGGGTCTCGGGCTCGACGCCCGAGACCCCGTCCCGAGTCACGCGCCCGCGACGAGCGCGCCACCGGACGATCGAGAAGCCCGCCGGGACGTGCAGTACCCCGAAGCCCGCTCGCCAGGCCCGAGAGTGGGCCAATGCGAAACCTCAGCCGTGAGCGGGCCTGGCGAGCTCGCGACGTCGGGCTCGAAGCCCGACGTCGCGAGGCGGAGGGGTGCGCGACGCGCGGCCGAAGGCCGCGCTTGGAGCGCCATAAGCACAGCCCTGTCCTCCGGCCGTGACGCGACACAGCCGGAGCCGACGCCAGCAGGCCGGCCAGGACCTCACCCGGCCGATCAGCACCCGAGCCGCACGGCTCGAGACACACAGGAGCGCCGGAACCCCCCGGTCCCGGCGCTCCTGTGAGTCGTGCCCACCCTTACGGGGTGACGGTCACCGGCTTCGTGGTGCAGACGGCGATGCTGCTGTCGCCGGCGAGGACGCCGACGCAGGTGTCGTTGAAGACGCTGTACATCATGTAGTACTGGCCGAACGGCGTACCGACGGTCGTCGCGTACTTCTTGCCGTCGACGGAGATGGTCGCGGTCTGCGCCACCGTGTCGATCGCGGTGACGCTGAGGGTCACCGAGCTCGCGGTGGTGCCGGTGCCCGACCCGGTCGTGGTCGTGGTGCCGCCGCCCGACGACGTCGTCGTGGTGGTGGTCGTACCGGTCGTGGTGGTGACGCCGGTGCCCGAGGTGCCCTGGTTGGCCGAGACGACGGCGAACAGCGGCGCGAACGGGTCGTGGCCGGCGGCCACGGTGACGGGCTTGACCTTGACGACGGTGGTGCCGCCGGAGGCCTGCGGCTTGGCCGACGGCGCCGCGGACTTCTGCGGGACGGTCGGCACGAAGGCCTCGTCGCTCCCGCCGCTGCCGCTGCCGGTCAGCAGGAAGAACGCACCGCCACCGACCACGAGGGCGGCGACGACGCCGCCGACGGCCAGCAGGGCCTTGCGGTTGCCACCGGACCCGGCAGCCTCCTCGGCGGGCGCCGCGAACGGGACCGCCTCCTCCGCCGTGGCGGTGGGGAACATCGGCTCGCTCATGACTGGCCCCTCAGCTCGCCTCGCCGGTCGCGCCGGCGGTGGTGGTCGTCGTGGTGGTCTGGGCGGGCGCTGCGGCCGAGCCCGGGGTGGCGCTGAACACGTGCGCGGAGACCATGGCGATGAGCGCGCCGTTGGCCGTCGACGTGGCGTCCACGCCGCCCTGCGCCTCACCGGCGCGGGTCACGTTGAGGCCGGTCACGAGCACGGAGCGCGGGAGCGCCTCGAGCTGGGCCATGAACAGCTTCACGTTGGCGAAGTTGCCCTGCACCGAGATCGCCAGCGGGTAGTCCGAGACCTGGCCGGGCGCGGAGGCCGTGGCGGCGGTGATCGGGCCCGAGGCCTGGTTGCCCGAGGCGAGCACCGTCGGGTTCGACGGCGTCACGGACACCAGCGTCACGCCGGAGCGCGCCGCGGCCTGGCTGAGCGAGCGGAGCAGCGCCGGCATCTGCGGCGTGGTCGGCAGGTGCGTCTGCAGCGCGGCGAGGTCCTTCTGGTAGGTCGGAAGGTCCTTGTACTGCGCCTTGAGCGTGTCGATCTTGCTCTGCAGCATGTCGTTGGCGTCGTCCTGCGCGGCAGCCTGCGCCTGGATCTCGTCCGCGTTGGACCGCGCGGGGCTGACCAGCAGGAAGAACCCGGCCAGCAGCACGAGCACGGCGGCCAGGGCCGCCCCGCCGTACCACTTCATGGTGGAGTCGAGTCGCATGTCAGCTGCCCGCCTTCAGGTCGTACCGGTGAGAGAGGGCCTTGTCGGTGACGGTCGCGACGCTCTTGAACGTGTAGCCCTTGCCACCGGTCGAGCTGTCGGTGTTCGCGGCCACGCTGTTCACGTACGAGTCCATCAGGCTGTTCTGCTTGGCCTGCGTGTCGAGGAACGCGGCGACCTGCGGGTAGCCGAGCGCCTCGCCGGTGTAGTTGATCGTGCCGATGCCGGGGTGGCCCAGGACGCTGGTGAACTGGTTGTCCGTGGCCGCGTTGCCGGTGCTCGAGGAGCTGACCGTGTTCTTGATCGCGCCCTGGAAGGTCACGAGCGAGGTTCCGGGCGGCATGGTGAGCGACAGGTTGTTGAGCAGGACCGACCAGCGCACGTCGGCGCCGAGGGCGGTCGCGACCTGGCCGCGCGTGGCGGTCAGCTGCGCCTGCACCTTGGGCACGTCGGCGTACTTGGTGAGCTCGGCGTTGAGCACCGCGGACTTGGCCGCGGCGGCGTCGAGCGAGTCCTGCGCGGAGTTCACGGAGCCGTACGCCATCGCGTAGAGCCCGCCCACGACCGCGATCGACGCGACGACCGCGGCGACGAGCGACATCTTCGCCCGGTGCACGCGGGCCTCGGCGGCGACCGCCTCGGGCATGAGGTTGACGCGCGGGTACGCCGCGGCGCTGGCGGGCAGCGGCGGTGCCGACTGCGTCTGCGCCTCGGCGGCCTCGACCGCCTCGTTCTCGGTCTCGCTGCTCGCGGACCGGTGGAAGGACACCATCACACGGCTCCCATCGCGAGTCCGACCGGGACGGCGGACAGGGGCTCCACGAACTGCAGCTGCTCCGGCGTCAGACCGGTCTTGCCGACCTGGACCGAGGCGAACGGACGGCCGTACTCGACCGGCGTGCGCGCCGCGGTGGCGAGCTTCTGGGCCAGGCCCTCGGCGAGCGAGCCGCCGCCGGAGAGCACCAGGCGCGACAGCGGACGACCGCCGCTCATCGCGACGAAGTAGTCGACCGAGCCGCGGATCTCGTCCACGAAGTCGTTGAGGGCGGCGTCGATCACGCGACGGGCCTCGGCGGTCGCCGGGTCGGCCTGCGCCGCCGGTGTGCGCTTGAGCTGCTCGGCCTCTGCCGGCGGGATGCCGAGGCGCTCGACCACGGCACCGGTGACGTCGTCGCCGCCGAGGAGCAGGATGCGGACGAACTTCGGCACCCCGGCCTCGTGCACGATGATGTTGGTGACCTTGGCGCCGATGTCGACGACGGCCTCGGGGCCGGACAGGCCCAGCGGGTCGCGCGAGCCGGCGACGCGCAGCACCGCGAACGGCGTGAGGTCGACGGTCGAGACCTTGAGGCCGGCCTTCTGCACGGCGCGGATGGCGTCGAGCACGGCGTCCTGGGCGGCAGCGACGAGCAGACCGCGCAGCTGCCGCGAGGAGTCGGTGACGACCTCCTCCAGCGGCACGAAGTCGAGAACGGCCTCCTCGACGGGCATCGGCACGAGGTCCGCGGCCTGGTAGCGCAGCGAGGCCTTCAGGTCGTCAGCCGGCATCCAGGGCAGGTCGACCAGACGGACGACCACCTTCTGGTTCGAGACGCCGAGGACGACGTCCTTCTTGCTGAACTTGGCCTGGTGCCAGAGCGTCTTGATGGCGTCGGCGACGGCGTCGGCGTCGGCGACCTCGCCGTCGCGCACGACACCCGGAGGCAGAGCGACCTGCCCGAAGCGCTCGAGGACAGGAGTGCCCTTCGAGACGCTGACCTGTGCCGCTCGGACGCTCGACGTGCCGATGTCGAGGCCGATGGCGGTTCGACCAGCCACGGTTCCCACCTCTCCCGCGCGCCACCGCTCCGGTGGCTCTTCCCCCTGGTAGTCGGCCGCAGGGAGGGGTGGCTTGAGCAAACCGCGAGGAAAAGGGTCGCGGGCCGCGAGGAGGTCAGAGGCCGAGCGTCCCGACGTACCAGTCGACGACCGGCTGGGCCAGGACGAGCGCCAGCCCGGCACCCACGAACATGAAGGGGCCGAACGGGATCTTGGTCTTGCGCCCGCCCTTGCCGGCCAGCATCACGACGATGCCCACGACCGCCCCGATGAGGAAGGCGGTGAACGTGCCGAGGACGACCGCGCCCCAGGAGACCCACCCGAGATAGAGGCCCAGGACGCCGGCGAGCTTCACGTCGCCGAAGCCCATCCCGGAGGGGTAGACGAGCACGAGGACGAAGTAGAAGGCGAAGAGCGCGAGCCCGGCGAGAACGCCGCGCAGCAGCTGGTCCCAGGTGCCGTCGAGCGCAGCGGCCAGGCCCAGGAGCACGAGCGCGACGCCGTAGGAGGGCAGCACGATCGCGTCGGGCAGGCGGTGCACGTCGAGGTCGATCATCGAGAGCGCCACGGCGATGGCCGCGAGGTAGAGGAACGCAGGCAGGGTCCACGACAGGCCGGTCCACCAGGCCGTGAGCCCGAACAGGATCCCCGTCCCGAGCTCCACGAGGGGATAGCGGGCGGAGATCTTCGACCCGCAGCCGCTGCAGCGGCCCCGCAGCACCAGCCAGGAGACGACCGGCACGTTCTCCAGCGGCGTGATCTGGTGCCCGCACGTCATGCAGCGCGAGCGCGGCCTCACGACCGACTCCCCCGCGGGCACGCGGTAGATGACGACGTTGAGGAACGAGCCGACCAGCAGCCCGAGCACCACCACGAACAGGACGAGCATCCACGTCGAGGCGGTGTCGAGCTCGACCGCCGCCATCGCTGCGCTCCCCTGCATCACGACCGGAACCCTAGGACACCTGACGCGCACGACCCGGGCGCCATGCCGCGTCGCGGCGGGCGGCGCCCGGGTCGGGTGCGCTCGAGATCAGCTGGTGTACGCCGGGGTGATCTCGCTCCAGGTCTTGTACCCGTACGCCGACTGCGTCGGGTCGAGGAAGAACGGGGGCGAGGCGTACTTCAGCTTGGAGTCGTACACGTAGTTCTTGACGTAGCCCGACGTGCCCGAGAGCGCCACGATGCCGCGGTACTTCTGGGCGATCGCACCGGTGACGTTGAGCGTGCCGAGCGCGCTGCCCCAGCGGTAGCTCTGCACCAGGAACGAGTGGTTGAGCGACAGGATCGCCGCGTTCACCGACGGGTTCTGGAACGTCGCGGTGGTGTGGTTCGGGCCGGCGTTGAGGTTGTTGCCCGCGGTGCACTGCGAACCGCTGTACGAGGTGCACTGCACGGGGTGGTAGACCTGCACGTAGTTGTTGGCGATGAGCCCCAGCAGGTCGCTCCCGCTCGCACCACCGGCGTAGTTCAGGTGCCACGTCAGGTAGATGTTGTTCTCGGCCGACGCGGTCAGCTGACCCTTGAGGGTGCCCTCGATGAACAGGTCGCCGGTCTTGCAGCCGTAGCTGGCTACGTCGTTCGTGATCGGGTACCCGAGCGGGTTGCCCGTGCCGCTGTTCTTGCAGGCGGTCGTGGGCGTGCTCCGCGTGTACGCGTCCGGCGTGGCCGGGACGTTCTGCACGATGAGCACCCCGTTGGCGGGAAGCGGGAGGTTGGTGCCGACGCCGCAGTATGCCGCGCCACCGTTCGCCGTCCACGGGCTGGAGACGTTCATGGTGCCGTTGCTGTTGAGCACGACCGAGGTCGGACCGGTGTAGAGGCAGCCAGGGGTCGTCGTGTACGTCGGATCGACCTGCTGACGCAGCGACGAGTTGCTCGGCGGCATGGTCAGCGGGCTCGCGTACGCCGGGGACTGCGGGGCGGTGAAGCTCGGTGTGCTGCCGCAGCCGCTGGGCGTCACGTAGAACTTCTTGGCCGGGTCGTTCCACGACGTCGTGGTCGTGCCCTTGAACGTCACCTGGCACGCGTAGAACGCGTCGTTCGAGTGCAGCGGACCGTTGATGGTGTCGCCGCCGCCGAACTGGATCGTCACGCAGTGGCTGGAGTCGTCGACGCGCCCCTCGTAGCGGTGCTTGGAGCACTGGGTCTGCGCCTGCGTCGAGGTCAGCGGGTCGCCGTACAGCGGGTCGTACAGCGCCGGGTCCTTCGTGTCGTACTCGGTGTAGTACAGGTAGTCGGTGAAGCCGCGCCGCGACAGCGACACCTCGAGGCTGCGGACCTTCGTGCCCACCTTGCCGCTGGCGCGCAGCTTGATGATGCCCTGACCGTTGGTGCCGGTGAAGATCGTGGTGTTGACGTCGTAGCGGAAGTAGCCGCGGACGGTCGCACCCGGGATCGGCGTCCAGCCGGTGAAGGCCGGGTTCGCGTTCGCACCGGTCGGCAGCGTCAGGGTCGAGCCGGTGGAGTAGGGGCTCGACGGGTTGCCGTAGCGCCAGTAGCCGCCGTCGACCGCGAGGCGCGACAGGTAGTCGTCGACGCCGGCCTCGGCGGCGGCCAGCGCCGCGTTCCAGTCCTGGTCCTTGCGCACCTGGTTGACCTGGTTGATGGCGAAGCCGCTGATCGCGAACAGCAGCAGGGTCATGACCATGCCGATGCCGAGCACGGTCACGAGGGCCATGCCGGACTCGCGGTCCTCGGCGGCCCGGCGCGCGCGCGGACCGAGTCGCATGAGCAGGCTGTTCATCGCTTCGCCACTCCCAGGTTGGGCAGTACGACGGTGTTCGTGAGCGTCACCGGTCCGACGCCCTTGCCCGGGTTGGCGTCGACCTGGAGGTTGATCTGGATCTGCTTCACCAGGCCCGTGGTGGCGTCGTCGGTCGCGGTCTGCGTCGACAGGACGTTGCCGTCGGAGTCCAGGTAGGTGAACAGGTTGGGCGCACCGACGGGCACCTTGTAGGCGATGATCGTCGTCTTCGGCGTACCGGTGAACGTCCAGTACGGCGAGGTGCCGCCCGCCGCGACCGTGGTCTCGGTGAGGTTGCGGTTCGCGTCGATCGCGTAGGTGATCTTCGTGGGCGACGCGCCGAGCGACGAGTACATCGTCAGGGTGTTGGCGCCCATGGTGTCGATGGCGGGCTGGTTGGCCTGGCCGGAGCGCACGATCTCGATGCCGGCGCGGATCGAGCGCGCCATGCGGTTCATGCCGACCCGGTTGATGTCGAGGCTGTCGCCCGACGCCTGGGTGTTCACCACGGTCCGGCTCACCATGATCGTGGCGCTCAGCATCAGCGTGCCGACCACGCCCATGAGCACCAGCGTGATCATGAGCTCGGCGAGCGTCAGGCCGGAGTCGAGCGGACCTGCGATGCGGCGCCGGAGCGCCGTGCGGAAGGCGATCACGCGACCCTCACCTCGACGTAGATCTCGTTGCTGGTCGGGTCGAAGTTCGGCGTCACAGGCGTGACCACGGTGCGACCGGGGACGGTGAAGTTCCAGGTGCCCCAGGGCAGCGACGCCTTGAACTGGCCGCCGCCGTCGGTCGAGCCGAGCGCGTAGGACTCGGCCACGTCGCAGGTGGCGCTGCCGGCGTGGGTGGCCTGCACCTGGGCGCCGACGACGGGGACGCCGAGCGTGGTCAGGACCGCGACGCGCAGCTTGGCCATCTCCACGGTCGCGCCGGGCGACCCCGTGGAGCTGGTCTTCACGGCAGCCGGGCGGACGCCTCCGGGGTGGTACGGCGTGGTGCCGCCGACCATGCCCGCCGGGTCGGCGTCGACGCACGAGCCGGCCCAGACCGAGTAGCCGCTCGCGAACGGGAACAGCGTGCTCAGCGTGCGCGTGGTGCCGGTGCCCGCGTACGACGTCGTGCCGTCGGGCAGGAGAGCCGTGTTGTAGAGCTCGACCGGGACGTTGGCGGGTGCCGGGTAGTTCGGGTCGCCGAGGGTGACGCCGAGCGAACCGGCCAGGTCGTAGTCGAACGCGACCGAGCTGGTGTTGCCGGAGGTCACCGACGTGCTCGCGGACGGCGTGGCGACACGCCGGCGCGGCTCACGTAGTTGGTGAGGCTCGCCGTCACGGTGTACGCGCCGGGCGTGATGCCGTCGAAGAAGGCGCAGCCCGAGTCGTCGGTGTACTGGACGTCGTTGTCCACCGATCCCTGCGCCGACCCGCCCCGAACTGGCCGCCGCCGTCGGTCGAGCCGATGTTGTAGGACTCGGCGGTGTCGCAGGTGGCGGTGCCCGCGTGGCTGGCCTGCACCTGCGCCCCGACGACCGGGACGCCGAGGGTGGTGAGCACGGCGACGCGCAGCTTGGCCATCTCGACGGTCGCGCCGGGCGAGCCGGTCGAGCTGGTCTTCACCGCGGTCGGGCGGACGCCGCCGGGGTGGTAGGGCGTGGTGCCGCCCGACACGCCAGCCGGGTCCGCGTCCACGCACGAGCCGGCCCAGACCGAGTAGCCGCTGGCGAAGGGGAACAGCGTCGAGAGCAGGCGCGACGTGCCGGTACCGGCGTACGTCGTGGTTCCGTCGGGCAGGAGCGCCGTGTTGTACAGGGCGATCGGCACGTTCGACGGCGCGGGGTAGCTGGAGTCGCCCAGCTGCACGGCCAGGGAGCCCGCGAGGTCGTAGTCGAACGCGACGGAGCTCGTGTTGCCCGACGTCACCGAGGTGCTCGCCGACGGGGTCGCCACGCCGGCGCGGCTCACGTAGTTGGTGAGGCTCGCCGTCACGGTGTACGCGCCGGGCGTGATGCCGTCGAAGAAGGCGCAGCCCGAGTCGTCGGTGTACTGGACGTCGTTGTCCACCGATCCCTGCGCCCGGACCATGACGCCCTCGACCGGCTTCGCGTTCGCGTCGAGGACCTTGACCGCGACGTTGCCCTTGGTGGGGTCGTACACGCTGGCCGACGGGGTGAGCAGGGTGTCGGCACGGACGGACTTGGTCCCCGGGGCCATCTGCGGCCACGTCACGCGAATGGCGATCTTCTTGTACTTGACCGACGCGTTGCCCGAGCCGTCGCACGGCGAGGTCGCGCCGTTGCTGAGGTAGGTGGAGATGGTGCGGACGATGGTGTACGTCGTGCCGTCGACCGTCTTCGTGTACGTCGTACCCGCGAGGTTCGGCACGTCGGTGGTCGCGCGCGCCTGGTCGATGGCCTCGGAGGCGAGCTGCGCGGCTACCTCGCGAGAGTTGGAGTCGCGGGTGGTCCACAGGGCCCGGATCAGCCCGTAGGCGACGCCGGAGAGCATGAGCGAGGCCACGGTGAGCGCCACGAGCATCTCGACCAGGCCGATGCCGGCGTCACGGCTCTCCGCCGCGCGCGCCTGCCACGTCCTGAACCAGTGCATGCCCGCCTCCCCTACGTCTGTGCTTGTTCTCGGCCCGCCGTGAGCCCCGCTTGAGCCGGCGCCCCGTACGGGACGCCGGCTCGGCGGGTCGACCACGCCGGGTGGGAGGAGCGGCGGCGCCTCCCACCCGGCCACGGATCAGCAGCCGGCGGGGGCCGTGTTCTGCGGCACGCCGGAGGACTTGCTGTAGTACCAGGCCTCTGCGGCACCGAGGCTCGAGTTGACGCCCTTGACGCAGTAGTCGGTCGCGGAGATGTACTTCACCGTGATGGTGTCGTTGCCCGAGACGTTGACGTTCATCGCGGCCGGCGGGGCGGCGTAGGCGTTGGTCAGGCCGACGCCCGCGGAGCTGTAGTCGCCGTTGTTGTCGACGGCGGCCGACTCGATGGCGGTGGCGGTGTTCTTGAGGTCTTCCTTGAGCTGCGTGCGGTAGCCGTTGTTCCGCTGGTTGAGGAACGTCGGGATCGCGATCGCCGCGAGGATGCCGATGATGATCATGACGACCAGGAGCTCGATCAGGGTGAAGCCCTGCTCCTTGTCCTCCATGCCCTTGCGAATACGAGCCAGCATTGCCTGTCTCCTCCTGGGACGACGACCGCTGCCGACTTCTGCCTCGACCGAGGAAGCTGGGCTGACTCCGAGGAGTCCCCTGGCTCTGCGACCCCGCCTCGCAGCGGGTGTGCCATTTCTGGTCGGTGGCGGTCTAGTTCGATGACAAGACAGGTGTCGTCCCGGCCTGCGCGGAACTTGAGGTTGCTTCAGGCCCGATTTCGCGGTCTCACCCGAACGGCGTCGGTGGTTCGTCGGAGCCTGTGCGGGGCTGAGGGGCCTCCGAGCACGCCAGGAGGGGCAGGACCCGGTGGTCCCGCCCCTCCTCGTGGTGCCGTCAGCAGCCGGCCGGGACCGATCCCGTCGCGATGCCGGTGCTCTTGGCGTAGTACCAGACCTCGGCAGCGCCGAGGATGGCGTTGGAGCCCTTGATGCAGTACTGGGAGCCGCTCACGGCCTTGACCTCGAGCGTGTCGCTCCCCGACAGCCCCACCTGCAGGGCGGCCGGCGGGGCGGCGTAGGCGTTCGTGACCCCCGGGATGGCGCTGTAGTCGCCGTTCGTGGCGGCTGCAGCGGCCTCCACCGCCTTGGCGGCGTTGGCCAGGTCGGACTTCAGCTGGGTGCGGTAGGCGCCCTGCCGCTGGCTGAGATAGGTCGGGACGGCGATGGCCGCCAGGATTCCGATGACGATCATGACCACGAGCAGCTCGATGAGGGTGAAGCCCCCGTCGTCGTTCTCACGCTCCCCCAGCGCACGGTGAACAGCATGCATGACAACTCCTTGCCGATGACCAGCCCGCGGACGGGCGCGGCCCGGTGACGCACGACGACGCCGACGAGCCCTATGACCTGGGGTTCATCGGCGCCGGGGGTCCCGGCCTCATTACGCCGAGGGGGGCGTACTGAATCCGGACGTGCGGCGGGGAGGGCCGCTCTGGCCCTCCCCGCGGGGTTCGGTGCTGGTCGGCTGCAGGTCAGCAGCCTGCGGGAGCTGTCGCGCTCGGGATGCCCGAGGACTTGCTGTAGTACCAGGACTCGGCGGCACCGAGGCTGGAGTTCACGCCCTTGACGCAGTAGTCGGTCGCCGAGACGTACTTGACCTCGATGGTGTCGTTGCCCGAGACCTTGAGCCCGAAGGCGACCGGCGGGGCGGCGTAGGCGTTGGTCAGGCCGACGCCCGCGGCGGAGTAGTCGCCGTTGTTGTCGACGGCGGCCGACTCGATGGCGGTGGCGGTGTTCTTGAGGTCTTCCTTGAGCTGCGTGCGGTAGCCGTTGTTCCGCTGGTTGAGGAACGTCGGGATGGCGATCGCGGCGAGGATGCCGATGATGATCATGACGACCAGGAGCTCGATCAGGGTGAAGCCCTCGTCGTCGGTCTTGCGGATGCGGGAGAACATCTCTTGCCCCCATGGGGTTGCGGTGCGGGGTCTGTGGCGGCTCCGCTGATGACACCTGCGATGTCGACCACGGACGACGAGCGCCCTGATGCCCCTCACCCGTTCGGAGCAGCGCCCCGTCCGGTCCTCGGAGACGCCGACGGCCGGCGGGAGCGAGTCCCGCCGGCCGTCCGGATGCGCTGCGCGCCCTGGGATCAGGATCCGCCGATGAGGTCGAAGATCTTGAAGATGGGCAGGTACAGGGCGATGATCATCGACCCGACCAGGCCACCGAGGACCGCGATCATGAGCGGCTCGATGAGCGCCGTCATCTGCTCGGTCGTCGCCTCGACCTCCTGGTCGTAGAAGTCCGCGATCTTCTTGAGCATCGCGTCGAGAGCACCGGTGTCCTCACCGACCGACAGCATCTGCACGACCATCGCGGGGAAGACCGCGTGCTGCGACAGCGGCTGCGAGAGGCTCTCGCCCGAGCGGACGCTCTCCTCGATGTCGCGCACCGCGTGCGTGATGACCTTGTTGCCCGACGTGTCGGCGACGATGTCGAGCGACTGCAGGATCGGGACGCCCGAGGTCAGCATCGTGCCGAGGTTGCGGCAGAAGCGGGCCAGCGCGATCTTCTGGAACAGCGGGCCGAAGACCGGCGCCTTCAGCTTGAGCGGGTCGATGAAGTCGCGCACCTGGTCGGTGTGCTTCACGCGGGTCCACACGAACAGGAAGATGATGCTCAGGATGATGAGCGGGACGATCGCGACCTTGAGGAAGGCCGACAGGTTCACCAGCAGCTGGGTCGGAGCCGGGAGGCTGCCGCCGAGGCTCGCGAACAGTCCTGCGAACGTCGGGACGACGAAGAGCAGCATGCCCGTCGACAGCAGGATCGCCATGATGAGGACGGCCACCGGGTAGGTCATCGCGGACTTGACCTTGCCGCGGAGGCGCACCTCCTTCTCGTAGTTGTCGGCGATCTGCGTGAGGACGCCGTCCAGGAAGCCGCCGACCTCGCCGGCCTTGATCATGTTGATCATCAGCGGGTCGAACACGTCGGGGTGCTTGGCCATCGACGTCGACAGCGCGGAGCCCGACTCGACCTCGGCGCGGATCAGCCCGATGACCTCGGCGAAGGTCTTGTTCGGCTGCTGCTCCTCGAGGATCGACAGCGAGCGCAGCATCGACAGGCCCGAGTTGATCATCGTGGCGAACTGGCGGCTGAAGACGGCGAGCTCCTTGAGCTTCACCTTGGCGCCGATGCGCGGGAGGGTGATCTCCTTCTTGAGACCCCCGCTCTCGACCGGCGCGATCTTGATGGGCGCGTAGCCCATGCTCTTCAGCTTGGACGCCACCTGGGCCGGGGACTCGGCCTCGATCTTGCCCGTGACGACCTTGCCGCCCTTGTCTCGGACGGCGTACTGGAAGGTCGCGGTCGCAGTCATGACGTGGTTGCTCCTGCCGCTCAGGCCCGGCCGACGAGCCGGTTGAAGTCCTCGATGTGGTGGCACTTCTCCACGCCGTGCTCGTAGGTCACCCGACGGGTGCGCACGAGCTCGGCGAGGTGCTGGTCGAGCGTGTGCATGCCGTGCTGGGCGCCGGCCTGCATCACCGAGTAGATCTGGTGGGTCTTGCCCTCGCGGATCAGGTTGCGGACAGCCGGGGTCACGACGAGCACCTCGGTGGCCACGACACGGCCGTGGCCGTCAGCGGTCTTGCACAGGGTCTGGCAGACGACGCCCTGGAGCGCCATCGCGAGCTGCTGGCGCACCTGCTGCTGCTGGTGCGGCGGGAACACGTCGATCACACGGTCGATGGTCTGCGCGGCGTCCTGCGTGTGCAGGGTCGCGAAGACGAGGTGACCGGTCTCGGCCGCGGTCAGCGCGACGGAGATCGTCTCGAGGTCGCGCATCTCGCCGACGAGGATGATGTCGGGGTCCTGGCGCAGCACGTGCTTGAGGGCGTTGGCGAACGACCAGGTGTCCTCCCCCACCTCGCGCTGGTTGACCAGGCAGCTCTTGTGGCGGTGCAGGAACTCGATCGGGTCCTCGACGGTCATGATGTGGTCGTGCCGGGTCCGGTTGGCCAGGTCGACCAGCGCTGCGAGCGTCGTCGACTTGCCGGAACCGGTAGGACCGGTGACGAGCACGAAGCCGCGGGGCAGGCCGGCGAAGTTCGCGACGGCCGGCGGCACGCCCAGGCTCTCGAGCGACTTGATCTCGAACGGGATGATGCGGAAGGCCGCACCGAGCGACTCGCGCTGGCGGTAGATGTTCACGCGGAAGCGCGCACGACCGGGCAGCGAGTACGCGAAGTCGAGCTCGAGGTCCTCCTCGAACTTCAGGCGCTGGGCCTGCGTGAGGATCGCGTAGATGACGCGCTGGAGCACCGGCGGCGTCAGCACGGGGTAGTCGTCGAGCGGGGTCAGCGAGCCGCTCACGCGGATCGTGGGGCGCGCGCCCGAGGTGATGTGGAGGTCGGACGCGCCGCGGTCGAGCATCATGATGAGCGCGTCGTTGAGGTTGAAGTCGTCCTCGCGGACGGTCTGCTCCGTCGTCTGGCGGCCGACCA
Source organism: Candidatus Nanopelagicales bacterium (assembly GCA_046330715.1). Taxonomy (GTDB): domain Bacteria; phylum Actinomycetota; class Actinomycetes; order S36-B12; family CAIYMF01; genus Longivirga. The sequence goes on from JAXLSG010000002.1 coordinate 222,003, forward strand.
CCGTCATCGGCTCGGCCGACGGGTTCTCGCCAGGAGCGGCGGCGGGCTCGCCGCCGAAGGTGGCCGGGTCGACCGGGGACTCGACGTAGCTCACCGCAGCGGCCGGAGCCGCCGGAGCGGGGTAGCCGGGAGGCGGCGCGGCGGGCGCGGGGTACGAGGGCGCGGGCGGCGCGACGGGGTACGCCGTCGCGGCCACGGGCGCGACCGGCGGGGCCGGGTAGCCCGCAGGCGGCGGCGTCAGCGGTGCGGTACCCGCGTAGGGCGTGGACTCCACGGTCGCTCCTCCGGACGGTCGGCACGGGGTGTGCCTGCTTGGTGGTGATCGGCCGCAGCGGACTCCCGCTTGAGCCGGACGAGAGGTGAATGCGGTCAGGCGACGACGCGGAAGATCTCGTCGATCGAGGTGATGCCCTGCGAGGCCTTGAGCAGGCCGTCCTCGCGGAGCGTGCGCATGCCCTCCTCGATGGCGACCCGGTTGATCGCGGTCGAGGACTCGCGCTCGACGGTGAGGCGCTCGATCTTGTCGCTCACGCCCATGACCTCGTGCAGCGCCAGGCGGCCCTTGTAGCCGGTCTTCGCGCAGTTCGGGCAGCCCACCGGGCGGTAGAAGGTGGGCTCGGGCTGGTCGTCGCGGCGGATGAAGCCGATGTTCTCCAGCTGCTCGGCCGTGGGCTGGTAGGGCTCCTTGCACTTCGAGCACAGCCGGCGCGCGAGTCGCTGGGCGAGCACGCAGTCGACCGCGGAGCCCACGAGGAAGGGCTCGATGCCCATCTCGGTGAGTCGCGTGATGGCGCTCGGCGCGTCGTTCGTGTGCAGGGTCGAGAGCACGAGGTGACCGGTGAGGGAGGCCTCGACGGCGATCTGGGCGGTCTCGTGGTCGCGGATCTCACCGATGAGGACGATGTCGGGGTCCGAGCGCAGGATCGAGCGCAGGGCCGCGGCGAACGTGAGACCGGCCTTGTTGTTGACCTGCACCTGGTTGACGCCGGGCAGCCGGTACTCGACCGGGTCCTCGACGGTGATGATGTTGACCTCGGGCCGGTTCACCACGTTGAGGGTGGCGTACAGCGTCGTCGACTTGCCCGATCCGGTCGGCCCGGTCACCAGGATCATCCCGTACGGCTTCACGTACGACTTCTCGAAGATCGTGAAGTTGTGCGGGCTGAACCCGAGGTCGGCGAGATCCATGCGGGCCGTGGAGTTGTCCAGGATTCGCATGACGACCTTCTCGCCCCACACCGTCGGCAGCGTGGCGACGCGGAGGTCGACCTTCTTGCCGTGCGCGGAGACCGAGAGGCGGCCGTCCTGCGGGATGCGGCGCTCGGCGATGTTGATGTCGCTCATGATCTTCAGGCGCGAGATCACGCCCGACTGGATCGCGCGCGGCGAGCGCATGACCTCGTGGAGCACGCCGTCGATGCGGTAACGCACGCGCAGGTCGTGCTCGGTCGGCTCGAGGTGGATGTCGGAGGCGCGGTCCTGGATGGCCTGCGTGATGAGGAGGTTCACGTAGCGGACGATCGGGGCGTCCTCGGTGATCTCCTTGACCTTGGACAGGTCCTCCTCGTCCTCGCTGACGTCGAGCTCGGAGGTCAGGTCGTTGAGCTCGTCGCCCGCGCGGTAGAAGCGGTCGATCGCCGTGTTCACGTCGTTGCGCGTGGCGACGACGGGCTTGACCTCGATGCCGGCGACGCTGCGGATGTCGTCGATGGCGAAGACGTTGGCGGGGTCGGCCATCGCGACGACCAGGCGGCCGTCCTCGTGGCCGATCGGGATCGCGGTGTGTCGGCGGGCCACGTGACCGGGCACGCGGGCCAGGGCCGAGCCGTCGACCTGGACGTCGGCGAGGTCGACGAAGCGCATGCCGATCTGGGTGGCCAGCGAGGCGACCAGCTGCGCCTCGGTCAGGACGCCCTGGTCGACCAGCACGCGGCCCAGGCTGCGGCCGAGCCGGTTCTGCTCGATGACGGCAGCGTCGAGCTGGTCGCGGCTGACCAGCCCGCTCTCGAGGAGGATGTCGCCCAGCTGCTTCACGATGAGCCTTCCGATCCGACCGGCACGGGCTCCGCTCCGCTGCGAGAGCCCTCATCACCCATTCGGCAGCAGCGCAGCGCGGCTGTAGGTCCGAGGCGGACCGACCGGCTGCCGGACGCGTACGCCGGGCCGGCGGACGGGGTCAGGCGCGCTCGTGGCCGAGCACGGCCGCCGCAGCGTCGTGGAAGCCGGCCAGGCGGGGGTCGTCGGGGGCGAGCTCGAGGACGCCGCCGTCGGCGAAGCCGAGCCCGACCGTGGGCTCGGCCGGCTCAGCCGCCTGGGCGATCTCCGCCGGCGCGGGTGCAGCCAGCTCCGCGGCTTCGGGCGGGACCGCGGGGGTCTCCGTCGGCGCGAGCACGGGCGGCATCGGCTCGGTCACCGTGCCGACGTCACCCTCCGTCACCGGCGCAGGCTCGGGCGGGCGCAGGTCGACCGCGGGCACCGACGGCGCGACAGGTGCAGGGGCCGGGGACGGCGGAGCCGCCATCAGGTAGGGCTCGACGGTCGCCGACACGAGCGTCGCCGCAGCGCCGGGGGCGCTCACCGGGGCCGCCGTACGCACGTGCCGCCCCTGCGGCGCCGGGGTCCGGCGCAGCCATCGGGGCAGTCGCAGTGGCACGAGAGGCTCCTACGCGTGGGCCGCCTCGGCCTCGATCTCGTCGAGGACCGAGTAGAGCAGGGCCAGCAGGACCGACTTCACCGAGTCCTTGTCGGTCGCCTCGCAGGCGACGACGGGGACGTGGGGCGCGAGGGACAGGCGGTCGCGGACCTCCTGCTCCCCCAGCTCGGCCTCCGCGCTGCGGTTGAGCGCGACGACGAACGGCACGTGCGCCATCCGACGGAAGGCCGCGAGGATGCTCTCGGCCTCCGCGAGCGTCTCCGGCCGCGAGGCGTCGACGAGCAGCACGTAGCCGAGCATGCCCTCGCCGAGGATCTCCCACATGAAGTCGAAGCGCTCCTGCCCGGGCGTGCCGAACAGGTAGAGCACGAGCTCGCGGTCGATCGTGATGCGGCCGAAGTCCATGGCCACGGTGGTCTCGGCCTTGCGCGAGCGGGTCTCGTCGGTGATCCCGCGCTCGGTCGAGAGCACGGTGATCTCGGAGATGGTGCGGATCAGCGTCGTCTTGCCGGCTGCGAACGGCCCGGTCACGACGATCTTCACGGCCTGGCCGCCCTGGCGACGCGCCCTCCTGGTCGCCATCTCTACAGCCCCCTGACGCCGGCGATGAGGCGCAGCAGCAGGCTGCGGTTGACGTGCGGGTCGCGCTCGATGACGCCCTCCGGGTCGACGTGCTCGGCCAGCGCCCGGGCGGTCGAGCCCTCGACCACCGCGGCGGTCCCGCGACCCGCGACGGACGCGCCGGGTGCCGGCGCAGGCGGCGCTGCCGGGGCCGACGGCGCGGGACGGCTGGGCGCGATGGGTGCGGCGACCGCCTCGGCGTACGCCGGCTCCGGGTGCTCCGGACGACGGCCGGGCAGGAACGGCTCGGGTCGCGGCGGGACGACCTCCTGGCGCGAGCGGCCGGGCAGCGGCACGCCGGCGCCGGACGCGGCTCCGAGACCCTGCGCACGGCGGGCAGCGGCCAGCGCCTCGGCCGCCGACATCCCGTGAGCGCCTGGGCCAGCTGGCATCTCGGGCGCAGCGGGCTCCTCGGCCGCGGTCGGCTCGGCGGTCTCCTCGACGGCCGACAGCAGCGCGAGCCGACGCTCGACGATCGTCACGTGGTCCTGGACGGCGCCGTCGGCGGTCACATGCACGAGGCCGCGCTGCACGAGCTGCGCGAGCGTCGTCGTGACGGCGAACTGGCCGCAGCCGGTGAGCTCGACGAGGTCGCGCACGCGGCGACGACCGTCGACCAGGGCGAGCAGCGCCCACTCGTCACGGGTCACCTGCGGGTCGGTCTCGAGCACGACAGGCAGCGACAGGATGCTCTCCTGGCTCGGTACGAGCGTCTCGAGCCGGGCCCACGCCTCGGCCCGGGCGCGCGCCTCGCCGAGCACCTGGGCGGGGTCGAGGCTGATCCCGACGTCGTCGGCGTCGGTGACCGAGGCGTCGAAGCCGAAGTCGCCTCCCGACCAGCGCAGCAGGTCGAACACGGCGTCGACGGCCTGTTCCGAGGCCGCCTGGCGCAGCAGGTCAGGGTCCACTGCGCCGGAGTCGAGCAGCGCGCGGGCCACGCCCACGCCGCCGCCCGTCGCCCGCTGGACGGCGTGCCGCAGCGCGGCGTCGTCCACGGCTCCGGAGCCCACGACGCGGCGCACCAGCGACGCGCGGGACCGGTCCGACGAGGCGCCGCTGATGCGGCCCTCGCGGAACCAGACCACGCCCTGGACGCGCGCGGGTCCCTCGCCGCGACGCAGCTGGAGGCCACCGGTCTTCCCGGTGCCGGCCAGCAGCGACACGACGTCAGGGAGCCCGAACGCGTCGAGCGTGCCCTCGAGGTTCACTCTCCTGCCCCCTCGCTCACGCGCTCGCGACGGCGGGGTGCCACTCGGACGCCGGTGGCTCGGCGGGCTCCGCGGCCTGCGGGTAGTACGTCGTGGCGGCGGGCGCCTCGACCAGGGCGGCGCGGTGGGCCTGATAGGCCGCCTCGGCCTCGGCCAGGGCGGCGTCGTCGATGGTCGGCTCCGCCGGCGCCGGTGCGGCCTCGCGCAGCACGGTGCCGATCGCGGAAGAGGCGCGGCGCACCTCGAAGAGCATGAGGCCAGCCTTGGCACCGGCCGCGGCGACGGCCACGAGCACGGCCTCGTCGTCGCACGACACCAGGAAGACCGTGCCGGTCTCGCCCTCGACGTAGACCTGCGACAGGTCGCCGCGGCCGAGGCCCTGGGCCGCCTTCTCGCCGAGGCTGAGCAGGGCGGCGCTCATCGCGGCCATCCGGTCCTCGTCCATGCCGGGAGGCAGCTTCGAGGCCATCGCCAGGCCGTCGAAGGACACCACGGCAGCGGCCTCGAGCTCGGGCGCCTGGGTGAGCAGGTCGGCGAGCGCGCGGTCGAGCCGCGCGGCGCGGCCGGAGAGCTGGTCGGACATGAGGCACCTCGAACGACGTCCCGGATGCTCGGGCCGGACGACCCGCATGCTCCTCCCATCGACCGTCGGGGACCCCGGCTTGAGCCGTCCGCCCGACCGCCGGTCCAGCCCGCCCGAGACAGGGTCCCGTCGCAGGTCAGCGGCGTGCGGCCGCCGCGTCGAGGGCCGTGCGCATCGCGGCCACCGACGGCTCGCGGCCGGTCATCAGCCGCACCTGCCCCACCGCCTGGTGCAGCAGCATCGCCAGGCCCGACGCGACCGCGCCGCCGCGAGCGCTCCACGAGGCGGCGAGCGGGGTCGGCCAGGGGTCATAGACGACGTCGAGGAGCGCTCCCGGCGCCTCCGGGACCGCCGCGGCGAGGTGGTCGGCCGCGCCCTTCGGCACCGTGCAGACCACCGTGGGCGCCGTGAGCCCCTCGGCCGCCCGGTCCCAGGGCAGCGCGGTCACGACGACTCCGAGGGCGGAGCCGGTGGCCACGAGCTCGTCGCCGGCCTCGGGGCGTCGCACGTACGCCGTGACCTCGGTCGCCTCGAGGCGGGCCAGCGCGGCGACCGCGGACCGCGCCGTCGCTCCCCCGCCGAGCACCACGGCCGCGGATCCGGTCGAGGCACCGGCCTCGCGCAGGGCCGTCTCGATGCCCTCGACGTCGGTGTTGGCCCCGCGGCGGACGCCGTCGGCCAGCAGCAGCGTGTTGGCCGCGCCGGTCGCCTCCACGAGGGGGTCGCTCTCGTCGAGCAGCGGGAGCACGGCCTGCTTGAGCGGCATCGTGAGGGAGAGCCCGACCCACGAGGCGTCGAGCGACGCGACGTACGCCGGGAGCTGCTCGGACGTGCAGTCGACGAGGGAGTACTCCCACGCGAGCCCCAGCCCCGCCCAGGCTGCACGGTGCAGGACCGGCGAGAGCGAGTGGGCCACGGGGTGGCCGAGCACCGCGGCGCGGCGCACCGGCTCAGCCGGCATTGGCCTGGAACTTCTTCTTCAGCACGAGGAACTGGTCGTAGGTGGTCGCGAACTCGGTGGTGCGCGAGTCGACGTCGGTGGTGACCCAGTACAGCCACGAGCCGTCGTCGGGATTGAGCGCCGCCTGGATCGCGGCCTCGCCCGGCGACCCGATCGGCCCGGGCGGGAGGCCCTTGACCTTGTAGGTGTTGTACGGCGAGTCGACCGCGAGGTCGGCCGCCGAGAGCTTGAGCTCGGACTTCCCCAGCGCGTAGTTGACCGTGGAGTCCAGCTGCAGGCGCATGCCCTTGTCGAGGCGGTTGTAGAGGACGCGCGCGGCCTTGCCGTAGTCGGCCGGCGCCACCTCGACCTCGAGGATGCTCGCAATGGTCACGACGTCGAGCGGGTCGAGCCCGCGCTGGGCTGCGGCGGACTCGAGGTCGAGGTCGGTCGCCGCCTGGTCGAAGCGCGTGAGCATCGCCTTGACGACGTCGTCGGCCGTGGCGGAGGGCTCGAACTCGTACGTCGCGGGGAACAGGAAGCCCTCGGGGTTGCCGTCGGCGTACTCGGGCAGCCCGAGCGACGCGGACTTGGCCGCCGCGGCCTTGAGGTCGTCGAGCGGGATGCCCGTGGCCTTGGACGCGATCGCGAGGGTCTTCTCCATGCGCAGGCCCTCGGGCACCACGACCTTGGCGACCTTGCGCGACTCCGGGTCGAGCATGAGCGCCACGGCGGCGGTGCCGCTCATGCCGCTGCGCAGCACGTACGTGCCGGGCGAGATCCCCTGCGCCTTGGGGTCGCCGCTGGCGGCGTCGACGAAGGCGCTCTCGTCGGCGACCACGCCGGCGGCAGCGAGCGTGCGGCCGATCTGGCTGAGGCTGTCGCCCTTCTTCACGACGACGGTCACCGACCCGGTGCCCTCGCCCTGGAAGTCGGTGGAGCCCGCGGTCAGCGACTTCAGCCCGAGGACGGCACCGAGGGCGACGACGGCCAGGGCGACCACCGCGATGAGCACCGCCAGGGGGCCGCGCGAGCGGCGACGGCGCGCGGGGGCGTCGTCGGGCGCCATGCCGAGGCCGAGCTGGCTCATGCCGGGTCCTTCCGGGTGTCGTCCGTCGTGAGGTCGAGCAGCGACCCCGGAGGGGTGCCGGTCGAGCGCTCGGCGTCGAGGGCGTGCTGCACGATGATGACAGCAGCCGCCTGATCGACGACGGACCGGCCGTCCCGCGAGTTCCGCCCGGCCGCCGCCAGGCCGCGCGAGGCCTGGGCCGTGGTGAGCCGCTCGTCGAGCAGCCGGATGGGCACGCTCGCACCGCGGTCGCGGAGGGCCTCCGCCAGGTCGGCGGCGTAGGTGCGGGCGGCCGCCGCGGCGGCCCCCTCGGTGCCGTCGAGCCCGAGCGGCAGGCCCACGACCACCTCGAGCGCCTCGTGCTCGGTGACGAGGGTCACGAGCGCCTCGAGGTCGGAGCGGGGCGCCTTCCCCCGTGGCCGCGGGAGGGTCTCCACAGGCACGGCCAGGACGCCGTCGAGGTCGCTGCGGGCCACCCCGACGCGCACCGACCCCACGTCGACACCGATCCGTACGCCGCGCCGCACGGGAGGGGTCACGCGCCGACCGACGCCCGGACCGACTCCACCGCCGCGGCGAACGCGGCGTCGACGCCGGCCGGGTCGCTGCCGCCACCCTGGGCCATGTCGTCCTTGCCGCCGCCGCGCCCCGAGACCGCGGGCAGCGCGGCCTGGAGCACCTTGTTCGCCGACGCGCCGGCGCCGCGACCTGCCTCGTTCGTCGCGGCCACGAGGCTGACCTTGCCGTCGGCCACGGCGGCGCCGAGGACGACCGAGGCGATCTCCTTGCGTGCGTTGTCGCGCCCGCGGGTGACCATCTCGCGCAGGCCGTTGGCGTCGGTGCCCTCGGGCGCGGTGAACGTCCAGAACCGCACCGGCCCGACCTCCTGGCCGGTGCCCATGATGCCGTCGAGGTTCACCAGCATCTGGGCCGAGCGCATCTTGGCGATGTCGCGCTCGGCGTCCTTGAGCCGGGTGAGGATCCCGTCGACGCGCTCGGGCAGCTCCTCGGGCCTCGCCTTCACGATCTCCGCGATCTGCGACAGCAGCACGTGCTCCTTGGCGAGGAAGCGGTACGCGTCGGCGCCCACGAGCGCCTCCACGCGGCGCACGCCGGCGCCGATCGAGCCCTCCGACAGGAACTTCACGAGGCCGACCTGGCCCGAGCGCTGCGCGTGCGTGCCGCCGCAGAGCTCGCGCGCCCAGTCGCCCACCGACACCACGCGCACGCGGTCGCCGTACTTCTCGCCGAAGAGCGCCATCGCGCCCGACGCGCGAGCGTGGTCCTGGGTCATGTACTCGGCGTGGACCGCGAGGTCCTCCTCGAGCACGGCATTGACCCGCGCCTCGACGTCGGCCATCACCGACGCGGGCACGGCGCTCGCCCACGGGAAGTCGAAGCGGAAGCGGCCGGGCGAGTTCTCCGAGCCCATCTGGGTCGCGGTCTCCCCCAGCGCCTCGCGGAACGCCTTGTGCACCAGGTGGGTCGCGGTGTGGGCGCGCGAGATGGCTCGCCGCCGCTCGAGGTCGACGGCACCGACGACGTCGCTGCCCACGACGGCCTCGCCCGACGCGACGCGACCGCGGTGGACGTAGAGGCCGGGCACCGGCTGCTGCACGTCGTCGATCTCGAGGACCGTGCCGTCGGAGAGCCGGATGACGCCGGCGTCGGCGAGCTGGCCGCCGCCCTCGGCGTAGAACGGCGTGCGGTCGAGCACGACCTCGACGCTGTCGCCCTCGCGCGCGCTGGGCACGGTCTCGCCGTCGACGAGCAGGCCCTGGAGCTTCGCCTCGGAGACGACCTCGTCGTAGCCGGTGAAGGTCGTGACGCCGGAGACGTCCATGATCTCGCGGTAGGCGTGGTGGCTCGTGAGCCCGGCCTTGCGGGCGCGCTCGGCCTGCTTGGCGCGGTCGCGCTGCTCGTTCATGAGCCGGCGGAAGCCGTCCTCGTCGACCTGCAGGCCCTTCTCGGCCGCCATCTCCAGCGTGAGGTCGATCGGAAAGCCGTAGGTGTCGTGCAGCGCGAACGCCTGGTCGCCCGGAAGCACGGTGCCGCCGGACTTCTGCACGTCGGCGACCGCGGTGTCGAAGATCGTCGTACCGGTGCGGAGGGTCTGCGCGAACGCGGCCTCCTCGCCCTCGCACACGCTGCGCAGGCGGCCGGCGTCGGTGACCAGCTCGGGGTACTGCGGCCCCATCGCAGCCACGGTGGAGTCGATGAGCTCGCCCATCACGGGGTCGCCGGCACCGAGCAGGCGCATGTTGCGGATGACGCGGCGCATGATGCGGCGCAGCACGTAGCCGCGGCCCTCGTTGCCCGGCAGCACGCCGTCCTGCACGAGGAACGCGCACGTGCGGGCGTGGTCGGCGACCACGCGCAGTCGTACGTCGTCGGTGTGGTCTGCGCCGTACCGCGTGCCCGACAGCTCGGTGGCGCGGTCGAGGATGTGCTTGGTGGTGTCGATCTCGTAGATGTTCTCGACGCCCTGCAGCAGCGCGGCCATGCGCTCGAGGCCCATGCCCGTGTCGATGTTCTTCGCCGGCAGGCTGCCCTTGACGTCGAAGTCCATCTTCGAGCGCACAGCAGAGAGCTCGTCCTGCATGAAGACGAGGTTCCACACCTCGAGGTAGCGGTCCTCGTCGGCGACCGGACCGCCCTCGAGACCGTGCTCCGGGCCGCGGTCGTAGTAGATCTCCGAGCACGGGCCGCCGGGGCCGGGCACGCCCATCGACCAGTAGTTGTCCTTGGCGTCGCGCCGCTGGATCCGGTCGAGCGGGAGGCCGACGACCTTGTGCCAGATCTCGAGCGCCTCGTCGTCGTCCTCGTAGACCGTGGCCCACATCCGGTCCTCGGGGAAGCCGAAGCCGCCGTCGGCCTGCGAGCTGGTGAGCAGCTCCCAGGCGAACGGGATGGCGCCCTCCTTGAAGTAGTCGCCGAAGCTGAAGTTGCCGGCCATCTGGAAGAACGACGCGTGGCGGGTGGTCTTGCCGACCTCGTCGATGTCGAGGGTGCGCACGCACTTCTGCACCGAGGTGGCGCGGTCGTACGCCGGGGTCGCCTCGCCGAGGAAGTACGGCTTGAACGGCACCATGCCGGCGTTGACGAACAGCAGCGTGGGGTCGTCGAGCAGCAACGACGCCGAGGGCACCACGGTGTGGCCGCGCTCGTTGAAGTACCGCAGGAAGCGGCTGCGGATCTCGGCGGAGTCCATCAGGGTTCGCCCTCTCGGCTGCTGTCGTCGGTGGTGCTCGGTCCAGTGCTCGGTCCGGTGCCCGACCCTACCGGCGGCTCGGGCTCGGGATCGGGAGCGGCGTCGCGTCCCAGGGCCACGCGGAGCCGCTCGTAGACGTCGGCGTACCGCGCCTCGGCGCCGTGCCGCGTCGGCTCGTAGTAGCGCCGCGCGCCGAGCTGGTCGGGGCCGTACTGCTGCGCCGCCACGCCGCCAGGGAGGCCGTGCGGGTACACGTACCCGACACCGTGGCCGAGGTCGCCGGCCCGCGCGTAGTGCGCGTCGCGCAGGTGCGGCGGCACCGGTCCGATGAGGCCTCGGCGTACGTCGGCCTCCGCGGCGCCGATCGCGGCGATGACGGCGTTGGACTTCGGGGCCAGCGCGATCGCGATCGTCGCCTGCGCGAGCGTGAGGCGGCCCTCGGGCAGGCCGATCAGCTGCACGGCCTGCGCGGCCGCCACCGCGGTCTGCAGGGCGCTCGGGTCGGCGAGGCCGACGTCCTCGCTCGCGAGGATGATCAGCCGTCGCGCGATGAAGCGCGGGTCCTCCCCCGCCTCGAGCATCCGGGCGAGGTAGTGCAGCGCGGCGTCGACGTCGGAGCCGCGGCAGGACTTGATGAACGCCGAGATGACGTCGTAGTGCTGGTCGCCGTCGCGGTCGTAGCGAGGTGCGGCCTTGTCGACCGCCCGCTCGACGGCGGCGAGGTCGATGACGTGGCTGCCCGTGTCGAGGGCGGCGCCGGCCGACGCCTCGAGGCTGGTGAGCGCGCGACGGGCGTCTCCCCCGGCGATGCGCAGCAGGTGCGCCACCGCCTCCTCGGAGATCTCGAAGGCGCCGTCGAGCCCGCGCGGGTCGGCGATCGCCCGCTCGAGCAGAGCGGTGATGTCGTCGTCGGTGAGCGGCGCGAGCGTGAGGACGAGCGAGCGGCTGAGCAGCGGCGAGATCACGGAGAACGAGGGGTTCTCTGTCGTGGCCGCGACGAGGGTGACCCAGCCGTTCTCGACGGCCGGCAGGAGGGCGTCCTGCTGGGTCTTGGAGAACCGGTGGACCTCGTCGACGAACAGCACCGTGCCGGTGCCCTGCATGCCCAGGGCGTCGCGGGCGCGGTCGACGACCTCGCGCACGTCCTTCACGCCGGCCGTCACGGCCGAGAGCTCGACGAACCTGCGGCCGGTCGAGGTGCTCACCAGGCTCGCGAGCGTGGTCTTGCCCGTGCCGGGAGGCCCCCACAGGATCACGCTGGTCGGCCCGGGGCCGCCGTCGCCGCTGCTAGCGACGAGCCGGCGCAGCGGGCTCCCGGGCGCGAGCAGGTGCTGCTGGCCGACGAGCTCGTCGAGGGTGCGCGGCCGCATCCGGACCGCGAGCGGCGCCGAGGCGCGCGAGGAGGAGACCCCCTCGTCGAACAGGCTCGCGGTCACCCGTCACAGCCTAGGCGGGGCACCCGCGCCCGCACCCGCGGGTTCGGGCCGCCGAGCCGGGTGAGAGCGGGCGGGCCGACCGTGGCAGGGTTCCGCCGTGAGCCCGGCGCCCGACGACCACCAGCGCGACCTGCACCGCACCCTCCTCGAGGCGCTCGACGGCGACCCGTTCGTCCGCTTCGAGCTCGACCCCGGGACGCTGGCCGAGGTGGCCGTCGTACCCGGCGTCGCTGTCGCATGGGTCGGCCGGCACCGCAGCGGCGTGCGCTGGACGACCGGCCTCGCGGCCGACCCGGCCGACCCGGCGCACATCGCGGCCGCGGTCGACCTGCTCGTGCCGCTCGCCCGGGCTGCGGCCGAGGCCGGGTCCCCGGTCTCCGGCGTCACCGTCAGCCGCGGCGGCCGCGACCTGCTGCCGCCCGACCTGCGCCAGCCCCAGGCGTGGGAGTGGGACCTGTGGTGGACCGCAGCGGCACCCGATCCCGACGTGTACGCCGTACCCGGAGGCGCCGTCACCGACCTCGACCCCGGCGACCCACGGATCGGCGCGCTCCTCGAGACCGCCTCGCCGACCGCCGCCATCCCCGCCGGCGACCCGCGGGTGGTGCGGTGGGCCGGCGTCGAGGACCCCGACGGCCCGGGGCAGTCCGACACCGCGGGCACCGGCGGCTTGGTGGGGCTGCTCGCGCTCACCCACCACCGCTCCGGCGCCCACCACCTCAACGACGTGGCGACGCACCCCGCCCGCCGCGGCCGGCGGATCGCGCGGCTCGTGTGCGGAGAGGTCACCCGGCAGAGCCTCGAGGCCGGCGCACCGGCGGTCACCCTCGGCATGTACGCCGACAACGACCCCGCCCGCGCCCTCTACACGGGCCTCGGCTTCACCTGCGTCCGAGGCCAGACCTCCGGCCCCCTCCACCCAGATCAGCAGTGAATGTGCCCCACGGTGCGCTAGCGGCATCTGTGCCGCCCCCGACGTCGCGACCGCCGAGACGGTCGGGGGCGCTCAAGGTGCGCCTAGCGCACCGCGGGGCACCCTGACTGCAGACGGGGTCAGGACTCGTCGGTGGGGGCCTTCGCTGCGGTGGTGGCGGCGGCGACCGGGGTCGGGAGCTCGGGCAGGCCCGGACGGCGCTCGTGCTCGACCTTGTGCGCCTCGACCGCGCGGGCGTGGTAGGCCTCGAGGTCGGCGACGAAGTCGGGCTCGACGTAGCCGCGGCCGTCGACGAGCGGACCCTCGATGCCCTCGATGACGGCGACGACGTCCTCGCCGGACAGCGTCTTGTGCGCCTCGAGCGCGTGCGCCACCGCGAGCACCTCGCGACGGTTGTCCTTGAGCACCTCGACCGTGCGGTCGTAGAGCTCGCGCAGCTTGGTCTCCACCGCCTGCGCGGTCTCGCCCTCGTACGGCACGCCCATCGTCACGGTCGTGAGGCCGCCGAAGGACCGCAGGGTGTCGCCCATCGCGGCACCGAGGATGTGCTGGGTGACCAGGCTCGTCGCGGCCTTCATGTCTCCGCCGACGCCCGAGGTGTTGTCGCCGTCGTAGAACATCCGCTCGCCGGCGAGCGAGGCGAGGAAGGTCATGACGTCGACCTCCACCTCGGAGCGCCACTTGAACATCTGCTCCTCGAGCGGCACCGGCGCCACGAAGCCGCCGACGTCGCCGCGGCGCTCGATGGTCGCCGTGTCGATCACGCTGGAGTGCTGCAGCCGGTACATCGTGACCGCGTGGCACGCCTCGTGCAGCGCGATCGAGTGCCGCTCGCGGTCGACGTGCTGACCACCGTCGGGCAGGCCGTTCTCCTTGAGCGACTTGGCCTTGATGAGGTCGCGGTACTGAACGGTGTCGCGGCCGTCGCGGATCGCGATGACGAGCGCCTCGTTGACGGCGTCCTTGATCGACGCACCCGTCGCCTGCGGCCAGATCGTCGCGAGGTTCTCGACCTGCTCGGACGTGACCTCGTGCTTGATCTTGTCGAGGTAGTTCTGGAACGTGTCGACGCGCCCCTCCTTCGAGGGGTAGCCGACGCGGTAGATGCGGTCGATGCGGCCCGGGCGCAGCAGAGCGGGGTCGAGGGCGTCGGGCATGTTCGTCGCCATCATGTGCAGGATGCGGTACTTCGGCGGCGGCTTGGGCCGCATGCCCAGCGTGCGCCGCACGACGCGGTTGACGAACCCGCGCGGCTTCTTCAGGCCCGACATCTCGGTGAGCAGCGCCTGCAGCGTGCCCATGCCGCCGCCCATGCCGCCGCCACCGTTCGCGCCGGTCGGGACGAACAGCTGGCGCTGCGCCTCGGCGAAGCGGGTCTCGGCGAGGATCTGCTGGCTCGAGGCCGAGACGTAGTGCGTGCCGTTGCACGCGTGAGCGGCCGACGCCTCCGACCACGGCATCCGGCCCTCGAGGGCGTCGCGGCGCGCGGCGCTCACGGCGCCGCCGCGGTTGCCGAGGGTGTCGGCCTCGTCGAAGAAGACGATGACGCCGCCGTACCGCAGCGACAGCTTGCGCAGCTTGCGGTAGAGGCTCTTGACCTTGAGGACGCCGACCCCGAAGAACATGTTGATGAACGCGCCCGGGTCGACGAACACGTAGGGCTTGCCGGTCTCGCCGGCGACGGCCTCGGCGAGCAGCGTCTTGCCGGTGCCGGGCGGGCCCCACAGCAGGATGCCGCCGGGGACGTAGCCGCCCTTCTCCTCGATCTCCTCGGGGTTCTCGAGGAAGACGACGTTCTCCTTGACGCGCTCGACGACGTGGTCCTGGCCCCACACGTCGGAGAAGCGCGTCTTCACGTCGTCCGGGAAGTAGACGTCGACGCCGCCGCGCGAGAGGAAGTAGAAGATCAGCGCGAACTGCGCGACCGCGATGAACAGGTAGAGGACCAGCTGGATGATCATCGGCAGCTGCTGGATGAACCAGGCAGGCACCTGGAACAGCGCGATGATCGGCGGCAGCCCGGAGATCGCCGAGAGCACCATCGCCACGATCGCGAGGCCGGCGACCCACTTCACGACGCGCGCGACGCGGTAGCGGGTCCAGGCGCTCCAGCGTCCGGTGAGCTTCTCCGTGCGCTCGAACGAGCGCAGCCAGAGCTGGTGGTAGGACGCCACGTGCTCCGCGAGCAGGAAGTGGATCTGGCGCAGCGCCTCGAGCACGATCAGGACGAGCAGGATCTGGCCGAAGCCGGTGAGGGCCACGGTGCGCTCGGCCTCGACCGGCGTCATGAGCGGGTTGCTCGCGAGCTGCGCCCAGATGAGCACGAGGAACATCGCGATCAGGAAGACAAGGATCTTCACGCGGTCCCAGAAGACCAGCGGCTTGCGGGTCAAGGTCTCGCGGTCGTCGCGCCGGCCGTGGCTGGGAGACACCACCGGCCCGACGGCGTACTCGGGAAGGCCGGAGGGCTCGTCGTCGGCGGCGAGGGGCCGGTCGTCAGCCACGGGTGTCTCCCTGGATCGTGTACGACGAGGTCACGGACCGGATCTGGTCGGAGAACGCGTCGTAGCAGGTCGTCGTGCAGCGGACCACCAGGAGGTAGACCGCATCCTTACCGTCGGACAGGTAGGAGGTCTGGTCGATCGTCTCTTCGGGCGCACCCGATGCCGGGGTGTACGACATCACCAGGTGCACGCCCTCGGCGCCGCCCTGGGTGAGCGCCTCCTCCTTCTTCACCGTCACCGCGGTGCCGAGGGTGGAGACGGGGATGACCATGTCGCGCAGCGCGGCGGTCGTGGCCGACTCGCCGCTGTAGAGCGTGCGCAGGGAGGCGTAGACCGTAGGTGCGTCGGTGCTCGCCGAGCCGAGCACGTGAGCGAGGTCGGGGCTGCTCGAGGCGTCGAACGCCTCCTGCCACGCGGTCTGGTCGAGCACCGACTTCATCGTGGCGTCGGCCGACCAGCCGCTCTCGGCCGTGGTGATGGCCGAGGACGGGAACGCCGTCCAGGTGTGCGGCACCGTGAAGTAGACCGAGCCCGCCGGGGCGGTGCCCGGCTTCTCCGAGACGTAGTGGTTCTGCGGGGCGGCGCACGCCGTCAGCGCCGCGCCGGCGACCGCGGCGCAGGCGAGAGCCCGCACGGAACCACGCACGCCCCCACCTCCTGGACCGCTCCCGGTCGTCCCGGGTTGCGGACCAGTATGCGGTGCACCCGGCCCCGGGGCACGCCCCGAAGGTCCCGATTTCGCCCGAAAATCGTCCCGATCAGGCGTCGGCGGGCTGCTCCGCGGCGGTCTCGGCCTCGTCCTCGTCCTCCGGCACCGCGTCGACCCCGGCCTCGGCGCGCTGGGCCGCCGTGATCGGCGCCGGTGCGGCCGTGAGCGGGTCGTAGCCGCCGCCGGTCTTCGGGAAGGCGATGACCTCGCGGATCGACTCCGCGCCCGAGAGCAGCGCGGTGATCCGGTCCCAGCCGAAGGCGATGCCGCCGTGCGGCGGGGGGCCGTACTGGAACGCGTCGAGCAGGAAGCCGAACTTCTCCTGCTGCTGGTCGCGCGTGAGGCCCATCATCTCGAAGACGCGCTGCTGCACCTCGCGCTGGTGGATACGGATCGACCCGCCGCCGATCTCGTTGCCGTTGCAGACGATGTCGTACGCGTACGCCAGCGCCGCGCCCGGGTCCTCCTCGAACCGGTCGATCCACTCGGGCTTCGGCGAGGTGAAGGCGTGGTGCACGGCCGTCCAGGAGCCGGCGCCGACGGCGACGTCGCCGCTCTCGACGGCCTTGGACGACGGCTCGAACAGCGGGGCGTCGACGATCCACACGAACGCCCACTGCGACTCGTCGATGAGGCCGCAGCGCTTGCCGATCTCGAGGCGGGCGGCACCGAGCAGAGCACGCGACGGCGAGGCCTCGCCCGCGGCGAAGAAGACGCAGTCGCCCGGCTTCGCGCCGACGCGCTCGGCGAGGCCGGCCCGCTCGGCGTCGGACAGGTTCTTGGCGACCGGGCCGCCCAGCTCGCCGTCCTCCTGCACCAGCACGTAGGCAAGGCCGCGGGCTCCACGCTGCTTGGCCCAGTCCTGCCAGGCGTCGAGCTGCTTGCGCGGCTGCGACGCCCCGCCGGGCATGACGACCGCACCGACGTACGGCGCCTGGAACACGCGGAACGGCGTGTCGACGAAGTAGTCGGTGCACTCGACGAGCTCGTGGCCGAAGCGCAGGTCGGGCTTGTCGTTGCCGAAGCGCGCCATCGACTCGGCGTAGGTCATCCGCGGGATCGGCAGCGCGAGCACGTGGCCGATGAGCTTCCACAGCGCCGACACGACGGCCTCGGCGACCTCGATGACGTCGTCCTGGTCGACGAAGGACATCTCGATGTCGAGCTGGGTGAACTCGGGCTGGCGGTCGGCGCGGAAGTCCTCGTCGCGGTAGCAGCGCGCGATCTGGAAGTACCTCTCCATGCCCGCGACCATGAGCAGCTGCTTGAACAGCTGCGGGCTCTGCGGCAGGGCGTACCAGCTGCCCGGGCGCAGGCGCGCGGGCACGAGAAAGTCGCGCGCGCCCTCCGGGGTCGAGCGGGTGAGGGTCGGCGTCTCGATCTCGACGAAGTCGCGGTCGTAGAGGACGCCACGGGCCACGCGGTTGACCTGGCTGCGCAGCCGGATCGCCGCACCGGGCGCGGGGCGACGCAGGTCGAGGTAGCGGTGGCGCAGGCGCGCCTCCTCGCCGACCTCGACGTGCTCGTCGATCGGGAACGGCAGCGGGGCCGAGACGCTCAGCACCTCGAGCGACTCCGTGACGACCTCGATGTCGCCCGTGGGCAGCTCGGGGTTGGCGTTGCCCTCGGGGCGCGCCGACACAGTGCCGACGACCTTCACGCAGAACTCGCTGCGCAGCGGGTGGGCGACCTCCGGGTCGCGGACGACCACCTGGACGACGCCGCTCGCGTCACGCAGGTCGAGGAAGGCGACACCGCCGTGATCGCGACGGCGCGCCACCCACCCGGCGAGCGTGACGGTCTGGCCGACGTGCTCGGCACGCAGGCTCCCGGCGACGTGGGTGCGGATCACGGGTGGTTCTCCTCTGTCGTGGTGAGACGGACCTGGGGTCGCAGGTCGTCCTGGGGCGGTGTCCAGGACGCGGGATCGGCCGCGACCTGCTCGCCGGAGCGGATGTCCTTCACCGAGCCTCCCGCATCGTCGAGGAACCAGACGAACGGGATTCCGCGGCGGTCGGCGTAGCGGATCTGCTTGCCGAACTTGTCGGCCTTGGGCGCGACCTCGGTGCTGATGCCGCGCGACCGCAGCGCCGCGGCCACCGCCTCGGAGGCGGCGCGGCTGTCCTCCTCGTTGACCGCGACGAGGACGCAGGTGGGCACCGACCGGCTCGCAGCGACGAGACCACGACCGACGAGGACGCCCATGAGCCGGCTGACTCCAAGCGAGATGCCCACGCCCGGGTAGGTCGTGCGGCCGTCGCTCGCCAGGGCGTCGTAGCGGCCGCCGGAGCAGACCGACCCGAACGACTCGTAGCCGACGAGCTGGGTCTCGTAGACCGTGCCCGTGTAGTAGTCGAGGCCGCGCGCGATCTTGAGGTCGGCGACCAGCGCGCCGGGCATCCGCTCGTAGGCCGCGCCCACGACGGCCGCGAGCTGCTCGAGGCCCTCGTCGAGCAGCGGGTGCTCGACGCCGAGCGCGCGGACCTGCTCGACGAACGAGGTGTCCTCGGAGCGGATCGCGCCCAGCGCGAGGCACTTCTGCGCGCCCTCGGGCGAGAGCCCGGCCTCGTTCTCGAGGAGCTCGGCGACCGCGGCCGGCCCGATCTTGTCGATCTTGTCGATCGCCCGCAGGGCGGCGCCCGCGTCGGTCGCGCCGGCGCCGAGGAAGAAGCCCTCGGCGAGCTTGCGGTTGTTGACGAGGATCACCGCGGGCGGGCACGGCAGCGCGCGGAAGACCTCGGCCATCACCAGCGCGACCTCGACCTCGTGGTGGAACGCGAGGGTGTCGCGCCCGACGATGTCGATGTCGGCCTGGGTGAACTCGCGGAAGCGCCCCTCCTGCGGCCGCTCGCCGCGCCAGGCCTTCTGGATCTGGTAGCGGCGGAACGGGAACTCGAGGTGGCCGGCGTTCTGCAGCACGTATCGCGCGAACGGCACGGTGAGGTCGAAGTGCAGGGCGAGGCTGTCGGTGTCGTCGTCGGACGCGTGCAGCCGGCGTACGACGTAGACCTCCTTGTCGATCTCGCCCTTGCGCAGCAGCTGCTCGAGCGGCTCGACCGCGCGAGTCTCGAGCGACGAGAAGCCGTGCAGCTCGAACACGCGGCGCACGGTGTCGAGCACCTCGAGCTCGACGATCCGCTCGCCGGGGAGCCACTCGGGGAACCCCGACAGGGGCGCGGGCCTGCTCACGTCACATCCCTCGTCGCGGGCTGGACGGCGTCTCGGACTGCTCCGCGAGCGCCGTGAGGTAGGGGTTGGTCGCCCGCTCGCGGGCGATGGTCGTCGTCGCGCCGTGCCCCGGAAGCACCACGGTGGCGTCATCGAGCGGCAGCACCTTGCTCGTGAGGCTGCGCAGCATGGCTGCGTGGTCGCCGCCGGGCAGGTCGGTGCGCCCGATCGACCCCTCGAACAGCACGTCGCCCGACAGCAGCACCGGGGGCACCTCGCCCTCGCCGGCACGCCGGAACATCACCGAGCCCTGCGTGTGGCCGGGCGCGTGGTCGACGGTGAACGTCAGGCCCGCGACCTCGAGCTGCACGCCGTCGGTGAGCTCGCGCAGGTCGTCGGGCTCCGACGCCGAGAGCGACCCGCCCGTGAGCTCCTGGATCGCGTCGTCGGTGGCACCGAGGATCCGCTCGTAGGCCGCGGCCATCTGCCAGCGGTCGTCGGGGTGCAGGTACGCCGGGATGCCTCGCGCCCCGCACACCGGCACGACCGACCACACGTGGTCGATGTGGCCGTGGGTGAGCAGGACCGCCACCGGGGAGAGCCGGTGCTCCTCGACCATCTGGTCGATGCCGGGCATCGCGTCCTTGCCCGGGTCGACGATCACGCACTGCTCCCCCGGGCCCGTGGCCACGAGGTAGCAGTTGGTGCCCCACGGACCGGCGGGGAAGCCGACGACGAGCACGGGCGAACGCCTCCTGGGCAGGGTCACGTGGGCGCCGGCGGACACGTCCCCGACGCGCGAAGCCTACCGGCCGCCCCGCTGCTCCCCTGCGGCGCGTTCGTCCCTAGACTGCCGTGGCGCGGGCGGGGTCCGCCCGGACGGGACGGGAGCGTCGTGGCCACCAGCAACAAGCGTCAGCGCGAGCTCGCGCGGCAGAAGTTCGAGCGTCAGCAGCAGCGCCGGATCGAGCGCGAGGCGGCGGAGCGCCGGCGTACCCGGATCGTCGCCGGCATCACGGGTCTGGCCGTGGTCGCCGTCGCCCTCGGTCTGTGGTGGTTCTCCCAGCGCGACAGCGGCACCCCGGCGGCGAGCCCGACCGCGCAGCCGGTCGCCGGCTGCACGACGCCTCCGGAGCCGACCGAGAAGACCCAGACGTGGACGTCGGTGCCGACCGCCACCAAGCCCGCGGCGCAGATCACGCTCGCGACCAACTGCGGCGACATCGTCATCAAGACCCTGCCCGCCAAGGCGCCCAAGACGGTGCAGTCGATCACCTTCCTGACCCAGCAGGGCTACTACACCGACTCCGACTGCTTCCGTCTCACCACCTCGGGCCTGTTCGTCTTCCAGTGCGGCAGCCCCACCAACGACGGCAAGGGCGGCCCGGGCTACCAGATCCCCGATGAGAACCTGCCCACGGCCAAGGGCCAGGACGGCTACCCCGCCGGCACCGTGGCGATGGCCAACAGCGGCAAGAACACGAACGGGTCCCAGTTCTTCCTCGTGTACCAGGACGGCACAAAGCTCGGGCCTGACTACACGATCTGGGGCACAGTGGTGTCCGGTCTCGACGTGCTCCAGAAGGTCGCGGCCGCAGGAGTCCAGGGCGGCAAGGCCGACGGTGCGCCGGTCCAGCAGCTCGTCATCACGAAGGCCACGGCCGGCTGACGCCGGACGTGCTGAGGAGTGAACCGCATGTCCGACACGCCCGAGGTCCCCGCGGCCGACCAGCCCGACGCGACCACCCCCGACGCGACGACCGACGACGCCACGAGCGCCGCCCCCGTCGCCGAGACCGCCGAGAGCTCCCCCGAGGCTCCCGACGCTGCACCTGACGCTGTCGAGAGCTCGGACGCCGAGCCCCCGGCGGCGGAGTCCTCGTCCGCGGAGTCCCCTGCCGTGGAGAGCTCCGCCCCGGTGGCCGAGGAGCCCGCCGCGGAGGAGCCGGCTGCAGAGGCCGCCCCAGCTGTCGAGGAGCCCGCGGCTGTCGAGGAGCCCGCCGCCGTCGAGCCCGTGTCGGAGTCCGCAGCCGCTCCCGAGGCCGCGCCCGAGCCCGTCGCCGCCGAGCCGGCCGCTCCGGCGACCGAGGCGACCGAGGTCGCCGCCGAGAGCGCGGCACCCGTGCCCGCTGCGCCGGCCGCGCCCAAGCCTGGTCCGCGTCCGAGCCCGGCGAGCCTCGCGGGCCTCTCGCGCCCCGCGCCGCCGCGCCCGGTGGCCGCCGAGGCAGCCCCGGCCGAGCCGACCGCCGAGCCGCCGTCGGACTCGCACACCTTCGGCCGCGTCGACGACGACGGCACCGTGCACGTGCGCCTGCCCGACGGCTCGGAGTCTCCGGTCGGCCAGTTCGCCGCCGGCACGCCGCAGGAGGGCCTGGCCTTCTACGTGCGCAAGTACGACGACCTCTCCGTCGAGGTCGACCTCGCCGCCCGGCGCCTCGCCGAGGGCAAGGCCACCCCCGAGCAGGCCGCGGTCGTCGTGAAGCGCGTGCGCGAGTCGCTCGAGTCGCCCTCGATGGTCGGCGACCTCGCGTCGCTCACCGCGCGCGTCGACGCCCTCGACGCGCTCGTCGTCGAGAAGCGCACCGCTGCGCAGGAGGCGCGCGCTGCCGCGAAAGCCGCCGCCCTGGCCGCCCGCGAGGCGATCGTCGCGGAGGCCGAGCAGCTCGCCGAGTCGACCCAGTGGAAGGCCACCGGCGACCGGTTCAAGGCGCTCCTCGAGGACTGGAAGGCCGCGCCCCGCGCCGACCGCACCAGCGAGCAGGCGCTCTGGAAGCGGTTCAGCCACGCGCGCTCGCAGTTCGACAAGCACCGCCGGCAGTACTTCGCCCGCCTCGACGCCGAGCGCTCCGAGGCCAAGCAGGTCAAGGAGGCCCTCGTCGCCGAGGCCGAGAGCCTGCAGGGCTCGACCGACTGGGGCGCCACCGCCGGCGCCTACCGCGACCTCATGGCGCGCTGGAAGGCCTCGGGCCGGGCCGGCAAGGCCGACGAGGACGCGCTGTGGGCCCGTTTCCGTGCAGCCCAGGACGCCTTCTTCGCCGCCCGCAACGCCGCGCTCGGCGAGCGCGACGCCGGGTTCGCCGAGAACCTCAAGGCCAAGGAGGCGCTGCTCGCCGAGGCCGAGGCCATCGACACCAGCGACCTCAAGTCGGCCAAGGCCGCGCTGCGCGGCATCCAGGAGCGCTGGGAGAAGATCGGCCACGTCCCGCGCGGCGACAAGGAGCGCATCGAGGGACGGCTGCGCAAGGTCGAGGACTCGGTGCGCCGCGGCGAGCAGGAGCAGTGGCGGCGTACCAACCCGGAGGCCAAGGCCCGCGCCGACGCCACGGTCGCGCAGTTCCGCGCCTCGCTCGAGAAGATCGAGAAGGAGCGCGACGCCGCGACGGCCGCCGGCGACACCCGCAAGGCCGCCGACGCCGAGTCGCGCATCACCACGACCCGAGCCCTCCTCGAGGCCGCCGAGCGCGCCGCCGAGGAGTTCAGCGGCTGACCGGCGCCACTGTGCGGCATAGTCCGCGGTCGTCGTGAGCCCTGAGGCTGCCCGACGGCTGACGGCGTCAGCCCAGGCAGTACCCCGACCCGCTCGGTCGGGCCCCGAGCGGCTGATCACGTCGCGAGCGCCCTCGAGCGCCCGACCGAGCTCGCGACGCAGTCGCGAGCGGAGGGGTGCGCCGACGCGACCGAGCGGAGCGAGGGAGCTGGGAGGCGCCGACTACACGCGGTAGGCGTCGTAGACGCCCTCGACCGCGCGGACGGCCTTGAGGACGCTGCCCAGGTGGGTGGCGTCGGCCATCTCGAACGTGAACTTGGAGATGGCGATGCGGTCGCGGGTGGTGCTCACCGAGGCCGACAGGATGTTGACGTGCTGGTCGGACAGCGCGCGCGTGACGTCGGACAGCAGGCGCGAGCGGTCGAGCGCCTCGACCTGGATGTTGACGAGGAACACGCTCGTGGCCCGCGGTGCCCAGGTGACCGGCACGATGCGGTCGGGCTCCTTGCGCAGCGACGCGACGTTGACGCAGTCGAGACGGTGCACCGAGACGCCGTGCCCGCGCGTGACGAAGCCCATCACCTCGTCGCCCGGCACCGGTGTGCAGCAGCGCGCGAGCTTGACCCACACGTCGTCGTCGCCGTCGACGACGATGCCGGGATCGCCCTGCGGGCGTGCGCGGCCGGCGGAGACCCGCGCGGGTGTCGCGACCTCGGCGAGGTCCTCGGAGGCACCGTCGGCACCGCCGTGCGCGGCCATGATGCGCTGGACGACGCTGGCCGCCGACACGCGGCCCTCGCCGATCGCGACGTACAGCGCCGTGACGTCCGGGTAGTGCAGGTCGGCGAGCATCGCCTGCAGCGCGCTGTCGGTGAGCAGCCGGTGCAGCGGGAGGCCCGCCTTGCGCATGGCGCGGGTGAGCGACTCCTTGCCGTTCTCGACCGCCTCCTCGCGGCGCTCCTTGGAGAACCACGCCTTGATCTTCGAGCGGGCGCGCGGGCTGCTGACGAACGTGAGCCAGTCGCGCGACGGTCCGGCGTTCTCGGCCTTCGACGTGAAGACCTCGACGACGTCGCCGGAGCTCAGCTGCGACTCGAGCGGCACGAGCTTGCCGTTGACGCGCGCACCGACGCAGCGGTGACCGACCTCGGTGTGGACGGCGTACGCGAAGTCGACCGGTGTCGCTCCCCCGGGCAGCGCCACGACATCGCCCTTGGGCGTGAAGACGAAGACCTCGGTCGACGCGAGGTCGTAGCGCAGCGCGTCGAGGAAGTCGTCGGGGTCGTCGGTCTCGCGCTGCCACTCCAAGAGCTGACGCAGCCAGCCGAGGTCGTCGGGGCTGCTCTTGCCGCCGACGTTGCCCTGCTTGTAGCGCCAGTGCGCGGCGACGCCGTACTCGGCCGCGCGGTGCATCTCGAGGGTGCGGATCTGCATCTCGACGGGCTTGCCGCCCGGGCCGATCACCGTCGTGTGCAGCGACTGGTACATGTTGAACTTGGGCATCGCGATGAAGTCCTTGAACCGGCCGGGGACCGGGTTCCACCGCGCGTGGATCACGCCGAGGACGGCGTAGCAGTCGCGGACGGACTCGACGAGGATGCGGATGCCGACCAGGTCGTAGATGTCGGCGAAGTCGCGGCCGCGCACGATCATCTTCTGGTAGACGGAGTAGTAGTGCTTCGGGCGACCGGTGACGGTCGGCTTGATCTTCGCGTCGCGCAGGTCCTGCTCGACGATCGCCTTCACCTCGGCGAGGTAGTGGTCGCGCTCGGGCGCCCGCTGCCCGACCAGGCGCACGATCTCGTCGTACATCTTCGGGTAGAGCGTGGCGAACGAGAGGTCCTCGAGCTCCCACTTCATCGTGTTCATACCGAGGCGGTGCGCGAGCGGCGCGTAGATCTCGAGGGTCTCGCGCGCCTTCTTCTCCTGCTTGTCCGGCGGCATCCAGCGCAGCGTGCGCATGTTGTGGAGCCGGTCGGCGAGCTTGATGAGCAGCACGCGGATGTCGCGCGCCATCGCGACGACCATCTTGCGTACCGTCTCGGCGGCGGTCGCCTGGCCGTACTTCACCTTGTCGAGCTTGGTGACGCCGTCGACGAGGGCGGCCACCTCGTCGCCGAACTCCTCGCGCAGCGCGTCGAGGGAGTACTCGGTGTCCTCGACCGTGTCGTGCAGCAGGGCCGCCGCGAGGGTCGGGGGCGTCATGCCGAGCTCGGCCAGGATCGTGGCGACCGCGAGCGGGTGGGTGATGTAGGGGTCGCCCGAGCGGCGGCGCTGGTCGCGGTGGAGGTACGCCGCGCGCTCGTAGGCGCGCTCGAGCACCTTGGTGTCGACCTTCGAGTGGAACTGCTTCACCGTGCGCAGCAGCGGCTCGAGCTCGGGGTGCATCGTCTGCCGGCTGCCCGGGCGGCGCGGCGCGATGCGCGGCAGCAGCGAACGGCGTCCGGCGTCGTGGTCGGTGCCCGGCGGGACTGCGGCGACGGGCGCAGGCGGAGGCGAGACGGGGGCGCCCGTCCCGGCTGCTACGTCCTCGGCCACGCTGCTCCTCGCGAGGTGCGGAGAGGACAGTCTACGGACACCCGCTCCCGTCGGCCGCTCGCACCGGCTACAGCGCCCGGAGCGCGACCACGGGCACGTCGTCGAGCACGGAGCGGCCCGCGAGGTCGGGCAGCTCCAGCAGGCACACGACGGCGGCGACCTCGGCGCCGGTCGAGCGCAGCAGGTCGACGGTGGCCCGTGCGGTGCCGCCCGTGGCGAGGACGTCGTCGACCACGACGACGCGGTGGTCGCCGCGCACGGCGTCGGCCTGGATCTCCAGCGTGGCGGTGCCGTACTCCAGGTCGTAGGTGCGCGCGAGCACGTCGCCCGGGAGCTTGCCCTGCTTGCGCACGGGGACGAACCCGACACCCAGGTCGACCGCGAGCGGAGCCCCGAGCACGAAGCCGCGGGCCTCGATCCCGGCGATCGCGTCGACGTCGATCCCCTGCGCCTCGAGCGCTGCGCGCATCGCGGCGACGATGGTCGGGATGCCCCGCGGGTCGGCGAGCACCGGCGTCATGTCGCGGAACGTGACGCCGGGCACCGGCCAGTCCGGGATCGAGCGCAGGCGCTCGTCGAGCAGTGCGTCGAGGTCGGTCACGGTCGTGCCGTCAGCGCTTCTTGCGCTTGCTGCGCGACCCGCCGCTCTTGGGCTGTGTGCGCGGCCCGGTCTGCACCACGGTCGACGTGAGGTCGGCCGCGGTCGGGTGCGACGAGTCGCCGCCGACCGCCTCGCCGGCCTCGACCTCGGTGTCCTCGAGAACGGCGGTGGCCGTCGCTCCCCCGCCCTTGCGGCGCTGCGCGGCGCTCTTGCCGCGCGCGTCGGTGCCGGCGCGGCGCGCGGCGACGCGGGCCGCGAGGGCCTTCATCTCCGGACGGCGCTCCTGCAGCTGGGCCGCGACCGGCGTCGCGATGAAGATCGACGAGTAGGTGCCCGCCGCCGTACCGATGAACAGCGCCAGCGACAGGTCCTTGAGCGTGCCGGCGCCGAGCAGTCCGACTCCGACGATGAGGATCGCGGTGACGGGCAGCAGGGCGACGACGGAGGTGTTGATCGAGCGGACCAGGGTCTGGTTCAGCGCGAGGTTCGCGGCCTCGCTGTAGGTCATCCGGTTGCCCGAGGTGATGTTGCGGGTGTTCTCGCGCACCTTGTCGAACACGACCACGGTGTCGTACAGCGAGAAGCCCAGGATCGTCAGGACGCCGATGACGGTCGCGGGAGTGACCTCGAAGCCGGTCAGGGCGTAGATGCCCACCGTGATGAGGAGGTCGTGCAGCAGCGCGACCACGGCCGCGACGGCTAGTCGCCACTCGAAGTACGCCGACAGGAAGATGACGACGAGGATCAGGAACACCACGAGGCCCTGGATGGCCTTCTTGGTGATCTCCGAGCCCCAGCTCGGGCCGACCAGCGTGACGCCGATGTCGCCCTGCTTGACGCCTGTCTCCTTGGCGATGGACGCCGTGACCTTGGCCGACTCGTCGGGCGTGAGCGCCGGGGTCTGGACCCGGATCGTGTTGTCGCCCACCTGCGTGACGATGGGGTCGGTGACGCCGGCCGACTCGACGGCGCCGCGCACCTGCTCCACCGAGGCGGTGGTGTTGGGGATCGTGAACTCCGACCCGCCCTTGAACTCGATGCCGAGGTTGAGGCCGCGGCCGAAGAGGCCGATCAGCGCCAGCACGAGGAAGACGGCCGAGATGGCGTACCAGCGACGGCGCTTGCCGACGAAGTCGTAGGAGACCTCGCCGCTGTAGAGGCGGTGCGCCAGGGAACCGAGGCGGCTCATCAGGACTCCTTCACGGCGCCGGCGGCGGCCTTGCGGTGCGGGTCGGCCACCTCGATCACCTGCGTCTTCACGCCGAGGCGGTCGGGCGACAGCCCCGTCCACGGCTTGCCGGAGGTGAACCACGAGGTGCGCATCAGCAGCGAGACCAGCGGGCGGGTGAACATGAACGCGACGGCGACGTCGACGAGGGTCGTCAGACCCAGCGTGAACGCGAAGCCGCGCACGCTGCCGACGCTGAGGAAGTACAGGACGACGGCGGCGAGGAACGACACGAAGTCGGCCGCGAGGATCGTGCGACGCGCGCGGACCCAGCCGGCGTCGCCGGCGGCGCGCAGGCTGCGACCCTCCCGGATCTCGTCACGGATGCGTTCGAAGTAGACGACGAACGAGTCCGCGGTGATACCGATCGCGACGATCGCACCGGCCACGCCGGCGAGCGACAGCGTGAACCCGAGCTGCCGTCCGAGGATCACGAAGAGCTCGTAGGAGATCAACGCCGCGACCGCCAGCGAGGCGACGGCGACCAGACCCAGTGCGCGGTAGTAGGCGACGAGGTAGATCGCCACGAGCAGCAGGCCGAGCGCACCGGCGATCAGGCCGGCGTGGAGCTGGTCGCTGCCGAGCGTGGGCGAGATCTGCTCGACCGAGGAGACCTCGAGCGAGACCGGCAGCGAGCCGTACTTCAGCACGTTGGCGAGGGCCTTGGCCTCGTCGGCGGTGAACTGGCCGGTGATGACGGCGCTGCCGCCGATGATCGCCTGGCTGACGCTCGGTGCCGACTCGACGAGACCGTCGAGGACGATCGCGAACTGGTTCTGCGGCGAGGTGTTCTGGGCGAGCTGGCCGGTGACCGTGGCGAACTGCTGGGCGCCCTCGCTGGTGAAGTTGAGGTTGACCTCCCAGCCGGCCGCGTTCTGCGAGAGGCCTGCGGACGCGCTGGAGATCTCGGTGCCCTGCACCGCCGCCTTGTCGAGGAGGTACTTCAGCGCACCGCTCTTGTCGCAGGTGACGAGGTACTTGTTGGGATCGGTCGGACCGCCCTTGGTCGCACCGGGCTTGCTGCAGTCGAGAGCCGTGAAGGCGGCCTGCAGCGCGGCGTCGTTGGTGGCCGACTGGATCGGCGGGAGGCCGTTCTGCGAGGTGACGCCGCCGACCGTGGTGGTCGTGGTCTTCGTCGACGACGCGGAGGGCGACGGCGTGGGCGTGGGGCTCGCCGAGCCCGACAGCCCGCCGGTGATGGCCGACCCGTTGCCGCTCGAGGACGCCGACGCCGACGGCGAGGCCGAGCCGCTGCCCGCGGAGGCGGTCGCCTTCGGGGACGCGGACGGCGACGCGCTGCCCGACGCCGACGCCGAGGGCGACGCGGTGGGCTGCGGGCTGCCGTAGTCGATGTTGAGCACGGGGCGCATGTCGAGCTTCGCCGTGGTCGCCAGCGAGTCGAGGACCGCCTGGTTGGTCGCGCCCGGGATCGACACGATGATCGTGGCGCCGGAGCCCGAGCCCTGGGTGGTGACCTCGGACTCGGCGACGCCGAAGCCGTCGACGCGCTGGCGGATGATCTCCACCGTCTGCTTGAGCTGGTCGTCGGTGATCTGGCCGCCGTTGTTGGAACCGGTCGGCGTCAGGATCACCTGCGTCCCGCCGCGCAGGTCGAGGCCCAGCTTGGGCGTGTTCGTCAGGCCCGGCCAGAACGTCCAGACGCCGAGCGCGACCACGATGATCCCGAGGATCGCCAGGGTCCGCCCCGCGTGCGTGTAGCCGGATGTCGGTGCTGCCACCGTCGTGTCTCCCGTGCGTCCCGCCCCGGCCGCGCCGGTCCAGGATCCCTCGTGCCCGTCGTCATGACGGGGCTCGTGTCCAGACGGTCCCGCGGACCGTCGTCGTCAACAGCGGTTCGGCGTGATCCCCGCCGTGCCCCCCAACCGCCCGGGAGCAGCGCAGATCGCCCCGAGAAGTATGGAGGACGCGCCGCACTGCCCCGAACCAGGGCTATGCGCCAGGCGTGTCGTCCTCGGGGAGGGACGCCTCAGGCGTCTCCGGCGTTCCCTCGGCGTCCGGGGACCCCTCGGACGGCGTCTCGGGCTCCTCGGCAGCGGGCTCGGGGTCCTCGATGATCCGGGCGACGGCTGCCGCGACGTACCGGACGGTGACTCCGGGGGCGATCTCGAGGTCGATCTGGTCGCCGTCGACCGCGGTGACCGTGCCGAACAGCCCCGCGGTCGTCATCACGCGGACGCCCGGGACGACCTTCGAGACCGTCGCGGCCTGCTCCTTCTGGCGCTGACGGGCCGGCCGCACGAGCAGCAGGTAGAACGCCGCGATCAGCACAGCGATGAGCAGCAGGGCGTTGGGGTCCACGCAGTCCTCCGGTCACGGGCCGGGGTCGCCGGCGGTCGCGCCGAGTCTAGGTGGTGGCGTCGGGCTCGTCGGCCTCGGCGAACGGCAGCACCGGCGTGACCCCCGCGGGCATCGACAGCCCGAGGTGCGACCAGGCGGCGGGGGTTGCGACCCGGCCCCGCGGCGTGCGCGCCAGCAGGCCGGCCCGCACGAGGAACGGCTCGCAGACCGTCTCGACCGTCTCGGCCTCCTCGCCCACGGCCACCGCGAGCGTCGAGAGCCCGACCGGGCCGCCGCCGAAGCGGCGCAGCAGGGCGTCGAGCACGGCCCGGTCGAGCCGGTCCAGGCCGATCGGGTCGACCTCGTAGAGCGCCAGGGCGTCCTTCGCGACGCCGAGGTCGACGTGGCCGTCGGCCCGCACCTGCGCGAAGTCGCGCACCCGGCGCAGCAGCCGGTTTGCCACGCGCGGCGTGCCGCGGCTGCGGCGCGAGATCTCGGTGGCGGCGTCGTCGGCCAGCGGTACGTCGAGGAGCGCGGCCGACCGGTGCAGGATCGCCCGCAGGTCGTCGGGCTCGTAGAAGTCCATGTGCGCGGTGAAGCCGAAGCGGTCGCGCAGCGGCCCGGGCAGGAGGCCGGCGCGGGTGGTGGCGCCGACGAGGGTGAAGGCGGGCAGGTCGAGCGGGATGGCGGTCGCGCCCGGGCCCTTGCCCACGATGATGTCGACGCGGAAGTCCTCCATCGCGAGATAGAGCATCTCCTCGGCGGCGCGCGACATCCGGTGGATCTCGTCGAGGAACAGCACCTCGCCCGGCACCAGGCTGGACAGCACCGCGGCGAGGTCGCCGGCGTGCTGCAGCGCCGGGCCGCTCGTCACGCGCAGCGGCGTACCGAGTTCGGCGGCGATGATCATGGCGAGCGTGGTCTTGCCCAGACCGGGCGGTCCGGCCAGCAGCACGTGGTCGGCGGCGCGGCCGCGGGCGGCGGCGGCCTCGAGCACCAGACCGAGCTGGTCCTTCACCCGCTGCTGCCCGATGAACGCGTCGAGCGTGCGAGGTCGCAGCGCGCCCTCGATGGCGGCGTCGTCGTCGCGCATCTCGGCGCCCACCAGGCGCGAGCCGTCGTCGTGCACGACCTCGAGCCCGAGGTCGACGTCGTCGGGCGTCACGCGCGATCCAGGGTGCGCAGCGCCGCGCGGAGCACGCTGGCGACGTCGGCGTCGTCGCCGACCTCGGGCGCGACCGCCTCCACCGCGGCGTCGGCCTCCTTCGGCGACCAGCCGAGACCGACGAGGGCCGCGTGGACCTGGCCCTGCCACGCCGGGGCGGCCGCGCCGGACGCACGGGAGAGGTCGACGATGCCCGCCGGGGCACCGAGGCGGTCCTTGAGCTCGAGCACGAGGCGCTGCGCACCCTTGCGGCCGACGCCGGGGACGCGCGTGAGCGCCGTGAGGTCCTCGGTCGCGACGGCGACGCGCAGGGCGTCGGGCGAGAGCACCGAGAGCAGCGACTGGGCCAGCCGCGGGCCGACGCCGGTGACGGTCTGCAGGATCTCGAAGACCGAGCGCTCGTCGCTGTCGGCGAAGCCGTAGAGCGTCATCGAGTCCTCGCGCACCACGAGGGTCGCGGGCAGCGTCGCGGCGTGGCCGACGCGCAGGTCGCCGAGCGTGGCGGGCGTGCACTGGAGCTCGAGGCCGAGGCCGCCGACCTCGACCACGGCGGTCGTGGCACCCACCGAGGCGACGGTGCCGCGGACGAAGGAGATCATCGGGCGCCTCCCACGGCGACGCGTCTGCCCGGGGCCGGCCGGGCCGACCTCGGGATGCGGGGCTGCGGTGCGGCCGCGGCCGCGGCGGCGAGCCGGGCGCTCGAGTCGCCGCGCCACAGGTGGCAGATCGCGAGAGCCAGGGCGTCGGCGGCGTCGGCAGGACGAGGGGTCTCGGCGAGGTCGAGCAGGCGGGTCACCATCGTGCCGACCTGGGCCTTGTCGGCCCGACCGGTGCCGGTGACGGCGGCCTTCACCTCGCTCGGCGTGTGCAGCGCGACCGGGATCCCGCGTCGGGCGGCCGCAGCGATCGCGATGGCGCCCGCCTGCGCGGTGCCCATCACGGTCCGGACGTTGTGCTGGGCGAAGACGCGCTCGACGGCGACGGCATCGGGCTGCGTGGCGTCGAGCGCCGCCTCGATGCCCGCCTCGAGCGCGAGCAGGCGCGCCGCGAGGTCGGAGTCGGGGCTGGTGCGCAGCACCTCGACGCGGACCAGCGACAACCGGCGCCCTGGCGAGCCGTCGACGACGCCCACCCCGCACCGGGTCAGCCCAGGATCGACCCCGAGCACCCGCATGAGGATCCCTCCGCCGCAGCCGTCACCGTACAGATGTTCGGATGCTAGCCCAGCGTGCCGCACCACCCGCGGCGCAACACGCCGAGGCAACAATCAGCGGGCCGGCGCCTCGAGGTCGATCCGCGCGCGAGTGGTCCGAAGGGATGGCCGCCGTGAGAGGCCCGGGTGCCAGCCACCGGACGTGCGTCGACCCGGCCCTTCGGGCCGTCCGGGCTCGCGACGGCCCGAAGGGCCCGAGCGGGCACGGGGGCCGGCGCGGCGACGCGAGCGCGAGCGAGCCGCGGCGCGGGCCCGGAGGGTCCCGCCGCGGATGGCTCTGGGGCCGAGCGCAGCGAGGCCGCGCTCGCTTGGAGCCCAGAGTTACGCGTCGAGAGCCTCGAGGATCTCTCCCCTACTGAGCGCGATGCGCTCAGGGGGGCCCATCGGACTCGATCCCAGAAGAGCGGACGCTACGCGTCGAGGGCTTCCAGGATCTCGTCCGAGACGTCGGCGTTGACGTAGACGGTCTGGACGTCGTCGCTGTCCTCGAGGGCGTCGATGAGGCGGAACACCTTGCGGGCGGTGTCCTCGTCGACCTCGACCTGCATCGAGGGCAGGAACGAGGTCTCGGCCGACTCGTAGTCGATCCCGGCGTCCTGCAGAGCCGTGCGCACCGCGACGACGTCGGTCGCGGCCGACACGACCTCGAAGGCCTCGCCGAGGTCGTTGACCTCCTCGGCACCGGCCTCGAGGACCGCGAGCAGCACGTCGTCCTCGGTGAGCTCGCCCTTGGGCACGATCACGACGCCCTTGCGCGAGAACAGGTACGAGACCGAGCCCGGGTCGGCCATCGAGCCGCCGTTGCGGGTCATCGCCACGCGCACCTCGGAGGCCGCGCGGTTGCGGTTGTCGGTGAGGCACTCGATGAGCACCGCGACGCCGTTGGGGCCGTACCCCTCGTACATGATCGTCTGGTAGTCGGCACCGCCGGCCTCGGCCCCGGAGCCGCGCTTGACCGCGCGGTCGATGTTGTCGTTGGGGACCGAGCTCTTCTTCGCCTTGTAGATGGCGTCGTAGAGGGTCGGGTTCGCCGCCGGGTCGCCGCCGCCGGTGCGCGCCGCGACCTCGATGTTCTTGATCAGCTTGGCGAACATCTTGCCGCGCTTGGCGTCGATGACGGCCTTCTTGTGCTTCGTGGTCGCCCACTTGGAGTGGCCGCTCATGCCTGCTCTCTCACCATCTCGACGAAGTACTGATGGACACGGGTGTCCCCGGTCAGCTCGGGGTGGAAGGACGTGGCCAGCAGGTGCCCCTGCCGGACGGCCACGATCTTACCGGCGGCCGGACCGGCCGGGACGCTGCCGAGGACCTCGACGCCCTCGCCGGCCTGCTCGACCCACGGCGCCCGGATGAAGACGGCGTGCACGGGGACGTCGCCCAGCACGGGGATCGCGATGTCGGCCTCGAAGGAGTCGACCTGGCGCCCGAAGGCGTTCCGCACGACCGTGACGTCGAGGCCGCCGATGGTCTCCTGGTCGGGGCGCCCGCCCACGATCCGCTCGGCGAGCATGATCATGCCCGCGCAGGAGCCGTACGCCGGGAGGCCGGAGCGCACCAGCTCCCGCAGCGGCTCCATGAGGCCCCAGCGCAGCGCGAGGTTGCTCATGGTCGTGGACTCGCCGCCGGGCACCACGAGCGCGTCGATGCCCTCGAGGTGCTCGGGCAGGCGAACCTGGCGCGTGGACGCGCCCGACACCTGCAGCGCCCGCTCGTGCTCGCGGACGTCGCCCTGCAGCGCGAGGACCCCGACGAGCGGGGCCGCCGTCACCAGCCGCGGTCTTCGAGGCGGTGGTGCACCGGGAGGTCGGCGACGTTGATGCCGACCATGGCCTCGCCGAGGCCGCGGCTCACCTTGGCGACGATGTCGGCGTCGCGGTAGTGCGTGGTGGCCTGGACGATCGCGTTCGCGCGCTCGACCGGGTTGCCGCTCTTGAAGATGCCCGAGCCCACGAAGACGCCGTCGGCACCGAGCTGCATCATCATCGCGGCGTCGGCCGGGGTGGCGATGCCGCCCGCGGTGAACATCACGACGGGCAGGCGGCCCAAGCGCGCGGTCTCGACGACGAGGTCGTACGGCGCCTGCAGCTCCTTGGCGGCGACGTAGAGCTCGTCGTCGGCCATCGAGGAGAGCCGGTTGATCTCGGCGCGGATGGTCCGCATGTGCTTGGTGGCGTTGGAGACGTCGCCGGTGCCGGCCTCGCCCTTCGAGCGGATCATCGCCGCGCCCTCGTTGATGCGGCGCAGCGCCTCACCGAGGTTGGTGGCACCGCAGACGAAGGGGACGGTGAACGCCCACTTGTCGATGTGGTTGGAGTAGTCGGCCGGGGTGAGGACCTCGGACTCGTCGATGTAGTCGACGCCGAGCGACTCGAGCACCTGGGCCTCGACGAAGTGGCCGATGCGGGCCTTCGCCATCACCGGGATCGAGACGGCCTCGATGATGCCGTCGATCATGTCGGGGTCGCTCATGCGCGAGACGCCGCCCTGGGCGCGGATGTCGGCGGGGACCCGCTCGAGCGCCATGACGGCGACGGCGCCGGCGTCCTCGGCGATCTTGGCCTGCTCGGGCGTGACGACGTCCATGATCACGCCGCCCTTGAGCATCTCGGCCATGCCGCGCTTCACGCGCGCGGTGCCCACCTCGGGACGACCGGACTCGGGGGTGCTGCTCTCGAACGACATCGCGGACCTCGGGGTCTAGGGCGGTTCTACTCGGGGAGCGCCAGCCTGGCGCGCCGCTCAGGATACCCTTCGCGGCCCTCCCCGCCCCACGACGGTCCGGAGCGCGGGCGCCGCCCCACCCGCCGCTCGGGCCACTCCCGTGCGCGCGCCGGAGCGCCTCGCGCTCAGGAGACGGTGGCCTTGACCTTGCTGTTCACGAGGACGACCCAGATCTGGCCGGGCTTGAACGGCACGATCTGCCCGTCCGGGCCGGTGAACGTGGTCCCGCCGGTCGCGACCGGGCGGGTCCAGGTGACGGGGTAGGCGCGGCCGTCGCGCAGGATCCAGGCCTTCCCGGTGCCGACGGTCTTGAGCAGCGGCGTCGTACCGCCGTACTTGTCGCCGAAGCCGGAGTCGCTCTGCGCGACGTACTGCAGGACGACCGTCGAGGCGTGCTGGGTGCCGCCCTCGGTGGCCCGGGCCGGGCGCTTGTTGAGCCAGACGTCGAACGTCCCGAGCTTGGCGTTCCAGACGAACTTGGCCTGCGAGTCGGGGTACGGCGCGACCGCGACCTTCACCGGACGCCCGCCCGCGGGCACCTCCTCCGAGAAGGTGAAGCCGATGTCCTGCGCGGTCGAAGCCTTCGGCGCGCGGGTGAGAAGCACGGCCGGGTGCCCGAAGTAGTCGTACGGGGCGCGACGGCTGTGGTCGCGGAAGTAGCCCTTGCCGCCCTTGTCACCGGACACGTCGTACAACGAGGCCTTCGCGAGCAGCGGCATGAGCTTGTGCTGGCTGCCCGAGTAGGCGAACGCGGGCTTGCCGAACTGCGCGAGCAGGTCGATGTCGGAGATGCGGGCGCTGCGGACGGGGCCGACCGTCTTGGGCAGCGTCGTCGAGAACACGGCGGCGAGGCGCGTGAGGCCCCACTCGACCTCCTCGACGTAGACGATGTCGGCGTACTTGAGGCCCGTGTGCGGCTGCGCGAACGTGGTGTTGTCGAACTTCACGACGAGCACCGGCTTCCCGGCTCCCCCGGCCAGCCCCGAGAACGGCGACGCGTCGGCGGGCTGCTCGGGCGTGGGGCTCTCGCTCGGGGTCTCCGACGGCGTGCTCGCCGAGGCGCTCGGGGAGCTGCCGGTCGGCGACGGCGCAGGCGATCCCGCGCACGCCGCGAGAGCGAGCGCGGCCGACGCCGCGACGAGTGCGGGTACGACGGAGCGCCCCTCGGACCGGGTCAGGTGTCGTCGCAGTCGCACGCTCCCAGGGTAAGCGCGCGTGTCTCAGCGACCTTCGAGGCCCGCCGGGACCGTGTCGTCGAAGTCGATCGTGGTCGGCATCGGGGTGTGGCCGGCCAGGCCGAACCAGCGAGCGATGCGCTTGCGGCGGACGTGCACGCAGCTGCGGATCACGTCGTTGTGGAACCTGCGGGCGAGCTCGACGCGGCGGCACGCGACGGCGAGCTCGGCCACCAGTTGCTCGGCCACGGCGCCGTCGGAGCCCGCGTCCTCGACGATCGCCTCGACGTCCTCGCGGTCGCCGAGCAGCGCGGCGAGCGACCGCGTCAGCTCGCTCTCCGCGAGCGACCGTGCCTCGTCGTCGTCGCCGCTGACCACGAGGGCCTCCTGCGCGGCCGACGACAGCAGCAGCGCCGACGCCGGGTCGAGGAAGCCCGACGACGCGAGGTCCTGGGCGGCGGCTGCCCGGCGGAGCAGCTGGGCGTCGAGGCCGGCGTGGGCGGTCTCGATTCGGTGGTGCAGGCGGTCGATCCGGCCGGCGAGCGACGAGAGGTAGACGGCGATCGCGCCGACCAGCACGACCAGCACCAGGACGAGCGTGAGCTTCTCCACGGCTACTCGCCCCCGCCTCGCGCGAACCGGCCCACCAGCTGGCCGCGCATGTCCTCGGTGACCTTCTCCCCCGTGACCGTGACGGCCTCGTAGACCTCGACGACGCGCTGCGCGACCGTCTCCCAGTCGTACTCCTTGGCCCGGAGGATCCCCTCGGCCGAGAGACGACGGCGCTCCTCGGCGTCGGAGAGCAGCTCGATCGCGACCCGGGCGAGGTCGGCGGGGTCCTCGTTGGCGAACGTCGCGCCGGCCCGGCCCTCGGCCACCACTCGGCGGAACGCCTCGATGTCGCTCGCGAGGACCGGCGTGCCGCTGGCCATCGCCTCGAGCAGCACGATGCCGAAGCTCTCGCCGCCGGTGTTGGGCGCGACGTACACGTCGGCCGAGACGAAGGCCCGCGCCTTGTCCTCCTCGCTCACCAGACCGAGGTAGACGACCCGGTCGGACACCGACGGGTCGAGCGCCTCGCGCATCTCCTCCTCGTCGCCGGGACCGGCGACCAGCAGGCGTACGCCGGGATGGGCCTCGGCGATCGCGGGCAGCGCCTCGAGGAGCACGGGCAGGCCCTTGCGCGGCTCGTCGATGCGACCGATGAAGAAGAGCGACCCGCCCTCGCCGGGCCAGCCGGGCAGCGGGTCGGCGTGGCCGAACGCCGAGCAGTCGACGCCGTTCGGGATGAGCACGGCGTCGCCGCCCATGTGCTCGACCAGGGTCTGTCGCGCGGCCTCGCTCACCGCGATGCGCGCCGACACCTTCTCCATCGCCGTCTGCCCGATCGCGAATCCGGCCGAGAGGATCCGCGACCGCTCCATCGACGAGTGCCAGGTCGCCACGATCGGCCCGCGCGCGGCCCAGCACGACAGGATCGAGACGCTGGGCGACAGGGGCTCGTGGACGTGCAGGACGTCGAACTCCCCCGTGCGCAGCCAGCGGCGTACGCGCCGGGCGGTCACGGGGCCGAACTGCACCTTGGCCTTCGAGCCGTTGTAGGCCACGGAGACCGGCCGGCCCGACGACACGACGAACGGCGGCAGCTCGACGTCTGCGTCGTCGTCGCACGGCGCCAGGACGCTCACCTCGTGGCCGAGGCGCATCAGCGCGACGGCCAGGTCGCGGACGTGGGCCTGGACGCCACCCGGCGTCGACCAGTCGTAGGGGCAGACGATGCCGACCTTCACTGCTTCGGCGCCTTCTCCGGGTCGAGGTCGTCGACCCACACGCGCTGCAGCATGTGCCAGTCGGTCGGGTGCGCCGCGATGCCTGCGGCGAACCGGTCGGCGACCAGCTGCGTCGTCGCGAAGATGCGCCGCGAGCGCTCGCCCTCCTGCGGCACCTCGACCGGCGGGTGGAACCGCACGGCGTTGCGCCCGTCGTCGAGGAACAGCTCGGCGGTCATCAGCGCGGCGCCCGAGTCGACGGCGAGGGCCGCGGGACCGGCGGGCATCTTCGCCTTCGCGCCGAAGAACTGGACGGGCACGCCGCCCTTGCCCAGGTCGCGGTCGCCGAGCAGAGCGACGAAGCCGCCCTCCTTGAGCCGCTCCGTCAGGTACGGGAACGGCGGGTCGCCGCCGGTGAGCGGGATGATGTCCATCCCCAGCGAGCGCCGGAAGGCGAGGAACTTCTCGTAGAGGTCCTCGGGCTTGAGCCGCTCGGCGACGCTGACCACCGGCTGGTGCGCGAGGGTCGCCCACGCGCCCGCGTGGTCCCAGTTGCCCATGTGCGGCAGAGCCACGACGACGCCCTTGCCCTCCGCGAGCGCGGCGGCGAGCAGGTCGTCGTCGTAGGCGACGAACGACGACACGATCTGCTCACGGCTCTGGCCGGGCAGCCGGAAGGCGTCGCACCAGTAGCGGAAGTACGACCGCATGCCCTGCTTGGAGAGCTCGCGCAGCTCGGCGTCGGAGACGTCGGGACCGACGACGCGGCGCAGGTTGGACTCGAGGCGGAGCACGTCCTTGCCGTGGCGCGACCAGAGCGTGTCGGCGATCCGGTCGAAGGTCGCGTACGCCGCCTTCTCGGGCATGCGCTTCACGACCTGCCAGCCCGTGCCGTACGCGATCGAGACGAGCCGGTCGTTGACGCTGCTCACGAGGCGTCCTCCGCGGGCGCGACGAGGAGCTGCTTGCGCACGTGCAGCATCCGCTGGCCGACGGTGAACCAGGTGAGCGCCGCGAGCAGCCACAGCGCCGCGGGGAGGATGTAGGGGACGCCGAGGCCGTAGAGCAGCGCCGCGGCGCCGGCGATGATCAGCCGCTCGGCGCGCTCGGCGATGCCGACGTTGCACTCCGCCCCGACGCTCTCGGCGCGGGCCTTGGCGTAGGAGACCACGGCGCCGCCCACGAGGCAGACGATCGCCACAGCCGCCGTGAGCCGGTCTCCTGCGGCGACGAACCCCAGGGCGACCGCGCCGAAGAGCAGTCCGTCGGTGACGCGGTCGAGGGTGGAGTCGAGGAAGGCGCCCCACGGGCCCTGCCGCCCCGACATGCGCGCCATCGTGCCGTCGAGCAGGTCGCTGAAGGCGAACAGCAGGATCACCAGGGTGCCCACGGCCCACTGCTGGCGGGGGTAGAACCACAGCCCCGCGGCGCTCGCGCCGACGGTCCCGGCGACCGTGACGGCGTCGGGCGAGACGTGCAGGCGGAGCAGCCCACGGGCGACCGGGTCGATGACGTGACCCACGGCGGCACGGGCCGAGGCGTTGTTCAGCATGGCAGTGATGAGAGTAACGGCGTACCTGTTGAGCGAAGCGGTTGCCTCGCGAGGGACGCAGGAGAAAGGTGTGACCGACGGACCACACGCCGCAACGACGCGGAGGCGATCGAGATGGCAGACAAGAACACCGCAGGAGCCGCCGGCAGAGCATCCGAGGTCGACCGGCCGGACAAGATCCGCAACGTCGTGCTGGTCGGCCCCTCCGGTTCCGGGAAGACGACCCTCGTCGAGCAGCTGCTCGTGGCCGCCGGTGCCCTCACCCGCGCCGGCCGCGTCGAGGAGGGCACCACGGTCTCCGACTTCGACGAGGCCGAGGTCCGCCAGCAGCGCTCCGTGGGTCTGGCCCTCGCCCCCCTCGAGGTCGACGGCATCAAGGTCAACCTCGTCGACACCCCCGGGTACGCCGACTTCGTCGGCGACCTGCGCGCGGGTCTGCGGGCGGCCGACGCGGCCCTGTTCGTCATCGGTGCCACCGACGGCGTCGACGGCGCCACGCAGCTGCTCTGGGACGAGTGCGCCGCGGTCGGCATGCCGCGCGCCGTGGTCGTGACCAAGCTCGACAAGGAGCGCGCCGACTTCGACGAGACCGTCGCGGTCTGCCAGCGGCTCTTCGGCGGCGGCGTGCTGCCGCTCTACCTGCCGATGCACAAGGACGACAGCTCGGTCGGCGGCCTCATCGGGCTGCTGTCGCAGCAGGTCTACGACTACTCGTCGGGCAGCCGCGTCGAGCGCGCCCCCGACGCCGAGCACCTGCCGCTCATCGAGAACAGCCGCGGCACGCTCATCGAGGGGATCATCGCCGAGAGCGAGGACGAGACCCTCATGGACCGCTACCTCGGCGGCGAGGACGTCGACCTCGACACCCTCATCACCGACCTCGAGACTGCGGTCGCGCGCGGCACGTTCTACCCGGTCCTCGGGTCCGCGTCGGCGCCCGCCGGCTTCGGCACCGCCGAGCTCCTCGAGGTCATCGTGCGCGGCTTCCCGTCGCCGCTCGAGCACCCGCTGCCCGCGGTCACCTCGCCCTCGGGCGACCCGCGCGAGCCGCTGGCCTGCGACCCCGCCGGCCCGCTGTGCGCCGAGGTCGTGAAGACCACGACCGACCCGTACGTCGGCCGCATCTCGCTGGTCCGCGTCTTCAGCGGCACGCTGCGGCCGGACCAGACCGTCCACGTCTCGGGCCACTTCGCGCCCGACCGCGGGCACGAGGACCACGACGTCGACGAGCGCGTCGGCGCCCTGTCCTCCCCGCTGGGCAAGACCCAGCGCACGGTCGGCTCGGCCATCGCCGGCGACATCGTCGCCGTGGCCAAGCTCTCGCGCGCCGAGACCGGCGACACCCTGTCGGAGAAGGACAACCCGCTGCTCGTCGAGCCGTGGATCATGCCCGACCCGCTGCTGCCGGTCGCGATCGTCGCGCACACCAAGGCCGACGACGACAAGCTCGCGCAGGGCCTCGGCCGTCTCGTCGCCGAGGACCCGACCATGCGTCTCGAGCGCAACCCCGAGACCAACCAGCTCGTGCTGTGGTGCATGGGCGAGGCGCACGTCGACGTCCTGCTCGACCGGCTGCGCAACAGGTACGGCGTCGCCGTCGACTCCGTCCCGCTCCGGGTGTCGCTGCGCGAGACGTTCTCCGGCCCCGGCAAGGGCCACGGACGCCTGGTGAAGCAGTCAGGCGGCCACGGCCAGTACGCCGTGTGCGACATCGAGGTCGAGCCCCTGCCCTCGGGCAGCGGCTTCGAGTTCGTCGACAAGGTCGTGGGCGGCGCCATCCCGCGCAACTTCATCCCGAGCGTGGAGAAGGGCGTGCGCGCGCAGATGGAGAAGGGCGTCGCCGCGGGCTACCCCCTCATCGACATCCGCGTCACCCTCGTCGACGGCAAGGCGCACTCGGTCGACTCGTCCGACATGGCCTTCCAGCAGGCCGGCGGGCTCGCCCTCAAGGAGGCAGCGGCGCAGGCCCACGTCTCCCTGCTCGAGCCGGTCGACCGGATCAAGGTGCTCGTGTCCGACGAGTACATGGGCGCGGTCATGAGCGACCTCTCCGGCCGCCGCGGTCGCGTCGTGGGCAGCGAGCCGGTCGGCAGCGGCCGCTCGCAGGTGGTCGCCGACGTGCCCCAGCTCGAGCTGACCCGGTACGCCGTCGAGCTCCGCTCGCTCTCGCACGGCACCGCGACCTTCACCCGCTCCTACAGCGGCCACGAGCCGATGCCGGCGCAGATCGCGAAGAAGATCCAGGAGGAGGCAGCGGCCGCCGGCCACTGATCCCAGCACCGCCCGATCGACCCCCGGACCCCTGGTCCGGGGGTCGATCAGCGTCGTGGGCCGACGGGCGCCTCGTGTACGCGAAGGTGGCGCGCCCCGGGACCGTCGTCCGACATCCTGCTCGCAT
Organism: Candidatus Nanopelagicales bacterium; assembly: GCA_046330715.1. Lineage (GTDB taxonomy): Bacteria > Actinomycetota > Actinomycetes > S36-B12 > CAIYMF01 > Longivirga. The sequence goes on from JAXLSG010000002.1 coordinate 263,184, forward strand.
GGGGGACGCCCGCACGACGTACCTGCTCGCCTTCGCGCCGACCGAGGACGAGGTGGTCCGGGCGCACCGGGTGCTCGACCGGGCCACAGGCGCCCGGGTCGAGCGCGCGCTCCAGGGCTCGGTGCTCTGCGCGCTGGGTCTGCTCGAGTGCGCGGTCGCCGCAGCACCCGCGCCCGGCGCCGACGTCGTGGGTGTCTCGGTCGGTCTGGCGATCGTGGCCCTGGGGCTCCTCATCGCCACGGGTGCGGTGCACCGCTGGACCTCCCGCCGCCGGGTGCGGCACTACGTGGGCCTGCGCTCCGAGCGGACGTGCGAGGTGTCGGCCGAAGGCCTGCGCACCTCGGTGCTCGGCGTCGAGACCCGGATCCCGTGGTCCGCGGTCGGCCGCGTCGTCGTCGATGACGACATGCTCGTCCTGCTGCTGCGCGGGCAGCCCACGATGCTCTACCTGCCGCGGCGAGGCCTCGAGCCTCCGGACGCCTGGACGCAGCTCGTCGAGGTCGTGGAGACGGCCCACCGGTCCGGGCACCAGGGCTCGGACGCGACGGAGGATGTCGCCTCCTCACGCCACGACGACGCGGACGCCGGCATCCGCAGCCGACAGCGCCGCGTCGTCGGGATCGCCGCGCTGGCAATCTGCGGAGTGCTGCTGGTCCTCACCGTGCTGGGCAACCTGCGGGCCGCCGCCGCCCCGAGCGACCTCGTGGAGCGCCTTCGCGCCGACGGCATCTGCTCGGGCGCCACGACGGAGCCAGCCGATCGCGGAGAGGTGTACGCCTGCACGGCCGTGAACGGCGACGTCATCAAGGTCGCCTCCCCCAGCACCGCGTTCATCTACCAGACGACGGACTACCGGATCGACGGCCCGGGCTGGATGGCGGTGGTGGCCGACAAGGCGACCGCCGAACGCGTCGCGGGGCTCCTGCAAGGACGCATCAGCGCGCCCTGACGTCGCGCTCGGGTCAGAGGGCGCAGGCGGGGGTGCCGCCGGGGAGGCGGTAGCGGTTGGCGGCGACCCAGGCGTAGACCGCGTCGGCGACGTACGAGGTGGGCCGGGTGACCGCGAGCGCCCCGAGTCCCCGCGCGGCGAGGCCGACGGCTCCCCCGCGGCTGCGACCGCCGACCTGGAGCAGGCGGCCCACGGCGGCCGCGCCCTGCGCGCGCGTGGTGACGGGAGCCGTCACGTCGCCGATCCACTGGATCCGCTCGTCGCACTCCCGCTCGGTCAGGCCGAGGACGTCGAGGTCGGTGCGCTGGTAGGGCACCGTGGCGAACGCCTCCGGGAACTGCTCCGCGAGCCACGTCACGCTCGTCGTGCAGAAGCCGCAGTCGCCGTCGAACACGAGCACGGCACCGGTGCGCAGCGCGGTCGTCATGGCTCCAGCCTCGCACCGCCGCGCGGCAGGCGCGACGCGGGTCGGCGTACGACGGCTACCAGGCCTCGACGATCAGGTCGCGGGTCTGCTCGAGCAGCTGCGGCATGGTCTTGGTCGCCCCGATGACCGGCATGAAGTTGGTGTCGCCGCCCCAGCGCGGGACGACGTGCTGGTGCAGGTGCCCTGCGACGCCGGCACCTCCGACCGAGCCCTGGTTCATGCCGATGTTGAAGCCCTGCGCGCCCGACACCGAACGCAGCACCGTCATCGCGCGCTGCGTGAACTGCCCGAGCTCGGCCACCTCCGCGGCGTCCAGCTCGGTGTAGTCGGCGAGGTGGCGGTAGGGGCAGACCATGAGGTGGCCTGCGTTGTACGGGTAGAGGTTGAGCACCGCGAAGACCGTCTCGCCGCGCGCGACGACGAGGCTGGTCTCCGCGTCCATGCCGGGCGCGACGCAGAACGGGCACTCGTCGCCCGCGTCGTCGTGCCGCGGCTTGTTCTCGCCCTTGAGGTAGGCCATCCGGTGCGGCGACCAGAGGCGCTCCCAGGCGTCGGCGCCGCTCACACCTGCACCCGGGTGTTCCGCGCCTCCACGATCTCGGCGATGGCGTCGGCCACGGGTACGCCGTTCTTCTGCGTCCCGTCGCGGTAGCGGAAGGACACCGCGCCCGAGGCGACGTCGTCGTCGCCCGCGATGAGCATGTAGGGCACCTTCTGCTTCTGCGCGTTGCGGATCTTCTTCTGCATCCGGTCGTCGGAGGTGTCGACCTCCACGCGGATGCCCTGCGCGCGCAGCTGCGCGGCGACGCCGTCGAGGTAGTCGACGTGCCCGTCGGTGATCGGGATGCCGACCACCTGCACCGGCGCGAGCCAGACCGGGAACGCGCCGGCGTAGTGCTCGAGGAGCACCGCGAAGAACCGCTCGATCGAGCCGAACAGCGCGCGGTGGATCATCACCGGGCGCTGACGGGAGCCGTCGGCAGCCGTGTACTCGAGTCCGAAGCGCTCGGGCAGGTTGAAGTCGACCTGGATGGTGGACATCTGCCAGGTGCGACCGATCGCGTCGCGCGCCTGCACGGAGATCTTCGGGCCGTAGAACGCGGCGCCGCCGGGATCCATGACCAGCTCGAGGTTCTGCCGCTCTGCCGCCTGGCGCAGGGTCTCGGTCGCCTCCTCCCACGCCTCGTCGGTGCCGACGAACTTGACCGGGTCCTTGGTCGAGAGCTCGAGGTAGAAGTCGTCGAGGCCGTAGTCGCGGAGCAGGTCGAGGACGAAGGTGAGCAGCGAGTCGAGCTCGGCCGGCATCTGCTCGGGGGTGCAGTAGATGTGCGCGTCGTCCTGGGTGAAGCCGCGGGCGCGGGTGAGGCCCTGGATCACGCCCGACTTCTCGTAGCGGTAGACGGTGCCGAACTCGAACAGCCGCAGCGGCAGCTCGCGGTAGGACCTGCCGCGGGCGTCGAAGATCAGGTTGTGCATGGGGCAGTTCATCGGCTTCATGTAGTACTTCTGCGGGGCGCGCTTGAGCTGGCCCTCGTCGTCGTACTCCGCGTCGAGCTCCATGGGCGGGTACATGCCCTCGGCGTACCAGTCGAGGTGGCCGGAGATCTCGAACAGGTGCGCCTTGGTGAGGTGCGGGGTGTTGACGAACTCGTAGCCCGCCTCCTCGTGGCGCTGCCGCGAGTAGTGCTCGAGCTCGCGGCGGATGATGCCGCCCTTGGGGTGGAACACCGCGAGGCCGGAGCCGATCTGCTCCGGGAAGCTGAACAGGTCGAGCTCGGAGCCGAGGCGGCGGTGGTCGCGCTTCTCCGCCTCCTCGAGGAACGCGAGGTGCTCCTTGAGCCGGTCGCGGCTCTCCCACGCGGTGCCGTAGACGCGCTGCAGCATCGGGTTCTTCTCGCTGCCGCGCCAGTAGGCCGAGGCGGAGCGCATCAGCTTGAACGCCGGGATGATCCGGGTGGTCGGCACGTGCGGGCCGCGGCACAGGTCGCCCCACACGCGCTCGCCGGACTTCGCGTCGAGGTTGTCGTAGATGGTGAGCTCGGCGCCCCCGACCTCCATCATCTCGTCGAGGTCGGCACCCTTGATGCCGATGAGCTCGATCTTGTACGGCTCGCCGGCGAGCTCCTCGCGCGCCTGCTCCTCGCTGACGACGCGGCGGGAGAACCGCTGCCCCGACTTCACGATCTCCTGCATCTTCTTCTCGAGGGCAGCGAGGTCGTCGGGGGTGAACGGGCGCTCGACGTCGAAGTCGTAGTAGAAGCCGTCGCGGATCGGCGGGCCGATGCCGAGCTTGGCCTCGGGGAAGAGCTGCTGCACGGCCTGCGCGAGCACGTGCGCGGTCGAGTGCCGCAGCACCGAGCGCCCGTCCTCGGAGTCGATGGTGACGGCCTCGAGCTCGTCGCCGTCCTGCACGACGTAGGTGAGGTCCTTGAGCTGGCCGCCGAGGCGGGCCACGACCACCGCGCGGTCCGGGAACACTTCCGCCGCGGTGGCGCCCTCGGGCACCGTCCGCTCGTCGAGGCTGCCGTCGGGCTGGCGGACGGTGATCTGAGGCACGTCGGGCTCCTGGTGCTCGGCGCACGACCGTGACGAGGGGTCGTACGCGACGGACCCAGCGGGTACGAGGCGCTGGGCTTCGGGCACAGCCAGGGTAGCGGCGCGACCAGCGCGAGGTCGTGCCGGTAACGGTCGCGCCGGCTACACCGCGGTGTAGCCGACCCGCACGAGCCGACCGTCGAGGGTGACGGCGTACAGCTCGCGGTTGTCGTCGATCCCGAAGCCCGACACCTGGCTCAACGCGGTCGGGCTTCCCTGGACGCCGTTCTTGTACGGCCAGATCCGCCCGGTGACGAAGTCGCCGAGGATGTAGGTGCCCTGCAGACCGGGGTACGCCGCGCCGCGGTAGACGAACCCGCCGATGAGCGCCTCCGCCGACTTGCTCGCGCGGCAGCCCGACACCGCGTCGGCGTGGCAGAGCTCGAGCACCGGGCTCGTGTACGTGACCCGCGTGCTGCAGCGCGACGCGTTGTAGGTGTGCCGGCCCTCGCGGCAGGACCAGCCGAGGTTGCGCCCTGCGCCGGTGCCCCGGCCGATGGCGTCGACCTCCTCCCAGCGGCCCTGGCCGACGTCGCCGATCCACTGCGTGCCGGTCGTGTCGAACGACCACCGCCACGGGTTGCGCAGGCCCGACATGAAGATCTCGTGCCGCGCCCACGTCGAGCGCACGTAGGGGTTGGTCATGGGCACGCAGTAGACGCGCGTGCCGCAGCGGACGTCGAGGCGCAGCATCTTCCCGAGCAGCGAGCGCAGGTTCTGCGCGTTGTTGCGCGGGTCGCCGGCGCTGCCGCCGTCACCGGTCCCGAGGTAGAGGTAGCCGTCGGGCCCGAAGCCGATGTAGCCGCCGTTGTGGTTGGAGTAGGTCGGGTGCGGCACGACGAGCACGACCTTGCCGGTGGCCGAGGAGATGCTCGCGGCCGACGCCGAGGTCGCGGCGTACCGCGCCAGCACCAGGGCACCGTCGCCGCGCGTGTAGGTGACCCAGAACCGCGGCTTGCGGGCGTAGTCGGGGTCGAACGCGAGGCCGAGCATGCCGCGCTCGCCGCCGCTGAGGACCAGACCGCGGATGTCGAGGAACGTGCCCGTGACGACGCCGCCCTGCACCGTGCGGATCCGCCCGGCCTGCTCGACGACGAACAGCCGCGACGAGCCGTCGTTCGCCGACGTCACCATGAGCGGGCTCGACAGACCCGTCGCGACGGTCGACGTCGTGAGCCGGATGCTCCCGATCGGCGTGAGCGCTGCCGGCGCCACGACGGTGGACGCGGCATCGGGCAGCGGCGCGGCCGAGACCGGGCTGACGAGCGGGACGGCGGCCGCCGCAGCGGCGGCGAGGGCGACGAGAGCGCGACGGGCACGGGTCATGGGGCACCTCCGGCGTCGACGCTACCCCGGGCCTCCCGATCCCGCGTCAGGCCAGAGCGGGTGACGGAAGCTCGCGCGTCGGGTCCACCACGTCGACCGCGCCGTCGGTCGCGCACCACAGGTCGAGGTCGCGGATCCGCGCTCCGGACGCCAGCAGGGCGGGCAGCGCGGGATGCGGACCCGGCACGCACACGCCCACGCTCCCGGTCGGCCCCACGAGCCCGGCCAGCCCGTCGACGAGGGCGGGCAGCGTGGTCGGGTCGCGCGTCACGGCGCGCAGCACCCGCATCCGGTCGCCGACCCGGTGCACCACGGCCGTGCAGGAGCCGTCGTCCGTGGACGCCGTGACCAGCCCTTCGGTCGGCACCGGCCAGCCCGCGTCGCCGTCGGCGTACGACCGGGTCTCGATGCTGTCGCCGGAGCGCCCCGGGAGGCTGAGGTAGAGCAGCGGCCACCGCGGCCGGGCGCCGTAGCGGGCGTAGCCCGACAGCGCGCGCGGGTCCTGCGACGACGACGTGACGCGTTCCGTGCGGCGGTCCCACATCGCGGCGAGCAGCGCGCGGCCGTGACCCTGGTCACGCGCGTCGGGGTGCACGAACAGGTCGGTGAGGTAGGCCGCCCCGCCGCGCTCCACGAGACCGGCGTAACCCCTCACGGCTCCCGGCTCGCCGGAGACGAGCAGGCGGCCGGTGGTCAGCAGGTAGGTGCGGTAGGGCTCGTCGGTGACCGACTGCACGCCCGTCTGCTCGCACGCCGCCGCGACCTCGAGCAACGACGGGACGTCTGCCGGGGCGAGCTCGCGCGGGATCGGGGGCACGTCGCGACTGTAGGACCCCCGACGTACGAAGGACGGCCCCCGGGCATCCGGGGGCCGTCCTGCCGCGTGGGCGTTACTGGGTTCGAACCAGTGACCTCTTCGGTGTGAACGAAGCGCGCTACCACTGCGCCAAACGCCCGGCGAGCCGGGACTCTACCAAAGCGTGATCGACCGGCCGAATCGCCCCGGAACCTCCGGAGCGGCCCGCTCGTCGTGCGGTGTGCGCCGGTTCACACGCCAGGGGATGCGTGATGGAGCCCTCCACGGGGAACCACTCCGGCACCACACAGACTGCCCCGGAGGGGACCATGCCGTTCGTCAGCGCCGACCTCGACCTCACGCTCGTGATGGAGGACGACCGGACCCTGCGCGTGCCGTCGACCCTCCTGTACTCCCCCGACAACCCGTACGCCGTGACCGCCGTGTTCCGCACGGCCGACGGCGACGTCACGTGGGTGTTCGGCCGCGACCTCCTCGACGACGGGCTCATCGAGCCGGCCGGCGAGGGCGACGTCACGGTCTGGCCCGCGGTCGAGAAGGGCCGCGCCGTGGTCTGCCTCGCGCTCGCCAGCCCTGCGGGCAGCGCGCTGCTGCAGCTCGACGCCGGTGCCCTGCGCGTCTTCCTCGACGAGTCCTACGAGCTGGTCGAGATGGGCCACGAGGGCGAGCACATCGACATCGACGCCGCGCTCGCCGAGCTCCTCGGCGACGGCTCCTCGCCGCTGCGCTGACGCCGCTGACCGGTACGCGTCACAGGCGCGAGCGCGCCGCCCACAGGTCCGGGAACACCGGACGGAAGAGCGTCGACGCGAGGTACGCCGCCCCGCTCGACCCGCCGGTCCCCTGCTTGGACCCGATCGTCCGCTCGACCATCTTCACGTGGCGGTAGCGCCACTCCTGCAGTCCCTCGTCGACGTCGAGCATCCGCTCGGCCACGAGCGTCGCGGCCTCGTCCTCCCGGTAGACCGCGACCACGACGTCGACCATCGCCTCCGACGACGGCACCGGCAGCGCCGGGTCGGCGTCGCGCACCTCGGCCGGCACGTCGTGACCGCGTGCCGCGAGGAACGCGGCGTACGACGACCACACCGACGGACGGGACGCGGCAGCAGCGACCCGCTGCCACGCCTCGTCGTCGCGCATGCTCTCCGGCACGAGCCGGTCGTCGCGGCGGCCGAGCACCGCCTCGAGCTCGCGGAACTGCGCCGACTGGAAGCCGCTGGCCGACTCCAGGCGCGACCGGAACGACGAGAACTCGACGGGCGTCATCGTCTCGAGCACGTCGACCTGCGCCACGAGCGTCTTGAGGATGGTCCGGACCCGACCGAGCAGCCCGAGGACGGCGTAGGGCTCCCCTGCCGCGAGCGCGCCCTGCACCCCGCCCGAGCCCGGCTGTCGCGCGTCGCCGCGCAGCTCGTGCAGCAGCTGCTGGAACCACAGCTCGTAGACCTGGTGGATCGTGATGAAGAGCAGCTCGTCGTGCTCCGCGATCCGGCCGTCGTCGCCGGTGCGCGGGTGCTGCAGCGCGAGGAGGTCCGGCACGCGCAGGTAGGTCGCGTAGGTCACCGCGGGGTGCGTCTCGGTCATCCCCGGATCGTGCCAGCCCGCGTCGGGCCATGGGCCGCTGGCAGGATGCCGATCATGAGCCTCCCTCAGCGCGACGTCGACGGACCCGAGCCCCGCCGCGACGAGGACGGCGCGGTCGTCCTGGAGTGGTGGGCCGACCTCGCCTGCCCCGACTGCGCCGACGCGCTCGACGTCCTCGAGGCGCTGCAGGAGCGGTTCGACGACCGCCTCGTCGTCCGGCTGCGCCACATGCCGCTGACGATGCACGTCTGGGCGGTGGCCGCCGCGCAGTGCCACACGGAGGCGGCGGTCCAGGGACGCGGCGAGGAGTACGCCGCTGCCGCGCTGCGCCTCATCGACGACGTCGAGGGTCCGGCCGACTACGTCGAGCTCGCCGAGGACCTCGGGCTCGATGCCGACGCCGTGGCCGAGGCGCTGTTCGACGGCCGCCACTCCGGCGCCGTGCACGAGGAGGCCGCGGCCGGTCGGGCGATGGGCATCGACGGAGCGCCCGTGTTCGTCGTCGACGGGCTGCTCGTCGACGCCTCCGCCGGCGTCGAGGGCGTGGAACCGGTGCTGGTCGCGCGGATCGAGAAGGCCCTCGCGGGCTGAGCCTCAGGCGGGCGCCGCTGCCTCGTCGTCGGCGGCGTCGGCCGGGTGCCTCGCGGCGTACCAGGTGGCGAGCGGACCTGCGCTGAGGCCGTGAGCGAGGACCGAGAGCGCAACCGTCACGGCCACGACCTCGAGCACGAAGTCGCCGTCGCTGCCACCGATCTCCTCCGCCGCGAGCAGCGCGAAGATGATCGACGCCAGACCGCGCGGGCCGAGCCATCCCGCGAGCAGCACGGTGTCCCAGGGCAGGTGCGCGCCGAGGGCCGCGATCGCGACGGGCACCATGCGCAGGACGGTCAGCGAGAGCACGGCGTACACGAGCACGCGCGGGATCGACGCGAGGTCGATCCGCGAGAGCACCGCCGCGCCGAAGACGAACCACACGCCGAGCGCCATCAGCTGCGCGGTGCGCTGCGTGAAGAGCAGCAGCGTCTCGGGCGCGACGGGTGCGTGCCGGTGCTCGCGCGCCTCGCTGCGCCCGGCGTTGTTGGCGGTTCCGTAGGCGACCCCCGCGACGAACGCGGCGACGAAGCCGTTGCCGCCGAGCTGCACGACGCCGAGGTACGTCGCGAGCGCCGTGACGAGAGGCACGAGCGGCACCAGCAGCGGCTCCGCGACGTGCGACGCCGCGGCCACGCGGGTGAGGAAGCCGAGCACCGCACCGACGAGCGCCCCGACCACGACGCCGATCACGATCTCCACCACCGCCGACGAGACCGGGTGCGCGACCGTGCGGTCGAGGTCGGCGGTGGCCAGCGCGATGCAGAACGCGACGACGGGTGTCGCGAGACCGTCGTTGAGGCCGCTCTCGACGTTGATGACCTGACGGAAGCGCAGCGGGATGCGCTCGTTCTCGAGGATGGCCAGCCCGAGCGCAGCGTCGGTCGGTGCGAGCGCCGCGCCGATGACGGCAGCGACCCACGGGTTGAGCCCGGCGAAGAGCACGAGCGCGACGAGGGCGCCGAGCACGAAGGTCAGCGGGAAGCCGATGCCCAGCAGCCGCAAGGGATAGCGCCACTCCCGCCGGAACCAGCGCACGGCGATCGACGAGGCATCGACGAACAGCACGACCGCGAGGGTCGCCTCGATGAGCACCCGGACCCACTCGGAGTGCAGCTGGGACCCCGTGTCCGCCGGGAGCCAGGCGGCGACGAGCCCGGCGGCGGTGAGGACGATCGCACCCGTGATGCTCCACCGCTGCAGCCGCGCCGAGAGCAGCACCCAGGCGAGCAGCGCGACGACGAAGACGAGCAGGCCGTTCACGGGTCGACCTCGGACCTCGCCGCCTGCTCGAACCGGGTGCGCAGCGCGAGCGTGACCGGTCCGGCCTCGATCTCGCGGTCGTCGACGCGCGTGACCGGGTGCACGTCGCGGGTCGACGACGTGATGAAGAGCTCGTCCGCCGTCGCGAGCACGTCGTACGGAAGGTGCGACTCGCGCATCTCGGCGACGTCGGCGCCCCACTCGAGGACGAGCTCGCGCGTGACGCCCGCGAGGCAGCCCGTGTCGAGCGACGGCGTGTGCACCACGCCGTCGAGCACCACGAAGACGTTGCTGCCGGTGCACTCCGACAGCCGGCCCTGCGTGTCGGCGAGCACGGCCTCCGAGGCGCCACGGCGCTTGGCCTCGGCCAGCGCGATCGCGTTCTCGGCGTACGACGTCGTCTTGAGGCCGGCGATCGCCGAGCGCTCGTTGCGCGACCACGGCACGGTCGCGATCGAGGTGGTGGCCGGCCAGGGCGCCGCCTCGGCGAGGGTGACGACGAGCGTGGCCGCCGCGTCGCCGCGGTCGCTGCCGAAGGGGCCGGTGCCCGACGTGACGGTGATGCGCAGCCGCGAGAAGTCCGTGCCGACCCCGGACCCCTCGACCACGGCGTCGACGGCCTCGCGCACGCGGTCGGTCGCGGGTCCGTCGATGCCGAGTCCGGCGAGCGAGCGCTGCAGGCGTGCCAGGTGCCGGGTGAGGGCGAACGGGACGCCGTCGCGTACGAGGATCGTCTCGAAGACGCCGTCGCCCACCGTGAAGCCGTGGTCGAGGACGGACACGCGCGCGTCGTCGGCGTCGACCAGCCGGTCGTCGAGCCAGAACCTCGTCACGGCGCCAGCCTCCCAGAAGCGTCGCCGCCACCCGCGGTCGAGCCCGACGCCACGGTGAGCAGCCGGTCGGCCTTGAGCAGCGTCTCGTCCCACTCCTGCTCGGCGTCGCTGCCCCAGGTGATGCCGGCGCCGGTGCCGAACCGCACGACGTCGTGGTGCACCCAGAACGTACGGATCGCGACCGCGAGCTCGGCGGTGCGGGCGGAGGCGTCGACCCACCCGACCGCACCGCAGTAGGGGCCGCGCGACGCGAGCTCGACCTCGTCGATGATCCGCAGCGCGCTCGACTTCGGCGCGCCGGTGACCGAGCCCGGGGGGAACGTCGCGTCGACGAGGTCGGTCCAGCCGGCGCCCTCGGCGAGCTCGCCGCGCACCGTCGACACGAGGTGCACGAGACCGGGGTGCTCCTCGAGGGCGAGGAGGCTCGGCACGGTGACGCTCCCGGTGCGGCACACCGCGCCGAGGTCGTTGCGCACGAGGTCGACGATCATCACGTTCTCCGCCGAGTCCTTCGGCTGGAGGTCGGCCTCGGTGCGGCCGGTGCCCTTGATGGGGCCGGACTCCACGACGTCGCCGCGGCGTCTCAGGAACAGCTCGGGCGACGCCGTCGCGACCGCGACGCCGCCCTCGGGGATGGCCGGGTGGGAGCCGTGGGGCAGCGAGACGAAGCCGGCGTACGGCGCCGGGTTGCCGCTCGACAGCAGCTGCGCGAGACCGGCGACGTCGGCCGCCGACGCGTCGGGCACGGGCGCGCTGAGCACCCGGCAGACGTTGGCCTGGTAGACGTCGCCCGCGGCGATGTGCTCGCGGACGCGCTCGACGGCGTCGACGTACTCCTGGCGCGACATCGAGCTCGACCAGGCCTCGCGCGACGGCCCCGACCAGCGGCCGGCCGGCGGCGTCGCGGGTCGCACGTCGGCGAAGCGCGCGAGCACCGGATCTGAGTCGTAGGGCAGCACGACGGCCCACCAGCCGTCGGAGTCGAGCGCGGAGATGTCCGACGTCACGTCGACCAGCCCGGTGGCGAGCATGCCGCCGAGGTGCGCGCAGGGGCCGGTCACGCCGCACATGATGGCCGACGCCACGAAGGGCGTCCCGCTTTGGAGTGTTCCGGGGCGATGGGTTATGGTTTCGTCCCGCAGCGAGGGGCTCGTCCCCGCGCCTGCATCGCGGACGTAGCGCAGTTGGTAGCGCATCACCTTGCCAAGGTGAGGGTCGCGGGTTCGAGTCCCGTCGTCCGCTCGGAAGACCTCGCTAGAGGTCTGCTCGGTGGAGTGGCCGAGAGGCGAGGCAACGGCCTGCAAAGCCGTGTACACGGGTTCAAATCCCGTCTCCACCTCGGTCTCCGAGGAGCACCACCAAGGGCGATTGGCGCAGGGGCTAGCGCGCTTCCTTGACACGGAAGAGGTCACAGGTTCGATTCCTGTATCGCCCACCATCGACGGCCCCCGCTGCGGCGGGGGCCTCGTCGTATCCGCGGTCGTCCGCCGCCCCGTCCGCTGAGCGCGAGGATGCGTGCGCTCCGGCGAACCTACGCTAACGTAGGCGAAGGTACCCGCCGATCCCTCCCGCAGGAGCTGCCATGACCGACACCCGTCGGCCGACCATCATCCAGGGCGGCATGGGTGTCGCGGTCTCCTCGTGGAAGCTGGCCAACAAGGTCGCCCGCGCCGGCGAGCTCGGCGTCGTCTCGGGCACGGGTCTCGACATCGTCGTCGCCCGCCGCCTGCAGGACGGCGACCCCGACGGCGACCTGCGCCGCGCCATCGCCGCCTTCCCTGTGCGCGAGGTGGCCGACGAGGTCATCGAGCACTACTTCCTCGAGGGCGGCCGCGCGGAGGGCCAGCCCTACGTCGCGATCCCCCGGCCCTCGCTCACCGAGTCGCTGCGCGCGCAGCGGCTGCAGGTCGTCGCGAACTTCGCCGAGGTGTGGCTCGCGAAGGAGGGCCACGACGGCATCGTCGGCGTGAACTTCCTCGAGAAGATCCAGACGCCCACCCCGTGGACGGCGTACGGCGCGATGCTCGCGGGCGTCGACTACGTCCTCATGGGCGCGGGCATCCCGGCGCACATCCCGCAGCTGCTGAACAAGCTCGCCAACCACGAGGTCGCCTCGCTGCCGGTCGACGTCATCGACGCCCTCCCCGAGGAGGAGTGGGCGGTCACCATCGACCCGCGCGAGGTGATGGGCGTCGAGCTGCCGCCGCTGAAGCGTCCGACCTTCCTCGCGATCGTCGCGAACTACGTGCTCGCCAACTACCTCGCGCGCGACGAGGTCACGCGTCCCGACGGCTTCGTCATCGAGGCGCCGACCGCCGGCGGCCACAACGCTCCGCCGCGCGGCAAGCTGGTGCTCGACGACGACGGCCAGCCGGTCTACGGCGTGCGCGACGAGGTCGACCCCACCAAGTTCATCGACCTCGGCCTGCCGTTCTGGCTCGCCGGCGGCTGGGGATCGCCGGAGCGGCTCAAGGAGGCGCAGTCGCTGGGCGCCACGGGCATCCAGGTCGGCACGCTGTTCGCGATGAGCGAGGACTCGGGCTTCCGTCCCGACCTGCGCGAGCGGCTGCGCAAGTCCCTCCTCGACGGCACCCTGCGCACCCGTACCGACCCGCTGGCGTCGCCCACCGGCTTCCCGTTCAAGGTCGCCCAGCTGCCCGGCACGCTGTCCGACCTCGAGCTGCGCGAGGAGCGCCCGAAGGTGTGCGACCTCGGGCACCTGCGCTCGGCCTTCCGCCGCGCCGACGGCAAGCTCGACTACCGCTGCGCCTCCGAGCCCGACCACATGTTCACGCGCAAGGGCGGCCTCCCGGCGGAGATCGGCGGGCGCGTGTGCCTGTGCAACGCGCTCGTGGCCAGCGCGGGTCTCCCGCAGGTGCGCAAGGACGGCACCGAGGAGCAGCCGATTGTGACCCTCGGCGACGACCTCGACGGCGCGCGCGTCCTGCTCGCGCGCGAGCCCGGCGGCTACGACGCGACCACCGCGATCCGCTGGCTGCACGGCGAGCTCTGACCCGCTGCTCCTCGCCGCGCCCGCGGCCCTAGGGTCGGGTGCATGAGCGAGCCCACGATGGACCTGTCCGACCCCGAGGTCGTGCGCGACCCGTACCCCGCCTTCACCCGCATGCGTGCCGTGGGCGCTCCGGTGTGGGACGACGACCTCGGCATGTGGCTCGCCTTCCGCTACGACGACGCCAACGCCGTGCTGCGCAACCGGAAGCTCGGTCGCATCTTCAGCCCGCGCGAGCCGCAGGACGTGTGGGAGACCTTCAACTGGCTGCACGAGGACGCGCTGCTCGAGAACGAGCCGCCCAAGCACACGCGCCTGCGCCGCCTGGTCGCCGCTGCGTTCGCGCGCGGCCACATCGAGCAGCGGCGCGACCGGATCCAGGAGCTGTGCCGCGGTCTGCTCGACCACGCCGACGAGCGCGTGCGCGACACCGGCACGTTCGACGTCATCGCCGAGTACGCCGAGCCGCTGCCCGTCCTCGTGATCGCCGACCTGCTCGGCTTCCCCGAGGACGACATCGCGCTGCTGCGCCCGTGGTCGCAGGCGATCGTGAAGATGTACGAGTACGACCGCACCCCCGATGACGACGCGCGCGCCCGGGTCGCCTGCGACGAGTTCTCGGCGTACGTCGCCGACCTCGCACGCGACCGCCGCGCGAACCCCGGCGACGACCTGATCACCTACCTTGCCGAGGTCGAGGCCGAGGGCGAGCAGCTCACCGAGCGCGAGCTCATCGCGACCGTGGTCCTGCTGCTCAACGCCGGGCACGAGGCGACGGTCAACGGCTTCGGCAACGGCTTCGTCGCCCTCATGGACCATCGCGACGAGTGGGACCGCGTCGTGGCCGACCCGTGGGGCCTCGCTGCCACAGCGGTCGACGAGATGCTGCGGTACGACTCCCCCAGCCAGCTCTTCGAGCGCACCGCCACGCAGGACGTCGAGATCGAGGGCATCACCGTCCGGGCCGGTCAGAAGATCGCGGCGCTCCTCGGATCGGCGAACCGCGATCCCGAGGCGTTCGAGGACGCCGACCGCTTCGACGTGGGCCGCGACCCCAACCCGCACATCGCGTTCGGCGCCGGCATCCACTTCTGCCTCGGCGGGCCGCTCGCCCGGCTCGAGATGGCGCAGTCGCTGCCGCTGCTCGCGGAGCGGTGGCCGGGCATCGAGCTCGCCGACGGCGCCGTGCAGCGCGACACCTTCGTCCTGCGCGGATGGGACTCGCTGCCCGCCTCCGTCTGAGGCCGGACCGCGCTGCGGCCGGCGTCGGGTGCGCGAGCAGCGGTGCAGCTCGTGCCCTGTGCGTACCCGCCGGCGCTGCTGCGAGCGGGTGATTCCGCCCGTCGATTTCGGTGACCATCCGTGATCGGGCGCGTGCAGCCGGTCGGGACGCAGCCCCGTACTCGCGGCCGCTCCCCCGATCGTCGCCGCCGCGGCGAGCACGTCGGGAACACGCCCTGAGCCGGCGCTGAGCCGGCGCTGAGCCTGCGGGCTCCCGCGGCTCGTCCGACGGACCTCGCGTCGGCCGTTCGGCTGAGCCGGTTCACCGCAGGCTCATCCCGTTGAGCACGCACCGTCATCTCCGGATCCTTCGAGGCGTCCCCCCGTACTCCTCGAAAGGTCCCTGATGAGCACCTCGACCACCCGCCGCGCTGTCCTGGGCGCCGGCGTCGCCGCCGTCGCTCTGGTCGGCATGACCGGCCTGGCCTCGGCCGCCCTGTTCACCT
This sequence comes from Candidatus Nanopelagicales bacterium, assembly GCA_046330715.1. GTDB lineage: Bacteria > Actinomycetota > Actinomycetes > S36-B12 > CAIYMF01 > Longivirga. The sequence continues at coordinate 278,309 of JAXLSG010000002.1, forward strand.
CGCAGGACACCTCGACCGGCAACACCTTCACAGCGGGCACCGTCGTCCTCGGCACCGGTGCCGGCGCCTCCGTCTTCACCGTCCCCGCCATGGCCCCCGGCGACGTCGCCTACGGCAAGGTCTCCGTCGCCAACGACGGCTCGCTCGAGCTGCGCTACGCCATGACCTCGTCGTCGACCAACGCCGACGGCAAGGGCCTCGCGTCCGCGATCACCGCCACGGTCGTCCCCACCGCCGCCGGCGCGACCTGCGACGCCGCCGCCATCAGCGGTGGCACGGCGATCTACTCCGGCGCCCTGTCCGCCGCCGCCTTCGGCGACGCCACCGCCGGTGCCCAGGCGGGCGACCGCACCCTCGCGGGCGGCGCCTCCGAGGCCCTCTGCGTGAAGGTCAGCCTCCCGGCGGCGACCGCCAACACCGCGCAGGGCGCGACCACCAGCACGACGCTCACCTTCGACGGCGAGCAGACCCACGGCAACGCCTGACCAGCACCGCCGCACGATCCGCCGGCGCTGCGGAGCATCCCCCGTCCCGCAGCGCCGGCTCCTCCCTCCCCGATCTCAGTCCTGGAGATGACATGAACGCCCGCACCCTGCGCGTCGGCCTCGCCTCGGCCGCGCTCCTCGGCCTCTCGGCCGTCACCCTGACCGGCCTCGCCTCCTCGGCCCTGTTCACCGACTCCAAGTCGACGAGCGCCGCGGCCATCACGTCGGGCAACGTCGCGCTGACCGTCGGCGGCACCGCCTCGACCGCGCTCGCCGTCTCGGCGATGGCGCCCGGCGACACCAAGTACGCCGTCGTCAGCGTCGCGAACTCCGGCAGCCTCGCGCTGCGCTACTCCGGCGTCGCGACCTGGTCGGCCGCCGGCACCCTGCCCAACACCGCCACGCTCTCGATGCGCACCATCGCGAGCTCCGGCGCCACGTGCGACGGCACCCTGTCCTGGGGCACCGGCGACGTCGTGACCAACGCGAAGGCCGCCTCGACCTCCGCGACCAGCGTGACGCTGTTCGGCTCGTCCTCGGCCGGCGCGCAGACCGGCGACCGCAACGCCGCGGCCGCCGCGACCGACTACTTCTGCGTCCGCCTGGCGCTCCCGTCCAGCGCCGACAACACCGTCGCCGGCCAGACCTCGAACCTCACCCTGTCGTTCGACGCCGAGCAGACCGCCAACAACCCGTGATCGACGGTGCCGGCCGGCTCCTCCCGGCCGGCACCGCCACCCCGCACCACCACGTCCTGCACCACGCCTGTCAGTCCTGAGACAGCGAGGAACCATGAACGCGCGCACCTCCCGGCGCACCGGCATCCGCCTGACCCTGCTCACCGCGGCAGGCGCCCTGGTGGCGGCCGGCCTGCTCCACGACGGAGCGATCCTCTCCGCCGCCCGCATGACCGACCGCGGGACCACGACCTCCGCCACCGTCACCAGCGGCAGCGTCTCGCTGGCGCTGTCCAACGGCGCGAGCGCCAGCAGCTGGACCGGCGCGGTCTCGCTCAAGCCCGGCGACACGGCGTACAAGCGGATCACCGTCACCAACGACGGCACCAGCCGGCTGCGCTACGCCGTCACCGCGACGTCGTCGAGCGCCCTCTCCGCGAAGCTCGTGATGAACGTCGCCGTCATCACCTCGGGCAGCGCCTGCAGCAGCACGACCTACGCCGCGGGCACCGTCGTGAGCGGCACCGACCTCGCGTTCGGCGCCTCGACCGCCCTCAACGTCATCGGCGACCCGGCGACCGGCGCCCAGACGGGCGACCGCGTGCTCGCCGCGTCGGGCGCCGACAACCTCTGCCTGCGCCTGGGCCTCCCGACCGGGACCGGCCTGGGCTACGCCGGCCGCAGCACGACCGCCACGACGACCTTCGCCTTCTCCGGGGAGAACGCATGAGCATGATCACCGCCGGCGTCCTCGGTACGCCGGACGCCGCGACGCAGCCCACGGAGGACCGAGCGACCACGCGCGGCGCCTCCCGCGCCCGGGTGTGGAGCATCGGCTACCGCGTGGCGCTCGGTCTGGCCGCGCTCCTCGCCGTCTACGCCACGGTGGTCCCCTGGATGATCCAGCGCTCGGGCGAGCGCCTGGTCACCATCACGAGCGGCTCGATGACGCCGGGCATCCCGGTCGGCGCGACGCTCGGGATCCACGAGCCCGCCGACCGCACGGCGCTCCAGCCCGGCCAGATCATCACCTTCAAGGCCACCGGCAACGGCACCGTCATCTCGCACCGGATCGTGCAGCGGCTCGAGACCGCCAAGCTCGGCGGCGTCTTCTACCAGACCAAGGGCGACGCGAACCGCACCGCCGACCCCGACCTCGCGTCGGCCAGCAGCATCATCGGTGTCGTCGACGGCGTGCTGCCGACGTGGCAGTCGGCGGCGGTCGACCTGCAGACCCCGCGCGGCCGTCTCGCCGTCTACGGCGGGCTCTTCGCCCTGGTGGCTCTCGGCGAGATCGCCGACCTGGTCGGCGCCCGACGCCGCCGCGAGCCGGAGGAGGCGTCGTGAGCACGACCTCCCTGCGCCGGGTACGTCCGGTCGTGCTGCTGGCGCTGGCCGCCGCTGCGCTCCTGCCGCGCCTCGTCGTCGGCACCTCGGCGGCCGCGTTCACCGACAGCGCCTCCGCGACCTCGAACACCGTCACCGCCGCCACCTGCACCTCGACCGCGTGGAACTCCTGGATCACGAGCACGTCGAACATCCCGTCGGGCTCGCGCGACGTCTACAACCGGCTCTCCGGCAACAACCTCTCGAGCGACTCGTGGCTGTCGAGCTCGAGCTGGTCGAGCAGCAACGTCACGACCAACCAGGCCGGGGCGCTCTACTGCGACTCCAACACCGCGCTGTCCGTGAGCGGTACGTCGGGGCACGCCGACACCGCGTCGGCCAGCCAGGGAACCCTCGGCCTGTCGTCGTCGGCGTCCACCACCCTGATGGTCTGGGTCAAGACGACCTCGACGAGCGCGGGCACGATCGCCGCGGTCGGCGACTCCGGCGGCGGCAGCAACGGCGACCGCTTCGTGTGGATGACGTCATCGGGCATCGTGAGCTTCTCGGCACGGCCCGGCTACCAGTCGTCGACGTCGTGGAGCATCAGCGGCGGCTCGGCCATCAACGACGGGTCCTGGCACCTCATCACCGTCGTGATGGGCGGCTACACCAACGGCGGCGCCACCCTCTACGTCGACGGCGCGTCGGTGGCCACCCGGTCGACGTCCGGGACCACGTACGCCTTCCGGAACTTCGGATCGACGAACATCACGTGGTCGATCGGCGACAAGAACTCGAGCACGGTGCCATCCGGCGTCCCGAGCAACGGGCTCGTCGCGACGTACGACGAGTTCGTCGTCTTCGACACGACCGTCCTCACCAGCAGCCAGCTCTCGGCGGCCTACGCGGCGGCCGACCTCTGAAGACCCGGGTCGCGCGGCGTCAGGACCGCCGCAGCCACCCGTGCCCTGCGCGGGCGGACGCCGTCAGGACCGGCGCCCGCCCGCGCTGCAGCACGTCCGGACGCCGATGCCGAGCCGGGGACGCGAGCCGATCTTGAGCCGACCCTGCTCCGCCCGGTCTCAAGTCCCGGCGCCCCTCACGACGATGACCCACCCGTAGCGTGCGGGCGACCGGGTCCCGCGCCGTATCTCGCGGGAGGCGGTCATGGCCCTCGCCACGCATCCCGCCGCGCTCGGCCACGGCCGTCCGTCGCTGCCCGAGGTGCGCCTCGTCGTACGCCGATGGGTCGTCCCCCTCGCCTCGATGGTCGTGTGCGCCGGCGGCCTGGCCGTCCTGGTCCCGCCGGCGATGCGCGCCGCCGAGCCGCCGACGACCGGCGAGGTGTCGGTGCAGGTGCTCGGGACGCTGTCGACCGAGGGGCTGCCGCAGTCCGCCGCCGTCTCGACGCTCAGCGTGCGCAACGACGGACCCGCGCCCCTCGTCTGGTCGGCACGCCCGACCGTGACCGGTGCCGGGGCGCACGCGGTGGTCGTCGAGACCTGGCTGCCCGGCCCGTCGGGCTGCAGCGCACCCACCCGCCTGCTCACCGACGCCGACTGGTCCGCCGCGCCGCTTGCCCCGGGCGCGAGCACGACGCTGTGCGCCCGCGTGCGGGCCACGAGCGAGGTCGACGGCGCGGCCACGCCGTCGGTCACCGTCACGGCGCGACCCGCCTGACCCCGTAACCCCCTGGCTCCTGCCCCCTCGGTCCGGGAGGCTGGCCCCATGACGACCACCTCCTCGCCGTCCGAGCCCGTCACCGAGCACACCCCGTTCCACCGCTCGCCCGAGGAGCTGCGGGCCGGTGTGGAGCACGTGCGCCAGGCGCCGCGCGACTCCGGCGTCCTCGAGCTCGTCGTCGTACGTCCGGCACCGGGCGAGCGGGTCGTGCTCGACGAGGCGCTCGTCGACCCCGCGGTCGGCATCCAGGGCGACTCGTGGGACCAGCGCGGCAGCAGCCGCACCCCCGACGGCGGCCCGAACCCCGAGGCGCAGGTGACGGTGATGAGCAGCCGCGCCGTCGACCTCGTGGCGGGGTCCCGCGACCGGTGGGCGCTCGCCGGCGACCAGCTCTACGCCGACCTCGACGTCAGCGTCGAGAACCTCCCGACCGGCACGCGGCTGGTCATCGGCGACGCCGTGCTCGAGGTCACGGCCGCCCCGCACACCGGGTGCGCGCAGTTCAAGGAGCGCTTCGGCGTCGAGGCGCTGCGCCTCACCGCGACGCCCGACGGGCGCGAGCTGCGTCTGCGCGGCATCAACACCCGCGTCGTGTCGGGCGGCACGATCCGCCCCGGCGACACCGTCGCCGTCGAGCGACCGGCCTGAAGTCAGTCGAGCGCGGCGACCAGGCGGCGCTGCTCGGCGACGTCGAAGTCCGGCGGCGGGTACGTCGGGTTCATGTCGCGCAGCGCGTCGGCGAGCAGGTTCGCGAGCACCCAGTCGCGGTACCACTTCCGGTCGCCAGGCACGACGTACCACGGCGCGGTGTCGGTCGAGCAGCGGCTTAGCGCGTCCTGGTACGCCGCCTGGTACTCGTCCCAGAACGTGCGCTCGTGCAGGTCGCCGGCGTTGTACTTCCAGTACTTCGTGGGGTCCTCGAGCCGCTCCGCGAGACGCTGCTTCTGCTCGTCCTTGGAGATGTGGAGCATCACCTTCACCAGGTGCGTCCCGGCGTCGACGACACGGCGCTCGAACTCGTTGATGCGGTCGTAGCGCGTCGACCACTCCGTCTCGGGCACGAGGTCGTGCACGCGCACCACGAGGACGTCCTCGTACTGCGAGCGGTTGAAGACGCCGACGTGGCCGGGCGGCGGCAGCGCCTTGTCGATGCGCCAGAGGAAGTCGTGCGCGAGCTCCTCGTCCGTGGGCTTCTTGAACGACGTGATGCGCACGCCGGCGGGGTTCATGGCTCCGACGACACGGCGTACGGCGCCGTCCTTGCCGGACGTGTCCATGCCCTGCAGCAGCAGGAGGAGCGAGCGCTGGCCGCCGCCGACGCCCTCGGCGTAGAGCCGCTCCTGCATCGTCGCGAGCTCGTCGAGCAGCGCGCGCGTGGCGGCCTCGGTGTCCGCGCGGTCGCCCGGCGCCGTGTCCGTGTCGTCGGTACGCCGGTCCTCGAGCCGGTCGCCCGGTCGGAACTCGTACGCCTCCGCGACCTGCTGCGGCGTCCTCGGCTGCTGCCCCTTGCCCACGTGCCACCTCCGTGCGGAAGGATGCCGCCATGGAGTTCAGCGGCTTCTTCTCGGCCATCCTCGTCGGTCTCATCATCGGGGCTCTGGCCCGGATCGTCGTGCCGAACAGCCAACCCGTGGGATGCCTCCTCACCGTGCTCATCGGCATCGTGGCCGCCGCGATCGGCGCCGCCATCGGTCAGGCGCAGGGCTGGAGCTTCTGGCTCGTCCTCGGCGTGCAGGTGCTGATCGGCGCGATCATCGTCGCGATCTTCTCCGCCGCCGTACGCCGCTGACGCCCGCGCCCCGAACGCGCGACGCGGATCACGCGGCCCCCGTCGCCGACGGCGGGTGTCGACGCAGCCCGCGTGGGACGATCGAGGCGTGCGCATGCTGCTGCCGGCCCACCACGAGCCCCTGACCGACGAGGACCTCGACCGGATCTACGCGTGGCCCGACTGGCCGGTGCCCACGGCGTGGCTGCGCGCCAACATGGTGATGACGGCCGACGGTGCCGCGCGCTCCCCCGACGGCCTGTCCGCCGGGATCTCGAGCGACGCCGACCGACGCGTGTTCGGGCGGCTGCGCGGGCTGGCCGACGTCGTCCTCGCCGGCGCCTCGACGGTGCGCGCCGAGGGCTACAAGCCGGCCAAGGCGAAGCCGGAGTTCGCCGACCGACGTGCCGCGGCGCGGCAGACGCCGGTGCCCGCGATCGCGGTTGTGACGCGCTCGCTCGACCTCGACCTGGGGTCGCCCCTGTTCTCCGACCCGCCGGTGCGCACCCTCGTGATCACCTGCGGCTCAGCCGATCCCGCGCGCCTCGACGAGGTCGCTGAGCGGGCCGACATCGTGGTGGCGGGCGACGACGACGTCGACCTGCACCGTGCCGTGCGCGCCCTCAACGAGCGCGGGCTCCACCGCGTGCACGCCGAGGGCGGCCCGCACCTGCTCGCCGAGCTCGCCGCCACCGGCCTGCTCGACGAGCTGCTGCTCACGGTCTCGCCGGTGCTGGCCGGTGGCGCGTACGCCGGTGGCGAGGGCCCGATTCCGCGCGTGCTGTCCGGCGTGCCGCTGCCCGACGCCCCGCGGCCGCTGCAGCTGCACCACGCCCTCGAGGACGAGGGCACGCTGTTCCTCGACTACCGCGTCGGCTGAACGACCCGCGGGTCGGCGACGTCGGTGTTGTCGACGACGAGTGTGGCGCGCTCCGCCGGGCGGCAGCGCGCGAGGTAGAGCCGCTGCCCCTCGACGTACCGCCACATCGACGGGTGCCCGGGATCGGGCTCGCTGCCGTCGCGCAGCGCCATCCGTCGGCAGGTCTCGGAGAACGGCACGTCGAGGAGGACGGAGACGTCCCAGGTGCCGACGAGCTCGTCGCGGTGCAGGAACATCCCGTCGAGCACGAGCACCGCGTCTCGCGGAGCCTGCGACCACGGCGGGTCGAGCGCGGTGTCGGTCGCGAGGTCGTGGCTGCGCTCGCGGTAGCGGCCCGTGCCGCCGGGCGCGAACGGCTCGAGGACGTCGGACCGCAGCCGGTCGAGGTCGTAGGAGTCGGCGACGTACCCCTCGGGCGAATCGCGGCCGAGGCGGTAGCGCACGGCCCGCGGGTTGAGGAAGTCGTCCTCGCGGATGCGCACGACGTCGCGACCGGCCGCGCTCAGGTGCGCCGCGAGCGACTCGGCGAACGTCGTCTTGCCCGAGCCGTCGACGCCGTCGACGCCCACGCGCACGAAGCCAGCGCGGTCGGGCAGCCGCGCGGTCACCGCGGCGAGCACGTCGTCGAGCACCTGTCCATCCTGCTGGGTGCGACGCCGCTACCGGGGCAGGATGGGCGCATGCAGCTGCCCGTGATGCCGCCCGTGGCCCCGATGCTCGCCAAGCCCGTGAGCGGGATCCCCGCGCCGGACTCGGTCGCCGGCGGGCTGGTGTACGAGCCGAAGTGGGACGGCTTCCGCTGCATCGTGTTCCGCGACGGCGACGACGTGGTGCTCGGCAGCCGCAACGAGAAGCCGCTCACGCGCTACTTCCCCGAGGTCGTCGACGCGGTGCTGGCGCAGCTGCCGGAGCGCTGCGTGGTCGACGGCGAGATCGTGGTGCGCACCGGCGACCGCCTCGACTTCGGTGCGCTGCAGCAGCGGATCCACCCCGCCGACAGCCGGGTGCGCCGACTCGCAGACGAGACACCCGCCTCGTTCGTGGCGTTCGACCTCCTCGCCCTCGGCGACGACGACCTGATCGGGGAGCCGTTCTCCCACCGGCGGGCGCTGCTCGAGGAGTCTCTCGCCGGCGTCGACGGCCCGGTGCACCTCACTCGGATCAGCACCGACGAGGCCGAGGCTGCCGTCTGGTTCGAGCAGTTCGAGGGCGCGGGCCTCGACGGGCTCGTGTGCAAGCTGCTGGCCTCGACGTACCAGCCCGACAAGCGCGTGATGCTCAAGGTGAAGCACGCGCGCACCGCGGACTGCGTCGTGGCAGGCTGGCGGCCGCACAAGCAGCCCGGTCCCGACGGCCGGCCCGTCGTGGGGTCGCTGATGCTCGGCCTGTACGACGACGAGGGCGACCTGCAGAGCGTGGGCGTGTCGGCGAGCTTCACGATGGCCCGCCGCGCGGAGCTGATCGACGAGCTCGCGCCGTACGTGCTCACCGACGCCGACGAGCACCCGTGGTCGGCGTGGCGCGAGGCGGAGGCGCACGAGGGCCAGAGCCTGCCCGGCGCGGTGTCGCGGTGGAGCGCCGGCAAGACCCTCGACTGGAACCCGCTGCGCCCCGAGCTGGTGGTCGAGGTCGGCTACGACGCGATGGAGGGCACGCGGTTCCGCCACACCACCCAGTTCAAGCGGTGGCGGCCCGACCGCGACCCGAGGTCGTGCACGTACGAGCAGCTCGAGCGCCCGGTGCGCTACGACCTCGACGACGTCCTCGGGGGCTGACCCCGGCGGACGTCAGTAGCTGCGGCGGCGGCTCTTCTTGTTGCCGTACATGTCCTCGCCGTTCATCTTGCGGAAGGCGGCGACGCCCATGACGACGACGAGCACGATGAAGATCACCAGCAGGATGAAGACCATGGGCGCAGCCTAACCAGAGCCGGCGCCGGGACCGCACCACCCCGACGGGTGGAGCCTCAGGCGGGCGTCCAGCCCGGGTCGCGCCCGAGCAAGGCCACCAGCCGCTCCAGCGCCGTCGCGCCGTCGGCCACCGGCACCTCCGGCGCGAAGCCGGCGCCCCGGTTCTCCGGCGTGAGCATCGTGCGACCGGCCTCGAGCGCCCGGTCGACCGCCGAGTCGGGGACCCGGAGCTCCTGCCCCGTGGCCACCGCGAGGTCCCAGGTGTGGCCGAGGTAGTCCAGCAGCACGATCCCGAGCGGCAGCCCGCGCGAGCCGTCCGAGTCCGACCGGTAGCCCGTGACCATGACCGCGGCGAGCTCGCGCAGCCGCTGGGCCGCCGGGTGCCCCGTGCCGTCGTCGGACCGGTGCCCGTCGCTGTGCTCGGACGGCGCCGAGAGGCCGACGCGGTCGGCGTACGTCGTCGACCAGGTCATCACGTGGTCGACGAGGTCGGACACGTCGAAGTCTCGGCACGGGGTCGGTCGCGCCCAGTCGTCGGCGCCGATCCCCTCGAGCACCGAGCTGGTGGCTGACAGGACGTCGTCGAGGTCGTCGGTGGCAGGTCGGTCCATCATCGCGCTCCACTCCCCTCGGGGCCGGGATGCAAACGTCGCAACGTCGGTGGGATCAGAAGGGGCAGCCGTGGTCGTCGGCGGGGTCGTTGAGGTAGGGGCGGGGCGGGGTGGAGCCGGTCTGTCCGTGGCGGGTGCGCCAGGTGGCGGAGCCGTCGGCGTCGTGGCTGGTGAAGACGATGTCGCCGTGGGTCTTGGAGTCGTGGTCGCGTTTGCACGCGGTCTGACCGTTGGCGGGGTCGCTGGGGCCGATCGGGAAGGGGATGACGTGGTCGTACTGCGACCGGGTGGCGGGTTGTCCGCAGCACGGTGTTCGGCAGGTCCCGTCGCGTGCCCCGGTGAGGACCTTGAGGGGTTCGGGGAGGTAGACGCGTCTTCCGTAGTCGAGCATGTGCGCGGTGAGGGGGTCGGTGATGATCCGCCGCATCGACCCGCACTCTCCGACGAGCTCACGGGCGATCTCCGAGGGTATGGGTTGGCCGTTGAGGAGCCCGGGGTTCTCCGCGAGACCCATCAGGGTCGCGAAGTCGATCACCACCTGCAGCTCACCCCGACGCCGGCTCGCCCGACCCGGCCGCTTGCCGCGACCGGCACGACCGCGCCGGGTCGCTGACCCGCGGCGTGCATCCTGGGCCGCGTCCTCGTCCTCGACCGCCGGGTCGGCGCCTGGGTTGGAGTCGAGATCAACCGCCCCGTCCGCGGTCTCGGGCAGCGGGTTCCCGCGCGAGTCGAGACCGAGCGCGGTGAGGAACGCGTGCGCGCGAGCAGGACCGATCTCGGCGGGGATGGCCTCCGCGCAGTCGGCACAGCCCCGCTGGTGGTCCAGGAACGCGTCGGCCGCGGTGTCGTTGTGCTCGACGACCGCCCGGGCGGCCTCGACGGGCAGGATCGCGGTGACCTGACCCAGCCCGTCGGGCAGCGACCGGAACGACACCCCGACATCGTGCTTGCGCGCCGCCCGCGCCTTCTCCGCGGCCGCCTTCGGGGCGAGCCGGGCGATGGTGCGGGTCACCCGCTGACGCACGCGCGTGGCAGGCGTGCGCGGGAGCCGGTCGACGATCGCGTCGACCACCATGGTCGCGAGCTCGATGTCCAGGCCGTCGGTGCGGTCGAGCACCGCGGCGACGTGCCGGTAGGAGATCTCGCCCCGCGACCACAGGTCGCGGACGGGCGCGGCGTGCTCGGCGAGGGCGCGGGCGTTCGCGATGTCGTTGCCGGCCGCGGTGTCCGAGACGCTGCGCGCGATGCGGACCTCGAGGCGCATGTGCCGGTCGTGCTGGGCGTCGCCGACGTGCGGGCCGACGTAGGTCGCCAGTGCGGTCGCCGCACGGGCCTGCGACCAGGCGCTGAGCCGGTCGGTCGCACGCAGCACGATCAGCCGGTCCTCGGCACCGAGCAGAGACTCGTCGACAACAGCCAGGTCAGCAGCGAGCGCCGCGACGGTGTCGACGGTAACCGGAGCATCAGCAACGGCGCGCAGCCGCTCGAGGACGACGTCGCGCGGAGCCGCCTCGTGCCGCAGGGCCAGCCCCTCGAACTGCACACCTCGGCGACGGGCTGAGTGCTCCTCTCGAGCGTGCATGACCTCGACGCGCAGCAGCCCATGACCAGTACCCGCGCGACGCGAACGACGCGTGAGCCGACGCTCCACGAGGGAGGTCGGGGGGGTGCTGGACATACCTCGATCGTACACCTGTTCGAAGCGGAGAGCAAGGCTTTGAGTCGAGAAATCCCCTGAGACCACTGCGATTTCGCGGTTCCCGAACAGTGCCCACCCAAGCGGCGTTCCGAGAACGCGAAGCCGGCAACCAGGCGTCACTCGCGCGCTGACACAACGGAAACGAGATCTCGTTTCCGTTGTGTCTCGGGCCGCTGGGACTTGTCACCGAGCCGCCTGCAGCACCACCGCGACCGTGCACTCGACGACGATGCGCACGACCAGCTCCCCGTTGCTGCGCCCTTCACCACCGGCCATGCGTCACCCGACGACGAAACGACCCACTCCCCGTTGCTTCGCCCTTCACCACCGACCACGCGTCACCCGACGAAGAAGCGAAACGACCCACTCCCGTTGCTGCGCCTTCACCACCGACCACGCGCCACCCGACGACGAGACGCACGCTCCACTCCCCGTTGCTGCGCCCTTCTTCAGAGGCCACGCGCCACACGACGACGACACCCGACGCCACGTGACTCCAGCGGCAGAAGATCGAGAGGTCAGCGCGGCACGAGGGAGAAGGCGATGAAGCCCGGCTCCCGCGACAGCCGCTCGAACACGTCGGGATCCGACTCCGCCATCTCCGGCACCGGCAACGGCTCCACGACCCGCTCGATCAGGAAGCCGGCGGCCGCGAACTCGTCGCACCACGCGGACAGCGGCTGACGGCGGAACCGCACCTGCCAGCCGTCGTTCCACTCCTCCTCGACGTCCTCGATGTCGAAGTACCCGCCTCCGCCCCACCGCCAGTCGGCCGTGGGGTGCACGGTCGACAGCACCAGCCGACCCGACGGGCGCAGCACCCGGTGCAGCTCGCGCAGCATGCCGACGCGGTCGACCACGTGGTGCAGGACGAGCGCCATCAGCACGAGGTCGAACGACGCGTCGGCCCACGGCAGCGGCCCTTCGAGATCCGCGACGCGCACCTCGGCAGCGCCCACGGCACGCGCCGCGGCCAGCTCCACCATCCGCGGGCTGGCGTCGCACGCCGTCACCCGCGCCCCGCGCGACACGAGCTCAGCGGCGTAGAACCCGGGACCGCACCCGGCATCGAGGACGTCGAGCGCCGCCACGTCGCCCGCGAGCGCCAGCAGCGCGGGCCGGTCGTAGAGCGCGTTGTAGGCGCCCGACCCGGCATGCACGTCGAAGGCGTCGGCGAACGACTCGTACATCGGCTCGGCCGAGGAGCCCTCAGTCACCGTCGGGCTCGTCGCGCGCACGGTCCTTGTCGCGGCTGGGCTGCACGCGCTTGGGCTCGCCCTTCATCTTGGGATAATCCGGCGGGTAGGGCATGTCGCCGAGGCCGTGGTCGCGCTCGTCGCGCTCGTACCACTCGAGGAAGGTCTCCAACGAGTACGAGACGTCGTCGATCCCGGCGTGCAGGTCGCCGACCTCCGCGAACCGTGCGCCCGCGGTGCGCACCGTGAAGTCGAGCGTGCTGACGTGGTCGAGCTCGTCCCAGCGCACCGGCATCGACACCGGTGCCTGCGGCTTCGGGCGCACCGAGTACGCCGAGGCGATCGTGCGGTCGCGCGCGTTCTGGTTGTAGTCGAGGAAGATCGTCCCCTCGGGACGTTCCTCCTTCCACCACTTCGTCGTCACGCGGCCGGGCATCCGTCGCTCGAGCTCGCGCCCCACGGCGATGGCCGCGTGGCGCAGGTCGACGAACTCCCAGCGCGGCTCGACGCGCACGTAGACGTGCACGCCGCGGTTGCCCGACGTCTTGGGCCACCCGACGATCCCGGCCTCGTCGAGCAGCGCGTGCAGCTCGTGCGCGACCTCGACGGCGTCGTGGAAGTCGGCGCCCGGGCCGGGGTCGAGGTCGAGGCGCAGCTCGTCGGGGTGGTCGACGTCGCGGCGCCGGACCGGCCACGGGTGGAAGGTGATGGTGCCGAGCTGCGCGGCCCACGCGATCACCGCGAGCTCGGTCGGCGCGATCTCGTCGGCGGTGCGCCCCGACGGGAAGGTGATGTGGGCGGTCTCGACGTACGGCGGGGCGCCCTGCGGAACCCGCTTCTGGTAGAACGCCTCGCCCTTGAAGCCCTCGCGGGTGGAGATGCGGGCACCCGGTACGACGCCGCCGGGCCAGCGCTCGAGCGTGGTCGGCCGCTCGCGCAGCGCGCGCAGGATGCCGTCGCCGCACGCGACGTAGTGCTGCACGACCTCGAGCTTGGTGATGCCGGCCTCGGGGAAGTAGGGCTTCTCCGGGTTGGACACGCGCACGAGGTGCTCGCCGACCGCGAGCTCGACGGGGCTCCCGAACTCCTTCGCCACGACGATGACGTTAGCCCCAACCCGCGCACCTGCCGAGCACGTACGCGCGACGTGCCGATGTCGCCGATCTCCGCAGGCCGCGGCCGCCGTAAGGATCCTGCAAGGGTTCCAGGCTGTGCGATCCCGCGAGGCGACGTACGGTCGGTGCATGATGCGATCCGGTTCGATGCCCGCGACCAGGCCCGACGGCACTCCCTTCGTCACCGTGAAGTCCGACGACGAGTGGAAGGCTCAGCTCTCCCCCGCCGAGTACCACGTCCTGCGCGAGGGCGGCACCGAGCGCGCCTTCACCGGCGAATACACCGAGACCAAGACCCGCGGCACCTACTCCTGCCGCGCGTGCGGTGCGGAGCTGTTCACCAGCGACACCAAGTTCGAGTCGCACTGCGGCTGGCCGTCGTTCTTCTCGCCGCTGGCCGGCGACAGCATCATCGAGCTCGAGGACACCTCCCTCGGCATGCGCCGCGTCGAGGTCCGCTGCGCGACCTGCGGCAGCCACCTCGGCCACGTCTTCGAGGGCGAGGGCTACGGCACTCCCACCGATCTGCGCTACTGCATCAACTCGGTGAGCCTGCGCCTCGAGCCGGAGGCCTGAGTCAGGCGGGGTCGACGACGACCTGGTCGCCCACCGACACGCGTCCCGGCGTGAGCACGCGCGCGTGGACGCCGAACGGCAGCGGCTCGGTGGTGACGAGCTCGCCGCGGTAGCGCGCGAGCGTCTTGAGGGTGTCGAGGGTCGGTACGCCGGTCTCGGGGTCCTGCGTCGTGATGGCGCAGCGGCCGATGTTGCCCTCGGGGACCACAGCGGCCTCGCCGATCCGCACGCGCCGCCCGAGCCACGAGTCCTCGTCGTGCTCGCCCGCGCCCGACACGGTGAACGTCATCCGGAACCGACGACCGTCGACCGCAGCGCCGACGCCGGCCTCGCGCCCGATGGCCTCGAGCGACGCCGTCGACTGGATCGACACAGCGCCGTCGCCGGCGCGGTCGACGGCCTCGCCCTCGGGGAACTGCAGCAGCCGCAGCGGTTCCCCCGCGAGCTCCGACAGCGCCTCGGCGTACCGGCCGAGCACCAGCCGCCCGCGGCGCGGCTCGCCGTAGAAGATCGCGTCCAGCTCGTCTCCCAGCTCGACCGCACCACCCACGCTCGATCCGTCCGGGAGGCGCAGCACGAGGGTGCTCCCGTCGGACTCGACGACCGACACCCGCACCAGCGGGCCGAAGCGCTTCCCGCTCGCGAGCCGGTCGCGATCGTCGACCATGGCGTAGCGACGGTCGCCCCGCACTCCCGACGCGGTGACGTCGACCGACGACGGGTGGACCAGCCCGAGGCCCTTCACGGGCGCGACGGCGATGCTCTCGACCTGCATGGCCCCAGTATCCGTCAGGCGCCGAGCCGTCGACGGGCGCCCTCGAGGAGCCGCACCTGCTCGCGGCGACGGAACTCGTCGATGTCGGGCAGCCCGGGCACCGGGCGGTCGCGAAGCGCGGCCAGGCTCCCGCCGAGCGCGAGCAGCAGGTCGGTGACGTCGTCCTGCAGCCCGGCGCCCCTCTGCGCGGACGCGCCGTACGCGGCGAGCCCCGACACCAGGTCGTCGAAGACGGGCCGGTCGACCCGGTGCGCGGCGAGCAGCACCTGGTCGGTCCAGCTCGGCCCCGACCGGCTCATCCCCCAGTCGAGGACGACGGCGCTCCCGTCGGGACGCACGAGCAGGTTGTCGTCGCGCACGTCGAGGTGCACCCAGCTCTCCGCGGGCAGCCGGTCGGGCAGCGACGCCAGGCGAGCGAGCACGGCGTCGCGCTCGGAAACGAACCAGCCGGGGAAGTGCGACGGGTCCTCGTCGATCGTCCGCTCGACGAGCCGGTGCCAGCGGACCGCGCTCTCGGCGAGGTCCGGCCCCTGCAGCCCCACCGGGTCCGGCGTGAGCTCTGCGCACTGCGCGACCACGGCCTCGTGCACGACCGCCATGTCGCGGTCGTCGTCGAGGTCGGGGAACGCGCCCTCGACGTCGTCGAGCAGCATGGCCACCCACGAGCCGTCGTCGTACGACGCCAGCAGGGTCGCCCGGTACGGCACCTCGGGCAGGACCGACAGGACGGCGATCTCGTGGCGGAACAGGTCGGGCGTGTGCGAGTTCACCTCGTCGCCCACGGCCTTCACGAACCCGCGGCGGCCGTCGGCGCCCACGACACGCGCCGCGACACCGGGCGAGAACCCGCCCATCCGCGTCTGAGCCGACACGACAGGTGATCCGAGCGCCTCGTCCAACCACGACCGCACGTCGGCCGGCACGTCGTCGAGGTCGAGACGCGACCGACCCGCGGCGCGGGGCGTCAGGGGTCGGGCCACGCGACGATCCTCGCCGACCGCGGCCCCGTGCCGCGACCGCGTTGCGAGGTCAGATGATCGGCTGCGTCGTCGACTCCAGCCCGACGCGCGTCATCGCCCGCAGGCGCGGCAGCGAGGCCGGGATCGCGGCGTGCAGCAGCACGAACGCCGAGGACACGAACGACAGGGGCAGCTCGCGCGCGGCGATGACTCCCTCGAACCAGGCCACGAACTCGCGCAGCAGCGCCTCGTCGCCGACGAGCACCGCAGAGCCGATGGCCTGCACGGTCTCGTCGATGTCCGCACGCGTCGCGAGCACGGCCGCGGTGCGCGCGTCGAGGCCCGGCCACTGGTCGCGCGCCGCCTGCGTCGCGAGCTCGGTCCACGTCGGCGCCTCGCGCCGCAGCACCTCGACCTCGGCCGCGACGTCGGCAGGGACGGCGTCGCCCAGCGGCAGCCCGGGAGGCCCGGTGCGCAGCCGCTGCACGAGGTCGGCCCCGGTGCGGAAGTCGGAGGCGGCGTGGTCTGCGCCCAGCGTCAGCGCCCACCGGCCGTGCGGCCCGAACCCGCGCCCGCCGGCGACGACTGCCACACCGCACGCGCGCAGCGCGGTGATCGTGCGCCAGGCGCCGATGAGATGCATCGGCAGCGAGCAGGAGACCGCGACGACCCGCGGCGGGTCGGCCCCGAGGAAGCCCGCGACCTCCTCCGCCGGCAGCGAGGGCCCGATCATCTCCGCAGGGATGCCGCGCATCCGCATGACCGTGGCGGCCATCTCCGCGGCCAGCGTGTGCCACTCCCCCTCGCAGCAGATCACCGGCACAGGACCGAAGCGGTCGCCGTCGTCGGGCGCAGCCGGTGCGAGCACCGCGAGCTGCTCGAGCTGGCCGGCGGTGATGACGCTGGCGCGGTGCTCCATCGCGACGCTCCAGCGGCCCTCCTCCCAGCTCCGACCGACGTGCGCCTGCGCCGGTGCGAGCACGTCGCACACGACGTCGAGCGGCTGCCACCCCTGGTCGAGGCACGAGTCGACGACCTCCCCCGCTCCGACGCGGTCACCGGTCAGGACGGACGCGACGTACCGGTCGACGACCGCCGCCGCGGCGTCGTGCGTCGGGGTCGTCGTCATCGGTGCCCCTCCAGCCAGCCGAGCAGGTCGTCGACCGCCATCGGGCGGGCGAAGTGGAAGCCCTGCAGCCGGTCGACGCCGAGGCCCGTGAGCACGTCGGCCTGCTCCGCTGTCTCGACCCCCTCGGCGACGGCGATCGCGCCGAGCGCGTGGGCCATGCCGACCATGGCGGTGACGAGCGTGGCGTCCGGGCCCTCCGCCGATCCGCTCACGAACTCGCGGTCGATCTTCACCTCGTCGAAGCCGAACGCCTTGAGGTGCAGCACGCTGGAGTAGCCGGTCCCGAAGTCGTCGAGCGACGTCCGGGCCCCACCTGCGCGCAACCGCCGCAGCGCGTCGATCGTGCCCGCGTCGCCGCCGAAGGCCGCGGCCTCCGTGACCTCGACCGTGCACCCGCCGACTCCCGCGGTGGTGATCAGCGCGGCGAGCAGCTCGGGATGGCCGAGCTGCTGCGGCGCGAGGTTGAAGGCCACGCCGAGCCGCCCGACGACGGAGTCGATCTCGGTACGCCGACGGCCCACCGCCTCGACGAGCCGCAGCGTCAGGGCATCGAGGAGCTCGAACTCCTCGGCGTCGGGCAGGAAGTCGAACGGTCCGAGCAGCCCGCGCTGTGGGTGCTGCCAGCGGGCCAGCACCTCGAGGGCGACGACACGACGCGTCGAGGCGTCGAGCACGGGCTGCAGGAACGGCACGATCTGGCCGTCCTGGATCGCCGCGCTCAGCTCGAGCCGCAGCGCCGCGCGCATCCGCGACCGCTCCTGGAGCCGGTCGGAGTAGAAGTGCACCTGGTTGCCGCCGCGGCCCTTGGCGGCGTACATGGCGACGTCGGCCTTGCGCACGAGCTCCTCGACGTCGTCGCCGTCGGTCGGGAACTGCGTGACGCCGATGCTCGGGGTCACCGTGAGGGTGACGTCGGCGGCGCCCTGGCCGTCGAGCGCGCGGCCGGTGAGGCGCGCCACGTCGATGCCGTCGGCCGCGCCGAACGGGTGGGCCAGCGCGCGCAGCAGCTGGTCGGCGAGCCGCGCACCCTCGAGCGGCGAGCCGAGGTCGTGCGACGCCACCACGAGGAACTCGTCGCCGCCCAGGCGCGCGAGGGAGTCGCTCTCGCGCGTCGCGCCGCGCAGCCGCAGCGCCGCGGCACGCAGCACGTCGTCGCCTGCGTCGTGGCCGAGCCGGTCGTTGACGCCCTTGAACCCGTCGAGGTCGATGAAGATGACCGACACGTGCTCGCCGGTGCGCTTCGCACGCAGCAGCGCCTGACGGAGCCGGTCGAAGATCACCACGCGGTTCGCGAGCCCGGTGAGCACGTCGGACTGCGCCACGCGCAGCGCCGCGGCCTCGCGCTCGCGCTCGCCGGTGATGTCGAGGACGGTCGTGATGAACAGCCGCCCGTCGAGGCTGTCGAGGTCGGGCGCGGTCGTCACCATGAGGCGGCCCCACACGATGCCGCCGTCGGAGCGCAGGAACCGCTTCTCCAGCGTGTACGCCGCACGGTCGCCGCGCACCAGCTCCCCGAACAGTGCCAGGTCG
The DNA here is from genome assembly GCA_046330715.1 of Candidatus Nanopelagicales bacterium. Taxonomy (GTDB): domain Bacteria; phylum Actinomycetota; class Actinomycetes; order S36-B12; family CAIYMF01; genus Longivirga. Next base: position 296,631 of record JAXLSG010000002.1, read on the forward strand.
GCCGACACGTCCTCGGGGTAGGTGAGCTCGGCGAACGGCCGTCCGACGAGGTCTTCCTCCGACCTGTCGAGCATCGTGCACATGGCGCCGTTCACCTGCAGGATGCGCCCGGTCGCGTCCTCGATCGCCATCGGTGCCGCCGTACCGCCGAAGACCGACTCGACCTGCTTGCCGCGCACCTCGGCGGCCCGCCGTGCCCGCACGATCTCGGTGTTGTCCTGCACGACGACGAAGACGAACGGCTCGACCTCCGCGAGGGAGTCGCCGGTCGCCGGGAGCGTGATGAGCGAGAGGTGGATCTCGGTGTCGTGCACGTCGCCCGCGGTGTCGATGAGCGGCACCGCCACCGAGACGCGGCCGCTGCCGTCGGTCGGCAGCTTCTCGACGGCGTCGCGCAGCACCGTGCGGCCGCCCCCCTGCGCGACGTCCCACATCAGCGTGCCGACGAGGTCCTCGCGCCGCCGCCCGACGAGGGCGCACAGCTCCTCGTTCACCGTCGACAGCACGCCGGCCGCGGTCATCGACGCCATGGGTACGCCGCCCAGCGAGAACATCGACTGCGCGCGGATGCGTTCGCGCTCGGCGCTCACGACGGCGAGGCGCAGGTCGGTCACGTCGGTCACCGTGCCGACGCGCTGGCGCCGGCCGCGGGCGTCGGTCCAGGTCTCCGACATGTCGCGCAGGTAGCGCATGACGCCGTCCGGACGCTGCACGCGGAAGTCGACCGTGCGGCTCCCGTCGGGCCCGACGCGCGAGCGCTCGACGGCCTGACGGTCGGCCTCCACGACGAGCTCGCCGAGCAGCGCCGGCCGCTCGAGCGCCTCGGCGACGTCGACGCCGAAGATCGCCTGCACCCCGGGCGAGACGTAGGTCAGCGTCGGCGGGTCGCCCGCAGTGCGGTAGACCATGTGCGGAACGGCCTCCGAGAGCACCTGGAACTCGGCGACCCGGCCCGACATCTCGAGCCGCTTCTGCACGAGCTCGGTGATGTTCGCCAGCGCGACGACGACACCGTCGACGCGACCCGACACGACGTACGGCATGACCTGCATGAGGTAGTCGCTCGAGCCGGCCGACACCTCCGACAGGTGCCCCTCGCCCGACGAGAGCACGTGGTCGATCGTCGTGCCGAGCTCGCCGGCGTCGACGTGCGACGGCAGATCCACCAGCCGCCGCCCGAGGTCTCCCGCCGTCAGCCCGAACACCTTCACGGCGAGCGGCGAGTAGCGCTGCACCCGGCCCTCGCGGTCGAGCAGCACGATCGCGGTGTGCACCGCGTCCTGGATGTTCTGGAGCATCGCGTTGGTCTCGGTCAGCTCGGTGGTGCGCACCTCGAGCGTCTCGTTGACGGTCGTGAGCTCCTCGTTGGTCGCCTGCAGCTCCTCGTTGGTGGTCTCGAGCTCCTCGTTGGTGGCCTGCAGCTCCTCGCTCGAGGCCTGCAGCTCCTCGTTCATCGCCTGCAGCTCCTCGTTGGAGGCCTCGAGCTCCTCCACGACGGCCTGCAGGTGCTCGCGCGTCCCCGACAGCGCGGCCTCGAGGTCCGCGACCTCCTCGAGCAGCGCGTCGTGCCCCACCTCGTCGCGATCGTCGACCGCCTCGCGGTCGACGACCGATCCCGTCGCCGTCGGCACGAACGACACGAGCGCGTACGCGTCGGGAACCCCGGGGTGCCGGATCCGCGAGACCTCGAGCCGCAGCGGCTCGAACGTGCCGTCGTCGTGGTGCAGCACCACGATGTGGCTGATCTCGGCGGCACCGTCGCGCCCGATGCGGTTGAGCATCGTGGCCAGCTCGGTGCGCAGCCCCGGCACCACCATGTCGACGACCGTGTAGTTGCCGTCGGCCGTCGGCATCCGCAGGAAGCGCGACGCGTCGCCCACCTGGTGCACCGGCGCACCGCTCGGGTCCACGAGCAGCGACGGAGGCCCGTACGACGTGAGCAGGCGGTCGCGCACGTCGTCGCGCAGCAGGTCGCGCACGGAGTGCGCGGCGGGGGTCGTCGTCGACCGAAGCGCGCGCGCCGGCGTCACCGTCTCGGCGAGCACGACCCGGGGCGACGCCACCGGGGCGCCGCGCCGGTAGATCTTGTCGGCCGTGCTGAGCGCGTCGAACATGTCGGAGTCGCCCGGCACCGACTCGGACCTTCCGAGGAAGAGCAGGCCGCCGGGGCTCAGCGCCGCCCAGAAGCTCGACAGCACGCGCGACTGCACACCGGGGACCAGATAGATCAGCAGGTTGCGGCAGCTCACCAGGTCCATCCGCACGAGCGGCGGGTCGCGGGTGACGTCCTGGCGCGCGATGACGAGCGACTCACGCAGCTTCTTGGTGACCGTGGCGTACTCGCCCGACACCTCGAAGTAGCGCGACCGCCACGTCGGCGGCACGTCGCGCAGGGCGTCGAGCGGGTAGACGCCCCGACGCGCGCTCTCCATCGCCGTGTCGGAGATGTCGGTCGCGAACACCTTGATCGGCAGGTCGTCTCCGCGCTCCCGAACGAGCTCGGCGATGACCATGGCGACGGAGTACGCCTCCTCGCCCGTCGCGCACGCCGCCACCCAGGCGCGCACCGGCTCGCCCGGCGCCTTCGCGTCGATGACCGGCTTGAGCGCGTGCCGCAGCGCGTCGAACGAGCGGCGGTCGCGCATGAAGCTGGTGACGGTGATGAGCATCGAGTCGCGCAGCGCCGCGAGCTCCTCCGGGCGGTCCACGACGTACGACACGTAGTCGGCCAGCGACGCGAGCCCCAGGGCGTTGATGCGGCGGTCCAGCTGACGCGTCAGCGTGCCGTCCTTGTAGTTGACGATGTCCCAGTCGGTCACGCGCCTGGTCTCGCGTGCGAGCGCCGCGAGCGTGGTGTTGTCGCCCCACCGAGTGCGGGTCCTCGGTCGCGTCACGCCGCGGAGCAGGTCGGAGATCAGCTCGCCCATCTCGACCGGAGCGACGACGAACTCCACGGCGCCCGCGTCGATCGACGCGAGCGGCATGTCGCGGTAGAGGGCCGTGGTCGGGTCCTGCACGATCGTGCGGCCGCCCGCCGCGGAGATCGCGGCCATGCCCGACGCGCCGTCGGAGCCGGTGCCCGACAGCACCACGCCGATGACGCGCCCTGGCAGCCCTGCTGCCAGCGAGTCGAAGAGGACGTCGATGCTCGGCTGCGGGCTGATGCGCGGAGCGGCGGTCCGGATGCGCAGGACGCCGCCGGACAGCGACACGTCGCAGTTGGGCGGCGCGACGTAGACGTGGCCCGGCTCGAGCGCGATGCCGTCGAAGACCTCGACGACCTTGAGCGACGTCTCGCGCGAGAGCACCTGCAGCAGCAGGCTCGGGTGCACCGGCGACATGTGCTGCGCGACGACGTACGCGACGGGTCCGTCGGGGAGCACCGGCAGCAGCTGGCGCAGCGCCTCGACGCCGCCGGCGGACGCGCCGAGACCCACGACCCACAGGCCTGAGTCCGGCACCTCCAGCGTGCCCTCAGCGTGCAACCCGACCACCCCCCAGACGACGTCCGCAGGTGAACGGCGCTCGCCCTCGCGGCGAATGTAGGGCAGGAGCGCTCCACGTTGCCCGCTCAGCGGACCCCTCCGCCCGGGGACGGGGACGAGACGTGGAGCACGTCGCGGCGACGGGCTAGGGCAGGTCGGCGACCAGGTCGGCGACCGGGCGGCGGCGGCCCGTGTAGAACGGGATCTCCTCGCGCACGTGCAGCCGGGCGCGCGAGCCGCGCAGGTGGCGCATCAGGTCGACGATGCGGTGCAGCTCGTCGGCCTCGAACGCGAGGATCCACTCGTAGTCGCCGAGCGCGAACGACGCGACCGTGTTGGCCCGCACGTCGGGGTAGTCGCGGCCCATCTGGCCGTGCTCGACGAGCAGCTCGCGACGCTCGTCGTCGGGCAGCAGGTACCACTCGTAGGAGCGCACGAACGGGTAGATGCAGACGTACGCGCGCGCCTCCTCCTCCGCGAGGAAGGCCGGCACGTGCGACTTGTTGAACTCCGCCGGCCGGTGCAGCGCCATCTGCGACCACACCGGCTCGAGGGCGGAGCCCAGACCGGTACGCCGGAACCGGTGGTAGGCGTCCTGCAGGTCGTCGGACGACGCCGCGTGCATCCACAGCACGATGTCGGCGTCGGCGCGCAGCGCGGCCACGTCGTACCAGCCGCGGACCACGACGTCCTTGGCCGCGAGCTGCTCGACGAGCTCGTCGACCTCGCGCGCGACGGCCGCGCGGTCGGCATCACCGAGCGGCCGGGCCGCGCGGAAGACCGACCAGCTCGTGTAGCGGATCGCGTCGTTGATGTCGCGTGCGGCCTTGCCCTGCTGCGGGCGCTTGCCGCTCGGGCCGGGGGCGGTGCCGGTGGTCGTGTCAGCCATGTCGCCATTCTCCGTCGGACCCGAGCCGCTGCGAAATCCACTCCGCCGACCGCGAGGCGCGCCCGATGCAGGCCGCGATGCCGACACCGTCGAACGCCGCCCCGCACGCCGCGACACCCGGGAGCGCGTGCAGCGCCTCGGTGATCCGGTCCATGCGGTCGACGTGGCCGACGGCGTACCGCGGCAGGCCGCCGCCCCAGCGCGTGACCGACGTCGCGACCGGACGCGCGCGGCCGAGCCGACCGACGTACGCGAGGTCGTCGGCGGCCAGCGCCGCGAGCTCGTCGTCGTCGCGCTGCAGCACCGCGACGTCGTCGGCGTGGCCGAGCGACGCGCGCGCCAGCACCAGCCCCTCGGGCTCGGCGAGGTCGGCGACCCACTGCCACTTGTGCGACGAGAAGGTCGCCGCCTTGACGGGGCGGTTCTCCGACGGCGGCACGAGGTAGCCCGAGCCGTCGGGCAGGTCGCCGTCGGGCAGGTCCTCGACGCGGTAGGCGAGCCCGACGACGGCGACGCTCGTCGTCTGGACCTCCGAGAGGTCGGTCTCCGCCTGGATCGACAGCCCGCGCACGAGCCGCGCCATCGCCGGCGCGGGCACGGCGAGGATGACGGCGTCGGCGTGCACGAGGCGCTGGTCGGTGGTCGGGCCGACGACGACGTCCCAGCCGCCGTGGTGGCCGCGGCGCAGCGCCCGCGCGGTCACCGACGTCTCGATCGTGACGCCCGCGGCGCGCAGCCGCTCGGCCAGCGCGACCGGCAGCCGGCCGACGCCGCCGCGCACGCCGGCGAACGGACGACCGTCGCCGCCCGTGCCGCGCGACCGCGACGCCGCGGCGAGGAGCGACCGCTCGCCGCGCAGCTGCTCGAACAGCTTCGGCGCCGCGGCCCGCATCGAGACCTCGACCGCGCGATCGGCGTACACGCCCATCACGAGCGGGGCGACGAGCCGGTCGACGACCTCCGGACCGAGACGTCGTCCGATGTAGTCGCCCAGAGACACGTCGTCGCCGACGGGGCGCCCGGGCAGCACGTGGTCGAGCGGGATCTGCGCGAGCGCACGCGACGACACCACTCCCGACCGCGCGAGAGACGTCAGGTCGGTCGGCACGCCCATCACGAGCCCGGTCGGCATCTCGCGCAGGTCGCCGTCGACGAGCAGCCGCGGCCGCGCGTCGGTCGGGTGCACGAGGTCGTCGCCGAGCCCGCTCTCGCGGACCAGCCCGACCGCCTCGGGGCGGGTGGCGAGCATCGACTCGGCGCCGACGTCGACGGTGACGCCGGCCAGTTCACCGAGGCGCAGCTTGCCGCCGACGTGGTCCGACGACTCGAGCACCGTCACGTCGACGTCGTGGCGCAGCCGGCACAGCCGCCACGCGGCGGCCAGCCCGGAGATGCCGCCGCCGACGACCACGACGTGCGGTCGGCGGGGCGGGGTCACGACGTCGCCGGAGCTCACGCCCTCACCCTGCCACCCCGGCCGAGCGCGCGCCGCGCGGGGAGGCGACCCGCGGCGCTGCCGAACCGTGACCTCCTACGCCGGAACCGCTCCTGCGCACGTCGCGTCACAGCGGCGACGGCAGGGTGCCGTCGCCGAACCGTCGGAGGCCGTCATGCCCGTCCGTCGTCCCGCGCGCGGAGCCCGCGCCGCACTCGTGTCCGCCCTCGCCGTGCTCGCGCTCGCGGGCTGTTCCGGCGGCGCAGCCTCGTCCGGCTCCGCAGCCCGCGCGCCCGAGGCGGTGCCCGCACCCGCGCAGGGCGTCGCCGACAGCAGCGGCGGCGGCACCGGGAAGGTGGCGTACGACGCGACGAACGGCCTCGGCACGGTCTCGGTGCAGCGCTCGATGATCGTGCGCGCCGACCTCGCCGTGCGCGTCGACGACGTCACCGCCTCCACGGCCCGGCTCACCGCCGTGGCCGCGTCGCACAAGGCGGTCATCGCGGACCAGTCGACGTCCGACGGACAGGTCCCCCTGCCCGTCCCGGCGTCCAGCAGCGACGGCACCGCCGGCTCGGGCCCCACGGACTACTGCGCGCGCACCGGCTGCCCCGGGGGCTACGCGACGTCGGTGACGACCCTCCGGGTCCCGGGCTCCGAGGTCGACGCGCTGCTGCGCGACCTGCGCGCGCTCGGCACGGTGACCTGGTCGTCGCGCACTGCCGACGACGTCACCGCGCAGGTCGCCGACGTCGACGCGCGCGTCGAGAGCGCACGCGCCTCGCTGAACCGGGTCCGTCTCCTCATGGGACGCGCGACCACGCTCGGCGACGTCGTGACGCTCGAGGCGGAGCTCGGCAAGCGCCAGGCCGACCTCGAGTCGCTCGAGGCGCAGCAGCGCGCTCTCGCCGACCAGACGGCGCTCGCGACCGTCTCCGTGACCCTCACCAGCGAGTCGGCACCGGTGGCTGCCGCGGCCGACACCGGCTTCATGGCCGGCCTCAAGGCGGGCTGGTCGGCGTTCACGGCCGCGTTCGTCGCCGCGCTCACCGTCGTCGGTGCGCTGGTGCCGTTCCTGGTCGTGCTCGTGCCGGTCGGCGCGCTCGTGTGGTGGCTCGCACGCCGTCGGCGTCCGACGACCGCGCGCACGCCGGAGACACCCGCCGAGGTCTGAGACGTCAGCGGGTCGTGCGGGCGTGCACCTGCTCCACGACCGCCTTGAGGACGTCGGGGTCGGTGCCCGGCAGCACGCCGTGGCCGAGGTTGAAGATGTGGCCCGGCAGGCCCGCCGCGTCGTCGAGCACCTGGTCGACGCGCGCCGCCACGGCCTCCGGGCCGGCGAACAGCGACGCGGGGTCGAGGTTGCCCTGCAGCGCCACCCCGTCGCCGACGCGCCGCGCGGCCTCCGACAGCGGGACGCGGAAGTCGACGCCCACGACGTCGGCGCCGGCGTCGCGCATGTCGACGAGCAGCTCGCCCGTGCCGACACCGAAGTGGATGCGGGGTACGCCGAGGTCGGCGACCGCGGCCAGCGCGGCGCGCGAGTGCGGCAGGACGTACTCGCGGTAGTCGCGCGAGGGCAGCGCCCCCACCCACGAGTCGAACAGCTGCACCGCGCTCGCCCCCGCCAGCACCTGCTGGCGCAGGAACGTGCCCGCGATACCCGACAGCCGCTCGAGCAGCGCGTGCCACACCTCGGGCGCGCCGTACATGAGCGACTTCGTGCGCGCGTGGTCGCGGCTCGGTCCGCCCTCGACGAGGTACGACGCGAGCGTGAACGGCGCGCCCGCGAAGCCGATGAGCGGCGTGGTGCCGAGCTCGTCGGTCAGCGCGGTCGCGGCCGCGAGGACCGGCGCGACGTCGTCGGGCTCGAGGTCGCGCAGCCGCTCGACGTCGGACGCGGTCCGGAACGGCTCGGCGACGACCGGGCCCACTCCGGGCTTGATGTCGAGGTCGACGCCGATGGCCTTGAGCGGGACGACGATGTCGCTGAAGAAGATCGCCGCGTCGACGCCGTACCGCCGCACCGGCTGCATCGTGATCTCGACGACCAGGTCGGTGCGGAAGCACGACTCGAGCATCGGGACGCCCTCGCGCACCTTCCGGTACTCGGGGAGCGACCGCCCCGCCTGGCGCATGAACCAGACCGGCGTACGGGGTACGTCGAGGCGGCGGGCGGTGCGCACGAGGGGCGCGTCGGCCGTGCGGCCGTCGACGAGGGGGTGCGTGGCGGGGAGGGCGTCGGTCACGGGCTCGATCGTGCCACGACGGTGCGTGCCCGCCTCCCGGGGCGTCGCGTCGCGATCGACCCGCCGGTCTCGGGCGCGCCGCCGACCGATCGGGCCGGCCGCGACCTACCCTCGCGCTGTGACCAGCCGGGACCGCGACGCGCGCGACGGCGCGACACCGGTGCCCGCCGACTTCGCGACCGCTCTCGCCAGCATCCGCGCGGCCGAGCTGCGCCCGGAGATCGTCATCGAGGAGACGCCGGCGCCGCAGCGGCTCTCGCCGTTCGCGGTGGCGCTGCAGGCCGAGGTGCTCGTGGGCGACGAGGAGGCCGCGAGCGGCCGCTTCGTGCTGCTGCACGACCCGACGGGCCAGGAGCCGTGGGACGGCGAGTTCCGCGTCGTGACCTTCGCCAAGGGCACGGTCGAGCTCGACATCGCGGAGGACCCGATGCTCACCGAGGTCGCCTGGGCCTGGCTCGAGGAGGCGCTCGAGGCCCGCGGGGCGTCGTACCGCGCCGAGTCGGGCACCGTCACCCGGACGGCGTCGCAGTCCTTCGGGGAGATCGCCGACCGGGCGCCCTCGGGCGACGTCGAGATCCGCGCGTCGTGGACGCCGGCCACGCCCGACATCGGGGCGCACCTCGAGGCCTGGGGCGACGTGCTCGCGCAGGTGGCGGGGCTGCCCCCGCTCCCACCCGGCGTGGCCACCCTGCCCGGCCCGCGCAGGCGCTGACCCGGCTCCCCCGACCGTCCGCTCACCCGCCCTGCGGCGCGCTCGCACGTCCGGACACGGCCGGTCGGCCCCGGATTCACCCGATCGAGTCACCGTGGTGACCGCAACCGGTTCCCCTTTTCGGGTCAAGACCCCCGTCCCCCGGGTCGATAGCCCTCACGTAAGCCGGATGAAGAGCGTCCGGCACGGGTGATGCCGGGAGGCGTGCCGTGGTCGCACTGGTCGAGCGCACCGCTGCGGTGGTGCCGCTGCCGAGGGCTCGTTTCACGGCTCTCGTCGTGGCGGAGTCCGCCGCGCGCCGCCAGAACCTCGTCGGCCGGCTGCGCCTGCTCGGCGCGCGCGACGTCATCGAGGCGGCCAGCGGTGCCGAGGCGCGCGTGCGAGCCCACCACGAGGGACAGCGCGACCTGGTGGTCATCGAGGGCGGCCTCTCCGACGGCCCCGCCCTCCCCCTGCTCGGCGACCTGCGCAACCTGGGCTGGCGCCGCGTCGTGCTCCTGACCGTCCGCGACGACCCGTACGCCGTCCGCGCTGCGATCAACGCCGGCGTCCGCTGCTACGTCGTGACCCCCGAGGACAACCCCGCGAGCACCACCGCGCCCGTCGCGCGGCTGCGCCCCCGCGGCGGCTCCCCCGACGAGCTCTCGGCCCGCGAGGTCGAGGTGCTGCAGCTGGTCTCGGAGGGTCGCTCCAACAAGGACATCGGCGACGCGCTCGGTCTCTCGGCGCTCACCGTGAAGAGCCACCTCGCGCGCATCGCGCGCAAGGTCGGCACGGGCGACCGTGCCGAGATGGTCGCGCACGCCATGCGTGCCGGCCTCGTCCGCTGAGCGCCCCGGGGCCGGTCCTGGCCTCCCCGGTGCTCTCGGCACGGCGGTGCGCCGCGCCCCGGCGGGCACCGCTCACTATCCTGTCCGCGTGACGGACGCCGCTGAACCTGCGACGACCGACGCCGTGCCCGACCGCGAGGTCGAGGCGCTCACCGCCCCGCGCGAGGGCGTGCCCCCTGTCGTCACCACCGACGCCGCCCTGCGCGAGGCCGCCGACGCGATCGCCGCGGGCACCGGTCCGGTGGCCGTCGACGCCGAACGGGCCTCGGGCTACCGCTACGGGCAGCGCGCCTACCTCGTCCAGCTGCGCCGCGAGGGAAGCGGCACGCACCTCGTCGACCCCATCGCCGTACGCGACCTCGCACCCCTCGCCGCCGCCCTCGACGGCACCGAGTGGGTGCTGCACGCGGCGTCGCAGGACCTGCCCTGCCTGCGCGAGATCGGCCTCGCTCCCGACTCCCTGTTCGACACCGAGCTCGCCGGCCGCCTCCTCGGCCGCCCGCGCGTCGGCCTGGCCGCCCTGCTCGAGGAGGTGCTGGGCTACTCGCTGGCCAAGGAGCACTCCGCGGCCGACTGGTCGACCCGACCGCTGCCCGAGCCCTGGCTGCGCTACGCCGCCCTCGACGTCGAGCTCCTCGTGGAGCTGCGCGACGTCCTCGAGGCCGAGCTCGACGAGGCCGGGAAGCTCGGCTGGGCGCACGAGGAGTTCGAGGCCGTGCGCCTCGCACCGCCCGCCACGCCGCGCGTCGACCCGTGGCGGCGTACCTCGGGCCTGCACAAGGTCCGCAAGCCGCGCCAGCTCGCCGTCGTGCGCTCGCTGTGGGAGCGCCGCGACGACATCGCCCGCCGGCGCGACACCTCGCCCGGCCGCGTCCTCCCCGATTCCGCGCTCGTCGCCGCAGCCCTGGCCACCGTGCCGGGCCAGCGCACCGAGCTGTCGACGCTGCCGGCGTACGGCGGTCGCGGTGCCCGCCGCCACCTCTCGGACTGGCAGGGCGCCGTCGACGTCGCCCTCGCCCTGCCCGACTCGGCGCTGCCGCCGAACTCGCTGCCCGCCGACGGCCCGCCGCCGCCGCGCTCGTGGGCCGACCGCGACCCGGCCGCCGCCGCCCGCCTCGCGGCCGCCCGGACCGTCGTGGGCCGCCTCGCCGAGGAGCGCAGCATGCCGGTGGAGAACCTGCTCGGTCCCGACCTGCTCCGCCGGGTGTGCTGGTCGCCCCCGGAGCTCGAGGAGGCGGCGCTGCGCGAGGCCCTGCTCGCGGGCGGGGCCCGGACCTGGCAGGCCGACCAGGTCGTCGAGCCGCTGCTCGCGGCCCTGCGCGACCCGACGTCCGTCCCACCGGACGGACCCGCTCCGGTTGAGTCGGAGGCGGCTACCGTGGTGAGGTAACCCTCACTACCGGGAAGGGGACCGCCGCCGATGCTCGCCAACTACCTGATCGGCCTGCGCGAGGGCCTCGAGGCCTCGCTCATCGTCGGCATCCTGGTGGCGTACGTCGTGAAGGCGGGGCACCGGTCGCGCCTGGGTGCGGTCTGGGCCGGCACCGGCATCGCGATCGCCCTCTCCCTCGGCTTCGGCGCTGTCCTGACCGCCACGTCGCACTCCCTCTCGGAGGAGGCCGAGCACGCGTTCGCCGGCCTCATGTCGGTCATCGCCGTCGCGCTCGTGACGTGGATGGTCTTCTGGATGCGGCGCACCGCCCGCGAGATGCGCGGCGAGCTGCACGGCCGGCTCGACAAGGCGCTGCTCTCCGGCGGCTTCGCCCTCGGCGTCGTCGCGTTCGTCGCCGTCGTGCGCGAAGGCCTCGAGACCGCGCTCTTCCTCTGGGCCGCCACCTCGGCCTCGGAGGGCACCGCAGCGGCGCTCGGCGGCGCCCTGCTCGGCATCCTCACCGCCGTCGTCATCGGCTGGCTGGTCTACCGCGGCGCCGTGCGGATGAACCTCGCGACCTTCTTCACCTGGACCGGCGCGGCCCTCATCGTCGTCGCCGCCGGCGTGCTCGCCTACGGCGTGCGCGACCTGCAGGAGGCCGGCTGGCTCCCGGGCGGCGAGAGCTACGCGTTCGACGTCAGCGGCAGCGTCGACGAGAACGGCCCGCTCGGCACCGTGCTCGGCGGCTTCCTGCACTTCGACCCCGTCACCACCTGGCTGCAGGCGATCGTCTGGGTCGTCTACCTCGTCGTCACGCTCACCATCTACTTCCGGCCGCAGCGTCCGGCGAAGCCGGTCCAGGCCGACACCGCAGCACCCACGCTCGTCTCGCCCCCCAGCGCCTGACGGCCTCCCTCACCGGCCACACTGGGCCGGTGGCCTCCCCCGACCTCGCGCTCGTCCACGACGTCCGCGCCGCCCTGCGCGCGGCCGCAGATCCCTCTCGTGCCGAGGACATGCGGGCGTACATGAAGTCCGAGATGCCGTTCCTCGGCGTCGCCAAGCCCGCCCGCACCGCCGCGCTCCGCCCGCTCCTGAAGTCCCTCTCGCTCGACCGCGCCACGTGGGAGGCCACGGTCCGCGAGCTCTACGACGCCGCGGCGTACCGCGAGGAGCGCTACGCCGCCCTCGCCCTGCTCGCCGCCCGCGTCGGCCGCCCCTGGCACGACCCGGACCTCGTGCCGCTGCTCGAGCACCTGGTGGTCACCGGCGCGTGGTGGGACCTCGTCGACGAGACCGCCGGGCGCCACGTCGCGCCGACCCACCGCGCCCACCCCGTCGCGATGGCCGACGTGCTGCGCGGCTGGTCCGTGCACGACGACCTCTGGCTGCGGCGTACGGCGATCCTCGGGCAGCTCGGGTCGGGCCTGGCCACCGACCGCGACCTGCTCGTCGAGGTCATCGCCCCCAACCTCGAGCGCTCCGAGTTCTGGCTGCGCAAGGCGATCGGCTGGGCCCTGCGCGAGCTCGCCCACCGCGACCCCGACTGGGTGCGCGCCTACGTCGACGCCACCCCGCAGCTCTCCCCCCTGTCACGCCGCGAAGCCACGAAGCACCTCTGAACGGCACCTCGTGGAGACCCGTGGGGGCGGTCGTGGCGGTTCTTGTTACTGACGGGTAGCATCGGCCTGGACCGCGGGTCGACCGCTGTCCCGTGCCCCTCCCGAGGAGTCCCCGTGTCCCCTTCCCGCGCCGTGCGCGACGTCGTCCTCGTCGACGCCGCCCGCACCCCGTTCGGCAAGGCCGGTGCCAACGGCCTATACGCCGAGACCCGCGCCGACGACCTCGTGGTCGCCGTCTTCCGCGAGCTGCTGCGCCGCAACCCGGGGCTGCCGCCGGAGCGCATCGACGACGTCGCGATCGCGGCCACGACGCAGATCGGCGACCAGGGCCTCACGATCGGCCGTACGGCGGGCATCCTCGCCGGCTTCCCGCGCTCGGTGCCGGGCCAGTCGGTCGACCGGATGTGCGCGGGCGCGATGACCGCGGTCACCAACCTCTCGAGCGGCATCGGCGTCGGCGCCTACGACGTCGTCGTCGCCGGCGGCGTCGAGCACATGGGGCGCCACCCCATGGGCGAGGGCATCGACCCCAACCCGCGCATCATCAGCGAGAAGCTCGTCGACCCCGAGGCCCTGCTCATGGGCAAGACGGCCGAGAACCTGCACGACCGCTTCCCGCACCTCACCAAGGCGCGCGCCGACGAGTACGCGCTGCGCAGCCAGGAGAAGACGGCGAAGGCGTACGCCGACGGCGTCATCCAGCACGACCTCGTGCCGATCGCCACGCGCACGGCCGCGGCCGGCTGGGGACTCGCGACGGTCGACGAGCCGCCGCGCCCCGAGACGACGCTCGAGGGCCTCGCGTCGCTGAAGACGCCGTTCCGCGCGCACGGGCGCGTCACCGCGGGCAACGCCGCGGGCCTCAACGACGGCGCCACCGGCGCGATCCTCACCGCCGAGGAGGTCGCCGACGAGCTCGGCCTGCAGAAGAAGGCGCGCCTGGTGTCCTTCGCCTTCGCCGGCGTCGAGCCCGAGGTCATGGGCGTCGGTCCGGTGCCGAGCACGCAGAAGGCGCTCGCGAAGGCCGGCCTCTCGATCGAGGACATCGGCCTGTTCGAGGTCAACGAGGCGTTCGCCGTCCAGGTGCTCGCCTTCCTCGACGCATTCGGCATCGCCGACGACGACCCGCGCGTGAACCCCTTCGGCGGCGCCATCGCCGTCGGCCACCCGCTGGCCTCCTCCGGCATCCGCCTGATGGCCTACCTCGCGAAGAGCTTCGAGCAGCACCCCGAGGTCCGCTACGGCCTCACGACCATGTGCATCGGTCTCGGCATGGGCGGCACGGTCATCTGGGAGAACCCGAACTACGACGGCAAGGACGCGTGAGCGACGTGAGCGACTCCACCACCACCCCGGCCGCGCCCGACGAGATCGTCACGCGCGCGCTCCTGCGCCTCGTCGACCTGCCCGGCGGTGCCGGCAAGGCGGCGCTGATCACGCTCGACAACGGGTTCGACCACACCAAGCCGAACACCTTCGGCCTCGGCGGCCTCGACTCGCTCGCCGAGACCCTCGACCACGTCGCCGCCGCGGCCGAGTCGGGCGAGATCGTCGCCGTCGCCGTCACGGGCAAGCCGTTCGTGTTCGGCGTCGGCGCCGACCTCACCGGCATCGCGCACATCACGAGCTCCGAGCAGGCCCGCGAGGTCAGCGCCCGCGGCCACCGCGTGCTCCGCCGCCTCGGCGAGCTCCCCGTCCCGTCGTTCGCGTTCGTCAACGGCGCGGCGATGGGCGGCGGCCTCGAGATCGCGCTGCACTGCAGCTACCGCTCGGTCTCGACCGGCGCCGGCCTCATCGCGCTCCCCGAGGTCGCGCTCGGGCTCATCCCGGGCTGGGGCGGCGCGTGGCTGCTCCCGAACCTCGTCGGCGCGGAGAAGTCCGTGAAGGTAATCGTCGAGAACCCGTTGAGCCAGAACCGGATGCTCAAGCCGGCCGAGGTGCTCTCGCTCGGCATCGCCGACGTCGCGTTCGAGCCGGCCGACTTCCTCGTGCAGTCGCTGCGCTGGGCCGCGTCGGTCGTGAGCGGCGAGACCACGGTCGAGCGTCCCGCGGTCGACCGCGGCCAGGCCTGGGACGACGCCGTCGCCGCGGGCCGTGCCCTCGCCGACCTCAAGCTGCACGGTGCCGCGCCGGCGGCGTACCGCGCGCTCGACCTCATCGAGGCGGCGAAGACCGCGTCGCGCGACGAGGGCTTCTCGGCCGAGGACGACGCGATCGCCGAGCTCACCATGACCGACGAGCTGCGCGCGGGCCTCTACGCCTTCGACCTCGTGCAGCGCCGCGCCAAGCGACCCGTCGGCGCCCCCGACAAGTCGCTCGCGCGTCCGATCACGAAGGTCGGCGTCGTGGGCGCGGGCCTGATGGCCAGCCAGCTCGCGCTGCTGTTCGTGCAGCGCCTCGAGGTCCCGGTGCTCATGACCGACCTCGACCAGGCGCGCGTCGACAAGGGCGTCGCCTACGTCCACGGCGAGATCGACAAGCTCGTCGCCAAGGGCCGGCTCAGCAACGACAAGGGCAACCGGCTGCGCGCCCTTGTGACCGGCTCGACGACCAAGGACGGGTTCGCCGACGCCGACGTCGTGATCGAGGCCGTGTTCGAGGACCTCAAGGTCAAGCAGCAGGTCTTCGTCGAGGTCGAGGCCGTCGTGTCGGAGACCTGCGTGCTCCTGACCAACACCTCGTCGCTGTCGGTCACCGCGATGGCCGAGAACCTGCAGCACCCGGAGCGCGTCGTGGGCTTCCACTTCTTCAACCCGGTCGCGCTCATGCCGCTGCTCGAGATCGCCCGCGCCGAGCGCACCGACGACGCCTCGCTGGCGACGGCGTTCGCGCTCGGCAAGGCGCTCAAGAAGTCGTGCGTGCTCGTGAAGGACGCGCCCGCGTTCGTCGTCAACCGTCTGCTCACCCGCTTCATGGGCGAGGTCATGGCGGCGTACGACGAGGGCACGCCTTTCGAGGTCGCCAACGCGGCCGTCGACCCGATGGGTCTGCCGATGTCGCCGTTCGTCCTGGTGCAGATGGTCGGCCCGGCCGTCGCGTTCCACACGAGCGAGACGCTGCACCAGGCGTTCCCGGACCGCTTCGGCGTCTCGGAGAACCAGCGCCGCATGGTCGAGGCCGGCAAGACCACGCTGCTCGCGTGGGAGGGCGCCACCCCGAGCGTCGCCGCCGACGTCGCCGAGCTGTTCACCGTCGGCAGCAGCCCCTCGACGACCGACGAGGTGCGTCAGCGGGCTCTGGACGCCGTCGCCGACGAGGCGCGTCGGATGCTCGACGAGGGGGTCGTCGCCGCGCCGCAGGACATCGACCTGTGCCTCATGCTCGGCGCCGGCTGGCCGGGGCACCTCGGCGGCATCACGCCCTACCTCGACCGCACCGGCACCAGCGAGCGCGTCACCGGGCAGCGGTTCCTGCCGCCGGGTGTCGCGAGCGTCGCCTAGCCCGACCCGACGAGGACCCCGGAGCCCGCGCCGCTCCGGGGTCCTCGCACGTTCGCGCGCCAGCCGACCGTGCGCGCACCTACGCTCCGGTCCATGGACGCGAGCCCGACCACGGCGCCCGCGCCCGCCGACGTCCTGGGGCCGGCCGGCGCCCGTGCGCCCTTCCGCTGCTCGGACCGCGCCGTCAGCTACGCCGACGCGCTCGACGCGCTCGCCGTGAGAGGCGGCTGGGTGCCACTGGTCAGCGACGTGTCCGCGCGATCTACGGCGCTGGCCGCAGCCGACGACGCGACGCGTGCGACGGTCGACGCCGGGGTGCCGGGGGCGGAGATCGCGTTGCGTCGCCGCCTGCGCCTCACCTCTGCCGACGACTACCGGACCTGGCTCGAGTCGTGGGACCTCGACGTCGACGACTGCCGCGACCACCTGCGCCGCCGCGCGCTGCCGGATCCCTCGGGCGACCCGTCGCCTGGTCACGTGGAGGCGGTGGCGCTGCGCGCGCACGTCGTGATCGAGGGCGTGCTCGACGACGCGGTACGCCGGCTGGCCGAGGACGCCGCGCTCGCGGGCGCCGACCCGCGGAGCCCCTCGTGGCTGGCGGAGGTCGTCGAGCGCGCCGACCGCGTCCGCACCGAGGAGCCCGACGCGCTCGCCGTGGCCGACCTCGTGTCCGAGCACGTGGTCGACTGGACCCGCGTCGAGGCCACCGCCGTGGTCGCGCCCGACGACGACGTGGCTCACGAGCTGCTGCTCTGCGTCCGAGAGGAGCAGGCCCCGCTCGCCGACGTCGCCGCACGTGTCGGTCTCTCCCCCGTGCACGTCGCCACCTTCCTCGAGGCCCTCGACGACTGGCTCGAGCCCGTGGTCCTCGGCGTGGAGCCCGGTGCCCTCGTCGGCCCGGTCGCGCACCCCGACGGGCGCGCCGTGGTGCAGCTGCTGGACCGCACTGCCCCGTCGGCGGTCGACGACGACGTACGCCGACGCGCCGCCGCCGAGCTGCTGGAACGCCGTGCGGCCGTGGCGATGTCGGCCGTCGTCCGCTGGAGCGACGGTGCCTGACCCGCTCGTCGACGACCCGCTGCGGGGACAGCCGGCGTTCGCGCTGCTCCCCGAGGAGGCGCGGGCGCTGCTCGTCGCCAGCCTCGAACCGGTGACGTACTCGTTCGGCGAGGTGATCGTCCGCGAGGGCGAGGAGGCCGACAGCTTCTACGTCATCACCGACGGCACCGCCCGGGTGCTGCGGCGCGGCGAGTCCGGCGACGAGGTGCCGCTGCGCTCCCTGCACGCCGGCGACGCCTTCGGCGAGGCGGCGCTCCTCGGCGACGAGCACCGCACGGCGACGGTCCGGGCGAGCGGGCCGGTCGGTGCGCTCCGCATGCACCGCGCCGTGTTCGCCGCGCTCGTGCGCAGCCACCCCGAGGTCCGCGACTCGTTCGAGTCGCTCGCCCGCCTGCGCGACCTGTGGGACTTCTTCCGCGTCCACACCGAGTTCGCGTCGCTCTCCGACGTCGGGCTGGCCACCCTCGCAGCCCGCCTCGAGCCCGTGGAGGCGCAGCCCGGCGAGGTGCTCATCCGCGAGGGCGACCCGCCCGGTCCGATGTACGTCGTGCGCGAGGGCCGCCTGCGCGTGAGCGTCGACGGCGTCGGCGACGTCGCGTTCCTGCGCAGCGGCGACTACGTCGGCGAGGCCTCGCTCTTCCAGCACGCCGACCGCAACGCCACGGTCGAGTCGGTGGGCGCGTCGTCGCTGCTGCGCCTCCCGGTCGACGCGTTCCAGGAGCTCACCGAGCGCGAGCCCGAACTGCGCGCGCGCATCGAGGAGCGCGTGCACCGCTACGAGTTCCGAACGCGGGCCCGGGTGCCGCTGGACTTCGCCGACGAGATCCTCCCCGCCGACGCGGAGGCCGCACCGCCCCCGCTGCCGCAGGACGCGCCCGAGCCCGACCGCACGAGCGTCGACGCGACGCCGCTGCCGTCGACGACGACGCACGGCGGTCGGCGACGCTTCCCCCTCGTCTACCAGCTCGACGAGATGGACTGCGGCGCGGCGAGCCTCGCGATGGTCTGCCGCGCCCACGGCCGGCGGGTGGGCATCCGTCGGATCCGCGAGCTCGCGCGCACGGCGACCGAGGGCACGACCCTTGCGGGCATCACCCGGGCGGGCACAGCCCTGGGCTTCGAGGCACGGTCGGTGCGCGTCTCGGTCTCGCGCCTCGACGAGCTGCCGCTCCCGGCGATCGTGCACTGGCAGGGCAACCACTGGATCGTGCTGCACGAGGTGACGGCCAGCCACGTCCGCGTCGCCGACCCCGCGCGCGGACTGCTGCGCATGACCCGCGAGGAGTTCCTCGACGGTTGGAGCGGCTACGCCGCCGTGCTCACGCCGACCCCGGCGCTCCAGGAGGTGCCGGAGGACCGGGTCGACGCGCGCTGGCTCGCACCGCTCGTGCGCCCGCACCGACGAGCCCTCGTGATCGCCGTCGTGCTCGCCCTCGTCGCCGCGGTGCTCGAGCTGGTGGTGCCCGTGCTCGCGCGGTACGTGGTCGACGACGCGGTCACGCCCGGCGACACCTCCGTGCTCCGGGCCGTCGTGCCGGCGGCCGTCGTCGCCGTCCTCGCGCTCGTGGCGGCGTCGACGGTCGAGCGCCTGCTGCTCGCCCGGGTCGCCGTCGACCTCGACATCTCCACGCTCGACTTCGTCACCGGCCGCCTGCTCGACCTGCCGGCGACCTACTTCGCAGCACGGCGCAGCGGCGACATCGAGAAGCGCCTCGGCGGCGCCTCGCAGATCCGCGCGTTCCTCGTCGACAGCGGTGTGCAGGTGCTCACCGCCGGCGCGACGGTCCTCGCGAGCGTCGTGCTGATGCTCGTCTACGACGTACCCCTCACCCTCGTGTTCCTCGTGACGGCGCTGCTCTACGTCGTCGCGGCACGGTTCGCGTCACGACGGCTGCGGCCGCTCGCGGAGAGCCTCGAGGAGGCCGACGAGCAGTACTCGGCCGGCCAGCTCGACGCGGTACGCGGCATCGAGACGGTGAAGGCGCTCGCCGCCGAGGAGTCGCTGCGGGCGCTCATGCTGCGACGGTTCCAGTCGCTGTCCGACCGCGTGCTCCGCGCGCAGTTCGTGGTGCTGGCCTACGACTCGACGCTGCGTCTCATCACCTTCGCGTCGTACGTCGTGGTGCTCGTCCTCGGTGCAGCCCAGGTGGTCTCGGGCTCAATGTCGCTCGGCGAGTACGTCGCCTTCCTGCTGCTGATCGGGCTCGCGACCGCAGCACTGCTCGTGGTCCTCGACCTGTGGGACAGGTTCCAGCGCATCCAGGTGCTGCTCGGGCGCCTCGACGACGTGCTCGCGCAGGAGCCGGAGCAGGGCCGCGACCGCTCGAGCCTGGTCCCCGTGCGCTCGCTGCAGGGCAGCATCGCGCTGCACCGTGTGGGATTCCGCTACGGCGGCCCGACGTCGCCCGCGATCCTCGAGGACGTCGACCTCGTGTTCGAGCCCGGAACGCTGACCGCGCTCGTCGGTCGCAGCGGCTCGGGCAAGACCACGCTGGTGAAGCTGCTCGCCGGGCTGCTGCTGCCGACCGAGGGCACGATCACCTACGACGGCGTCGACCTGATGCGTCTCGACCATCGCACGCTGCGTCGCCAGATCGGCTTCGTCCTGCAGGACACGCACCTGTTCGACGACAGCATCGAGGCCAACATCGCCTACGGCGAGGAGACGCCCGACACCGCAGCCCTGCGTCTCGCGGCCGAGCGCGCCGCCGCGCTCGAGTTCGTCGAGCGGCTCCCGCTCGGCTTCGCGACCAAGGTGGGCGAGTCGGGGATGGCGCTCTCGGGCGGTCAGAAGCAGCGCCTCGCGATCGCCCGCGCGCTCTACCACGACCCGCCGGTGCTCATCCTCGACGAGGCGACGAGCGCCCTGGACACCGAGTCCGAGCGCGCCGTCACGCGCAGCCTCGGCCTCCTCCTCGCCGACCGCACCGCGGTCGTGATCGCGCACCGGCTCTCGACGATCCGCGACGCCGACCGGATCGTGGTCCTCGACCGCGGTCGCGTCGTCGAGCAGGGCACGCACGACGAGCTGGTCCGCCTCGAGGGCCTGTACTACTACCTCGCCAGCCAGCAGCTCGACCAGTGACGCCCTCACCCGCTGTGACGGCTGGCTGACAGATCTCTTCCCCCGTCGTCCGTCCGGGTCTAGCGTCCTGCTCACCGGACCGGTCCCGTCCCGGGACCGCAGGAGGGGAGAACGCCATGTCGGACAAGGACAAGATCGTCGAGGACATCGACCTCACCGAAGAGACCGCCGACTCCGTCGAGGGCGGCAAGAAGTCCACGTCGTACTGATCGCACACGCCTGGCCGCCTCGCGCGGCACCACGAGGGTCCTCGCTCCGGCGGGGGCCCTCGTCCTCGTTCCGGGTCCGCGATCCGAGCACGCCATGTGCTCGTGGGGTCGCAACGCGTTACGCCGGTCACCCCGCGAGTCCTGCCACCGGCGCCTGGCGCGGGCTACCGTCGTGATGTGAGCCCTGACGCCCGAGCCGCCGCGCTGCGCCGCGCGCTGCTCGGAGCCGTCCTCACCGCGTCCGACGCCCTCGCCGACCTCGAGGTCCGCGACGACGGCGTCCTGCACGAGTCCCCCGATCTGGGGCCGTTGCGCGTGCCCTGGGGCGAGCTCGTCCTCGCGGCCGGCGACACCGGTGGCACCGACGAGGTCGTCGTACGCCGTCGCCTGGCCCGATGGCTGCGGCTGCGCCTGCTGCTGCACCGCCACGTCGGGGAGGGCTGCGCCGACGGTCCCGACGCCGGTCGCGCCTGGGTGCTCTCGCGCGTGCGTCCCCGTGCCCTTCCCGTCGACCACGCCCTGCACCCCGGAGCCTCATGGCCGCGCCGCACCGTCATGGGCGGCGCCCTCGACGTCGGGCTCGCGCTGCGCGGCGTCGACGACGACGCGATGCCCGACGGCGACGCCGTAGGGCTGCTGCCCGCCGGCGTCCTGGTCGCCGCCCGCGTCGACCTCGCGCAGGCCGACGCCCGGGCCGACCGCTACCTCGCCGACATGGCCGCGCTGGCCGCCGACCGGCTGCGCCGCGACCCCACCGCCGTGCTGCGCCCGCTCGGCGACGCCGACGTCCTGACCCTGCTCGCCTCGCCCGCATTCCGCACCGCGCTGGTCGACGGCCAGGGCATGCGCTCGGCGGCAATCCCGAGCCGCAGCCGCGGCTGGCTCGACCTCGGTCGGCTCGACCCGGCGTTCGCCGTCTCGGCGGCCGAGCTCACCGAGCCCGAGGAGCGCGGCTTCACCCGCCCGGTGCTCGTGACGGTCGACGAGGTCAGCCAGGTGCGCCCCGGCGGGGAGATCGTCCGGCACTCGCTGGCGGACCCGGCGCCGCCGGAGCCCGCCCGCCCGCCGCAGCCGCGGCTGGCCTAGTCCGTCAGGCGCTCGGCCCGGCGTCCTCCGCGGGCGCGTCGGCCGTGCTCTCCGGCTCGACCGTGTGCTCGAGCCGCGCCACGGTCTCGACGACCGCGCGCGACACGTCCTGGGCCGTGAGGCCCAGCGCCGCGAGCACCGAGGAGCGGCTCGCGTGGTGCAGGAACCGGCGCTCGATGCCGAAGTCGCGCAGCGGCACGTCGACCTCGGCGTCGCGCAGCGCGGCAGCCACCGCGCTGCCGATGCCGCCGGTGCGCGAGTTGTCCTCGACGGTCACGACGAGCCGGTGGTCGCGGGCGAGGTCGACGACCGCCTCGGGCACGGGGACCACCCAGCGCGGGTCGACGACCGTGACGGCGATGCCCTGCTGCGCGAGCCGGTCGGCCACCTCGAGCGACAGCTCGGCGAAGGCGCCGACCGAGACGAGCAGGACCGACGCGTCGTCGTCGGCACGCAGGACGTCGATGCCGCCGTGCCGGTGCAGCGCGGGCACGTCGGCGCCCACGACACCCTTCGGGAAGCGCACGACCGTCGGCGCGTCGCTCACGTCGAGCGCCTCGGCGAGCTCCTCGCGCAGGGTCTTCGCGTCGCGCGGCGCAGCGAGCCGCAGCCCCGGCACGACCTGCAGGATCGACATGTCCCACATGCCGTTGTGGCTCGCACCGTCGTCGCCCGTGACGCCCGCGCGGTCGAGCACGAACGTGACGCCCGCGCGGTGCAGCGCGCAGTCCATGAGCACCTGGTCGAACGCGCGGTTGATGAACGTGGCGTAGACGGCGACCACCGGGTGCAGACCGGCGTACGCCATGCCCGCTGCGCTCGTCGCCGCGTGCTGCTCGGCGATCCCGACGTCGTAGGTGCGGTCGGGGAACTCGGCGCGGAACGGCTCGAGCCCGGTCGGCCCCATCATCGCGGCGGTGACCGCCACGACCTCGGGACGGCGACGGCCCTGCGCGACCAGCTCGTCGGAGAAGACCGAGGTCCACGTGCGGCCCGACTTCGCCAGCGGCTGGCCGGTCTCGGGGTCGAGGACGCCGACGGCGTGGAAGCGCTCGGCGTCGTCGAGCTCGGCGGGCAGGTAGCCGCGGCCCTTCTCGGTGATGACGTGCACGAGCACCGGGCCGGGGTAATCCTTGGCGCGCTCGAGGGCGTGCTCGAGGGCCTCGATGTCGTGACCGTCGACGGGGCCGACGTACTTGAGGCCGAGATCCTCGAACATGCCCTGCGGCGCGACGACGTCCTTGAGGCCCTTCTTGACGCCGTGCAGGGTGTCGTAGAGCGGGGCTCCGATGACCGGCGTACGGCCGAGGACGACCTTGCCCCAGTCGAGGAACTTCTCGTAGCCGCGGGTCGTGCGCAGGGTCGCGAGGTGCGACGCGAGCCCGCCGATCGTCGGCGAGTACGACCGCTCGTTGTCGTTGACGACCATGACGACGGGGCGGTCCGACGCCGCGATGTTGTTGAGAGCCTCCCAGGCCATGCCGCCGGTGAGCGCGCCGTCGCCGATGATGCCGACGACGTGGCGCTGACCGAGCTGCCCGGTGCGCTCGAGGCCCTTGGCGATGCCGTCGACCCAGGACAGCGCCGTGCTCGCGTGCGAGTTCTCGACCACGTCGTGCGGCGACTCGTCGCGGCTGGGGTAGCCCGAGAGGCCGCCCTCCTTCCGCAGCCGGTCGAAGTCCTCGAGCCGTCCGGTGAGCATCTTGTGGACGTAGCTCTGGTGCCCGGTGTCGAAGACGATGACGTCCTCGGGCGAGCGGAACACGCGGTGCAGGGCGATGGTGAGCTCGACGACGCCGAGGTTGGGCCCGAGGTGCCCGCCGGTGCGGCTGACCTTGTCGATGAGCTCGGCGCGGATCTCCTCCGCGAGGGCCGGCAGCTGGTCGGCAGGGAGCGCGCGCAGGTCGCGCGGCGAGCGGATGCCCCGCAGCAAGGTCATGCCGTTCAGTCTAGGGTCCGGGCCGGTCCACGCACCCCGTGGCGGCCCGCCGCGGCGCCCAGGTCAAGCGGTGACGGCCGACCGGCGCCCGCGCCCGCCCGCGCTCACGACGCCGAGCGGGTCGTCGAGCAGCGGCGCGAAGGCGGCCTCTGCCGCCCCGAGCAGGGTGGAGTCGTCGCCGAGGGCCGGCGCCGCCAGGATCACGTGCTCGCCGGGGGCGGGCAGGGAGCCGGTCAGCAGGTCCTCGACCTGCTGACGCACGAGCGGGAGCACCTCGCGCAGCGCGCCACCGAAGACCACGACGTCGGGGTTGAAGATGTGCACGAGGTTCGCGACGCCGACGGCGATCCAGCCGCCGACCTCGTGCACCCCGTCGCGCGCAGCGGCGTCGCCGGCGGCCGCACGCGCCGCGATGGAGGCCACGGTCTCGGTATCGGCGGCGCCGGTCGCGGCACGGATCGCGGGCTCGCCGATCTCGGTCTCCCAGCAGCCGGTCGCGCCGCAGCGGCACTGCCGACCCTGAGGGTTCACCCGCATGTGGCCGACCTCGCCGCCGTACCCCTGCGCCCCCTTGAGCAGCGTGCCGTCGATGACGATGCCGCCGCCCACACCGACCTGGCCCGAGAGGTAGACGACGTTCGCGGCGCCCATGGCGCTGCCGCGCAGGCGCTCCGCGACAGCACCGAGGTCGGAGTCGTTGCCCACGACCACCGGGGTGCTCACCTTGAGCTCGTCGCGCAGGTGCTCGGCGAGCGGCACGTCGACCCACCCGAGGTTGGGGGCGAAGCGCACGAGTCCGTCGGGCTGACGGACCAGACCGGGTACGCCGATGCCCACGCCGACCTGCACCGCACGCTTGGGCGCCTCGGCGAGCAGCTCGCGGCACACGTCGGCGAGCTGGGCGAGGATCCGCTCCTCGCGCTGCTGGCCCTTGCGGAACCTGTGCTCGCGACGACCGAGCACCTCTCCCCCGAAGCCGACGAGCGCGACGATGGCACGGTCGACGCGCAGGTCGATGGCAAGGACGTACGCGCGCTCGTGCACCGGCTCGACGCCGTACGACGGACGCCCGACGCCGCGGCCCACGGGCTCGGTCTCGCGGACCAGCCCCACGGCGACGAGGTCGGCGATCAGGCCGCCGACCGTGCTGCGGTTCAGGCCGGTGTGGCTGACGAGCTCGGAGCGGGAGGTCGACCCGTGGTCGTGCAGGAACCGGGCGAGGGCCGCCAGGTTGTGGCGGCGCACCTCGTCCTGGGTGGCCCCTGCGAGCGACACGGGTCGACCTCCCCCTCGTCGATCAGCTGGCGACCGCGCGGCGGCGCGACAGGGCGTCGACGCTCGCCGCCACGAGCAGCACCAGTCCGGTGACGATGAACTGGATGCCGGCCTGGTCGGTGATGAGCGGCAGGCCGTTGGCGATGACGCCCACGACCAGGCCGCCGATGACGGCGTCGGAGATCTTGCCCTTGCCGCCGAAGAGGCTCGTGCCGCCGATGACGGCGGCCGCGACCGCGAACAGCAGCGTGGTCGAGCCGCCGGTGGAGGGCGAGATCGAGTTGTCCCTCGAGGCGAACAGGATGCCCGCGACCGCCGCCAGCGTGGAGCAGAAGATGAAGCAGGCGATCTTCACGCCGCGCACGTTGATGCCGGCACGACGCGCGGCCTCGGTGTTGCCGCCGACGGCGTACACGTGGCGGCCGAACGAGGTGCGCGACAGCAGGTAGGTGAGCGCGACGAGCAGGATCAGGATCAGCGGGACGATGTAGGGCACGCCCTTGATCGAGGTGATCTCCGGGCGGCGCGACCGCTCCTGGTTGAGGAAGAAGGTCGCGAGGCCGAACAGCACCGCGATGGACCCGACCTTGAGCAGCCAGACCGACACCGCCTCGTGCGCCAGGCCCGCAGCCTTGCGCCGCCGCAGCCGCAGACCGGTGACGAGCGCGTACCCCAGCGCCACGACCAGGAAGAGCACCCAGCCCCAGAGCACCGGCAGGTTCTTGTTCTGCAGCGCGAGGATCCACTCGTCGCGGACGGGGATGGTCCCGCCCTCGCCGATGATCAGCAGCATGAGGCCCTGCAGCGCGAGGAACATCGCCAGCGTCACGACGAACGACGGGATGCCCAGGCGCGCCACGAGCGCACCGATGAACAGACCGATCAGGACGCCGGCACCGAGACAGGCGAGGATCGCGACAGGCAGCGGCCACTGGTGCTTCACGCCGAGGCCGACAGCGAGGATCGCTCCGCAGGTGCCTGCCGTGTAGCCCGCGGACAGATCGATCTCGCCGAGGAGCAGCACGAAGACGAGACCCATGGCGATGACGATGATCATGGCCGCCTGCGAGAGCAGGTTGGCCATGTTGAAGGCCGAGAGGAACGTGCTGCCCTTCATCACGGTGAAGATGATGAGCAGCGCGACGAGGCCGAGAACCGCCGGCAGCGAGCCGAGCTCGCCGCCGCGGGTGCGGGCGACGTAGTCGTTCCACGCCTGGCGCAGACCCGCCTCCTCGCCGCCGCCGGCGACGAGCTCCTCGTTGGAGTCGGAGGTGATGGTGCTCACGCGACCGCTCCCGTCTGCTCGGGCTGCAGGCCGATGTCGCCGCTGCGTCCAGCCGTGATCAGCTCGACCACCTGGCCGGTCGTCACGTCGGCGGCCTTCACCTGCGCGGCCATCCGGCCGAGGTAGAGCGCCGCGATGTTGTCGGCGACCTGCTTCACGTCGTTCATGTTGTGCGAGATGAGGATGACGCCGAGGCCGTTGTCGGCCAGCCGGCGGACGAGGTTCAGCACCTGCTCGGTCTGCGCGACGCCGAGAGCCGCGGTCGGCTCGTCGAGGATCACCATCTTGGAGTTCCACAGGACGGCGCGGGCGATCGCCACCGTCTGGCGCTGACCGCCGGAGAGGCTGGAGACCTTCTGCCGCACGGACTTCAGAGTGCGCACCGACAGGCCGTCGAGCGTCTTGCGCGCCCGCATCTCCATGTCGTCCTCGTCGAGCGAGATGCCCTTCTTCTCCTCGCGACCGAGGAACATGTTGTGCACCACGTCGAGGTTGTCGCACAGCGCGAGGTCCTGGTAGACGACCTCGATGCCGAGCGCGTTCGCGGCCTTCGGGTCGTGCACCTCGACGTTCTTGCCCTCGAACAGGTAGTCGCCGGCGTCGAAGGAGTGGATGCCCGCGATGCCCTTGATGAGCGTGGACTTGCCGGCACCGTTGTCGCCGACAAGAGCGGTGACCTGACCGGGGTAGACGTCGAGGTCGACCCCGCGGAGCACGCTGACGGCGCCGAAGCTCTTCTCGATGCCGCGCAGGGTCAGCAGCGGGGGCGGATCGCCGGCGGACGCACCCGCCGGCACGGACTCGGACTCGGACATGCGACACCTCGGGAAGATGCGGATCTCGGGAGCGGAGCACCGGGGGCGTCGGGCGTCCCGGCCACCACAGTGTGGCCCGGGGACGACGCGACCGGGAGGGGTTCGGGCAGCGCCACCACGTGGCGCGAGGAGGGCTGGAGAGGGGCGGACGCGAGCGGGGGGTGCGGGTCGGGCAGACCCGCACCCCCCGTCGTCAGTCCTGCGTCAGCTGACGCCGTACTTCGCGCACGCGGCCTTGAGGGCAGCGCTCGGGTCGCACAGGTTGGCGGCGGTGGTGAAGCCGTCGGCCACGACGTCCTTCACGTTGTCCGCGAAGATCGCCTGCGGGACCAGAAGCTGCGACGCCACGACCTTGCCGGTGGTGGAGTCGGTGACCTGACCGGCGACGGTCGGGGTCTCACCCTTGGCGAGGGCGATCGCGAGCGCAGCTGCCGCGTCGGCCTCCTTCTTGATGGCCTTGTAGACCGTCATGCACTGGGTGCCGAGCAGCACGCGCTGCAGACCCTCGTCGGTCGCGTCCTGGCCGGTCACCGGGATCTTGCCGGCGAGGCCGTTCTTGGCGAGGACGGCGACCACAGCGCCACCGAGGCCGTCGTTGGCGGCGTCGACACCGACGAACTTGCCAGCGTTGGCGGTGTAGATCTGCTCGAAGATCGTGCCGGCCTTGGTGTTGTCCCAGTCGGGCACGGACTGGTCGGCCACGATCGTGTAGCCGGCGTCCTTGATCGCCTTCTCGTAGCCCTGCTTGAACAGCGTGGCGTTGTTGTCGGTCGGCGAGCCGTTGAGCAGCACGACGCCACCGGTCTTGTTGCCGTTGGCCTGCATGCACTTGACGAGGCCCTCGCCCTGCGCGGTGCCGACGGCGACGTTGTCGAACGATACGTAGTAGGTCGCGCCGCCGCCGAGGGTCAGACGGTCGTAGTCGATCGTCTTGATGCCCTGGTTGGCAGCCTTCGTCTCGCACGCGGCGCCGGTCTCGGAGTCGAGGTTGACGATCATGAGCGCGGCGACGCCCTCGTTGATCATCTGGTCGCACAGGGTGGCGAACTTCGCCTTGTCGCCCTGGGCGTTCTGGATGTCGGCCTCGACGCCCGCCGCCGTGAAGGCGTCGGTCAGGTACTTGCGGTCCGCGGTCTCCCAGCGGGCCGAGGAGGCGCTGTCGGGGAGGATGACGCCGACCTTGCCGACGGAGGCGCTGCTGCTGCCGCCGCTGGGAGAGGCGGAGCTGTCGCCGGAGCTGCTGCTGCCGCAGGCGGCGAGCAGGAGGGAGAGGGCTACGGCACCAGCCACAGCCAGGGAACGCTTGCTCATTCTCGTCCTCTCTCGCACGGAGATCCGTGCACGGGCAACCCGGGCGGACACCCGGGCCGGGAGCAACCGGGACCGTCGGTAGACGGCCCGGTGGAATGTTGCCAGCGCGAACATATTCCTCCGGTGTGACCGAGGCCACCGTTACGGGCCACCAATTCGTTGTGTCCGGTAACAATTCAGTCACGCCGCCGTAACCCTGGTGCGGTATGTCCGGTTCCGTCCCGAAGCGCAGACGGCAGCGAGGGCCGGGATGCCGTACGGCAGAGCCGATCCGGGCCCTCCCGGCGTCCGTCCGCGTGGTCTCTGCGGGGACCCGAGGATGTCAGAGACGGGGCCGCCAGCGTGCCCCGTGGAGCGCGTCCTCGACGAGCGCGACCTCGCGCGAGGCGCGGGCCAGCCGGGCGCCCTCCGCCTCGAGAGCCCGCAGCGAGGCCTCGAGCACCTCGGGGTCGACGCGCTCCCGCAGCTCGCGACGGGCTCCGGCGTACGCCGCCCGCGCTCCCGCGAGCGACGCCTCGACGTGGTGCGACGCGAACCGCGCCAGCACCACCGGGTGGCGCCGCAGGACCTCGTGCGCGCGGTAGTCCGCGGGGCACTGGTCGAGCAGCCACGACGCCGCCGACTCCTCCCACCCCGGCACACCGGGGGGCAGCACACCGCGCGGCCAGCCCGGCGGCGCCTGCTCCTGCGAGGTCATGCCGCGGACCCTAGCGACCCCGGCCCACGACGCGCCGCTCCCCGTCACGCGCCGCCCCGGCCGTCGACGAGGGATGAGAGCACCTTCTAGCGTCCCGTGATCACCCGTCGACGGCAGTGACCGGTCCGTGCGTGATGTGGGGACGTCCTAGCGTCCCGTGATCACGCGTCGACGGCCCCGCTCCTCCGTGGAGGGCGGGGCCGTCGGGGCGCGCGGTGCGTCAGCCGGCGAGCTGGCGCAGGACGTACTGGAGGATGCCGCCGTTGCGGTAGTAGTCGGCCTCGCCAGGGGTGTCGATGCGCAGCACGGCGTCGAAGGCGACGATCGAGCCGTCGGCCTTGGACGCCTGCACGGCGAGCGTGCGCGGCGTGCGCCCCTCGTTGAGCTCGGTGACGCCGGTGATGGAGAACGTCTCCGTGCCGTCGAGCCCGAGCGACTCCGCGTTCTCCCCCGCCGGGTACTGCAGCGGCAGCACGCCCATCCCGATGAGGTTCGAGCGGTGGATGCGCTCGTAGGACTCCGCGACGACCGCCTTCACGCCGAGGAGCGCCGTGCCCTTGGCCGCCCAGTCGCGCGACGAGCCCGAGCCGTACTCCTTGCCCGCGAGGATCACCAGCGGCGTGCCCGCGGCGGCGTAGGCCTGGGCGGCGTCGTAGATGAAGACCTGCGGCGCGTCGGGCTGGGTGAAGTCGCGGGTGTAGCCGCCCTCGACGCCGTCGAGCAGCTGGTTGCGCAGCCGGATGTTGGCGAACGTGCCGCGGATCATGACCTCGTGGTTGCCGCGGCGCGACCCGTAGGAGTTGAAGTCCTTGCGGTCGACGCCGTGCTCGGCGAGGTACTCCGCCGCGGGCGTGCCCGGCTTGATGTTGCCCGCCGGGCTGATGTGGTCGGTGGTCACCGAGTCGCCGAGCTTGGCCAGCACGCGCGCGCCGGCGATGTCGGAGACGGGCGCCGGGGTCGCGGGCATGCCGTCGAAGTACGGGGGCTTGCGCACGTACGTCGACTCGGCGTCCCAGGCGAACGTGTCGCCGGTGGGCGTCGGGAGCGACTGCCAGCGCGCGTCGCCGGCGAAGACGTCGGCGTACCGCGAGGTGAACATGTCGGCGTCGATGCAGCCGTCGATGGTCGCCTGGACCTCGGCGGGCGAGGGCCAGATGTCCTTGAGGTAGACCGGGTTGCCGTCGGCGTCGGTGCCGAGGGGCTCGGTCGTGATGTCGACGTCCATCGTGCCGGCGATCGCGTAGGCCACGACCAGCGGAGGCGACGCGAGGTAGTTCATCTTGATGTCGGGGTTGATCCGGCCCTCGAAGTTGCGGTTGCCGGAGAGCACCGACACGACGGCGAGGTCCTCGGCGTTGACCGCGGCGCTCACCTCGGCGGGCAGCGGGCCCGAGTTGCCGATGCAGGTGGTGCAGCCGTAGCCGACGAGGTCGAAGCCCATCTTCTCGAGGTAGGGCGTGAGACCGGCCTTGTCGTAGTAGTCGCTGACGACCTTCGACCCGGGGGCGAGCGTCGTCTTGACCCACGGCTTGCGCGAGAGCCCCTTCTCGACCGCCTTCTTGGCCAGCAGCGCGGCGCCGACCATCACCGACGGGTTCGAGGTGTTGGTGCACGAGGTGATGGCGGCGATCGTCACGGCACCGTGGCCGATGGTGACCTGCTCGCCGTCGATCTCGAACGTCGCGGTGCGCGCCGGCTCCGAGGTGTACGTCGGCAGCGCCTCGGCGAACCGCTGCTTGGCCTCGGACAGGATCACTCGGTCCTGCGGGCGCTTCGGCCCGGCGAGCGACGGCACGACGGTCGAGAGGTCGAGCTCGAGGTACTCGGAGTAGACCGGCTCGTGCGACGGGTCGTGCCACAGGCCCTGCGCCTTGGTGTAGGCCTCGACGAGCGCGACCTGCTCCGCGGTGCGGCCGGTGAGCTCGAGGTAGCGCAGCGTCTCGTCGTCGATCGGGAAGATCGCGACGGTCGAGCCGTACTCCGGGCTCATGTTGCCGATGGTCGCGCGGTTCGCGAGCGGCACCGAGCCGACGCCGTCGCCGTAGAACTCGACGAACTTCCCGACGACGCCGTGCTGGCGCAGCATCTCGGTGATCGTGAGCACGAGGTCGGTCGCGGTGGCGCCCTCGGGCAGCTGGCCCGACAGCTTGAAGCCGACGACGCGCGGGATGAGCATCGAGACGGGCTGGCCGAGCATCGCGGCCTCGGCCTCGATGCCGCCGACGCCCCAGCCGAGCACGCCGAGGCCGTTGACCATCGTCGTGTGCGAGTCGGTGCCGACGCAGGTGTCGGGGTAGGCCTGGCCGTTGCGGACCATGACGACGCGCGCGAGCGCCTCGACGTTGACCTGGTGGACGATGCCGGTGCTCGGCGGGACGACCTTGAACTCGTCGAACGCCGTCTGGCCCCAGCGCAGGAACTTGTAGCGCTCGCCGTTGCGCTCGTACTCGAGCTCGACGTTGAGGCCGAGCGCGTCGGGCGAGGCGAAGTGGTCGGCGATCACCGAGTGGTCGATGACGAGCTCGGCCGGCGCGAGCGGGTTGATCTTCGACGGGTCGCCACCGAGGTCCTTCATCGCCTCGCGCATGGTGGCGAGGTCGACGACGCACGGGACGCCGGTGAAGTCCTGCATGATCACGCGCGCCGGCGAGAACTGGATCTCCTCGGACGGCTCGGCGGAGGGGTCCCACGCGCCGAGGGCGCGGATCTGGTCGGCGGTGACGTTCGCGCCGTCCTCGGTGCGCAGCAGGTTCTCGAGGAGCACCTTGTGGGTGTACGGGAGGCGCTCGGCGCCCTCCACCGCGGCGACGCGGAAGATCTCGTACGTGGTGCCGCCGACCTCGAGGTCGGCGCGGGCGCCGAAGCTGTCCTTGCTCGCCATGTGCGTTACGTCCTTCCGCCTGACTGTCCCTGCGCGATTTATCTTGACGTCAAGATACTTCATCCTAGCGCTGCCCGCCAGGGCCGCGCCGCCCGGCTCAGCGCGGCGGGAGCACCAGCGCGACCGCCTCGAGGTGGTGGGTCATGGGGAACAGGTCGAAGCCGCGCACCGAGGCGACCCGCCAGCCGGCACGGCGCACCAGGCCGAGGTCGCGCCCCAGGGCCGCGGGGTCGCAGGCGACGTACGCGATCGCCCGCGGCGCCAGGTCGAGAACGTGGTCGAGCACCTCGGCACCCGCTCCGCTGCGCGGCGGGTCGAGGACCACGAGGTCGACGCTGTCGAGCTCGGTCCAGCGCAGCCAGGAGGCGACGGCACGCTCGTGGATGCGTACGCCGGGGAGGTCGTGCAGGTTGCGCCGCGCGTCGGCGCATGCGCGCGGGTTCGACTCGACCGCATCGACCTGGCCGTCCTCCCCCAGCGCCGGGGCGAGGCAGCCCGCGAAGAGCCCGACGCCCGAGTACAGGTCGAGCAGGTGCTCCCCCGGCTGCGGGTCCAGCGCGTCGCGGACGGCGGACAGGAGCGTGTCGGCGGCGCCCGGGTGCACCTGCCAGAAGCCGTCGGCGGCGACCCGCCAGTCGCGGCCTCCGGCGTGCTCGCGCACCCAGCCGCGTCCGCGGAGACCGGGCACCGCGACGTCGCGCGGCAGCGAGGACCCCAGCGAGGCCGGCTCGACGACGACCGCGCGGTCGCCGCCGGACGACGCGACCGTCGTCACCGCGTCGGTGCCCGGCCACGACGTGCGCGTCACGCCGATCGCGTCGAGCTCGTCGGTCACGAGAGGGCAGCGCTCGACCGGCTCGACGCGTCCGGACCGGTGCCTGTGGAACCCCGCGGCGCCGTGAGCGTCGACGGCGTAGCGCACCCGGGTGCGCCAGGCCAGCCCGTCGCGGTCGCCGGGCACAGCCACCACGTCGACGGCGTCGGCGAGCGGTACGCCGTCGATCTCGTCGATCCCGCCGAGGCGCGCGAGCTGCTCGCGCAGCACCTCCGCCTTCAGCCTCCGCTGCGCCGAGGTGCTCGCGTGCTGCCAGTCGCAGCCGCCGCAGCCGCCGGGACGTGCGTGCGGGCACGGCGGCTCGACGCGGTCGGGGGAGGCCTCGAGCACGCGGACGGCGTCGCCGCGCAGGAACCGGCCGCCCTTGCCCTCGCCGGTGATCTCGACCTCGACGGTCTCGCCCGGCAGCGCGTGCCGCACGAAGACGACGCGCCCCTCGTGCCGGGCCACCACGTGCCCGCCGTGAGCCACGCGCTCGGCCACGACCTCGACCCGGGTGCCGGGCGGGACGGGAGGCGGCGCGCCGGCGCCGCCGCGGCTCACGGCCGCTCGCCGTCGCGGTCGTCGTACTCCGCCGCCACCACGGCGTCCTGCACCGCGGCGCTCGGCTCGCCGCGGCGCACCGCGCCCACAGCGACGGGATCGGGTCGGTCGGCCACGAGCTCCGACGACGCGAGCTGCCACGGCACGGCGCAGACCATGACGCCCGGGAGGAACAGCAGGCGGGTCTTGAGGCGCAGGGCGCTCTGGTTGTGGAGCACCTGCTCCCACCAGCGGCCGACGACGTACTCGGGGACGTAGACGATCACGAGGTCGCGCGGGCTCGCCCGACGCATGCTCTTGACGTAGTCGAGGATCGGTCGCGTGACCTCGCGGTACGGCGAGTCGAGGACCTTGAGCGGCACGGGGATGCCCCGCCGCTCCCACTCCTCTGCCAGCGCCGCGGTCTCCGCCTCCTCGACGTCGACGGTGAGGGCCTCGAGGGTCGAGGGACGCGTCGCGCGCGCGAAGGCGAGTGCGCGCAGCGTCGGCTTGTGCACCTTGGAGACGAGCACGATCGCGTGGACGCGCGAGGGCAGCGTGACGCTCTCGGACTGGTCGGCGGCCAGCTCGACCTTGACGTGGTCGTAGTGCTTCCTGATCGACTGCATGAGCAGGTAGAGCAGCGGCATCGCGATGCAGACGATCCAGGCGCCGTGCGTGAACTTCGTCGCCAGCACGATGACGAGCACCGAGCCGGTCATGACGAAGCCGATGGCGTTGATGATCCGACTGCGGAACATCCGGCCGCGCTCGCGCGAGTCGGTCGTCGTCTTCAACAGCTTCGTCCAGTGGCGGATCATGCCGAACTGGCTCAGCGTGAACGAGACGAAGACGCCGAGGATGTAGAGCTGGATCAGCGCGGTGACGTCGGCCTTGTAGACCAGCACGAGGAAGATCGCGAGACCGGCGAGCACGAGGATGCCGTTGCTGAACGCGAGCCGGTCGCCGCGCGTGTAGAGCTGGCGCGGCAGGTAGCCGTCGCGCGCGAGGATCGAGCCGAGCACCGGGAAGCCGTTGAAGGCCGTGTTGGCGGCCAGCGCCAGGATCAGCGCGGTCGTGGCGGTGACGAGGAACGTGCCGAGGTGGAAGTCGCCGAACACGGCCTGGGCGATCTGCACCATGACCGTCTTCTGCTGGTTCTGCATCTGCTGGCCGGCCTCGTTGAGGATCTCCTGCGAGGTCTCGGTGACCTTGACGCCGGTGTAGATGGCCAGCCACGTGATGAGGCTGAACATCGACGTGGCGATGAGGCCGAGCATGAGCAGCGTCGTCGCGGCGTTCTTGCTCTTCGGCTTCTTGAACGCGGGTACGCCGTTGCTGATCGCCTCGATGCCGGTGAGGGCCGTCGTACCGCTGGAGAACGCGCGGGCGATCAGGTACGCGAGCGCCAGGCCGGTGAACGTGCCCTCGGCGACGATCGTCCAGTTCGCGCTCTCGGCCTGGATGCTGTCGCCGCGCAGGATCCGGAAGATCGCGTAGCCGACCATCCCGTAGATGCTGAGGATGAATCCGTAGACCGGGATGGCGAAGGCGGACCCCGACTCGCGCACGCCGCGCAGGTTCATGATGACGATGAGGACGATGACGCCCACCGCCCAGAACACCTTGTGCTCCCCGATCGCCGGGACGGCAGACGCCACGTTCGCAACGGCCGACGAGATCGACACGGCGACGGTGAGGACGTAGTCGACGAGGAGCGCCGACGCGACGAACACGCCGGCCTTCGCGCCGAGGTTGGTGCCGACGACCTCGTAGTCGCCGCCGCCCGACGGGTAGGCGTGCACGTTCTGCCGGTACGACGCCACGACGACGAAGAACACGAGGACGACGAGCCCGGCCACCCAGGGGCCGTACTGGTAGAGCGTCGCCCCGCCGATCGCGAGCGTGACGAGGATCTCCTGCGTCGCGTACGCGTTGGACGACAACGCGTCGGAGGCGAAGACGGGCAGCGCGATCCGCTTGGGGAGGAGGGTCTCGTGCAGCTGCTCGCTGGAGAGCGCACGACCGACGAGGATGCGCTTGCCGAAGTCGCCTAGCTGGGACACAGCGGGAACTCTACGGCCCCGGCCCCCCGCCACGTGGGCGGGCCGACGTGTAACGTTCCGGCCGTGCATGTGGTGATCATGGGCTGCGGACGAGTGGGGTCCGCACTCGCCGTCACCCTCGACAGCGCCGGGCACTCGGTGGCCGTCGTCGACCAGGACCAGTCCAGCTTCGCGAAGCTGCCCGCCGCCTTCGGCGGCCAGACGGTCAAGGGCATCGGTTTCGACCGCGACACCCTCCGGGCCGCCGGCATCGAGCACGCCGACGCGTTCGCCGCCGTCAGCAGCGGCGACAACTCGAACATCCTCGCCGCGCGGGTGGCCCGCGAGACGTTCTCCGTGCAGAACGTGGTCGCGCGCATCTACGACCCGCGCCGCGCGGAGGTCTACCAGCGCCTCGGGATCCCGACGGTCGCGAGCGTGGCCTGGCAGACCGACCAGATCCTGCGCCGCATCCTCCCCGAGTCGGCCGGTGACGAGTGGCGCGACGGCAGCGGCAAGATCGCGCTGACGCAGCTGCCCGCCGCCGACTCCTGGGTCGGCGAGCGCTACACCCGTCTCGAGCGCGAGTCCGGCGCGCGCGTCGCCTTCATCACGCGGTACGGCGAGGGCCTGATCCCCGACGGCGACACCGTCGTGCAGGCCGACGACCTCGTCCACGTGCTGATCGACCCGTCGAAGCGCGACGAGCACCTCGCAGTCTTCAAGGCCGGACCGGAGGCCCACTGATGCGCGTCGCCATCGCCGGTGCCGGCAAGGTCGGCCGCGCCATCGCGCGCGAGCTCATCTCGAACGGGCACGACATCCTGCTCATCGACCGCGACCCGGAGAAGGCGCGCCCCGGCGTCGTCGAGGGCGCGGGCGTCCTGCTCGGCGACACCTGCGAGATCGCAGTGCTCGACCAGGCCGACCTCCCGACCTGCCAGGTGATGATCGCCGCGACCGGCGACGACAAGGTGAACCTCGTCGTGTCGCTGCTCGCGAAGACGGAGTACGGCGTCCCGCGCGTCGTCGCGCGCGTGAACCACCCGAAGAACGAGTGGATGTTCGACGAGGCCTGGGGCGTCGACGTCGCGGTGTCTACGCCGCGCATGCTGTCCGCCCTCGTCGAGGAGGCGGTGACCGTCGGCGACCTCGTGCGGCTGTTCACCTTCCGCGAGGGCAACGCCAACCTCGTCGAGCTCACCCTCGCCCCGGCGTCCTCCGTCGTCGGCTCGCGCGTCGGCGACGTGCAGTGGCCCGTCGACACCGCGCTCGTCGCGATCGTGCGCGACACCCGGGTGATCTCCCCCAGCGCCGACGACTCCCTCGAGGCGGGCGACGAGCTGCTGTTCGTGGCGGCACCCGACCAGGAGCCGGCGCTCGAGACGCTGCTCACCGCCTGATCAGGGCTGCTGCTCCTCGGTCTCGACCCGCTCGGGCACCGGCGCCTCGCGCCGCGCGCGGGTGATGACGCGGAACGCGAGGTACGCCGCCAGCGCGAACAGCGGCCACCCCAGGATCAGCTTCGCGGTGCCGAGCGCCGCGACGGCGCCGGCGAGGTAGAGCGGCACCTGCACGAGCAGCCGCACCGTGAACACGCCGACGAAGAACCACGTGGCGAGCGCGTACGCACGCCGCTGCTCGGGCACGGACCGCCACCCGGTGAGGTCACCGGTCGCGGCGCCGACGGCGTAGCCGAGGAGCGGGTGCCCGACCACGCACGAGATCGCGAGCACGAGGCCGTACGCGAGGTTGGTGATCAGGCCCGGCAGGTAGAAGTCCTCGGCGCGGCCGGTGCGCGACGCGAGCCACGCGCAGAACGCGAGGCCGACGAAGCCCGACAGCACCTGCTGCACCGACTGGCGGCGCGCGAGCCGCAGCACGGCGATCACGACGCCCGCGGCCACGGCGGTCCAGACCGCGGGGGCGAGCTGCTGCCCGTCGACGACGTACACGACGAGGAAGAGAGCGCTGGGCAGGCTGGAGTCGAGCATGCCGCGCCAGCCACCGACCGCCTGCGCCATGAGCTGCTCGGTGGTCGCGTCGCCGGGGGCGCCGGTGCCCTCGTCGACGCCGCCGCGCAGGGCGTCGGCGACCTCGTGGTGCTCGTGCTCGCCGGCGCCGTGGCCGTGCTCGCTCACGCGGTCACTCCGCCGTGACCGGCTTGAGGACGTAGCGCGGGTTGACCATGCACCACTCGCCGTCGCGGATGATCGGACGGCCGGTGACGACGATGTGGCGGCCCGGCGTGATGCCGGGGATGCGGCGACGACCGAGGAACAGCAGCGTGAGCCGGCCGGTGCCGTCCCAGAGCTCGGCCTCGACCGCGGGCGCGCTCGCGACGGGGCGCAGCGTGACGGACCGGAGCCGCCCGACGACGCTCATCTGCTCGCCGCGCGCGCAGTCGCGCACCAGGGTCGCGCCCTGGTCGGCAGCGCGCTCCTCGAGCGAGTCGGCGTCGAGCTCGGTCTGGCTGCGCACCCATCGGGAGAGCAGGCCGCGTCGCCCGCTGTCGGTGCTCATGCGACCAGGCTATCCCGCCTGCCACGATGCGGCCGTGGAGCGGGTGGTGCTGCTGGCGCACGGCGCGGGCTCGAGCCCCGACGTCGTACGCCGCCTGCTGGCGCCCTGCCTGCCCGACGACGCCGTCGTCGTCGTTCCCCTGCTGGTCGGCGGAGCCGAGGACTCCGCGCGCGTGCTGGCCGACCTGGCCGCCGGGCGCGAGGTCGTGCTCGGCGCTGGCATCTCGATGGGAGCCCACGCTCTGGCGCTGCTGGCCGCGCGCACGGGCTCGACGTGGCCGCTGGTGGCGGCGATGCCGGCGTGGACCGGAGCGCCGGGTGATGTGGCGGCTGCGACGGCGGTGGCGGCCGACGAGCTCGAGCGCGTGGGCCGCGCGGCCGTGCTCGACGCGCT
The DNA here is from genome assembly GCA_046330715.1 of Candidatus Nanopelagicales bacterium. GTDB lineage: Bacteria > Actinomycetota > Actinomycetes > S36-B12 > CAIYMF01 > Longivirga. The sequence continues at coordinate 334,625 of JAXLSG010000002.1, forward strand.
CGCGTCCGATCCGCTCACGCGCGACGACTGGGTGCGCGAGGAGCTGGCCGCCGGCTGGTCGGCGTACGACGACGCCGCCCTCGTAGCGGCGCTACGGGCGGGCGCATCGTCGGCCGCTCCGACGGCCCCGGACCTCGCGACGCTCCGCTCGCCGACAGCCGTCGTCGCGCTGGCCGACGACCCGCTGCACCCGGCGTCCGTCGCAGCGGAGTGGGCGCGCAGCGCCCCTGTCGCAGCGCTGCGGACCGTGGCGCGTCACGCGCCGCGGGACGACCGCTCAGCGCTGGGGCGTGCGGCGGCCGACGCGCTCGCGGAGCTCAGCGGATCTCGGTGATCTCCGGACCGCGCTCGGGCGGGGGCAGCGGGGTGCGGCGGTCGGGTCCGGACGCCTGGTCCATGCCCTCGGGCAGCTCGCCCGGCATCTGCAGCGGGAGCTGGTCGCCGGGTGCCATCGGGTCGCCGCCGCGGACGACGACGGTGTTGCGGAAGACGTCCTCGAGCGGCGCGGCAGCGTCGGCGTTACGGGCCGCGGGACCGCTGATGAGGCCGCGGACGAACCAGCGCGGTCCGTCGACGCCGATGAAGCGCACCGGCTGCACGCCGCTCTGGCCCTGCGGGCCGGCGACCGGCAGCGTCGCGAGCAGCTCCTTGCCGAACGTGCCCTGCGCCTCCTCGACCGGTCCCTGCGCGGCGAGCGCGACGCGGATCTCCTCGCGCACGTCGTCCCAGATGCCCTCCGTGCGCGGAGCGGCGAACGCCATGATCTGCAGGCCCGAGTCGCCCGTCACGACCGTGACGGCGACGACGTTCTGGGTCGCCTCGTCGAGGTCGAGGCGCAGCTCCATGCCCTCGGTGCCCGGGACGCGCAGGCCGCCGAGGTCGAGCCGCACGAGGTCGTCGTCGGGCGCCTCCGCCTCGTCGTACGGGCCGGGGACGCGGGCCTCGGGCTCGTCGTCCTCCTCGACCTCGTCGTCGAGCTCGGTCTCGTCGACCTCGGCCTCGCCGACCTCCGGCTCGACCGGGTCGGCGTCCTGGGACTTGCGACGACGGAACACGACGTACTCCTCGCTCGGTGCTGGACGGGACGAACCTATCTCCCCGACGACCCGAAGCCGCCCTCGCCGCGGTCCGAGCCCGGGAGCGCGTCGACCTCGTGCAGCACGGCGTGCTCGACGCGCTGCACCACGAGCTGGGCGATGCGGTCGCCCCGGTGCAGGTGCACGGGCTCGCGCGGGTCGAGGTTGATGACGGTGACGGCGATCTCGCCGCGGTAGGCGGCGTCGACGGTGCCCGGCGCGTTGACGATCGACAGACCGTGCTTGAGCGCGAGCCCCGAGCGCGGGTGGACGAAGGCGGCGTACCCCTCGGGGAGGGCGATCGCGATGCCGGTCGGGAGCAGGGCCCGCTCCCCCGGCTCGACGACGGCGTCGACGGTCGTGACCAGGTCGAGGCCGGCATCGCCGGGGTGGGCGTACGACGGCAGCGGGATGTGGGGATCGAGCCGGCGGACGAGGACGTCGACGGCGTGCGGCGGACGCGTCACGGGTTCACCTCGAGGTTGTCGACGCTGCGGCGTACGGCGCGGTCCTCGCGGGCGCGCTCGACGTCCTCGGGACGGCCATGGGTCGTGAAGTGCTCGAGCGGCACCTGGATGAACAGCGCCGCCGCGGTGAGGGCGACCGGCCCGTCAGGCGCGTCGAGCCGACCGGTGGCGCGGGTGAAGACCTTGCGGCCCTTCACGCCGACGACCTCGGCCTCGATGAACAGGGTCGAGCCGACCGGCACGGGTCGACGGAAGTCGGTCTCGAGCCGCGCGGTCACGGCCGGCGCGGTGAGCAGCCAGTTGAGGGAGCCGAGGGCGTCGTCGAAGGCGGCGCTGAGCAGCCCTCCGTGGGCGAGGCCGGGCGCGCCCTGGTGGTGCTCGGTGACGGTGAAGCGGCCGGTGAGGCTCAGGCCCTCGCCCGCGACGACCGCGAGGTGCAGACCCGTCTCGTGGTCGGTGCCGCAGCCGTAGCAGAGCGCGTAGTGGCTCGGGATCGGCTGGCCGGGAGCCGGCGCGTTGGGGTTCCGCTCGGGGAGCACGGCGTCGGGCGGAGGGGTCGTCGGCAGCAGCCCGCCCCGCACCGGAACCTCGCTCGTCACGGTGCCCGACCCTACCCGCAGGGCGCGCGCCGACCCCGTGGCAGGCTCGTCCTCGTGACCGACGCAGCCACCACCGCCGAGGGCGTCGACGGCACCGTCGTCGTCTACCGCGAGCGGCTGCACGCGCCCTGGTACGTGTGGGGGCTGGCGACGTTCCTCACAGCCTCGCTGGCGGTCGCCTACGGCTTCTACCTCGGCGACCTCGCGGGGCTCATCACGTTCGCCGTCACCGAGGGCCTGGTCGCGTGGTGGCTGCTCGCGACCGCGGCGCCCGTCGTGATCGACGACCGGGTGCTGCGCGCGGGCCGCGCCCGCCTGCCGCTGCGGTACGTCGGACGCATCGCGCCCCTCGACGTGCAGCAGACCCGCGACGCCCGCGGACGGCTCGCCGACCCTGCGGCGTACCTGTGCACCCGGGGCTGGATGTCGCGCTCCGTCCTCGTCGAGGTCGACGACGAGCGCGACCCGCACCCCTACTGGCTGATCTCGACGCGCGACGGCCATGCGCTGGCGCAGGCGCTCGCTCCAGCCCGCGACGCGGCGAAGGCCGCCGTCAAGGACGCGCCGCCGGTCTCGGACTGATCCGCGCACGGCGGCGCGCGGCATGGCAGGCTGGGCCACACCAGCCGATCGAAGGAGCAGTGACCGTGGCCGACGACGTGATGTCGAGCGTCTCCGACGTCCTCGAGACCGAGGACCCCTCGACCCTGGTGAAGGTCATCGCGCCCATCGCCGCGATCGGCGCCACCTGGCTGGTGCGCAAGGTCCTCGACAGCGGCTACAAGGCCGCCACCGGCAAGCAGCCCCCGCACGCCAGCGACCCCGGCCAGTCCATGGCCAAGATCATCCTCTGGGCCGCAACAACCGCCGCCGCCATCGCCGTAGTGAACGTGGTCATCGACCGAGTAACAGCCCCCCACGTCGCAGACTGATTTCCCGGCGCCTCCAAGCTCCTTCGCTCCGCTCAGTCGCGTCGGCGCACCCCTCCGCATCGGGTCGTCGGGCGTCGAGCCCGACGACCCGAGTTCGTCCAGGCCACTCACACCTCGCGGGCAACCTCCATCCGCGCCAGGGCCTGGACGAACGCGCTTCGGGGTACTGCACGTCCCGGCGGGCTTCTCGATCAGGCGGTGGCGCGCTCGTCGCGGTCGCATGGCGCGGGACGGGGGCTCGGGCATCGAGCCCGAACCCCCGCGCTCGGGCGCTCACGCGCCCTTCGGCGTCACTGACTCACGACGTCGGGCTCGACGCCCGACGTCGTGAAGCGGAGGGGTGCGCGACGCGCGGCCGACAGGCCGCGCTTGGAGCGCCATAAACACAGCCCCTGTCCAACAGCCGCGAGATCCCCACGCCGATCAGCCGCTGGGATACATCCGCTCCGCCTGAACCCGACGCAGATCCGTCCGCAGCTCCACAGCCAGCTTCTTGGTCTCGTTCGAGTTCACCGTCGCGCCGACCACCGCCCCGACGAGGAACGGGATGACCGTGCCGAGGTTGCGGGCGAAGCGGCCGATCATGCGCTTGCCGAGCTGCTGGCGGCCGGCGATGCCCAGCACGTTCGGGATGGTCCACGGCTTCATCGGGTCGAGGCCGCGGCGCGTCGCCCAGGAGCCGGCGAACGCGGTGGCGCGCTGCGTGCCGGTGCCGGGGATGTCGACGCCGTACACGGCGTGCAGCTCGGCCACGAGCTTCACCTCGACGGCTGCGACGGCGACGGTCTCGACGACGACCTCGAGCGGCACGGTGACGAGCAGCGGCAGGGTCGCCCATTCGGCCGCCGCGACCGCACCGCCCGCGGCTCCGATGCCGGCCGTGGTGCGTGCGGCGTTGCGGACCAGTGCGTCGGCGAGCGCCTCGCCGGCCAGCCCCTTGTGGTGCTCGGTGAGGGTCTCGAGGTCGCGGACCGGGATGTGCGGCAGCGCGTCGATGAGCAGGTCGGCGAGGACCTTGCCGCTCGCCACGGCCCGTCCGCCGGCCCGGCGGGTGCGGGCGCCGACGATGCCGGCCAGGCGCACCATCTGCTGGGCGCGCTCGGACTTGCTGATGTTCTCGTCGCCCAGACGGCCGACGATCTCGCCGACCTCGCGGGACTCGGCCTCGGTGAGGTCGGAGGGCACGGGCGGCAGACCCGCAGCGGCGTCCTCCTCCGGCGTCGGACCGCCGGAGGTCGCGGACTCGCCGGGCCCCGTCATGCGTGCATCCTCAGGCGCAGTCCCGGCAGATGGGCTCGCCGGACTTGGTCTCGCGGGCCAGCTGGCTGCGGTGGTGCACCAGGAAGCACTTGGAGCAGGTGAACTCGTCGGCCTGCCGCGGGATCACCCGGACGGTCAGCGACTCGTCGGAGAGGTCGGCGCCGGGGAGCTCGAGGTTCTCGGCGAGCTCGACCTCGTCGACGTCGACGCTGGACGCAGCCTTGGTGGCGCGCTGCGCCTTCAGCTCCTCGAGGGAGTCCTCGGCGAGCTCGTCGTCGGTCTTGCGCGGTGCGTCGTAGTCGGTCGCCATCTCGTCCTCGCGTCTCGTTCCGTGCCGGTCGTGCTGGAGCCCTGCGTCGTCGGAGGTCCCCTTGCCGCCCGTCCAACGTCAGGCACCCGCAGATATTCCCCCGCGGTGCTGACGACGTGCGGGGATTGTGCCCGACGACTGTGACAGCCGCGATACGACCCCCCGTACAGTCGGTGAACCAGCAGGTGGGATGGGTCACACCCCTACCCCCGTCTCAGCACGCTCACACGTCCCGAAGGAGGACTCCGTGCCGGTCTACGCCCTCGGCGACCGGACGCCGCAGATCGACCCGGCGGCGTTCGTGCACCCCGACGCCGTCGTGATCGGCGACGTGCGGATCGGCCCGGAGTCGACCGTCTGGCCCACCGCCGTGCTGCGGGGCGACCACGGCAGCATCGTCGTGGGAGCGCAGACCTCGGTGCAGGACGGCACGGTCGTCCACTGCACCGAGAGCCTGCCGACGGTCATCGGCGACCGCTGCGTCGTCGGGCACAACGCCCACCTCGAGGGGTGCACGGTCGAGGACGACTGCCTCATCGGCTCGGGCTCGGTCGTGCTGCACCGTGTCGTCGTACGCCGGGGAGCGCTCGTGGGCGCCTCGGCGCTGGTGCCCAACGACACGGAGGTGCCCGCGCGGGCGATGGCGCTGGGAGTGCCGTGCCGGATCCGCGAGGACGCGGTGGCCGAGGACGCCTTCCGGTACGCCGTCGAGAAGTACGTGCACAACGGGCACTGGTACCGCGCCGAGCTACGGCGCCTCGACTAGCCGTCGCCCTTCGGCGTCGGCCAGGCGGCCTTCATCACCTGGTCCCACGCGACGTCGGGCAGCAGCCGTCGCGAGGTGATGAGCGTGCGAGCCATCGCACCGACGGCGTAGCGCGAGCGCGGCCGGGTGCTGGTCGCTGCAGCGACGATCACCTCCGCGACCTTCTCGGGCGTCACCTCGAGGTTGGTGCGGCTGCCGTCGTAGGCCTGGTGCATCCGGTCGGTGATCTCCTGGCGGAACTCGGCGTACGGACCCTCGTCGACGTCGTCCATCGACCCGACCGCGGCGTCGACGAACGCGGAGCGCACCGGGCCTGGCTGCACCAGCGAGACGTGGACGCCGAACGGCGCGACCTCGAGCCGCAGCGCGTCGCTGATCGCCTCCACCGCGTGCTTCGACGCGTGGTAGAACCCGCCGCCCGGGAAGGTGAAGCGCCCGCCCATCGACCCGATGTTGATGACCCGCCCCTCGTGGGCCTCGCGCATCGCTGGCAGCACCAGCTGGGTCAGCCGGACGAGGCCGAACACATTGGTCTCGAACTGCGCGCGCACCGCGTCGATCGGGGTGTCCTCGACCGGTCCTTGCAGCGCGTAGCCCGCGTTGTTCACGAGGACCGAGACGTGGCCGTGGTCGGCCTGCACGGCATCGACCGCGGCGACCATCGACGCCTCGTCGGTGACGTCGAGGGCCAGCGTGCGGATGCCGCGCGCCGCCATGTCGGCCAGGGTCTCCGGCCTGCGCGCCGTCGCGTAGACCGCGAAGCCGCGTGCGTCGAGGGCCAGCGCCGCCGCGCGGCCGATGCCGGTCGAGCAGCCGGTCAGGAGCGCTGCGCGCACTGCGGACGTGGGCATGGTCCCTCCGGATCAGTCCTGGTCGGCGCCGTAGGAGTCGAGCAGGTCGTGCAGCGGACGGAACAGGTGCGGGCCGGCCGCCACGATGAGGTCGTCGCCCGCGACGGCGCCGTGCAGGCCCTCGACGCGCGCGCCGGCCTCCTGCGCGACGAGCCCGCCGGCGGCGAGGTCCCACGCCTGCGGTCCGCGCTCGTAGTAGGCGTCGACGCGTCCGGCCGCGACGTGGCAGAGGTCGACGCTGCAGGCACCGAGACGGCGTACGTCGCGCACCTCGGGGATCACGCCGGCGACGACGCGTGCCTGCGCCTGGCGCCGCTCGCGCGTGTAGCCGAAGCCGGTCGCGACGAGGGCCGCGGGCAGCTCGACCGGGTCGTTGACGCGCAGCGTGTGCACGCCCTGCGCGTCGTGCAGCCGGGCTCCCTTGCCGAGCGTGGCGACGTAGGTCTCGCCGAGCACGGGGGCGACGACCACGCCGACGACGATGACGCCGTCGATCTCCGCCGCGACCGACACCGCCCACGAGGGCTGGCCGTAGAGGTAGTTCACCGTGCCGTCGATCGGGTCGAGGATCCAGCGCACGCCGGTCTCGCCGACGTGGTCGGACCCCTCCTCGCCGACGATGCCGTCGTCGGGGCGCTGCGACAGGATCCGGTCGACGAGCAGCGCCTCGGAGCGGCGGTCCATCTCGGTCACGACGTCGGTCGCGCTCGACTTCGTCGCGGCCACCGTGACCCCGGAGCGCTGGCCCTCGAGGGCGAGGTCGGCCGCCTCGCGCCCGGCGCTGATGGCGATGTCGTGCAGCTCGGCGAGGAGCTCGGGGTCGTAGGACAGCCTCACGGTCTCGATCCTGCCCTACTCCCGCGCCGGCCCACCCACCGGTCGCGCCACTGCACCGGGATCCGGTCGGTCACCCGCCGCAGAGCGACGGCCGCTCGCCGCGCGGGTTCGGGCAGCAGGTGCCCGGGCAGACGTCGTGCGACGGACCGAGCGGCGAGAGCGCCTGGGCCGGAGCCAGACCGACCCGCTCGAGCACGAGGTCGCGCACGAGCGCGACGAACCGCGGGTCGGTGCCCACGGTGCCTGCGCGCACGGCGGGCAGCCCGATCGTGCGGGCGTGGTCGAGCGCCACGGTGTCGAGGTCCCACAGGACCTCCATGTGGTCGCTCACGAAGCCCAGCGGCACGATGACCACGCCGTCGACGCCCTGCTCGCGCAGCGCGGTGAGGTGGTCGCTGATGTCGGGCTCGAGCCACGGCACCTGCGGCGGACCCGACCGCGACTGGTAGACGAGGTCCCACTCCGGGTCGAGCGCGACCCGCGACCCGGCGCGCTCGTGCACGAGCTGCGCGACCGCGCGGTGCTGCGCGACGTACGCGTCGCCCTGCGGACCGCTCGCGGCCGCCGACGCGACCGGGATCGAGTGCGTCGTGAAGACGACGCGCGGCGACGCGACCCCCAGCGACGTCGCGGCGTCGACGACGTGGTCGGCGATCGTCTCCACGAAGCCCGGGTGGTCGAAGTAGTGGCGCAGCTTGTCCAGCTGCGGCGCCGGCCCGAGGCCGTCGGCCTCGACCTCCGCGACGGCGTCGTACAGGTTCTCGCGGTACTGCCGGCAGCCGGAGTACGACGAGTACGCCGACGTCACGAAGCACGCGGCGCTGGTGATGCCGTCGTCGCGCATCGTCCGAAGCGTCTCGGCGAGGTAGGGATGCCAGTTGCGGTTGCCCCAGTAGACCGGGACGTCGAGGCCGGCCTCCGCGAGGTCGGTGCGGATCGCGTCGAGCAGCGCACGGGTCTGCGCGTTGATCGGCGAGACGCCGCCGAAGAACGTGTAGTGCGCGCCGACCTCGACGAGCCGCTCGCGCGGGATGCCGCGCCCGCGCGTCACGTTCTCGAGGTAGGGCACCACGTCGTCGGGCCCCTCCGGTCCGCCGAAGGACACGAGGAGCACGGCGTCGTAGGAGCCGCGAGGGCCGGTGACGGGCATGGTGGCCATCCTCGCTTCCGATTCGTCCGATCGCACCACGGGTCGGTACCGTCGCGGGGTGCTGTCGCCGTACGTCGATCTCCTGCGGCGGCCGGGCACCCTGCGCTTCAGCGCCGCCGGCTTCGTGCAGCGCTTCCCCATGTCCATGCTGGGTCTCGGCGTGGTGCTCTTCCTCACCCTGCGCGGCGAGTCGTACGGCCTCGCCGGCGCGGTGTCCGCGACGGGCGCGCTCGCGACCGCTGCGTTCGGGCCGTTCCTGTCGCGGTGGATCGACCGCTACACCCAGCACCGCGTGTTCCCGTGGGCCGTCGGCTTCTCCGTCGTGATGCTGGTGCTCCTCGTCGTCCTCGTGCTCGCCGACGCCCCGGTCTGGACGTGGTTCGTGGCGATGGCGCTCGGCGAGGGCTCGATCCCCCACGTCGGCTCGGCGATCCGGGCGCGGTGGGCGTACGTCCTCAGCGACGCCGGAGAGGTGCGCACGTCGTTCGCGCTCGAGGGCGTGCTCGACGAGGTCGTCTTCGTCGCCGGACCGCCCGTCGCGACGCTGCTCGCCGTCTCGTGGCAGTCGTGGGGCGCCATCGCGGCGAGCATCCTGCTGCTCGTCGTCGGGACCGTGCTCCTCGTGCCGCAGCGCGCGACCGAGCCGCCCGCGGCCGGCGCGGAGCACCACGAGGGACGCGCAGCGATCCGGTACGCCGGTGTGCCGCTGGTCTTCTCGGTGTTCATCCTCGTGGGCGGGGTGTTCGGATCCTCCGAGGTGTCGACGGTGGCGTTCGCGGCCGAGCACGGCGCGCGGTCCTGGGCCGGCGTGCTGCTCGCTCTGTACGCGTTCGGGTCCGGCGTCGCCGGTCTGGTCCTGGGCAGCCGCCACCCCCGGATGCCGCTGCACCTGCAGTGGCGCACCGCCCTCGTCGCCCTCGCGATCGTCGGCCTGCCGTTCCCGTTCGTCGGCTCGCTCGTCCTGCTGGGCGGGCTCTCGCTCGTGGCGGGCCTGGCCGTCGCGCCGTCGCTCATCACGGGCCTCGGCCTCATCGAGCGGCTCGTGCCCGCGCAGCGGCTCACCGAGGGCCTCACCGTGGGGATGGCCGGGCTCACCGTCGGGTTCGCGGCCGGGACGACCGTGTCGGGCCTGGTCATCGACGCCCGCGGGGCCTCCGCCGGCTACGTGATGCTCACCGTGTGCGCCCTGCTCGCCGCCGCGCTCGCCGTCGCGGGCACCCGCAGCGTCGGGCGGGCCATGGCCGCCGCGCACCACGAGGAGGACCCGCACCCGGCCGCCTGAGGCGATCGGGGCGTGGCGGTCCTCGACCCGGGGGGCTTCGCGGGCGAGACTGACCGGCAGCGGGCGCTCCACCCGTTCCCCACGCGAGGAGGACCGATGCGCGAGCTGGCGTTCGTCGGGCTGTCCGACGACGGCGTGTCGCTGGTGCTGAGCAGCAGCGACGGCACGCGGTACACCGTCCCCTGCGACGAGCGCCTCGAGGCCGCCGTACGCCGCGACCGCAGCCGGCTCGGCCAGCTCGAGATCGCCCTCGACGGCACCAGCCCCCGCGACATCCAGCTCCGCGTGCGCCACGGGCAGAGCCCCGACGACATCGCCGCGAGCTCCGGGCTCCCGGTCGAGCGGATCCTGCGCTTCGCCGGCCCCGTCCTGGCCGAGCGCGAGCACATGGCGCTGCAGGCGCGCGAGACCGAGCTCCGCGAGGGCGGCACCGCGCGCACCGTCGAGCAGACCGTCGTCGACGTCCTGTCGGCCGGCGGCGCCGACACCGAGCTGCTCGAGTGGGACGCCTGGCGCCGCGACGACGGCCGCTGGTCGCTCCTCGCGTCGTGGGACCCGGTCGACTCCGTCGCGCTGGGCGCCACGGCAGCGCTGTGGATCTACGACCCCGCGGGCCGCACGGTCGTCGCCGACGACCCGGCCAGCGCGTGGCTGTTCGGCGAGCAGACCACCGTCGCCCTCGAGTCCGAGGCGCGCCCGTACCTCGTCGGCCTGCCCGGCGGCGAGGTCGCCGAGGGCGAGGAGGCCTGGGACGACGACATCGAGGACCCCGACGCCGCGTTCACCGCGATCGTCGAGCGCTCCTCGGGCGCCGAGGTCGTGGAGCTGCTCGACCGCCCGCCCGCCGAGCCCGACGACTCCGCACCGCTCGACGACCTCTACGACACCCTGCCCGGCCTCGCCCGCCCGGAGGCGCCGGCACCGTCGCGTCGCGCGCGCCGCAAGGCCAAGCCGGCCGCCGAGCCGGCCGCGCGTCCGGCCGCCAAGCAGCGCGCCTCGGTGCCGAGCTGGGACGAGATCCTCTTCGGGACGCGCCCGCCCGAGGGCTGATCTTCTCTTTCTGCGCCTCCACGCTCGGTTGCGCTCGCTCGCGTCGGCGACGCCTGCGCTCCGGGTGTTCCGCGAGCGGGCCGGGGCGACTGCGTTCGCTGTGCTCTGCTCCTCAGGCCTGCTTTCAGCCCGGCAGGGATCCGGTCGCCACGGGGCGGTCGGGGTCGGTGACCCAGCTCGACCAGGAGCCGGCGTACAGGGCGGCTTCCACGCCGATCGCGTGCATGGCCAGGACCAGGTGGGTCGCGGTCACGCCCGAGCCGCAGTAGGCGCCGACGGGGGCACCGGGTACGGCGCCGACGCGCGCGAACCGGCGCTGGAGCTCCTCGCGGCCGACGACCAGGCCGTGCTCGCCGAGCACCGCCGCCGGCACCGGCATCGACAGCGCACCCGGGATGTGGCCGGCGACCGGGTCGACCGGCTCGACCTCGCCGGCGTAGCGCGCTGCCGCTCGCGCGTCGAGGAGGACCCCGTCTCGGGCGAGCTCCGCGGCGCCCTCGGCGTCGACCACGGGCAGGCGTGCCTCGAGGGCCAGGAACGGGTAGCCGTCGGCAGGGCCGGCGTCGTCGTACGGCGCACCGTCGTCGCCCGTCGAGACGTCGGCGCCCGACGCGGCCCACGCGGCGAACCCGCCGTCGAGCACCCGGACGTGGTCGTGACCGTGGTGCACGAGCAGCCACCACAGGCGCGCGGCGATGCTGCCGTCGCCCCCGTCGGTGACCACGACCGGACGGTCGAGCGTGACGCCGCAGCGGCGCATCGCCGCGGCGAACCGCTCGGGGTCGGGCAGCGGGTGGCGGCCTCCCGCGCCCGGCGGGTCGGCCAGGTCGGCGTCGAGGTTGACGAAGACGGCGCCGGGCACGTGGCCCGCGGCGTACAGCTCGCGCCCGGGCGGACCCGAGAGCGCCCAGCGCACGTCGAGGACGGTCGGTGCCGGGTCGGAGTCGAGCTCGGCCCGCAGCTCGGAGACGGACAGGAACGGCCAGGGGGTGTCGGTGCTCATCGTCAACGCGCGGCCGCGCGGATCTCCTGCTCTCCGAAGGGAAGCGGCGTGGGACTCATGTGGGTCGCCTGGGCGCGCGCGGCCGTCAGGCGCTTGGCGTGGTGGCGCCGGCACAGCACCTCGTAGGCCACGATGTCGGCGCTGAAGGTGTCGCCCACGACGACCTGCTCGCCCTCGACCACCATCTCGCCGTTGACGGTGCGCGCGTTGTGGGTCGCCTTCGCGCCGCACCAGCACAGCGCCTCCACCTGCAGCACCTGCACGCGGTCGGCCAGCTCGACCAGGCGCGCGGACCCGGGGAACATGCGGGTGCGGAAGTCGGTGAGGATGCCGAAGCAGAAGACGTCGACGCCGAGGTCGTCGACGATCCGCGCGAGCTGGTCGACCTGCTCCGCCGAGTAGAACTGGGCCTCGTCGCAGATCAGGTAGTCGCAGCGGCCGCCCGACTCGAGGACGTCGACGACGTGCTGCCAGAAGTCGGTGGTCGGCGCGACCTCCACCGCCGGCACCTTGAGCCCGAGGCGGCTGGAGAGGGTGAACTCCCCCGCGCGGTCCAGCGACGTGAACACGATCCCCGCCCGGCCCCGCGCCGCGTGGTTGTGGTCGGTCTGCAGCGCGAGCGTGGACTTGCCGCAGTCCATCGTCCCGGAGAAGAACACGAGCTCGGCCATTCCCTGCGGCTCCTCGGCGGCGAGACGGTGTGCGGGCATGCCTGACGGCGGGGCGTGCAGGGGAAGGCCCTCAGTATCGCAAGACCGGGCGCCGCGGCGGGAGCCGACACCCGGATCGGTCGTCAGCGGCTGCGGTGCGCCGTGGCCTCGGAGAGCGCCGACGCGAAGGCGAGGGTCTGGGCGACGACCTCGGCGCCGTCGGCGGCCTCGCTCACGCGCAGGGCGAGGTCGTCGTTGGACGCCGTGCCCGTGTAGCCGTGGTCGGCCTCGCACTGAGGGTCGCCGCACGAGGCGGGCTCGAGGTCGATGCGGCTCACCGCGCCCCAGCCGATCGTGAGGACGACCTCGCGGACCGGCGCGCCACGGCGGTGCTTCTCGGCCTCGGCCGCGACGCGCGTGACGACGACGGAGTCGATGCGCTCGATGCGGACCGCCTCGGTGGACGCCGTGGCGTACGGACGGGCCGACGTCTCGTCGGCCGGGTGCTCGTCGGTGTGGCCGACGATGAGGCGGGTCGGGGTGAGCGCGAGGACCGTGACGTGGCGGCGGAGCTCGTCGTGGTCGAAGGTCGCCTCGTGGTGCACGACGTAGGCCACGACCGGCTCGCTGGCGAGCGCCGTGTCGAGCGTGTCGCTCACCAGCTCGGGGTAGTAGCCGCTGCGCTCGATGTCGGCGCGCAGGCGCGGGGCGAGGGTGGCGTCACCGGTCATGCGGGTCATCCTCGCACCTCGCTGCCCGCGAGCACCGGCGACGCCGTGCGCCCGTCCTCCTCGGGCGAGATCAGCCCGCGCAGCGACGAGAGGACGAACGCCGCGAGCACGCAGCCCGCGGTCAGGGTGAGCGCCCACGCGACGCCCCAGCCGCTGCCGATCCCGATGCCCGCGATCGCCGGGCCCAGGGCGCCCGCGACGCCCCAGATCAGGCCCGCGACCGCGTTGTAGCGCCCGCGCAGGTGCGGCGGCGAGAACGCGTTGACCAGCGAGGGCCCGACCGGCGACAGGATCATCTCGCCGGCGGCGAAGACGGCGAAGCCGAGCGCGATCGCGATCCCTGCGGCCAACGGCGGCAGGCTCGCCGAGAGCGCGACGACGACCCAGAACGAGCCCCAGATCGTGGCCACGACGGCCATCAGCCGGCTGCGGCTGCGGCCCTCGATGCGGTGCAGGACGAAGACCTGACCGAGCACGATGACGAGGGTGTTGAGGAAGAAGACGACGCCGATCGCGTTGACCGGCAGGTGCGCCACCGTCGTCATGAAGGCGGGGAGCCCGGCGTCCATCGAGCCGTAGCCGCACGTCATGAGGATGAGCGCGCCGACGACGTAGCGACGCATCCGACGGTCGCCGACGACCTCGCGGTAGCCGCCGGGGCCGGCGTCCTCGTCGGGCTTGGCCTCCGGCCCCGAGACGCCGCGCAGGGTCACGACCGCCGCGAAGTAGACGAGGAAGGTGGCGGCGTCGATCAGGTACATCAGCTCGAACGTCGAGGGCCGGTGCACGTCGAGGATCGCCGCAGCCACGAGGCCGCCGAGCCCGAGGCCCAGGTTGAGCATCATGAACTGCAGGCCGAACACACGCTGGCGGTGCTCGGGCTTGGACAGGCGGGTGAGAAGGGCCGCCTGCGGCGGCCACATCGCGCCGTTGCCCATCGCCATCACCGCGGCGACCCCGATCGCCTGCGGCACCGTGGTGACGAAGCCGAACGCCGCCGTCGAGACGGCCATGATGAGGCAGCCGACCGCGAGGACGGGCTGCGGTCCGACCCGGTCGACGATGCTGCCGACGAGCGGCGACACGGCCAGACCGAACAGCGCCTCGAAGGTGAGGATCAGACCCGCCGTGCGCAGGTCGAACCCGCGGACCTGGTTGAGGTAGACGACGAACAGCGCCATCACCAGGCCGTTGCCGAGCGCCGAGAGCCCCAGCCCGATCAGCACCCGCGTGATCCGCGGATTGAGCGCGTCGCGGACGCTGACCCGCGTCTCGACCCCGGCGTCGCTGCTCATCCCGCCATCCCACCACGGGCCGCTGACACCTTCCGAATCCGTTTACGCCGCACGGCCGGTGAGAGCGGTCACGCCCGCGAGGACAGCCGTGAGACCGGCCGCCGCTCAGGTGAGGCGGTAGATGGGGAGGCGACGTGCGAGGTCTCGCGACAAGGGCATGCGCACCGAGCCGACGCCGAAGGTCGGGCCCGACACCCAGAGGTCACTCGCGAACGGAGCCGGCCCGACCGAGCGCGGGATCCCGGGCTCGAAGCCCGGGATCCCGCCCCGCGCCACACGACCGCGACGAGCGCGCCACCAGACGATCGAGAAGCCCGGCGGGACGTGCAGTACCCCGAAGCCCGCTCGCCGGGCCCACGAGCGGGCGAACGCGAAACCTCAGCCGTGAGAGGGCCTGGCGAGCTCGCGACGTCGGGCTCGAAGCCCGACGTCGCGACGCGGAGGGGTGCGCGACGCGCGGCCGAAGGCCGCGCTTGGAGCGCCATAAGCACAGCGCTGTCCTCCAGCCGTGAGACTCACCGCCGGCGCCCGACAGCCGTGAGTCGGCCACCATCACCACCGCCGATGGTCGGGCGAGGCCCGACCGAGCGCGGGATCCCGGGCTCGAAGCCCGGGATCCCGCCCCGCGCCACACGACCGCGACGAGCGCGCCACCAGACGATCGAGAAGCCCGGCGGGACGTGCAGTACCCCGAAGCCCGCTCGCCGGGCCCACGAGCGGGCGAACGCGAAACCTCAGCCGTGAGAGGGCCCGGCGAGCTCGCGACGTCGGGCTCGATGCCCGACGTCGTGAGGCGGAGGGGTGCGCGACGCGCGGCCGAAGGCCGCGCTTGGAGCGCCCTAAGCACAGCTCTCAGATGCCGAGCCTGCGCGTTGCGGTGTCCCATCTCGCGTCGGCTGGGCGGAGGGTGGCTCGGGCTCCCAGGACGGCGAGGCCGCTGGGTGAGACGACGACGGGCTCGAGGCGGAGGTCGGCGAGCTCGGGGAGGTCGTCGGCGAGCTGGCCGAGGCGGACGAGGAGGTCCTCGAGGGCGTCGGTGTCGACCGGTCGGGTGCCGCCGAAGCCGTGCAGCAGCGGCGAGGCGCCCGGCGTACGGATGAGGTCGCGCGCGTCCTGGTCGGTGAGCGGCGGGATGCGGTAGCCGCGGTCGCCGAGCAGCTCGGGCACGACCCCGGCGAGGCCGAAGGTGACGACGGGTCCGAACAGCGGGTCCTCGGCGGAGGCCACGACGCACGCGACGCCCGGTGCCGCCATCCGCTGCACGACCAGGCGGCGCATCGCGTCGGGGTCGAGCGAGGCCACCATCGACAGGTACGCCGTCTGCACCGCGCGCTCGTTCTCGACGTTGAGGCGCACGGCGCCGAGGTCGGTGCGCGAGGCGAACCGCGGGTCGAGCGTCTTGAGCGCCACCGGGAAGCCGAGCTCGCGCGCGGCGGCCACAGCCTGCTCCTCCGACGCGACCGGCACGACCGGCCACACCTCGATGCCGTACGCCGCGAGCAGGCGGGTGAGCGCGTCGTCGGGACGCTCGGCCAGCAGGTCGACCGACACGTCGTCGTCGGGCGGCGGGGACGCCGGGTCGATCGCCTCGAGGACGTCGGTGTCGCCGCCCGCCGCGCCGGCGTGCTCGAGCACCTCGGCCACGACGGCACGCGCCGCCGACGGCTTGACGTCCTCGAGCTCGGGCACCTCGCCGGCGTCGCGCTCGCGCCACTCGGCGTACCGGGTCACGCGCTGCAGCGCGAGCACCGCCTCCTCGACCGTGCCGTAGAAGGGCACGGACGCGTGCTCGGCGACGAGGTCGGCCGCGTCGGACGGCGGCGGGATGAGACCGCTGTCGTCCTCAGCAGCGACGAGGACGGCGACGACGGGCTTGCTGCGGCGCAGCACCGTCTCGGCCACCACCCGCTCCCAGGGGCGGCCGTGCGAGCCGAGCATCGGCACGTGCGCGACGACCACCGAGTCGACCGCCGGGTCCTCGATCACCGCGGCGAGAGCAGACGCGAGCTCGTGCGGCGTGCAGTCGTGCGCGAGCGTCACCGGCTCCCCCACGACGACCAGCCCGGCCGCCTCGCAGGCGTCGGTCGTGAGGACGGCGAGCGCGTCGGAGTTGCCGACGACCGCGACGTGGCGTCCGGTCGGCAGCGGCTGGAACGCGAGAAGGCCTGCGGCGTCGAACATCTGGCCCAGCGAGTCGACCTCGACGACACCGGCCTGCGCGAAGACGGCATCGACCGCAGCGGGCGGCAGCGAGGTACGCCGCACGGTGTGGCCCAACGGGTACGCCTGCGTCGACCGACCGGTGCGCATCGCCACGACCGGCTTCGACCGCGACAGTCGACGTGCGACGCGGGTGAACTTGCGCGGGTTGCCGAGGCTCTCGAGGTAGAGCAGCACGACCTCGGTCTGCTCGTCGTCCTGCCAGAACTGCAGCAGGTCGTTGCCCGAGACGTCGGCGCGGTTGCCGGCGGAGACGAACGTCGAGACGCCGAGACCGCGACGCACCGCACGCGCGAGCACGCTGCGGCTCAGCGACCCGCTCTGGCAGAAGAAGCCGATCGCCGCGCGCCCTGGCATCGCCGGGGCGAGCGAGGCGTTGAGGCTGATCTCGGGGTCGGTGTTGACGATGCCGAGCGCGTTGGGGCCGATCACGCGCATGCCGTGCCCGCGCGCGCGGCGCACCAAGGTGCGCTGCCGCTCGGCGCCCTCGGGCCCGATCTCGGCGTACCCGCTCGACACGACGAGCAGGCCGCGCACGCCGGCCGCCGCGCAGTCGTCGACCACCGCGAGCACCTCGTCGGCGGGCACCGACACCACTGCGAGGGTCGGCGCCTCGGGGATCTCGGTGACGGCGGAGTACGTCGGTACGCCGAGCACGTCCTGGCCCTCGGCCGCGGCCGCGCGGTTCACGGCGCTGAGCGTGCCCGTGAACCCGCCCTCGACGAGGTGGCTCAGGATCCGGTGCCCGAGCGACGCCGGGTCGCGGCCCGCGCCCACGACGACGACCGACGAGGGCGACACGAGCGCGGCGACGCTGAGCGCCTCGGCCCGGTGCTCGCGCGCGAGACGCACCTCCTCCGACGAGTCGCTGGGCCTGATGTCGAACGACAGCGAGACCACGCCGTCCTCGAGCTTGTGGCTCGGGTGGTAGCCCGCCTCCTGGAAGGTGGAGAGCATGCGCCGGTTCGTCGGCAGCACCTCGGCGACGAAGCGCTTCACCCCTCGCTCGCGAGCAGCGGCCGCGAGGTGCTCGAGCAGCACCGACCCGAGTCCGCGGCCCTGGTGGTCGTCGCGGATGACGAACGCGACCTCGGCGTCGGTCGCGTCGACGCGGTCGTACCGCCCGACGCCGACGAGCTCGCCGCCGACGGTCGCGACGAGCGCGACCCGGTCGACGTGGTCGACGTGGGTGAAGCGCTCGACGTCGCGCTCGGTCAGCTCGGGGTACGGCGCGAAGAACCGGAAGTAGACCGTCTCGTCCGACAGGGACCGGTGGAACGCCGCGAGCCGGTCGGCGTCGTCGGGGGTGATGGGTCGGATCCGCACGGTGCGGCCGTCGCGGACCGCGACGTCGGCCTCCCAGTGGGCGGGCGGCGGAACCGGCTCGGTCACGGTCCCAACGTAGCGGGCGAGGGGCACCGGGAGCGCCTCGAGCGGCACCACGTCGATAGCGTGACGGCATGCAGCTCGCGATCCATCCCGAGGTCTCCGACGCGCTGGCCGACGGGCGCCCCGTCGTCGCGCTCGAGTCGACGATCATCAGCCACGGCCTCCCCCGCCCCGACAACCTGCGCGTCGCGCGCGAGATCGAGGACTCGGTCCGTGCCGGGGGCGCCGTCCCCGCCACGATCGCGGTCGTCGACGGCGTACCGCGGATCGGTCTCGACGACGAGGCGCTGGACCGCGTCGCGAACGACGACTCGGTCGTGAAGGTGAGCGTCCGCGACCTCGGCGCACTGGTGGCCCGTCAGGGCAACGGAGCGACGACCGTCGCCGCGACGTCGCACCTCGCGGCCCTCGCCGGCGTGCGCGTCTTCGCGACGGGCGGGCTCGGTGGCGTGCACCGCGGCGCGCGCGACACCTGGGACGAGTCGGCCGACCTCACCACCCTCGCCGTCACGCCGGTCACCGTCGTCTGCGCGGGCGTGAAGTCGATCCTCGACGTGCCCGCGACCCTCGAGCGCCTGGAGACCCTGAACATCTCGGTGCTCGGCTACCGCACCGACCGGTTCCCCGGCTTCTACCTCGCCGACGCCGGCCACCCGCTCGACTGGACCGTCGAGACCCCCGAGGCCGTGGCCGACGTCCTGCGGGCGCGCGACGCGCTCGAGTGCCACGGCGGGGTCGTCGTCGTGAACCCCGTGAAGCCCGAGGAGGAGCTCGACCGCGCCGTGCACGACGAGGTGCTCGCGGCCGGCCTCGCTGCCGCCGACGCCGCCGGCGTGCGCGGCAAGGACGTGACGCCGTTCCTGCTCGACTACTTCCACACGGCCACCGACGGACGCAGCCTCGCGGTCAACGTCGCGCTGGTGCGGAGCAACGCGGTCCTCGCGGCGCAGATCGCGGTGGCGCTGTCGCGATGAGCGAGCAGGCCACCGAGTTCGTGGTCGTCGGCCAGTGGATGACCGACGTCGTCGCCACGCTGCCCGGACCGCTGCGCGAGGGCACCGACACCGCCGCGCACGTGGCGGTGATGGGCGGCGGCGCTGCGGCCAACACGGCTGCCTGGCTGGCGCACGACGGACGGCGTACGACGCTCGTCGCGCGCATCGGCGACGACATGCTCGGCCGCGCCGGACGGGCCGAGCTCGAGGCGGGCGGTGTCGTGTGCTCGCTCGCGGTCGACCCGCGCCGCCCGTCGGGCACGTGCATCGTGCTGGTCGCCCCCGACGGCGAGCGGACGATGGTGCCCGACGCGGGCGCCAACGAGGGCCTGCGTCCCGCCGACCTCGACGACGACCTGTTCCAGCGCGGGCGGCACCTGCACCTGTCGGGCTACACGCTCCTCGTCGACGGCAGCCGGATGGCCGGTCTCGCCGCGCTCGACCACGCGCGGCTGCGCGGGATGACCACGAGCGTCGACGTCGCCTCGGTCGGGCCCCTCGCCGACACCGGCGCCGCCCGCTTCCTGTCGTGGGTCACCGGCGTCGACGTCCTGCTGGCCAACGAGTCCGAGGCCGCGCTCCTGGCAGGGCTGCCGCAGCCGCGCCACGACGCCGACCTCGAGACCGCCCGAGCCGGCGCCGAGGCAGCGGCCGGAGTCCTCACCACCACCGTCCGGGCGGTCGTCGTCAAGCTCGGCGCCCACGGCGCCTTGGCCCTCACCGCGGGCGGCCAGACCGCCTGGGCCGACGCCGTGCCCGTGGACGTGGTCGACACCACCGGGGCCGGCGACGCGTTCGCCGCGGGTTTCCTGCCCGCCTGGGCCGACGGCGAGGACCTGGTCACGGCGCTGCAGCGCGGGAACCGGGCCGGCGCCCGGGTCGTGAGCCGCGTCGGCGCCCGTCCGTAGCGACGTCGTCACCCCCGGTCGGGACCCCGTCCGACACGAGGCCGGGAGGGCCACCAGGTGCGTTCGGCCGGTGGGCCCCGGTGGCAGAGTGGCCCCATGAGCGCCTTCGCCCGGGTCGTCGCCGCCCTGATCGGCCTCGCCGTGGTCGCCTGCGCGTTCCTGCCGTGGGTGGGCGGCTCCATCACCTCCCTCGAGCTGCACATCCGGTCGCTGTTCCGGATCGGCGAGTCGGAGGGCGCCACGCTCGCCACGTCGCTGGGCACCGCCGTCATCGCGTCCGGCCTGCTGATCCTGCTCGGGGCGATCCTCAACGCGCGGATGGCGATCATCGTCGGCGCCCTGCTCGCCGTCGCCGTACCCGCGATCTGGATCTTCGGCAACGCCGTCTCGACCTCGCCGGGGGCGGTCCCCATCGCCCGCGTGCAGATCGGCGCGTTCGCCACCGCCGTCTGCGGCTTCATGGCCCTGATCCTGGCCGCGGTCGCCCGCGACGCCACCACACCCACGCTGCGCTGACCGCAGCCCCGACCCGCCCGCCCACCGACAGAAGAGACCGCTCCCCGCATGGCCCGCCGTACGACGACCCCGCCCCCGAGCCAGCCCGAGAAGATCGTCGACATCGACGTCTCCGAGGAGATGCGCGGCTCGTTCCTCGAGTACGCCTACTCGGTCATCTACTCACGCGCGCTGCCCGACGCGCGCGACGGGCTCAAGCCGGTGCACCGGCGCATCCTGTTCCAGATGGCCGAGATGGGCCTGCGCCCCGACCGCGGCCACGTGAAGAGCGCCCGCGTCGTCGGCGAGGTCATGGGCAAGCTGCACCCGCACGGCGACGGCGCGATCTACGACGCTCTCGTGCGCATGGCCCAGCCGTTCTCGCTGCGCCTGCCCCTCGTCGACGGCCACGGCAACTTCGGCTCGCTCGACGACGGCCCCGCGGCGATGCGCTACACCGAGTGCCGGCTCGCGCCCAGCGCCCAGCTGCTCACGGCGTCGCTCGACGAGGACGTCGTCGACTTCCAGGCCAACTACGACGGCCGCGAGACCGAGCCCGACGTCCTGCCGGCGGCGTTCCCGAACCTCCTCGTGAACGGCGCCTCGGGCATCGCGGTCGGCATGGCCACCAACATCCCGCCGCACAACCTCGTCGAGGTCGTGGCGGCCGCGCGACACCTGCTCACCCACCCCAAGGCCGACCTCGACGACCTCATGCGCTTCGTGCCCGGGCCCGACCTCCCCGGCGGCGGACGGATCATCGGGCTCGAGGGCGTGCGCGAGGCCTACGAGACCGGTCGCGGCGCGTTCCGCATCCGCGCGACCGCCCACGTCGAGAACGTCACGCCGCGCCGCAAGGGCATCGTCGTCACCGAGCTGCCCTACAACGTCGGCCCGGAGAAGGTGATCGCCAAGATCAAGGAGGCGGTCGACGCCAAGAAGCTCGCGGGCATCGCGGCGGTCGACGACTTCTCCGACATGGAGTCGGGCCTGCGCCTGGTCATCGAGATCAAGAACGGCTTCCACCCCGAGGCGATCCTCGAGCAGCTCTACCAGCTCACGCCGATGGAGGACTCGTTCAACATCAACGCCGTCGCGCTCGTCGACGGCCAGCCGCGCACCCTCGGACTGCGCGAGATGCTCGAGGTCTTCGTCACCCACCGCCTCGACGTCGTACGCCGTCGCTCGGCGTACCGCCGCCGCAAGGCCGAGGAGCGGCTGCACCTCGTCGAGGGTCTGCTCATCGCGATCCTCGACATCGACGAGGTCATCGCCCTCATCCGCTCGAGCGACGATGCGGCCGCGGCCAAGACGCGCCTCATCCAGGTCTTCGACCTCTCCGACGTGCAGGCCACGTACATCCTCGACATGCCGCTGCGCCGGCTCACGAAGTTCAGCCGCATCGAGCTCGAGAGCGAGCGCGACGAGCTGGTCGCCCGCATCGCCGAGCTCACCGCGATCCTCGACGACGACAAGCAGCTGCGGAAGGTCGTCGGCGACGAGCTCGCGGCGGTGGCCAAGGACCACGGCACGCCGCGCCGCACCGTCCTCCTCGAGGGCTCGGCGGCGCCGGTGCGCGCGGCCGTCCCGCTCGAGGTCAGCGACGACCCGTGCATCGTGCTCCTGTCGAGCACCGGCCTGCTCGCGCGCACGGCCGACGACAAGGACCTGCCCGCCGACGGCGAGCGCGGTGCCCACGACGTCGTCGTGTCGGCCGTACGCGGCACCGCGCGCGGCCAGGTCGGACTCGTCACCAGCACCGGCCGCGTCGTGCGCCTGCCCGTCCTCGAGCTGCCCACGCTGCCGCCGACCCACGGCGCCCCGTCGCTCGCCGGCGGCGTACCGCTCGGTGCCCTCGTCGAGCTCGAGAAGGGCGAGCAGCCGGTCGGCCTGTGCTCGCTCGCCGACGGCGGTCCCGGCCTCGCGCTGGGCACGGCGTCGGGCGTCGTGAAGCGCGTGGCGCCCGACATCCCGAGCTCGGCCGACTCCTGGTCGGTCGTGCGCCTCGACGACGGCGACCGCGTGGTCGGCGCGGTCGAGCTGGTCACCGGCGACGAGGAGCTCGTGTTCGTCACGACCGACGCGCAGCTGCTGCACTTCCCCGCGAGCGCCGTGCGCCCGCAGGGGCGCCCGGCCGGCGGCATGGCGGGTGTGCGGCTCTCCGACGGCGCGAGCGTGGTGTTCTTCGGCGCCGTCGACCCCGGTCGCGAGAACGTCGTCGTCACCGCTGCGGGCACCAGCGGCGCCCTGCCCGGCACCTCGGGCGCGACCGTGAAGGCCACGCCGTTCGCCGAGTACCCCGGCAAGGGCCGCGCGACCGGCGGCGTACGCGCGCAGCGGTTCCTCAAGGGCGAGGACACCCTGCTCGTCGCCTGGGTCGGCCCGGCGCCGGCCCGCGCTGCGACGCCGCAGGGTGCCCCCGCGCCGCTGCCGCCGATCGACCCGCGCCGCGACGGCAGCGGCCTGCCCACGTCGAAGCCGGTCGCCGCGGTCGGCGGCCCGCTCGTGGCCGGCGGCCCACGCCCGGCTGCGGGTCAGGCGGCCGAGGAGGGGTCCGAGCAGTGACCGAGCGCTGCTCGGTGGTGTCGGCCGACGAGCCCCTCGCCGGAACCGCGCCCCGCGCCCGGGCCTGGCTGGTCCTCGAGCAGCCCGGGCCCTACGGCTTCCGCGCGCTCACCGAGTCGCACCTCCCCGAGAGGGTGCGCGCGGCTCTCGGCGCCGTGCCGAAGGAGTCGCGCACGACGGTGCTGCTCGCCCGTCCCGTCGGACGTCACGCCGACCCCGGCGACCACGACGGCACGCGCCGCTTCTGGTTCGCGCACGTGGCGCCCGGCGGAGTGCGCATGCGGTCCGGCGTGCTCCCCGACACCGAGCTGCTGCGGCCCGACCTCGTCGAGGTGCTCGACGCGGCGGCGCGCGGCGAGCTGCCGCCCTGGGGCACCCCGTCGCTCGAGCCGCTGCTGCTCGTGTGCACGAACTCCAAGCGCGACGTCTGCTGCGCGCTCAACGGACGGCCGGTCGCGCAGGCGCTGGCATCCGATCCGGCCTACGCCGGATCCGTCCTCGAGGTGAGCCACGTCGGCGGCCACCGGTTCTCACCGACCGGCCTGCTGCTGCCCTGGGGCGTCGCGTTCGGCCGCCTCGACGCGCAGTCGGCGCGCGAGGTTCTCGACGCCGCGCGCGAGGGACGGGTCGGCGCGCTCGACCGCGTGCGCGGGCGCACCGCGGCGTCGCAGCCGGTGCAGGCTGCAGCCGTCGCGGTCCGTCGTGCCGAGGGCATCGACGGCATCGACGACATCGACGCGCTCCGCGTGGTCGGCGAGCGCGCGGTGCCGGCCGGGCTGCGCTGGCAGGGCGACGACGGCGTGGCCGACATCGAGGTGCGCCACGTCGACGGCCGCGCCTGGCGCGTGCTGGTGCGCCAGCGCGTCCTCGAGCCGCCGCGCCCGGAGTCGTGCGGCAAGTCGCCGATCGAGCCGCACGTCTGGGTGGCCGACCCGCCCGTCGCGACCGCACCGTGGAACACCTCTGCCGGAGCGTGAGGCGTGGACCGCTACCCTGAACACGTGAACTCTGGTTCGGGTTTCCCTCGCGGTCAGTTCTCGGACGTGCTCGAGGGCAACGCCGCGTACGCCGCCGACTTCCCCGGCACGGGGCTCTCGGGCCGCGCCCGCAAGGGCCTCGCGCTCGTGACGTGCATGGACAGCCGGATCGAGCCGCTGCAGCTGCTCGGCATGGAGCAGGGCGACGTCAAGATCCTGCGCAACGCCGGCGCCCGCGTCACCGACGACGTGCTGCGCACGCTCGTGCTGGCGACGTACCTCCTCGACGTGTCGCGGATCCTCGTGATGCCGCACACCCACTGCAAGATGGCGAGCGCCACCGAGGAGCAGATCCACCGCCAGATCTACGACGAGAACGGCGTCGACACCTGGTCGGTCGAGTTCCGCACCGTCGCCGACCAGGAGGAGGCGCTCGCCTACGACGTGCGCCGCATCCGCAGCTACCCGCTGCTCCCCCGCGACCTCATCGTGGCCGGCGCGGTGTACGACGTCCACACCGGACGCCTCATCCCCCGCGACTACTGACCTCCCTGACGCCCGCGCAGGAGAGCCCCGCGAGCACAGGCATGACCAGAACGAGATCTCGTTTCCGTCATGCCTGCGCGACGGCGCGGGAGAGGGTGCCGGCTCCGGCGCCGGAATCCCTTGCGGCTCAGGGCTGGGAGGCGGTGACGAGGGCGTCGCGCTCGTGGATCGTGGTGCGGGCGCGGCCGCGGCTGGCGCCCAGCGCGCGCTCGGCGGCGTCGATGCGTGTCCAGCCCTCGAGGTCCACCGCGCGCACGCCGCGCTCGGCGAGCAGCGGTACGACGCCGTCGCCGTCCTTGCCCTCGGCGCCCTCGAGGTCGGCGAGCAGCGACGTCACCGTCGCGCCCGCGTCCTTCTTGTTGGTGCCGATGATCCCCGTGGGGCCGCGCTTGATCCAGCCCGCGACGTAGAGCCCCGCGACCGGTGCGCCGCTGTCGTCGACCACACGGCCGTCGACGTTGGGTACGACGCTGCGCCGCGCGTCGAACGGCACCCCCGGCAGCGCGATGCCGCGGTAGCCCACGGACCGCACGACGAGCTGCGCGCCGACCTCGTAGGTCTCTCCGGTGCCGTGCGCCGCGCCGTCGTCGTCGACCGTGGTGCGCTCGACGACGACCGTCTCGACACGGTCGGTGCCGCGCAGCTCCGCGGGACGCGAGTGGAAGTGCAGGTGGATGTGCTTGTGCGAGCCGTCGAGGGCGTGCTCGGACCACGACCGCAGCACCTCGACGTTGCGTGCCACGACGCGGTCGCTCTCGACGAGCGAGGCGCTGATCGGCTCGAGGTCGAGATCGTGCAGGTCGTCGAGGACGACGTCGACGCCGTCGAGCTCGCCGAGCTCCTTGAGCTCCTTCGTCGTCCACGTCGCCTGCGCAGGACCACGGCGACCGAGCACGTGCACGTCGTTGATCGACGAGTCGCGCAGCGCCTCGAGGACGTGCTGCGGCATGTCGGTGGCGGCCAGGCGGTCCCACGGCGCGGTCAGCACGCGCGTGACGTCGACCGCGACGTTGCCGACGCCGACGACCACGACGGACCGCGCGGTGGCGATCGCGTGCTCGATCGTCTCGCGGTCGGCGTCGGGGTGGCCGCAGTACCACGCGACGAGGTCGGTGGCCGCGACGCTGCCCGGGAGGTCCTCGCCCGGAACGTCGAGGTGACGGTCGCGCGCAGCGCCGTAGGTGAGCACGACCCCGTCGTACGCCGCGAGCAGCTCGGCCACCGACACGTCGGCGCCCTGGTCGACGTCACCGACCTCGACGCCGGCGAGCAGACGCACCTCGGGACGCTCGAGCACGTGCGCGAGGGTGTCGCGCACGGAGCGGATCGAGAAGTGGTCGGGCGCGACGCCGTAGCGCACGAGGCCGAACGGGACGGGGAGGCGGTCGAGGACGTCGACGTGGACGCCCGCGTTGGCGAGGGCGTCGGCGGCGTACAGGCCGGACGGACCGGCCCCGACCACGGCGATGCGGAGGGTCACGAGGCACATCCGACCACAACGACCCCCACGAGGTCGGGACGAACGGTGCGTGGCGCGTCACACGATCCGGTCACCCGCGCACGCCCACCGACGACGACACCCCCGTGCCGGTCGCCCGCACGCCCACCACGTCGCCGGGGCCGACCGGGACGGCCTTGGTGAGACCTCCCGTGAGGACGACGTCGCCGGGACGCAGGGCGAGCCCGAGCTCCGCGAGCTGGTCGGCGAGCCATCCCACGCCGCGCGCGGCGTCGACCATCGAGCCGAGCCCGCGCTCCTCGACGCGCGTCCGGGGGCCAGCTGCGGGTTGGCTGTCCAGGTGCAGCACGACGGCCACGGTGCCGGCGGCGAGCGGCAGGTCCTCCCCGAGGACCACACCGGCCGCCGAGGACCCGTCGGCCGTGTTGTGCTCGAGGTCGAAGCGGTACGCCGTCCACGCGCTGTCGACGACCTCGAGCGCCAGCCGAGCGCGTGCGCACGAGGCGAGCACGCGGTCGGCGTCGGCCCCGGTGCCGGGATCGCGCTCGAGCACCAGGGCGATCTCGGGTTCCACACGCGGCTGCGTCAGCGTCGGCGGGAGCACGTCGTCGATGCGCATCGACGCCAGCAGCGGGCCGAAGTTCGGCGCGTCGATACCCATCTGCTCGCGCATCGCCGCGGTCGTATAACCGAGCTTCCAGCCGATGACCGAGTCGCCGCGCGCGAGGCGGATCGCGGTCAGCGCGCGCTGCACGGCGTACGCCGAGGCGAGGTCGCCGACCTCGACGTCGGCCGCCTCGAGCGTGCGCCGGTCGCGGTGCGCGGCGTCGAGAAGGGCTGCGGTCTGCTCCGGGTCGACGGTCACCGACACCACCTCCGGGGCCCGAATCTGCCACCGGGCGGGACACCGGCGGAAGACGCTCGTGCAGGTCAGGTCCCGTCCTACGGTCCGCGGAGCGGTCGCTGTTCCGCACCGCGGTCCGACGTGCCTTCATGCGGGAAGCGGGGGTCTAGCGTCCCCGACGTGACCACCCGACCGCGAGGCGAGCGATGAGCGAGCGCGAGCTGCGCCCTGCCGGAGACACCCAGGTGCTCGGCAGCGTGAGCAACGCGGCGCGGGTCCTCAAGGAGTTCGGCAAGGACCGTCCCGACCTCGGCGTGAGCGACCTGGCGCGCCGGCTCGGGCTCGGCAAGAGCACGACGCACCGGCTGCTGCACACGCTCGCGGTGGAGCAGCTCCTCGTCCAGGACCCCGAGTCCGGCCGCTACCGGCTCTCGGCCACGGTCCACGAGCTCGGCGCGCGGGTGCCCGCCGCCGGCCGGGCCGGTCACAGCCCGGGCTGGTCGCAGCCCGCGTCTCGTCAGGAAGGATCGCGATGACCCTCACGCCGGAGCGCGCCGACTCGCTCGCCGCCGCTCTCTACGACGCCCGCCTCGCGCGCGTGCCGATCCCGCCGCTCACCGAGGCCGACCCCGACCTCACGCTGGCCGACGGGTACGCCGTCCAGCAGGGCGTCGTGCGCCGCTACCTCGACGCCGGCGACCGCATCATCGGCTACAAGCTCGGCCTCACGAGCAAGCCGATGCAGCAGATGCTCAACGTGCCCACGCCCGACTTCGCGCCCGTGATGGCCTCGCACGTCATCACCGACGGCGCGGCCGTCGCGATCTCCGACTACATCGCGCCGCGGCTCGAGGCCGAGATCGCGCTCGTGCTCGGCGACGACCTCGAGGGCCCCGACTGCACCGCGCTCGACGTGCTGCGCGCGACCGAGGGCGCCGTGGCGTCGATCGAGCTCGTCGACAGCCGCGTGGCCGACTGGAAGATCAAGCTCGCCGACACCGTGGCGGACATGGCCAGCAGCGGCTCGATCATCGTCAGCGGGCGCGTCGTACCGATCGACGACCTCGACCTGCGCACGACCGGCATGGTCTTCACGCGCGACGGCGAGGTCATCGCGACCGGCGCCGGCGCGGCCGCGCTCGGCAACCCCGCCGAGGCCGTCGCGTTCCTCGTGCGCACGCTGCACGGCCTGGGCGACTCGCTCAAGGCCGGCTCGATCGTCATGACCGGAGCGCTGCACGCCGCAGTGCCCATCGCGGTGGGCGAGACCTACCGCGCCGAGTTCGACCGGCTCGGTCCGGTCTCCGTCCGGATCGTCTGAAGGGACCACCGTGGGACTCCCCGTCGCCATCATCGGCTCCGGCAACATCGGGACCGACCTCATGTACAAGCTCGAGCGGTCCGACCTGCTCGACCTCGTCGCCGTCATCGGCATCGACCCCAAGAGCGACGGCCTCGCGCGCGCCGCGGCCCGCGGCTACGAGGCCCCGCACACCGGCATCGACTGGGTGGCCGAGAACCCCGACGCCGTGAAGCTCGTGTTCGACGCGACGTCGGCGTACGTGCACCGCAAGCACGACGAGGTGCTGTCCGGGCTCGGCATCATCGGCGTCGACCTGACGCCGGCGGCCATCGGCCCCAAGGTGATCCCGTCGGTGAACCTGCACGAGCACCTCGACCAGCGCAACGTCAACATGGTCACCTGCGGCGGCCAGGCGACGACGCCGATGGTCTACGCCGTGCGCCGCGCGATCGACCACCTGCCCTACGCCGAGATGGTCTCCACCGTCTCGTCGAAGTCGGCAGGCCCCGGCACCCGTCAGAACATCGACGAGTTCACGCGGACGACCGCGAAGGCGCTCGAGGAGATCGGCGGCGCCGAGAAGGGCAAGGCCATCATCATCCTGAACCCGGCCGAGCCGCCCATCCTCATGCGCAACACCGTGTTCGCGGCCGTGCCCGAGGGCAGCGACCACGACGCGATCATCGACTCGATCTACGAGATGGAGAAGTCGGTCGCGCAGTTCGTGCCCGGCTACCGCCTCAAGAACCGGCCCGTGATCGAGGAGGGCCCGTTCAACACCCCTGGCGGCGTCGTGCCGCACCGCGCCGTCGTGCTCCTCGAGGTCGAGGGTGCGGGCGACTACCTGCCGACGTACGCCGGCAACCTCGACATCATGACCGCCGCCGCGCTGCGCGTCGGCGAGGCCTTCGCCGAGCACCTGGAGGTGTCCGCATGACCGCGACTCCCGAGACGACCGCGGCTGCGCCCGACTTCCGTCTCATCGACTCGACCCTGCGCGACGGGTCGCACGCGATCTCCCACCAGTACACGGTGGAGCAGGTCGAGGCGATCGTGAAGGGTCTCGACGGCGCCGGCGTCCAGGTCATCGAGGTGGCCCACGGCGACGGCCTGGGCGGCTCGTCGTTCAACTACGGCTTCAGCGCCGTCGACGAGATGAAGCTGGTCGAGGCCGCGGTCAACTCCACGACCAACGCGAAGATCGCCTGCCTGCTGCTGCCCGGCATCGGCACCGTCGACGACCTCAAGCGCGTGCGCGACCTCGGCGTGGGCGTGGCCCGCATCGCCGTGCACTGCACCGAGGCCGACATCACCGAGCAGCACATCAAGATGGCCAAGGACCTCGGCATGGAGGCCATCGGCTTCCTGATGATGGCCCACATGAACTCCCCCGAGGGCCTGCTCGAGCAGGCGCGCCTCATGGAGTCCTACGGCGCCGACACGGTCTACTTCGCCGACTCGGCGGGCGCCCTCACCACCAACGGCGTACGCGCCCGCGTGGCCGAGATCGTCGGCGGCATCGACGTCCCGCTCGGCGTGCACGCGCACCAGAACCTCTCCCTGGCGGTGGCGAACTCGATCGCTGCGTACGAGGAGGGCGCGCGCAACCTCGACGGCACCAGCGCCGGGCTCGGCGCGGGTGCGGGCAACTGCCCCACCGAGATCCTCGCCGCCGTGTGCGAGAAGAACGGCATCGTCAGCGGCGTCGACCCGCTCAAGCTCATGGACGTCGCCGAGGACATCACCCGGCCGCTCATGACGCGCCAGCAGGTCATCGACCGAGCCGGCCTGATCCTCGGGTACGCCGGTGTCTACGGATCGTTCCTGCTGCACGCGCAGCGCGCCGCCGAGCGCTACGGCGTCTCGCAGGCCGAGATCCTGCTCGAGCTCGGCCGCCGCCAGGTGGTGGGCGGGCAGGAGGACATGATCATCGACGTCGCCCTGGAGCTCGCGAAGAAGCACGCCGAGGCGGAGGTGACGGTGTGACCGCCGTCAGCGAGTTCGCCGACAAGCTCCTCGACGCGGTCAAGGAGCGCAAGGGCCTCGCGCCGCTGTCGGACGCGATGGACCTCGACGAGGCCACCGCGCTCGACGTGCAGGAGGCTGTCGTCCAGGCGCGCGTCGACGCGGGCTTCCCGATCGTGGGCGCCAAGCTCGGGCTCACGAGCAAGGCCAAGCAGCAGCAGATGAGCGTCGACCGGCCGCTGTACGGCTGGCTCACGTCCGACATGCAGATCGACATCGCCGTTCCGGTCGTGTGCTCCGACTACATCCAGCCGCGCGTCGAGCCCGAGATCGCGTTCCTGCTCGGTCGCGACCTCGAGGGCAGGACGGTCACGGCCGCGCAGGTGCTGGCCGCGACCGAGGCGTGCTTCGGCGCCATCGACGTCCTCGACTCGCGCTACACCGGCTACAAGTTCACGTTCAACGACGTGACGGCCGACAACGCGTCGTCGGCGGGGTTCGTGCTCGGCGGCACCGCGGTCGACCCGTACGGTCTCGACCTGCGCCTCACCGGCTGCGTGCTGGAGAAGAACGGCGAGCTCGTGCACACCGCCGCCGGAGCCTCCGTCATGGGCCACCCGGCGGCCGCCGTCGCGTGGCTGGTCCGCAAGCTCGCCGAGCGCGGCCAGGGCCTCCAGGCGGGGCACATCGTGATGGCCGGCGGCATGACCGAGGCGGTCGCCGTCGCGCCCGGCGACACCGTCGTCGCGCGCTTCGCCCACCTCGGCACCGTCGAGATCCCGTTCCGGTAGGAGGAGACATGCCGCTCATCCAGGTGACCATGGTCGAGGGCCGCACCGACGAGCAGAAGCGCGCGCTCATCGCCGAGCTCACGCAGGGCGCGGTCCGCGCGCTCGACGTCCCCACCGACCGGGTCCGCATCGCGATCTACGAGGTCTCGGGCATGGACTGGGGCATCGGCGGCGTCCCGTACGCAGACGTCCGCGGCACCCCGTCGACCGCCGCTCCCGTCACCGGCGACACCGCCGGCTCGGAAGCGACCTGACCGCTCCAGCACCGCCACGGCCCGGCATCGCCCGATGCCGGGCCGTGGCGCGTCCGGGATGACCCGTGGGGCGACGTACGTTGTCCTCGACGACGCGCACGGCCGACGAGAAGGACCTGGCATGGATCTGGTGATGGGGCTCGACACGTTCGGCGACGTGACGGTCGACGCCGAGGGACGCCCGCTCCCGCAGGACCAGGTGATCCGCGACCTCGTCGAGGAGGGCGTGCTCGCCGACCAGGTCGGCGTCGACGCGATCGGGGTCGGCGAGCACCACCGCCCCGACTTCGCCGTCTCAGCTCCCGAGGTCGTGCTCGCGGGCATCGCCACCCGCACCGAGCGGATCGTGCTCGGCTCCGCCGTCACGGTGCTCTCGAGCGACGACCCGATCCGGGTCTTCCAGCGCTTCTCCACCGTCGACGCGCTCTCGGGCGGTCGGGCCGAGGTCACCCTCGGGCGCGGCTCGTTCATCGAGAGCTTCCCGCTGTTCGGCTACGACCTCGCCGACTACGAGGCGCTGTTCGCCGAGAAGCTCGACCTGTTCGCCACCCTGCTCGACGAGCAGCCGCTGCACTGGAGCGGGCGCACGCGTGCCCCGCTCGACGGGCAGCGCGTCTACCCGCTCACCCGGCACGGCCTCAAGGCCTGGATCGGCGTGGGCGGCAGCCCGCAGTCGGTCGTGCGCGCCGCGCGGTACGGCTTCCCGCTCGTCATCGCCATCATCGGCGGGCCGGCCGAGCGGTTCGCGCCCTTCGCCGACCTCTACCGCCGTGCGCTCGAGGAGGTCGGCCGCGAGGAGCTCCCGATCGCCGTGCACTCCCCCGGCCACATCGCCGACACCGACGAGCAGGCGCTCGAGCAGGCCTGGCCGCACTACAAGGCCATGCACGACCGGATCGGCGGCGAGCGCGGCTGGGGGCCCATGAGCCGAGCGGAGTTCGACGCCCAGACCGGCCCTCAGGGGGCTCTGTACGTCGGGTCGCCGGAGACGGTCGCGCGCAAGATCGCGGGCACGGCGCGCCTGCTCGGGCTCACCCGCTTCGACCTCAAGTACTCGATGGGCACGCTGCCCCACGACCAGATTATGCGCACCATAGAGCTCTACGGCACGCAGGTGATCCCGATGGTGCGCGACCTGCTCAGCGAGGGCTCGTGAGCGAGCGGCTCGACGAGCTGCTGCGCTGGGAGTCGTCCGGCGGGCACTGGGAGGTCGCGTCCGACGACGGCGCCGTCGTGCGCCTCGCGCTGCGCACCTGCCTCGGCGACGAGGTGGTCGGCGAGCTGGTCAGCGACGACGCCGACGTGCGCACCCACCTGGCGGGTCGCGACCGCGACGACTGACCCGTCAGCCCGAGTGCTCGGGGTTCGGGTGCTCCATGAGGGGGTTGGCCAGACCCTCGACGACCTCGGCACCCGGGAGCTTGAGCAGCTCGCGCGGGTCGAGGACGAGCTTGCTCGTGCGGTTGCCGCCGCCCATCACGACGCGGGGGCGCTCGAGCACCGCGGCGTCGATCCACAGCGGCAGCCCCTCGACGCCGGGGGCGGTCACCCCGCCGATCTCCATGCCGGTGAGCTCCACCGTGGTGTCGGCGTCGGCGAAGGAGATCCGCTTCACGCCGAGGCGCTCGCGGCAGACCTTGTTGACGTCGAGGCGCGTCGTGCCGAGCACCACGCACACGGCGCGCAGCGGCGGCTCGACCTTCTTCGACGTGACGATGATCGTGTTCGCGGCGTCGTCGAGGGCGAAGCCGTAGTGGTCGCAGAACTCGGCGGTGTCGGCGAGCTCGGGGTCGCACGCGAGCACCTCGACCTCGAGGCCGTGGGCCGCGACGGCGTCAGCCACCACGGGCAGCAGCTCGGTCATGCGTCGATCCGCGAGCGGTCGAGCCCGGAGGCGCCCTCGACGATGAACTCCTTGCGCGGAGCGACGTCGCTGCCCATGAGCAGGTCGAAGACCTCGAGCGCGCCGTCGGCCTCGGCCATCGTGATGCGGCGCAGGGTGCGGGTGGCGGGGTCCATCGTGGTCTCGCGCAGCTGCGCGGCGTCCATCTCGCCGAGGCCCTTGTAGCGCTGCGGCGTCTTGAACGAGCGGCCCTTGGCCTGCAGGTCGGCCAGCACCCGGCGGTACTCGTCCTCGCTGTAGGTGTAGAGGATCTCGTTCTTCTTGCCGCCCGGGTTGGTGATCTCGAACCGGTGCAGCGGCGGCACGGCGGCGTAGACGCGGCCGTCCTCGAGCAGCGGGCGCAGGTAGCGGTGGATCAGGGTGAGCAGCAGGCAGCGGATGTGGGCGCCGTCGACGTCGGCGTCGGACATCAGGATGACCTTGCCGTAGCGCGCCTGCTCGAGGTCGAAGGTGCGGCCCGAGCCCGCGCCGATCACCTGGATGATCGCCGCGCACTCGGCGTTCTTGAGCATGTCGGCGAGCGACGCCTTCTGCGTGTTGAGGATCTTGCCGCGGATCGGCAGCAGCGCCTGGTGGTCGGCGTTGCGCGCGAGCTTCGCGGTGCCGAGCGCGCTGTCGCCCTCGACGATGAACAGCTCGCTGCGCGCGACGTCGTCGCTGCGGCAGTCGGCGAGCTTGGCCGGCAGGGCCGAGGACTCCAGCGCGTTCTTGCGGCGCTGGACGTCGCGGTGCGTGCGGGCCGCGATCCGCGTGCGCGCGGCGCTCGCGATCTTGTCGAGCACGGCCTTCGTCGCGGCCTTGTCGCCGCGCGGCGGAGAGGAGAACCAGGCGCCGAGCTCCTTGGACACGACGTGGGAGACGATGCGCGACGCCGCCGGCGTACCGAGCACCTCCTTGGTCTGGCCCTCGAACTGCGGCTCGGCCAGGCGCACGGTGACGATCGCGGTGAGGCCCTCGGTGATGTCGTCCTTCACCACGTTGTCCTCGTTGGCCTTGAGGACCTTCTGCGCGCGGAGCTGGTCGTTGATCGTCTTCGTGAGCGCCCGCTCGAAGCCGGTGACGTGGGTGCCGCCCTTGGGCGTGGCGATGATGTTGACGAAGCTGCGGACGTCGCTGTCGTAGCCGGTGCCCCAGCGCAGCGCGACGTCGACGCCGAGCTCGCGCTCGACCTCCTGCGTGGACATGTGCCCCTTGCCGTCGAGCACCGGCACGGTCTCGGTGAAGTGGCCGGTGCCCTTGAGGCGCAGCACGCCGGTGACGGCCTCGTCGCTGCTGAGGTGGTCGACGAACTCGGTGATGCCGCCCTTGAACAGGAAGGTCTCGTCGACCGGCTCCTCGCCGCGCTCGTCGCGCAGGTGGATCGCGAGGCCGGGCACGAGGAACGCGGTCTGCCGGGCACGGGCGCGCAGCGCCTCGAGGTCGAACTCGGCGTCCTTGATGAAGATCTGCCGGTCGGCCCAGTAGCGGACCCGGGTGCCGGTGACGCCCTTCTTGGCCCGCCCTGCGACCACCAGGCCCGACTTCTTGCTGAAGTCGGCCTCGGGGCCTTCGCCGTCGAACAGGCCGGGGACGCCGCGCTTGAACGACATCGTGTGGATCTTGCCGTCGCGGTCGACCTCGACGTCGAGCCGCTCCGAGAGCGCGTTGACCACCGAGGCGCCGACGCCGTGCAGGCCGCCCGACGCCGTGTAGGAGCCGCCGCCGAACTTGCCGCCGGCGTGCAGCTTGGTCATGACGACCTCGACGCCGGTGAGCTTGGTCTTGGGCTCGACGTCGACCGGGATGCCGCGGCCGTCGTCCTTGACCTCGACCGAGCCGTCGGCGTGCAGGACGACGTCGATGCGGTGGCAGAAGCCGCCGAGCGCCTCGTCGACCGCGTTGTCGATGATCTCCCAGAGGCAGTGCATGAGGCCGCGGCCGTCGGTGGAGCCGATGTACATGCCGGGGCGCTTGCGCACCGCGTCGAGGCCCTCGAGGACCGACAGGTGCTTGGCCGAGTACCCGCCCGTGGAGCTCGACTTACGAGGGGCGACGGGCTGGGCGGTCATGGTGGCGGTGGCTCCGGAGGGAGAGGCTGCGGCGGTCCCCGTCAGGGTAGTCGGCGCCGCCCACGGGGCCGCCGGGGCACGCCGCGTCTCACCAGTCGGACACCGGCTCGAGATCGCCGTGCGTGACGTCGATGCAACCTGTGAGTCACCGTCGCGACACGCAGGAGCGCGATGCTGGCTCCGGCGGGTGATCCAGGTCACGATCGGCTTACGCCGGAGGCGAACTCGGGATGGCCTGGGCGGTGCTCGTCGTTGGACCGTGCGAGACTTGAGAACACGACCAGGAGGTAGCGCGGATGACCCCGACCCTGAGCCCGACCACGCCGCTCACGGCGCTCGACCGCTGTGACCGCTGTGGCGCCCAGGCGTACGTCCGCGTCGTCCTGGCCGCCGGCGGCGACCTGCTCTTCTGCGGCCACCACTTCCGTGAGCACGAGGCGCGCCTGCGCCCGCTGGCCGAGGACGTGCAGGACGAGACCTCGCGGCTCACCGAGCCCGCGACCCCGGCGCCCGACGCCGACTGACCCCCTCGGGCCGCACCGGCCCGCCACGACCTTCGAACGCCCGGCACGTCCTCGTGCCGGGCGTTCGTCGTGCGGATAGCCTCGCAGCATGCCCGCCTGGGGAGAGGCCCTCGTCGCCCTGGTCTGCCTCGTCGGGATCGTGGGGACGATCGTCCCGGTCCTGCCCGGCGACTGGCTCGTGGGCGGCGCCGTCCTGGTGTGGGCGGTCGTGGAGCGCTCCGCGGTCAGCTGGGCGGTCGCCGTGGTCGCGGTGCTCGTCCTGGTCGTGGGGCACGTGCTGACGATCCTGGTCCCCGGGCGCCGGATGAAGCAGGCCGGCATCCCGACCTTCGTGCTCGTGCTCGGCGGCATCGTCGGGATCGTCGGCTTCTTCGTCGTCCCGGTGGTCGGGCTGCCGCTCGGCTTCGTGCTCGGCGTCTACGTCGCGGAGTGGCTGCGCCTGCGGGCGCACTCCCCCGCCTGGGCGTCCACCGTCGAGGCGATGAAGGGCACCGGCCTCGCCGTGCTCATCTCCTTCGCGGCCGCCGTGCTGGCCACCTCGCTGTGGGCCGCGGCCGCGGTCACGACCTGATCTCCCGGTACGTCGAAGGGCCCGACCAGCGTGCGCTGGTCGGGCCCTTCGGGGTCTGGCGTCAGTCGGTCTCGACCTCGGTGCGGCGGCGGGCCACGACGATGGACGCCGCGCCCATGGTCACCAGGCCGGCGGCCAGGCCGAGGAGAGCGGCCGTGTCGCTGCCGGTCTTGGGGAGCGTGGTGCCGGTGCCACCGGTGCTCGGCAGGCCCGGGTCGGTGGTGGTGTCGCTCGGGGTGGCCGGGTCGACCGGGGTGCTCGAGGACTCCTCGGGGCTCGGGGAGCCGCTGCCCTGCGGGCCGCCGTTGCTCGAGTCCTCGGGCGAGGGGTCGGTGGCCGGCGAGCTCTCGACCGGCGAGGGGTCGGTGGCGGGCGAGGACTCGACCGGCGACGGGTCGGTCGCGGGGCTGGACTCCTCCGCCGACGGGTCGGTGGCGGGCGAGGACTCGACCGGCGACGG
Organism: Candidatus Nanopelagicales bacterium; assembly: GCA_046330715.1. Lineage (GTDB taxonomy): Bacteria > Actinomycetota > Actinomycetes > S36-B12 > CAIYMF01 > Longivirga. Next base: position 371,101 of record JAXLSG010000002.1, read on the forward strand.
GTCGGTCGCGGGGCTGGACTCCTCCGCCGACGGGTCGGTGGCGGGCGAGCTCTCGACCGGCGACGGGTCGGTCGCGGGGCTGGACTCCTCCGCCGACGGGTCGGTGGCGGGCGAGGACTCGACCGGCGACGGGTCGGTGGCCGGGCTGGACTCCTCCGCCGACGGGTCGGTCGCGGGGGTCGACTCCTGCGGCGACGGGTCCTCGGACTCGGTCTCGGTCGGCGTGGCGACGACGACCTTGCAGCCGGCCTTGTAGATCGCCTGGCCGTCGGCGTCCCAGTTCAGGCCGGCGAAGGTGAAGGTCTTGTAGGTGTAGGGCGGGATGATGTCGCCCCACTTGTCGTGGTCGGCCTTCATGCCCGGCGCGAAGACGTCGCCGGTGTGGCCGTTGTGGCCCGACTTGAGCAGACCGGTCGAGGCGATGTCGACGGTCTCCTTGACGTAGGGCTTCTTCTCGTCGTTGTCGCGGTGGCAGATGGTGACCTTGTGGTCGTCCGAGCCGGACGAGGGGGTCGCCGACGCGGAGATCGCGAGCATCGGGACGGCGACGACGGCGACGCCCAGGGCACCGACCGTGGATGCGGCCAGGACGCCGCGGCGCGAGACGGAGAACGACGAGCTGCGCTTCATGGGGGATCCTTCGGGGGCAGGAGGGGCGCGGGCTGTCCGTGGGGTCCTCGGAGGGTCGGTCCTCGGTCCACGTCGAGGCCGGTCTCACCACTGGCTCGCCGCGACCGTCTCCCCTGGCGGGGATGACGGTGACCGTGGTCCGGTCGCGGGTCACTGCCTCCTCGATCACGACCCCGGAGGGCCGCACAAGAAGATTGCCTCAGGCCCCAGCCTCGAACACACTCCGCAACGCGTGGTTACTCCGAACGGGCACGAAGATCATCCGTTCGGTCAGGCAGGCGTCGTACTCCCAGTCGATCGGCCACGGTGCGTCACCGGCACGCACCCGGATGTCCCAGTACGCCAAGGGATTCCAGGGGGCCGCTCGGAGCGCTCACGATCGGCTCAACGTGACGACCGTCACGCCGTGCGCGACGGGTCAGGCGTCGACCGAGATCTTCTCGAGGGCCGCCAGGACGGCCGGCGCGAGCCCGCTCGCGCCGGTGCTCGCGTGCTCGACGAGGTCGGCCTTCATCGCGGGCGTCCAGAACGAGTCGAGGTGGAGCGCGACCGCGGCCGCCGCCGCGTCGAGACCCTCGGCCTCGTTGTTGGCGGCGATCTGGTTGGCCATCCGCACCAGCGCCTCGAGGGCGTGCGCCCGCTCGCTGCCGTCGGCCGGCCGCAGCCCGAGGTGCGCGGGCTCGGCGAGACCGCCCTCCACCGACGTCGGTCGCACCTCGACGGCCGTGACCTTGTACTCGGGGCAGTTGGTCGCCCAGTCCGAGTAGTCGGTGGTGACGACGTTGGCGCCCGACACCGGGTGGTGGAAGGTCGTGTAGACGACGCCCGCGGGCACGCGCTCGCTGATCCGGGCGCGCATCCGCGTGGTGCCGACCCGGCTGGCGAGCTCGACCCAGGTGCCGTCGGCGATGCCGCGGGCCTCGGCGTCGGCCTCGTGGATCTCGAGCAGGTCCTCGCCGTGCCACTCGACGTTCGACGTGCGCCGAGTCTGCGCGCCGACGTTGTACTGGGTCAGGACGCGGCCGGTCGTGAGCAGGAGGGGGAAGCGGCGCGTGCTCCGCTCCTCGGTGGCGACGTACGGCGTCTCCATGAAGCGGCCCTTGCCGCGCACGAAGGCCGCCGCGTGCATGATCGGCGTGCCGTCGTGGTCGGGGCCGGTGACCGGCCACTGCAGGCTGCCGACCTCGTCGAGCCGCGCGAACGAGACGCCGGCGAAGGTGGGCGTGACGGCCGCGATCTCGTCCATGATCTCGGCGGCGTTCGCATAGTGCATCGGGTAGCCCATGGCGGCGGCGAGAGCGCAGGTGGCCTCCCACTCCGACATGCCGGTGCGGCTGGCCATCACCGGACGCACGCGGTTGATCCGACGCTCGGCGTTGGTGAAGGTGCCGTCCTTCTCCAGGAACGACGTGCCAGGCAGGAAGACGTGGGCGAACGCCGACGTCTCGTTGAGGAACAGGTCCTGCACGACGACGAGGTCCATCGCCGCGAGCGCGGCCTGCACGTGGGCGGTGTTGGGGTCGCTCTGGGCGATGTCCTCGCCCTGGATGTAGATGCCGCGGAACTCGCCCACGAGCGCGGCGTCGAACATGTTGGGGATGCGCAGGCCGGGCTCCGACTCCAGCGTGCGGCCCCACAGCGCCTCGAACTGCGCGCGGACGGTGTCGTCGGAGACGTGGCGGTAGCCGCTGAACTCGTGCGGGAACGAGCCCATGTCGCACGAGCCCTGCACGTTGTTCTGGCCGCGCAGCGGGTTGACGCCGACGCCCTCGCGGCCGATGTTGCCGGTGAGCATCGCGAGGTTGGCCATGCCCATGACCATCGTGGAGCCCTGGCTGTGCTCGGTGACGCCGAGGCCGTAGTAGATCGCAGAGTTGGGGCCGGCGGCGTACAGCCGGGCGGCCGCGCGGATCTCGTCGGCGGGCACCCCGCTGACCACCGACATCGCGTCGGGGCCGTTCTCGGGACGGCGGATGAACTCCATCCACTCGGCGAACGACTCGGTGTCGCACCGCTCCTCGACGAAGGCGGCGTCGTAGAGGCCCTCGGTGACGATGACGTGCGCGAGAGCATTGACGATCGCGACGTTGGTGCCCGGGCGCAGCTGCAGGTGGTGCTCCGCCTGGATGTGCGGCGAGCGCACGAGGTCGATGCGGCGCGGGTCGACCACGACGAGCTTCGCGCCCTCGCGCAGCCGGCGCTTCATCCGCGAGCCGAAGACCGGGTGCGCCTCGGTCGGGTTGGCCCCGATCACCAGGATCACGTCGGACTTCGCGACCGACCTGAAGTCCTGGGTGCCGGCCGACGTGCCGAACGTCTGCTTGAGGCCGTAGCCCGTCGGCGAGTGGCAGACGCGCGCGCAGGTGTCGACGTTGTTGTTGCCGAAGGCCGCCCGGATCATCTTCTGGACGACGTAGACCTCCTCGTTCGTGCAGCGCGAGGAGGTGATGCCGCCGATGCTGCGCGGACCGTGCGCGGCCTGGATGGCCTTGAAGCGCGACGCCGCGAACTCGATCGCCTCGTCCCACGAGACGACGCGCCACTCGTCGGAGGTCGACTCGCGCACCATCGGCGTGGTGACGCGGTCCTGGTGGGAGGCGTAGCCCCAGGCGAAGCGGCCCTTGACGCAGGAGTGCCCCTCGTTGGCGCCGCCCTGCTTCGAGGGGACCATGCGCACGACCTGGTCGCCGCGCAGCTCCGCGCGGAAGGAGCAGCCGACGCCGCAGTAGGCGCACGTGGTCTCCACCGAGCGGGTCGGCGTACCGAGCTCGATGACGGTCTTCTCCTGCAGCGTCGAGGTGGGGCAGGCCTGCACGCAGGCGCCGCACGACACGCACTCGCTGCCCATGAAGGTCGTGCCGCCGGGGCTGACGCGGGAGTCGAAGCCGCGGCCGGCGATCGTGAGCGCGAAGGTGCCCTGGACCTCCTCGCACGCGCGCACGCAGCGGCTGCACGCGATGCACTTGGAGTCGTCGAACGAGAAGTAGGGGTTGCTGTCGTCGGTGAACGAGTCGATGTGGTTGGCGCCGTCGTAGCCGTAGCGCACCTCGCGCAGGCCCACGACGCCGGCCATGTCCTGCAGCTCGCAGTCGCCGTTGGCGGGACAGGTGAGGCAGTCGAGCGGGTGGTCGGAGATGTAGAGCTCCATGATGCCGCGGCGCAGCTTCTCCAGGCGCGGCGTCTGGGTGCGGACGACCATGCCCTCCTCGCACGGCGTGGTGCAGGAGGCGGGAGTGCCCTTGCGGCCGTCGATCTCGACCAGGCACAGCCGGCAGGAGCCGAACGGCTCGAGGGAGTCGGTGGCGCACAGCTTCGGGACGGCGGTGCCCGACTCGCTGGCGGCGCGCATCACCGACGAGCCGGCGGGCACGGTCACGGGCCGACCGTCGACCGTGATCGTGACCGTGTGCTCCGACGTGCGGGCCGGGGTGCCGTGGTCGGTCTCGGGTGCCAGGCTCATCGCCGGAAGTCCTCTCCGAAGTGGCGCAGCGCGCTCCGCACGGGCAGCGGGGTGAGGCTGCCCATGGCGCACAGCGAGCCGTCGGTCATCAGCTCGCAGAGGTCGTCGAGCAGCACGAGGTTGGCGTCGCGGTCGACGCCGTCGCGGATCCGGTCGATGACCTCGACGCCGCGGGTCGAGCCGACCCGGCACGGCGTGCACTTGCCGCAGGACTCCTTCGCGCAGAACTCCATCGCGAAGCGCGCCTGCAGGCTCATGTCGACGGTGTCGTCGAACACGACGATCCCGCCGTGGCCGACCATCCCGTTGATGGCGATCATCGACTCGTAGTCGAGCGCCACGTCCATCTGGTCGGCGGGGATGTAGGCCCCGAGCGGGCCGCCCACCTGCACCGCGCGCACCGGTCGGCCGGTGCGCGTGCCGCCGCCGTAGCCCTCGACGAGCTCGCGCAGCGACAGGCCGAACGGCACCTCGACGACACCGCCGCGGGCGACGTTGCCGGCGAGCTGGAAGATCTGCGTGCCGCGCGAGCGCTCGTAGCCGGCGGCGCCGTACGCCGCTCCGCCGTCGGCGACGATCATCGGCACCGTCGCGAGGGTCATGGCGTTGTTGACCAGCGTCGGCTTGCCGAACATGCCCTCCAGCGCCGGGATCGGCGGCTTGGGCCGCACCATCCCCCGGCCGCCCTGCAGGCTCTCGATCATCGCGGTCTCCTCGCCGCAGATGTAGGCGCCGGCGCCCACCCGCAGCGAGAGCTGGAACGGCACCCCGGTGCCCAGCACGTCGTCGCCGACGACACCGTGCTCGGTCGCGATCTCGAGGGCGCGACGGAACGTCTCGTTCGCAGCGGGGTACTCCGACCGCGAGTAGACGTAGCCGCGGGTCGCACCGACGGCGAGCGCGGCGATGACCATGCCCTCGATGAGGGTGAACGGGTCGCCCTCGAGGAGCATGCGGTCGGCGAAGGTGCCGCTGTCGCCCTCGTCGGCGTTGCACAGCACGAACTTCTGGTCGGCCTCGGCGCCCGCGACCGTGCGCCACTTGATGCCGGCGGGGAACCCTGCACCGCCGCGCCCGCGCAGGCCCGACGCCACGAGCTCGTCGATGACCTCCACGGCACCGGCCGTGAGCATGCGCTGCAGGCCCACGAGCCCGCCGTGCGCGCGCCAGTCGTCCCAGTCGAGCGGGTCGATGACGCCCATGCGCTGGAAGGTGATGCGGTTCTGCGACGCCAGCCACGGGATCTCGTCGACCACACCGACCGAGAGCGGGTGGTGGGCCGTGTCGCGGGTGCCCTCCGAGAAGCAGCCTGCGTCGAGCAGCGACGCGACGTCGAGGTCGGTCACCGGCCCGTAGCCGACGCGACCGCGCGAGGTGACGACCTCGACGAGGGGCTCGCACCAGAGCAGGCCGCGCGAGCCGTTGCGGACCACGGTGACGTCGATGCCGCGGGCGGCGGCACCCTCGGCGATGGCGCGCGCGACGTCGTCGCCGCCGATGGAGCGGACGGCGCTGTCGCCGGGGACGTAGACCACGGTGCTCACGGCCGGGCCTCCTCGCGCGCCGTCGCGACGGCCGCGTGCAGCCGGTCGAGGTCGAGCCGGCCCACGAGCCGCTCGTTGACGAGCGCCGCGGGGCCGTAGACGCAGTTGCCGAGGCAGAACACCTCGACGACGTCGACCTCGCCGTCGGCGGATCGGCCGCCGACCGGCGCGATGCCCTGCTCGACCTCGGCGCGCAGCTCGCGCGAGCCGCTGGCCTGGCAGGCCTCGGCCGAGCAGAGGGCGACGGTGATCTCGGCGGGCGGGGTCGTGCGGAGCTCGTGGTAGAAGGTCAGGACGCCGTGGGTCTCGGCGACGGACACGTTGAGGAACGACGCCACGAGCGGCACGGCGTCAGGGTCGACGTAGCCGAACTCGTGCTGCAGCGCCTGCAGGGCGGGGAGCACCAGCCGGTCGTGCACGTGGAGCGTCTCGAGTACCCGCTCCCCCGCCTCCACGGACCAGGGGGTGTGACGCGACGCCACGGGTGCTCCTTCGCACGCTGGGGAAGGCCGCGGTCGTGTCGTGCGGCTCAGCGCGAGTGTAGGCACGCGGCGCCGTGACGCCGATCACGCGGCCGTCGCCGGCCGCGAATGTTCCACATGGTGGATCCAGGTCCACCATGTGGGCCGGATCAGCCGATCGAGCCCGAGGCCGGCGGCGCCGACGAGGCCGGACGCGGCTTCGACGTACGCGTCTTGGTCGGCGTCGCGGCGGGCTTGGGCTTCGGCTTCGCCGTGGCGGTCGGGGTCGGCTTGGGCGTGGGCTTCGGGGTCGCCGGCGGCGTGGTGCTCGGGGTCGGCGTGGCGCTCGCGCTGCCGCCGAGGGCGGCGGTGGACGTGTCGCCGGTGGGGCCGATCCAGGTCACGCTCTCGAGCGTGCTGCCGGCCGCGAGCTGCACGACCCAGTCGACCGACACCTCCCCCGAGGGGTTCACCACCGAGGTGAGGGCCGTGCCGGCCGGCGCCTGCGGCCGGTACGTCGAGCCCGCGGTGTCGACCACCCGGGTCAGCCCGGCGTCGATGGAGAGCGGCGCTGCGCTCGCGTTCAGGTAGTGAACCCGGATGGTGCAGGTCGGCCCCTGCGGCTGCGGCGTCGCGGAGCTGCCCTTGGGCACGGTCGGTGCCGGGGCCGGCGCGCACGTGGCGGCGTCGGCCGACAGCTTCACCGAGCCCGTGCCGCCGGTGTCGGGCAGCGTCGTGACGCTGCTCGCGCTGCTGCTCGACGTGCACGCGGCGAGCAGGAGGCCCGCGGGCACGAGGAGGAGGAGGAGGAGGAGGAGGGACCGCCTCATCGGATGGCGACCTTCATGAGCTTGCCCAGCGTGGCGATGTAGACGCGGTTCCCGCCGAGCACGACCTGCAGGTAGTAGGTGCCGCGCGGCACGAAGCGGAAGCTGAACGGGATCACGCTCGAGGTCGTGCGCCCGGTGGCGAGGGTGAACCAGCGGCCCTTGTAGGCGTACCGCAGGCGCACGACGGTGCCGGGCGGCAGGTTGCGCACGGTGCACACGCCGCGGCCGACCGAGCCCGAGAAGTACGCCGACGCCGTGGTCGTGCACACGATGGGAGCCCGCACGCGCAGCAGCGTGACAGCCGCGCCGCGGACGAGCCAGGTGTTGCCGACAAGTGCCGTCGTACGGGTGTTGCTGTAGACCCGGGTGCGGTAGCTGAACACGCCGCCGATGCCGGTCTTGACCAGCGCCACGCGGCCCTTGCCGACGGTCGGCGCCATGGTCAGCCGGACCCAGACGCCGACGAGCGGCTGGCCCGACGTCGTCGAGATGACGCGGCCGCGCACCGTCGCGATGCCCCCGAACGCGGCCGACGGGATCGCGTAGAACGCGACCCTCGTGCCGCTGCGCGTGTAGACGGTGCGGCTCGCCGACGTGGCCTCGTGCGAGCGGTTGGTCGTGACGCGCGCAGCGAGCTTGTGCGCCCCGGCGACCCGGCGGGCGTCCCAGCTCAGCGTGGCGCTGCACTGCCGGACCGGCGGGCCGGGGCACGCCGTGCTGGCGACGGAGACGCCGTCGACGAGCAGCTCGAGGGTGGCCGGGAACTCGTTCTGGGTCTGGTCGGTCGAGGCGGCCACGGCGACCGGGACGATGCCCGACGTGAGCGCGGTGGCGCCCGACCCCACGACCACGGTGCCCGCGGCGGGCGAGGTCACGACCACGTCGAAGGGCGGCGTGGTCACGGTGACGGTGACGATCGCGCTGTCGGCCGTGCGCCCGGCGGTCGTGGTCACCGTGGTCCGCAGGGTGTGGCTGCCGGTGAGGCCGGTCGCGTCCCACGTCAGGGCGAGCGAGCAGTCGTTGGCCAGCGGCACGCAGGGCTGGGTGTCGGTGGCCGTGACGCTTCCGTCGACGAAGAGCGCGACCGACGCGGGCACCTCGGTGAGCCGGTTGTCGGTGCTCGCGGTCGCGTCGACGACCACCGTGCCCGAGACGGTCGCGCCGTCCGACGGGCTGGTGATCGCCGTCGTCGGCGCCGGGCTGCTGACGTTGACGTTGCGGGTGGCGACGTCGCTGAGGCCGCGCGTGGTCGTGAGGGTCGCGGTGATGGAGTGCTGGCCGCTGAGGCCCGACGGGTCCCAGTTCGTGGTGCCGGCGCAGATGTGCGACACACCGCTGCAGGTCACGGGCGTCAGGGTGAGCGCGCTCGGCGTCCCGGCGTCGATCACCACGGCGATGCTCGCCGGGAAGTCGTTGAGCCGGTTGTCGGTCGACCCGCCCACCTGCAGCGCCGCGGGGCCGGTGATCGTGCCGGGGTTCGTGATCGACGCGGTCGGCGCCGGGTTCGACACGAAGAAGGTGAGGGTGTCGCTCGCCGAGCCGTTCAGCGTCGTCGTGACCGTCGCCGTGACGGTGTGCGACCCGTTCTGGGTCGTGAAGTCGGCCGTGCCCGTGAAGGTGCACGAGCCCTCGGCGTTGGTGCACGTGTCGGTCGCCACCGTGAGCGGGCTCCCGTCGAGCTCGAGCGTCACCGAGGTGAACGGGTCGCCGGCGTCGGAGCTCGCGTCGACCGAGATGGTCGTGATCCCCCGCACGGCCGGCGGCGCGGTCGGCGAGGTGATCCCCACGGTCGGGCCCGCGGCCCGTGCCGGGGTCGCGGCGAGCAAGGTCCCGAGGAGGGCGACGACCGCGACGAGCGCGGCGCCGGCGGGGCGCAGGGAACGGGTCACGGACGGCCTTCGGTGGTGCGCAGGGTGGACGGAGGTCACGGTAACCCGTTCGGCCCAGCCCTCCACCACGTCCCCCCGGACCGTGACGTCCTCGCGACCCCGGCAGGCACCCCGGTCACACCCGTCACACCAGACCCGCGGTCCGGGGCGTGCGGAGCTCAGACCAGGGGCAGGGCGGCGCGGAGCAGGCCGCCCGCAGACTCGGCCGCTGCGACCCGTTCCGGGGAGACCTCGCCGTACGTGGTGGTCCGCTGGCGGACCGGCCGCCCGGCGCCGGCGGCCACGGCGGCGATCTCCGCCGGGGTCTTGGCCGAGCCGAACTCCGAGCCGGCCATCCGCGAGATGGTCTCCTCCATCAGCGTGCCGCCGAGGTCGTTGACTCCCCCGGCGAGCACGGTGCGGCAGCCCTCGTCGCCGAGCTTGACCCACGAGCACTGCACGTTGGCGATGCGGCCGTCGAGGAGCAGCCGGGCCATCGCGTGCACCGCCCTGTTGTCGCGCGCGGTCGGTCCGGTGCGCGCGACGCCGGCGAGGTAGATCGGCGCGTTGTGGTGCACGAACGGGAGCGGCACGAACTCGGTGAAGCCGCCCGACTCCTCCTGCAGCCGCGCGAGCAGCATGAGGTGGGCCACCCAGTGGTGCGGCGCGTCGACGTGGCCGTACATCATCGTCGCCGTCGTCGGGATGCCGACGCGGTGCGCGGTCTGCACCACCTCGATCCACTGCGCCGTCGGCAGCTTGCCCTTGGTGAGCACCCAGCGGACGTCGTCGTCGAGGATCTCGGCGGCCGTGCCCGGCAGCGAGTCGACGCCCGCCTCCTTCGCCGCGATCAGGAACTCCTCGAGCGAGAGCCCGATGCGCGCGACGCCGTTCACGACCTCCATCGGGCTGTAGGCGTGCAGGTGGAGGCCCGGCGCTCCGCGCTTCACCGCGCGGGCCAGTTCGAGGTACGCCGTGCCCGGGAGCTGCGGGTCGATGCCGCCCTGCATGCAGACCTCGGTGGCGCCGACCTCCCACGCCTCGCGCGCCCGGTCGGCGACCTCGTCGTAGGACAGGCTGTAGGCGTCGACGTCGGTACGTCGCTGCGCGAAGGCGCAGAACCGGCAGCCGGTGTAGCAGACGTTGGTGAAGTTGATGTTCCGGTTCACGACGTAGGTCACGACGTCACCGACGCGGTCGCGACGGACGTCGTCGGCGAGACGGCACAGCGCCTCGAGCGCGTCGCCGTCGGCGGTCATCAGCGCCAGCGCTTCGTCCTCGGTGAGCGCCGAGGGCTCGCGCTCCGCGCTGCGCAGCGCCGACATCACGTCGGACCCGAGCCGCGCAGGCGCGCTCGACGAGAGGCCGGCACGCTCGCCGATCTCCTGCCAGTCGCCGTAGACCTCGTCGAAGTCGCTGCGCCGGTCGCCGGTGCGACCCACGGTGTCGACGGTCGCGTGCAGGTCGGTGCGCCCGGTCGAGACGAGGGCGGCGTCGGGCTCCTGCCACGGGATGCCCGTCGGCACGAGACCCTCGACGGCGAGGCCGTCCGGACCCGAGAGGGCGCGGACGTGCGGCACGACGCGCGGGTCGAGCCACGGGTCCTCGCGCAGCACGTACTCGGGGTGCGCGGTGAGCCGCTCGCGCAGCACGAAGCCGGCGGCGTCGGTGCGCTTGGCGAGGTCGTCGACGTGCGGCCACGGCCGCTCGGGGTTCACGTGGTCGGGGGTGAGCGGCGATACGCCGCCCCAGTCGTCGATGCCGGCCGCGAGCAGGAGCTCGAGCTCGCCCTCGTCGGTGAGGTTCGGCGGTGCCTGCACCCGGGCGCGCGGACCGAGCACGACGCGCGCGGTGGCGACGGCCGCGAGGTACTCGTCGAGCGGGAGGTCGTCGGCGCTGCGCATCGCGGTGTCGGGCTTGGCCCGGAAGTTCTGGACGATCACCTCCTGCACGTGGCCGTACGTGCGCGAGAGCCGGCGCAGCTCGAGCAACGACTCGGCGCGCTCGTCGGAGGTCTCGCCGATGCCGACGAGGATGCCGGTGGTGAACGGGATCGCGTGACGGCCGGCGTCCTCGATCACGCGGACGCGGACGGCTGGCTCCTTGTCGGGCGAGCCGAAGTGCGGGCCGCCCGGCTCGGACCACAGCCGCGTCGCGGTCGTCTCGAGCATCATCCCCATCGACGGGGCGACGGGCTTGAGCCGCTGCAGCTCGGTCCACGTCAGGACGCCGGGGTTCAGGTGCGGCAGCAGGCCGGTCTCCTCGAGCACGCGCACCGCCATGGCGCGCACGTAGGAGAGCGTGTCGGCGTACCCCTGCTCCTCGAGCCACTCGGCCGCCTGCGGCCACCGATCCTCGGGACGGTCGCCGAGGGTGAAGAGCGCCTCCTTGCAGCCGAGGGCCGCGCCCTCACGGGCGATCTCGAGCACCTCGTCGGGCGAGAGGTAGGGCGCGGGCAGCCGACCGGGCACGGTCGCGAACGTGCAGTAGTGGCAGCGGTCGCGGCACAGCCGGGTGAGCGGGATGAACACCTTGCGGGAGTAGGTGATGACGCCGGGGCGTCCGGCGGCCTCGAGCCCCTGGTCGCGGAGCGCGGCCGCGATGCCCATGAGCGTGGTGAGGTCGTCGCCGCGAGCGTCGAGCAGCGCTGCGACCTCGGGGACGTCGAGCGACTTGCCGTCACGCGCTCGTGCGAGGGCGCGGCGCACGGCCTGCGGCGTGGCGGTCACGCGTCGCTCCTCCTCTCCCACGTCCGGTCGTCAGCATCGCACGCGGGAGCGCGTCGGCCGGTCATGCCCCCAGCACGACCGGCTCGGACCGGCCGTCGGGGTGGATGCGCGTCGTCTCGTGCGCGCCGACCCAGTCGCCGTCGAAGGCGTGCACGAGGACCCCAGTGGTGAGCAGCACGTCGGAGCGCCCGTCGGGGTCCAGAGCCGGGTGCAGGCGTACGACGTCCTGCCGGATCGCGTCACGGGCGGCCATGGTCACGTCGAGCACCGTGAGGTCCGCGCCCCGGGACCAGAGGAACGCCAGGCGACGGCGCAGCAGCCCCTGCTCGAGGTCGTCGGGGTCGAGCTCGGGCAGCTCGGACCCCGAGACGATCTCCTGCTGCAGCGCGACGAGCGCGCCGCACGCCGACGACTCGTCGTCCTGGTGCGGCCGCGCGACACGGCCCACCGTGCCGTCCGCGCCGATGCCGACGTGGGTGAGCGCGACGACGAGGTAGCGGCGACGCCGGTGGCCGCGCGGCGCATGAGCGTGCGCCGCCGCCAGGCCCGTGCGGCCGAGGAAGAGCAGCCCGCCGAGCGACCCGAGGTGGAACGCCGAGCCCCACGTCTCCTGCAGCCGGTCGCCGAACGGGAAGCACAGCTCGTCGCGGCACGAGCCCGTGACGAGCAGGGTGGCCTCGGGCTCGAAGCCCGCGTCGTGGGCGGCGAAGTCGACGGCGTCGCAGAACGTCTCGCTGCGCAGCGCGTCCGGGAAGACGGCGCGGACGTGCCCCTCCACGTCTCGATCCTGGCACGCGCGCCGGTGCAAGCCCTGCCGCGACGGCATGACGCCCGTCACGGCCGCAGTCCGCGTAGCGTCGTACCCATGACGGCGGAGCAGAGGTGGGCCGAGCAGCTCGCCGCGTGGGCCATCCCGGACGAGATCCTCGAGCAGGCTCCGCAGTCGCCGTGGATCCACCCCGTGCGGATGTTCACCGTGACCGGCGACGAGCCCGACTCCCCCTCGCGCCGCAGGGCCGCCGAGGCCCTGCCGGCCGGCGGGTCGGTGCTCGACGTCGGGAGCGGCGGCGGCCGGGCGTCGCTGGCGCTCGTCCCGCCCGCCGCGTCGCTCGTGGCCGTGGACCGCTCCGAGGAGATGCTGCGCGCGTACGCCGAGGCCGCCGACGCGCGCGGCGTGGCGCACGAGGAGCACCTCGGCCGCTGGCCCGACGTCGAGGCCGACGTCCCCGTCGCCGACGTCGTGGTGTGCCACCACGTGGTCTACGACGTCGCCGCCCTGGCCGGCTTCGCGCAGGCGCTCGACCGCCACGCGGGGCACCGTGTCGTCCTCGAGCTCCCGGCCCGGCACCCGCTCGCGAACCTGGCGCCGTACTGGAAGCGGTTCTGGGACCTCGACCGGCCCGACGGCCCCACCGCCGACGACTGCGTCGACGTCCTGCGCGAGGCCGGCCTCGACGCGCGGGTCGACGTGTGGGACGACGACTGGAGCGCGCGCCGGGTGCTCACCCCGGAGGAGCACGCGAGCTTCACGCGCATCCGGCTCTGCCTGCCCGAGGACCGCGAGCCCGAGGTCGCAGCGGCGCTCGCCGAGGCGCCGGACCCCGGGCCGCGGCGTACCGCGACCGTCTGGTGGGACCGCTGACCCGCGCGGTCAGCTCTGCGACGACAGCACGTCGGACCACCAGCGCTCGGCGACCTTCGGGTGCGCGCGCAGCCAGCCCTTGACCGTGTTCTCGCCGAAGTGCGCGAGCAGCGGGTTGTCGGGGTCGAGGTCGATGCCCCGTGCCTCCGCCGCGAGCTCGGGCGGCAGCTCCATGAACGGCATCTCCGCGTCGAGGCGCGGCCCGAGGAAGAACGGCACGGAGTAGCGGTCGACATCGCCGGGCGGGCTCACGACGCGGTGGACGGTGGCGCGCAGGTAGCCGCTCGTCATGACCTCGAGCATCTCGCCGATGTTGAAGACGAACGAGCCCGGCAGCGGCGCCGCGTCGAGCCACTCGCCGTCGAGCGACTGCACCTGCAGGCCGCCCAGCTCGTCCTGCACGAGCAGCGCGAGGAAGCCGTAGTCCTTGTGCGCGCCCACGCCCTGGTCGTCGACGTCCTCGCCGCGGCCGGGATAGCGGATCACCTTGAGGTGGTTGTGCGACTCGGCGTCGAACCACTGCTCGAAGTAGTGCTCGTCCTGGCCGAGCGCGACGGCGAACGCCGCGAGCATCTCCTTGCTCACGCGCTCCGCGGCGTCCTGGAACGCGAGCACGGCCCGCTTGAGCTCGGGCTGGCCCTCGGGCCACTGGTTGGGACCGATCAGCCGGAGGTACGCCGGGTCGTCGGGGCCGACGTCGAGGGCCGGGCGCTCGACGCCGACGTCGAGCTGGTCGCGCCGGTCGGGCCGCCCGTTCGTGTGCTCGTAGCCCACGCGGGTGTAGCCGCGGAACTGCGGCGAGTTCAGGTTGTCGATGGCCTGGCGCTCCACGAGCGGCAGCGCGAAGAAGTCGCGCGCCGCCCTGAAGACGTCGTCGACGACCTGCTGGGGCACGCCGTGGCCGACGACGTACAGGAAGCCGATGTCGTGCGCGGCGTGGCGCAGGTCGGCGAGGAACGCCTCGCGCTCCTCGGCGGTGCCGCGGAAGCGGGAGATGTCCAGGACGGGGATGGTGCTGGTGCTGGTGCTCATGGGACTTCCTCAGGGGTGGGGGACGGCCCGGAGGGGCCGGGGCTGACGGGGGTCAGACCCGGTGACACAGAGCGCTGTCCGCGCGCATGAGGTCGACGTGGCGTCGACGTACCGCGGTCGCGTGCATGCGGCCCATCATGGCGCACGTCGTCGGGTCGCGGTCAGGGCCGTTCCCGCAGGCGGACCATGTCCGGCGTCAGCTGGTCGAGCGAGGTGATGCCGAGCAGCCGCATCGCCTGCTCGACCTCCGCGGCGAGGATCTGCACGGCACGGCGTACGCCGGACTCTCCCCCGGCCATCAGCCCGTAGAGGTAGGCGCGTCCGCACAGCACCGCGTCGGCCCCGAGCCCTACCGCGGCGACCGCGTCGGAACCGCTGAGCATCCCGCCGTCGACGTAGACCTCGATGCTGTCGCCGACCGCCGCGCGCACGTCGGGCAGCAGCTCGAGCGGGACGACAGCGCGGTCGAGCTGGCGACCGCCGTGGTTCGACAGCACGATCGCGTCGACGCCGGCGTCGGCGAGCGCACGGGCGTCGTCGGGGTGCTGCACCCCCTTGACGATGAGCTTCGTCGGGATGTTGTCGCGCAGCCATGCGATGTCGGTGAGGGTCAGCCCCGGGTCGAAGACGGCGCTCATCATCTCGGCGACGGTGCCGCCGGTGGATCGCAGCGAGGCGAACTCGAGCGGCTCGCTGGTGAGCAGGTCCGCCCACCACCACGGGTAGAGCGCCATCGCCGCCAGGGTGCGGTAGGTGAGCTGCGGCGGGATCGACAGGCCGTTGCGGACGTCGCGGTGCCGCGTGCCGCCGACGACCGTGTCGACGGTCAGCATGACCGCCTCGTAGCCGCTGGCAGCCGCGCGCTCGGCGAGCTCGTAGCGCTTGTCGGGCTGGTCGCGGCGGACGTAGAGCTGGAACCAGCGGCGGGCGTCGGGGACCTGCTCGGCCAGGGACTCGACCGACGTCGTCCCGAGGGTGGAGAGCGTGTACGGGACACCCACGTCGCGCGCCGCACGCGCCACGGCCGGCTCGCCGTCGTTGTGCATCATCCGCGTGAAGCCGGTGGGGCTGAGGAGGAACGGGTACGCCGAGCGCTCCCCCAGCACCGTCACGGACGGGTCGACCGTGGTCACGTCGCGCAGGACGTGCGGCCGGAACTCGACGCGGGCGTAGGCGTCTCGCGAGCGGCGCATCGAGAGCTCGCGGCCGGCGGCGCCGTCGGTGTAGTCGAAGACGGCGCGCGGGGTGCGACGCAGCGCCACGTCTCGAAGCTCGAGGATCGACGACGCGCGCTCGACGCGGGTCGGACCCGTGAACGGCGCCCGGAACCCGAGCAGCGGGCTCACGTCCTCCCACCGTGGGAGCTGCCGCTTCGCCACGCCGTCCACCTCCGCGCCTCGGACCGATCCGGCGATGCTCCCAGAGCGCGGGGTCCTCGTCATCCGGGACGGTCGCTAGGGTCGCTCGCACGTCGACGACGAGGAGGTCGGGGATGGACGTCGTCCTGCGCGGTGCGCGGATCTGGACCGGCGACCCGTCGCGCCCGTGGGCCGAGTCCCTCCTCGCGCGCGACGGCCGCCTCGTGGCCGTCGGCGCCGACCACGAGGTGACGGGGCACCTGACCGGTGGCGAGCAGGTCGTCGACGTCGACGGGCCCCTCGTCGTACCGGGAGTGGTCGACGCGCACAACCACATCCGGCTCGGCTCCGGCGACGGCGCGGTGCAGCTGCACGGCGCTACGACGCTCAGCGAGATCCGCGCGCGCATCGGGACCTGGCTCGACGAGAACCCCGCAGCCGCGTGGGTCTACGGCGAGGGCTTCGACTACGCCGCGTTCCCGGAGGGCCGCTACCCGCACGCCGACGACCTCGCGGGCGCGTGCGGCGGCCGCCCCGCGATGCTGCTGGACTACAGCGTCCATGCGGCGCTGTTCAACCGCGAGGCGCTCACGGCGCTCGGTGTCACGTCGTCGACCACCCAGGTGCCCTACGGGTGGTTCGAGCACGACGACGCCGGAGAGCTCACGGGCTACCTGCACGACTACGCCACGAAGGGTCTGTCGCGCGCCGGCCTCGCCGCGCTCAAGGAGCTCGTGCCGGTCTTCAGCGACGACGAGCAGTACGCCCGCGTGCGCTCCGGTCTCGACATGGCGGCGTCGTACGGCATCACGACGGTCGTCGAGCCGCAGAACTCCCTCGACGACCTGGCGCTGTTCGCCCGGGCGCGCGACGAGGGGACGATGCGCTCGCGCGTGATCGCGGCCCTCTTCCACCCGCTCGGCACCACGGACGACGAGGTGGGCGAGTTCGAGCGGACGATCGCGGCGCACCAGGGCGACCGCTTCCGCCTCGGTCCGCTCAAGCTCTACATCGACGACATCGTGGAGCCGCACACCGCGGCGATGCTCGCGCCGTACGCGAACCGGCCGGACACGAGCGGCCACGCCTACTACGAGCCGACCGAGCTCGACGAGCTGATCGCCCGCCTCGACGCGCGTGGCCTGCAGTGCTTCATCCACGCCACCGGCGACCGCGGGAACCGGCTCGTGCTCGACGCGTTCGAGCACGCCCGACGGGTCAACGGCGTGCGCGACAGCCGGCACCAGGTGGTGCACGTCGAGTGCCTCGACGCCGCCGACGTCCCGCGCTTCGGCGAGCTCGGCGTCGTCGCCTGCATGCAGCCGCGGCACTGCGCGCCCGAGATCGTGCGCGAGTGGCGCGCCAACGTCGGCCCGCAGCGCTGGCGCCACGCCTGGCCGATGCGCGGGCTGCACGAGTCCGGCGCGGTGCTGGCGTTCTCGAGCGACTGGAACGTCGCCGAGATGGACCCGATGGTCGGCCTCTACACGGCGGCGACGCGCGCCGATCTCGACGGTGCGGAGTCGTGGGTTCCTGAGGAGACGCTCGACGTCGAGACCGCGCTGACGGCGTACACCGTCGGGAGCGCCTGGGCGAACTTCTGCGACGGCGAGCGCGGCGTGCTCGCACCCGGCGCGCTCGCCGACCTCGTCGTGCTGTCGCAGGACGTGCTGTCGGCGGAGCCGGCGGCTCTCCTCGAGACGCGCGCCCTCCTCACGATGGTCGGCGGCGAGGTCGTGCACGAGGCCTGAGCGACCGCGCACGGCGATGGAGGGTTCGCGCCCGCTGCCGGTGACGACGAGGTCCCACCGGTCTGCTAGAACTAGGACGTCTCGAAGGCCGTCCAGGCCTTCTCGTCACGAGAGGACCCGAGGGATGACGATGCTCGTCAGCCGTCTCGCGGTCGACCTCGTGCGGGTCTCGAGCGCCCTGTGTCGAGCCGGGGTCCCCGGGCGCTGACTCCTCCTGCCGCGTCCGGGATACGCCGTACCCGTCCCGACGACGACAGCCGAGGCACGCCATGTCCTACCACCCTGTCCGGGGCTCCCGATGAGCCCGCGCGACCGCAGCTGGCTGCGGCCCGCCTTCTCCCCCGTCGCCGAGCCCTCGGGCCCGGCCTGGCCCGAGCTCGACGCGAGCACCTGCACCGCGCGGTTCCACGACCGCCTGGTGGAGTTCAGCCGCGCGGAGTTCGCCGTGCTGGAGCTGCTGGCCGCGCACCCGCATGTGCTGATCACGCGAGGGGAGCTGTCGGTGCACGGCTGGCACGAGCCGCTCACGTCGACCGACCGCGTCACCTCGGCGGTGAAGCGGATCCGGCAGCGGCTGGCGCGCGCCGGTGTCGACGCGGACCAGCTGACGACCATCCACGCCCTGGGCTACCGCTGGGACCCGAGACCGACGCACGACGGGGTCCAGCGCAGCGCCTGACCGTAACCGGCGCGTCCCGGGCCGCCTGAGCCCTAGGCTCGCGACGCGCCGGACGGACGGAGGGGCGATGGACCGCACTCAGGTGTGGCGGGCGGTGCGCCGGCCGGAGTCGGCCGCGGCGGCCGGCCTGGTCTTCGCCGCGCTCCTCACCGTGGTGATCGTCGAGCTGCGCAAGGTCGCTGCCGAGGCCGACTCGTGGGCCACCTGGTACGGCGACTCGAGCGCGCGCAGCGCGGTGGGTGTCGCGCTCGCTCTCGTGCCCTTCGCCGGCATCGCCTTCCTCTGGTTCATCGCCGTCGTCCGGTCGCAGGTCGGCAGCGCCGAGGACCGCTTCATCGAGACGGTGTTCCTCGGCTCGGGGCTGCTGTTCGTCGCGACCCTGTTCACGTCGGCGGCCGCGCTGACCGCGGTGCTGCGCCTCGACGGCGTGGTCCCCGTGACGCCGGAGACCTCCGCCGCAGCCATGGCGTTCGGCTCGGCGCTGCTGGGCCAGTTCGGCACGCGCATGGCGGCCGTCTTCACCCTCACGCTCACGACCGCCGCCCGGCTGAGCGGCGCGCTGCCGCGCTGGCTGGTGCTGCTCGGGTACGCCGTCGGCCTGCTGCTCATGCTCTCGCCGCCGCTGCCCACCCTGACGCAGTTCGCGTTCCCGGTCTGGGTCGCGGTGCTCAGCGCGACCGTGCTGGTACGCCGCCGCGAGGCGGCAGCGGCCGAGAGCGCCTGAGCCTCAGACCGTCTCGGACGCCGACAGCGCAGCGGGCCGCGCCGAGATCCGGGCGCGGAACACGTACGCCGTCCAGCCCTGGTAGATCAGCACGACCGGGAACAGCACGACGGCGACCCAGGTCATCACCGTGAGCGCGTAGTCGCCCGAGGCCGTGCCGGCGACCGTCAGGCTGTACGACGGGTCGGTGCTCGACACGAGGACGTGCGGGTAGAGACCCGCGAAGACCGCGGCCACCGTGGCACCGATCGTGACGGCCGTGAGCGCGAACGCCCGCCCGTCGCGACCGACGGAGAAGGCCGCACCGAGCACGCCGAGCACAGCCACGACGAGCAGGACGGTGCTCAGGACCGAACGTCCCGACAGCGCCCACGTCCAGCCCGCCGCGACCACGACGAGGACGAGCGCCAGCCAGCGCAGTCCCGACGCACGCGCGACGGCGCGCGCCCGGACGTCGCCATCGGTCTTGAGGCTCAGGAACGTCGACCCGTGGAACAGGCACAGCGCCAGCAGCGTGAGGCCCATCAGCAGGCCGAAGGGCGTCAGCAGGCTCCAGAAGTTGCCGGTGAACTCGCCCGAGGAGTCGATCGGCAGGCCGGCGAGGAGGTCGCCGAGGCCGACGCCGATGAGCAGCGGGGCGAGGACCGATCCCACAGTGAGCGTGGTGCTCCACGTGCCGCGCCAGCGCGTCGAGTCGATCTTCCCGCGGAACTCGAAGGAGACGCCGCGGATGATGAGCGCGACCAGGACGAGCACGAGGGCGAGGTAGAGTGCCGAGAACCACGTGGCGTACCACGCGGGGAAGGCCGCGAACATCGCCGCGCCCGCGACGATGAGCCACACCTCGTTGCCGTCCCAGAGCGGGCCGATGGCGTTGACGACCACGCGTCGCTCGGTCTCGTCGCGGCCGACGAGCCGGTGCAGGGCGCCCACGCCGAAGTCGAAGCCCTCGAGGACGAAGAAGCCGGTCCAGAAGACCGCCACGACGACGAACCACACGATCTGCAGGTCCATGTCCGCCCCCTCAGTACGTCAGCTCGGGGACGCGCACGCGGGGTGCGTCGTCGTCGACGGGCTCGTCGGGATCAGGTCCGCCGTGCACGTGCCGCAGCATGAGCACGAGCGCGACGATGCCGACGACGGCGTACAGCAGGAAGAACACCACGAGGCTCACGAGGACCTCGCCCGCGCTCACCGACGTCGAGAGCCCGTCCTTGGTCAGCATGAGGCCCTGCACGATCCAGGGCTGGCGCCCGGTCTCGGTGAGCACCCAGCCCGCCGTACCGATGCAGAACGGGATCAGCACGCCCCACGCGGCGACGCGGTGGAAGAGATGGAAGTCGTCGAGCCGTCGTCGCCACAGCAGCAGCACGCCCCACAGCGCGATGAGCATCGAGATGCCGCCGAGGTAGGCCATCACACGCATCGCGATGTACTGCAGCCGCACGTCGGGGTAGTAGGTGATGTCGCCGTTGTCGGGGTACTGCTGCGCGTACTGCGCCTGCAGCTCCGACATGCCGACGACCTTCCCGTTGGGGTCGCCGGTCGCGAGGATCGAGAGCAGGTACGGGATCTCGATGATCTTCGTGGGTGGGTCGTCAGGCGTCCAGCCGCCGATCTGCAGCACCGAGAACGAGCACGGCTGGCACGTGTCCCACTGCGCCTCCATCGCCGCGATCTTCATCGGCTGGACCTTCGTGAGCACCTGGCCGAGGACGCCGCCGACCTGGATCTGCAGGATCGAGGTCACGAGGAGCACCCACACGGCGAGCTTCGCCGACCGGTGGAACAGCGGCACCTCGTTGCCACGACGCAGGTGCCAGACCGACACCGCGAGCATCACGGTGCTGGCGTAGAGCAGCGCCGCGACGATGACGTGGACGTACGCCGGGAGGAACACCGGGTTGCCGAACACGTCGCCGATCGAGCTCAGCACCGGAGCACCGGTCTGCGGGTCGGTCGTGTAGCCGACCGGGTTCTGCATCCAGGAGTTCGCGGCGATGATGAACATGGCCGACATCGCCGTGCCCGCCGCGATCAGCCAGGCCGAGGCGAGGTGCACGCCGCGCGGCAGCACCTTCCAGCCGAAGACCCAGACGCCGAGGAAGGTCGACTCGAGGAAGAACGCCGCGAGCCCCTCCATCGCCAGCGGAGCGCCGAACACGTCGCCGACGAACTTGGAGTACGCCGACCAGTCCATGCCGAACTGGAACTCCTGCACGAGGCCGGTGACGACGCCGACCGCGACGCTGAGCAGCAGCAACCCGCCGAAGAACTTCGTGAGCCGGCGGTACTCGGGCAGGCGGGTCCGGTACCACTGCGTGTGCAGGATCGCCACGAGCAGGGCCGTCCCGATCGTGACCGGCACGAACAGGAAGTGGTAGATGCTCGTCATGGCGAACTGGGCGCGCGCCAGGTCGAGCTGCGACAGGTCCACGACGGCGGTCCTCTCGTGAGACGGCGCCGGCCAGCCGCTCCGGCGCCCCGATCCTTCCACCTCGGGGCGGGCGCGCACGTGCGGGTCGGCCGGGTCGGGGCGGTTTCCACCGATCCGGCTGAGGGGCGGCGGGCGTCAGCCGCCGGGCTGCTCGTGGTGGAGCGTCGACGCGCGCGGCGGCAGGCCGTCGTAGGCGGCGTACTTGTAGGCGTCGGCCCGGGTCGGGAAGTTGAAGGTGGTGTCGATGAACTCGTCGATCGCGCCGCCGCGGTGCAGCACCGCCTGGGCGACGTGGATGAGCTCGGTCGCCTCCTCGCCCACGATGTGGGCGCCGAGCAGCGTGCGGTCGGACTGGCGGAAGACCAGCTTGAGCATGCCCTCGGTCGAGCCGGAGATGCGGGCCCGGGCGTTGCCGCTGAACCAGGTGCGCCCCGTGCCGACGTCGTCGGACAGCTCGCGTGCCGCGGCCTCGGTGAGGCCGACCATCGAGACCTCGGGCAGGGTGTAGATCCCGGTAGGGACGAACTCGTCGAGGACCTCCTTGAACGGGATCCCGAACGCGCGGCACATCGCCACGCGCGCCTGCTCCATCGCGACCGACGCGAGCCCCGGCGGCCCCGTGATGTCGCCGGCCGCGAACACCCACGGCACCGTCGTCCGGAAGTCGCGGTCGACGCGCACGCGGCCGCGCGGACCGACCTCGACGCCGAGCTCCTCGAGGCCCATCCCCTCGACGTTGCCGGTGCGACCCAGCGCGTGCAGCACGGCATCGGCCCGCAGCTCGCGGTCGCCGAGGTCGAGCGCGAGCTCGCCGCCCTCGCGACGGACCGAGCGCACCCGGCCGTCGAGCACGAGCGCGGCGCCGGAGCGCACGAGGCTGTCGGCGAGGGCGTCGGCGACCTCGGCGTCGACCATCGGCAGCAGCCGCCCGCCCGGGTCGACGAGCGTGACCTCGACCCCGACCGAGGACAGGATCGAGGCGTACTCCGTGCCCACGGGTCCGCCGCCCACGATCACGATGCGGCGCGGCAGCGCGTCGATGGACAGGATCGACTCGGAGTCGTGCACGTCGGGGTCGTCAAAGGGCATGCCCTCCGGGTGGTGCGGGCGGGAGCCGGTGGCGAGCAGCACCGTGCCGGCGCGGAGCACCCGGGTGCTGCCGTCGGGCGCCTCGACGGTCACGGTGCGGTCGGCGCCGATGCGGGCCTGACCGTGCACGACCTCGACGCCGTGGCGGTCGAGGTTGGCGGCGACAGCTGCGGCCATGCTCGACACGACGTCCTGCGTGTGCCCGCGCAGCCGGGCCATCACCTCGACGCGGCTGAGGTCGAGGCCGACGCCGAAGGTCTCCTTGCGCGACCAGCCCGACAGGTAGAGCGCGGCGTCGCGCAGCGCCTTGACCGGTACGCCGGACACCGCGATGGCCGACCCGCCGGCGCCTGCCCGGCGCTCGACTACAGCCACCCGGTGGCCGTAGTACGCCGCCTGCGTGGCGCCCTTCTCCCCCGCGGGACCCGACCCGATCACGACCAGGTCGTACTCGTCCTCCGCGCCCATCCTGCGACCCCTCCCGGTTCGTCCCGGGGAGAGTCTGGGGTCAGCCGCCCGACTTGCGACGGAACTCGCGGCGGTTGGCCTCCGCGGCGTGCTCGCCCTTGGCCCCGCGCGAGCCCTCTGCACTGCCCTTGGTCGAGGACTTGTGCTGGGTCTTCTGCTTGCGCTCCAGGGCCTCGCGGTACTTGGCCTTGAGGTCGTCGTCGGCCGCGTCGGCCATCGTCGTCTCCTTCGCTGGGGGGGTGGTCAGGCGACGTGCGCGTCGAGCCAGGCGATCGTGTCGGCGAGCACCTGGTCGCTCTCGGGCTCGTTGTGGGTCTCGTGGTAGGCGCCGTCGTAGAGGTGGAGGGCCTTGTCGCCCGGCACCTTCGCGACGAACTGCTCGCTCCCGCTCGCGTAGGTGATCTCGTCGCCCGTGCCGTGCACGACCAGCAACGGTACGTCGACCTCGCCCGCGTGCTCGAGCGCGTATTCCGCAGCGAGCGCCCCGTCGCGGCCGAGCGCCAGAGTGGACTTGTCGTGGACCAGCGGATCGGCGAGGTAGACCTTGACGACCTCGGGGTCGCGCGAGATCAGGCCCGCGTCGAGACCGGTCGGCACCGTGACCGTGGGCAGCACCGAGCCGAGCACCTTCGCGGCGCCGATCTTCAGCTTCTGGTCGAGCAGCGGGGACGAGAGCCCGGGCGAGGTCGCCACGACGCCGGTGATCTCGGGGTGCACGCGCAGGACGTGGGTCAGCACGATGAGCCCGCCGAGGCTGTGGCCGTAGAGGAACCGCGGAAGGCCCGGGTAGAGCTCGGCCGCGCGGTCGAGCAGCGCGGTGACGTCCTCCATCGTGCGGTCGAACGGCGTGTGGCCGCGCGTGCCGGGCGAGCGCCCGTGGCCGCGGGTGTCGAAGGCGATGACGGCGTACCCGGCGGCGTTGAACGTCTCGGCCACGTGGTCGTAGCGGCCGGAGTGCTCGCCGAGCCCGTGGACGAGGCAGAGCACCGCCTTGGTCGGCCCGTCGATCTGCCAGTGCTGGAAGAACAGCTCGGTGCCGTCGCGGCTGGTGAGCGTGCCGCCGGTTCGCGTCATGGGCTGATTGTGCCCGTCGCGGCGGTGCCGGTGCGCGCGGGTCAGCCGAAGGAGTCGACGAAGGTCCGGTCGAGGGTGATGCCGAGCTCGGTGAAGGCCTCCTTGACGGCGGCCACCATCGCCGGCGGGCCGGCGAGGTAGGCGTCGCTCGTCGAGAGGTCCTCGTGCTCGCCGGAGCCGACGAGGTCGGCGAGCGCGTGCGTCACGAAGCCGGTGTGCCCGTCCCACTCCGCCTCGGGCGCGACCAGCGCGCCGTGCAGGGTCGCGTTCGGCATCGCCGACACGAGAGCCACGAGCTCGTCCCAGCAGACCAGCTCGGCCGGGGTCGTGGCGCCGTACACGACGCGGACCCGACGAGCGTGGTCGGGCGAGGAGGGGTCGGCGAGCGAGCGCAGGAGCGACAGGATCGCCGAGATGCCCGTGCCGCCTGCAGCGAGCAGGACGGGGCGGTCCCCGGGGCGCAGCCACATGTCGCCGTAGGGCAGCTCCATGCGCACGGTGTCGCCGCGCGCGAGCCCGAACAGCGCAGCGCTGCCGACCGTGCCGTAGTCCTTCGCGACGAGCTGCAGGTGCTCGTCGTCGGGCACGCCGGCCATCGAGTAGCAGCGCCGGAGACCGGGTGCGAGCTCGAGCAGGGCGTACTGGCCCGGTCGGTACGCCGCGCGCACGGGCGATCCCTCGAGATCGCTGAGGGAGAACGAGAATCGGGCGATCGAAGGGCCGAGGAGCTCGACGCGCTGCAGGGTCGCGCGCACGTCGCGGGTCGGTCGCTCCTCGGTGGGTCCGGCCTCGACGCGCTGCGCCTTGACCACGACGTCGGTGCGCGGCGTGGTCTGGCACAGGATGACCCGCTTGCGCCGCTCGTCGCGGGCGTCGACGGCCGGGGCGCCCGGGAAGAGCAGCTCGACCTCGCCGTCGACGAGCGTCGCCTTGCACGACGTGCAGCTCCCCCAGCCGCACTCGTACGGCAGCCAGACGCCGGCGCGGCGGGCGGCACCGAGGATCCGCTCCCCCTCGCCGACGCGGAAGCACACGTCGGTGCCGTCGAGGCGCACCTCGTGCGACGGGCTGGTCATGCGTCCTCCTCGTGGACCGGTGAGCGCGGCCGTCGGCTGCGACGAGAGGTCGACGAGCAGGTGGTGGCCGGACGACGCGTGCCGGCCACCACCTCGCTCGATCGGGCCTGCTACAGCCCGGACGCCGCGAGCAGGCTCTCGCGCGCCTTCGCCGCCGCCTCGCGGACGGCGTTCGGGTCGCCCGCCACCGGCGCGGTGGCGAACAGCTCCGACAGGCCCGCCACGGCCTCGTCGACGAGCGGAGTCCACGTCGCGACCCAGCCGCGCACGACGTCGGCCAGCGCCGGGTCCTGCTCGACGGCGTACGACAGCAGCGCCGACGTCCACGCCTGGCTGCGGGTGCTCTCGCGCTGGAACTCCGCGAGCAGCAGCGCGAGGAACTCGTCGCCGTTGGCCACCGCGAGCGAGGCCAGCGAGTCGTTCACCACGGAGTCGAGCGCGGGCTTGAGCACGAGGTTGAGCAGGACGAACGACTCGCCCCAGTCGTAGACGCCGAGCATCCGCTCCGACACCTCGCGCAGCGGCTGCCACGCCGACCCCGACTGCCACGGGTCGCGGGCCGTCGACGTCGCGGCGATCTCGTCCCCGTGCGCGTTCGCCAGCACCTTGGTGAGGTAGGCGAGGCGCTGGATGCGGCGCATCTCGTCCGCGGCCTGGAAGTGCGCGCAGTTGATGATGTACGCCGACGGCGCCATCTGGCCGACGTACAGCGACGTCATCTGCAGCACGTGCAGCGGGAAGCGCAGCGGCACGAGCAGCGTGGTGAGGGTCGAGACCCACGCCGGGTCGAGCGCCGAGACGCTGTCGGCCGCCTCGTGGTGGTCGATGAGGAGGTCGACGTAGGTCTCGCGGTCGTGCTGCAGCGTCACGTAGTCCGAGTACGTGAGCTTCGCCGGGTCGCGGAAGCCCTCCCAGTCGCCCACGTTGAAGGGCGAGCCCTCGCGGTGGTCGAGGTACCACTGGTTGATCGCGGCGTTCGGGTCCATCTCGAAGGGAGCCGGCTCGCGACGGAAGTGGTAGGCGAACTTCGCGGCGGTCGCCTCGTACACGCTGGGACGGCGCCGCACGTCGCCCAGCAGGCTCCAGGTCTTCGGGGGCTTGCGGTCGGCGACAGCCATGGGTCAGTCCTCCCTCTCGAGGTACCAGACGACCTCGTCGTCCGACACGGTCATGCGTCCGGCGAACCCGGCGAGCGACGGCTCGAGCTGGTGCAGCGGGAAGCTGCGCCCGAGCGAGTCCTCGAGGGTGGCCCTGGTGAGACGGCAGCGCTGCGGCGTGCCGATGCGGATGTAACCGCCCTGGTCGTCGACGTCGACGTCGACATCCGGGTTGTCGATCTCGATGGCCTCGATGACCGCGTCGGCCAGCTGGCCGTCGAGGCCCCTGACCACCGGTCCGACCATCTTCACGTGGTTCACGACGTGCTCCTTCGCACCTGCCGGCGCACCCCGAGAGGCGCTGCGGTCAGGGAGTGTCGAATCGGTTGTGGTGGCGCTGGCCGTCCTGCGGGACGCCGACGAGGATGTCGTCGCCCTCGACCTTCACCGGGAACTCGAAGAGCCGGCAGCCGGTCGGGTTGAGGCCCGCGCCGGTGTTGAGGTCGAACTCCCAGTTGTGGCCGCCGCACAGGAGAAGTGCCTTGTCGGGGTCCCACTTGCCGTCGGCGAGCAGGATCTCCTGGTGCGGGCACATGCCCTGGTAGGCCTTGACGCCGCCCCCGTCGAGGAGGTGGACGAGCATCACGGACTCGCCCTCCACCTCGACGTCGAGGAGGTCGCCCTCCCAGAGGTCGTCGGCCGAGGAGGCCGTGACCCAGCGGATGTCGTCGCTCATGCGTAGACGACCTCGAGCACGTCGAGCGGTGCGACGCCGAGGCTGGAGAGCGTGCCGTCGTCGGGCAGCTCCTCGCCGTTGCGCTTCACCTTCATCGGGCGGTCCTGCGCCGGGACGCGCTTGCCGACCGAGTGGTAGGCGATCTTCTCGGCCACCACGGGGATCGGGTCGGTGTCGTCGACGAGGGCGAGCACGACGACGAAGTCGCCGTCCACGAAGCCCTGCACGGGAAAGGGGGCCATGCCGTCCTCCTCAGGTGAGCGCCGGCGCGCTCGCGTGCGCCCAGGCGTAGTCGGTGCCGTCGACGCCGCACTCCTCGGGCGAGAGGCCCATGTAGGCGAGCGCGCCGGGGATGGTCGGCGGCTGGATGAGCCCGCCGAGGAGCCGGTCGATGATCGAGAGGTGGCCGGCGAACTGCTCCGGCGTCTGCTCGAAGACCCACTGGCACGGCTCGGAGCAGAAGGTGTACTTCCGGCCCTCGTGCACGAGCTGGTAGGGCAGCGGGCTGTCGAGGTAGCCGGCGGCGTAGCCCGCGGGCGTGCAGACCGGCACCTGGCAGCTGTTGCAGACGATCGGGAAGGTCTCGGGCAGCGTCAGCTCCGGGTTGCCGGCACGGACGTTGTCGCCCATGACGTCCCAGTACTTGCCGAACGAGTCGTTCCAGCCGGGGTACTTCTCCTCGAGCCACGCGCGCTCCTCCGGAGCGACACCGGCGACGGGGTTCCACCAGACGGTGGGCCGCCAGAAGTACACACCGAGGTGGTACGCGTGGTGCACCCAGTTCATCTCGTTCAGCAGCTGGTCCCAGTACCACGGCTTCTCGAGCCCGAAGTCGCGGAACTGGTCGATGAACTGCTTGTTGATGAACTCCTCCATGAACTCCTTGAAGGAGTGCGTGCGGTGCTCGATGGGCGTGTAGTAGTCCATCGACAGGCCGGTGAGGAGCGAGAAGAGCTTCCAGGCGCGCCAGAACATCTTGTCGAGCAGGTTCTGCGCGACGTCGGTCTTGCCGGCCTTCACGAGGACCTTGAGCGTCGGCTCTCCCTGCTGCGCGTGACGCGCCTCGTCGGTCTGGATCGACGAGATGAGGGCACCGAAGTCGAGGTCGCCGACCTTCATCGCGTCGGCGGCCATGCCGAGGAACTGCAGGTTGGTGAAGCCGGTCTCGAACGTGAAGGTCAGCTGGATCGCCGTCGACACGGCGTCGTTGGCCGTGAACATGTCGTCGAAGACGTGGCGCGCGGCGATGATGCCCCACTCGTTGGTGTGGTACGCCTTGTGCGCCCAGTCCAGACGCGGCTCCTTGTTGAGCGCCTGGTACGGGAAGTAGGTCTGCAGCTGGCCGTGCCGCATCTCGTCGAGCGTCCCGTAGGTCGCCATGTTGCGCCACGCTGCGGCGCGGCCGAAGCGGCCCATGCGCGACTCGCCGATGCTGGCCTGGTACTCGGCGACGGCGATCGCGCCGTAGTGCGCGAGGATCGCGGCCTTCCAGCCCGGGTCGAGGTTCTCGAAGATGCTCGAGCGCGAGATGACGTTGTTGACCGAGAACAGGCCCTGGTCCTTGCCGGCCTGGTTGTGGACGTACTCGGTGTAGGCGATCTTGTAGGGCTCGTCCCACTCCCACCAGTCCTCGGCGGGGACGCCGAAGGAGTTGGACAGCTGGGGCGGGAAGGCCTGGTCCTCGGTGACGTAGGTGAGGTCCCAGTTCATGTCGCGGGAGAGGTCGTACCACTCCGAGCGTGGCAGCGCAGGCACTGCAGCTCCTTTCGGGTCGCCGTTCTCGAGGTCTCCGGGTGTCCGGTCGGCCGGCGGGAGGCCGTCGGCGTTCCGGGAAGGATCCGGGCGGGCGGGGGCCGGTGACGATGCCCTGGCAGGGCCAACTCGGGCGTCCGGCTAGCCGCCCATGGCTACCCGCAGGGCGGGGCACCTTCCGGACATCACGGACGAGTCGGGCACCGGGCTCTGGTGCGGCGCTCCCCCGGGTGCTATCTCTGGCCGCCCCCGGACGGAAGGGCTCCACGATGACGACGGACGTGAGCAGCGCGGCGGTGGGCTTCTCCCACGGAGACCACGTGTGCGGCTTCTACTACGGCGAGGACGAGCGCGACGCGCTGCTCCTGCCCTTCCTGCGCGCCGGCCTCGAGAGCGGCGACAAGTGCGTCGCGGTGGTCGACTCCACGACGCCCGACGACGTCATCGAGCGCATCGGCGGGACGCCGGAGAGCGTCTCCTCGGGCCAGCTGGAGTTCTACGGCTCCGACGAGACCTATCTGCGCACCGGCACGTTCGACCCCGAGCAGATGATCGAGTTCTGGGAGGGACGCGCGCGCGACATCAGCGCCGAGGGCCGCTTCGACTCGGTACGGCTGCTCGGCGAGATGTCGTGGCTCGAGCGCGTGCCGCCCGAGCGCGAGTCGGTCGTGCGGTACGAGACCTGGGCGGACGAGTTCGTGGCCAAGTACCCGCAGACGGTGCTGTGCCTCTACGACCTGCGCAAGCTCGGCAGCGGCATCCTCATGGACCTGCTGCGCACGCACCCCAAGCTGCTCCTGGGCGGGCTCGTGATCGAGAACCCGCACCACCTCTCGGCCGACGAGTTCTCCGCCGCCTGGAACTGATCCCGGCATGACGACGGTCGCTCCCGACCCCGCCGTGGAGGCGGTGGCCGACAACGAGTCGAGGCTGCGCAGCGAGGTCTCCGACCTGCGCGGCCTGCTCGCGCTGTCGCTGCTGATGACGGCGCGGCGTCACGAGGAGGAGATCGTCCACGTCGCCGTGACGGCGCTGCCCGCGCTCGTCGCCGTACGACCGCTCGGCGTGCACCTCGTCGACGGCGAGCGCACGACCTGGCTCGCCGCCGCCGGCGCCTGCTCGCAGCCGAGCGGGCGCAGCGAGGCGGCCGCGCAGATCCGACGGCTGCCGGCCGACGACGGTCCGCTCCACCTCAAGGGCGAGCCGTGGTGCTGGGCGATCCCGCTGCGCAGCCTCGGCGACCTCATGGGTCACCTGCTCGTCGCCGCCGACGCCGAGCCGAGCCCGAACGAGCTGCTGCTCGTGCGGTCGCTCGCGCAGCAGACCGGCATCTCGCTCGCGAACGCGCGCCTGCACGCCCGCAATATCGCGGCCAACGAGCAGCTCGCACAGACGGTCGCGACGCTGCGCCACAAGACCGAGATCCACGACCGGCTCACCCAGGCGTCGCTCGGCGACGACGGCGTCCAGGGAGTCGTCGAGGCGCTGCACCAGCTCACCGGTCTCACCGCCACCGCCGAGACCCGCGGCGGCGACCTGCTCGCCTGGGCCGGCGGCGACCAGCCGCCGCGCAGCTGGGGCGGCTCCCCCGAGCGACGCGACCAGACGCTGCAGCGGGCGCTGCGCGCGGGCCACCCGATCCGTGCCGACGGCCGGCTGCTCGTCGTGGCTCGACCGCGTCCCGACGTCGTCGGCGTCCTGTCGCTCCTCGACCCCGAGAAGACCACGGGCGAGCAGGAGATCGTCGCCCTCGAGCACGCCAGCATGGTGCTCGCGGTCGAGCTCGCCCGGCAGCACGGCCTCGCCGAGACCGAGCTGCGCCTCGGTCGCGACCTCGTCGCCGACCTGCTGACGGGCACAGGCGACGAGGCCTACCAGCGCGCGCAGGCGCTCGGGCACGACCTGCGCCGCCCGCACCGCGTCGTCGTCGCGTCGCCGGGGCGCCGCGCCACGGCGGCCGACCCGCTGCTGCTGCAGGTGAGGGAGGCCCTCGCCGCCGGGCTGCGCATGCCGGGCGAGCCGCCGGTCCTGCTGGTGCAGAAGGACGCGACCGTGGTGGCGCTCGCGACCGACACGGCGCTCGCCGACGACGCGCTGCTCGCGTCGCTCGCGGAGTCGCTCGGGGCCGAGTGCCGCATCGGCGTCGGCGGCTGGGCGTCGGCGCGCGAGGACTACCCGCGCTCGTTCCGCGAGGCGTCCCAGGCGCTGCGGCTCGGCCGGCACATGGCGCACGCCGACGCCGTCCTGCGCTACGACGACCTCGGCGTCTTCCGCCTGCTCTCGGAGAACGCCGATCCCGCGGGGCTCGACGTGTTCGTGAGCGACCAGCTCGGTGCACTGGTCGCGTACGACGCGGAGCGCGGCACCGACCTCGTCGAGACCCTCGCGCGCTACCTCGACACCGGAGGCAGCTACGACGCCACCGCTGCCGCACTGATGATCGGGCGCACGACCGTGCGCTACCGGATCCGCCGCATCTCGGCGCTCGCCGGCCACGACCTGCGCGACCCCGAGACGCGCTTCCAGCTGCAGCTCGCGACGCGTGCGTGGGCCACGCGCCAGGCAGCTTCGACCGACTGATCAGGCCGTCGGCGTGCGCTCGTTGTAGACGCCCGCGGGCTCCTGCCCGGACAGCGCCTGGATCGCCGTCATGAGCTCGTCGGTCAGCTCGCGCCGCGCCTTGCCGGGGGGCATCCCCTCGAAGCGGTCGCCGACCGTGATCGGCGTACCGAAGCGGACGGTGACCTTGGCCAGGCGCGGCATCGAGGCACCGATCGGCTGCAGCTTGTCGGTGCCCGTCAGTCCCACCGGGAGGATGGGCGCGCCGGAGGTCAGCGCCAGCTGCGCGACACCGGTGCGTCCGCGGTAGAGCCGGCCGTCGCGCGAGCGCGCACCCTCGGGGTAGATGCCGAAGGCCTCGCCGTTGGCGAGCACCTTGAGCGCGATGTCGAGAGACGCGATGGCCGAGGTCGTGTTGTCGCGGTCGACCGGGATGCAGCCCAGCGACTCGAACCAGACGCGGCTGATGGTGCCCTTGATGCCGGTGCCGGTGAAGTAGTCCTCCTTGGCGAGGAACACGACCTTGCGCGGCACCACCATCGGCAGCACGACGGAGTCGGCGAACGACAGGTGGTTCGCCGCGACCAGGACGCCGCCGGTGGCCGGGATGTTCTCGAGGCCCTCGATCGTCGGTCGCCAGATCGCCTTCGCGACAGGCGGCAGCACGGCGTGCCCCACCTCGTACAGCATCGGCGCTCCTCGTCCCTCTTCCCCCGGGGCACAGCCTGTCAGGCCCGGGTGCAGCGGCGTGCGCCGACCCGCCGCATCAGTCCTCGGTCACCAGACCGTCCCAGCCCCACCGCGGCAGGACGAGGCCGTCGGGGACGTCGTCGGGAGAGTGGTGGTAGCGGGCCATCGTGGTCGTCGTCGCCCACGCGAAGTAGTCGTGAAGCACCGCGCGCAGCGGGTCGTCGACGATGCCGACGTCGGTCAGCGCCTCGTCGAAGCACGCCACGGCACGCCGGTCCATCTCCACGTGCTCGCCGTTGCCGCTGTGCATCCGCACCACCGACGTCTCGTCGCCGTACTGCTGCGTGTACAGCGGCGGCCCGCCGAGCGCC
Source organism: Candidatus Nanopelagicales bacterium (assembly GCA_046330715.1). Lineage (GTDB taxonomy): Bacteria > Actinomycetota > Actinomycetes > S36-B12 > CAIYMF01 > Longivirga. Next base: position 403,158 of record JAXLSG010000002.1, read on the forward strand.
TCCGCCCAGTACGCCGCGAGGCGCTCCGAGTGGTCGGGCCGCACGCCGCCGTGGAACGCGTGCTCCACCACGGCGTCGGCCAGCACGCGTTCGTGCCACGCGTGCGCCAGCCGTGCCAGCCCGTCGAACCCGCCCGCCGCCTCGTACACGCTCGCCATCCACCGAGCATCCCAGGACGTCGCCGAGCGCGCGACGTCCTGGGCCGTGCTCGGGATCAGCGGCCGGCGACCAGGTTGGACCTCGCCGAGTAGGCGCTGTAGCCGACCGCGTTGATCGCCCGCACCGCGAAGCGGTAGCTGCCGACGACCGGCACCGTCATCGCGTAGGCGCGCAGCGTCGAGGCGAGCACGGGCGACACGGTCGTCGCGAGCACCGTCCCGGTCGAGCTCATCCGGTACGCGTAGACGCGGTAGCCGGTGATCGCCGAGCCGCCGGTCGAGGCCGGCGCCGTCCAGCGCGCGACCGCGTTGATGGTGCCGCCCGCGACTCCCGCCGACGCCGTACCGATCACGGGCGCCCCCGGCACCGTCGCCGGTGTCACGACGGCGCTGCGCAGCGAGACCCCGCCGGTGCCGCTGGCGTTGATCGACGTCACGTCGAAGCTGTACGCCGTCCCGTTGGTCAGACCCGTCCGCACGTAGGTCCTCGCGGTCGCGGCGACCGTGGTGGTGGACACGACAGTCCGCGTCGAGCCGGCGAAGGTGCGGATCCGGTAGCCCGTGACCGGGCCGCCGTTGCCGGCGTTGGCCGGCGCGACCCACGAGACCGTTGCTCGCGCGTTGCCGCGCACCGCGGTCACGCCCGTGGGCGGACCCGCGGTGTCGGTCTCGAGAGTCGCGGAGCCGACCGCGGCCGGGCCCGTCCCTGCAGCGTTCACCGCCTGGACGGTGAGCGTGTAGGGGAACCAACCGTTGAGCGACGTCAGCGTGAACGACCGCGCGGTGGCGGGGAGCACTGTCGCGTAGGCGCCGCTGCTGCCGGTGTCGGTGCCGTTGCGGGCGATGCGGTAGCCGGTGATCGGCGACTGCCCGTCGGTGCGCGGCGGCTTCCACGTCAGCACGATGCTCGTCGGCGAGGACCCGACGTCCCACGTCGCCTGCGTCGGCCGACCAGGCGCGGTGGGCGCGGGAAGGACGTACGCCTGCACCCACGTCATCGGGCCGTCGCCCGCGGTCGTGAGCGGGGTGACCGAGAACCGGTAGAGCGCGCTCGGTCGCAGCAGCGTGAAGGTCTGGCTGGTCGCCGAGGCGCCGACCGTCGTCGACCAGGGGCCGCCTCCGCCGGAGTCGGTGCCGTCGCGCGCTACGCGGTAGCCGGTGATGGTGGCCCCGCCCGTCGCGGTCGCGGCGGTCCAGGAGAGCACCGCGGTACGGCTCGTGGCGTTCACGACGGCGTCGACGTCGCCCGCCCGCGTGCTCGGCGGGGTCGGCACCGGCTGCGTCACGGCGGTCTGGGTGCTCGGGACGCCGACGCCGGCGGCGTTCACCGCGCGCACCTTGAACGTGTACGACGTCGACGGCACCAGACCGGTGAAGGTGTAGCTGCGCGCGCCGGAACCGAGCGACACGGTGGTCGGACCGACGCCGCCGGCGTCGGTCCCGTCGCGCGACACCCGGTAGCCCGTAGGGGCACCGATACCGACGGGCTGCGCCGGGGGCAGCCACGTGAGCGTGGCCGCACCGCTGGCGTTCGACGTCACCGCGAAACCCATGGGCGCGAGCGGCGAGCCGACCGTACCGAGGTCGAAGGTGTAGCGACCCGTGTCTGCCCACGAGTAGCACTCCTCCGAGCCGCAGTACCGGTCGCCCGCTGCTGTGCTGACGGAGAGCAGGTAGGTCTTCCCGGCGACGACCTGCACTGCCGCACCGTCGTCGGAGCAGGACCCCTCCACCGCGGGTGCGAACTCCGGACCTGTCGCGGTGCTGGTGGCGGCGCCCACGACCCCGCCGGTCGCGGAGAACGGCAGTACGCCGTTCGAGGTCGCTGTCCAGCGGTACCAGACGTTGGCCACGTCGAACGCGTACATGCCCCTGCAGACGCTGTCGGAGAGCGATGGAGCGTCTGTCGTCGCGAGCGACCGATCACCGCTCGCCGTGTACGGCAGGGACGGCACGGCGGTGGCAGTGCTCCACGAGTCGTTGGCGGGGACTCCGCTCGTGGTTCCGACGTAGACGCTGAGGTGCGGCAGCTCGGCGCAGATCTCGTCGACGCCGGTGCACGGTCCGCGGACGTCCGACGCGGCCGGCCAGACGGCGACAGCCGTGGGATGCGCCGTCGTGATCGCCGTCGGGCCGCCGTTGCACGACAGGACCACGCCGTTGACGTAGTCGACGAGGGCAGTACGGGCCGAGTCGACGATCGGCAGGTAGCCGAAGATCTGGTACTCGCTGCGGCCCTTGGCGTAGACGGTGCCGAGGTTGCGGGTCGGGAGGGTGAACCACTCCACGTCGCCGCGACCCGCGGGGGCTCCGCAGGTCGTCGCGAGCAGGCTGTCGAGGGCCGGCGTCCCCGAGCCGCCGTCGCTGCCGTAGGACGGCAGCGGCCAGAGCACCGGCCCCAGCAGGGCCGAGGTGGCCTGGGCGGGCGGCGTCACCACCAGCGCCGCGAGCAGTGCGAACAATGCGAGACCGACGACGCGGACCGACCTGGACATGTGCGGCTCCCCCCGAGCTGGTTGTGCGACGAGGCTAGCCACGCAGCGGATGGCGCTGTCGCAACTCCGCGCATCCGTCCGATAACCACACCGCGGCGCGCCGCCTGGCGGGACGCCCACCTCTCCGCACGCGCACGACAGCGGTACGGACGGGCATCCCGTGCTGCCGATACCTACCGTCGAGAGCGCATGCGGTCACGGGGCCGTTCTCGTCGCGGCCCCTTCGGGAGGCGACGACGCCATGGCGTACCGGGGACGGGTCCTCGCGGTTGCGGCCGCACTGCTGCTGGCCGGGTGCGGCACCGGCTCGCCGGGGTCGACGAGCACGACGTCGGCCGACTACCAGAACGGCTACGCCGTCGGACTGAAGGCGTACGTCTACGGACTGCCGCTCATGGTCACCGACGCGACGTACCAGGCGATGACGAGCATCGACGTGTCGCAGGGCGCCTTCGGTCCGGTGAACCAGTTCAACAACGTGCGCTCCCCCAACGGCTCGGGCAGCACAGCGGTCGTGGCGCCCGGCGCGACGAGCCTGTCGTCGATCGCGTGGGTCGACCTCACCGGCGAGCCGCAGGTGCTGCACGTGCCCGAGGTGACCGACCACTTCTTCGTGCTCGCGCTCCTCGACCCCTACACCGAGAACATCGTCAACCTCGGCTCGGCGTCGAGCACGCCCGAGGGCAACTACGTGCTGGTCGACCCGGCGCACAGGGGCGTCACGATCCCGCAGGGCGCGAAGGAGCTCGACGTCGACTACGCCCGCATCTGGATCATCGGCTCCACCCAGCTCAAGGGCGCGAGCGACATCCCGGCGGTGAACAAGATCCAGGACGGCTACACCCTGACGCCGCTGAGCCGGTTCGGCACGACCTGGACGCCGAGCGTGCCGGCCAACCCGATCACGACCGTGCTGCAGCGCCCCATCCCCACCGGAGTGCAGTTCTTCGACCAGCTCGGTGCGGACCTGCAGGCCTTCCCGCCGCCGAACGCCGACGCGCCGCTGCTCGCCGAGCTCGCGACGGTCGGCATCGGCGCCGGACGCACTCCGTCGACCGACCGCAGCCTCAGCGCCGACACACTGCGCGGACTGTCCGACGCCGTCGCCGCCGGACCGCAGCAGGTACAGGCCGACACGAAGTCGCTCTTCGCGCAGGACTTCCCCACCCACGACGGCTACCTGCTCGGCGGCTTCGGCAGCTACGGCACGAACTACGCCGAGCGCGCCGTGATCTCGCAGATCGGGCTCGGGGCGTTCGTGCCGCAGCAGGCGATCTACGCCATGACGTGGACCGACCACGCGCAGCAGCAGCTGGCCGGCTCGTCGTCGTACACCGTGCACCTCGCGCAGGCGCCGCCCACCGTCGAGGGCTGGTCGGTCACCGTCTACACCGACTCCGGCACGCTCGTGAGCGGACCCGACGGCCGCACCAGCGCGCTCACGAACATCTCGCCGCTGACGACGAACCCCGACGGCTCGATCGACCTCTACCTCCAGCCGACGCAGCCATCGGCCGCGGCGCAGGCTGCCAACTGGATCCCGACGCCGAAGGGCCAGGGGTTCGAGGTCACCTGGCGCCTGTTCGCCCCGGACGCGTCCGCGGTCAGCGGCATCCTCGACGGGTCGGGCTGGCAGCCTCCCGCGATCGCGCCGGCGTCGTAGCCGGACACTGCCGCGGCGACGCGCATCGGGGCCTCACGACGAGGCGCGGCCGCGAGCCGCACGACGCGGCTGGTCGCGCGTGACCCGCTCGACGAGGCGGGCCGAGCCCACGTCGGCGCCCGCCTGCTCGGCGCGGCGACGCAGAGCGGCCGCCTCGCGCGTCGGCACCCCGGGCAACGTCGCCGAGACGCGCAGGATCTCGGCGTCCCACCACGGTGCGCTGCTCTCCGCGGCGATCGACGTCGCGGTCGCGAGCACCTCCTCCGCCGCCTCGACGTCGCCGTGGTCGCGCAGGGTCTCGGCCCACAGCGTGTCGAGCGGCAGGCACCACGGCCCCCAGAACGCCCTCCACTGCTCGGACCCGCGCTCGAACAGGTGCAGCGCCTCGGAGGTGTCGCCGCGTCCCCGAGCCATGGCGGCGCGGAACCCGTCGACGTAGCCGCGCGACGCCTCGGGCACGAGATCCTGCTCGAGCAGCGCGTCCAGGACGTCGAGGTGCGCCGGCATCGCGTCGGACCGCCCCTCCACCGCCGCGATGGTGAGCGCGGCGTGGCAGGCCTCGATCTGCGAGTACGGGTGCCGCAGCCGAGCCGCGAGGTCGACCGAGTCGGCGGCGAGCACCGCGCTGTCGACGTCGTCGCCCTGCAGCCACAGGGCGAGCGCACCGAGGTTGCGCGCGCAGACGCCGGGGTCGTGACCGCCGTAGGAGTAGGTGAGCCGGTGGTGCTCCTCGGGGCGGTAGATCTCCAGCGCCGCGCGGGCGTGGTGCAGCGCCTCGGCCGTGCGGCCGAGCAGGAGCAGCCCGGACCACTGCACGTGGTGCGCCTCGAGCACGAGCGCGGAGTCGTCGAGATCGGGCACGAGGGTCCAGATCCGCTTCGCGATGTCGTCGGCCTCGCGCAGGTCGCCCGCGTGCATCGTGACGAACCACGTGCCCCAGAGCGCCTCGAAGACCTGCTCGGGCGAGCCGACGGTCTCGGCGAGATCGACAGCCTCGACGAAGGCGCGCCCGGTGCTCGGATCGGCGGGGCCGACCGTCTGCACCGACGCCGTCCCGGTGGCCAGTGCGATCTCGAGCTCCAGCCGCCGCCTGTCGTCGCCCTCGGGCAACCGGTCGAGCAGCTCGGTTGCGCGGCCGAGGTGCGCCAGCGCGTCGGCGAACGCGTCGGCCTCGGCCGAGTCGCGTGCGGCGCGCAGCCACGCGGCCAGCGCCTCGTCGACCTCGCCGGCCTCAGTGAGGTGCCACGCGACCCGAGCAGCGGTCGCCCCCGCCGAGCCCTCGCCCGTGAGGAGGTCGGCGAGCGTGCGGTGCGTCTCCCGCCGGACGGCGCGCGGGATGCCGGCGTACGCCGCCTCCTGCAGCAGCGCGTGCGAGAACTCCCAGCCCGCACCATCCCGCAGCCGCAGCGGCCGCAGGATCTCCGAGCTGACCGCGGCGTCGTACGCCGTGAGGAACGCGGCGTCGTCGAGGTCGACGAGCTGCCGCAGCAGGTCGGTCGTGCCGCTGCGGCCGACGACGGACGCACGAGCGACCACCGTCCGGGCGTCGGCCGCGAGCGAGTCGACGCGCTCGGCGAGCAGGCCGCGCAACGACCGCGGCACGACGGGCGACGCCGCACCGCGCGGCCCCGAGGTCGCGGTGCGGGCGCACTCCTCGAGGAACAACGGGGTCCCCGCCGAGCGCTCGAGGACGTCGCGCTTCCAGTCCTCGAGACCGGCGTCGTCCGCGACGAGCAGGTCGAGCAGCCGCTGCGCCTCGTCGGGGTAGAGCGGGCCGACACGCCGCCGTGTCCCGTGGCTGCGGTCGCTCCACGGCTCGTCCCCCACCGGACGGGTCGTGATCACGAGCAGGCAGCGGCGTCGCGCGATCCGCTCGGCCAGCTGCGACAGCAGGGCGCGCGTCGCCTCGTCGGCCCAGTGCGCGTCCTCGACCGCGACGAGGCTCGGCGTATCGCCGGGCACCAGCAGTTCGAGCGCCATCTCGGTGACGCGCTGCTGGCGCAGGACCGGGTCGAGGCCCGACCAGGACGCGTCGGGACCGTCCGCCGCGACGACCGCGGCCCAGGCCGCCTGGTCGCTGGCAGCCTCGCGGCCGGCGTCCTGCAGGAGGCGACGCACCGCGACGTAGGGAGAGCGGGAGTCCAACGACGACGTCGAGCCGAGCGCCGTCGCCCAGCCCTGCGACTGCAGCCTGCTGCGGAGCTCGTGCACCAGTCGGGACTTGCCCACCCCCGGCTCGCCGGACAGGACGACGACCTGCCCGTGCCCGCGGTCGGCCTCCTGCGCCAGCAGCTCGAGAGCGCCCAGGTCCGGTGCGCGTCCCACGAACGGGGTGAGGCCGCGGCTGCGCCGGACCTCCCAGCTCGAGCCGGGCACGGGCGCGTCGAGGAGGCGGCGCGCGCCCTCCACGGTCTCCCAGGCGTCGTTCCCGAGCGCTTCGCTCGTGTCCGCGGCGAGCAGCACCTGCCCGGACACCGCCCGTGCGGCAAGGTCGCTCGCCTCCTGCACCGCCGCTCCGGAGACGCGGCCTCTGGCGACGACGACCAGCTCGCCCGTCGCCAGACCGCACCGGACCCGGAGCGACGCACCGTCGACGAGACGCCCGTCGAGCGACGTCACGACCGCCGTGGCGCAGCGCGCCGCCCGCGCCGCGTGGTCCTCGCGCGCACGGGGCACGCCGATCACGGCGAGGACCGAGCCGGGCTCGGCCACGGTCCACCCGCCGCTGCGGTCGGCCTCGACGGCCACCACCGCCGCCACCTCGTCGGCTGCGCGCTGCCACGCCTCCGGGTCTGCGGCGTCGCCGTCGAGATCGACGCGGACGTGCAGGACGGTCCCGACGCGGACCGCGGGCTCGTGCACGGCGTCGTCGGCCGGCGGCGTCGCCCCCTGCACGGCATCGGCCGCGAGCCGGTATCCCGACTTCGCGACCGTCAGGATCACGCGCGGCTTCCGGGCGGGGTCGTCCAGCGCCCGACGGAGCTTGATGACCGCGGCGGACACGGCGTCGTCGGTCACGTAGGTGTCGCCCCACACCGCGCGCTTCAGGTCGTCGCGCGCGATCACCTCGCCCGGTCGCGCCACGAGGGTGAGCAGCAGCTGCATCACCCGCGGCTCGAGGTGCCGCTCCTCCCCCGCTCGGGAGAGGCGGTGGCCGGCCGCGTCGACGAGCCAACCGTCGACGAGGGTGACGTCGGTCCCGGTGGTGTTCACGTTCCCAAGGGTGCAACGACGGCCCGCCCCGCGTCCGTAGGAACTCCGTAGGAGCACCGTCGCAGGACCGTCGGTCAACCTCGCCTCTGTGGGATCCACCGTTGACGGCATCGAGCAACCGGCTCGCCCACGACGGAGGACACCATGACCACCCAGCAGCTCACCCGCACCACCGACGCCCAGCAGACCTCGACGCCCGACCGCCCCCGCGTCGTCCCGACCGGCCGCCGCCGCACCGTCATCGCCGTGGGCGCCGGCGCCGTCGCCGTCGCCGTGGTCGCGGCCGGCGCCGCCCTGGTCGTCGGCCGACCGGCCGAGCCCGGCCCCACCGCCGCCGTCACCGGCGCATCCGCCCCGACGGTCGGCGAGGCCGTGCATGGCGGCCCCGGATCGCAGCACGACGCGCAGGCTGCGGCGTACGCCGCTCTCGGCCTCCCCGGCGCCGAGGGGCCGACGGCCCACGGCGGCGCCGGCACCGTCCGCCTCACCGACGGCATCCGGCTGCACCGCAGCGGCTACGTCGTGCCCCGCTCCTCGACGACGAGCGCCACGACGTCGAGCGCCACGGCGACGCCGGCTCCCGACCGCTCGCGGCTCGACCGCCTCGTCCCGATCACCAGCCCCTGACGGACACCCCGTCCGCCCGGACCCCACCCCTCACGAAAGGCCGACGATGACCACGAACGACCAGGCCCTGCCCCGGCTCGGCGGACCGCTGCACGTCACCGACGCCGGGTGCGAGACCGACCTGATCTTCAACCGGGGCGTCCCGGTGCCGGAGTTCGCCGCGCACACCCTGCTCGCGGACCCGGCCGGTCGAGCGGCACTGACCGACTACTACCGCGGTTTCCTCGAGCTCGCACAGGGGTCGGGCTCGGGGATGGTGCTCGACGCACCCACCTGGAAGGCGCACGCGATCTGGGCCGACGACCTCGGCGTCTCCGTCGAGCAGCTGGCCGACGACGTGCGCGCAGCGGTCGCGTTCAGCCGCGGGCTCGCGGCCGAGCACCCCGACGTCCCCGTGGTCGTCAACGGGCTCGTCGGACCACGCGGCGACGCCTACCGTCCGAGCACGCTGCTCACCCCCGACGAGGCGGAGGCCTACCACCGCACCCAGATCGCGACGCTGGCCGACGCCGGCGTCGCGATGGTGACCGCCCTGACGTTCCCGCACACCGACGAGGCGATCGGCGCCGTCCGAGCCGCCACCGCGGTGGGGATCCCGGTCGTCGTGTCGTTCACCGTGGAGACCGACGGCACCCTGCCGACGGGCGAGCCGCTCGGCGAGGCGTTCGAGCGGCTCGACGCCGCCACGGGCTCCGCGGCGCCGTACCTCATGGTCAACTGCGCGCACCCCGACCACATCCTCGCCGCTGCGCCCGGGCCGTGGACAGAGCGCGTCGGAGCGGTGCGCTGCAACGCATCACGGCAGACCCACGCGGAGCTCGACGAGGCCGAGGTGCTCGACGACGGCGATCCCGCGGAGTTCGGCGAGGGCTACGTCGCCCTCGCCCGGCGGTTCCCGGGGCTCGCCGTCGTCGGAGGCTGCTGCGGCAGCGACCTGCGCCACGTGGCAGCGGCCGTCGACGCCCTGCAGTCGGCCGACGTCGGCGGCTGAGCCTTGGCGGATCAGCCGTGCTCGGCCCAGTGCGGGGCCTTGAGGTCGCGCTTGAGGATCTTGCCGGAGGCGTTGCGCGGCAGCGCTTCGACGACCTCGACCGACGACGGGCACTTGTAGTGCGCGAGGCGCTCGCGGGTGAAGGCGATGACCTCGTCGGGGTCGATCACCTCGCCCGGCTTGGGCGCGACGACGGCGTACACCGACTCGACCCAGACCGGGTGCGGTACGCCGAAGACCGCGACCTCGGCGACCTGCGGGTGGGCGGCGATGACGTTCTCGACCTCGGGGCTGTACACGTTCTCGCCGCCGCTGATGATCATGTCCTTGATGCGGTCGAGCACGTAGACGAAGCCGCCGTCGTCGACACGGCCGAGGTCGCCGGTGCGCAGCCAGCCGTCGGGCGTGATCGTCTCGGCGGTCGCCTTCGGGTTGCCGAGGTAGCCGGTCATGACCTGGTCGGTGCGGAACCACAGCTCGCCCGTCGTCCCGGCCTCGACGTCCTGCAACGTGGTCGGGTCGACGACGCGGACCTCGACGCCCTCGAGCGGCGTGCCCGCCGACGTCAGGCGCTCCGGGTGGTCGGCGTCGCGGTGCGCGGCAGGGCTCAGCGAGGTCACGACGCCGCCGAACTCCGTCATGCCGTAGACCTGCGAGAACTCGATGCCGGGCCAGGTGTCGAGCGCCTTGCGCAGCATCGGCAGCGGCATCGGCGAGGCGCCGTACGCGAAGCACTCGAGCTTCGAGAACGCGGCGATCGCAGCGTCGCCGCCGGCGAGGACTCCGGCCACGACCGCGGGCACGAGGAACAACCGGGTCGCTCCGGCTCCGATCGCCTGGAACATCGCGCCGGGCTGCACCTCGCGCAGCAGCACGGTCGACGCACCCCAGTGCATGCCGACCTGCGTGTACGACGTACCGCCGACGTGGAACAGCGGCATGGCAGCGAGGCTCGTGACGCCCGGGGCGAAGCGGAAGTGCTCGTTCAGGTGCTCGCTGTGCGCGTTCATCGCGCGGTGGCTGAGCATCACGCCCTTGGGGAAGCCGGTGGTGCCCGACGAGTACATGACGAGCACGACGTCCTCGGGATCGACGGCGGGATCGGCGTCGACGGGCGACGACGACGCGACCCACGGCTGGTACTCGTCGGCGTCTCCCCCGACGACCACCACCCGCTCGATGCTCGGCACGGCCGACCGCACGGCGTCGAGGTTGGGCACGAAGTCGGCACCGACGAGCACGAGCCGCGGCGCGCTGTCGGAGAGCACGTAGGCGAGCTGGTCGCCGAAGAGCCGGAAGTTCACGATCACGTGCGCGGCGCCGAGCAGGCTCACGGCGTTGGTGACCTCGACCGTCGAGAGGTTGTTCATGTCGAGCGAGGCGACCCGGTCACCTCGGCGTACGCCGGCCGCGGCCAGCGCCCCCGCGAGACGGTGCACGCGGTCGCGCCACTCGGCCCACGTCCAGCGCTGGTCCTCGTAGGCGATGCACATCGCGTCGGGCTGCGTCTGCGCCCAGTGCTCGAGGCGGTCGAACCACAGGCGGGCGGCGGGCAGGTCGCTCATGGCAGCACCTCTCGACGGCGTCGTCGGCGTCGGACGCGCAGGCCGGGAGGCCGCGCGCGGCTCACCGTAGCGATGCGCGGGCGACGGATCCGGCGAACCGTGGAGGTTCGCAGCGGCGCCGCCTAGCCTGGCCGCATGACCGCAGTCGGCGAGCGGCCCGTCGTGGCCGACGAGGCCCGCGACCCCGTGGCGCAGGCGCGCGAGGACCTCGCCGCCGCGTTCCGCATCGCGGCCGCGCACGGGCTCAACGAAGGCATCGACAACCACCTGTCTCTCGCCGTTCCGGGGCGCGACGACCAGTTCCTGCTCAACCGGTACGGGCCCCACTGGTCGGAGATGACCGCCGACGACATCCTCACCGTCGACCTCGACGGGAACGTCGTGGACGGGCACGGACGGTGGGAGGTGACGGCGTTCATGATCCATCGCGGCTGCCACCGCGCCCGGCCCGACGCCCGCGCCGTCTTCCACACCCACCAGCCCTACGCCACCGCTCTCGCCCTCACCGCCGACGGGCTCGACACCCGGCTGAGCCAGAACGCCATGTACTTCCACGGCGCCGTCGCGCGGCTCGCGTACGGCGGCCTCGCCGACGGATCGTCGGAGGGCGACCGGATCGCCGGCTCCGTTCGCGACGGCGCGTCGGTGGTGATGCTCGACAACCACGGCGTCCTCGTCGTCGGCCGCGACGTCGCGCACACCTGGCACCAGCTGTACTTCCTCGAGCAGGCGTCCCGTGTCCAGGTGCTCGCTCAGTCGACCGGTCGCGAGCTCGTGCGCGTCGACGACGACATCGCGCAGCGCACCCGCGAGCAGTGGCTCGCCGACGTCGGCGCGCCCGCGGCGCTCTTCGCCGCCGAGAAGCGCCTCCTCGGCCTCGACGCCTAGCGCGGCGCGACCCGAACCGCGATCAGAGCGGACGCGTGGTCTCGGTGTAGTCGATGAGCACGTTGTGCCCGATCGGGCCGCTCGCGGGGACCCCGTCGAAGACACCGACGACGGCGGCCACCCGCTGCCGGTCGTGCATGCAGGTCACGGTGCCTGCGTCGGGGTCGGGATAGCACTGGCGATCGCGGTAGAGCGGCCCGGTCCCGGTCCACCGCACGGCGACGGAGAGGCGGGTCGGCGTGCAGTCGCCCACCTGGTTGAAGTCGGCGTCGTTGACGCAGGTCTGGGCCGGCACGTCGGCTGCGGTGACCCACGCACTGCGCAGACCGCGGACGTCGAGACCCCAACGGAAGCCGGTGGTCACGGCGCCGGTCCGGGTGCAGGTGCTGCCGAGGTACGTGTCGTCGGCGGCGAAGCGGTCCGTGCACCGGCCCGCTGCGAACGTCACCGTGGACCGACCACCGTCTCGGGTCACGATGTCGATCGCAGCTCCCACACCGGGAAGCTCGTATCCGTACGCCGTCGACACTGCCGGACCCTGCCAGTCGACGTTGGCCGACACGTCGCGGTAGGTCGAGGCCGGGCCGTGATGCCGCTCGTGGGCCTGTGCGGGCGCCGAGGTGACGACCGGTGCGAGCAGAGTGCTGGCTCCGGCGAGCAGCACCAGCGCGGTGCGTCGGCGTGGGGCGAGGGTGCGGTCCATGACGATCTCCTCCCGGTGCGGCACCGGGGCGGGAGTGCGCCGGGGCCATGCTCGCACCTCACGCCACCGCGCTGACGACCGGCTGACACGGTGCGCGCGACCCGGCTAGGAGCCCGAGAGGGCCTTCTGCAGGCGCGCGGTGTCGGCGTCGGTCCAGGCGCCGTCGGCGCCCGACGCGTCGAGGGCGTACGCCCAGGCCTGACCGGTGACGTCGCCGTAGTTGTGGCCGACGCCCGCCGGTACGGCGCCGGCTGTCGCGAGGTCGAGCCCGGTCTGCAGGAACAGCACGCCCGGCCACCACGTCGTGCGCAGGTCGACGCCCGGGCCGCGTGGCGTGTCGAGCCACGCCGGCCGGTGCAGGAACAGGTCGACCGACCACCACGAGACGGGGTCGTTCGCGTGCTGGGTGAGCACGGCCCGGCGCTCTCCCCAGCCCGGCGCAGTCCACGTCTCCGACGACGCGCTGGCGGGGTTGCGCGCGATCGAGCCGTCGCCGATCACGGGCTGCCACTCGGGTCCCGAGCTCCGCTCATCGCGCCAGACCGGCCAGACCGCGCTCGAACCCGGCGACCCGACCCACACGACAGCACCGGCCTCGCCGACGACCTGCTGGGGCGACTGCCCGGCGAACGGGACCTGGCCGCCGAACGCGCCGAGGCTCTCCCCCGACACCGCGACCAGCGGCCGCTGGTCCTCGGGCAGCGCGGCGACCGCCGACTCGACCGCGTCCCACAGCGCCGTCGACGCCTCGCCAGCGGCCGACCGGTCGACGAGGAACGACAGCCACGACGGCAGCACGGAGTACTGGATCGACACCGTCGCGACGTCGCCGCCCTCGAGCAGCTCCGGAGCCGACACGAGGTCGGGGTCGAGGAAGCCGTTGCCCGTCGACACGGCCACGACGAGGAGGCGGCGCTGGAGGCCACCGGTGCGCTGCAGCTCCTGCACGGCGAGCGACGCGCGCTCCTGCGGGGTGCTCGCGTTGTCGACACCCACGAACACGCGGACCGGCTCGAGCGCCGGCTTCCCGGTGTACGCCGAGATCTGCGACGTCGTCGGTCCGCCGTCGACGAACTCCTGCCCCTCCGTGCCGAGCCCGTCGTAGGAGACGAGCGACCCGGGGCCGCCGGAGCGCAGGGCCGAGGTCGGCGCGGGCTGCCCCGAGCCCTGCTCGTTGATGCGGGCGAACCCCCGCTCGGTGATGACGTACGCGAACCCCACGAGCGCGGCCACGAGCGCGACCGAGCTCACGACGCCGACGGTCGCGGCGACCGGCCGCGAGGCCCGCCGGGACACGGCCCGCGACACGCGCCGGGCCACGCCGCGCAGACCGCGACCGACGAGCACCAGGACCACGAGCAGCACGACGCCGCCGAGCAGCAGCGCCCAGCCGGGAAGCCCCGGGTCGCTCATGCCGAGGGCTGCGGCCTGCTCCGACTGCCACCCCGTGGCGATGTGCGCTCCGACCGCGAGGCCGGCCCCGAGGACGACCGCCACGGTCCAGCCCGCGCGGTCCGCCGTACGCCGTGCCCTCGGACGGCTCCGGAGCAGCCGGCCCAGCACGGCTCCGACGAGGCAGCCGAGGCCGTAGCCGCACCAGGCGAGGAGGCCGGCCAGTCCGATCGCCACGACCGGAGGACGCGGCAGAAGCGACGGCGCGAGCCCGGCGATCCAGAGCAGCGCTGCTCCCGCGAGACCCCAGGACGACCGCGGGAGGAGCCGCACGAGCGCACGCCGCGACGACGGCTCGACCGCCGCCTGCGCCGGCTCCTGCTCCGTCACAAGGCCCCTCCGACCGGCTCGCAGCACCGGAGGCACCGTAGCGCCCGACCGCCCCGTCGCCGGTCGGGAGCCGAACGACGGCCCGGCCGCGCGGTCGTGCCGCGCGCACCGGGCCGTCGCCTCGCGGCGCGTCAGGCGTCGTACCGGCCACCGAGGACGGCCGCCTGGGGCACGCCGACGTGCCCGGCCGCGTGCAGGATCGCGGGGACGGCGGGGTCGGAGACGAAGCTCGCCCAGCCCTGCTCGTCCCAGTCGAAGATCACCCAGACGCGGTCGTCCTCGCTCGGGTCGCGGAAGACGGTGGCACCGTGCGAGCCGTGCTCGCGGCGCTTCTCGGCGCCGTCGGTCGAGAACACGTTGATGAAGCGGTCGAAGTCCTCGACCTTGGTGGTGGCCAGCAGCATGACGAGTTCCTCTCGTACGTGGCACCGGGGGTGGTGCCGTGGACGAGACGAGCGTCGTCGTCGCGACGCACGTGCCGCATCGGGTGAACTCCCCAATCGCGCGGTTCAGTCGAGCAGGTGGTTCTGGACCGCCCAGAGCGCGGCGGCAGCGCGCGTCGACACCCCGATCTTCGTGTAGACGTTCTGGATGTGCCGGTCGACGGTCTTCGGCGAGAGCACGAGCTCCTCGGCGACCTGCTTCACCGTGCGGCCGCGAGCCGCGAGCAGCAGCACCTCGACCTCGCGCTCCGACAGACCGCCAGGGCGCTGCTCGCGCGGCACCCGACGCGGTGCGTGCCCTGCCGCCGCGAGGCAGGCCTCCACGCATTCGGCGGCGAGCACCCCCTCGCCGGCCATCGAGCGCAGGTGCACGGCAGCCGCGTCCGGTGATGCGGCCGCCCGGTCGGCTCGGTCGGTGGTGAGCCCGACGTAGACCTCGACGGACTCGAGAAGCCGTGCGGCCGTGGGGATCCCGTCCGCACGCAGACCCTTGTGGTAGCCGGTGCCGTCGAGCCGCTCGTGGTGCGACGACGCCGTCGGGCCGAGGGCGGCCAGCCGGTCGGAGCGCCGGACCATCTGCTCGGTGAGCAGGGTGTGCCGCTCCACCGTGTCGCGCTCGGCCCGGGTGAGCGTCCCGGGCTTGTCGAGCAGGGCGTTCGAGACCGACGTCATGCCGAGCTCGTGCACGAGCGCCGCACGACGCAGCTCGGCCCGCTGGTCGTCGTCGAGACCGAGCACCTTGGCCGCGTCGTGCGCGAGGTCGGCGCACCGCCGGCTGTGGCCGACGGCGTACGGCGACTTCACGTCGACGAAGTCGGCCACCACGAGCAGCGCCTCGTCGAGGTCCGGACCCTCCAGGGTGCGGCGCGGCGCGGGCTCGCCCTCGAGCACGGCGTCCCACGGGTCGAGGGCGGCGAGGCGGTCGAGCCAGCCGGCGCCGTGCTCGAGGAGGACGTCGGCCACCGCCGGGTCGTACGTGCGCCCGCGTCGGTCGGCCACAGCATCGAGGGCGGACTGCGGCGAGAACCGGCGCGCGATCGCCTCGACGTCGTGCGTCAGGTGCACGACGCGCATGGGCAGCGGGATCTCCTCCCCCGCAGCGCCCCTCGGGAAGCCGGTCCCGGCCCACCGCTCGAAGGTGAAGGCCAACGACTCGCGCACGCTCTCGGACATGCCGAGCCGCTCGGCCAGGTGGTCGCCCGCCTCGCAGCCCGACGTGAAGTTGAGGACCACCCAGTCGTGCAGGCCGGCCATCGTCGCGGCGGCGGCTGCCTCGCGCTCGTCGGCCGGGTACGACGCCGTCGCGTACGCGATCACGTCGCCGACGACCTCCGCCGGGTCGCCCGCGTCGTGCACGAGCGACTGCGCGCGGATCCCGATGTCGTCGCCGAACAGGGCTGCCACCTCGTGCGAGTGGCTGGTGCAGCCGACGTACCGCAGCAGCGACACCCAGTACGTCGTGGCCCGTACGTCGTCGTCGTGCCCGGCCGCCTCGCCGAGCCAGCCCGCGAGCACGCACGAGCGCAGCTGCGACTCCAGCGGCTGACCGAACGCGTTGTCCTGCGCGAGGGCGAGCGTGGCGACGAGCTCCCCGAGACGCAGCGGCCCGCCCATGGCGCCCTCCCGGACCTGGGCGTCCCCGACGGCCGCCGTGCTCGGAGGCTAGCCATCGCACGCATCGCCCGCGGCAGGTCCGCCAACTCCGTACCGAGCCCTGACCGCTGTTGGGCCGAGCGCTCAGGTCATGGCCGAGTCACGTCGTCCGGCTCGGGCGGACCGCGAACAGCAGCGCGGCGAGGACGCCGCCCAGGGCGCCGAACAGGTGGGCCTGCCAGGAGACCTGCGCCGGCCCGACGAACGGCAGCACACCCCAGAGCAGGCTGCCGAACACCAGCAGCACCAGGACGCCGATCAGCACGTCGAGGAAGTGCTTGGTCACGACTCCCGCGACGATGAGGTAGGTCAGGAAGCCGAACACCACGCCGCTCGCGCCGACGGTCACCGCACCCGAGGCTCCGACGAGCCACACGCCCAGTCCGCTCGCCACGACGATGGTCAGCAGCACCGGCCAGAACGTCCGGCCCGCACGCCACGACACCAGCAGCCCGAGCACCAGGAACGGCACCGTGTTGGCGACGAGGTGGCCCAGACCGTCGTGCAGGAACGGCGCGAGCGGGATGCCGAGCAGACCTGACAGGTCTCGGCTCACGATGCCGTGCTCGTTCCAGACGCCCGGCAGCACCAGGTCGAGGATCTCCACGACCCACATGACGCCGACGAGCGCCACCACCGGCTTCCAGAAGCTGCGCCGCTTCTCGTCGACGACCGTGGCGATCTCGCTCATGCTCAGCAGTATGGACAGCGATCGCCCGCGCTCGCCTGTCGGCGTCAGTCCGCGAAGCCCGGCAGCAGGTCGGCGAGCACCGGTCGCACCGTCACGTCGGAGTCGAGGCGGCACAGCACGCCGATGACGCCGAGCCAGACACGCTGGGTCATGAGGTGCTCGGCGGGGACGTCGAGACCGAGGGCCGCGGTGTAGTCGGGATCGCGCGCGGCGTCGTCGCGCGCGAAGCAACCGCGCAGCCACTCGGGCGAGAACCGGAACACCTCGTGGCGTGCGGGCTCCCCGAACGGACTCATCACCGACCGCAGGCTCGCCACGTCGACCGTGCGGCCGGGGCGGACGAGGCCGAACGCGCGCAGCGCCTCGAGGGCGGCGGCGTCGTCGGTCTCGTCGGCGAAGGTGCGCACCAGCCGGCCGAAGGCGGGAGGAAGCCCGTCGGGCATCGGTACGACGGCCCCGAAGTCGAGCACGCCGAGGCGTCCGTCGGACGTCACGCGGAAGTTGCCCGGGTGCGGGTCGGCGTGCAGCCACCCGGCACGCGCCGGTGCCAGCAGCGCGAAGCGCTGGTAGCGCTCGGCGGTACGCCGACGCGCGGAGTCCTCGTCGGCGGCAGCGGCGACCAGCGGCCGACCCTCGAGCCACTCCGTGACGAGGACTCCCCCGCCGACGTCGAGCACGTCGGGCACGGCGTACTCCTCGGAACCCCGGAAGGCCGCAGCGACGGCTCGTTGGGCACGCGCCTCGTGCTCGTAGTCGAGCTCCTCCGCGGCACGCGTGCGCAGCTCCTGCACGAGCGGGGGCGCGACGAGGCCGGGGAGCACGACGCCGGCGAGCCGCAGCGAGACCGACAGCGCCGAGAGGTCGGCGAGCAGCACGTCGCGCGCGAAGGGGTACTGCACCTTGACCGCTATCTCGCGGCCGTCGCGCCACACGCCGCGGTGCACCTGGCCGAGCGACGCCGCAGCCGTCGCGACCTCGGCGATCTCGACGACGCGCTCGCGCCAGCGCTTGCCGAGGCCCTGCACGAGCAGCGGCTCGACCTCGGTCCACGGCAGCGCGGGGTTCGACTCCTGGAGCGCGGTGAGCGCCTCGGTCCAGGTGCGCTCGGGGTCGGGAGGGAAGAGCGAGTCGACCGTCGACAGCAGCTGCCCCGCCTTGAGCGCGCCGCCCTTGAGGTCGCCGAGCGTGCCCCGGAGCACCTCCGCGTTGCGCGACCGCGCCTCGCGACGCAGAGCCGCGGGATCGTCGTCGAACCGCGCGCGCAGAGCCGTGACCGACGAGCGCAGGCTCAGCTCCGCGACGAGAGCCGCGATGCGCGCCGAGCGCACGACGGCCGAGCGCCGCGGATCAGGGACCACGCCTCCCAGTATGGGCGGCGGGTGGGCGGTCGGCGTCAGGGCGCCAGCGCGCTCCAGTCGTTGCCGAACCAGCGCGCGACGCGCGAGGTGCCGAACTTCGCCTTCTCCGCCATCAGGTCCGTCGACGGTCCGATGAGGTCGCCGTGCGGCGTGACGCCGGCCTGGAAGAACACGTCGACCATGCCGATCTGCTCCTGGCCGAACTCCATGTAGCAGATGCCGTGCCCGTCGTAGGTGAGCTCGGGCGAGGCCTCGCGCGCCCGCGCCAGGATCGCGTCCGCGACCACGACCGCCTGCCCCTCGGCGAACACGCCGGCCTTCGGCGTACCGACGCTCGTCACGTCGCCGACGGCGTACACGTCCTCGAACTGCGTCTGGAGCGTCAGCGGGTCGACGGGGATCCAGCCGTCGACGGTCATGCCCGACTCGACGACGACCGAGGGCGCGCGGTGCACGGGTACGCCGAGGAACAGGTCGTACTCGATCTCGCTGCCGTCGCTCAGCATCGCGACGCGGCGCTCCGCGTCGAGGCCCTGGATCAGCACGCTGCCGTGGAAGGTGATGCCGCGCTGCTCGAACGCCTCGAGGATCGTCGTCGACGCCTGCGGCGACGGCGGGATCGGCACGGGCAGCGGCATCACGAGGTGGATCCTCGAGCGGTCGAGCAGGCCCTTGCGCTCGAGGTGGTCGTGCATGAGCAGCGTCGTCTCGCTCGGCGCCGGCGGGCACTTGAACGGCGTACCCGTCACGCCGATCACGACGCGTCCGCCGTCGAAGGAGTCGAGGACGTCGGCCAGCGCGAAGGCGCCGGCGACCGTGTAGAACTCGTGGCCGCCTTCGAGCAGGCCGGGGGTGAGCTCGGGGTGCAGGTCGGCGCCGAGCGCGACGACGAGGATGTCGCCGTCGAAGTCGCCCGCCGTCGTCGTGACCCGCTTCGCCACGGGGTCGATCGCGGTGACCTCGGCCTGCACCATCTGCACGCCGGGCTTCACGACGTCGACGAACCGGTGCACGACGTGCTCGGGTGGCACGCGGCCGAACATCACGTCGAGCTTGGAGAACCCGAAGACGAACCCGTCGGACTTGTCGACGAGCACGACGTCGATGCCCCCGTCGGCCTCCGACAGGCGCGTGGCCAGCTCGAGTCCGCCGAAGCCCGCCCCCACGATCACAACACGCATGCGCGGAGGCTAACCACGTGGACCCGCACTGTCCGCGCGACGCGCTGCCGTGTCAGCAGCCAGACACTTCGGCGTGCCGACCGGCGCTACTCGTCAGGCCAGTCGCTCGGTCAGGTGGGCGCCCACCCGCAGGGCGTTGGCGATGATCGTGAGGGTCGGGTTCACCGCTCCGATGGAGACGAAGAAGCTCGAGTCGACGACGTAGAGGTTGTCGAGCTCGTGCGCCTTGCAGTCGACGTCGAGCACCGAGGTGCTCGGGTCCGTGCCGAACCTCGCCGTGCCGGCCTGGTGCGCCGTGGCTGCGATGTCCATCGCCTCGTGCAGGTAGAGCTTCCGCTCGGAGACGGTGTCGTGCATGCCGAGGTCCTCCAGCATCGACTGCAGCTGCTTGCGCAGCCGGTGCAGACCCTCGGTGTTGTTGTCCGTGCGCACCCGCAGGTGCGGCGTGCCGTCGGCGCCGAGCGTGAGGCGGTTGTCGGGCAGCGGCAGGTCCTCGTTCGACAGCCAGAAGTCGACGCTGTGCCGCGCGACGTCGTCGAGGGTGCGCCCGGGCACCAGCTTGGCGCCCCAGGCCAGGAAGTGCGGCGCCTTGCCGCGCAGCTGCTCGCCGTCGGACTTCCCGAGCATCTGGATGCCGCCCATGGGGAAGTCGAAGCCGGGGCCTGAGAGGTACCAGTCGTTGAGCGCCAGCGTCTTCTGGAACCGGGTCGGGTTCGGGTCCTTCGACAGGGCCATGAGCGCCACGTTGTTGTGCCGCATGTAGTTGCGGCCGACCTGGTCGGACCCGTTCGCCAGCCCGTGAGGGTGGGCGTCGTTGGCCGACGCCAGCAGCAGCCGTGCGGAGTTCAGCGCGCCGCAGGACACGACGACGATCGACGCCGTGTAGCGGACCTCCTCGCCCGCCTCGGTCGTCGTCACGACCGAGGTGACGGTGCGACCGGACTCGTCGGTCTCGAGACGGACGACGCGTCGGTCGGTGTGCAGCTCGACGTTGGGGTGCTCGAGCGCGGGTCGCACGCACATGACCTCGGCGTCGGCCTTGCCCTCCACCACGCAGGCGAAGCCGTCGACGCGGTCGCAGCGGATGCACCGGCTGGTCCGCAGCGCGGCACCGGACTCGTCCTGGTCGAGGAGGACGCCGATGGGCAGGTGCGACGGGTGGTGCCCGAGCCGCACGAGGTCGTCGTGCAGCTGCTGGATGCGGGGCTCGTGCTCGACCTGCCGGTAGGGGAACTCGCCGCTGCGCGGACCGTCGGTGGTGTCCTCCCCCGCCTTGCCGTGCACGTGGTAGAGCCGTTCGGCCTCGGCGTACCAGGGCTCGAGGTCGGTGTAGTCGAGCGGCCACGCGGGCGAGACGCCGCCGTGGTGGGTGAGCTCGCCGAAGTCCTCGGGGCGCAGCCGGAAGAGGGCGGCGCCGTAGAACTTGGTGTTGCCGCCGACGCGGTAGTTCTGCTCGGGCGTGAACGTGTGGCCGGAGTCGGCGTCGACCCACCGCTCGTCGGGCAGGTACTGCCCGCGGGTGAACACGGCCTCGGTGTCCCAGGTGTCGCGCTCGCGTGGCAGGTAGCCGCCGCGGTCGAGCAGCAGGATCCGCTTGCCCGTGGGTGCCAGGGCGTGGGCCAGCGTGCCGCCGCCTGCGCCGGTTCCGATGATGATGACGTCGTAGTCCTCGGGCACGGTCGTCGCGCCTCCCCTCGTCGGCTGGTCCGAGCGTAGGAGGGCGACGCGCAGGCGGTCCCGGTGTTCACCAGAAGTTGTCCTCGGCGGTGCGCACGACCGACGCCGGGGTCTCGGCCATGATGACCGCGTGACGACGACACCGCCCCGGCTCGTCGTCGCGGTCGCCGAACGACCGGCGCACGAGCTGCTCGTGGCCCGGGCTGCGCGCTTCCTCGAGGTCGATCCCGGGACGCTGGTCCTCGTGCACCGCTGCCCGCGGTGCGGCGGCGAGGACCACGGCCGGCCGCAGCTGCTGCCGACGGCGTCGCTGCGCCGACCGCCGCACGTCAGCCTGTCGCGCGCCGGGTCGCTGTCCGTCGTCGCGGTCACCGACGCGGGGCCGGTCGGCGTCGACGTCGAGCGCACGGGAGCCGCTGGCTTCCCTGGGTTCGGGGCGGTCGCTCTACACCCGGACGAGAGGGCGCAGCCCGAGGACCCCACGACGTCGTGGGTGCGCACGGAAGCCGTGCTCAAGGCGTGCGGGCTGGGGCTCGCCGTCGACCCGCGCGACGTGCACGTCGACGCCGACGGGATCGTGACGTGGTCGTCGCCGCACCCCGCACCGGGCGACGTGCTGCTGCGCGACCTCGACGTACCCGGCCACATCGCGGCGGTGGCGGTGCTCCGCGACGACCCCGCGGCGCAGGTCGACGTCGACGTGCGTCTGTGACGATCAGGCCGTCGGCAGCGCCGGCAGCGGGCGTTCGCGCAGCCACGACTGGAACAGCGGCTGCACCTGGTCACCCAGCCGGTCCGCGGCGAGCGACTCGAACATCGCGGTCGTGACCGAACCGTGGCGGTGGCGCGCGACCCACGTGCTGAGCAGGGCGAAGAACGGCTCGTCGCCGACCGTGAGCCGCAGCGCGTGCAGCAGCAGCGCGCCGCGCTTGTAGACGCGGTCGTCGAACATGAGGTCGGGGCCGGGGTCGGCGAGCAGCAGGTCCTGCGGGAGAGCGGAGAGCCGGTCCCAGTGCTCGCGCGCCCGGGCGTCGGCCGACGGACCGCCCGACTCCTGCGACCACAGCCACTCGCAGTAGCAGGCGAAGCCCTCGTGCAGCCAGATGTCGCGCCACGACGAGGCGGTGACCGAGTTGCCGAACCACTGGTGCGACAGCTCGTGCGCGACGAGCCGCACGTTGTCCCAGTCGTCGGTGAGGAAGTTCGACCCGAAGGTCGACATCCCCTGCGCCTCGAGCGGGATCTCGAGCTCGTCGTCGGTGATGACCACCGTGTACGCCGAGAACGGGTACGGCCCGAACGTCCGCGCGAAGAAGTCGAGCATGCGCGGCTGGTCGCCGAACGCCGAGTCGTAGTGAGGCAGCAGCCGGTGCGGCAGCACGGCGGTCATGGGCACGGGCGCGCCGGGCACGGGGTGCGCGACGTAGCGGCCGATCTGCACGGTCGTGAGGTAGGTCGACATCGGCTCGCGCTGCTCGTAGACCCACGTCGTGCTGCTCGCCGAGCGCCACCGGCTCGTGCAGACGCCGTTGGCCACGACGTAGTAGGCGTTGTGCGCCGTGATCTCGATCCGGTACGTCGCCTTGTCGTCGGGCCGGTCGTTGCACGGGAACCACGACGGCGATCCGTTGGTCTGGCCCGCGACGAGCACGCCGTCGGCGAGCTCCTCCCAGCCGCACTCGTCGTCGCCGTCGGGCACGGGTCGCGGCGTACCGCTGTAGGAGACGGCGACGCGGAACCACTCGCCCGCCTTCATCCGACGGCGCGGCCGCACGAGCAGGTGGTCGCGCTTCACGGCGTACCGGGCGCCCGACCCGTCGACGGTCACCTTGCTCACGCGCAGGCCGCTGAGGTCGAGGCGGATCTCGGTGAGGTCCGTGACGGCCTCGACGAGCAGGCCCGCCTTCGCGCGCAGCTGGTTGGAGTCGACGTTGTAGGACAGCGTGAGGTCGTAGTGCGACACGGCGTAGGACCGGTCGCCGCGGTGCGGGAAGTACTCGCGCGCCTTCACGCGTCGACCTCCGCCTGCTGCCACGGGCCGATGGGGTTGCCGATCCACCTCGTGCGGTCGGGCACGAACTCACCTCTCATCACGAGCGACACGGGACCGACGGTCGCATGCCGGCCCAGCGTCGCTGCCGGGAGGATCACGCTGTTGGGGCCGAGCGTGGAGCCGGTGCGCAGCGTCACCGCGTCCATGCTGAGCACCCTGTCGTGGAACAGGTGGGTCTGCACGACGCAGCCCTGGTTCACCGTGGCTCCCGCCTGCAGGTCGATGAGGTCGGCCTCGGGCAGCCAGTAGGTCTCGCACCACACGCCGCGTCCGACGCGCGCACCCAACGAGCGCAGCCACATGTTGAGGATCGGCGTACCTGTCGCAGGACGCGCGAACCACGGCGCGGCAACGGCCTCGACGAAGGTGTCGGCGAGCTCGTTGCGCCAGACGAACGAGCTCCACAGCGGGTGGTCCCCCACGCGCAGCCGACCGACGAGCACCCACTTCGCGATCGTCGTCACGAAGGCGGCCAGGGTGGCGGCCGCGATGACGACGAGGCCGCTCACGAGCGCCGCGACCCACCAGCCGTAGGCCGATGCGATCGCCGCGAGCGCGACCACGACGCCGAGACCGACCGCCACGCCCACCATCACGGGCACGAGCCGGCACAGCTCGACGAGCGCGCGTGCCACCACCAGCCGCGTGGGCGGGTCGTACGTGCGCCCCTTGTCGACCTTCTGCTCCACACGGCGCAGCTTGGTCGGCGGGCTGCCCAGCCACGACGTCCCCGCCTTGGCCTTGGTACGCCGCGGAGCCGCGGAGAGCACGGCCACGAGCCCGCGCTTGGGCACCTTGCGGCCCGGCGCCGCCATCCCGGAGTTGCCGACGAACGCGTGCTTGCCGATCTCGACGTGCTCGACGCGCAGCCAGCCGCCGCCGAGCTCGTAGCCGCCGATCAGCGTGTCGTCGGCGAGGAACGCACCCTCGCGCACTGTGGTGAGCGACGGGATGAGCAGCACTGTCGACGCCTCGACCTTCGGACCGATGCGCGCACCGAGGGCACGCAGCCACGCCGGCGTCAGCGAGCTGGAGTAGAGCGGGAACAGCCAGGTGCGAGCCTCGTCGAGCACCCGCAGGGTCGCCCACGCCTGCCACGCGCGACGCCCGTGCACCGGGTGCGCGCCGGGCTGCAGCCCGATCGCGAGCAGCCGCACGATCAGCCAGATCAGGAACGTGAGCACCAGCAGGCCGACCACGGTCGCGACCGGGAGCCACACGAGGCTGCGCACGGCCGCGGTCTGCACCGACCCCGCGTCGCGCAGCTGCGGGAGCGCGACGGCGAGCCCGGCCAGCACAGCGATGCCGGGCAGCGCGGCGATGAGCACCGAGACCGCGGCGTACCCGAGCACCCAGACCGGGCGGTTCTGCGGCCGCTCGTCCCACGGCCCGCGCGCTGACTTGCGGCGGTGCGCCGGCGCGCCCGACCACAGCTCCCCCGCCGGCACGGTCCCGAAGACCGCTGAGCCCGGGGCGATCTCGGCCGCCTCGCCGATGACGGCACCGGGGCCGAGCGTGCTGCGCGCGCCGATGCGCGCGTCGGGGCCGATCTCGACCGCACCGACGCGCAGCACGTCCCCGTCGAGCCAGTGCCCCGACAGGTCGACCTCGGGCTCGACCGAGCACCCCTCGCCGAGCACGAGGTGACCGCTCACGGGCGGCACCGAGTGGAGGTCGACGTGCTTGCCGACCCGCGCGCCGAGCAGCCGCGCGTAGAGCCGCATGAGCGGCGCACCCGCGACGTTGCCGGCGCCGATCTCGTCGGCGAGCCGCTCGGCGAGCCACACCCGCAGGTGGACCGGACCGCCACGCGGGTAGTCGCCCGGCCCGATGCCGAGCAGGACGAGGCGCGCCGCGAGCGCGGCGAGCAGCATGCGACCCGGTGCGGACACGAGCAGCAGCCAGGCGACGATCGCGACCAGCCACGGCGCGGTCGGCAGCCAGTCGATGTCGAGCAGCTGCGACGCCGCCGTGCACCCGAGCGCGACCCACGTCAGCCAGCGCAGGCCCGTGATCGTGCGCAGCACGAGCGACAGCAGCACCTGCACGGCCTGCGAGACGCGCGAGACGGGCCGCACCGTGCGGTCGACGTACGCCGCAGGCGTCGCCAGCTCGTCGAGCGCGGTCGCGAGGTCGCCGATGCGCGGATGGTCGTAGACGTCGGCGACGGTCACCTCGGGGTAGGTCGCGCGCAGCCGCGACACGAGCTGCGCAGCGGCGAGGCTGCCGCCGCCGAGGTCGAAGAAGTCGTCGTCGGCCGAGGCGACGGTGGCTCCGAGGATGTCGGCCCAGATGTCCTGCAGCTGCCCGGCCGTGCCCTCGAGCCGCGTGCTCTCGTCGGGCTCGGTGGTCGCGAGCGGCCAGGGCAGCGCGTCGCGGTCGATCTTCCCCGACGTGCGCGTGGGCAGGGAGTCGACCTGCGCGAGGCGCGGCACGAGCGCGGCCGGCATCGTCTCGCGGAGCTTCGTGACGGCTGCCGTGGCGTCGAACTCGTCCGTGGTGGCGACGTACCCGACGAGCAGCGCGTTGCCCGATCCGGTACGCCGCACCGCGGCCGCCGCACCGGTGACACCGGGCAGCGCGAGGAGCGCGCTGTCGATCTCGCCGAGCTCGATGCGCCGACCGCCGACCTTCACCTGGTCGTCAGCACGGCCGACGAAGAGCAGTCCCTCCTCCTCGTAGCGCACGAGGTCGCCGCTGCGGTACGCGCGGTCCCAGCCGAGCGTGGGCATCGGCGCGTACTTCTCGGCGTCCTTCACCGGGTCGAGGTACCGCGCGAGCCCGACGCCGCCGATGATCAGCTCCCCCGAACCGCCCGGCTCGACCGGCACGCCGTTCTCGTCGACGACGGCGAGGTCCCACCCGTCGAGCGGCAAACCGATGCGCACCGGCGGCTCGCCCGTGAGCCGCGCCCCGCAGGCGACGACCGTGGCCTCGGTGGGGCCGTAGGTGTTCCACACCTCGCGCCCGCCGTCGACGAGCCGCGTCGCGAGCTCGGGCGGGCACGCCTCGCCGCCCAGGATGAGCAGGCGCACTGCCGACAGCGCCTCGGCCGGCCACAGCGCGACGAGCGTCGGCACGGTCGACACGACGGTGATGTCGTTGGCGATGAGCCACGGCCCGAGCTCCATGCCGCTGCGCACGAGCGAGCGCGGCGCGGGCACGAGGCAGGCGCCGTACCGCCAGGCGAGCCACATCTCCTCGCACGAGGCGTCGAAGGCCACGGAGAGGCCTGCCATGACGCGGTCGCCGGGACCGAGCGGCTCGTCCTGCAGGAACAGCGACGACTCGGCGTCGACGAACGCCGCGGCGCTGCGGTGCGACACCGCGACGCCCTTCGGCGCACCGGTCGACCCGGACGTGAAGATGATCCACGCGGTGTCGGTGGTCGAGGGTCCGACGCCGTCGTCGACCGCCGGCTTCGGGCGCCGCACTGTGAGCTCGAGGTCGTCTCCGAGCACCGCGGCGACGCCGGCCTCGCGGAACACCGTGCGCGCGCGCTCCTCCGGGTCGTCGGCGTCGACCGGCACGTACGCCGCACCCGCGAGGAGGATGCCCGCGATCGCGACGTACAGGTCGACCGTTCCCGACCGGATGCGGATGCCGACGTGGTCGCCCGGACCGACACCGGCGGCGTGCAGCTCCTCGGCGACCTCCTCGGCCGCCTCGAGGAACTCCTCGTAGGTGAGCACCTGCGCGCCGTTGTCGATCGCCGGCTCATCGCCGTGGTCGGCCGCGGTACGCCGCAGGACGTCGACCAGCGTGCGCGGCGGAGCAGCGAGCTCGCCGCGCAGCAGGGTCATGCCGCACAGTCTTGCGGATCGGCGCGGCGCTCGACCGCACGGGCGGCGAGGTCGTCGCGATGGTCTCGTACGCCGGCTCAGTCGCCGAGGCCGTACGTCCCCACGGCCGCGGCCGGCAGCGACGTCCGCAGCGTCGACACCCCGGGCAGGCGCGTCGGCTGCGAGGGGTGCAGCGCCCCGAACGACGGGGTCTGGAAACCGACGAGCACGCGCTGCATGACCTGCCACAGCGTCGCGCGCTCCGGGGAGCCGATGACGAAGCCCTCGCACGCACGCATCACGAGGCACGGCCAGTACGTGCTCCCCGCGTCGAACACGGCGCCGCCGGATCGCGTCGAGTAGTACGTCGTCGACACGGGCTGGTCGTCGAACCCGGCACGCAGCAGCACGCCCTGCGCGAGGACCTGCACGTTGTCGGGCACCGGGTAGGCGCCGGGGCGGATGCCGTTCACCTCGTTCCAGGCTGCGTGCGGGAGGACGGCGCCGGCGACGAAGCCGCGGACCCCCTCGAGCCACTGCGGGACGGAGCGCACCTGCAGCCCGCCGCGTGCGCGGACCGCCGTGTAGGACTGGCCGACGACGGCCGACGGGTTGCGCAGCAGCGGTGCGTGCCGCCACTGCACCGTCGCGGCGGTCGGGTCCTCGTGCGCGAGCGGATCGAGCGCGACCGTGCGCGCCACGAACATCGACACGGGCACGTGCGTCGCGTCGTACTCGACCCGCGCGTGCCAGTACATGTCGTTGGCCCCGAGGTCGGCGACGTTGGCGCCGGCGTTCCGTGCTGCTGTCAGCGCGTCGAACATGGTGCGGGTCCAGTACTCGCTGTGGCCCGGCAGCACGACCTCGGTGCGGTGCACGAGCATCGACGGCCACGTGTCGACGTCGGTGTCGACGAGCGGGTCGGCCGCCACTCCCGCGCGATCGAGCAGCTGCGCGACGGGGACGTCGTAGGTCAGCAGCGGGCTGCCGGAGTGGAACATCAGCGGTCGCTGCACCGCCGCGGAGAGCGCGCGGGTGTCGGACCGGCCGCTCGACCCGCGGTAGAGGCTCGCTCCCCCGGCCAGGCTGTAGGCCGTCCACGTGAGGTTGGAGTAGACGACCGCCGCCGGCGCGGCCGCCGCGTCGTCGCGCACGACCAGACCGGCCTCGCCCGACGGACGTCCGTGGACCTCGGCGACGAGCAGGTACAGGCCGGGCGGCCACGCGGAGCCGACCGGGAGGCGCACGGTCGTGGTCCAGCGCGGCGACGGCACGCGGCGGTCGTGCACGGGCGCGGGCGCCGCACGTGGCACGTCGACGGGCTTCGACGACCAGACCAGCCGCGCGCCGGCGCCGGCGTACCAGCCCATCCGGTACGCGCGCACGACGACGTCGCGCCCGCCGCGCCCGCCGAGGTGGACGTCGACAGGCGCACCGCACCCGGTCGAGGGCCGGTCGGGATAGAGCGTGACGCGCGGGGCGAGCATCGGGTCCGCACGCCGCCAGCCGGAGGTGCCGGGCAGCCGCCGCTCGCGCGCGAGCCAGTCCGCGCCGCCGGCAGCGGTGCAGCGCACGACGGGCCGCGGCGCGGCGTCGGTCGGAGCGGCGACGTCGTACGACGAGGCGTAGGTCCAGGTGGCGGTCGTGCCCGTCGGCCGGTCGACCGGCGTGGAGGTCGCCGACGGCACCGAGGACGGCGCGGTCGTCGTGGTCGGGCCGTGCCCAGGATTGCTGCACGCCGCGAGCGCGAGGGCGACGAGGAGCGCCGTCACGACGCCCCGGCTCACCCGCACGTGCGTTCAGACGTACGACGACCCACCCGACGTTCCTCCGCCCAGGACGCGAATCACGAGCGGCCACGGTAACCCGCGACGCCGGCGACCTCGGCCGCATCCGTCAGGTGTCGCTCCTCTCCGACAGCGGACGAGACGCACCCGCCGGGCGTGGGAACGAGCAGGGTCAGCGCAGGTTGAGGCAGTAGAAGACCTGGGGACCGGTCTGCGGCCAGACGATCGCCGTGTCTCCGCCGTCCTGCAGGCACACGAGCAGCAGGTCCATCCCCGCGCTCGTCAGCACACCGCCCGACTGGAACGTGCTCGCACCGCCCGAGCAGCGCCAGCGCACGCTGTACGTCGCGTCGTCGAAGCCCGACCCTGGCGGGAACGCCGACATGTCGCCGCCGGTGAGGAACGTGCCGTACGGCGCGCACGCCTGCGCGGGCACGCTCGAGGGTGCGACGTACGCGACCTGGATGCGCACCCGCTTCTCGCCCAGCGCCGTCGTCTTCCCCTGCGCGCGCACCACGACGTCGTAGGTGCCGTCGGGCACGCCCTGGAAGTTGATGCTGCCGGTGACCTTGCGGTTGATGTCGGTGCGGATGCCGCACGTCTTCTGGATCCACACGGTGCTCCCGGGAGCGGTGAGGCCGCACTGCAGGAGCTTGAGGTCGGTGGGCTTGAGCGACACCTGGTAGGTGACCGCCACGTCGCGCGTGCTGGTGATCGGCTGCGGCGGCACCGTGACCGTGATCGTCGGCGCTGCCGTCAGCGCCTCCGCCGGCGACGCGGCGGCGCCGACGAGGACGACCATCGAGGCGACGACGACGAGCCGTCGGACGAGCGCGCTGCGGTGCATGGTCCACCCCCACCGGTCCGGGACCCCTCCCGGTCGCCTCGGACGCTAGACCTCGCCCCGACCCGGATCAACGACATCCACCTGACTCGCTCCGCCCATGCCCAGGTGCGCTCCGACGATCGGATCCGGTTGCGTCACCTGACGTATGGCGCGACGCGCCCCGCGGACGCGACGGTTCTGCCACGCCGGCCATGGGGCAGGCGACATCCGGGAAGGTGATCGTCCATGCCGTTCATCCAGGTCAAGGTCATCGAGAACGTCTTCACCGCCGAGCAGCAGCAGGAGATCGTCCGTCGGCTCACCGACGCGATGGTCTCGATCGAGGGCGAGAACATGCGCCCGGTGACGTGGTGCGTCGTCGAGGAGGTGCGCAGCGGCTCGTGGGGCATCGCCGGCAACCCCCTCACGACGGAGGACGTCCGCGCCCTCGCGTCCGGCGTGCCCGTCTGACTCCCGAGGCGGGTCCCGCTCGAGCGGGCCGCACGACGCCCGCGCCGGGCGAGGCCGGCGTACCAGACGACGAGGCCCCCTGCCGGAGCAGGGGGCCTCGTGACGTGGTCGGACTAGTCGAGGTAGTCGCGCAGGACCTGCGAGCGGCTCGGGTGGCGCAGCTTCGACATGGTCTTGGACTCGATCTGGCGGATGCGCTCGCGCGTGACGCCGTAGACCTTGCCGATCTCGTCGAGGGTCTTGGGCTGGCCGTCGGTGAGACCGAAGCGCATCTTCACGACGCCGGCCTCGCGCTCGGACAGGGTGTCGAGCACCGAGTCGAGCTGCTCCTGCAGGAGCGTGAACGACACGGCGTCGGCCGGGACGATCGCCTCGGAGTCCTCGATCAGGTCGCCGAACTCGCTGTCGCCGTCCTCGCCGAGCGGGGTGTGCAGCGAGATCGGCTCACGGCCGTACTTCTGGACCTCGACGACCTTCTCGGGCGTCATGTCGAGCTCCTTGGCCAGCTCCTCCGGGGTGGGCTCGCGGCCCAGGTCCTGGAGCATCTGGCGCTGCACGCGCGCGAGCTTGTTGATGACCTCGACCATGTGCACCGGGATGCGGATGGTGCGCGCCTGGTCGGCCATCGCGCGGGTGATCGCCTGGCGGATCCACCACGTCGCGTACG